>NZ_JBLYNQ010000008.1:0-1463789 GCF_049310265.1 Endozoicomonas sp. ALB091 | reverse complement strand
GAGGAACTGGTATCCAGTTCTGGATTGAAAAATATCGTGAAAATCCACGCGGCAAAGGAGTACTCACTAAAACATTATCCATTCCTGCACCATTGGCTTTAACAAAATTTGCACTAACGCAACTCCCTGAATCTGAGATGCAGGAATACCTTGAACTTTGCAGAAACCTGAAGCCAGCCCCAACTCAGGAACAGTGGTATGCATTAAAACCACTTTGCCAACAGCTTGGCCAGCAATTTGACTTCACGCAATCTAAACGCACGATGCTGGAGATTCTCTGGCAACAATCAGAAGATAACCGCTCAAAATACGCGGATAAGATGGATGAGCTATTCAAAACCTTGCCCACCGTCTCACAGTGGCGCGGGTTACATCGGGTGCTTGGACAACACAAAATGCAGCAATTCATGGATGCCTGTCTTGACTATCAGGCTGCACCTGAAACTGCTCCTGATGTCACGATTCAGCAACGGTTGCTGGAAGGAATGTTACTGACAAACCACTATCTGCCTGAACACATCGATATACCGGATCTCTGCTTTTCAAACCGGGTGTCAACTGATGATGAAAGAGGCGTAGTTGTTGATGGTGATCACGTCATGTTGGGCCAGGAACGCCTGTGGTACTTTATCACGGCCATACTGTTCGAGCTTAAACAAACAGAGTATCAATTCAGGAATCAAAAGCTTACTGTCATGCCAACCGATGGTGAACCGGTTGTACTCCAAAAACCGGATTTTACCCTCACGGATACTGGCCTTGTTATAAAGAACTGGACATTGGAACAGTTGACCGCCTTTTTCAAGGCAACTGAATTCACAGAACAATGGTATGAAAAGCCTCAGGACAAACGGGAGCCCTATGCGATCAGGCTTGAGGCAAAATTAGCCCAAATGAAAGCAAGAACCAAAGAGACCAGGAAAGCTGAGCCTAAAAAAGCAGCATTTCTGCTGTCACCTTCCATGATTATCAATATCATCAAATACAAAAAACCATTAAAGCCAGCGGTGTGGTCATCTCTGGAACACTATGCCAGCAACGGCCAGCTAACCACAAGTTTATGTAAGGCGCTCAGCCCGGTTATCCGAAATGATAATGATGGTGTTGTTCCTGAGCTCGTTAAAAATGCAGTGGCTGAAAAGTTGGTACAGATTGAGACAACAAAAACACCCGTAGTAACAGCAATCGCTCTGCAACAACCTCCTGCAAGCACGCCCCCCCCTTGGGATCAGGATTCCACCAGGAGCATTCAAGGGCCGAAATTTACCTTTGAAGCGGCAATGGAAGAGCTGGATCGTTTTCCGATATTGGGGAATAGAGAACTTGAACTATTGGAACCCTATCGGAAAGAGATGATACTTCCGCAGTTAATAAGTGTTCTCCAAAAGATCAACCATTATGATGTGGATAAACAGACACAAAACGCCTGGCATTCAGCCTTAGAATGCAGAAAAAAAGACCCTCTTGGGCTGAACGAAATTGACATTGACATTTGGGAATCGGATTCTGATTTATTGTCGCCGGATTTTGATTTATTTGCGACCGAGTCAGAACGGGTCAACAACAATGACTGGATGGAAGAGTTCCTACAAGGATAAACCAGTTGCCCTGACTCAAGCATTTTACGGTTAAAATGGCAACATACGCTGGTTAAATTGGTGCCTACCTGAAATTAGAGGAAACCGGAAGCGAATATCAAGAAGAAAGTCAAACCACCAAAAACCGGTGTCATATATGGTCCCAGCTTTCTTTGCCATGCCGGTACAGTGTACGGGCAACCCGGATAGGGCCGACAGCTGACTGATAAGTTGCAGAACAACGCAATGCCCGGTGATAGCAGGTGCCATTGAACTCAATGACTGGTGCATCGACGTCGAGTGAAGCCAGATCATTTGCAAGAACCTCACACTTTGCCTGAGCAAAAAGAGCATGGACCTGGTTTTCATAATCTTCAAAGTGCCGGATCGAATTATGATGCTGGCGCAGGCGAATCAACATGAGTTCGAGCTGCTCAAGAGCGTGGCAAGTATTAGCGGTTTTCGCCAACGGCTGACATACTTCCATCGGGGCGGCCTCTCACTGGAACGGTGTAGTATTTCAGTAAACATCATACCGGTGTTTGGCCGTTACCCCATATCAGGCCGGACGAAATTTGTTGCTATGGGGGATTGCGTGGAGCGCAAACCCTGAAAATACAGTCAGTATGAGACTTTCACCCAAACGATTCTCCAACTGGAAACAGGGAGGACCTCCAAACAAACCATGCAGTCACCTTCCTCCTCAGCAACCGCAGATACTGTATCCAGGTTAACATCTACTGCAGCTGGAAGAGACGAGCCGTCAACCAGCCACAAACGCAAAAGAAAGCGGAGCATGGCAGGTCGCCAGATTGAAAAGACAACAACGGACACTGGAGCGTTGCCACCGCATCAACAGCAACCTGAATCCGGGACCATTTCCCCCATAAAGCTCAGGCGTGTTACTGGCAATAACTCGTGTATTGAGCGCTCTTCTTCGACTTCGGTTCAGGGTAATCCGGAGCCAATGGAGACTGACACGGCCATGTCTGCTGACGCAGCTTCCACGCTTCCGGGGATATCAATAAATCTACCAACAACCAGCGACAACAGGCTATTAACTGGCAATGAACATACCTCAGCGATGGTGCAGGTCATGCCTGAACCAATGAAGGATGTACCGCTCACTACAGAAATTAACAGTGAAACATCAATTTCAGAATTTTCTGTAAGCCAGCAAAATGAACTGCGAACACATTTAAATAATCAAGCAATTCAAGCAATATTAACGCATGCCGGGACTCTTCTGAAAAACCTCAAAGACAGGAAAATCCAGTTAGCGCGAGACAGGGGAAAGCCGCCCGCACATTCCCTCTTTTCCAAGTTAAAAAACTTCAGCATTGTTAAAGATTCTCAGACTTTCAAAGGCTATTTTGCCAAGGCCAACACGTTCTTCTTAGCTGTAAATCCCCAGCAGATTACAAATACCAGCTGCCTTACCAGCATGCTCAATTCGAAGACTCAGATAAAAAAGTTTGCAGAAGAAAGCGAGGAAAACATTCAGGCGGTTGCTGCTAACCCATGCTTGAAACAGATTGCCTCCATGTGTAACGGCAAAGGCTTGCCCGACAAAGCGAAGGTGGAAGCGCTCAAAGCGTGGGAGTGCTGGAAGGTGAACGGCGAATTCAGCCTGGAACTGCTGCGGGCCTTTTCCTCCATGTGTAATGGCAAAGGCTTGCCCGACAAAGCGAAGGTGGAAGCGCTCAAAGCGTGGGAGTGCTGGAAGGTGAACGGCGAATTCAGCCTGGAACTGCTGCGGGCCTTTTCCTCCATGTGTAATGGCAAAGGCTTGCCCGACAAAGCGAAGGTGGAAGCGTTCGTGGCGTGGGAGTGCTGGAAGGTGAACGACGAATTCAGCCTGGAACTGCTGCGGGCCTTTTCCTCCATGATGAGCAGTAGGGGCTTGCCCGACAAAGCGAAGGTGGAAGCGTTCGTGGCGTGGGAGTGCTGGAAGGTGAACGGCGAATTCAGCCTGGAACTGCTGCGGGCCTTTTCCTCCATGATGAGCAGTAGGGGCTTGCCCGACAAAGCGAAGGTGGAAGCGTTCGTGGCGTGGGAGTGCTGGAAGGTGAACGGCGAATTCAGCCTGGAACTGCTGCGGGCCTTTTCCTCCATGTGTCATGGCAAAGGCTTGCCCGACAAAGCGAAGGTGGAAGCGTTCGTGGCGTGGGAGTGCTGGAAGGTGAACGGCGAATTCAGCCTGGAACTGCTGCGGGCCTTTTCCTCCATGTGTAATGGCAAAGGCTTGCCCGACAAAGCGAAGGTGGAAGCGTTCGTGGCGTGGGAGTGCTGGAAGGTGAACAGCGAATTCAGCCTGGAACTGCTGCGGGCCTTTTCCTCCATGTGTCATGGCAAAGGCTTGCCCGACAAAGCGAAGGTGGAAGCGCTCAAAGCGTGGGAGTGCTGGAAGGTGAACGGCGAATTCAGCCTGGAACTACTGCGGGCCTTTTCCTCCATGTGTCATGGCAAAGGCTTGCCCGACAAAGCGAAGGTGGAAGCGCTCAAAGCGTGGGAGTGCTGGAAGGTGAACGGCGAATTCAGCCTGGAACTGCTGCGGGCCTTTTCCTCCATGATGAGCACCAGGGGCTTGCCCGACAAAGCGAAGGTGGAAGCGTTCGTGGCGTGGGAGTGCTGGAAGGTGAACGGCGAATTCAGCCTGGAACTGCTGCGGGCCTTTTCCTCCATGTGTCATGGCAAAGGCTTGCCCGACAAAGCGAAGGTGAAAGCACTCAAAGCGTGGGAGTGCTGGAAGGTGAACGGCGAGTTCAGCCTGGAACTGCTGCGGGCCTTTTCCTCCATGATGAGCAGTAGGGGCTTGCCCGACAAAGCGAAGGTGGAAGCGTTCGTGGCGTGGGAGTGCTGGAAGGTGAACGGCGAATTCAGCCTGGAACTGCTGCGGGCCTTTTCCTCCATGTGTCATGGCAAAGGCTTGCCCGACAAAGCGAAGGTGGAAACGCTCAAAGCGTGGGAGTGCTGGAAGGTGAACGGCGAATTCAGCCTGGAACTGCTGCGGGCCTTTTCCTCCATGATGAGCATTAGGGGCTTGCCCGACAAAGCGAAGGTGGAAGCGTTCGTGGCGTGGGAGTGCTGGAAGGTGAACGGCGAATTCAGCCTGGAACTGCTGCGAGCCTTTTCCTCCATGTGTAATGGCAAAGGCTTGCCCGACAAAGCGAAGGTGGAAGTGTTCGTGGCGTGGGAGTGCTGGAAGGTGAACGGCGAATTCAGCCTGGAACTGCTGCGGGCCTTTTCCTCCATGTGTCATGGCAAAGGCTTGCCCGACAAAGCGAAGGTGGAAACGCTCAAAGCGTGGGAGTGCTGGAAGGTGAACGGCGAATTCAGCCTGGAACTGCTGCGGGCCTTTTCCTCCATGTGTAATGGCAAAGGCTTGCCCGACAAAGCGAAGGTGGAAGCGTTCGTGGCGTGGGAGTGCTGGAAGGTGAACGGCGAATTCAGCCTGGAACTGCTGCGGGCCTTTTCCTCCATGTGTCATGGCAAAGGCTTGCCCGACAAAGCGAAGGTGGAAGTGTTCGTGGCGTGGGAGTGCTGGAAGGTGAACGGCGAATTCAGCCTGGAACTGCTGCGGGCCTTTTCCTCCATGATGAGCAGTAGGGGCTTGCCCGACAAAGCGAAGGTGGAAGCGTTCGTGGCGTGGGAGTGCTGGAAGGTGAACGGCGAATTCAGCCTGGAACTGCTGCGGGCCTTTTCCTCCATGTGTCATGGCAAAGGCTTGCCCGACAAAGCGAAGGTGGAGGCGTTCGTTCAATGGCTACCCTCGGATGAAAATAAGAATATTCTGAAACTTTCTTTCCGAATATTTGCCAGTTTTGGTTTGCCCTCAGGAGAAAAGCTGACTGAAAATGAGAAAACACTTCGCCAATGTCTTAATCAGCATGGTTGTACCACTGAACATGGCGACGACAATAGTGATGAAGATCTTTTAGAATCGAGTCAAATGAAAGCACTGGCTCTGTTCTTCTCTGGGCCCGCAAAATGGCGCATGAAAATTGCCGAATTCCAACAATATCTGGCTGCCCACAAGAGTCCTCGAAATGACAGAGTGGCTGTTCGTGCTGCGCTGAAATCATTGCTACCGATATTGGCTATCCATGGAGGAACTGGCATCCAGTTCTGGATTGAAAAATATCGTGAAAATCCACGCGGCAAAGGAGTACTCACTAAGGCATTATCCATTCCTGCACCACTGGCTTTAACAAAATTTGCACTAACGCAACTCCCTGAATCTGAGAGGCAGGAATACCTTGAACTTTGCAGAAACCTGAAGCCAGCCCCGACTCAGGAACAGTGGTATGCATTAAAACCACTTTGCCAACAGCTTGGCCAGCGATTTGACTTCACGCAATCCAAACGCACGATGCTGGAGATTCTCTGGCAACAATCAGAAGATAACCGCTCAAAATACGCGGATAAGATGGATGAGCTATTCAAAACCTTGCCCACCATCTCACAGTGGCGCGGGTTACATCGGGTGCTTGGACAACACAAAATGCAGCAATTCATGGATGCCTGCCTTGACTATCAGGCTACACCTGAAACCGCTCCAGATGTCACGATTCAGCAACGGTTGCTGGCAGGAATGCTGCTCACAAACCACTCTCTACCTGAACCAGAGAAAATACCGGATCTCTGCTTTTCAAACCGAGTGTCAACAGATGATAAAAGAGGGGTGATGGTCGGTGGTGATCCCGCCATGTCGGGCCAGGAACGCCTGTGGCGCTTTATCACGGCCATGTTAATTGAGCTTGAACAAACAGAATATCAATTCAAGAATCAAAGACTAACCGTTTTGCCAGCCGATGGCGATCCGGTTGTACTCCAAAATCCAGAGTTTACCCTCAGAGATACCGGCTTTGTTATCAAGAACTGGACATTGCAACAGTTAACCGCCTTTTTCAAGGCAACCGAGTTCACAGAACAATGGTATAAAAAGCCTCAGGACAAGCGCGATCTCTATGCGATCAGGCTTGAGGCAAAATTAGCCCAAATGAAAGCGAGAACCAAAGAGCCCAAGAAAGCCGAGCCTAAAAAAATACCATACCTGGTGGCACCCTCTCTGATTATCAGTCTAATCAATTGCAATAAACCATTAAAGCCTGCGGTCTGGTCATCTCTTGAACACTATGCCAGCAGCGGCCAGCTAAACGCCCGTTTATGCACGGCACTCAGCCCGGTTATCAAAGATGATAAAGACGGCATTGTTCCAGACCTCGTTAAGAAAGCGGTGGTTGCAAAGTTGGAACAGATTGAGGCAGCAAAAACGCCAGTAGTAACATCAATCCCTCAGCAAGGACTTCCAGCAAGGGCAGGCATACCAACTCAAGGGAACCAGGTTGCCAACAGTCGCATTCAAGGGCCGCTATCTGACTTTGACGCGGCAATGGAAGCTCTGGATCGTTTTCGCGAATTGGGAAATGCAGAACTTGAACTGCTGGAACCCCACCGAAGCCGAATGACTTATGTTGAATTAAGCACTGCTATCTGCAAAATGAGCTACGCAGTGGATTCAGAAACACGGAAAGAATGGAATGAAGCCAGCGAGAAAAGGAGAAGAGACCCACTTGGGCTTGATGAAATAGTGGAATGGGATTTTGATTCATTGGCGACATTGGATTCATTGGCGACAGAGTCAGAACTGGTCAACAACGATGACTGGATGGAAGAGTTCCTACAAGGGCTGTGATATGCATTAAGAAGGTCTTGAAACTGTTGGGACTGCATAACAGAATTTCCCATTTCAGATCCGGCCAATGCCATTGTGGCCATTGATCGCTGGAAGGCTGACTTCAGGTTCGACGCTTCAACCCCGGTGAATGGGTGATGAAAAGTTTTTTTTCGGTTTTGGTCAGGAACTTTGTATCGATCAGGTGTTCAAACAACGCAGGCTCATGTCCGAGGTCACTTTGTTATGAATGTCACTGGTTCTCAAATTATACGGCAAGTTCCAGCTTCACCAGTTCAGGAGAAGCAACACGAAGGAGTGGAAGCCATACCAGCAACAGAGCCATCCTGCAGTGAGATGGCTAAAGTCTTCCCGAAGTTGACAGACACAGAAACGCTGGTCGAAAAAGCCAAGGCGGTTGCCAGACAATTAAAAGATCCTGACGGTAAATTAAACGACTGGGAGTTTCCCTGTAATTTAACCCCGTTGCATATTGCCTGTCTTGCTGGTGATATGGAACTGTTAAAACTCGCAATGCTGGATGATTTTTGCCAGGAGCACATTGATCAGCAAACATCTGCTGATACTGATGTTGATGCTACTGCAAATGAAACTACTGCCAATGCAGCAACTGCATCACCAGAGGGCAATAACGAAGTTGGTGATCAACGGCCAATTGCCACGAACCACGACACGGCTTTGCATTTTGCCCTGCTGACCGGCTGGGACAAAGGAGCATTAACGCTTATCGAAGAGCTTGATGTTCAGGATAAACTGAAAAACACGATTAACGACAGAGGCGAAAGCCTGCTCAGTCTGGCGGCAAGTCACAGCAGTCTTGAAGTTGTTCGTGGGCTTTGCGATTCTTTCAAGGCGAGTGAAAATTATCGGGAGTATCTGTTTCACAAATCAGAACACCAGAGAACCTTGCTTCATTGTGCAGTAGACCAGAATGGTCCGGAAGTTTTCAACTATCTGCAAGATCAGCAAATGTCCGCAACCAGAGAAATGATCGCAGGTTCGGCGAATGATCAGGACAACCAGCTCCGGATGCTCCCGAGAACAACGCGTGCTGATAAAGATAGAAATGGTAATACACCCGAGAAACTTGCCGCAATGAAAGCTGGTCTGCGTTATATCCAGCAATTTCATGACAATCCCAAACTTGTAGAGGAAGTACGTTTTAGTGACAATAAAAACCCCTGGCTAAATTACTACTTGCAAGACATTACTGGTTTAATGCAGCCTATATCCTGGATTTCGCCGTTTAGATCATGCAACCTCGTATGAAGTGATCAGTCACTGCCTGTTCCGAAGTAATTTCTGACCAGGCAGAATCGATTGCCATGGCTTTCCGGTTTATCACAGAACATCTCCACGTTCTACTCTTCACCCCTGGTAAATAAGTGATGGGAAATTTTTGATTGTAGTGAGGAACTTTGTGCCGGTCGTGTATTCAAATTACGCAGGTACACGTTCGAGGTCACCTTGTTATGGATGTCAATACTTCTCAAATTAATCCGTCTTTTCCGTCTTCAGCAGCCCAGGAGACGCAATCCGAAGGATTGAAGGTTATACCAACAAACGGGTCTTCCAGCAGTGAGGTTGCCAAGGTCTTTACGGAGTTGACAGACATTAAAATGCTGGTCGAAAAGGCTCAGGTGGTTGCTGGACTATTAAAAAGTGCTGAAGGTGGATTAAACGACTGGGATCTCCCTTGTGATTTAACCCCATTGCACATTGCCTGTCTCGCAGGTGATATGAAGCTCTTACAGCTCGCTCTCAAGAATGATGTCTGCCGGAGTCGCATTGATCAACACACGGCGTCTTGTTCTACTACCACTACGTCTTCTACTCCCGATTCCATTACTATCACTACTACTATCTCTGTCACTGCGGCTATCGCTGCTAATGCTGCACGACTGGAGGACCCTGGCGAGATTAGAAATATCCTGCCAATTGCCATGAACCACGACACGGCCTTGCACTTTGCCCTTTTGACCGGCTGGAATGAAGGGGCACTCACCCTTATGGAAGCACTCAGAAAATTGGGTAAACTGGCAAATACCACGAACGACAAACGCAATAGCCTGTTTAGTCTGGCGGCAAGTCACAGCAGTCTTAAAGTAGTACGTGAGCTTTGCAGTCATTTCATGGGGAGTGAACATTACCGAGCGTATTTATTTCACAAATCAGAAGACCAGAAAACTTTGCTTCATTGTGCTGTGGAGCAGGATGATCATGAAGTTTTCGAATATCTGCAACGGGAGCAAATGGAAACAACCGACAATATAAATTGCGCTTTGGCAAGAAAACATGGCTACCGTTACCACGATTTCCCGGAGAGATTACCGACAACAACACGTGATAATAAAGATAGAAATGGCAACACACCCGAAGAACTTATTGCGCTGAAACTTGGATTGGATAACATCCAGAAATTGAAAGACAATCCCAGGCTCTTAAAGCAAAAACGTTATCATGGCTGTGATAGTCTCTGGGAAAAATATTACTTGCAAGACATCACCTTTCTCATTGATCCAGTATCCTGGATTCCGCCCTGGGAAAAACCACCACTCAGCTACTTCTTCGGATGAAGTGATTGCCTGTTCCAAATCATTTAGCTCAGGACAAAATATCAACAACTGCTTCTAATTCCGATATTGCCTGCGCTATTTCAGTACGATAATCAAACGTTTGTCGCTTAACCGCATGTCGCTTCAGCTGCGTGCGGGCTCCATCGATGGTAAAGCGCTGATCGTATAAAAGACTGCGGATCTGTCGAACCAGCTGTACGTCCTCATGGCGGTAATAGCGCCGATTACCTCGACGAACCGGTGACAGTTGGGGAAATTCCTGCTCCCAATAGCGCAGCACATGAGACTTAACCAAACAGAGCTCACTGACTTCGCCAATGGTAAAGTAGCGTTTGCCAGGGATAGCTGGCAGATCACTCGTCCTGAGTTCCATGTCCTGCATAGGTTTCCACTCTCGCCTTGAGTTTCTGACCGGGTTTGAAGGTCACCACACGTCGTGGGGTGATCGGGATTTCCTCTCCCGTTTTCGGGTTCCGGCCTGGTCTTTGACGTTTATCGCGCAAATCAAAGTTACCAAAGCCGGACAGTTTCACCGATTGGTTTTTTTCGAGAGACTGGCGAATTTCCTCAAAAAACAGCTCGACCATCTCTTTGGCTTCGCGTTTGTTAAGGCCAAGCTCTTCATTCAGTCGCTCGGCCATATCGGCTTTCGTCAGGGCTCCCATGAACCAATCCCCTTTTTTGTTTTTCCCATGGTAATAGCTGTATCGGGTTTTCTGAAAGAAAGATAACAGGCTATTACCATGATCTTATTATTCACTCTGAGGCCATTGACTGGCGTTTACTGACGCAGGCTGGCATCGAAGTCCTGTTTCAAGCGGGCAACAACACGGTCAACCAGCTCATTAACCTCGTCATCCTTTAGAGTGCGGGAAGGATGCTGTAAGGTCAAGCCCATGGCCAGGCTCTTGAACCCTGCTTCAATACCCTGACCGGCATAAACATCAAAAGTATTGACCCGGCGCAACAGTTCACCGGCTTCACTGGCAATTACCCGTTCAATATCGCCAGCAGCAGTGGCGGCATTAACCACCAGTGCCAGGTCACGGCGAACTTCAGGATACTTCGACAGGGCTGCAAAACGGGTAACTTGGCCTTCAGTCACCGCTTTCAGGCTGAGCTCAACCAGGTAAACCGCAGCGGGCATATCCATCGTCTTTGCCAGCGATGGGTGCAAGGCCCCAATATGACCAATCACTTTGCCAGCACGAACAATTTCGGCACACTGGCCAGGATGCATGGCAGCATGCTCGCCCTTGCGGAACACAAACTCATTACCGGCCTGCCCCAGGGCTAAGACCGCTTCGAAATCGCCTTTCAGGTCAAAGAAGTCAACAGCTTCAGCCTTACCCTGCCAGCTTTGTGGATGACGGCTGCCAGTAATCAGGGCCGCCAGCATTGGCTCCTGTTTAAGTTCATCGCCGTCTTTGCCCTTTTCCCTGATAAAGGTCAGACCTGTTTCAAACAGACGAACCCGGCTTTGCTGACGATTCAGGTTGTAGCCAGCGGTTTTAACCAGTCCTGGCAGCAACGTTGTGCGCATCACGGACAGATCGCTGGCAATCGGGTTGGACAGGGCAACAGGCTCACGCTGAGGATCAAACAGCCGGTGCAGTTCCGGAGCGATAAAGCTGAAGCACACCGCCTCCTGATAACCACGGGCCGTCAGTACACGACGAATGTCTGATTCATGAACCCGGGACTCGTCCACCTGTTTCATCTTTAACATCGCTGTCGGCGTGCTCTCAGGCAGATTGTTGTAGCCGTAAATTCGGCCAAGCTCTTCCACCAGATCTTCTTCGATGGCAATATCAAAGCGCCAGCTGGGGACAGACACCGTCCAGCATGCCTGGTCATCGGTCTCTTCAACAAGCGTTAAGCCCAGACCCAGGCGCGACAGTAATGCTTCGATATGACGGTTTTCGATGGCCATACCCAGCAGTGACGTCACTTTTTCAGAACGCAGTGTCACTTCACGCAGAGCAGGCAGGTGGGCTTCGCTGGCCACTTCCGTTACCGGACCCGGTTCACCGCCACAAATCTCGACGATCAGGGCCGTGGCACGTTCAACCGCGTTGTTCTGCAGCTGGAAATCCACACCCCGTTCAAAGCGGTGGGAAGAGTCCGTGTGCAAGCCATAGGAACGGGCCTTACCGGCAATGGTAATCGGATCAAAGAATGCGCTTTCCAGGAAGATATGACGGGTCTGGTCACTGACGCCGGAACCTTCTCCCCCCATCACCCCGGCAATCGCCAGAGCCTTCTGCTCATCAGCAATGACCAGTGTGTTGTCGTTCAGTGTGACTTCCTGACCATCCAGCAGGGTCAGCTTCTCGCCAGCCTCCGCCATGCGCACATGAATGCTGCCAGAGAGCGTATTCAGGTCAAAGCCGTGCATAGGCTGACCCAGTTCCAACATGACGTAGTTGGTGACATCCACCACCGGGTCAATGGAGCGGACACCGGAGCGGCGCAGATGCTCAGTGAGCCACAATGGCGCAGAACGGGAAACGTCCACGTTACGAATAACCCGGCCAACATAGCGCGGGCAGCCCTGTGGAGCATCAATATGAACCGGGAAGGTATCATCAATGGCGGGTGCCACTTCCACTATCTGCTCTTCTGTCACATCCGCCAGAAAGTTTGCGCTGACTTCACGGGCCAGACCGGCGATGCTCAGACAGTCACCGCGATTAGGGGTCAGGTCCACATCGATGATCTTGTCGTCCAGAGACAGGTATTCACGAATATTCTGGCCAACCGGGGCATCCAGAGGCAGCTCCATCAAACCATCGGAAGACTCGGCCATGCCGAGCTCTTCTTCGGCACAGAGCATGCCGAAGGATTCAACACCGCGCAATTTGGCTTTTTTGATTTTGAAGTTGCCGGGCAATACGGCACCCACGGTGGCAAAGGGAACCTTGATACCCACCCGGGCATTAGGGGCACCACACACCACCTGGAAAGACTCACTGCCGGTACTGACCTGAGTCACCCGCAGCTTATCGGCGTCCGGGTGCTGCTCACAGGCCACAATTTCACCAATAACGACACCGGTAAACTCACCGGCAACGGCTTCAACCTCGTCAACCTCCAGACCGGCCATGGTGATTTTATCCACCAGCGCCTGGGTATCGACCTCAATATTGACCCACTGCCGCAACCACTTTTCACTGAATTTCATGCTATTTACTCAATCCTGCTAAAACCGTCTGTTCTTAAACGTTTGAAAATGACGCTGTCCCAACCGCTCCTAACGGAACTGATCCAGGAAGCGCAAGTCGTTCTCAAAGAACTGGCGCAGGTCATTGACGCCATAACGCAGCATGGCAAAACGCTCAACCCCCATACCAAAGGCAAAACCGGTGTACTTTTCAGGATCGATCCCGGAGTAGCGGAACACGTCCGGGTGCACCATGCCGCAGCCCAGCACTTCCAGCCATTTGATCGAGCCATCGTCGTTACGGCCCCACTCAATATCCACCTCGGCAGAAGGCTCAGTGAACGGGAAGTAGGATGGACGGAAACGAACCTGCAGATCATCCCGCTCAAAAAAGACTCTCAGGAAGTCAATCAGAACACTTTTCAGGTCCGCAAAGCTGACTTTCTCGGCAACGTACAGACCTTCCACCTGGTGGAACATCGGGCTGTGGGTCTGGTCAGAATCACAGCGATACACCTTACCCGGGCAAACAATGGCAATGGGCGGGTTCTCGTTATTTTTGACAAAACGCTCCATGGTACGAACCTGAACCGGTGAGGTGTGGGTTCTCAGTACAGTAGTGTCGTCAAAATAGAACGTGTCGTGCATGGCACGGGCCGGATGGTGACCGGGAATATTCAGGGCTTCGAAGTTGTGGTAATCATCTTCGATTTCCGGCCCTTGCTCCACGGTAAAGCCGATGCGACCGAAATAGTCGGCAATCCGTTCCATGGTACGGGTAATCGGGTGAACAGTACCCAACACCTGACCACGCCCGGCCAGGGATACATCAATGGCCTCACTGGCCAGTCGGGCATCCAGGGCCTGTTGATCCAGCAACGCTTTTTTATGGTTGATCGCGTCCTGAACCTGCTGCTTGCCCTTGTTAATCAGCCCACCTGCTTTTGGTCGCTCCTCAGGGGAGAGCTGGCCAAGGGCCTTGAGCAAAGAGGTCAGCTCGCCTTTCTTACCAAGGAACTGAACGCGGATCTCGTCCAGACCTGAGGCGTCAGCAACGGCTTCAACGGCACTGAGTGCGCTGGCCACCAGCGTATCAAGCGTGTTATCCAGATTCTCCATGGGGTTTCCAAAACAGATGAGCTACAGAAAATAAACGGTCAATTCTAACGGCTGAACCCTGCCTTGGGTAGAGTTGTCACCGCCAATAATGAAGAGTATTTGTCTTTGTGCCTCAACCCGGCTGTGCAGATCATTTGTCAAACACCCCCCGGATTCTTTAGAATCTTGCCAACTTAAAAGGACTGGCACCCAATTGACCATGCAGATCACGGTAAACAATCAGCCGATGGCAGTGGAGCCCCCTATCAGCGTTGAGGCCCTGTTACAGCAACTGAACCACCTGGAAAAAGGCGTAGCCCTTGCGGTCAATTGTAAAATCATCAGCCGCTCCCGGTGGGCATCTTATCTGCTGAGTGACGGGGATAACATTACGCTGATAAAAGCAACGGCGGGTGGCTAGACAAACATAAACCAAAGCGCACTAAATAACGTAAGGCTGGCATGCTGGAAATTGCGGATAAAACCTTTTCTTCACGACTGTTTACCGGAACTGGAAAGTTCAGTAACAGCCAATTGATGACCGATGCCATCATTGCCTCCGGCAGTGAACTGGTCACTATGGCGCTGAAGCGGGTTGACCTGAATGAGCAGCAGGACAATATCCTCGGGCCTCTTCTCGACCGACAGCTGGAGCACAACCTGAACCTGCTGCCAAACACCTCAGGTGCCCGCACTGCGGATGAAGCCATTTACGCAGCCCAGCTGGCCAGAGAAGCCCTCGGCACCCATTTCGTCAAAGTCGAAATTCATCCAGACCCCAAATACCTTCTGCCAGACCCCATTGAAACCCTGAAAGCCTGCGAAACATTAAGTGCCATGGGTTTTGCCGTCATGCCTTATATCCATGCAGATCCGGTTCTCTGCAAACGCCTGGAGGAAGTGGGTGTTGCCGCCGTTATGCCCCTGGGTTCCCCCATTGGCAGTAACCTGGGTCTGAAGACCAAAGAGTTTATCCAGATCATTATTGAACAAAGCTCGGTACCGGTGGTGATTGATGCGGGCATAGGCAGCCCTTCCGATGCGGCCCAGGCCATGGAGATGGGGGCTGATGCCGTGCTGGTTAATTCCGCCATTGCCGTGGCCCGTGATCCGGTACAAATGGCCATCGCCTTTAAAGATGCCGTTATCGCCGGGCGCAGGGCTTACCAGGCCGGTCTTGGTGGGCGCGCTTTACAGGCTCAGGCCAGCAGCCCGTTAACGGCCTTTCTGGATGACCTTTAGGAGAGGACCTGATGACCTTTCTTGACCACTTTAATCAGCTTCAGTGGGATGAACTGAAAATGACCATCCACAGCCAGACCGCTGCGGATGTAGAGAACGCCCTGCACAGCACCAGACTGAACCATCAGCAGTTTCTGGCACTGATATCCCCGGCAGCAGAGCCCTACCTGGAAGCCATGGCGCAAAAAAGCAGGCAGCTGACCCGACAACGGTTCGGCAATACTTTGCAGCTCTTTATTCCCCTCTATCTCTCCAACAAGTGCACCAATATCTGCACTTACTGCGGCTTTAGTCTCGGTAACAAAATTCGCCGAAAAACCCTGAAGATGGACGAGCTGGACCGGGAAGTGGCAGCGATCAAAAAGATGGGTTTCGATCATATCCTGCTGGTGACTGGCGAAGCCCCGGGGACGGTGGGTGTCAGCTACATCAAATCGGTGATTGAGCGGCTGCGGCCACACTTTGCCCATATCAGTATTGAGGTCCAGCCTCTGGATCAGGAAGATTACCAATCCCTGATGGCAGCTGGCCTTGATGCGGTGCTGGTTTACCAGGAAACCTATCACCGGTCTGCCTATGAGCAATACCATCTCCGGGGCAGCAAAATGAATTTCAATTACCGTCTGGAAACCGCTGACCGACTGGGACGGGCGGGCATTGATAAAATCGGCGTTGGTGCCTTGATTGGCCTGGAAGACTGGCGAACCGACTCAGCCATGGTGGCGGCTCACCTGGATTACCTGGAAAAGACCTACTGGCGCACCCGCTACGCCATTTCCTTCCCCCGGTTGCGCCCCTGTGAAGGTGATTTTCAGCCGGTATCGGTGATTTCTGACCGTCAGCTGGTTCAGCTGATCTGTGCTTACCGCCTGTTCAAACCCGAAGCCGAGCTCTCCTTATCCACCCGTGAATCGGCAATGTTCCGGGATAATGTCCTGCCCCTGGGCATCACCACCATGAGCGCCTATTCCAGCACCCACCCGGGTGGCTATGCGGATGACAATATCCTGGGCAATGAAGATCTGGAACAGTTCACCATTGACGACAACCGACGTCCAGAAGCAGTGGCAGATGCCATTCGGGCCAAAGGGCTCGAACCGGTCTGGAAAGACTGGTCGCACTGTTTCAGCCATTAACAGTTTCACTTGGTCAGTTATCCGGCTATGAGCAACTCAGCAAACAATTCATCAGGCAACTCTTCTGACAATGATGACATCTCTGCTTTCCTGAAAGAGATGAAAGGCGTAAACCCGTTAAAACAGAAAGCAACCGCAGATACCCAGAGAGTTCAGCGGATCACACCGGGCCAGGAGATTCGCAAGGCCGCTGCGGAAGACACCTTTACCGACCCGAATTTTCTCTCCCTGCTCAACCCGAAGATGGTCAAACCCCATGACTTTCTGGTCTGGAAGCGGGATGGCGTACAGGAAGGCGTATTCAAAAAACTCCGCCTGGGCAAATATGATATTGAGGCACGCCTTGACCTGCACCACAAAACCGCCCGGGAAGCCCGGGAACAGGTTTTCCAGTTTATCAATGATTGCCGGGAACACGAGCTGCGTACCGTCTTGATAGCCCATGGGCGTGGCGAGAAAAGCACCCCGCCTGCCCTGCTGAAAAGTTACCTGTACAACTGGCTACCCCAGATGGAAGCGGTGCTGGCGTTTCACAGCGCACTGAAAGTCCATGGCGGCTCTGGAGCACTGTATGTGATGATCAGAAAAAGTGAGCGGGAAAAACTGGAAAACCGCGAGCGCCACGCAAAACGGACAAAATAAACTACCTGAAGTCGGCAAATGTTAGAACTATAAGACCAAATCCGAGTCTAATCTGAACTCAGAATAGCTCGGAAAGGTGACAGAGATGGATGCCAATCAGTCGGCTTCAGCAACTCAAGGTTCTTCAATTGGTTCTCACACTGAGACTCCCACCACTCAATCAGGACCTCGTTCACGACATAAGCATCGAGAGATTCATCGACCCAAAAAAGCCTCCAAGAGCACTTCTGCCCGCAGCCTCTCAGAAAGAGAGAAAGTTGCAAAAGCTCTATATGACAGGGGGGCTTCCTCTATGCAGCATATTCCTGACCGGGTTCTTAAAAATCAGTGGCAATCAGAAACCGCTCACCTTCCCAGAGAATACCAACGACAGCATATTGCTGAGATGCAAGGATTAAAAAAAATACAAAAACTGGTTCAGGAGGGACGAAAAGATGAGCTGGATAAAATTATTGGGACCACAGTATCTTATACAGATATTACCGATGGCATTCAAACAGTTATAAACAAAAGTGAACTGCATCCGGGAAAACCCGGCATAAACCAGCAACTCCAGCAGATTAAAGAACAAACGCCTGTTACTCAATTAAAAGTGCTTAAATCAATAGCGCTTGATTTATCAGGTACATTACAAAGAAAAAGCAAGGAGTTCCTGACAAAAACAGACAAGGAAAACTTTCATCACTGGTTTCAGGAAAGCATGCGCTGCATGCTGAAAACAGACGCTATTGAGCAGCCATCTGATAGCAAACTGCCTGTAATTGCTGAAGCAACCCTTCAACTGTTTCAGATAATCATCGACAGACAATTAGCCGATCCTGACCTCGTGCCTTATGTTCTTCTGGCAAAAACATTGGGCAAACTTTACAAACTGTCCATTAATCAATCCGTTTCGGGAGAAACAAGAGCCAGACTAACGACGGTCACCGCATCACTTTGTGATCGCTTTGAAAACTCTGACATTGCCCGAACCCCGGCATTTATTGGCTTGAGAGAGCAATCGCTGGTCATTCATCTGAAATCACTAAATCCTGCCGGAGTTAATATTCCTTCCAGTAAAAGCATAGAGATTCTTACTGATCTTATTGAAATAACTCCAACCACGGAAAACATATTTTTATTGATAAAAATCCTTGTAAACTTTTATGGTCTGGTTGACTTTGGAGATGAAGAGCAAGTAAGGCAACAGATAAAAAAAATCACTGCATCAGATGTTTCCGATGCTCTGATTGCTTACCTTGACGGCAACACAGCAGAAGTTGTCGCTTTAGATAGTCAAAACCCCATGGTTATCTGGCTGAAGGCCATGATTGCCCTTAACCATCAGCTTGACCCGGAAAAGTCTGAACGGTTATTAGTTGATGCTGCCAGTAAAGACGATACGATGCACTTTGAACTGGCCCGGTTTTACCTTGAGCACTGCCAGTCTCCTGATCGTGAAAAACTGGCAACCATCAAATCTTTATTAGAGAAATCAGAATCCAGACTCCATGAAGCAGAACGGTCTTTATGGTTGCAATGCCATGCAAAGGTTAATCAACTGATATTCCTGGAGGAAGAAAGCCACATAACACCCTCAGGTAACCATGCATTGCAGGCCGATCCTCCTGAGAAAAACGACAGGGTTAAGTTAATCGAAACCAAACCTTCAGCGACACCTGCCATAGAGATGAAACAAGTGTCATTAACCGATCTATCTTCAGTGATGTCACTGGCAGAAGCTCTCATCAATAAATATCAATATCACCAGGATACCACTTCTGGTAATAACGATGCGGTTAAAGAATTTTCAGTTATTGGCTGGAAGGGAAAAAAACTCAACCCTTTTGAAGCAATGAAGCCTGAAAACCGGAATCCTGTCATCAATAAGCTGCTTCGCCATATTCATACCTGTAGAATTTTCAACAATCTCGAAGAGGAAGTCAGATGTTATGACATTCTGAAAAACCAGAAATTCATGTTCATGTTACAGTTCGAACGCCTGCTCGAAGAAGCAACATGGACGCTTCTTCATTGCACTGAAGATCCGCATAGTGGTGGTCTGAGATCAACTCAACAGGAGCGGCTGGATGCTCTGAATTTAGCCAGACAGATGATGATCCTATGCCTGCAACACACCGTTAAACAAACTGAGATAGTCGACAATGAACAGCGGGTTAACGACCGTATTGCATCGCTGACTGACTGGCTTGATAACATCAATAACTTTGGCGGCGATAAAGAATTGCAACAATATATGAGACACAATATCCGTTGTCGTGCAGGAAGTGGTCTTGGTCATATCTTCCGATTTATTCAGGAGGAAACGGGGAGAAGCGAAATGGCAAATATGGCCTCCCTGTGCTTCGGGGCCAAGACGACATTTGACCCCTGTTATAAACCTGAATACAAAGGCCCTAAGGAAAATAGAGAACAATACTACCGTCGGGTAACTCTTTACCGATAATCTTAACGTTAAACCACACTCGGTGTTGGAGGCTCTGAGTGTGGCATACCCGCCCCTCATTGCCAGTCACAAGCACAGATACGAAAACTGATCAAAATTGATACAGGTCATTCATCTTTTATTTTTTTGATAACTTTTATTCAGTTAGGTAGTACCACTTATTGCTGATAATTATTGAGAGGCACAGACTAAACCTAGCCAGCCTGCTTTTACCAAGCAAAACAGGCTTATCCGATGCAGGCTAATGATTTTCCTCCAGTGCGCAAGTATGGCGCTATCCCAGGCCAAGAAAATGACAGACCTTACCCAATACCGAATTGAACATGATCTGCTCGGTGAAGCTCCGGTTCCGGAAAATGTTTACTATGGCATCCAGACCCAGCGTGCCATTGAAAACTTCCAGATCAGCGGTGTTCAGCTGAACCACTATGCCAACCTGCCACGGGCCCTGGCTATGGTCAAGAAAGCCTGTGCACTGGCGAACCGTGATCTGGGCATGCTGGACCAGCAGAAAGTAGAAGCCATTGCTGATGCCTGTGATGAGATCATCGAAGGTCGTCTGCACGATCAGTTTGTTGTTGACATGATTCAGGGCGGTGCGGGTACTTCCACCAACATGAACGCCAACGAAGTCATCTGTAACCGTGCCCTGGAACTGATGGGACATCGTCGTGGTGAATACCAGTACCTGCACCCGAACACCCACGTCAACATGGCACAGTCTACCAACGACGTATACCCGACAGCGATGCGTCTGGCCATGGTGCTCAAGCACAAGTCACTGCTGGTTGCCATCAAGACCCTGAAAAATGCCTTGGACGTCAAAGCCAACGAGTTCAACGACATTCTGAAGATGGGTCGCACCCAGTTGCAGGACGCCGTTCCTATGACCCTGGGTCAGGAATTCCGTGCTTTCAGCACCACCATCGGTGAGGACATTCAGCGTATCGGTGAAATGGCCGCGCTGCTGCGTGAAGTGAACCTGGGTGGTACGGCGATCGGTACCGGCATCACGGCTGACAGCCGTTATGCGCCGCTGGCCATCAAATACCTGAGTGAAATCTCTGGTCAGGAAATGATTCTGGCTGGCGACCTGGTGGAAGCCACTTCTGATATGGGTGCATTCGTTATTTTCTCCAGCGCCCTGAAACGTCTGGCGGTTAAGCTGTCCAAAATCAGCAATGACCTGCGTCTGCTCTCCAGTGGTCCGCTGTGTGGCTTTAACGAGATCAACCTGCCAGAAATGCAGCCTGGTTCGTCGATCATGCCTGGCAAAGTGAACCCGGTTATCCCGGAAGCCATGAACCAGATCGCTTTCCACGTTATTGGTAACGACATGGTGGTAACCCTGGCTTCTGAGGCCGCGCAGCTGCAGCTGAACTACGCTGAACCAGTATTGGTTTACAAGATTCTTGAGTCTATCCAGCAGCTGTCTGCCGGCATGAACATGCTGACTGAGAAGTGCATCAAGGGCATTACCGCCAACCGTGACGTGTGCCAGAGCTACGTAGACGACAGTGTTGGTCTGGTTACCGCACTGAACCCATACCTCGGCTACGAAAACTCCAGCCGCATCGCCAAGACTGCCCTGAAGAGCGGCCGTCGTGTAGTTGACCTGGTGCTGGAAGAAGGCCTGCTGACCGAAGATCAACTAAAAGAGATCCTTAAACCGGAAAACATGATTGCACCGCTGAATCTGAGCCAGTCAGCTCACTGATGATTTAACACTGACTTCAGATGGAAGGCCTGTAGAAGTACAGGCCTTTTGCTTCAATACCCTCCACCACAAACACTCCACCTACGCACAAATCCACAACCCAAGCAGTATTATCCCTGATAACAATACAGGAAATATCATCTAATATAATGCGCCTTACTCAGATTGATGTTTGTTTGCGTTACATAACCTGTAAATTTACGCAGTCAACGGAAATACTGGTACGAAACCAGAAGAAATTGATACCTGCGGGAAGTATTACTCTGCATAAACTGCGAAAATAACGACTGATCTTCAAAAAGAGTTCCAGTATAAGCCGGAGTTGTTTTTTATTTGCCCTGATAAAGCAACAGCATCACACTCTGCTAAACTCTTTGCCGAGAGACGCTAAAACACAGAGCGAACTCCACGACCTTTAAGCAATCTTTTTCAACCTGTGTGACTTCCGGCCAACCTTCCGGTTAACGCAGTTGATGCTCAAAGAGCGTTAATTATGGCTTTCCCGCATCACTTCTTTCCAGCCTGATGGCAAAAACACCGAATTATACGGCAAACTTCTCACAGTGGAGTCATTATGCAGCAACAGGACATGAAGCAAGAACCAACCGTATTTATCATCGATGATGACGAGGCTGTGCGTGACTCGCTGAAAATGTTGATGAGGTCAGTAGGTCAGACTGTCGAAGCCTTCTCTTCACCTGCTGAGTTCCTTGAAGTTTACGATGAAAACCGGCCTGGCTGTATTGTGCTGGACATCCGTATGCCCGGCATGAGCGGACTTGAGCTGCAGAGCAAGCTCAACGAGATGCACTGCATTCTGCCCATCATCTTCATCACGGGTCACGGTGATGTGCCTATGGCGGTTCAGGCCATCAAAGATGGCGCAATGAACTTTATCCAGAAACCTTTCCGCGACCAGGAACTGCTGGACCTGATCAACGATGCCCTGAAACTGGATACGCAGCAGAGAAGAGAACTGCTGGAGCACAAGGAAATTCTCCGCAGGCTGTCGACCCTGACTGATCGTGAGCGTGAAGTACTGCACCATGTGGTTGAGGGTAAAGCCAACAAGGTCATCGCTGCGGATATCAACCTGAGTCAGCGCACGGTGGAAATCCATCGCTCCCGCGTTATGGAAAAGATGGGTACCAAATCCCTTGCTCACCTGGTGCGTCAGGTCATGCAGGTAAAAGAACATCTGGACGGCGAATTTAACTTCAAAATCTAACCTGCACCGGCCTGCTCCGTATACCTCACTCTACGAGGTTGCGGAGCCGCTTCTGCTTAAGCCACATCCACTTTCCTGGATTGGTTAAACAGCCAGCTTGAAACACCTGTATAAAGTTTCGACACCTTGGTTAATGGAATGAAAAGTAATTCAGTTACTTCTAAAATGAAATTACCCCACAGCCATTACGGGATTGACCAAATAACGACCCATTATAATTTCCGTTTAATTCTAAAAAAAATGATCTAAACGAATAATATAATAATTAAACGAACGAACAGTCATACACTTAGGTACTCGCCGAATCACGTCAAGTACATCCCTCCATTCAGGATTAAGCCAGCTAAACCTAAACTGAAGTCGTACCATTAGACAATGGCAAGAAGAGACGGTGAAATACTTTCTAAACAAGTTCGGTTTAATTTGAATCAGAGGGTATTTCATATTTTAAAGGTTGCTTCTTGAGCTGCTGTTAACGGCGGAACAGCCTGCATACGTCATGCATGCCAATCCTGCCGCATGTTATCGATAAGCAGCAGCTTTTTTGCTTACAGCTGTTTCATTGCAACACGCCTTGCAAACGACAGGTTACTTATTACCGCCAGGCTGCCTTTATGAACCTCGCAACCCACTGCTCAGTCTACTTATTGGAACAGGATTCCGGCACTGCCGAGACTATTCGCAGCCTGTGCCATGAAAAATCCATGGAGCTTATCTGCTTCAGTTCGCATTTTGAACTGTTAAATGCACTTAAGGCCGATCAGCCATCCTGTATCATTGCAGCGAATGACCAGCCTGTTGGCCAGGCTCTGAACCTGATGCAGGACCTGGCCAGTAGCGACCACCAGGTTCCGGTTATCATCCTTGGACATCATAATGATGTATCCAGCGCTGTTGCAGCCATTAAAGCTGGCGCTGTCGATTACATTGAAAAACCCACCATCTACGGCCGACTGGCAGAACAGCTGAACCTGGTCGTCAAACAGTCATTCCAATAAGCTTAAGCACATAAAACCCTATGTGCTTGCAGGCTGCTTTATTGGGATGGGCACGCTTCAGTCAACAGACTTAAAATGGTTACACACTTGATAACGGATTAATAAAAGTCCTGATTGGCCAGAGTGTTCTCACGCCCCTGCACATAATCAGACAATTGTGCCAGTATATTCTGTTTTTCCAAATCTTCCCCAGCCACCGCCTGAGCCTCTCTCAATTCGTTCCAGAAATGATCAAGCGTTAATAGTTGTTTATTGTCCGGATGTAGCTCCCCAGACAATCGGTCCCGACAATATTGCTTCCAAAGCCCCCGGTCTTCTTTATCCATGGTTTCAAAATAGTGTCGGCCACGATAACGAAACAGCATCTCTTCCAGCCGCTTATCGGAAAACGAGAGGCCAAGTTCAGGTAACTGCGCAGGGTTGGATGAAACAATCCGGCTCATTTCGTTTTTGTCTGCCGGTGAGAAGAAACCACCCGAATAAATCATCTGATCAGGATCCGTGTGCTTTATCGCTGGTGACTCTGAAAACACCGCCCTGAGTTTTGCGGCCAGCCCGTTGTCCGCCAGCAACTGGCTCCGGTGCGCTTCACACCTGGCAAGGTCCAATTCAAGACGATCCTGGTCTTCGGTCCTGAGAACATTCAAGGGAGCAACTGCCGGGCATTTATTAATATGAATGGTCTTTAATGGAATTCGTGCTTCCCCATCGCCTAATTGATCAACGGGTGTAAACAGCCTTCGTCGTATTTCATCCACCGACAAATTCAACAAAGGTGCCGGATCCACCGACAGATCATAAACGACAATACCATTACGGTTTATCGGATGATCAATCAACGGCAGCACCACAGCCAGGTTATTGCGCTGTGCTCCAAACATGCCGGAGACATGCACCACCATCTGCTGGCTGACCAGATTTAACAACCCGGCCACTTCACGTTTACCACGATGGGACAGATAGAACTGGAACACCCTGGGCTGCCGTTGGCGAATCAACCTGGCCAGCGCAATAGTGGCACGGACATCCGATAAGGCGTCATGAGCTGCACCGTGATCCAGACCATTCGCCGCAGTAATCTCCTCCAGCCTGAAGCTTTTGCAACCATCCTCACGCAACGGCCATTCAATACCCTCAGGTCTCAAAGCCGCAGTCAATCGGACCAGATCGATCAAATCCCAACGACTGTTGCCGTTCTGCCACTCCCGAGCATAAGGGTCATAAAAATTCCGGTAGAGGATGTTCCGGGTTACCTCATCATCAAAGCGAATAGTGTTATAGCCCAGAGCACAAGTGCCTGGCACCATAAACTCGGTATGAATACGACGAATAAATTCCGGCTCCACTGTCCCCTGCTCGTTCACCTTTTGTGGTGTCAAGCCGGTTACCAGACAGGCCATAGGGTTCGGCAGATGGTCTTCCGGCAATTTACAGAAAATATTCAGCGGCTCTCCCACCTCATTCAATTCTGCGTCCGTCCGGATACCCGCAAACTGGGCTGGCCAGTCAAGGGCAGGATCGATACCGAAAGTTTCGTAGTCATGGAAATAAAATGACTGCATATTAGCCCCTTTCATCATTATTCATAAAATCAGACACAACCGATCCCAACAGAGTTCAGGCTCTCTTTAAACTTCTTCTCTTTGCTTTTGGGAATCACGATCTGCTGCTTACCCAACCGCTGACACCACTTGGACAGCACTTTATCGTTGATAATAAACTCGACAATGTCCTGAGTTTTGCAGTTCACGATCAGCGCTTCTTCTTTTATCTCCACGCCCCCGACATTGGCCGCCGCCTGCTTGAGGATACTCTCACAATCTTCCGGTAAAAAGGGCTGATCATCCCGAGCCTGAAGGAAGGCCTTTAATTCATCGACACTACCGCCAATTTGCAGCGCTTCCATCATCCTTTTACGGGACAGCTTCCAGATATGATCCTTATGATGATCAGCATACAGTGACAGGAAGCGCTGTTCCCAGGGCGTCGGCTCACGGTCAAAAGCAATGCGCCCTTGTCGTTGAATGGTCAGCGGTGTTTCAGTTGACTCCTTATGGTCTGCCTTATAATGGTCAGTCAGACCCAGTACGTACTGACCCAAAGGCGTCAGGCGGAAATATCGCAGACCGTCGTAGCGGCTGAGGCACTCCATATCGCCGTATTGATCATCAAAGCTCTCATCGTCATCAGGGGGAGCCATTACCACATCCACCAGCCCCAGGGTTGCCGCATACTCCAGCAGGAAACAGCGCAAATAACGGACTTCAAGACAGTCCCAACTCCTGCCATCGAGACATCCGTCATCCGGATTGTAGATATAGAGATGGTGCAATGCTGTTGTCACTTCCAGGTCAGCACCGGTGATGAACATAAAATTGGCAAAGTCGGCAAAGGCAATCCAGGCATTGACTTCACAGCCCTTCAGGTAAGCAGTAATGACCTCTCTTCTTTTCAGGACATCGGTGAAATAGCGCTTCCCTTTGCCGGTTTGTCCCTTGATGCGATCAATACGACGAAATTCGTCTTCTTTCTTATTATTCAACCATTGAGCCCACATTTCCCTGATGGTGTCAGCCGGGTTGCGATCTGTCTTTTTGGCAGGAATCAGTGTGGTGCCTGACTGTTTGGTAAATTTGCTGTTGCCCAGTAGTCTCAGCCAGCCGTAAGCCAGCATCGACTCGCAACCTTTTGCATCATCACACGGGTCGTCGCCATAGTATTCATGTACGGCGGAAGACACTTTTTTCAGCGTCGCCCCTGAGGCAACCCCTGTTTTCTCACTGACCTTGATTTGCTTATCCTGCAATAACAACTGTATTGAATGCAGCTCACTCAGGGCCAGCCGTTCCCGTTCAAACAGAATATGATGGTTGGGCAGAGGCTCTGGCAAGACGACGGTTGTCAGCGTGTCCGGTTCAGGTTTTGCAACCAGCTGCTTTAGGGAAGCCATGACCGGCTCGGGCATTTTTCGAATGTTGTACCAGTCAGAACCCACAGTGAAGAAAAAGACCATGACAGCGTCTGATGGTTCCTGTCGGTAGTACCAAATGCTACTTTGTGGTTTATTCGGAAAGTCGCCGTATTTCAGTTTGAAGCGGCCCCGATCAATCAATCCGCCATAATTGAACAGCGACTCCTGCAATAAGGCCATCTCAAGTTCTGACAGTTTCCCCAGGTATGTTTTCAGGATCGTCTGGTCTGTCAGACCTTCTGCGATTGAGTTAACCAGCTCGGTTTTGAGGTTTTTTTTCGATTTAACGCCAAAATAGGTCAGATACTTGCTTTTCAGGCTGTCGACCGTGTCGTTGCTGATAGCTCGTTTAAGTTCAGACATAAAATTCGATACACGTTTAAGAAAGGTTGGGTAACCGTAAGGCGGAATATTACAGCAGATACTCAGTGTAGCAAGATCAGGTAAAGTGTACTGGTGTTTACCAATACAAAAACACTCTCGCTCAACAATAACGTGGCCGATATCAAGTTTGAGAAGGGAAGAGGAGAGAAGACAATGAAACAGAAAGATTCAGACATCATCCTGCCACTGAATAATAATCTGGCCCCGGCTGACATCGTACAAATGTCGGGCAAGATGCTCTCTTCCCGTTTCTGGCATTGAGATCATCATCCTGACTGACTGACCATAGTCACACTGTTCAAGACTCGCTTGAAACTGGCCAAGGTGGTGACGAACCATCTGCTCATGGGCATAGTCACAGAGAAGTACACCCGCTCTTAGTGCAACCCGCTGCTCAAGCGGCAATTGTTCACAGGCCTGCTGAACAGACGCACTGTAAGCCCTGACCAGCCCACCAGCTCCCAGTTTCACGCCACCAAAGTAACGCACCACCACAGCCACAACATCACCAATACGCTTATGTTGAAGTACATTCAACATCGGGCGGCCTGCAGTACCAGAAGGCTCGCCATCGTCGTCAAACCCAACCACAGCACCGCCATCCGGTGCTCCTGCAACGAAGGCTGAACAGTGATGCGTGGCATCCGGGTATTCGATACGCTTTTCTTCGACAAAAGCCTGGGCTTCCTGGCGAGAGTGGGCCGGAGAAATGCAGGTAATAAATCGGCTTTTTTTGACTTCGGTTGCAACCGTTATAACTTGGGCAGGGACAACGTAATCAGCAGACATGACGACCTGGGACAGCAATCGATCGGTAACGTAAGATTCTACCTGTAAACGTCAGTCTGTGACTTCGTCAAAGGTAAAATAACTTTTCAATGTTTCAACCAGATCGATAATATCATGACCCGCATTGACAATACTGTAGCCAGAGTCAAAATATTCCGGCCCAACATCAGGCTTGCACCAGTGGCATCGTGAATCAAAATCCAGATACCGCTCCCCCATCTCATCATCGGGAAGAATAATACGCATATTATAAACAGCGCCAATCAACACAGGGACAGAGCTGATCAGCATTAAGCCATTACAACTGATGTTCCCGATACTCCCCATAACTCGCATGGTGTTGCGGTTATAAATTTTCAGATAATCCTGCAACTGATGACGCTTAATCGAGCGGCGTTCCTTGCCACTGGGTGTTAACGACATATATCACGCCTTGTTTGTTTAAATATAAAAACCAGACACCATCATCTGAATACTTGTAATATTGAACTCAAATAGAGCAACTCGAATCTATTCAAACGTTTCCAACAACAGTTAAGTAGCTAACCATATGAAATCATCATTACAACTTGATTGTTTTTCTTCTATCGATTGCATCCTGGGTACGCGCAGCATCTTTTACCAGTGTTTTTCTATATCTTTTATTAGCGGCCAACAGCTCGTCCTGAATCCGTCCCAGACAATTCGTCAATTGAACACCTCCTTTTATGCTTAACTCTGCCCTGGCCATTTGTTTGGCATTATCTTCTTTTCTCATATCGTCAAGAGCAACAAGCTGGTTCTTTAATCGATCATCTAATTTTTCAACAGTGACATGCCAGTCCCATTCTTTGGTTGGTAATCCGGACTTTTGAGTCAACATGATTGCGGTAGGATGTGGACCTTTTTTCGCTGGATAGAGATAACCTTTTCTATCATTTACGGTTCTGAATTGTTTTTTAAGCCCCGGCATTACTTCTCCCAGATATCCACACAACTTTCCGAAATTATTATTATTATTCTTATCCGAGGCAAATGTAACAGCAGATAATGCCTTGGCCAGTTCATGATAAAATACTTCTACGGCACTGCCCTGCTCCCGGCAAAACTCTGTGAGTGTGGCTAAATCTCCACGTTCTTGCACTGCCCGGAGCTTATCATCCAGCTCTTGTTTGGCTGCGGCGACTCTATCCCATCCTGAAGTGGCCACAAGTCCGATATCTTTATTCCGCTTATTTTCAATGGGCTTACCTTTATTGCAAAGACTATCAATTTCTGAATATAAATGATCAGCCTTTGCCCACAATTGGCCGCAATGTTCTTTGAGTTCCTGTGGAATGTTATGTATCACTGTCTGAGAATCTGGCCTGATTCCCCTTGCCTGTAATTTAGCAATACATTCTTTAATTTCATCATCCATGTGCTCGCTTTTGGCAACGGCCTCAAGGGATTCGTCTTTATTAAAGTTATTAAAGCTCTCCCTTTCTATTTTCTGTAACTCTTTATGAACTTTGCTTCTCAACTGACCTTCAAATTCCTTAACATACACTTGATGGTTATATTCACCCGCACTTCCCACCGGAGTGATGACCTGGCCAAGCTCAACCTTACCAAGTACCTTTTTGGCCCTGTCACCGCGCCAGGTATGAGCATTGGATAAAATCTCATCAACATCTGCGCGCTTACTCCCTCGCTCAAAGCTTGTCTCACAGGCTTTTACAAACGATGAATCTTCACGAAGTGCCATCATGGTAGCTATGGTTTCCTGAGACTGATTCTCCCCATACCACTGGGCTCTTTTGAAATCCGCCAGAGCGGTTTTCACTGAATGGGGAAAGACATTGCACTCCCAGGATTTGAGAAAGGTTCCCAGATCACGTTCAAGGTTAGTGTCATATTGGCCGTCCTCATCCGGAGGCGAAACATGCAGTTTGGCATGGATCACTCGTAACTGCTCAGGACTCACCTTATTGTCTAACTCGCCCAGCAGTTTCGCCATCGCTTCCTGAGCGCGCTTATCGGCTCGCTCACAGGCATTGGTCAGTTCTTTCTGCTTCTCACGGTACTCGTGGCTCACGCTGCCATTGGGTGGCAAGAATTTCGTATTAAGCACCATAAAGAATTCCTGCCCCCCTTTTATATTTAAAGGGCTCGACTTGCGAGAGAATCGACCAAACTCCTGGGCCATTATATTGCCGCGCCTGTTGTCATCTTCAAGCAAGCCAAGGTGGATACCGACACTGGTCGCACTTTGAGGACAATCCGTTCCGGTACCCTGCGTCTTGTCAAGGCGAACGTCGTAATCCTCAGGGTTCTTTCGTATCAACGCCTCCAATTCCGGTGAAACCACGGCGTCTGATTGCTGGTATTTTTCCTGTTTCGGATGGTACAAACAGAGCTGTTTCTGATCGTTGTAGTACAAAAGCCCCCGAGCCTTGCCACCTCGTGCTTCTTTCAGATAGTCATAATCCTTCTTTACGTGCATGAACCGGTCTTCACCATTATGGTTACCATCAAACAGAATGATCTGTTTATCCTTACCGGAACGCTCCATCACCTGCTTGAGGACGTTAATTCTATTCTCCGGGTCGGATGTATCACCGGACAAGACAGGCGTGGTTTTCGATAGCCAGTTGAAGAGTCTGGCTTGGGTTGTCATGGCGTTCGATTCGCATTTTTTCGCTGCCTCTTGAACGGTGGCCGATTTCGTCAACCCTGCCATGGTAAAACCGGTTCCCATGGTGGCTGACAGACAGACTTTATTCTTACTGCCGCTCAAAAAGGCTGCCAGCAATTCGGCCACTTCGCGTTCATTTATCGGTTTCGTCCCGAGCACGCTTTGCGCGCGGCTCGTATCTGCGGCCTGCTCCTTAAACTCATCACTACTGCTTGGTGTGGATAACCGGTCATACTCATCAACAACCTTCAGCCCGTCGTATTGCAATGCATCCAAAATGTCGTCTAATAAGCGAATCTCTTTTTTCAGCGTAGCCGGGGTTTCTTTACAGTGCGCCTGGTAGTCTGCCGCATCAATGGTTTTCAGTCGGTCCCTGAGCGTCATTAATAGCAGGACATCCTTGGTGGAGATACCCAGCGGGGCTTTCGCACTCACCTGCGCTTTAATATCCTCCAACACCGCCGGTGACCACCATTTCTCGGGAGCGCCGGACTTGGGCACAAAATCTTTAAACAGATCCAGCCTGCGGTAGGTTACGCCGGAATCAGCAAAATAACCTGTCAGGGAGTGGTCCAGTTCAGCCTGGTTATTGGCTGGCGCAATGATCCGAACAGGATGATCTTTCCTGCAGGCCTGATCGGCAACCAGGGGAATAATTGTTTTACTTTTACCGTAACCGGTACCCAGCTGGAACACCAATGTATTACCTTTTGACGTCCTGCCTTTCTCCATTTTCTGCACAAATTTAAATGCTTTTTCAGCCATCTTTGGCTGATCGCCACGCAGGACCAGCCCGCCTTGCTCAAATGAAATCATGGCCCGGCTTTGTTCATCCAGACCACGACGGTAATGAGACTCGATTCGTTCACTGGCTTCTTTCTGTGCACCAGCCAGTAGCGCCATATCCAGATTCAATGCCTGGCAGGTGCCTTTAAACTCATCATCAGGCATCTGCTGGCTGTCAAAGCGCTCACTCCTGACCACCGCCAGTTTTTCTTTCAGAGCGTCCATACGCTGCCCCATGCTACGACAGAAATCGCGCTCATTCTTCACCAGCATCAGTTGTACCAGGTCATCACAGAATGTGCCGCGATTTACCCCGACCGACTCTGGCAGATGCCCGTTCTTAAACTGATTAATCGCAAAATCGACCAGTTCATCATCCCGGTAAAAATCCAGCTCTTTATCTTTATTTTTATCTCTAATAGCAGTACCCAGCTTTCTGGTCAGATAGTCGACGCCCTCGCTCAACCGCAGCTGCCGGTCCCGATTCACTTTGACCACCTTGTCAAAATTCGATGCAACCTCATGGATTGAGCCGTCTGACCATTCCGGTGCATCCGGTTTAATTTCACAACCGGCAAATACCGACATGTTATGAAAAGCCCCCGCTTTGAACACCTTGAGGTTTTTCTCACCAAGTTCAATCAGCTCATTACTGCCAAATTTCTTCCGGCACTGCTCATAATAGCCTTTGCCAACCTGATCAAAACTGGTATCTGGCGAGAGGTTTTGATAGCGCTGATCCGCTGATTTCAAGCTGGCATTTTCCAGATGAGTCCCTACCTTCTTTTTATTTTCTTTTGTATTCTGAAGATCGGTGTATTGACTCTTCCTTACCTTCCGACCCGCCAGAAGCTCGCTTTGATCCTGGGTACCAATCAATTCCTGTAGAGCTCCATCACTGGATCGTTTTTCCACGTCAATGCGGGTTTGGTGATATAACGAAGCCAGCTTTTTCTGCGCATTCTTTGTTTTATTCCACTTGTCGCGGACCGACTGTACGCCACCTCTGAGCGCACTGGCTTTGGCCTTGTCAACCTCATCTGGCTTGTTATTGAAGAAGGCCTGACCAGGGCCTTTTGCTGCCCGCAGCAAAAACTCGGCATCGACCAATTCATCGTCACTGGTAGCATCTATAGATTTGGGCTTTAACTCTCCTTTGCCATCCGGCTCATACAGGAAATACCGGGGCTCCTGTGCCGTAGTCTGCAAAACCAGAATGGCTGGCTTGCCATCATCTGCTCTCACTGGCAACCAGTTGTCGGCAAAGGGAATATTGCTTTTCGGGTACTCGTAGAGAAAGCGGGGGTGTAATGTATAGTGTTTGTTGCCCAGCATGCCATGCCAGTCGCCAGCCCGGTTTTTTTCAAAGACAATGCCTTCCGGTTTGCCGCCATCAATCGCTATACTTTCTGCCCCTTCATCCGCTTTTCGATAGTTGGCATTGGGTACGCCGGCAAAAAACTCACTCAGAGGGCCTTTACCTCTGCCAAGCCTGGTGACCGTAAAAGATCCTTCCGTGGTCGCTGCACCATCTTTTAAGGCTTCATAATCGAAGATGCTTTTCTGGTGAAATGCCTCCATAAACGCCAGTTTCTGGCCGGTTGTTTCCGAAAAATCCCTGGCATTGTCCAGCTTTTTCAGTAAACCATCACAACGTTCTTCCAGTTTCTTATATCTGGGCTGACCATTTTTTGCAGTTAATCTACCGTTGTGCTGATTAACTGACTCAGCAGCCAGTTTGGAATTGGGCTTTTTCAGATCACTCTGACAGGCTTGCAGAACAGCGAACTTACCCGGCATAGGATGCAGGTTGAATTGATCGCGAATATCCAGCAACCCTTTTGTCAATGCGGCATCCAGGTCCTCTGCCTTTTCCACGGCGGTATTGGTAATGCCTTCCTGCGCTGGCTTCAGGCTGTTCAACAGCGCCAGTAACCTCGGCCTGATGCGGGCATCTTCTATCAGCCTGGCGGCCTGTTTTTCACCGGCTGACGTACTTGTACCTGAAACCTCAGCGTCGGTTTGCGGGTCACCAAATACCTTACCCAGTTCTGCCTCCTGTTGCCGGATAGCTTCTGAGGCAAATTGCTCACCTCTGATACTCAATTTTCCCTGATGAACACGGGCGGGAATTCTCTGTGGGTCGAGCTGCTGTAATCTCTGGGCATACTGCATATAAAGCTTCTGCAGCTGCAAATGACGCTCCTCACCACCGGGAACTTTAGCAACCTCTGCGTTACATCTTCCGACTAACTCCCTGGACACCCGATCAATGGTTTGACCCGCCAGGTAACTGCACGCTTCTCCATTATTAGATGCAAATACACTGGCCAGGTCTGGTAACACCTTCTCCATATAGTCAGCAGTTTTGGGATAGTTAGTGCTGGTCTTATCCAGATCTGCAAGCCACTTTTGGACTGCTGGTCCCGTTATTGCCCGGTTTGATTGATCAATACTGTCTTTTTGCTGCTGCAGACTTTCTTTGATACTGCTCGCTCTATCTTCAAGTACTTTACACTCTTTAGGGCGATTGCCATATTTATGATTAAAATCCTTAACGGTCTGATCTATATCTTTCCCCAAGGTTTGAATTTGCCCGGCAATCGCATTTCGCAAACGGGTATTACTTGGCTCAAGCTTTCTATCCTCTCCCTCCAGCCAGGTAATCTCTTTCTTTGATATCTCTGCATCCTTCCAGTTATTAAACTGCTCTACTTTAGCGGCCATACTGTTTACCGCTTGTTGCAGGGCAACCGTGTTCTGATGAACCCCGGAAAGTTGAACCGCTTCCTGGTTAACGGGAACAGTGTTTAAATACTGCTCCAATTCCTCGGGTTCCAGATCCGGTGCAGTTGGCGAAGTCGCCTCTGGACGTTCTGCTGGTGCTCGACTGTTGCTTTCTTCAGTCGTCTCAGAAGTGTTACTGGTTGGATCTACAGTAACTGCTTGATCATTTCTGTCAGTATGCTCTGATGATACCGGTGCTGGTGTGTTATCACCGTTCACTCCTGAGGCCGCTGCCATTAGACTACTTTTGTCGTCAATAGTCTCAGACATCGGACTGGTTTCACGACTGGCGGTCTCGGTTTTCGCATTGGTTGAGGTATCAGCAAACTGTAGGGGTGGACTGTTTTCGTCGTCTTCCCCTTCCGCTACGGGTATTGGGTCGGTTCCGGTTTCTGTGTCCACTGGCGAGGAAGGAGGGGTAACAGGGCGCGACCCACCCACTGATTCCTCAGCTTCACCCCCAACCGGACTTTGCCGGACTCCCATCTCTTCAGGCATCTTACTGATTGAGTCATCAGTAGCCGGTGAGGTCTGACTACCGGTAGCGGTCATCTCTGAAGCTGCAAGCTTCGGACTGGTTTCAACCCCTTTGTCAACTGCAGATGGAGGAGGAGTAACACCTGATTTCTCAGCTTCATTCTTGACTGTATCTTTGTTGTCTTCAGCACCCTCAGGAGTCTGTCTGGTTGAGACATCAATTGCCCTGGAAATCGGACTGGTTCCGCGACTGGTGGTTTCGGGTTTCGCATTGGTTGAGGCATCAACAAACTGACTCGGTGGAGTGTTTTCGTCGTCTTCCCCTTTCGCTACGGGTATTGGGCCGGTTCCGGTTTCTGTGTCCACTGGCGAGGAAGGAGGAGTAACAGGGCGCGACCCACCCACTGATTCCTCAGCTTCACCCCCAACCGGGCTTTGCCTGACTCCCACCTCTTCAGGCATCTTACTGATTGAGTCATCAGTAGTCGGTGAGCTCTGACTACCGGTAGCGGTCATCTCTGAAGCTGCAAGCTCCGGACTGGTTTCACGACTGTTGGTCTCGGGTATCCCATTGATAGGGGCATCAGCAAGCTGTTGAGGTGTACTGTCTTCGTCGTCTTCTACTTTTGCTACGGGTGTTGTGCCGGTTCCACGACTCGTGGTATCGGGTATCGCATTGGTTGAGGCATCAGCAAACTGTTGGGTAGGACTGTCTTCGTCGTCTTCTCCTTTCGCCTTGGTCGTTGGACCCGTCACAGTTCCTGTGTCAACTGGAGAGGAAAGAGGCGTAACAGAGCGCAAACCATCACCTGACTCGCCAACTTCACCCTGTCCGGCTTCAATCTCTTCAGGCATGGGCCTGATTGACTCAGAAACCGATGAGGTCTGACTGCCTGTACTGGACGCCCCGAGTGTTTCTGGACTGGTTTCAGTTCCTTGATCAACTGAAGATGCTGGAGGAGTAGTGTCAGAACCATCATCTGGCCCTTTAGCTTCATCCTCAACTGTACGGTTTCCAGTCCCTTCAGGCATTGGCCCGGGTGAGCCATCAGGAACCGGTAAGGTCTGAGTGCCTGTAGTGGACGCACGCCGCGCTAGGGATGTTGGATTGGTTCCAGTCCCCTGGTCAACTGAAGATGAAAGAGAAGCAACGTCAGTACCATCACCTGATTTCTTGGCTTCATCCCCAACCGGACTTGTTTCAGTCCCTTCAGGCATCAGCTTGAGCGAATCAGGAACCGATGAGGTCTGACTGCCTGTAATGAACGCCCCCGGTGCTTCGGACGCTGGACTGGTTTTAATTCCCTGGTCAACTGGAGATAAAAGAGAGGCAACGTCAGAACCTTCATCTGATTTTCCAGCTTTATCCCCAACCAGACTTTTTACAGTCTCTTCAGGCATCGACCTGGGTGAATCAGTAACCGATGAGGTCTGACTGCCTGTACTGGACGCCCCGAGTGTTTCTGAACTGGTTTCAGTTCCTTGATTAAGTAAAGATGCTGGAGAAGCAGCATCATTATCATCACCTTGTCCTTTAGCTTCATCCACAACCGGACTGTTTTCAGTCCCTTCACGTATTGCCCCTGGTAAGCCATCAGGAACCGGGAAGGTCTGAGTGCCTGAAGTGGACGCACGCCGCGCTAAGGATATTGGATTGGTTCCAGTCCCCTGGTCAACTGAAGATGAAAGAGAAGCAACGTCAGAACCATCACCTGATTTCTTGGCTTCATCCCCAACCAGACTTGTTTCAGTCCCTTCAGGCATTGGCTTGAGCGAATCAGGAACCGATGTGGTCTGACTGCCTGTACTGGACGCCCCGAGTGTTTCTGAACTGGTTTCAGTTCCTTGATTAAGTAAAGATGCTGGAGAAGCAGCATCATTATCATCACCTTGTCCTTTAGCTTCATCCACAACCGGACTGTTTTCAGTCCCTTCACGTATTGCCCCTGGTAAGCCATCAGGAACCGGGAAGGTCTGAGTGCCTGAAGTGGACGCACGCCGCGCTAAGGATATTGGATTGGTTCCAGTCCCCTGGTCAACTGAAGATGAAAGAGAAGCAACGTCAGAACCATCACCTGATTTCTTGGCTTCATCCCCAACCAGACTTGTTTCAGTCCCTTCAGGCATTGGCTTGAGCGAATCAGGAACCGATGTGGTCTGACTGCCTGTAATGAACGCCCCCGGTGCTTCGGACGCTGGACTGGTTTTAATTTCCTGGTCAACTGGAGATAAAAGAGAGGCAACGTCAGAACCTTCGTCTGATTTTTCAGCTTTATCCCCAACCGGACTGGTTCCAGTCCCTTTAGAGATCGCCCCGGGTGAGCGATCAGGAACCGGTAAAGTCTGAGTGCCTGTAGTGGACGTACGCCGCGCTTCGGAGGTTGGACTGGTTGCAGTTCCCTGGTCAACGGGAGATAAGAGAGAAGCAACGTCAGAACCATCACCTGATTTCCCGGTTTCATTCACAACCGGACTTTTCCCCGTACCTTCAGGCATCGGCCCGTCTGACTCAGCAACCGGTAAGGTCTGAGTGCCAGTAGTGGACGAACGCCGCGCTATGGACGTAGGACTGGTTTCAGCTCCCTGGCCAGTTGAGGGCAAAAGAGAAGCAACACTAGAACTATCAACTGATTTCCTGGTTTCATTCACATCCGGACTTTTTCCAGTCTCTTCAGAGATCGGCCCGGGTGAATCAGAAACCGGTAAGGTTTGAGTGCCTGTTGTGGACGCTCGCCGCGCTGAAGACGTTGAACTGGTTTCAGTTCTTTTATCAACTGGAGATACAGAAGAAGTAACGTCAGACCTATAACCTGATTCCCCACCTTCATCTTTGGCCTTATTGGTCACCACAGGCACTTCATGCCCATTTGTCGCGATCAAGGCATCGTCACTGATTACGGCCGATGTTTTCTCACCATCCGGTCTGGTCACGGTGCCGCTGCGCTCAGCTGATGCTGTCTGGCCATCCGCTGAAGCAGGAGTCTCAGGGTGCGACTCATCACCTGATACTTCACCCCTGGCTGGAGCTATAATTTCTTGCTTTGTTACACCCGGATTTCCAACACTGTAATTGCTGAGTATATCTCTAAGCTTTCCTTCAGAATCAATCAGTTGTTTGCCTGTGATTAACGTTTTGTCGTAGCCTGCGTTAAAATGCCAATCCCGGATATCATCCATTGATGAAACAATGATTTGTGCAAGCTCTTTTGGGCTGCTTAGATCCACTCTTTTAAGATCATTCAGGTGGTTTTTCAGCTTTACTGAGAAATCAGCATCCAGATCGACTTCTTTTTTTGCTGACTTGGTTTGAATATCTATTAATATGTTCTTAACTTCATCCCGATCTAACTGTAGATTTCGACCGTCAGCCTTTATATCACCACCACTGTTTAATGCTTTTTCCACATCCCGAAAATGATCAGACTTTAGCAATCCCCTGATTTTTATATCAAGAACAGGAACCGAGCGAATACTTCTGGCACGAAATGGTGTGCTTGAATGATCTGGACGTCTCAAGTCAGACTGGATATATCTAGGGGGTTTAGCGCTTATATCACCTTTATCCTTATCAGTTTCCTGATGATCACCCCGGAGGAGTTCTGGCAGTGTTGAAAAGCTGGTTCCTCTTGGCCCATTGACATTACTCATAACCTGTCCTGACTGTTTGTTGTCCTTAACTATCAGCAGGCAATCAGTTGAAAAACATCATCAGATCCGGTTGCTGGAGTCTGATTAATCCATGATTACACTTATTTAATTTCAGGCTAGCAGAATAGAAGGGCTTATTTAGTCTTTAAATGAAAACTCAGAACAGTTATCAATAAAACCGAACAGATTGAACAGTTTTTTTTAAATTCTCAAACAACAACCTTTTAAAAATCCATTCAGTACATTTTTTTGACTAGTCTGAAAATAGATTGCCCTGGTACCTGCATCCATGCAGTCCTGCGGTGGTTGGCAGCCTGACAAATAAACCAAAACTGTCCATGCTCACCGCCTTTTTCTTTCCAGGGCATTAAGTAGCTAACCACTACTGAATTGTCAGCCCCTTCTCTTTCGGATTTCCAAGATCCCGCAGGGTGTTTTCCAGCTGTTGCAACCGCAGGGAGACCTGGCTCTGGAAAGCGCCCAGCTTTTTACTGAGTTCATCCTGGGTTTGCGCAGAGGCTTTTATTTGCTGCTCGACACTCTGCTGTGCAGATAAAGTGCTCTTTAAGCCATCAATTTCAGCTTTCAGTGCTTCAACACGGCTAACCATATCCGAATTGGCAACCAGCTGCTCAGTGGTCACAGCCTTAATGACCTGGTCCAGCTCATTCAGCTTTGAGACCGCCTGCTCGGAGGACTTTTTAGCCGCATCAAACTGTTTGACAGCAAGGTCTACTTTCTTCGCCCCCTGGTCAATCTTATCTTTATTCTCATTAATCCACTGACGGTTTCTTTTGTTAGCAACATCCCAGAGCTTGCGAATTTCAGAGTTCACTTCTTTAAGTTCTGAGCGGAAGATGGAGTCACTCTGGTTAATGGACTCACCGGTTTGAGAAACCTGCCCGGTCACCAGCCCCAGTTGATCCCGGGTTGCCTGAAGCTCCTGCCGGGTCTCCTTCAAGGCCTTCTGCAACTCAGTCACCTGCCAGTAACCGCCAGCAGTAACACCAGCCAGAAGCACAAACAGAACACCCGAGACCAGATAGCCCGCACCGCTGCTTTTACCGTTGGCTGCGGATTTACTGAAATTTTTTGGCCCGAAGCCTGTGGAACGGTGCCTGGAAGGACGCTGGTCAGCGGTTATGGATAAGTCCTGGTTTGACTGATAAATCTTGTTATCCTCTTGCATACTCACTGCTTTCCATCAAAAACACCGATCAATTTGTGTATTTATTAGACTCGGACGAAACGGTGTTCCCGGCTCCTGATTGTTCTGAACAAATGAGGAACTATTGTAAAAGAAAGAAATCCTGCCCCCAACCTTTTTATTCAACGTAAAGGAGTGAGTTGGGCTTGAAATTTCTGCGGCAAACCTCAAGATACATCCCACATGGATTCGTAGTAGCCACGGTGCTACTATCGCTTTGCGAAAAATCAGGTCTCTGAACGAAACCAATACTATTCCAACCACAGCGGGAGAACACAAATGGCTTTTCAACTGCCTGAGCTGCCCTACGAGCGCAATGCCCTTGAACCACATATCTCCAAGGAAACTCTGGATTACCATTACGGCAAACATCACCACACTTACGTGGTCAAACTGAACGGTCTGGTTGAAGGCACCGAGCTGGAAAACAAGAGCCTGGAAGAGATCATCAAGACGTCTGAAGGCGGCATCTTTAACAACGCTGCCCAGGTATGGAACCACACCTTCTACTGGAACTGCCTGAGCCCCAATGGTGGCGACAAGCCTTCCGGTGAACTGGCAGCAGCTATCGACAAAGCCTTTGGCTCTTATGATGAGTTTGTTGCCAAATTCTCTGACATGGCCGTTAACAACTTTGGTTCCTCCTGGACCTGGCTGGTAAAAAACACCGACGGTTCCCTGGAAATCGTCAACACCAGCAACGCCGGTACACCAATCACTGGCGACCAGAAGCCTCTGCTGACCTGCGACCTGTGGGAGCACGCTTACTACATCGACTACCGTAACGTGCGCCCAGACTACCTGAAAGGCTTCTGGGCCCTGGTGAACTGGGAATTTGTTGCGGCTAACTTTGCGGCTTGATCAGTCAACTGTCAGATACCCAATTAAGTTGGGAAACAAACCTGACTAATTGGCAAATAAACCTGTTGAGTTAGGAAATATTTCCGAGACAGGAGTCTATACCGCCTGATAAGAGTGCTTATCAGGCGGTATCTAAAATACTAAAAAGAGATAATAGCAACTTCCCTTAATTTCAGATCGGAAAGAAAATATTCCACTCGGGAAAAGCAAGGTCGTGGCACTGGCTCTGGCTCAGACTAGATCCCCGGACTTTTCATCACTGAAGCGCCTGCATTACACGGTAACCAGAAACACTCTGCTCCCGGCAATCTTACTCCTGGCCTTTGACGACGAATCACCTTAATTGTGAAACCCTGATTTTCAATGCTGCCGTACCGGGAATCTGGCCAACCTGAGAATGCTGCCAGGAGCCTGTATTTCCAACCATAGCCTACGCATTAAGAGCAGAGCGACCTTGGCTTTGCAGGTTTGGATAGAAATAGATAAGTAGTTAACCAAATGAAATCATATATTTCTGACTAAGTTGTCAGTCACTCTGCGGCGTTGCAACTCCGGTCACATAGCTACGGCTATGCTCCCTACGTTGCGCCTTGCATAGCAACTGCCCACTTAGCCAGAAATATACGATTCCATTTGGCCAACTACTTAGCGAGCTGGCGCAGAGCAAACTCTGTACTAACCTCAATGTATCTGAAGACCTGCAAAACGGATTTAGTGAATGTTTCATCTATTTTTACGGTTCGCAAGAGTATTGGGATAAGTAATATGCAGACGACAAATTTCACACAAACAGAATGCAGTAAACCCTGGTCGATAAGAAATACTGATTACAGCGACACGGGATGTTTACTGGGCTGTGCTGCGGGTTGTTTCCTGGGGCATTCTGTAGTCATTTATAGCGGTGCTGGATGTCTTCTTGGCGCAGCCATTAATACGCTCTGCCAAAACGATTATAACGATAAACATTGTAAAGATCTTAAAATTATACTCTTTGGATCAGAAGAGCCTGTCAGCAAAAGATCCAACAGTATTCCTGTTACTGACCAACCGAAGCGTTGAACAAAACCGGGGCGCAATTCCACTCACTTTTGGATAGGAGCAATTACCGCGCAGGGCAGTCTATTATCGGACGCCTTAATGAATCAGGGCTTTTAATGGCTGCCAGATTTTTGTGGTTGCCATCCCTTGAATTCTGGTGAACAACCTTCTTTGCCCGGTGCAAAACGGGCAGGCTTGTGCCTGACTTAGGGATTTGAACAACAATCGTCTTATTCCAGGTTTTGTTTTATGGAATTTTCTCTGCTGATTTTTGTCCTACCCACAATTGAGTCATAAAGCAGGCAAAGCAATGAACGCGGCAGGTTTCGCATTTAATTGTCCTATTTGTTTCTACGACGGCTATATCGGAGGCCAAACTGGTGGGAATTCACTGGTCAAAACCTCTTGCCCGGCATCCCACGTTTTCCACCTGAAGTGCATCACCGAATGGCTTGAAAGTAATCAGCAGAAGATAAAAAGACTTGATCAACGCCAATGCAGTCAATGCATGCAACCGGCACTGCCACTGCTTCTTTTGGACAGGAGTAACGTCATTGACAACGAATCAGCTTATTGTGAGTCCGTAATGTTTAATGCCTGCCGTACCGGAGAGCTGGCAACACTGAAGATGTTGCTGCGCGAAGACGAGACCCTGGCAAACCGGACTTACCGTTCGGTGCTCACCGGTCATTCTGAACACCTGTTAGTTGTCGCCATCAATTACGGCCATTATCATTGTGCCCGGGCTCTGATCGACTGCGGTGCCGATGTCAATGCCGCTGGTCACGATGCTGAGACGCCCCTGTGTATCGCCATCCGGAAGAGCTGCTCCGAGGTTGTCGACATGTTGATCAGGGCCGGTGCCGATGTCAATGCCGCTGGTCACAATGGTGAGACGCCCCTGCGTATCGCCATCCGGAAGGGCCGCTCCGAGGTCGTCGACATGCTGATCAGGGCCGGTGCGAATATCAATAACGTACTTCGCACCGCTGTCCGGGAGGGCAATGTTCGACTCCTTCGATACCTGATCAGCACCCACCCCAGCCAACCAGCCCTTAATACCGCCCTGCGCGATGCTGCCGAACGGGGGCAGGCGCTGTGCCTTTTCATCCTGATCTTTGCGGGAGCGAACGACCTTAACGGTGCCCTTTACGCTGCCGCCGAGCGGGGGCATACACAGTGCATTGATATTCTGATCACAGAGGGAGCAAACGACCTTAACGGTGCACTGTACATTGCTGTTCTGACGGAAAACATCGCGGGCCAGGTTGTTCTGACCCAACAAGGAGCAAATATTGCTACCGTACTGCACACTGCTGCCAGACAAGGTTCCTGGGAATTTTTCAATCTCCTGAGCGACCCGACACACATCAATGACACCGATGCAGAAGGTCAAACGCCGTTGCATATCACCGTTGCCAACGGGCATTGCAAATGCGTGGAAAAGCTGCTTGAAACCAGGGGAGTGAATATCAATAGCACTGATAGCCTCGGCTATACGGCTCTTCACCTGGCTGCCCGCAATGGCAACACAGAGATCGTTAACATCTTGCTGGCCGCTTACGGCATCAATACCAATGCCAGGAATAAAGATGGCTGGACGGCTCTTCATTTAGCGGCCCGCCGAGGCCACACCGAGACTGTCAAGGCGTTACTGGCGGCTCGCGATATCAAGGTTAATCGGAAAGATCACGATGGCTGGACGGCTCTCCACATGGCGGCCTGGAATGGCCAAACAGAGACCGTCATGGCGTTACTGGCAGCTGACGTTATCCAGATTAATGAGAAAGATCACGATGGCTGGACGGCTCTCCACCTCGCGGCCAGATACAATCATCCAGAGTCCATCAAAGCGTTACTGCTGGCTCCGAGTATCCACGTCAATGCAACAAATACCAATGGCTGGACAGCTCTCCACCTCGCTGCCAGATACGGCTGTCCAAAGTCCATCGAAGCGTTAATGACCGCTTTCGGCATCCGGGTCAACGAGATGGATAAAAATGGCGATACGGCCCTGAGCCTGGCTACAAGGTTTGGTCACACCGCCAGTAAGGAACTTCTTGTTGAAAATGGGGCAATTAATCCACCGTTCTGCCATCTACTATGAGCCATAAAATTCGGGATCATTCATTAAACGGCTAAAACAGCTTAATCAAAAACGCCTCGTTCAAAATACTGTTTTAAGGAATTTTCTCTACCGATGTTTGTCCTAACCACAACCCTTATCACACAGTAAGCTTCAGCCATGCACAGCGTCAGCGGCAACACCACAGATTTTTCCTTTAATTGCTCGAACTGTATAGGCGACGACAGCAATATCGGAGGACAATATGGCGGACATTTACTGGTCAAAGCCTCTTGCCCGGAGTCTCACGTTTTCCACCTGGAATGCATCACCCAATGGCTGGACAGTGATCAGCAGAAAGTAAAAAGGCTTGATGAACGCCAATGCAGTCAATGCATGCAACCGGCGCTGCCATTGGTTCCTCTGGACGGTAGCCAAGTCCCTGGCGACGAATCGCCCTATTGTGAATCCCCGATGCTTAATGCCTGTCGTACCGGGAATCTGGAAACGCTGAAAATACTGCTGGCCGAAGATGAGACTTTGGCAAACCGGACTTACCGTTCAGCACTCACCGGTCATCCTGAACACCCGATAGCTGTCGCCATCAATTACGGCCATACAGATTGCGTCCGGGTCCTGGTCGACTGCCATGCTGATGTCAATGCCGTTGGTCACGATGGTGAGACACCTCTGCAAAATACCACTACCCGGCAGCGCCAGACCATTGACTTGCAAATGCTGCTGACCGGGGCCGGCGTGAATATCGATAACGTACTGCACACCGCTGTCCGGGAGGGCAATGCCGAACTCCTTGAATACCTGAACAGCACCCAACCCAGCCAGCGTGCCCTTGATAACGCCTTGAATGAAGCCGCTGGGCAGGGGCAAACGCAGTGCCTTGAGCCCCTGATCAACATGGGAGCAAACGACCTTAACGGTGCCCTGAGCGAAGCCGCCGAGCAAGGAAAAACCCAGTGCCTTACCACCTTGATCAACATGGGAGCAAACGACCTTGACGGCGCATTGCGCGAAGCCTCCAGATGGGGGAAAACGCAATGCCTTGAACTATTGATTAGCAAGGGCGCGAAAGATCTTTACGGAGCCTTGTATATTGCTGTCCTGACGAAAAATGTAGAGATACAGTGCATTCTGATGAGAAAAGGAACGGGTCTTAATACCTTATGGAGCACTGATAACAAAGAGAATCCTATGACAAGTTTCATTCGCAGGATCATCATCAGTTACCTCAATACCACCGATGAAGCAGACATAAAACCACTGCATTGCGCCGCTGCCAGGGGCTATACCAAAGGCCTTAAAACGCTGATTGAAACCAGGGGAGTGGATGTTAATGCCACTGATTACCATGACCATACGGCTCTTCGCATCGCTGCCTGCTGCGGCCACACAGAGACCGTCAAGGCATTACTGGACATTCCCGGGATCCAGGTCAATGTTGAGAATACTTCCGGCGAAACGGCTCTCCACTTTGCTGCCTGGAGTGGCCACACAAAAACCGTCAAGGCATTACTGGCCGCTGACGGCATCAAAGTCAATCTGCGGAATTGCATTGGCTGGACGGCTCTACATTTTGCCGCCAAATTCGCCAGTCCAGAAACCATCAAGGCGTTACTGGAAGCTGACGGCATCAATGTCAATGAGAAGGATGACGGAAACTGGACGGCTCTCCACGTAGCTGCCGCATACGGCAATGCAGAGAACGTCAAGATGTTACTGGCTGCTGGCGGCATCAGGATCAATGAGAAGGATGACGAAGGCTGGACGGCTCTCCATTTAGCGGTCTACGACGATGAAACAGAAGTCGTCAGGAGGTTACTGGAAGCTGACGGCATCAAGGTCAATGAGAAGACTAACGATGGCTGGACGCCTCTGCACCAGGCTATCAGATACGCCAGTGCAGAAACCGTCAAGGTGTTACTGGCTGCTAACGACAGCGGGATCAATGAGAAGAATAACAAAGGCTGGACGGCTCTCCACCTGGCTGTTGGATTCGCCAGTGTAGACATCATCAAAATGGTACTGGCAGCTGACGGCATCAAGGTCAATGAGAAGAAAAACGATGGCTGGACGGCTCTCCACTTAGCTGTCTATCGAGGTGACACAGAGATTGTCAGGTTGTTACTGGATGCTGACGGCATCGAGGTCAATGCGAAGACCAACAAAGGCTGGACTGCTCTGCATCAGGCTGCCAACAGTGGCAACACAGAGATCGTCAAGATGTTACTGGCTGCTCCAGGTATACAGATCAATGAGCAAAATAACACAGGCTCGACGGCTCTCACCCTGGCTACCAATTACGGCTACACCGCTTGTGCAAAACTCCTTGCTGAAAGCGGGGCAGTAGATAATCCATCGCCCTGCCCGCAACAGTGAGCAATGAAATGGTGGAACTCCGTTATTGAACATTTAGCGCCCTTTTTCAGTTCTATAAACACAGGCTTCACGGTAAGGAAGCAGTCATGAATATCCCGCAAAGTAATCATATTACCAATTACCTGTTTAGCACTGATCATAATGTTGTTTTTCAGGAAAGCACCGGAAACGCACTGCCGCCTAATTTAAAACATGAAATGCTGAAAATTTACCAGCAAAGCCCTACCCGCTTCAGTGAAGATAATCACAGCATTCCCATTAATCAGAGGAATATTGAACTGATCCATGTATTGCCAATTCTGGCTCAAACCGATTACTTTCTTGAGAAACTAAATAGCCATGCCCTGGAGTTCTGTAAAAACATTAACAAAATTCATTCAATAGATATACAAATGTCCCTCTGGGATACAGGCCCCTTCAAAACATTATCAGATATCGGGAAGTTCATGGAATCCATTATTGCCAGGCACAATGATAGACGTGATATAACTCATAATGAAAAAATAGCATTCAGATTTCTGTTAACCGGTTTATTAAAAATGGATCATGATTTGGATGTTTACAATTCAACCCACATATTGAATATATTATCGAAATATTTTCACCCCGACAAAAGTATCAGACATTGTGAACTCTTCTCATGTATCTTAAGCAAAGGACCACGACTTGCCATGGTGATATATGATGTGTGGAGCTTAAATAATACACCGAAACTCTCACTTCTAAAAAATGAGGTTTTTGGTATGTCTGTTTACCGGTTAATTACATTAATTTCCAGGCTAAATGAAAGCAAACATGAAATCCCAGGAGTTGCACAGCGATGCCAGCTTCGTAAAAAGATACAATTAAGGTTAGAAACACTTCAAAGCATTAGCCTGAAAGAAAACCTGTTAAAGACACTTATCAAATACAATGAACAAGCACTACTGGAAGCATTGACGAATCGTGCAGACTTCAATATCAATGAACTGCGTATTAGTGGAGAAACACCACTGATTTATTCCATTAAACAAAGAAGTCAATGGATTATCGACTTTTTAATAAAAAAGCAAGATGTCAATGCGCTTGGTCTGGAAAATAAAACACCCCTTCAAATAGCCATTGATTGCTACAGCAAATATCTTGATGAGAATGAATCCGGTGATTATTGCAACCCCTACAAACCAGTCATTGAATCTTTATTAAATTGTCCTCAACTCGACGTTAATGCTCAGGACTCACTGGGCATGACCGCTTTATGCCATATTGCCATGCTACCAAAAGCCGATTCAACATACTTTTCGTTTGTCGAGAAACTGATTTCCAGGGGTGCCAATATAGAAAAAGCTGTTTATGGCTATGGAACAGTGATTAGTTTATTAGGGCAAAATAGAACCTGACCAACGGTTAAAGATTACTAGTGATATCGCCAACCTGTCAGTATGGCAAACCAGAATAAAGAATCCAGATGAACCAGAGGGAGGGGCGCGCTGTTCGCACCAAGGTTTGGCGATTTCGCTCCTGATGAACGCCATATACCCTTACGGGTAAGGTTGTTGGGAGTCGGCGTCAGGTTCATCTTGATAAAGTCTTTATGCGTATAATCGGGGTAGACTGACCTGGGGAAGCGCTTTTTCCTGATGTCCTGCACATAGCGGACGTCAGGGTCACACCAGTAACCACACTCAAGTGCTGCCCTTCTCAGTGTTTCTGCCGGTAGTTTCTGGTGAATTATCTCCTTCATTGCTTCCGGTTGCATGCCAAAAGCGGTGCCGAACAAGTCTGCGGCAATTGCAACCAACTCCCCGGCCAACTGATTCATCTGCTCTGAATTGGTGTAATCCAGTTGGCCAGTGTCGTGGCGAACTCTCAGCCAGTTGATCGCCAGCCCGTAAAAAGTTTTCCCGAGTTCAGAGATTCTGAGCAGTTGCTGACTCTCGGCACTGGTTACATCAACGTGACACCTGGTAACGAAGAGGTCGATGGTGTGTTCATTAAAGGAACGTATATCAGCCCAGTCTCTCATTCCTACGGGGGCTGGTGCGATATTTGGATAATCCTGATGCCACTCGCCCATGTTGCCGGGACAGCGCTGCTTGCTAAAAAAAGGGGTCGGTGACCAGGCTCTGCCTTCAACCGTGTCATGAAACATGGATAATGCATCCGGTGCCTGCAAGTTTTGCCGCCACAGGCGGCCGGCATCTCTGGCAAACAGTCCGAGCCCAGCGAGTGATGCCTCAACACCGAGGCCAGCAACACCTTCAGTCTCGTAGGGATAATGGTGATAGAGCGCGCTGTTTTCTTCGTCATCAAATACCTGGAGAAAAGCGGAGTTGTCGGGTTCAAACGCAATCATTGCCAGGGTTGACTCAGGAACACCGGCCCGCTGCAACTTACTCAGGGCATCGGTCAGGCGAAAGATTCCCATGGGTTTAAGCAGTGCACTTTCCAGTCCCAGCTCCGCTTTATGCCGGCGAAAAAACTCAAGGTGTGGTTGCTCTCGAATAAAATCTCCCCAGGGCTCTCTGCCACCGGGCAACTGTTTCAGGAACTTATAACGCCGATAACCGTTTGGCGTTGCTGCACAGGGAAAAGCCAGGCTGCGCCCGTAAACCGTTATGTGGCTATTGGCAAAGAACGGTTTTTCCCAGGGTTCAGGAAGCCTGGGAATGTTTTTTTCCGTATGCCTGGCAGCAAAATTTTCAACTACACGCAAAAAGCCGACGCTGCAAGCCACCCTGGGCGCTGGGATACTGTCAGCCCCGAGTGCAAGACCAATGAGATGCCAGGGATAGTAAGACTCCTCAGGTGTATCGGCACTGCCCCGTTTAATAAACATTGACTTCCTGTCGGCCCGTGTTCTGGTCAGATACTCAAGGAGACAGTACTGCATGTCCGGTATCATAACTCTGATCACTTGAGCAAGATATTCAATCGGTAGCTCTGAGTCCTGTACAAGCATTGTTAATTCCAGCTCAGCTTGCAAATTCCAAAAAATATCGGTGTTACTTGCCAAAAAGCTGATAACACGCTGAAAAAAATCGTTCGTTGATTCCAGAGTGTGGTGGAAATTTGCCTTCTCGCATCTCTCGGGCAAAGGCGAACCAATGGGAAAGGCTGTCGGAGTGAATGTCAGGGATGGTCGTTGGTAGTAGAGGTGCTTAAAAAGGTACAGATACTCACTGAACCAGGCGACACTCATTGGGTGACCAAATGCAATCAGGCTTTGTATGCAGTCAATAAGGCTCTCCCCGGAGGTTAGCTTTAGCAGGCTATTGCGCCGACTTCTGACAAGGTTCTGGTCCGGTGAGATCAGTGGTAAGTCAGATACCTGATACGGGTGGTGATGATACAATCGCATCAAGGGAGTAGCACCACTGTCGTCCTTCATATTCGCCAGATCTCTGGCGGGCAGCAACTGGAACAGGTCATCATAGGCGACCACATAACGGTTGAGAAAGGTAAAGTGTACTCCTTCACAATAGTCAGGCAGTGCTGTAGCCAGAACGTGCAGTATGTTTGCTCCCTGATTAAATCTCTGATTGAGAATGGCCTGCCAGGAGTCTGCCAACGTCTCCTTCAGCAGACCGAACATCTGCTTCTGACCCAGAATAAAGGTGCACAAAAATAATCGTTCTCGCTGTGCGGCGTCCATGTGGTGCAATTCTTCTTTGATCAGCTGTTGATATCGTGAAGCGTTAACCTCAAGCTGATAAAGATTTGCTATAAAACGTTCTGAGTTGAGATCCGTTATGATGGATTGACTGATATCCTGTTCAGTCCGGGAGTCGCTCAATGTGTTACCCAACACCGCAAAAAGTCCGGTTATCAGATAGTGTGCAGCACATTGGGAAAATAGCAGATTGGGATTGTTGCTTAATGGAAAATAGCTATTATAGAATTCCGGGCTGTTGTTAAAACTGTGAACGGCCTCCTTGATCTCAGCGTGAGTTAAATATTTTTCCACCGTTTGCGTACTGGTAGAATCAGCCATGTATATCATTCTTACGGCATTTATGTCCAGAAACGCCATCACAGCCTCATCGTCACTGTTGTCCAGCACCTGCCTCAGTAACAATGGAGGAACCCTCGGGTCGAATTTATAGAACCCGAGCTCTTTCACCACACCCACACCCTCATCAGCCAGTACTTGCAACACCGATAGATTGCCAGGATAGACACAATCATGAATCAGGCTTCTGACAACTTCTTGCAAGACCGGCCGCGAGGATTCAGAATTTTCAACGCGTGACAGCTCCTTTTGAAGCCGATCCATCTTTTTCTTAAAATTGGACCTTAAAGGCGTATCCAGCCTGGCCACGGCATTTTGAATGATCGCCAGGCGGTTTTGCTGGTCAGGATCAGCTGTGTGGATACGACGTTTTTTCAAAGGAGGCTCAAGCTGGTGATCAAGACCAGCTTGCTCGATTTTCTTTTTTTGCAATGGTTGTTGAGAGCGCCGCTTCCTATTAGATACGTCTCTAACCTGCCTTGTCTGGATTTGGTCCTGCCTGGCCGGACCTGGATTTACCTGAAGATCTACTCTCTCTGGCTTGACGTTACGACTGGAAACAGGCTTTTTGGATAATTTATTCCATGCTAATGAGCCCACATAAAACGTTGTCTTGACCGGGGTAGCAATGGCATAGAGAGTGTTCCAGAATGCCCAGGAAAAAATACCACCATTTTTGACGTTTTCCAGATTAAACCCGGGAGGAGGATAAAAAGGGGGCAATGGAGATTCAATTCCATTCATAGGGCGGATCCGTACTTTATCGTTTAAATAAAGTACTGACAAAAAAATTATGGTTTAGTTTCATTTCTTAACCCGGATATTAATTAATCCCCCCAAAACAGAGGTACTTGGTTTCCAGGTACTCTTCCATACCTTCCTGTCCACCTTCCCGACCAAACCCAGACCGTTTAACTCCACCGAAAGGTGCCAGCTCTGTGGAAATAATGCCTTCATTGATGCCCACCGTGCCATATTCCAAAGCCTCAGCCATTGATTCAGCCAGGGGTTTGCCCTGCTCAAGGGTCATCAACCGGGCAAGGTCAGCCTGATTTCCCATCAGTTCTTGATCCCTTCAATAGTAAACCAAACGTGCCTTTGAAGCAGTGACAAATACCGTGTTTTAATTGTTTACCATCAATGGAGTTTGAATGTCTTCTAAAAAGCTCCTCAGCTTATCGACAACATTTTGCTGCAACGGAAATTTCTCCATCTTGCGTATGCGTTCAACCATCCTTTCAATGGTACCGGGCAAATCGGGATTATCGGTTTTGACAAAGCGTAAGGAGGTGATCAAATCATCAAGAAAGCAAGGATCAGTGTGTTTACATCTTTTTAAATCACCGACCTGATCCAAAATATGATGGTTAAACATCTTTGTGTCCAGATAAGCATTGTATTTGCTGTTCAGCTCACTGGCCCAGGGAATATCTTTATTCTCAATCGCTTTTTTTATGAGTGTATCGATAGCCTTTTGGCTCGTACAACCGCTGCTTGCCAGCCGTTGTTTACAGGCGTTTTTGGCCATACGATAAATGTAGTAAAAACGCGGATCAAGCTTGCTTGCCAGCTTTTCCAGAAGCCTGCTATTCGCCGTGTCAGAGTCATCACTGGCAAACAAAGGGAAGATCAGTTCAAGCAGAAAAAACTGGCGTTCATCAAGTGCTCTGTCTATCACCACTTCGAGCTTCCCGGAATCTATCGTTGCCTGGTAATTGGTCTTCAACTGGCCTGCCCACTCTAAACCCTGAGAACCTAGGGTACTGACGGCTTTCGTCATTGCGGCATTGACGGCAGTTTGATCCCTGACACCGTGACTCAGCAGCGTGTTGATAAATCTCATATAATTGTCAAAAAAATTGCCATAGCTCCGATCAAAAAGCTTCGGAGAGTAATCCTGTGGCTGCATCGCAACGGTTTTTAAAACTTCACGCAGGATCTCTTGGCAAGACTTGTTATCTTTATCGTATAAACTCAAGATACGCTGCAACTGATAGTTTTTTTTGGCCTCATAAGTTTTAAACAGTTGTTCCTTTAATTGCACACCATTAAGAGAGATGCCATATTGCTCTTTCATGGCTTGTGCATAATCGAACCTGCCTATTGAAACAAAGAAGTCAAACGCCTCTTTCTGCACGTTTTCACTGAGTATTTTTGATTCAGCCAGTCGGTTGACCACATCCCCCGGACAGCCTTTTTTCTTCAATACTTCCTGCAAAAAATCAGAAACCAGCCTTTCAGAGGCATCATCATGGGTCATTAAATCCAGCGCCATCCGAATTTTATTTTCAGCAGAGGGTATTACAAACGCATGGAAAGTTTGTGGCAGTATCTGCCATAAAACGTCCTTAAATTGAGCGGCACTGAGTGTGATTCCATATCGGCTTTTCAGTTGCCACATTGCAGGAAAGTTATTTCTTCTTACCGCCTCGTCCATAAGCACCCTCACGGCATCCAGGGTCAGGGGGGCAGTATTCACAGGTGTTTCCAGGAATGATGGTTGTGGGTCCTCGGTTTCGGCTTTTTCACAATCCAGAGGCAAGTCAGAATTCAGCTTGTTTTTCGCCAGATTACCATCAGATATTACCGTTTTACAGGCAGGACAAGTAGGAACGGACGGCAGGCTCGGGTCTCGATCAGACAGATCCCGGCAGTGTCTGTCCCAGTTATCAGAACATTCCCTGTGCATCAGGTGCTTACATCCCGATAAGATAAATACATATTTATGTCGCCAGGAATGACTGGGTACTTCATCAGCATGCTGGTAATCAGTAATGGAGTTCAGACATACTGAGCACTCATGTTTTCTGGCATGACATATCGAGAGGTATGAAACTGACATAATCTACATCCTCAGTTTTTGAAGCCAGTTTTCTATGCTGTTGACAAGAATGCATTCAAAAGTCTAAAAGGTATTTTCCTCAAAATAAATATTAGTTTTCTATTAGATGGGACTTAAATATGGCAGGAACAGCTCATGATTCCTGCCATTTTTAAACCATTACATATCAAAATTTAACCCGGGAGGTTGTCCGAGAATTTTATCAGCTCATTGACGACACGTTGCTGCAAGGGAAAACTCTCCATTGTACATATTTGGTCAACAGCCGCTTGAATGGCATTGGGCAAACCGGGATTATCATGCTCGATTAATTTTAAGGGGGCGATCAAATCGGCAAGATAATCAGGTTGGGTGTGTCCTCTTCTTTTTACATATTCGGCCTCTTTCAGAATATGATTTTTAAGTGTCTCAGGGTCCAGATAGGCATTATATTTTCTGTTCAGCTCCTCAGCCCAGTAAAAATCATTGTTCTCAACAGCTCTTTTAATGAGTGTGTTGACAGCTTTCAGACTCCAACAATCGAACTTTTCCAGTTGTTTTTTCAAGGTTTCTTTTGCATCACGATAATCACCAAAATACTGATCGGGTTTGCTTGCCAGCCTTTCCAGAGACCCGATAATCGCCTCCTCGGCATCTTTACCATTGGCAAACAAAGGGGTTATCAGTTCAAGCAGGAAAAGTTTGTTCAGATCTACTGCCTTATCCATCGCCACTCTGAGCTTCGCAGGATCCATCTTTGCCTGGTAGCTGGTCTTCAATTCGTAAGCCCATTTCAAGCCTTTGTGAGCAAGAGTACTGACGGCTTTTGCCATTGCGGCATCAACAGCCATTTGTTCCTTGACACCATGGCTCAGCAGCGCGTTGATAAACTTCATATAATTGTCAAAAAAATTGCTACGATTCTGACCAAGAAGCTCCGGAGAGTAATCCTGCGGCTGCGTCGCAACGGTTTTTAAAATTTCACGCAGGGTCACTATGCAATACTCGTTATCTTTATCGTATAGGCTCAAGATACGTTCCAGATCGCAGGTACTTTTTCCTGATTCATAAGCTTTAACCAGTTCGTCCTCCAATTTCGAACTATTAATAGAGACACTATATTGTTCTTTAATGGCTTTTGCATCATGAAATCTGCCTCTTGAAATAAAGTAATTCAGAGTCTCTTTTAGTGCATTTTCACTAAGCATTTTTGAGCCTACCAGCAGGTTGACCGTCGTCTCCGACTGGCCTTTTTTCTGTAACACTTCCTTCAGAAAATCACAAACAACCCATTTAGAGGCATCATCATGGGTCATTAAATCCAGCGCCATTCGAATTTTATTATGGGCAGAGGGTGCTACATACCAATGGAAAGATGGTGGTAGTGATTGCCACAAAAGCTCTTTTAATTGAGCTGCACTGAGTGTGATCCCGTATCGGCTTTTCAGTTGCCACATTGCGGAAAAGTTGTTTGCACTTAACGCCTTGTCCATAGAAGGCCTCACGGCATCCAAACTCTGGGGGGTTATTTGCACAGGTGTTTCCAGAAACGAAGGTTTTGGATCCTGAGTTTCGGCTTTATCACAGTAGTGGTCCAAGCAAAGAAGACTATAGACCATCCTGTTCTCCGGCTCCTTCCTAACTTCCGTTTTACAGGTAGGACAACAAGTTACTAACGGAAGGCTCGGGTCACGTTTTGACAGATCCTTGCAGTGCTCTTGCCAATTCTGAAAACAATCCATGTGCATCAGGTGTTTGCATTTAGCTAAGATAAACACGTCTTTTTCTTGCCAAGAGTGAATGTTTTTTGGTTCAACAGGCAAACTGTAAGGTATAACAGTGCTCAGACAAACTGTACAATTGTGTTTATCGGCTTGACATATCGAGTGATATGAAACTGACATAATCTACATCCTCAATACAAGCAGTTAGATTTTAATGTTGTTGACAAGCTATTCCGGATTGATACTGTCGTCTACATTAAGAACAGTGAGGTAAGCAATAAAGTTCCATTTATATCCAGTCCATTCATCACCCGGAACTTAGCCTGATTAAAATACTTAGTCATTGTTCTTAATGATGCTTAAGAATAGTTGAAAATGAGATTATGTGTTTTTTTTGACCTGTCAGAAAGCTTGTACGACTTTGTCCCCCCAGTTTTAAAACCTTTCGCTCTTTACGTTTATCCAGTTCTGCGAAATTGTTATAGGAATGTAGGTACCAGTTGTGCAGCTGGCACATGCTTTCATTTGGTTAACTACTTAGCCACAGCGGATTTTTTCAGCGGTAAACATACAGAGAATACCGAGCTGATATAAGTCTTCCTGATTTTGCGGTGCGACGAATACCCTTTGATCATCCATAACAACTTTATCAATCACCGGTTGTTCATCATTCTCTGGTAATCGGTCCCTGCCATTTATCAAACACCGGTAGTGACGTGTTCTTACATCTCTGTCCTCAACATAAAACACTTTGGCCACAATCCTGTAGCTTTGGATAACGTCTTCTGGCGGAAGAGAGGCGTCAGGGCTGGCTTTTCTGCAGGTTAACTGAAAATCCTGAGTGACATCATGGGCTAATTTTTCAGCAAATTTTGCCCGGTCACATGGATCGGAGAGCATCTTTAGCTGAACAGTGATCACCTCCGGAACATCTTCCACCAATAGTACCTGCCGCTCTTGAAGAACATCCCACAGGAGGTCTCCTGTGCCCGTTTCTTTTGCCCTGGAAAGAGGATCCGGGAGGTTATTGATTGCATGCCTGAAATTATTACAATTTATGGTTATTTTCTGGTGCTCATTGTCAGGTATACCTTTCAGGGAAAGCGCATCATCCAGAAGCATTTGAATGGATAAATCATCTCTTTCAGCCTGCTCAGGAGAAACCGAGACGGAATAAATCAACGTGTCCGGTTGAACTATATCTTCTATCTGAGAGACTCCGGAGGTGTTCACGGGAGTTGTCCGTGGGTCATCAGTGATCATTAATATATCGGAGTCCCTCATAATCTGCCGTTCAGTTAAAACCCTGAATGCACATTTTTTCAGCTGCTCTGCGGGGATAACCAATTTTAACAGTGGTGCTAAAAACTCAGCTGAATCCTGGGGTGGTAATTTGTTCAGGGGTAAAACCGGTAGTTCATTATTCTGGTCAAGTTCTTGAGAGAACAAACTCTCTGTGTTTTTTTTGTTTTCTGCCTGCAGCAGGAGTCGGGTAGTTATATACTCTGCATAATTTTCATGGAAATTTTCAAAGCCCATGAAAATATTATCAGAAGCACAAGCAGAGCATAACGTTAACAACAGCTCATAGGTTTTTTGCATTTTCGAGTACTGTTTTTTTAAATGCTGGTTTTCCAAAGTGACCAGACACTTTCTGAGCGCATTAGTTAACAGCTGTTTTTTTACTTTTATGTCTGACGCCTTTTTGATCAATGTCAGGCATAATTCAGGAGTGAGTTTTTTCAGTGGAATTGCTTTTTTTCCCGGACCCGGGGATATATACCCTTCATTTTGATCTAGCGCAGTATCGCGGGCACCCTCAGCCGCCTGTGGATGTAAGGGAGCTGCAAGTAAATAAATATAGCGTGAAACCAGAATTTGCCAGATCGAAACGGCGGCAAAGCAGGTGTTACCAAAGTTTGAAAATCCTTCCATAGAGTTGACTGACGAGAGGAGTGCGCCCAGCGGACGATGAGTGAACAACTTAAGAAGCCGTTGTTGTTCTTTTTTCCCGGCCATTTCCTGTATGGCTTGTGCATCAAAGCCAAGGACTGTTTCTATCGCCTTTACTTCGTTTTTCAGTGACCATAAAACAGGAAGGTATGCTAACGTTGCTGAGGTTGGAGCGAGTAGCCTGGTCAGGGCTTTGGGAATAACATCATAGTGATACCAAGGTATGGCGCTGTATTGCGAAGGATGAGTCAAGGTTCTTTTCATGTATGTGCCAGGATCTAAAATCTGAAAGAACGATTCTTCACCAAACCTTTGGTAATATTTCTTTAACATCTGCTGTATCCCATTATTCAAACTTTCCAGATGCTCAGGATTTACGTCTGGCATTAATCCTTTATAGCGATGAAGTGTCTTTAACGTTGTGTAGATTATCTCCTGGATAATGGAGCGCAATGCTCTGGGGCAATAATTCCAGTATTTTTGGGGGTTTTCATCAATTGCCTGAATTTTCACACTCATATAATTAAGCCACTCTTCATCTTCTTCCCCTTGACCCAGGTCAGCGCAGCATCTGATCAATGAATGTGTAAATTTTTCCCATACGCCTTCTCCTTTTATGATTGCCTCAAGGCTATTTATTATTTTCAGGCTGCCGATTTCCAGTTCCTTTTCAGGCTGTGATTTTTTGTCTTTGGTTATTTGGGATTTCCCTGTTGTTCCGGGCTGATCATTAAGCGTTACTGGTTCAATAGATATATCTACAGGAAGGGGGGATATATCTTTCTGCTGAGGTCGTGATGACGGTATTCGTACCCCACATACCATTTGGTTACTGGTTGAGCGCTGGCAAAGTCTTGCATGAAGAGTATCTTTTATCTCTTTTAGATTGAGCAGGCTGCTTGTTTTTCTTACGCAACATTCTTCATTACTCCGCTTCAATGCCCGCTTCGGATAGAATGCAGTGGTCGTTTTATCGTCAGACTGTTGTTCAGGTAGCAGGGGTTCATGTGAACCGGAGGCAGCGTAAGTGCATTCAGGTGAAATTTGGGGATCCATATGACGGTTCTTTGTTCGAGTTAGACCCTCTTAGTGTAGTTCTGTAATTAAGCTCTATAGATATAACAGCTTGTTGTAAGTAATGTGAAATTTATTGGCAGGAAACAGCGGATGGGAAATGCGGCAGTGTGATTACTGCCTATCCTTTGGTTTTTAAAATAGCCGTCTGGATAACCGCTATTTCAGGGCCTGTTGACGTTTCGTTGCGTGCTCAGCGTATCAGGGCGCTCCTATGACGAGGCGCAGCATTGGAGGAAGGCTGGTTGCCTTTCAAAATGCTGCAACGAAGTCATAGGGGCACCCTGATACGCCCGAAGGGTGGCTCAGAAAGGCGCCATCTGCTTTGTCAGACTTGCTTGGCGTAGAATAACTACGCTCTGCACAAGTCTTTCGCGCAGATGACGCCTTTCTGAGCCAGACTGCGCGTCCCGCTGAGCACGCAACGAAACGTCAACAGGCCCTTACCATTAAGGACAGGCACTTTCAGACTCAATCGGATTTTTAACCGGACAAAATGACTATCAGACAATTATTTCTCAACGAAAGCCCTCTCAATCACATAATCAGCCACATCTCCGGTATGCGCCGATGCAGTAAAGCCGAGGTTATCGAGAATATCACAGGTATCATTGAGCATGGCCTGACTGCCACAGATCATGGCTTTATCGGTTTGTGGGTTCAGTGGTGGCAGGTCCAGGTCATTGCACAACCGACCACTGGTAATCAGATCTGTCAGTCGACCGGTATTTCTGAACAGCTCACGGGTAACGGTTGGGTAGTAGACCAGCTTCTGACGAATCTCTTCTCCCAGGTATTCATGGTGAGGCAATTCATCCAGCAGGTAGTCATGATAAGCCAGTTCACTGACGTAACGAACACCATGAACAAGTATGACCTTCTCAAACCGCTCATAGGTTTCAGGGTCTTTGATAATGCTCATAAACGGCGCAAGACCTGTACCGGTGGCAAACAGGAACAGATTCTGGGCCGGCTTCAAATCACCCACCACCAGGGTGCCCACCGGCTTGCGACTGACCAGCACGGAATCCCCCGGCTGTAAATGCTGAAGTCTGGAAGTCAGAGGCCCATCAGGCACCTTGATACTGAGGAACTCCAGGTGCTCCTCATAGTTGGCACTGGCGATACTGTATGCCCGCATCAACGGCTTCCCATCCACTTCAAGGCCCAGCATGACAAAATGACCATTATGAAATTTGAGCGATGAGTCACGGGTGGTGGTGAAGCTGAACAAAGTATCATTCCAATGCTTCACGGTTAACACGGTTTCTTGATAAAATGCTGACATACTTTGCTTCTTTTTCGTTGTTTGCGTCCTTACCAAAGATGACTTCGGAATCCATATCCGACGGTGGAGCAAGGTCCTTCTTATCAGCGACCTTAAAAACCAGAGGTAACTTTAGCAAAATTCGGGAAAAAATGCTGGCCTCATTCTCTGCCAACAGGAAATGAGTCTGAATGAATCACAAACAAAAAAAGGAGACCCACAAAAGCAGGTCTCCCTCATACAAACCGGTATAAAAACTTAAGCCAGAGCAGCTTTCGCCTTTTCCACCAGCTGGCCAAAAATCGCCTTGTCGTGAACGGCCAGATCAGCCAGAACCTTACGGTCGATTTCGATAGCCGCTTTCTTCATACCTGCGATGAAACGGCTGTAAGACAGGCCATTCATGCGAGCGCCGGCATTGATACGGGCAATCCACAGAGCGCGGAACTGACGCTTACGCTGACGACGGTCGCGGTAAGCATACTGACCAGCTTTGGTAACTGCCTGCTTGGCTACGCGGAATACACGTGAACGTGCACCGTAATAACCTTTAGCCTGCTTCAGAACTTTCTTGTGACGACGGCGCGCAATGACGCCACGCTTAACACGTGCCATGAATTATCTCTCCTGTAAAATGATCAAAAAAGCGATTAGTCGCGCAGCATACGCTTAACGAGACCCTGATCGGCCGGAGATACCAGTGAGGTACCACGCAGCTGACGCTTACGCTTGGTGGTCATCTTGGTCAGGATGTGACTCTTGAAGGCACCTTTACGCTTGTAACCGGAAGCGGTTTTCTTGAAACGCTTCGCGGCTCCACTGTTGGTTTTCATCTTTGGCATGAAAAACACTCCGCATTCGCGACCACTGATCTGCGAAACCAGCGTCGGGACAATTAAAAATACTGCCGCCAAAAGCCGAAGCCATCAACCGGCACGAAGCACTAAAAAAAACGGCCAGACCCGATACCCTCAACGGACACCAAACCCAAACGCCGTTTTTTTAATTACTTCTTCTTTTTAGGGGCAATCACCATGATCAGTTGACGGCCTTCCATTTTCGGATGCTGTTCAACGGTTCCGATTTCTTCCAGGTCTTTTTCAACCCGTTTCATCAGTTCCATGCCCAGCTCCTGGTGAGCCATCTCACGACCACGAAAACGAAGGGAGACCTTCGCCTTGTTGCCCTCAGTAAGGAAACGTACCAGGTTGCGCAGTTTTACCTGATAATCCCCTTCTTCGGTACCCGGGCGAAACTTGATTTCTTTCACCTGGATCAAAGTCTGCTTTTTCTTGGCCGCAGCCTTCTGCTTTTTCGATTCGTACTGGTGCTTACCATAATCCAGGATCTTACAGACCGGTGGCTCACTGGTCGCATTGATCTCAACCAGATCCAGCCCCGCTTCCACAGCCATGCTTAACGCATCTTGTATATCAACTACACCGACCTGTTCTCCGTCGGCCCCAATGAGGCGGACCTCTTTTGCACGGATATTTTCATTAATCGGAGCCTTTACTGGGCGACGATCACGGAAGCTGTTGCGTCTGATGGTTGTATCTCCTGTGTAAGCAACATAGTAAGTCCCGCAAAGCCTCTTGGACTAAAGAGTTGCCAGACCATCAGGCAACCCGGGACAGTTTTCTCGAAGTGCATCGGAAAGCGGCACAGCCTCAGGCAGTGCGACCACGCTTGAGGACATCTGCCTGCAGGCGTTCCTGGAACGCTTCGATGGACATTACGCCCAGATCCTCACCGGTGCGGGTACGGACCGCCACGGTATTGTCTTCCATTTCCTTATCACCGATCACCAGCAGATAAGGAACCTTCATTAAAGTATGCTCGCGGATTTTAAAGCCGATTTTCTCGTTTCTCAAGTCCGCTTTTGCCCTGATGCCCTGTTCCGAGAGGTTTTTTTCCAATTTTCTGGCGTAATCGGCCTGACGATCAGTGATATTGAGGATAGCAGCCTGCATGGGAGCCAACCAAACCGGCATGGCACCTTCATAATGCTCGATCAGAATACCGATAAAGCGCTCGAAGGATCCCAGGGTTGCGCGGTGCAGCATAACCGGCGTTTTGCGCTCTCCGTGTTCGTCCACATATTCCGCTCCCAGTCGACCCGGCATGGAGAAATCCACCTGAATGGTGCCACATTGCCACACCCGGCCAATACAGTCTTTCAGGGAAAATTCGATCTTCGGTCCGTAGAAAGCACCTTCACCGGGCAGTTCATCCCATGGCAGCTGCTGGGCATCCAGGGCTTCAGCCAGGGCTTTTTCGGCTTTATCCCAGATTTCGTCGGAACCTACGCGCTTTTCAGGGCGGGTAGACAGCTTGTAAATCAGGTTTTCACGGGCAAAACCGAAGTCGTCGTAAACACTGTGCAGGAAGTCGATGAACTCACAGACTTCTGACTGAATCTGGTCTTCCGTGGCAAAAATATGGGCATCGTCCTGGACAAAGCCACGCACCCGCATCAGGCCGTGCAGGGAACCGGAAGGTTCGTTACGGTGGCAGGAACCAAATTCAGCCAGTCGCAGCGGCAGGTCACGGTAGCTCTTCAGGCCCTGGTTAAAGACCTGCACGTGGCAGGGACAGTTCATGGGCTTAATAGCCATGTCCTTGTTTTCAGAGCTGGTGGTAAACATGCCATCGGCGTATTTATCCCAGTGACCGGACTTCTCCCACAGGCTGCGGTCCACCAGCTGGGGGGTCTTGATCTCTTCATAACCGGCCAGGCGCTGTTTGTTGCGCATGTACTGTTCCAGTTCCTGGTAGATCACCCAGCCGTTAGGGTGCCAGAACACCATTCCCGGTGCTTCTTCCTGCATGTGGAACAGGTCCAGCTTCTTGGCCAGTTTGCGGTGGTCGCGTTTTTCCGCTTCTTCCAGACGGTGCAGGTAGGCCTTCAGGGCTTTCTTGTCTTCCCAGGCAGTACCGTAGACGCGGGTCAGCATTTCATTATTGGAATCACCGCGCCAGTAGGCACCGGCCACCCGCATCAGTTTGAACGCTTTCAACTTACCGGTGGAAGGCACGTGTGGGCCACGGCAGAGGTCCATCCACTCACCCTGGCGGTAGACAGAGATCTCTTCGCTGGCGGGCAGGTCGTTGATAATCTCAACCTTGTACTCTTCGCCCATGGCTTTAAAGGCGCTGATGGCTTCTTCACGGCTCATCACCACACGCTCGATAGAGAGATCCTGTTTGGCCAGCTCTTCCATGCGTTTTTCAATTTTGGACAAATCATCCATATTGAAAGCGCGCTCGTAGGAGAAGTCGTAGTAGAAGCCGTTTTCAATCACTGGCCCAATGGTCACCTGGGCACCAGGAAACAGGTCCTGCACGGCCATAGCCAGCAGGTGCGCGGTAGAGTGACGAATAACATCCACACCCTCTTGATCACGGGTGGTAATGATGGATAAATCAGAATCTTCGGCAATTTTGGCGCTGGCATCCACCAGTTCACCATTGACGCGGCCGGCGAGGGTCGCCTTGGCCAGCCCCGGACCGATGTCCTGGGCGACTTCCATTACGGATACTGCATCAGCAAACTCACGTTTGCTGCCATCGGGAAGCGTAATAACAGGCATGAAGGAGTCCTTACATTGTAATCACTATACAGTGGCAACCGGTACCGGAGGCTGCTTGTTCTATTGCTCGTGCCAACCCATACGCAGGGCTGAGAGCCAAAAACCAGTGGCAATCCATACCAGGGATTGCATGAATTTTCTCAACGTTCATCAGGAACTGTTGGTTGATAAAACCGGGGGAGAAAATTGCAGGTCTAACGTTATATCATCGTAGTGAATACACGAATATGTCAATAAAAGATCTTTAAAACGCATTTACACTTCAGAAGACTTTATTCTCAACTGACCGATACGTTCCATTAAGTTGCCCCATTTCGTCAAATCCGCTTCATTAACATCAAATTGTGCTGCTTCCCTGCTCAGGCGCTCACGCAGCTGAGTATAAACGCTCTTCTGATAAGTGATGGCTGCTTCTGTGCTGGCACTGGACCCGGAGCGAGGACCATAAAAGCCGAGTTTCTTCATAAGTTCAGAGCGGGCAGTCATGACCCTGGCAACCACCCTTCTGATGGAGAGCAAGTCATCCTGCTGATCAAAAAGGCTATTCAGATCACTCTCCATAATATGCAAGATAAAATCCCCCGTATCCCGCAACTGCAAGACAGAGCAATCATTCATCAACTCTACCGCCTTTTCATACATCTCCACAGTCGACCTGAGTGCCTTAAGTAATGAATTCATCTCATCTTGTGATGGCAAGCTCATGGCTAATGATAAAAGTGACGCTTCTTTTGGTATTTTATATTCGTTTTCTGACAGCCAGTTTTTTGCATCGCCAGATTTTTTCACCACGTCATCGGGAATATGTTGTGCAATAAGATCCAGTAGATGTTTAACCGGAGTGACTTTTGCTGTGACCGTGACCACCCGGGCAAGCAACTCGTGATACGGTTCCAGCAAAGCATTGCCACAGTCTGCCCATACACAGGCCCGATCAATCTTATCTTTACAGGCTTTCAGTGCAGACGCCCTGCTGGCTTCAGCCTCAGCAAGCTGGCCATCTTTATACAGCGATACGGCAACGGCCAATGCCTGTTCCCATGGACTGAGTTCCAACTTGATAGCATCGACTGCCGTCTCCCTGATGGGCGCGGTCACCAGACAATAACGCTGTTTCTCATTTTGCTCCTCATTTTGTTCCTCTGCTTGCTCAATGTCCCGGCCAGGCTTTTCTGGCGGATGGCTCTCTTTTTGCTGCATTCTCATCCGCGCTTCAAGTTGCTTGCTGCGTATATCCTCCTGCGCCTTACGTTTAGCAAGGACTAACTCACGACATGCCTTCTTGAATGCCAGCTCATCGTCGCCCAATATTTTCTCAGCGGAACGAACAGCCATGGCGATGCGGTCTTGCTTCCCGGGTGCCGGTGAGAACCACGATAGGCTCCGGCTATCTTCACCTTTTTTCTGGAGTGCATGTAATCCATCCCTCAAATCCATCACTGCCCGGGCAACTGTGAGACGGTTTACCCGCAAAGCCCCCGGAAAATCCATCAATTGGTGCAAATAACCAAAGGTTTCCTGTATCTGTATTGCCAGGTTATTAACTTCCTGCCAATTCAAGCCTGGCAGGGGCAAATCAAGTGGTAGTCGGTGAAGCGAGCTAATAATTGATGCAGAAATATCGTAGCAGCCATGATGATTAGAGGCAGACATAATGGTGGCAAGAGTACTGACTAACCGCTGCTGAAGGGTTACCGGAAGGGCTATTTTTTCCAATTCAACTGAGGTCAATACCACCAGACAAGTCTGCGGCAACAACTTCAGGATCGGTGAACCGTTACCCGCCTCATAGTGCGCAATGATTCTGCTGTCATGCTCAATCATGTCTGTTAATTTGAACAGAAGTGCACTCATTTGATTTTTTTCTTTGGGCATATAGACCAGATATTTAAGCATTAATGCCGCAATAATCGCCCTGACTTCATTTTGGCTCGCCACAGAACACTCACTCTGTTTCAGGGAGTCACCTAATTCATGAACTATCTTTTCAATAATGCCAGCCAGCCCTTCATAGCTGTAGTTAAAGCCCTCTTCAGGTTGTTTGACGTAGTAGCATTGGGCTCTGCCAAGGAAAGGACTGCGCCTGAAAGGGTGGCGCACTAATTCAGCGCTTTTCTCAGTACTGATAAGGTTGTTTAACCCGCTAATCACCCCATCAGGTATAGACAACTTCTCCAACCGTGCCCTCTGTTCGTCAGCGACAACGTTAGTGACTTTGGTTAAAGCCTGAATCGCTGCGGCAAATCCATAACGATCACTTCCTCTGGCACGCAGCCCCTTTGCACTGCCTTTTTTCCGGGCATTTTTTGTTCGTTCAGGCGCATTAACTCCCCGTCGTTGCCTTCTTCCCCTGCTTTTGCTGTCACCGTTGCTTTCATTATTTGCTTCAGACTGTTCAACTTTCGAGCCCTGGTGTGCAATTCCGGTTCCCGCCGATTCAAAGGATGACAGTATGTCTGCAATCAGGGAAAAGCCAAGGTCCTGAATGGCATCGGTATCTTTTATTAGACTGCTACCGTTGTTCAACACCAAATGTGCAGGACCTGATCGAAGTGCGACAGGTGTTACGGTTTCACCTGGAGAAGACGGTGTCGAATCACCAGGCTGATCTTCAACTACTCCCTGCTCACCGGGCTGCATTACCGATGTTATAGCCGAGGCCTCAAGATCACCTGGTACGTTTATCTCAAATGGTTGCGAAAAAGACACTGTTGGAACATGGGGAGTACCAGAACAGTATTCGGGTTGCCAGGCAATTGCTAATGGCGGATAAACGGGTTGGGCCATATTGGCTGTGCAATAGGTATAGTAAACCTCTGGATGCAGATAAACCGGCTGTTGTGAGTAGATCCATTGCTGAATTGCAGGACAAAGGCACCAGGCTTCCTCATCGGTTATTGCCTGGGATTGGAATTCGGTCTCAATAATATTGTACGCACAGGGATTATTAACCAAACCAGCAAACTGTTGATTCAGCCATGCGCCCCAGGCTTCAGTGGATATTCTGAGTGTTACAGGCTTTCCCTCAGAGGGTTGATAGGTGTGATCTCCAATATTCAGGTTTACGGGGGCGTCAAGCGTTAATAACCTGATTGAAAAGAACTCTTCGCCATTGAACAGATAATGAAACTTCTCTTCCTGAAGTACCCCTGTTTCAGAAAAAGAAGAAACACGAGCGTCTTCTTTTTTCTCTTTATGCAAAAAACGCCCCATTAACCTGGTTAAATCCTTGCATTGCCCGGGGCTTACCACGACATCCATCTGCCAGCTACTGAGAAAGTCTTCACCCCTGAGAGCTGGCACCTGAGCTACTGAAGACTGCATTTCTGAAACCATGGGCTGGCGAAACGCCCTGACAAATACGCCCGTTACCGCCGGCAAACCGGATATATCTTTACTGACAATGGATAAAAAACCGATAGCCTGATTAATCAGCGCTGTACGTAAGTTGCCAATGTCATGATCAGGGGGAGTAATAACACTCTGAATTTTATCAGCAGGCGGTAAAGCCTTAACCTGCCTGTCATGCAGAGTTCCGGAATCATCCATTGCACCAGAATTACTGGCACCACCCACGATATTGACGCCCAATGTCTCATGACTATCTTCCGGCAGGGTTTGTGGGCCAGCAGAGTAGCTGTCAACGGGGTGATTATTAGAGGGTTCCATCCGATTACATCTCCTGAATCATGAACTGATTACAGTTTGAGTCCCAAAGACGGGTTTAGTTCCTTTTTGTATCTGAAGATAAAAAAGTCAGTAAAACTAACGTTCTTGTTAGTGACTGAACTGATCTCTGTTCTATATTCCAAAACTTCTCAGCAAAGGCCTTATAAAATACTCAAGCACACTTTTGTTCCCCGTCACAATATCGGTTACCCCTGTCATGCCAGGAATCAACAGCAAGGAGCTATTATCACCCGACAGCACTATTCGAACCCGGTAATACGGCAGCCCTTTTTCATCCTCCAGCGTGTCAACACTGATCGTATCCACAGTTCCTTTCAAACTTCCGAATGTGGCAAATTCATAAGCCGTTAACTTAATCAGAGCCATTTGCCCTGACTGCAGGAAGGCAATATCCGCCGGTTGAATGCGGGCTTCAAAAATAAGAGGGTCTTCTGCCGGTACAATCTCAACGACAGTGCTTCCTGGTTGAATAACACTGCCTTCTGTATGTACCTTTACCGTTTTGACTAACCCATCCACTGGTGCATACAACGCCGCCTTGCGAACCCGATCTTCCAGGCCTGCCTGCCCCTCCAGTAGTTTGCCGGAACGATCCCGTGTATCCTGCAGCTCTTTTTGTAAGTCTGCCCGGTAACGAATCACCAGATCATTACGACGCCCGATGGCCTCCTCCAATGCAGACTCAAGACGAGCAACCATCAACCGGGCATTGGTCAGATCCCCCTGAAGTTCATTTGCCCTTCGCTCAAGGTTAATAATCTCTACGCGGGTAATAACGCCATCATCCGTGAGCGGTTTCTTCAGTAATAACTCCTCATTGGCAAGCTGCAAGCTTCTGGTCAGCGTTTTTACTTTTTCCTTTAGCTCATTCAGTTCATGCTGCTTCTGAATCACTTGCTGGTCGAGAATAGTAACCTGACTGTTCAGTGCCGCCATTCGTTCATTCATCAGTGCTTTTTGTTGCAGTGCCTGTTCAGGAAAATGTTTTTGAAAGTGTTCCGGGAAGTTGATGTCACGTTGTTCATCAGACCATAAACCACTTAGCATCCCAGCCAGTGCCGCTAATTCTGATTCCAGCCTGGCCACAGAGCCCTGCAGGCTTTCCAGCTCAGATTCATTCACCCGAAAGGAAGATTGATAGCGCGTTTCATCAATCTGCAAGAGCAAATCCCCGGCATGGACAAACTCACCTTCCCTGACATGGACAGATTTCAGGGTTCCACCATCCAGACTCTGAACCTCCTGAACTCGACTGGAAGGAATAACTCGCCCATGGCCTGTGACGGTCTCATCCATCATAGCCAGCCAACTCCAGGCAATTAATGAAGCAACAAAGAAAACCATCAGCCAGATAAACCAGCGTGAAGTAACGGTAATGTCCATCAGCTGAGCCTGCTGCCGGTTACTGGCGGTTAACTGCAACCATTCCGACCATGATTTTGCTTTCATGCCTGCGGTTCTCTGATATAGACAGGCTGATCAGATACCAGTTTGCCGCCGTCCAACATAATGACACGATCAACAACAGACAACAGGCTGCTTCTATGGGTGATGATAATCAGAGTTACATTGTTCGGTAAGCTCTTGAGTGTCTTCTGAACCCGGGCATCCATCAGGCTATCCATATGAGCAGAGGGCTCATCAAGAATCAGGATATCCGGTTTGGACAGCATGGCACGAGCCAATGCAACGGCTCGCCGTTGACCACCAGAGAGTTGTCGTCCACCTTCGCCCACGGGGTATTCCAGGGCAGCCAAAGAGTCGCCGGTGAAGAGTGTTACACCACAGTCTCTCGCAGTGGTCAGCAGATCTTCCCCGGAGAAACTGGAAGCCCCCATTGTGATGTTATCCATCACTGAACCATGAAATAGCCAGGGATCCTGGGCCAGAAAGCCTATTTTCGCCCTCAGGGTTGCCGGATGAATATCCCCCTGGGCAATACTGTCCAGAAATACCTGTCCATGGTCGGGTTGATAGAGTGCCGCCAGAATACGGGCAAGCGTTGATTTGCCCGAGCCAGAGCGCCCTACTACAGCCACTTTCTCACCACTGTTGATGGACACGGATACATTAGAAAGCGCAGGAATAACACTGTCAGGGTAAGAAAACGACAACTGTTTTAACTTGAGATTCCCATGAAATTTTTTAACCCGGCGATGGGCCATTTGCGTACTCTGCTCGTCAGGTGCTCGCATCAACTGGTTTATCACCATAAAAGCACTGCGAGCCTGGTAATATCGTGTACCCAACAGGGCCAGTTGCATAAAAGGCGTTATCGCCCTGCCAGAAAGCATCATAACGGCTATCAATGCGCCCATATTCATTGTGCCAGAGCTGATGAAGATCACGCCGAAATAAACAATGGCAACGGTTGCCAATTGCTGCAGCCAGGTTGCCAGCGCAGTAACATTGCCGGTCATTGCCCGGGTTTTAAGCCCCCAGGTTGCCATATGCCCGGTTGCCTGCTCCCAGCGTTGCTGAAAACGACTCTGTGCACCGGCAAGCCGCAAGCTTTCAAGGCCGTTAATACTTTCCACAAGATCCCCATGCTTTCGTGCCGAAAGTCGTTCGCTCTCTTCAATACTCTGACGGAGCCGGGGTTGAACTGCTGCACTGACAAACGACATAACAACAATAACCAGCAGGGGAATCCACACCAGCTGACCACCCATAAGCCCGACAACCAACAGAAACAGGATGGCAAATGGTAAGTCGACCATGGCTGTTAGCGTAGTGGAGGTGATAAACTCCCGAATAGCCTCAAAGTCCTGAATTTGCCGTGCAAATGAGCCTGTGGCCGCAGGAATAAACGACATTCGGATTCCCATAATTTTGGCAAACAGCTGACTGGATATCAGCAGGTCGCATTTTTTCGCAGCTATATCAATAAACCGGGTGCGCAGCTGTCGGCAGATCAATTCGAAAGAGATAACAACCACCACACCGATGGTCAGTGTATTCAGCGTGGTCAGTGCCATACCGGGAATCACCCGGTCATAGATCAGACGAACAAAGAGTGGCACCGCAAGGGCAAAAACATTGATCAGCAGAGACGCTAACAACACTTCCCGATAAATACGACGACATTCCAGTAACGAACCCCAGAACCAGTGATCTCGCCAGTCCGGTGGATAGTCCGGATCACGATCATCCTCAAACCTGGCGCGACTGAAAAAAACAATGCGGTTGTCAATACTCTGGAGAAAGTCGTCAGGATGCAGACGCTCAGCGGTCATCCCAAGTTTCGGTTGACGGAACTCAACATACTCTTTGGTAATCTGCACCACAACGATGGGTGACTGTGCCAACCAGACAATACAGGGAAGGCACGAAGGTGGACAGTTTTCTTCCAGTGATCCATGGGATACCAGCGACCTGGTAAACAACGTAAGCCCTGCATTCACGGCAGCCCGCTCCAGATATTCTTCTGGAAACTTATCTGGTTGAACGGGCAACCCCGTCAGTACACTTTCTGCAATGACCCTGATCCCATGAAACCTGGCAATCCAGATCAAGCTGGTCAGTAAAGGGCTTTGCGCCATTGCAACTCCATCCAGAGACAGGTTCAGCATTATGCAAAACAGAGCCTAGGGTAGAAATGCCTCCCCCGCCATTCTCAGCCAGGCACAACAAAAAATCATCTATTCTTACTCAGAGTTTTTATCCTTGGTTCTTGTCAGTTGTTAATTGTCAGGTAGCTCACCTTGTTTGCCTGAACCTCACTGCCCCCGATACGGGAAAGATCATCCCCGGAACATTTTCAACACGGTTATGAGTATGAAGCGTCCTGCCGGTATTCATCATCTTCGCTTCTGGCTGCCTGTGCTGATGGTTGCTGCTAACATCCCGTCAGCAAGTGGGCAAAGTTTGGCAGAAGCCGTCTCTACTGCACTGATGACGAGCCCGGAGCTGCATCTGGCCATGCAAAAAGTGCAGACCCGCGTTCATGAGCAAAGCATTGCCAAATCAGGATTCCTGCCAACATTGCATGTACAGGGAGGCTCCGGCTATGAATGGACCTCCAACCCGGCAACCCGTGCCGGTGGGCCTGACAGTGATGACCGACTTCATCGGTATGAGTCTTCTATCGCGCTTCGCCAGGTGCTTTTTGCCGGTTTTTCCACAATACACGACAGTAATAGATCTGAAGCCAGCACACGCTCTGCACAGTACCGACTGATAACCACCGCTTCCGAGATGGCACTCAAAGTCACTCAGACCTATCTGACTGTGATCATGATGGAAAGGGCATTGGCCATGTCCGAGCAAAACCTGAAGATTCACCAGGATATCTACTACAACATTTTCAAACGTTCTGAGTCCGGTGTGCAGAGCACTGCAGACCTCAGTCTTGTCAGTGGCCGACTGGCGAGGGCTCAGTCCAATACCATTGCTGCTGACAACAATTTGCAGGATGCCCGTTGCCAGTTTGCCCGGCTGGTGGGAGTCCCAACCAGCACTCTTCACGAACCTGTGCCTGATTTTGACCGACTGCCCGATACTATGAAGCAGGCAGTACTACTGGCTGGCAAAAACTATCCATTACTCAAATCAGCGCTTCAGGACAATAACGCTGCCGAGAGTGAGTACATGGCCAGCAAGGGACGCTTCTACCCGGAAATCTCCTTTGAGGCAACCCGGTCATGGCACTACAACAGGAATGGCGTGATCGGGCGTGATGATGATTACAGCCTGATGTTCCATGCCCGCTACAACCTGTTTAATGGTGGTGCTGATTCCGGGCGTATCAAGGCATCCCTCAGCCGCTGGAATGAAGCGAAAGATATATACCACCAGGCATTGCTGGATACCCAGCAAGAAGCCCGTCTCGCATGGGAAGCCCATACTCAGCTGAACAGACAAATTCCGCAATTACAGAAACACGTCGCCTACAGCCAGGATATGGTATCTGCCTACCGGAGACAATTTGCTTTTGGAGAACGGTCGTTACTGGATGTATTGAACGCAGAGAATGAAAGCCTTGAAGCAGAACTGGCATGGAACCGGGCATGGGCTGCACAGCTCGATGCCTTCTACCGGCTGCTTCATATTACCGGCCGACTGCTTGAGTCGCTGAAACTGACGCTTCCGCCGGACTGGGCTCCTGGTAATGGTGCCACACCATGAATAAACTCGTGTTGCTGCGTAATGATGGCAGGGTCATTAGCATCATCGGCCATGCCTGGAAGCTATTGTCAGGCGAACGTCGTCAGTTGCTGGCAGAAGGAGAGCTGCTGACTGCTGGTGAGCTGATTGAGCTTGAAGACAATGCAGATATCCTGATTCATCCTATTGATGCCAGCGCTTTATCCGTCGGTGAGCTAAACAACGCCAATGATTATCTGTTGTCAGACACGCCATCAATCACGTTGGCTGGCGATAACAGAAGGGACGCAAACGAAAAGACCGCCGATGAAGGACTGATGACTCCCACCATACTTCCTTTGCATACCCCGACAGTCACACCCGATGCAGGTATTGGCACGGGGCCGGGTCATCTGCCGGTGATCTCGGAAACCTTGCCTGAGGGCTACAGTCACCAGACTACCATGGATTACCTGGCACTGATTACCATTGATACACCAATCACTCCGGATAATATCGTCAACGACCGGGAGTCCCGGGCGCTGACCATCGCTGGGCGGGTGGTAAATGTCGAGCCTCTGCGCCCGGTTACCCTGACTCTGACCGATAAGGTCGGCCATCAATTGCAGCTGAAAACAGCGGTGAACAGCGATGGCAGCAGCTGGCAAACAGCGGTACCGGATCTTACCGGGAGTGGGTTATTCAATGGCTCTATTACCATCACAGCAGAAACCCGTGATCTGGCTGGCAATATTGCCAGAGACAGCACGACGTTTCTGCTGGACACCATCACCGAAGTCACCCTTGAGCTCACTCCCCAAAGTGACTCCTGTTATGGCAAGGCAGCCGATACGCCTGATAATCCTACCAGCGATAATACACCGGTGGTTGCCGGTACCGGTGAAGTCAACGGTACGATAGCACTGTTCTCTGATGACCAGCTACTGAAGAGTGGCATCCCGGTTGGCAGCGACGGCATCTGGTCTGCACAAATTACCCAGCCATTGTCTGATGGTGCCCATACATTAACAGCACAAATCACCGATATGGCCGGTAATACGGCCACTGCAGAGTTGCTATTGTCCATTGATACCGAAGCAAGTATCTGGATCAACGATATCGACACCTGCGGCATCCATTTCTTTAATATGCCGATAACCGGTGAGACCGCAGATATTAAAAATGGACAGTTGGTTACTGTTTTTTTTGGCCCCGGCGCAGCTCAAAACAGGATAACGGCCCAAGTCCCGGTAGAGAGAGTCAAGGTAGAGGACAACCACTGGAACCATCCCCCTGTTATGTCACCTATAACCGAAGGAGACAATTATCAGGTTCTGGCATCCGTTACAGACTGCGCCTGTAACATCGCCACCGATCATCTGATGCCCCTCGGTAACCCTTCGGACATCAACATTCAGGAAAGCGTTGATCTGGGAGCTAGCAAGGACATAGATCCCATTTCAGCCAGCGGCACAGTACTCTCTATCGAGCCCGCTTACCTTACCGATCTACCCGACAATTTCACCATTATTGACCAAGGTTCCAGCTTTCCGGTCAGCTGGCAAATCACCGACTCCAAAACGTTAACTGCCGTCTACCATGATGGGACGTCAACCCAGGCAGCGCTCACGTTTACCCTGCCGGACTCAGGCACAGGCCTGGCCACTTTACAGGTTGACCGTCCCTTTTTTCATCCGGGAGACAGAGACGAACTCAGCTTTACCCTGCCGTATCAGAAAAGCCTTTACTCTCCAGCCAATCAAAAAACCCACTACTCCAAAGCGGGATTTGTCGTCACCATCACGGATGATGTGCCAACCCTGGTGGATCATACGCCAGTTCTTGTACAGGAAGGGACTACGGCGCGGTGGAGAGAGAATAACGGCAAATTATTTACCCCTGTCCAAGCCGGTAGCGATGGCGGCTTACTGAGCGCCATTAACGGCACTCCGCTTACCAGTAGCCATAAACTCAGCGATGACATAGCAGACTTTTACCCATTCCCCGGTCAATACGGCACCCTGTATGTCCATCCCGATGGGGCCTGGAAATATACTGCTGCCCCTGACCAGGTTCATACCACCGACAATACACTGACTGAGACGTTTACCTTTACCGTTACCGATTCGGATGGGGACAGCGACAGTGCCACCATCTGCTTTACGGTTCTGGATGGCACAGCACTGAGCTTTTCAAACGACACGGTCAGTACCATGCCCATCGACCAGGAGTGTGACCAGCCCGGCCCCATTCCGGATTACGGGCAAATTACCGTTCTGAAAGGTTCCGACCCCCTGCCACCGGACCAGTTGCAGTTTGATATTAATGGGACCGCAGAGCAGCTGAACAACCCCCAGGCCAGTCGGTTGCCCAAAAGCGATGGAGAAAGTCTGGATCTTGATAACCTGTATCCCGGACCGGAAAACCAGAGTCTGGTGCTATCGACCCTGTCCGGCAAACCTGTGCTCAGCATTCATCTGGCCAATATCACCACCGATAACTCAGGCAACCTGTCTGCCCACCTGGTGGTACAACAGCTGGCCAACCTGGATCCCACCGCACCTGAGCCTGCGATGATTCCCGTGGTACTTACTGCCAGCGACCATGACCTCAACACCATCACTCATAACATAACGCTGGCGGTGATGGATGGTGGCGTTACCCTGGCCGATGATTATATTGAGGTTACTGAAGGTCAAACGGTGACCGGCAATCTGCTGGGCAATGATGTTCATTGCCTTGACGCTCTGACCGTCACCAAGGTCTCCCTTGACCGGTTTTATCTGGATGAAAACACCATAACAGAAACCTGGCAGGTGTTTGATTTTCAAACCGACACCCGTATTGAAACCCGTTACGGCACACTCACCGTACAGCCGGATGGCCATTACACCTGCACGGCCCGGGACTCTCTGTATCATCCTGGCCAGCAACCCTTGTCTCAGGAGTTTACCTACACCGTCACCGACAGTAGTGGTGACAGGGCTCAGGCAGCTGTTTTTGTCACCATTAAAGATGGTGCAGCCGCCAAGGGAAATGAGCAGGCCAACCTGACCTTTACCGAAAACAACCTGGCCACTCCTCCCCATTATCCAGAGTATTACGCTGGCCCCATTGCCACCCTGAGTGGCGATGGCTCTGATGCCATCGCCCCCGGGAGTCTGAGATTCACTGCGGATCCTGATAATCTGAACGGTATCCTGACCTCACTGGGTGCTACGGTCAGCTTCACATCAGCTGGTAACCAGCTTCGGGGAAGTGTTATCGAGAATGGCCAGAGCATGGATATTCTTACTCTGTCACTGTCAGCTATTAACAATAACGGCAAAGATCTGAATGTCCGGGTTATTGGTGAGCTGGATCGCCCCCTGGATCACCTGGCCGGTACCGTGGGCAATAATTCAGTGATGGTGGATGACCAACGGATCATCCTTACCCTGCCCTTTACCTTTGACGATATTGACGGCACACCGGCAGTTACAGAGAGTACGGTTACGGCGACCTTTGTTGACGGTGTATTCCCGGTATTAAGCAATCCCTCAAAGATCAACATCGATGAAGTAAACCTGCCGGTTACCGCCACCGGGACGATTAAAGCCACCCCGAAATCCGACCATATCGTGCCAGAGAGCTGGCAATTTTCAACCAGCCAGCCCGGACTGGATGGACTGTTCGCCAGCAACCAGCCACTGAACTGGAGCGTTCAGGGGCCAACCCTTTCCCTGCACTGGCCTGCCCAGCCGGAATCCCCGGTACTCACCGTGACGCTGGATGATCCCCCCCTCCCCGCACTGTCGGCCACACTGCACTACACGGTAAAGCTCTCCCATCCCATGAATCAGGATAAGGGCCGCTGGCCTTTATCCATCGCGGTGGCCATTACGGATTCAGACGGTGATACCACGGAAAAACGGATTCCGGTTCAGATCAATGATATCAGTAACAATCTTGAACTGAAGCTGGCGATAAGTGACCTGGAAATGACCGAGCCCCTGTATCAAAAGACATCGGTCAGCGAACGGGTCGACGTCGACATTCGTGCCGATACCGACGCCGTGACCAAAGTCTGGTTTCTGCCCCCTGTCGTCGACAGCAGCGGCTTTGCCCTTGATGACCGGGGCAACCGGTTGACAGCCGATGGCCTCCCCATCAAATACTTCGCCCAATCCACCGCCATCCGCTACCCTGCAACCTGGGAAGCCTGGTCCATTCAGGATGGCAAACAAAAGGATCATATTTTCAGTCTGACCACGATACAGAATGATGGATCGGTGATTTATGTACCCTCAGGCACCTCAGTAACCGCCACCATTGGCATCACCTGGTATCACCACCTTGATCACCTGACGCCGACCGGCCTGAATACCCCGTCGCTGCCCGTCAGCTACACCCTGCAAGCTATAGATGCCGATGGTTCTAAAACCAGTGACGTCCTGACCCTGTCACTGCGGGACGGTGAATACCCAACTCCCGGCAAGATCACCCAGCCACCGGCGACCACGGATATTAACAAAGGCAACGATACTTCCGTGACCGGCACCCTCAACTATACCCCGGGTTCCGACCGTCCCGTCCCCGTGTTTGATCGATCCACCATTGAGCAGGAGGTGGCCGGGTTAAGCTCCGATGGTAATCCACTGACCGGTATTGCCGTGTCTGGTCCGGACCACTCAGTACTGACCATCAGCCGGGACAATGACCATCTGCCGGTTTTCCGGTTTTCCGTGAGTGATCCACAACCGACCTCTGCCACCCTGCAATTTGAACAGCTGGACAACCTTGATCACCCAATGTCGTCTTTCAGCCAGAACGAGTCGATCACCCTGACCATACCGGTATTGATGAGTGACAGTGACAACAGCCTGAACACCACACCCACGAATTTTCTCTATACCGTGATGGATACCGTACCGGTGGCCAACGGCGACTATTACCGGAGAAATAACCAGCCCATTGGGGCAGAAGGCCAGACCTTCAAAGGCAACCTGCTTAACAACGACACTCTGAATGCCGATGCCGATAATGCCAGTCTCACCGCCATCAGCTACCAGAATATGGTCCATCCAGTCAGCCCAACCGGCACAACTGCCATTACCACGGATGCAGGCATACTGACCGTCCGGAGCGATGGCGAATGGCAACTCCCTGCCAATCCTCATTTTGATCACAGTGCGGGACAGAACTTCACTCTGAAGATGGTTAACTCCATTATGGATGGCGATGGTGATCACAGCAGGGCACCTTTCCAGATCACTATTGCTGACCAGCCTGCAACGTTCACCAGCGTTATCACTACCGAAGGCCCTGAAGACACGAACACCCCTGTCACCCTCTCCTTTTCCATTGATCTTGGTGACCCGGACCGGGAGGAAACCCTGACCAGCCTGTCGTTCAGCACCAGCGATCTTCAGGGAGGCATGCTGACCTGGAATGGCAATCCCCTCAGCGCCACCGGAGACACCGTACAGATCCCCGTTGCCGCCATGAGCCGGAGCATGGTCTCCGGCAGCGTCATCCTGAGCGCTGACAATCTTGGCTATCTGCCCCCAGCCGATGCGTCGGACTTTACCCTCCACAACCACCAGGTCACGCTCAACCTGAATGCCACCATCAGCAACAATCCGGGGCCGGTTCAAAGCCTGAGTACTCCGTTGGTTATTCATATTAAAGGCATAGCTGATCCCCCCATCTGGCCCAAACCGATACCCGTGGTCACCGGCGAAGAGAATCAATACATTCCCCTTGGCAACAGCATAAAAGCCGGGCTTATGGATAAGGATGGATCAGAAGCCCTCTCATACGCGATAACGCAATTACCAGGTAGCATGAAACTGTTGTGTCATGGACGGGAAATTAATGCCGGGACCACGCTTACGACAGAGCAGTTTGGGCAGCTGATTGTTCAGTCTGATGAACATTGGAGTGGCAGACTGGAAATAAAGGTGGATGCCATCGCAACCGAACAAGGTTATTTTGCGGTTGAAACCGCACGATCACCGGCAACAATCACTGTCAATGTTCAACCTGTGGCAGACCCTCCCACACTGGTGGTTATGCCTGCGGGTGCGGACCCTGACACCGTTAAGATAACGGGAAATGAAGATGAGCGCATTGCCATTGGCAGCCACATCAAGGCAGCCCTGGTGGATACGGACGGGTCTGAAAGCCTCTTCCTGACAGTCACACCATTGGTTAAGCCCGGAGAAGCTACAGGCCGTCTGTGGATTCAGCAGGGAAGCGCCTGGACAGAAATAAAACACGGCCCAACGAATCATTTTGAAGTCACTGGTCCGGATATTGACCATCTCTATTATCAACCGGGAAAAGATCGAAGTTCGGCAAACTTTGACGATGTTCGTTTGCAGATAAACGCCATCAGTCGTGAGTCTACTCAGGATGGGCTCACACCGGTGGCTGGCAAAGAAGAAGCCATATCACCGGACCGGTTTATGCAAATAAGCATCAAAGGGGTTCCAGATTCGCCGGAAGTGACCCCGAATGATACCTGGACCGTGAATCCGTATAAAGCCAATGAGTTGACAGGCCGTGGCCAAGAAGACCAAAGACTTCCACTGACGTTTGATCTTCACTCATCGGATGTTGATGGCTCCGAAAGCCTGAACTCAGTCGCTACGCTGGAAGACAGCCGGTTTCGTCTGGAAGATAACCATGGGCGACAGCCGCCCATCGCTTATATCGTTAATGGCAAACCGTTTTTCCAAATAACGCCAGCTGATCTTAGCTCCGGCAAATACCGGTTGAAACCACCCCCGGACTATGCTGGTGAGGCACTGGTACCCATGAAGGTTCTGGTGACAGAACTGGACGGAGCCCATGCCATTTTTGACTACCAGCTGCGAGCTATCTTTGCCCCGGTGGTGGATACCCGGGATCAAGCCATCGCCCCCATCCGGGGTAAAGAAGTTGAACTGGACAGAGCCGGTAAATTTCTTTCGGGTGGAGCACCACTGGCCCTTACCGGGTTCACCCCGGGCGACCGTGATGGCAGCGAAGCCATTAGCGATATCACCGGATTCAATTTGCCCGATGGTTTCCAACTGATGGTAAAAGGCACATTGCTGGCCAACCAGTGCGGGTCCCTGGTTGATCACCTGGGCGGTCTGGATGCACTGAAAAAGATGCTTGCTGCAGGCGATATCCGCATTGTACCGATCCATTCAGATGGAACGATTGATCATGATTACCCAACTCCCACCCGTCAGAGCACCGACTTCAGCTTTACCGTGGAAATCTCGGATCAGCAAAATGGTTTAACGGCGAAAAAAGAGGTAACCGTCAGTGGGCATATTGACTGGCAGGGCGAAGTTGATGGTGAACAGCCTCCAGCCACACCGTTCAACCCTGATGAAAACACCAAAGTCGTTCATGATAACCCCGGGCCTTTTACAGGAAATGATGTTCCATTGAGGGCATTACAACTTGTTGCCACCGATAAAGATGGCAGTGAGCGGATAAAAGACGACAAGCGACCTCAATATGAAATCGAGGTTTATGACCCTGCCGGAAACAAGATGACAGGAGGCTGGCATCTGCAAACCTCTGGAGGACAGGATCTGATCTTTGATAACGATAAATGGCTGATTCAAAGTGGTGAACTTGATGGTGTCTCGGTCCATTTTACCGAGAAGGGCACGTACTTTATCCATACGAAAGTCATTGTTGAAGACGTTGGGGATGAGGAAGCGCGCTATGCCCGGATGCAGGTCATTGTCAAAGAGGAAGCGCTCCATGACCGGGTGCAGGTCATTGTCGAAGGGAATACCGGAGACCCGGGTCAACCGATACCTCCGGAGAACCTGTTTGTCTGCTCAGAACCGGTAGCGGGTAAAGAGGATTACTACGTCACCATTCCAGACCATTGCATCAACCTCGACCAGACTCACACCTCTGCAAAGGAAGAAGCCACATTCCGTATAACGGTGGCGGATCTTCACGGGTGGAGCCTTAAAGGTTTCACAACGGTGTGCTGGAATAACGATGGTGAGGTCACCGAGTACATCACCAGGCCGGAAGACGTCGGAAACCTTCAATTTCACCCACCCAGGGACTTTTCCGGAGAGGACAGTATCGACTATCACATATTGAAGAGAAATACTGATTCCGACCAGACCAGCAAAACGGACTTCAAGATCCCGTTCAAGGTTCTGCCGGTGGTGGGAAACTCACCGGATGAACCACCGGAAGATTCGGTATCTGACTTGAAAGCCTGGACAGAACCGGCAGCGGAGGCCGATGAGTGGAAGGATACGGATCACCCCGAACCCATGCACCTGCAGTTAAGAACCACCGATATTGATGGTTCGGAAACCATCGAAAAAGTTGTCTTTAAACCACCGGACCATATCGTTATCCATGGTGATGGGCTGCAACCGGACAACTCAGTAGCTCGACAAATATCCGAAACAGAAACGCAGTTTAAGCAGCGGATAGCAAGCTTCACCTTCACTCCCGGACCGGGACTGCCGGCGGGAACCTACACCATGCCGATTGCTGTAGAAGTACTGGATACTGCTCCGGGAACCGGAGATACCGACAGCAAAGTATTTAGCAGAGTGATTGAGCTGATGGTCAAACCGGTCAATCACTGTGCCACCCTTACTGCACCCAATCAGGAAGGCCATGAAGACTCAGATATCCCTATTAAAGGGCTGATTGCTGCCCTGAACGATAATGATGGCTCTGAAGTCATCTCTGTTGTGCTCTCTGGCCTGCCTGATGGCAAGGTGGTCAAGGACAGTTTCGGCAACCCCCTGCCCTTTAACGGGAGCGGGAAGTGGCAGATTCCAGCACACTTAATGGATAACAACGGCCATGTACAGCCACTGTTCCTGAGGCCGGTGAAAGACTTCAGCGGTGTCGTGCAACTGACCCTGAAAAGTCACAGCCACGAACAGAGCCTGAGTACGGTTTGCAGTGACGAGCAGGCATTTCAGATTACGGTACAACCTGTGGGTGACCCCATCACACTGGATCACATTCCCGGGGCAATGACGGGGGATGAAAACACTCCCATCGTCTTTCGTCTGAATGCCAAAACCACAGACAGCCATTCAGACAAACATGACCATCCGGAAGAACTTCAGGCCACATTGACGATTTTACCGGGCAGCACCCCCACGCTGATGCCTCCTGAGCCAGAGGCCATCAAACCCAGCCTTACCATTGCTGGCCAAACGACAGCCGTATTCTCAGCCAATGGCTCAGGCGGTTATACCGCAACCATCGCAACAGCGGATGCCACATTACCCGTGCTGGAATTTAATCCGGGCGATGGTCATGGAACACTGCAGATGTCGTTAGCCGTCCGGTCTGTTGATAAAACCGATGGACTGACAACGGCCTATGGCCCTGAAGTCGTGATGGGCAGCACTATTACCATTGCGCCAAAGTCCGATAAGCCCTCACTGCAGATTGATCGCAAAAGCATCATTACCACCGTAGAAACACCAGCGCCTGTTTTTATCCGGGCTTCAGTGATCAATCCGGCTGCGACGGTCAGCAATCTGGTCGGCACTGAGCTCTATACCCTTGTTCAGGGACTGCCAGGCAGTGCATCGCTGGTTAACCATGCCGGAACACCAACCGGCACGCCTTCCTCCAGCCCAGCAGGTATTGCACTGGTCAGCAGTGCGCTGCCAAACCTGTACCTTAAAGATCATCAAACCGGAAGTTATACCCTGAATGTTGAGGCCATCTCCGATGTTGGTGATGGGAATAACCAGAGCAGTGATGTCATTGCCCTGAACATTGTGGTGGTTGAAAAAAGTAAAGACATCAGCGGCACCCCAAACAGCGATATTATCATTTCCGATGGCACAACGCCGAAGATCTCCGCTGGTAATGGAGATGATCTCATTGCCGGGGGTAACGGTGGAAACCAGATACTTCCCGGGTCAGGAAACAATACAGTTTGGGGGGGAGCGTACTCAGGCTCAGGCGATGGTCGCCGTGATACGTTCCTCTTTGAGGCTGGCGATACAGGCACAACCGCTATCCGGGACTTCGAGCCCGGCGTGGACGTTATTGATTTGAGCCAGCTGCTGAACCTTGACGAGGTGTGGTCCGGTAGTGATCTGGCGAACCAGGTCACCATTGATGAAATGGATGGGAAAGCGCGGATCACTGCACTATCCGAGGTGATTACCCTGGATACCATACCGCTGGAAACGCTGTTGCCAGGGGGAAACACCATGGATACTGCAGAACGTTTAAGCTCGCTGGTTGAACAGGGTCACCTGATTGTCTCCCATCAGTTTGGTCACCAGGGAAAAGATACCCTGTATGCACCACCAGCCGCTGAATTAAAGGGCGATGGCATTGTAAATGCCGGTGCCGGAGATGATCACCTGTATGCCAACAATGAGGGCAGCAAACTGAGAGGCGGGTCTGGCAACGATATTCTGGAGCTGAGCCGAACCAGCCATGCAATAGACAGGCTCTACTGGCGGAAAGAAGACGCTGGCAGTGAAGCTGCACCCGCTTATGACCGGGTATTCAACTTTCACAGTGCAGAAGATGTTATCGATATCTCAGGCTTCCTGCCTGCAGAAGCCAGCGCCCAGCCTTATGATTACATGGCGCTGAACACCAACGGCAGCAGCACCAACCTGAACCTTGCCAGTACCAGCGCCCACCACTGGACCAATACCATTGAGCTTGCAAATGTCGACTGGTTACAGGGCAGCAGTTCGGAAGATGCGCTGAAATACCAGCTGGAACAAGGTTACCTGATCACCGGGTTTCCTATCTAGCTTTCGCTCAAGCGCTGTGGTGACGTTCCAGTAGGGGCTAATAACAGTGTCGAGTAATCTATGATTATCGTAGGTTTTTAGTAACGGTAGTTACGGTTACTCCTGCACCTGTTCACACTTGCCAAATCACTGCTACGGATACGAAACTATGCAGTTTTGATCAGCCACAGCAGCCCTCAATGACGACATCCGCAAATCAAGAAAGAGCCAACACTGAAGACTTCCTGTCTATTTTTCTTCAGGACATTCCGTTGATGGATGTTCGTGCCCCGGTGGAGTTCGCCAAGGGCAGCTTCCCTTTGGCGATCAATATCCCCATTCTGGATGACCACCAACGGGAACTGATTGGTACCTGTTATAAAGAAGAAGGACCTGAGGCGGCTGTTAACCTGGGCTACAGACTGGCTACTGATGATATTCGGGCTCAGCGACTCGAAGCCTGGCAATCACTTATCAGGCAACAGCCAAAAGGGTACCTGTTCTGCTTTCGTGGTGGACAACGCTCCCATATTACCCAGCAGTGGCTGAAGGAATCTGGCTACCCTTATCCACTAATCAAAGGTGGCTATAAAGCCCTGAGACGTTTTCTGATCGATGAACTGGAACGCTCCATTGATGAAATTCCATTCATTATCCTCAGTGGCAAAACCGGTACCGGCAAAACCTGGCTGATTCAACAACTGCCTTACAGCATTGACCTGGAAGGCCTCGCCAACCACAGAGGCTCCAGCTTTGGCCGCCGATACGGTGGACAGCCGGGCCAGATCGATTTCGAAAATCGCCTGTCCATCGCGCTGCTGAAGCACCGTCACAGGCACCCCGGAATGCCGGTACTGCTGGAAGATGAAAGTAAACTGATTGGCCGCTGCAGCCTGCCCCAGACGATGCGGGACAAAATGCAGCAATCCCCGTTAATTTTGCTTGAAGAGACCCTGGAAGAGCGGGTCAGGATTGGTCTTAAGGAGTATGTGACCGACAATCTTGCCGAGTTTATTGCCGCTTATGGTGATCCACAGGGTTTTGAGCAATTTGTCGAAGGCCTCTCTGGTAGCCTTTACCGTATTCGCCGCCGACTGGGTGGAGAACGCTATCAGCAGTTAACCAATATTCTGGAAAACGCCATCGCGCAACATAGATCGGGCGGGGGAATAGCAGGCTACAGCCCTCTGATCAGTGATCTGCTCAGCAATTATTACGACCCCATGTACGACTATCAGCTGGAGCAGAAGGAGGGTAAAGTGATCTTTCGGGGAGATCGTGAGGCTATTGAAAGTTACTACAACACATCATTGATAAACTGATTCGGGCCATCATTGGCAGCTGCAAGGCCCTGTTGATTAAAGGGCCTTGTCTGAAATTGCCCTATCAAGAATTACCGGTCGAGCATTCTGGAAATCCCGGCAAAGTCATTGATAACAATATCATCCTGACTCTACTATGTTATTTTTTATATGACTAAGCAGTAGACAAAAGTTTTAGGCGTTTGTTCCAAATTTTATTCCAAAAGCCAATTAAAAAACTGAATATTGATAAGATACCCAGAAAATAAACACTGGAAAACAAACACTGGATAGCGCAATGAACATCGATTTCGACAAAGTGGTGGATCGAACCAACACCTCCAGCCTTAAATGGGAGCGCTTCAGCCCTGACGTTCTCCCCATGTGGGTAGCGGATATGGATTTCCAGTCAGCGCCTGAAATCATCGAAGCACTGCACCAGCGCATCGACCATGGGGTTTTTGGTTACACCGAGCCAGACAGCGAACTGGAAAAACTTGTCGTTGAGCGCTGTCGCCATCTCTACCACTGGGATATTGAGCCAGAATGGATTGTCTGGATGCCGGGCCTGGTTTCTGCCCTGAATGTTTGTGTTCGTGCCTATGCCGACAAAAGCGAAGGCGTTATTTCCCCCGTTCCTGTCTACTATCCCTTTCTTGTGGCACCCAAACTGGCCGGACGTGAGCTAATCGGTGTGGAATGGATTAAACAAAACGGCCAATGGGTGCTTGATCTCCACAGCCTGGAGCAGAAAATCACCCCGAGCTGCAAACTACTGATGCTCTGCAACCCGCAAAACCCGAACGGTCGGGTATTTACCCGGGCAGAACTGGAGAAGCTTGAGCAACTCTGTAAAAAACATGGCCTTGTGGTCTGCTCCGATGAAGTGCATTGCGACCTGATTCTTGATCGCCGTGCGGAACATATTCCCTATGCGGCCATCAGCGAATTTGCCCGAGACAATTCAGTCACCCTGATGTCACCGTCGAAAACCTTCAATCTGGCCGGCTTTGGCTGTGCATTCGCGATTATTCCCAATCATCAGTTACGTCATCAGTTCAACCAGGTTCGCACCGGTATTGTGCCGTCAGTGGACAGTGCCCTGATTGGCTACACTGCTGCGAAAGCGGCCTATCGTCATGGTGAACCCTGGCGTCAGTCATTGCTGGATTACCTCCGTGGTAACCACGACTACCTGCTGGAAGCCATCAATAACATTCCCGGCCTTGCCATGGAACCACTGCAGGCCACCTATCTGGCCTGGATTGATGTCAGCGGACTGGGGCTGGAAGATCCTCACCAGTTCTTTGCAAAGGCCGGTGTTGGCCTGTCCCCCGGAAAGCAATTTGGCGATGAAAACTACCTGAGGCTGAACTTTGGTTGCAGCCGATCTGTTCTGGAAGAAGGCGTGACACGAATAGCCAGAGCCGTTGCACAAATGCAGTCAATGGATTAAAAACTTTCACCACAGAGACACAAAGAAATAATCTATTCTTGATGTGCCTCTGTGGTCACAAAGCCTAATTGCTTATAACAGCACCTGCGGTCATTATATCCAGCCCAACAACTTGTCAGACTCACCGTGAAAGAGATCACCAACCACTCATTTCAGTTTGCACAGATAGGTGTTATCCACTCCTGCTACCGCCAGAAATTTGGAATCCCCCGTCAGCCCGGCATTGTCACCGCCGCTGAAGCCACACTGGAGCTTTTTCCCCCGTACAACCAGGAAAACCTGGTACGAGGTCTGGATGGGTTTTCACATATCTGGGTACATTTTATCTTCCACAAAACCATGGATGAGGGCTGGCGTCCAACCATTCGCCCACCAAGACTGGGAGGTCGACAGCGCATGGGGGTATTTGCTACCCGTTCCACACACCGGCCAAACCCTATGGGTATGTCCGTGGTTGAACTGCGCGGCATTGAGTCCGGCAATGGCAAGCTGACCTTGAAGCTGGGGGCGGTGGACCTTCTTGATGGTACTCCCGTTATCGATATCAAACCTTACCTGCCCTATGCCGACGCACTGCCTGATGCCAAGGGTGGCTTTGCGCCCCTGCCAATGGCGATGGCAGAAGTGAAGTTCACCGATCAGGCCATGCACCAATGCCTGCGTTATCAACAGCGAACCGGCAGGCAGCTGATTCTGCTGATCGAACAGGTACTTGGCCAGGACCCGAGACCCGCCTACCTGAGGGAATCCTCCGGACGACGCCATGGCACCGCACTATGGGACCTGAATGTGGTCTGGGAGTACACCAACCAGCACTTTCTGGTTAAAGAGCTGGAACCTCTGAAGCTTGACGTGAAAACAGTGGAAGGTAATAGGTAATGATTATTCCCTATGACATGATTGAGCCCGAGACGCTTAACAGTCTGATCGAAGAGTTTGTCAGCCGTGAAGGGACGGATAATGGCTATGACGACGCGCTTGCAAAGCGAGTAGCGCAGGTATTATCCCGCTTGAAATCCGGCGACATGGTGATCGTATTTGACCAGGAAAGCCAGACACCGAATATTCTGCACAAGGACGTTGCCAGGCAAATGCTGAGCGAGCAGGACTCCTGATCATCCTTTTTCCAGAAGGCTGTCCAGGAAAATAGAACCACTCTTCTGGACAGATCCCCCAGACAAAGTTACCCGGGCGGGCAATATGTGAAACGTTGTCGTTTACTTGATACAGAGTGTGTCCTACCCGTTGTCAACGACGTCTATCTGTCTGAAAAATCTCATGGCTGGCTATGTCGGCCGTGCTAATTTGTATGAAAACTTCGAGTGGCAATGTCAAATGTAACTGAGACAGGGCCTTCTTCAGTTCTGAGGACATTAGCTGGATCAACATTAAAAAAATTCTGTGCCGACCCATCAGCAACAGGACCACATAAATAGGTGGTTCCGGGCTTTCTCTGCACTTCTTCCTGCCAATAGCCAGCATGATTTTCAGCAGCACGGATTTCTTCTGGAAAAAATATCGCAGCCATGGCTCGCCGAGTGGGGTTCAGTAAAAAGGTCACATCGGGAGGTTCCATATGCCAGGCTACATAACCCCTTCCATCATCAGGAACATGAACAAGGCATAAACTACCATCCATGTCTACAGCTTGAATATTCCTGTTGATGGTAACCCATTCATAATCACCAGTTTCCAGCTTTAGAATGCCATTCCCACCACCTTCAGACTCATCATCAGAAGACTCAATGGAATATGCTGCTAACGGTTTAGCTGCAGCACCATGGTTCTCTGGGTTATCAAGGCCAACGGTTTTAGCTGTGCCAACATTTTCAGGGGTAACAGCATTGGTCTCCTGGGAAATTTCCGGTAGATCCGGTGTCGAAGGGGCTGGTAAGGAAGAAGAAGGAATCATAAGTATTACCTTTATTGAATACCTGTTCTCTTGAACAGACAAAATAAAGCTTGAAAGGTTCCAAAAATATAATTCAATAAATCAATCAACCCACGGTGAACGGACAATCCAACGATTCAATACCCCTGACCAATGATCAGTTAACGTCAGCCCGGATATTTCATAAGCTGCCCCGAATCTCGAACGACCACATGGGTGTGAAAGGCAGGGCGACGCAGGATGCCAAAGCCTGGCACACCATTTCAATGAGTTTGAGGTGTATAATCCCCGTTCACCCTGAGCGTCCTTCGGCTCCGCTCAGGATGCACGGACGAAGGGTGTTTGGCACAGTCTTTATTCAGGGCATGGTGTTTACGCCCTTCGACTCCGCTCAGGACGAACGGAATTTGGGCGTCATTGATAGAAGGAACCCATCAAACTCATCGAAATGATGCACACTATATCCATTACAGGCTACAGCGGCGCAACTGCTCACCATAGTTACCGGCCCTGCGCCTTACTTTGCTGGCGGTGCTTAACAACCATTTCTTTTTCTTATGGGTTCCCTTGCGGTAACCGTTCCAGCCTTCATGGTAATTCAGGTACTGCTGATCGGCGGCCCACAGTGAAGTGCCATTCAGCTTGCGGGACTTGTGGGTATACCAGCCAATAAAGTCAATCGCGTCGCCAAAGTCTTCGCGGCTGGCAAAGAAACCTCCGGCTTCGCTGACATATTGCTCCCAGGTGCCATCCTGCGCCTGCGGGTAGCCATAAGCGGAAGAGTTACGGGGTAATGGAATGAAAAGGAACCATGGCCGTGGCGGCTGGGCATCGTGCCGGTAAGATGATTCCTGATACATAATGGCCATCATGATCTGGATAGGGGTGCCCCAGCGCTGATTGGCTTTTTTTGCATCTTTATACCAGCCGCGTTTTTCCTTGAAGACACTGCAAAGGTTGTGGGGCTTCTCGGGTGGTGCCTTACTGGCACAGCCTGCCAGCACGGCAGACAGGATCAAAATAAACAGCTTTCGACTCAGGTTTGACATTCAGCCGCCATCCTCCAATGTTCAACCACAGAGACCACCAGGAGCACTGAGAAAAGAGAACCTTTAGCTTGCTTCATCAGCTCAGATTTCCAGGAGTGTTTATAATCTCTGTGGTTCAGCTCGAATCAATTTGCCTCAGGCACTACTCACCCCAGGCCTGCCTCATCTGCATAAAGTCATCCTCAGTGACGACACGCACTCCCAGCTTCTCTGCCTTGGCCAGTTTTGAACCGGCCTTGTCACCGGCCAGCAAGGCTGATGTTTTTGCTGAAACTGAGCCAGTCACCCTGGCTCCCAGTTTTTGCAGGATGGCCTTAGCTTCGTCGCGGGTCATTGTGTTTAACGTGCCGGTTAACACCCAGGTTTCACCTGCAAGGGGTTGATCGCCCCCTTCTACAACCGGCGATTCCGTTTCCCATGCAACACCTTTCGCCAGAAGTGCATCAATCACTTCGCGGTTGTGTTCCTGACGGAAAAACTTCTCAATATGACCAGCAACCACAGGGCCAACATCATCCACGGTTTGCAAGTCTTCCACCGAAGCGGCCATCAATTTATGCAAATCGCGGTAGTGACCTGCCAGCCCCTGTGCGGTTGTCTCACCCACTTCGCGAATGCCCAGTGAGTAGATAAAACGGGGAAGCGTGGTTTTTCTGGACTGATCAAGGGCATTAATCAAGTTCTCAGCCGACTTTTTCCCCATACGTTCAAGGCCGGAAATCTCCAGGGCATTAAGACTGAACAGGTCTGCCACCGTTGCGATCAATTGACGATCGACCAGCTGCTCAACCAGTTTATCCCCAAGACCATCAATATCCATTGCCTTGCGGGAGGCAAAGTGCTTAATAGCCTCTTTGCGCTGGGCTGAACAGAACAGTCCGCCAGAGCAGCGCAGGATGGCTTCTTCACGTTCCAGCTCAGAGTCGCATACCGGGCAGCGATCGGGAAAGATGATATCCCGAACATCATCAGGACGCATGGAGTGGATAACCCGGTTCACCTTGGGAATAACATCACCTGCCCGGAGGATAACGACACTGTCGCCTATTTTGATATCCAGCCGTGCAATTTCATCCATGTTGTGCAAGGTCGCATTACTGACCGTCACCCCTCCCACAAACACCGGCTGCAAACGGGCAACCGGAGTGATAGCACCGGTTCTGCCAACCTGAAACTCCACATCCTTAAGAGTCGTGATCGCTTCCTGTGCCGGAAATTTACGGGCGATGGCCCAGCGCGGTGCCCGGGCAACAAACCCCAGAGCCTGCTGCCGGGCAATGGCATTCACTTTATAAACAATACCGTCAATCTCATAAGGCAGCCCCTGACGTTTTTCAGCCATGGCTTGATAGTAGTCTTCACAGGCCTGAACACCTTTGACCACCTGCAGTTCGGGGCTGACTCGCATCCCCCATTTTTTCAGACAGGCAAGTATCTCACTGTGCGTGTCTGGCAGTACTCCGCCATCGACAACGCCAACACTGTAGCAATAGATCGTCAATGGTCGTTTAGCCGTTATCCGCGAATCCAGCTGGCGCAAACTGCCAGCCGCTGCATTTCTCGGGTTAACAAAGGTCTTCTCACCTTTGGCACTGGCCCGCCGGTTTAACTGTTCAAAACCAGCCTTTGGCATATACACTTCGCCCCGGACTTCAAGGCGTCGAGGCCAGCCATCGCCCATCAACTTGAGTGGGATTGATTCAATCGTACGAATGTTCTGGGTAATATCTTCCCCGGTAGTGCCATCGCCACGGGTAGCTGCCCTGACCAAAAGACCATCTTCGTATAACAGGCTGACAGCGATACCATCCAGCTTGGGTTCGCAGGCATATTCAATGTCTTCAGTGGTGCCCAGCCGCTCTTTAACCCGGCGATTAAAGTCCGCCTGGTCTTCTTCGTCAAAAGCATTGTCCAGAGAGAGCATGGCCAGTTCATGGCGAACCTGACCAAACGCTTTCAGAGGCGTGCCGCCAACCCGCCGGGTGGGAGAATCTTCAGTTATCAGCTGTGGGTATGCAGCTTCAAGGGATTTCAGGCGGATAAACAGCTTATCGTATTCACTGTCGGGAATTTCCGGCTCATCCAGGACATAGTAACGATGGTTGTGCTCGCTGATTTGCTGACGCAGCTGAAGTATCTCTTGCTCTGCAAGCTCAAGGGAAGGAACCGATGGGATATCTGAAGAAGTCATGCTCATGGAATTATCAAAGGCCAGCGGGTTCTCTGCCTGAGAACCCGCTGAAGAAAACATTAGATAGCAATGGCCAGGCCAGCTGGAATATCAATGCGTCGGCTGTTTCGCCAGCTGCTTGCGCTCATATTCACGAATACGCTGACGACAGTGTTCAAGGGTCTGCTGAGTCATCACGCTGAACTGTTCATCTTTCAGCTCACCGCCCAGATCGAGGGCAAGACGACGGGCCGTCTCTTCCATCAGGGCAAAGGCCTGCATGGGTTTTTCCGGCCCAGGCAGACTCATAAACAGACTCAAAGCCGGTGTTTCAGTGGCTTCCAGATTATCAATGGTAAAGGTACCCGGCTTTACGCCGTTGGCCATGCTGAACAGAATTTTTCCGGTATCATCGGCATTGGTATATCGATGGAAGATCGACATATCACCAAAACGCATGCCGGATGCCAGCATGGACTGCATCAGCTGGTCACCGGCAAAAACACCGCCGCCTTTGGCCAGCACATTGATCACAATCACTTCACTGGCGGGCGGGCGCTCTTGTAACTTCTCTGCCTTCTCACGCCCCCCCAGGTTGAGTTCTTTCTGTGGATTGGAGCTCTCTCTGGCCGAAACGTCACGCTCCTGAATCGGTGCCTTGCCCTGACTGGTTGCCGCTCTTGGCTGACCAACAAACTCTTCCGGCTCAGCATCCAATCGGGACGTTTCACGGGAGCGAACAGAACGGTCAGCGCCTGCGGTCCGTGAAAGACCTCCGTGTAAATGATCCTCAGCAGACGACGGGCGTTTACTTCTTGAGGGTTGCTGTGACTCGTCCAGATTCATCAGCACCGGAACAGGCTCATCCAGATCAAGCGCTCTTTGAACTCTCGCTTTTTCCCCGGCGTCGCTTTGCTCTGCATGCCCTTCAGCTTCTTCAGGGTAACGATGGCGCTGTCTCAAGGATTCAGGGTACACGGGCGGTTCTTCAATACCCTCTTCCGGGTAGCCATCGAAATAGTCGCCCCCCGAAAACCCGGGCTCAACACGGGGTCTGGCAGGCTCTTTTTTGGCAAACCCTTCTTTCAGAAAGCTCTCTTTCAGAGTGCTTTCTTTATGCGCACTGGGCCGGGCACCGCCATTGGGCAGTTCACTGGAAAAATCATCGTCATAGCCTTTGACTTCCTCCAGACCAAAGCTGATTTCCGATGACCTTTTTCTGGCCAATCGCATCCTGCGATAACCGTCGGCCAATACGCCGGCGATTACCAGTATTCCTATGAGTATCAGCCAATCTCGCAAACTCATGTCCTTGCTGCCCTGTAGACCTTGAAACAACGCCCGAATTGCAGTCTGCCTCCCTGTGATAACACTTGACGACAATGAAAAATAGGCCACCGTCATTTATCACATCTGCATTAATTACTGCTGCAATCGACCAACGTTGCAATATTACAATAAAAAAATAACAAATTAAGCCATGAACGTTTACTTTACGTGCTTTATAAACTGTGTAATGTCGATGTCATAGCTTATTTATCCAACTCTTAAGCATACCGGATAGTTACAACTCAGCCATCGCCGCCGCCTGCTCAATATCCACCGATACCGGTCTGGATACACCCGGCTCATGCATGGTGACACCCACCAGCTGACTGGCAGCCTGCATGGCGATTTTGTTGTGAGTGATGTAAACAAACTGCACTTTATCACTCATCTCAGAGACCATTTTGGCATACCGTCCTACGTTGGCATCGTCCAGAGGGGCGTCCACCTCATCCAGCATACAGAAAGGCGACGGATTCAACTGGAAGATGGCAAATACCAGGGCAATCGCCGTCAGCGCCTTTTCACCACCGGAAAGCAGGTGGATCGTACTGTTTTTCTTGCCGGGGGGCTGAGCCATTATAGCCACTCCGGTATCCAGCAGGTCTTCTCCGGTTAAGGCCAGATAGGCCTGCCCACCGCCGAATACCCGGGGGAACAACTCCTGGAGACCGGCATTGACCTTATCGAACGTCATCTTGAACCGTTGACGGGTCTCCTTGTCGATCTTGCGAATGGCATTCTCCAGGGTATTCAGGGCTGACTCCAGATCATCGTTCTGGGCATCCAGATACTGTTTGCGCTCTGACTGGGTTTCGTACTCCTCAATAGCCGCCAGGTTAATCGCGCCCAAACGCTCAATGCGTGCGGCAATCCGTTCCAGCTCCTGCTCCCACTGCTGTTCAGATGCGTCATCCGGAAGGTTCTCAAGTACCGTTGCCAGATCAAACTGATCCTCTTTCAGCTGTTCAGCCAGTGTCGTTCGACGAACCTGCATGCCCTGCCAGTCCATCCTCAGTTTTTCCAACTGTTCGCGAATTTTCTGCGCCTGCTGCTCAGCACTGTGGCGAACCTTCTCGCCAGCACGGATCCGCTGTTCCACTTCTTCAAGTGCCATCCGGGCCTGCTGCATCGTCTCTTCCTGCTCAAGACGTCTGGCCAGCATCTCCTCCAGCTGTTCCCGCAGATCCCCCTCTGGTGAGTTGGATTCAGACATGGACTCCCGGAGAAACTCCCGTCGCTCCCGGAGCTTGGTAGACTGCTGACTCAAACGCTCAATGGCTGCTTTCAGAGAGCCTATCTGGGTATTGATGGATTGCTGGCGAAGGGCAAGTTGATGGGCCCGCTCTTGATCAAAACGGGCCTGATGACGTACCTCTTCGAGACGGGCCTGAAGCTTCTCACGCTGCTCCTGCATCGCTTCCCGACGACCAATGTCTTCTTCCATGTGGTCCAGAGCTTCCTGCAGACGCATGCGGGACTCGCCGATCACCTCCTGTTCCAGCCCATACTGCTCCCTGACTTCCTGCAGCTCCTGCTCAAGGCGTCGACGGCGCTCGGAAAACTGTTCTAACCGGACCTTTCGGGCACCAAGATCCGCCCGCACCTCACCCTGGTTCCGGTTGAGCTCGGACAGCTGCTTTTGCAGCTGCTCTCGCTGAGTCTCATGCTGTTCGAGTTTTGCCCTTGCGCCTTCCAGCTGTTCTTTCAATAGCAGGCTGCTTTCTTCCAGCGTCGTGAGCTTATCACCCAGGGCGTCCATCTCTTTCTGGCGTTCCAGCACACCGGCATTATTATCGACACCCCGGTTAACCCGCAGCCAGCCGGAAGAGAGCCAAATGCCATCCGGTGTAATGATCGATTCGCCAGCCTGGAGTTTTGCCCGCAGGGAAAGGGCCGTTTCCAGTGAATCTGCGGCATAGATTCCAGCCAATAGGGGCAGAGCTTCCTGACCGCTGATCACTTTGTCGGCCAGCAGTGGCAACTCACTTAATGAAGGGGTATGTTGCTGGCCTGCACCAGCCTCCAGCAGCACCAGCGATCCCTGCTCTAACGCACCCAGCGCATCAGCGACAGGATCAAGGCTATCCAGGCACACGGCCTGGAGGCTATCGCCCAGTACGGTTTCAACCGAACGTTCCCAGCCCGTATCGACCTGAAGCTTATCCATCAGACGGGTATGGTTATTGAGCTGGTGCTGCTCAAGCCACTCAATGGTGCCCGTATCCTGATGCAGTGATGCCTGGTGCAAAGCCTCCAGAGAAGCATGACGACCTCGCACCATGCTGAGTTCATCCCGGTTGCTTTCCAGCTCAGCCGTCAGGTTCTGCACCTGATCACGCTGTTGCTCAACTGCGTCAACACACTCTTCGATGCGCAGTTCAACGGTTTCTGCGGTCAACTCCAGTTCGGTCAGTTTTTCCGACAGGAGCGTCATCTCCTCCTGGTCTTCAGTCCCCCCAAGCGCGGCGGACTCTTCTTTCAGGCGACCTTCCCGCTCCTGCAAACGCCCCATCACCTGTTCGGCATGATGGATGCGGGACTGCTCAACTTCAGCGGTCCGTTTTGGTTCATGGGATCGCTGATTGAAATGATCCCACTCCTGCTGCCAGCGCTGCATGGCCTCTTCTGCCCGGGTCAGGACATCTCCAGAGTCCGCCTCCTGATCCTGCAGCATGGCCAGCTCCGGCTCCAGCTCGATCAGTTCTTCCTGGAAAGACTCCAGTTGTTGCTGATCATCCGCCAGCTGTTCACGGGCCTCTTCCCAGCTGTGCTCCACCTGTTCAAGGTCGCGACTCAACTCTTTGGAACGTTCTTCCCGGTGCTGCAGGGTCTGTTCAATACGGGTGACTTCATTGCCCGTGCCGTAATAGCTGGATTGCGCTTCATGAAAACGGTCACTCAGCTCCATCTGCTGAACGCGATCATCTTCCATGGCGGCATCCGCTGAACGCTGTTGGCTGATTGCCGCTTCCAGCTGAACCTCGAACTCACGGATGGCCTGTTCCTGGGACTGGGCTCCGGTATTGATGGTCTGCCATTTCAAGGCTTGCAGCTGGGCCTTTTTCAGCCGTTCCTCGGCTTTGTACTCTTTGTACTTTTCCGCCGCCTGAGCCTGCCGTTGCAGATGGCCAAGCTGACGCCCCAGCTCTTCCCGCAGGTCGGTCAGTCGTTCAAGGTTTTCATTGGTTCGGCGGATGCGGTTTTCCGTCTCACGACGGCGCTCCTTGTAGCGGGAGATACCGGCCGCTTCTTCGATAAATACCCGAAGCTCTTCCGGTTTGGATTCAATCAGATTGGAGATAATGCCCTGACTGATAATGGCGTAACTTCTGGGTCCAAGACCGGTGCCAAGGAAGATATCCATAATATCTTTACGGCGACACTTACTGCCGTTGAGAAAATAGGTGTTCTTGGCATCGGAGTTAACCGTTCGCTTGACCGAGATTTCCCGGTAAGCGGCAAACTCTCCGGTGACCCGCCCTTCGTTATTATCAAAGATCAGCTCCACAGACGCCTGATTGGCAGGCTTGCGGCTGTTGGACCCTTTAAAGATAACGTCGGTCATGGACTCGCCACGCAAATGCTTGGCGGACGATTCCCCCATGACCCAGCGAACCGCATCAATAATATTCGATTTGCCACAACCGTTGGGGCCTACCACCCCACACATATTGGAGGGAAAGTGCACCGTTGTGGGATCCACAAACGATTTGAATCCGGCCAGTTTGATGGACTTTAAACGCATCGTTTCCTTTAGCTCTTCACTGTCGGGGCCCGGCTCGGTATACGTATGAGCCTGAATACTGACCAATAGTTCACGCTATGGGGCTTTATGCTCCGGCAAAACCACCATTCATAGCATGTTGCTTTGGGCTCCGGTTCCTTGTCATAGCGAATCGTTTGTTTGAAAGAGTTGCTACTTCTTTCAATCCAGATCTTACACATTAACACAGTCAATAGAAAAGTCGCCCTTTCCGAAATGAAAAAGGCGACTTCCAGTATTTTTGATAATTGCAGACTGTTTTGTGGTTCTTTAGTTCAAATGCTTAACCCGCTGGCGTAAATGTCAGCCTGACAGGCTCAGTTGCTGTGGTTTTCACCCCTTTTGCCTGCACCTGATAATCAGGGGACATTACATTGCCAGTGAGGCTGATCCGTGCGGTGATATCAAGACTCTCGATGGATGACAGCAGCTGTCCGCCCATCATCATGGCGCTGTTATCATCAAGCAAGACTTCCCTGGGGAGATCTCCAACACTCAGAGGCACAGCCACCAGCGGAGGCTGTTTGGCATCACCCGCTGGCCGGGCAAAGACCACCACCCGCGCATCATCTGGCAACTCACCCAGCTCAGGGGCCAGATCGATCATGACCCGAAGGGCAACCACGGTATCACCGAGCATTGAACGCGCCTGATTAATACCCGCACTCAATGACTGCCGGGCTGCGGGATCCACTTCATGGGTCAACGCCAGCTGCCAGGCGGCAATGGCGTCCTGATAGTTCCCCCTGGTAAAGGCATCAATCCCCTTCAATCCCAGTGCCGTGGTATTCTGGCTATCTTTCAGCAGTGTCTGCAGATAGAGTTCGCGAATTTCAGGTGTTACCACATTATTACTGCTTAAAAACAGCACCTGCGCCAATTCCGCAGTGACCTGGGGATGGCCATTACTGATACTGGCAAGGTGCCGGTAGGTTTTAACTGCTTCCTCCAGCTTGCCTGTTCTCAGGTAATGGCTGCCCAGCATGAACAGCGCCTGATTATTCTCAGGCCGCTTGGCCACCCACTCTTTAAGTACCGTTTCCACCTGCCCACCATTGAGGTTGCCATTGTTCATGGCGTTGACCACAGCAATCTCAGTGGTGGCACCCAGCTTAAAATAGAGGAGCACGGTGGACACAGGTACTATCAGAGCAATCAGCAGTGCAAACCCCGGCTTCTTCAACAGAGAGCATGGGCTTGCTGGCTGCCCATCACCCAACTCATCTGCCAGTTTCTGCCTTAACTCCAGTTTCAACCTTTCCGCTTCTCCCGCTGACACCAGCCCCTGTTGCAGCTGCCAGTCCAGATCGGCCATCTGGTCACGGAAACTGGCAACGTTTACAGACTCTTCAGACTCATCCTCACCGGGTGCTGAAACGACTGGCTTTACCAATGGCCAGACCGAAACCAGTACGGCAATGGCAATCAGCAAGGCGGCTACCAACCAGAACTCCATCATTACTCTTTACCGTCCGTTTTATTATCTTCTGATGAGTGTGTGGTCAAATAGTCTGTCAGAAATCTGTTCAGCTTTTTGTCCAGTAACTCTTTATCTGCGTTATGTTCATCGGGAGCCGCTGATGCCGATTCCGAAGCAGTCGCCTTATGGTTGCGAACCACCACAATAAGTACTATCAAACCCGCCAATAGCAGAAGCAGAGGCCCAAGCCAGAGCACCAGATTGACACCAGCAAGACGGGGTTTGTAAAGCACAAAGTCTCCGTAGCGGGCCAGCATAAACTCGATAACTGCCTGGTTATCTGCGCCTTCATTTAACAGTCGGTGCACTTCCCGCCGAAGATCCTGGGCAATGGGCGCATTAGAATCGCCTATGGACTGGTTTTGACACTTTGGACAACGCAGCTCATTGGTCAGCTCGAAAAAACGCTGCTCCAGTTCCGGTGTCGAAAACTCATAGGAGTCGATCACACCATAGGCTGCACCCATAAACAGTACGGTCAATAGCAGAACGATCAATCGGGAGGTTATGCGCTGTATCATTTGGCCTCCCCTTCACGGTTATTTGCCTGTGCCAGTAGCATTTGTTTTTGCAAGTGCCTGAACCTGGGCTCAAGGTCATTCTTCCAGACATTGGCATCAACAATGCCGACATGCTTATAACGGATGACGCCCTGATGATCGATCAAATAGGTTTCCGGTGCCCCGTAAACACCCAGATCAATGCCCAGTGAACCACTTTTATCATTGATGCTGAAACGATAAGGGTCGTGCAGCGTCTTCAACCACTTTCTGGCTTCAGGCTGATCATCCTTGTAGTTCACACCGTAAATGGGTACGCCTTTATTGGCCAGATCCACCAGATAGGGGTGCTCGACACGACAGGCAGGACACCAGGTAGCCCAGACATTGATCAGGGCGACTTCACCCAGCAGGCTCTCTCTGGTCACAGTCCTGTCTGGATTTTTCACCGTTGGCAGTTCGAATGTTGGCAAAGGCTGATCCAGCAGGGCAGAGGGCAGCTCGCCCGGGTTCTCCCGGAACAGTGCCACATAAAACATCAGGCAAAGACCGAGAAAAATCGCCAGTGGTAAAAACAGTTGCAATCGCCGCTTCATGCGCTGGCTACTCCCTCATTACCCAGTGGTCTCAATGCATTCACTTTCTGACGAACTTTCATTCTGTAGCGCGGGTCTGAGATCGCCAGCACACCACCCAGTCCCATAAACAGGGAACCCAGCCAGATCCAGCGGACAAAGGGCTTGATATGAAGTCGCAATGCCCAGCTGCCGTCATCCCCCAATGGTTCACCCAGGGCAACGTAAATATCGCGGGTTAATCCGGGGTCGATAGAAGCCTCGCTCATAGGCATTTGCTGTGCGGTATAGACTCGCTTCTCAGGATGCAACACCGCTATTTGACGACCATTTTTGTAGACTGTGACAGATCCATAGTTAGAGGTGAAGTTAGGGCCGGGCTGTAAACTGACACCATCAAAACGGAACTGATACCCACCAAGCGTTACCCGGTCACCGGGAGCCATGCGTAAATCACGCTGGCTGCTGTAGCCACTGGTGATGGCCACACCAACAATGGTGACTGCCAGCCCCAGATGCGCCAGATGCATTCCGTAATACGCTGGTTTTAACCGTTTTAGCGCATCAATCAGCCCCGCTTTTGCCCGGGTGTTTCGGGTTTTATTCAGAATATCCCGGACCATGGTCAGCACGATCCACAGCACCAGGGCCATGGCCAGCACTTCACTGATCAGGAAATTTTTGGCCAAAGCGTCACCGTAGAACAGGCTGAACCCTAAACCACCCAGAATGGATACCAGAAAAATCCATCGAGTCTGGCTGATCAGCCATTTGACCGAACCGTTCTTCCAGTTGAGCAGAACCCCAAACCCCAGGGCAAACGCCAGCAACATGGCCATTGGCACAAAGACAAAATTGAAGTAAGGAGGCCCTACCGAAATCATGCCCATATCGAGGGATTCCAGCAGCAGCGGGAATAATGTTCCAAGCAGCACGGTGGCGGCACTGGCGGTCAGCAAAATATTATTGACCAGCAGCAGCGTTTCCCTGGATGCCATGGAAAAACTGATACGACTGCGTACCTCAGGTGCCCTGAGGGCAAACAGCGTCAGTGATGCACCGACGACAATCATCAGATAAAAGAGGATAAAAACGCCTCGCTCCGGATCATTGGCAAAGGCGTGGACCGAGGTAAGCACGCCGGAGCGAACCAGGAACGTGCCCAACAAACTTAATGAGAAGGTAAAAATGGCCAGCAGTAACGTCCAGCTCTTAAACAGACCACGTTTTTCTGTCACTGCCAGGGAGTGCATCAGTGCCGTTCCCACCAGCCAGGGCATCAGAGAAGCATTTTCCACCGGATCCCAGAACCACCAGCCACCCCAGCCAAGCTCATAATAGGCCCACCAGCTTCCCAGAGAAATCCCCAGGGTCAGGAACACCCAGGCCACGGTTGTCCATGGTCTTGCCCATCGGGCCCAGGCGGTATCCAGCTGACCTCCCAGCAGAGCAGCAATGGCAAAGGCAAAGGCAACGGCAAAACCCACGTAACCCATGTACAGCATGGGAGGGTGAACGATAAGGCCAAAGTCCTGAAGCAGAGGGTTCAGGTCAGCACCATCTTCCGGGGGAAAAGGCAGAATCCGGTTAAACGGGTTGGACGTCAGCAAGGTAAACAGCAAAAAGCCAACGGTAATCATCCCCATGACCGAGAGCACCCGGGCGGACAACTCAGGGGGCAGGCGGTCGCTCTTGACAGCCACCATCGCCATCCAGCCAACCAGAATCAGCACCCACATCAGCAGCGACCCTTCGTGTCCGCCCCAGGTGGCACTGACTTTATACTGTACCGGCAACAGGCTGTTTGAATGCCTGGCGACATAATCCACCGAAAAGTCGTCGGTAACAAATGCCCAGACCAGACACAAGAACGAAAAGCCCACAAAGGCAAACAGTCCCCAGGACAGGGAACGAGCCTGATTCATCAACCGGAGATTACCGGTGTAACTGCCCACCAGCGGAAAAATGCTGAGTAACAGACTCAGGCACAGGGCAATAATCAGAGCCAGCAGGCCAGCTTCAGCTACCATCTTGCAGACTCCTCAGCTCACTTTGAGCAGTGGTTTGTACCGTCGGCCTGGTGTAACCGGGATGTGCCTCATCAATGGCTTTCTGAACTTCCGGCGGCATATAGTTTTCATCATGTTTGGCCAGGACTTCCGTTGCCGCGAAAACACCGTCATCGCCAAGCGTTCCCAGGGCAACTACACCAGAGCCTTCAACAAACAGGTCGGGCAGAATACCTTCATAGTGCACCGTTACCTCTCCGGCACCATCCGTGATGCGAAAACTGACTTTCAGGCTTTCGGTATCACGCTCAACGGAACCCGGAACAACCAGGCCACCACCGCGCATCCGCTGACCTAACGGAGCTTCACCGGCAGCCATCTGAGCGGGTGAAAAGTAGTGATTAATGTTCTCGCGCAGCGCAAACAACATCAGAGCCACTGCCACCCCAACGCCTGCCAGCAGCAGTAATACGAGTATTAATCTCTGTTTGCGAACTGCATTCATTGAGCACTCCTCTCTACAGACTCAGAGCCTTCTTCCTGTCGCCCGGGGCGATGTTTTGGTTGTGTGTTTTCAGGGTTGGCAGAGCGATTCTCATTGTTATCACCTCTACCTGTAGTGACCTCATTCACGATCACTTTTCTTTGCACCAATTGCTCTTGTCTTCTCACTTGTGCAGCTAACTGTGCGAGTATCCGCCGCCTTGCCATAAACGGTGCAATCAGATTGTAACCAATCACGGCCAAAGCCATCGCATAGGCACTCCAGACGTAGAGACCGTGCCCCTCCATGACCAGAAAACCGCTCCAACTGTCAAAATACATAGACATCAACTCACCAGCTCTTTAACCCAGCGGGTCTTTCTTTCACGACTGATAATTTCTATACGTAGACGAAGCACCGTGACCATCGTAAAAAACAGATAAAATCCGAGAATGGCCAATAACAGGGGCCATAGCATTTCCGGGGCCATGGAAGGTTTTTCAGTCAGTTTCAATGTGGCACCCTGATGAAGGGTATTCCACCAATCCACCGAAAACTTGATGATCGGGATGTTGACCACCCCCACCAGGCTGAGAATGGCGCAGGCTTTTGCGGCAGCCTCTGTGGTGTGGATGGCACCGCGCAGGGCAATAATACCGATATAGAGAAAGAGCAGAATCAGCATGGAGGTCAGGCGGGCATCCCATACCCACCAGGTCCCCCAGGTCGGTTGCCCCCAGATGGCTCCGGTAATCAGAGAGAGTATGCAGAAAGAAGCCCCGACAGGTGCCATGACTTTCAGCGCCATATCTGCCAGTTTGATTCGCCAGATCAGGGTCACAGCAGCGGCGGTTGCCATCATCATATAGATCGACTGGGCAAGGAACGAAGCAGGCACATGAATAAAGATGATGCGGTAACTGTTGCCCTGCAGGTAATCCGGAGGGGTAAACGCCAGCCCCCAGACCAGCGCCACCAATATCAGCACCAGGGAGGACACCTGAAGCCAGGGCAACCACTTACCGCTGATATCATAAAACCACTTGGGAGAACCCAACTTATGAAAAAACGTCCAGTTCATACTCTTGTTCTACTTACTGAGGCCGCCACCAATGCGACCTGATTTTGCAGGGATTCTCTGCAGGCAGAGAGTGCTGGAAATCTCTTCACTTTTCAAGAAATTGCCTGAATAAAGACACGTCTCTTTACCGTATACTGAAACATATTCATTACTCATTAATTACCCTTAATGCTCCGGCAATCGCCAGTGGTGCCAGACATATCCCAAGTATCAGGAACACAGACAACCAGAGAATATGACCTGTATACGGCATGTTTTGCATTGCAGCACTAACGGCCCCTGTGGCAAAAATCAGTACCGGTATGTAAAGCGGTAACGAAAGCAGGGTCAGCAACACGCCTCCGCGTTGTACTCTTACTGTTAATGCTGCACCGATGGCTCCTGCCAGACTGAGTACTGGTGTTCCCAATAACAGCGTCATCATAAGAGGAGAAAAAGCTTCTGATGGCAGATGCAACATAATGGCCAGCAATGGTGCCATTAGTGTTAAACAAAAACCGCTGGTTAACCAGTGACTGAACACCTTGGCCAATACCAGTAAGGGCAGCGGATGTGGCGACATCAGTAATTGGTCCAACGCCCCGTCCTCCTGGTCACTTTTGAACAATGAGTCCAGCGACAGCAAAACAGCCAGCAGAGCACCAATCCAGATAATGCCTGCTGCCAGTTCTGACAACACCTCCCGATCCGGCGCAATCCCAAGGGGAAACAAAGTAGCCACCATCAGAAAGAACGCCATGGGATTAATGGCCTGACCGGGTGACCGGAACGTGAGCGTCAGGTCCCGGCGAATCAGGGCCAGGCAGGCTGAGAACCCCCGCATGGATGGCTGGTCAACCCTGGACATCTTGCCCCCTCTCACCATCAGCACTCCTTTCTTCGCCAAAGTGCTCCACATTCAACTTACGCAGATTTCCCTGACGATCATTCAATGGTTGATGGCTGGTAACCAGCACCATACCTCCCTGATGGGTGTGCTCATCAAAAAGTCTCTCCAGCCAGGAAACACCTTCAATATCAATCGCGGTGAATGGTTCATCGAGAATCCAGAGCCGTGCCGGGCTGGCAATCAACCCGGCAAACGCCACCCGCCTTAACTGCCCAGCGGATAGATGGCTACAGGGAATATCTTCATAACCGGCAAGCTGGACCCGATCAAGGGCAGCGAGCAATACTTCCCGATTGATGATGGTATTGGCCAGCCTGGCTCGCCAGACAAGGTTTTCAAGAGGCGTCAGATCCAGTTTCAGTCCTGGTTTGTGGCCAAGAAAAAAACAGTCAAGACGAAAATCAGCATACACTGTCGATAAAGGCTGGTCGTTCCAGAAAATATCGCCACTCAAACTGGATGAAAAGCCAGCAATGATGCGAAGCAGCGATGTTTTACCAGCACCGTTTCGCCCCTCAATCTGGAGTATTTCTCCACTACCAAGCTGAAAGGACAGGTTACTGAACAGCAGCCTGTCGTCCCGCTCACAGCTCAACTGAACCACATTAAGCAAAGCGAACTCCTGAATCCAAAAGCGTGTATCGCCGAGACCCTGATTCGCAAAGCAGCACAGCCATGAGCAATGAAAAGCCCTGCTTTCCAAGATGTCCCTATATAGCGTTGGTTGGCGATTATATCAGGAAATTTTACTGACTGCGGAGGTAAATAGTGTTCATTAACAGTATTGAAGAAGCCTTGGAAGGGCTCAGGGCATACCGATCTTCACTCCCAATAGAGAAAGTGAAGATAAAAGGCATTTGGAAACGGGTACAGAAGGAAAGGAAAGTATTTGCAAGGATCAAGGCGTTGTTACTGCGCCATAACCCCTGTGGTGTAGGACTCACCCACAACATCAGACTTCAATGTCACCGGATAATCCAAGGCTAACCAGGAATAGTAACCGTCCCTGAGGAAGAACACCCGTTCATAACCCCATAATGCGGCCAGATAACTGCCAATAGCCCCTCTCATATGGTATGTGCTGTTTCCGTAGATCACGATAGGAGTCTCTTTTTCCAGAACCCCCGGCACCAGCAGCTGACGAAACCCACCCCTTAGATCAAGACTGTGAGATCCGTCTACGTGTCCATATTGCCACTGTTGATAGGGACGCACATCGATAAAGAGTGCGCCAATATCATGAAGGCGTTTTGCCTGGTGGGTATTGATGGTAATCACACCATTAATTTCTTCTGGTGCTTCTTCCTGAGCCGGAAGAGTAAAGGAGAGTGCCGACAACAGAATGGCGGCCGAGATAGAAATCCATTTCATATTATGCAGGTCCGTTATTAAACAACTTAATAAAAGAAGTATATGGAGCTAAGACCCACTCACTTGGAACAATAAGAAACTAAAAATAAAATGTTCAAAGCTATGCAGCATATAACCGGCATATATTTCTGAAAATAGATCAACTCAACTGAACGCTGTCAAAATCAAAAAAGAAAACGCCCCGATTCCCGACGCTTGACCATATTTTGTCACTGCCCTGTAAAAACGGTGTGGCTGAGACGTTAACTCAGCCAGTTTTGCAACCGTGACCTTAAACGCAGTGCAGCCTGAGAATGAATTTGGCTGACTCTTGATTCACTGACCCCTAACACTTTACCGATCTCTTTCAGATTCATCTCTTCATCGTAATAAAGCATCAATACCAGCTTTTCTCTTTCAGGCAGTTTATCAATAGCTTCAATCAGTGCTGTTTTAAATTTTTCTTCCTGAATATCTGCTGAAGGGCCCCTGTCTCCTGAGCGAGCCTGCATTCTTGATTCTTCACTGTCAAATAACTCTTCATAACTAAAAAGACGACACCCTCTTAAATCACTCAGAATGGTGTAATACTCATCAATTTTCACATCAAGTTCTTTGGCGACTTCAGAATCCCGGGCATCTCTTCCCAGTTTCGCTTCAACAACCTGAACCGCTTCAGTAATACGACGACTGTTGCGATATACTGATCTTGGTCCCCAGTCCCCTTTTCGAATTTCATCCAGCATTGCGCCACGAATTCGAATACCGGCAAACGTTTCAAAACTGGCACCTTTGGATGCATCATATTTTGAAGCTGCTTCAAGCAACCCAATCATTCCTGACTGGACCAGATCATCAATCTGAACACTGGCGGGCATTCTTGCGGCGAGATGATTGGCAATTCTTTTTACCAATGAGCGATGTTTTATCACCATCTCTTCCATGTTCAGTGTCGTTTTTTGTGCCGACTTGGTTTGCACGTCCTGTGCTGTCTCTGTCATGATTAGATCCTCTCCTTGATCCTACCAGGCAAAAAGAATTCTATACGACCTTTTGGCTCAGGCACCGGTAATTTTGCTAGCTGATGTCCAATTCTGTGAAACGCTCTTGCAGCCCGACAATCGTTACTGACAGTCAACAGTGCCGACTGCTGTAATACCGCTTCACTTACAGCCTTATCATGTGGAATTGCACCCAGAAAGCTTAAAACTATCTGTTTGTCGTCTTTCAGATACTCCTGTAATTTCTCAAACTGTTTAGCACCGCCTCTTCTGCTGCTCACCTGATTAACAACAATATAAAACTGGTGAACATTGAAAACCCGGTACAGAAGCCTTATCTGTCGAACAGCATCAATAACAGACACGTCTTCCTGACTGACGACAACGACCACCTCTGTTGCCGCCTGAATGAGAGTTACATTATCCGGGGCCAGGCCCGGAGCCGTATCAATAATCAAAGTATCCAGATCTGACGCAAGATCATCCATGTCCTGAATCAACTCTACTGCCTGAATAATTTGAATACTGTCTTTCCAGTCTCCCTGAGCAGCCGGTGTAAATACCCTTACACCCGATGGACCATCCAACAGTCCTTTCTGCTGATGGCCCGAGCTCTCAGTAACGAACCCACCTTCAGCAGGTGATGAAAAAATAAAATCAGACGACAATTGTTCTTTTAAACCTTCTTCATTCATCCCGAGGGTGAACTCAACATCTGGTACAGAAAGATTACCATCCATCAAAACGACACGCTGACCCAGCTTTGCCATCGCCAGGGCAAGGTTTACTGCAACTACGGTTTTACCGACACCTCCTTTACATCCTGAAACCGCAATCACTCTTTTCTTTACTTGCGCCATCGTTCTCACTTTAATTTTTCAATTGCTCAGAAAATGCATATAGAAAAACGACACAATATACATATCAATGAACATGCCAACTTTAATTTGAAAAATAAAAACAGCTACCAAACCCCAAAAAAATACATAAAGAAAAATAAAAAAACACAACCACCTGTTTTTTCACAACTTTCTAAAACAACACCGATTTCATTTCGCTATTTTTTTGACATAGATTAATTTTCGGTTGCTTTGAAAATATCTTGAACACTTTTTTGAACTATCCAAAAAGATAGTTATTTGACAGTGTCACTTTATAGTGACGCAAAAATGGCAGCATTTGACCGACAAAACAGGGAAGAAAAAAACCAGATCGTGACATGATGTCGATTAGCGCATTCATTAAATATGCAAATAAAGGATTACCTGCAAACCAATCAGCAACAATTATCGAACAGTGGATCAGCAAGAAGAAGGGAGTCGAAGCACAACAGAACAATACAGAAACAAAAACCGGAACGCATTGATTAACGCAGTAAATCTGAGAATGAATCTGTTAGCAAAAAAAATGGCTACAAAAATGTAGTCATTTTTTCTGCATCACTGAATATCAGTTTTTCACAGAATCCTCATATCTCTGCAAACCATACTTGCGCATTTTTTCCACCAGGGTCGTTCGCCGTATCTGCAACTTGTCTGCTGCCCTGGCAACAACACTATTGCAGTCACTCAGCGCCTGCTGAATCAAACTCTTTTCCAGTCGGGTCAGATATTCCTTAAGGTTCAACCCTCCTACCGGCAGTACTGCAAGGTCTTCCGAAGTAGCAGCACCGGCAGGCTGGATACTGTCCGGAAATAAATCCGCCACACCATCATCTTCCTGACTGATCAAATCGAAATGACAGAAACTTTCTGGCAGATCCTGAACCCCGATAACCCCATAGGGATACATAATCGCCAGGCGCTCCAGAAGATTGGCCATTTCCCGGACGTTACCCGGCCAGTCATGCCGACAAAGCGATAATATTGCCGCTGAACTGAGTCGAATTGATCCCCTGGCCTGCTTCTCCATATTGTGGGTCAGCTCATTAATCATCAGCGGAATATCTTCAGGCCGCTCTTTCAGCGAGGGCATCTCAATGGGAAATACATTCAAACGGTAATAAAGATCTTCTCTGAAGCTTCCCTCAGTGATCATACTTTCAAGATTCTTATGGGTTGCAGCAATAATTCGAACATCCACCTCAATAGGCTCTGTTCCACCAACCCGTTCGAAGGTCCTCTCCTGCAAAACCCTGAGCAACTTGACCTGCATGTGCAGAGGCATATCGCCTATTTCGTCAAGAAACAGTGTTCCGCCCTGGGCCATCTCAAACCGCCCCTTGCGACTGGTCACAGCACCAGTGAAAGCCCCCTTTTCATGGCCAAAGAGCTCACTTTCTAACAGATCAGTGGGGATAGCACCGCAATTGACCGGAACAAATGGCGCACTTCTGCGATAGGAATGCTCATGAAGATTGCGGGCAACCACTTCTTTGCCGGTGCCGGACTCACCGGTGATCAAAACATTGACGTCCCGATCCGCCACCTGGGCCATGGCGGCCCGAACTTTACGAATACGCTCGCTCTTGCCAACCAGCCCACGGAACAGTTGTACCTGCTGGTTGTAGCCAGTCTGGTGTGCCTGACGCCACTGCTCACGGTAGACCTGACCATAATGCAAACTGGATAAAAGTTGCGGCTTGCTACATGGCCAGTCAACCCGTGCAATGATTTGCCTGGCCAGTGCTAACGACAGATTGTCTGGCAGTGACTCCGCAATCCGGATAACCGGAACGCCACCACACCAGCCCTGGACTCGGGAAAGCATTCCCTGCAGGGAGCTTTCTGCCTGTAAAAAATCACCTAGAAATAAGGCACTGAAGTTTTCCGGGGGATAAGCACTAACAGCATCTTCCCAGTAGGCTGCACCGATAGCCACTGTGTGATAGCCCATAAACTGCAAAATAGTGCTGAAGTCATGCCGACGCTGCTCCGCGTCTTCAATGATGAGTACCTGCTCAGCTGTTTCCATAAGACGACGATCCTTGTCATCCGATTAATTTTTACAGCGTAGATACAAATTTTCGAAATTAAATTACAGCTTATTATTTCAGTAAATAACCAAAAAGTGGATTCGTCAAATTTTTGTTTGTTTTTTATTTCAAAAAATCATAAAAGAAAATTATTTAAACCATATCCTTTATGCATGGGAGCCTCACCTATAGATAGTTAGAAGCTAGATAGTTAGAAGCCCCCAAACCAGCTTAAATCCCGCTGGCTTTCAGATACGCCTCCACATTCTGTCGCAAATGGGCAGGATTGATGGTGCCAACAATAGCTGAAGAAACCGCCGGGTGTGAAAACACCAGTTTCATACTTTCCAGAACGGGGTCCTGTCCTGACAGGCAGGCATGACCACTGGCCAGGGCCTTCTTGATAAAGATGCCTTTGCCATGTTCCAGCGCATAGTCCAACACCGGCTTTTCGCCCTGTTCGTTCAGGTTATAGGTCACCATGGCAACGTCGGAATGTTCCAGCGCCAGGATGCCACCGGCAACCGTTTTGGTGGACATACCCGAAGCGAGGATTTTCCCCTCTTTTTTCAGATCAGCCAGCACTTCCAGGCAACCTGTCTGCTCAATGATATTGACATCATCACCATTGGAATGCACCAGCAGCAATTCAATCACATCGGTATTCAGGCGCTGCAGGCTTCGCTCCACACTGAAGCGGATATGCTGCTCCGAAAAATCAAAATAAGACTCTCCCCGACCATTTTCAACAGTGACAAACTCTTCACCAACCTTACTGCAGATGACCCACTGTTCACGCAGCCCTTTATGTTTGGCAAACAACTGTCCAAGGCGTTCCTCGCTGGTGCCATAGGCCGGAGCCGTATCCAGCAGGTTCATGCCCAGGGTATGGGCCAGGGTAAGCAGATCCAGCATTTCACGGTCATCAGGAATCGTAAACTGTTCCGGGTACTTTACGCCCTGATCCCGGCCAAACTTAACGGTGCCGAAACCCAGCGGCGACACTTCAAGATCAGTACCGGCGATCTGCTTGTTAACAAGACACTGACTCATAATGTCTTCCCTTGCACAAAATGCCCCTGCCAGAAGTTTGGACAGATCTCCGGCCGGGAAAATCCTTCCGGCATAACGAAACTGTCATCCGTCGCTGGACGAATATTATCCTCCTGCAGCAAACGAACCACTTCATCAGAGAGATTAGGAGCCAGTGCCAATTTCGTCGGCCAGGTGACAATACCGTTGGCCACCGGCTGACAGAAAGCCGCATCCGGACGAAGCAGGCGGCTCTGTTTTGGCTCGGCACGATTGACCCGCAAGGTGTCCCACTCAGCCAGACTCAGGTCTACCCAGGGCAACAGCACTTTCAGCTCTTTTTTCGCCGTAGCAATCAATTCTTCAGCAGACTGTTTGACACCATCTTCCGCAATGCCTCCGCCGAGATACCAGACCCACTTGCCATCGGCATCCGGATGGCTGGTAATGGTCATTCTCGGCAGTGGTGTTGTGCCAAGACAATGGGCGTAGATAGGTTCAGGATGGGAATGACGAACCATGACCATCTGCAAGGGACGTACCTGCATTTTTGGATGACTGACACCCCAGGTATTCAATAGCGCCTCAGCGCCTTCACCCGCGGCCAGCACAAACCGTTTGGCTTGCAACAGGGTGGTCTGACCATCGCTATCCGCCAAGGCAACAGCATCAATCTCACCGTTGGCATTGGTTAACAACCGGGCATTACCCTGCTCGCTCCAGTCTACTTTCAGCGTTTTATCTTCCAGGCCACTGACCAGGGCCCGGGTAACGGTGGCAATATCCAGAACGATTTCATTGAGCTGATATACCTTTCCGCGAAAACCATCATGTTTGAAAATGGCTGGAAACTGCTCACTGGTCAGTGCATCAACCCGTCCACGAAGCGCTTTGCTGGCAAAGAAAGAGGTCATTCGTGAGCCAATATCACCTGGCGACCAGAGATAGTGGTATTCAGACAATATGCGGGCCGAACGGAGATCCGGATCCACCTCCCCACCCTTGCCAGCCAGGGCATTACGCCAGCGCTCCGGCATACCGGCAATGGCCTGGGAAGCATTGGTTAACTGACCAGTTAACGTGTATTTTGTACCGCCATGAACAATGCCCTGGGATTTTATGGTCTGACCACCGCCCAGAGCATTCTGCTCCAGCAACAGGGTTCGATAGCCCAGGGTATTCAAGGTGCGAAATAACCAGAGACCGGCGATACCACCACCAATCACCACCACATCGGCTTCTACAGTTTGAGACATAAGAGAGTTCAACTATTTGGGATGACCTGAAATGGAGGACTTTATAACATAGCTCACATTATGGATAGTCAGGCAGGAAAATACTTTGATCGAAAGTTCTTATTCATGACCAGTGCCTGATGAACGGAATCGTACTCAAGAACTTTCTATTAATTCCAGGGTCAATAGATTTAGTTTCAACGTTTATCAGGATGTATCCATGCCCTCTATTCATTCAACTCATTCAACGCCCTTTATCGCCCCCCCCCTCAAATTACATCCGCAGCAGGGGCGCAACCATCCGAATCATCCTCCCAAACTGATCAACCATTGGCAGTAGCCATGGATATACCACAGCCCCCCCATGAGACAACCCCTGATATTGATTATGGTCATATTATTCAGCAAATTATCAGCACATCAAACCTGTCAGGAACCTGGTCACATCAAAGCATTGAACATCTCACTCAATGTTTTGATTTAAAGATCCAGGCCAAAGTTATTACCCTTCTTGAAGACGCATCAGCATTCAGGCAGCTTCAACCATTGCGACAGCAAATTGCCGGGCATCTGGAGTACCTTCGGAATTTTTTCCATGAACATGGCGGGGATGCCAATAGTATTGAAACAGCCATTGCCAACCATGCTGATCAACTGGCGGAGAAAAAAGCTGCCATTGAGAAAAGAAAGCTGATCAGTCACTGGCTTCATTGGGACCAACACGAAGTCGATCAGTTAGCCGCAAGCACTCTGGCAGACACCTATCGGGAGTGCAAAAGTGATAAGCACCTGGGCGATAGCGTCAGGGCCAGGCTCTCTCATCTAATAGAACTTGCTGAAGTACAACCGGAGTTCAGGGAGATGTATACGGTAGACATTGGCTACCAACAGACTCCCTATGAAACCGAGGGGCATTTCCTGATCAAAATCCCCGATGGCAATCATGCACTTGGCTATAGCTTTTTCGACCTGCTCTTCAGCCAGAACCTACTGCATGATATGGAAGCAAATTATGATGGAGAAACCGGATTTTCATTAACTAAAGATCAAATGATCAAACTAAGTGAGCACCTGGAAGAATTAAACAAATGGTATGACGACTTTTTATGTATTGTGGGTGATTTGCTGGGGGTGGATGACAGGATTTCAGAGGATAGCGCTGATCATTTTGTCAGCATCGGAAAAAAATCAATGGCCGAAATTCTCAGAAATCCAATACGTATGACGACAGCGTGTCAACGTTTGATTAGCCCTTTACCACAGGCGCAACCCTGTCTGCTGTTCAATACCCTTTCCATTAATCTTGAGAATCATGATGACAGGGACTTCCTGAAGGACAAGTTTGAATCAATTTACGCAGAACTTGCGATGTATGGTGCTAACGGAGAACCCAAGCAGTTTCTGCGCGGAACCTACAGCACCAATCTGAATGTTGCACAGTTACGTCTCATTTGTCCGCACCTCAATAAATTATTAAAGCTTCAACAATTGCTGAAAGAGGTGACAAGTACCAAAAGCCTGCGCACTGCCATTGACGTATTGAAGGAACTGGGAATAAGCGAACTGGACTCCATAAAAAGTTATAAATCCGCTTTACTCTATGAGATTTACCAACAAATAAAAGGCACCAACAGCCATCCCGCATTACTTTCAATTCAAAACCACTTGACGAATATCCAACACATTTCAGGGATTGAGGAGAAATCGCTGAAACTTTGTCATGACCTTTTACGGCATCACGCAGTGTGCTATTTCAGGAAACCGGCGGATCAACCGGTCATTGACGAGGAGCAACTCTTCGCCATCTATGGCGATAGCGAGAGGGATGTCATGTACGCGGGGAGGCAGCTGCACAGGAATATCCAGGCTCTGTGCCAGACACTCCGGGATTGCCATGCGTATCAGCAATACAAAGCCAGCAACCCCGGTATTGATGGGGCGTTAGCCGCATTGGAAAGAAACTTTATCCAGCGGCTTAATCGCTATTCAGGCATGAGGGATCATGGCTACAGCGGTCGCGGGATGGTTGACGAGTCTGTTGAGTATTTTGAAATGTTTGTCAGCCAGTTATTCTATGCAGAAGTTTATAACCTGACAGACAACTCAATCAGCCATGCCTTGAATAATCTTGTCGCTATAGCTGGCAATGATTTAGAAGGCTGCAACGAAGGTTTTTCAGGCCGGATACAATCGCTGTTACTTCCGTTGATTTCTGGCAGTAACAGCCACATAAAGGATTGTATTCAGCAATTTTTGCAAGACAGCGTTACAGCATCTCTTGCCAGTGCCATCGGACACAGTAGTGAATCCTCCATGGCGGCTCGCTGTCAGGAACAAGTCAATCACTTTACAGGGCTGTCCATCGTCTCCGGGTCGGCTCAGGCTGATGCCTATGAAAACCTCACGCCTGAAAGCCAGCAAACCATTAGCCATCTTTTGCACTCCCACTACACCCCCGTTTCGCTTTACCAACATGTTTATCGTTTTGTATCCGATGAGTTCTGGCGTCTTAATCACGAGAGAAATGATGATGACATTTATCAACTGATGCACTTGCTCGGTTTTGGGGCTGATCAATCATCAGGTGCTGATAATGAGACATACCGAGATCAGATTGATCGACAATACCGGGTAAGGGGTAATGCACTCAATCGCTGGCAATACGCACTCTTTCAGCAGGATCTGCCCAGGCACCTTGTTGGCTATCTGGTTAAAGAGCAATTCATCGACGCTAAAGGTCCGAATGAGAACGATGGCTTATATATCCACCGGGAAGCTTCACAAGGCAGTGATAAAATCATGCAGCCACGTCGCCCGCCTGCAACCGTCGGCACGCAGGAGACCAATCAATTGGAAGCTGACCGTAGATTTGGTTTTCAGCCAGAAAGCAGAATGGCTCAGACTGGATACAGAGTGGAAACATCATAGGATAGAAAGATGATAGCGGCCGCAACAGGTACCCCCTATGTTTACACTGCGCTGACAGAGACGGAAAATCGTTCACTCCCCGGCAATAGTGCGTTATCCGAACGGAACTGCTTATCTCTTGTTGATCAGTTTTTTCAGACTGAAATCCAATCCTGCCGGGAAAAAATGGATAGAAGTCCACTCTGGGATACTTTCAAAGCACTGCCAGATACCTTCCTGGCGTATATATACGCCGAAAAAACCCGGTTGGCGATGGCAGAAGAGAGCCGGCACGTTGTTAATGAAAATCAACAGATCGTTGCCGGGTTTCATCATGGGTATGAAGCCAGCGATGATCAATATCACCCTGGCACTTTCCAGCCGTTTATGATGAAAGGCTACTGGATTCCCTGTTCTGAAGGAAAACTGTTTCAGCTCCGCCAAGGCCATTGTTCAATCACGCGCACGGTCGAAGGTCAGGACCAAATCCTGTATCTGGTACATCCAAAATCCGCAACACTGTTTGCCCCCCTGATATCAAAATATCAGCATACACAGGTTGATGTTCCCGCTTTAGCATTGAGCTCATTCAGAACCTTGTTGATCGCCTTGCCCGCTGGCGGCACAACAGAATTTGCCATGGTCAAAGTCAGCCTGAATGAGGAAATAGGGGGGGTTCGCAGGTTGCTTTATCAAAAAGAGTGTGCAGCCAGCGTAGCGAATTCGTCGGTATTAAAAAATAAACAAACAGAGAAGTTTACGTGTCTGGAAGAAAATTTGTCTTTCGTTCCTGATGCCCACCTGATTGACCCGAAAGAAGAAGCCGTACAGCTATCCGGTGCCGGTATGATCCATAGACCTGTTCCGGAATTATTCACGACTCAAGGCCACTACATTATTCCACTATATGCACTGTTTGGCATAAACAACTGGCCTTTGCTCAATGCCCTGATTGAACAAAGTCAAACAACACCTACTCAGTTTATTACCGGTGCATTACTCAGGCCCATTGCGGAAGAAATGGTTGATCACATTTACAGGCAGCGCTTCTATCTTGAGTTCCATGGCCAGAACGTATTGTTGAAGCTGACCATGGATCACAACGATTTACCCGCTATTGATTTTATCTACCGTGACATGGGCGGCGTTAACTGCCGTCTGGGTGACGTCCAGCTACACCAGCTGCCGGAGCATCTCCGTGGTCATGCCCAGTACTGGGAACCAAACTTTATTCCTGATGCCGCCGTCATAATGGAGGGAATCGCTAAAAAAGTACTGTTCAACCTGACGAAAGTCTTTTTTAAATCAGAACCCACCACCAGGGACCCGGAATTTTGTTGTTGGCGTGCAAAAATGACTGTCTATGGCTACCAGGAGAACTGGACACTGCCAGGAGCCGACGGGCGCACAGATAACCATCGAACGCGCCACACCCCAAAGACTTTTTACCGCTATGGGTATTTTGAAAAAATATTTGCCCGGGAATTGCTTGAAGTGATGACCCGCCACGGTATTTTCCTGAACATCAAAAGAAGCTGCCCTGACTATGACTACTCATTTTTTATGGATAAAATAGGCAATATCGATTCCTGTAATACACCCTGCGTAGAGTTTGAATGGTTTTCTGAACTGGTGAAAATGACACTTCCTCACTATTTCCAGCATCAGGATGCATACTCCCGAAGAAAGAATATCAGTGTGGTAAGACCATAGGAGGCTCCTGATACTACTATGCCTGTAACCTCTAAAAGCAATTTCTGCACCTCCTGGAGTGGCGGTAAAGATGCCTGTTTTGCGCTCTGGCAATCCACCCAAAAAGGGCTGACCCCAACCTGCCTGCTGACCATGCTCAACGGTGATAAAGACCAGACCAGTTAACAATATCTGTCGCCTGATGTGAAGTCAGCGCAATAAAGCCTGGTACAACTTTTTCGCGGTGACAATCCGGGTCTGCTCTACCGTCTCTCCCAAAAGCAGGATAATGGATGCCCTGGCCTCCTGAAGCGCTGTCATTGCCTCATGCAATGAGGTTTCCGGTGCCAGATTAATGGTTTTTCTCATAAGCTCTCCCACTGAGATATCTGCCTCTTCATTAACCAGACAACGGGCGATATGCCGATAGAGAACAATACCTGTCGGCTTGCCATCGTTCAGGACCACATAACGCTTACAGGGATACGAGCGAATCGTCGTTTCGACAGAAGCGACGGTTGCCTCGGATAACAGACAGACAGCGGGTATTGAGCGCTCAACAAGCTCAGTCAGCTGGCGCTGATGGGAAGTTAGTACAGCATCGGCCAGTTTTCGCTGACGTTTACCAATCACTCCACGCTTATTGTAATGCTTGATAATACTCCGGAGTTCATCACTGCTTCTGTCTTCTTCAACGGGCTTGGGTAAAAGACGGGTCCAGACCAGGGCTAACAGCAAGACAGGTCTGGTCACTGAATACATAAGATGGATAAAGGGTGAATATCTGGCAACGACCCTATCAGCAATCTGCACTGCCAGCAGCTTGGGCAGAACCTTGGCAAATACCAGCATAAAATAAGCGAGCAGTGCCGTAAAAATAACCATCCAGAGATCGTTAAATTCCCTGGCAGCCAGCGCTCCAAGGAAAGTACTGCCAGAAATACTGATCAGCGTGCTTAACAAAACGATCGCTGACAGGTGCTCTCGCTTTTTCTGAAAGACTTGCTGGATAGCCTTTTTATTGTCGGGCCTTTTGTACAGGATCGTGACCAGCCTTAACTCATCCACCGCCACCAATGATGATTCAAGAAGGGATAGAAAAGCAGTAACAGCGACAATCAGGCATGCAAAAAGAACGACCAGGAGCATCCATACCTCCGGAAAAACAGCAATTAGACAGCAGGCAGTTTAATTGGGGGACCAGTAGCTGGGCAAGCCCGCCCGCCTGTAAAAAGCCTGTAATGTATTGTTTTCGACCACGTTTCTTCTTTATTAATGTCAGCTCTATGCTTATTCAGTGCAACTGAAGCACCGGGCAAAGAGCACCTGATTTGCCAGGAGTGTGGATAACGGTGTACTTATTTTATTCAAAACAAAATTCGAATATAATTCGACTTGTATTCATATAACCCTGCTTTTTAACTCCTGCTCTCCACCACGGTGTATTTTCCATGCCAGCAACCGACAAACGGACACAGAGAGAGATAACTATTATTCAGTCCACCCTGACCATTCTTAAGGAAAAGGGCTTTATGGACCTGAAAATGTCTGAAGTTGCCAAACAAGCCCAGTTTTCAATGGGAACCGTATATTCACACTTCTCCAGCAAGGAAGATCTGTTGCTGGGTTGCGCCATCACTATCTCCAGCACGATGGCGACGGTATTCCATAAAGTGCTCAACAGCCCGGTACCCGCCATGGAACGTCTGCTGACGCTTAATATTGCCATCTGGTTGTCTTATGCCAGACAGCCCCATCACTACTTTCTACGACAACTGGCAATGACCCCGGATATCTGGCAACGGGCATCAACAGGACGGGCACAGGCACTGGACGACATCTACCATAAGATGAGCCAGATGGTTAAAGCACAGATTATTGAGTTAATGGCGGACAACCCGGCAATCACTGACCAGAATCGCGAGAGTGCACTGGCTGATATTTTGATGGGCATCTGGAGTCTGGGCGAAGGTCTGTTCCAGATCAGCATGTCCGGGTTTGGCCTGAAACAACCCTCCGTGCAGAAAGACAAAGGCTTCAGCCTGCTTACTTCCAACCTGGCCAAATACCTGCAGGGCTGGGGATGGAGAGCACCGTTTTCACCATCCATGATTGACAACTGCAAGCTTCAGGCTGAGCAGGTTGTTGCTACCTGTATAAGTAGTTAACCAGCCAGAATTTATCGATTCCAGGAACGCGGTACACATCAAGCATGTCTACCAGATACTTCTACCCAACTGTTTTGGAGCTACCTCAGAATGCATCTCACCCCTTCATCCCGATCATCCATCGCCGTGATGGTGTTAATGACGTTCACCCTGCTGACCGGTTGCGATCAGGAGCAAACCGGTCATAAAGAAGTCATCCGCCCAGTAAAACTCTTTCAGGTAAAAGATCCCCAGCAGCAGCAGTTACGTTATTTTCCAGGCAAGGTAACAGCCACCGAAGAAGCCGAAATATCCTTTCGTATACCCGGACAGATCGACAAGATCGAGGTCAAACAGGGCGATGATATTACTGAAGGACAGGTGCTGGCTTATCTGGATGACCGGGATATCCGCAATGAGCTTCAGGATCGTCAGGCGAATTATGAACTTGCCAAGGCCGAGTTTGAACGCGCCAGCTCCCTGTTAGAAAAGAGAGTGATTTCACAATCGAGCTACGATACGGCCAGTGCCAGACTGAAATCTGCAGAAGCAGCGCTGAAATTAAGCCGGGACAAACTGGCGTATACGACACTGACAGCACCTTTCAGTGGCCGGGTTGCCCAGACTCTGGCCGAAGCGCACCAGCAGGTTCAGGCCCAGCAGCCGGTCCTTATCCTGCAAAGCAGTGACCGGCTCGATATCAGCATCCAGGTACCTGAAAGTATCGTTTCCCATGTCAATGCCAATGCGGTCAACAATGGCTATCAGCCCATCGCTACCTTCCCGGGGGCTCCTGGCAAGGAGTTTCCGGTCAACTATAAAGAACATGCGACACGGGTAACTCCGGGTACCCAGAGTTATGAAGTCATTTTCACCCGGATGGCACCCACCAATATGAACATTCTTCCCGGTATGACCGCCACGGTCATTATTGACCTGGCCCGGGTCATCGATACCCGGGGGCAACCAGGATACGTTCTGGTCCCCATTTCAGCCGTATCCAAAACTGACACTGACAATAAGACGGTGGTCTGGCGTTTTGATCAGGATACCAGTCAGGTTGCCCCTGTCGAAGTGACCACAGGACGTATTACCGAAGCGGGAATTCAGGTTCTGTCAGGCCTCAATACCGGTGACCAGATCGTTACCGCAGGTCTCAGTCAGCTATACGATGGCATGACCGTCAAACCGCTGCACAAGGAACGGGGACTATAAGCCATGAATATTGCCGAATATTCCATATCCCACCGGGTGATCAGCTGGATGTTTGTGGTTATCCTGCTGGTGGGTGGTGCAATGTCGTTTTTTGGGCTGGGTCAGCTGGAGTTCCCTGAGTTCACCATCAAACAGGCCATGGTCATTACCCACTATCCGGGAGCTTCCCCGGAACAGGTGGAAGAAGAAGTGACACTGCCATTGGAAGAAGCCATTCAGCAGATGGAGTATGTCAAACATATCGACTCCATCAGCAGCAATGGCCGTTCCCAGATTATGGTGGAGATGAAAGAACAATACGACAAAGATCAACTGCCCCAGATCTGGGATGAAATGCGCCGTAAGGTCAATGACACCCAGAGTAGTCTGCCGCCCGGCGTCTACGCCTCGGTTGTGGTGGACGACTACAGCGATGTCTATGGCATGCTGTTCAACATTACCGGAGAAGGTTATACCTCCAGGGACCTGGAAAACTACGCCGATTACCTGAAACGTGAGCTGGTGCTGGTTGAAGGGGTCAAGAAAGTCTCCATCGCCGGTGCCCGTCAGGAGCAGGTGGTGGTTGAGATGTCCCAGGCCAAACTGGCTAACCTGGGTATCGATCCAGCCTGGATATTCGCCCTGATCCAGAATCAGAATGTGGTCTCCAATGCCGGTAATATGCTGGTTGAAGGGCGTTCCATACGCATTCATCCCACCGGTGAGTTCAATGACATTCATGAACTGGAACAGCTGATCATCAGCCCGCCGGGGAGCACACAGCTGGTTCGACTCGGCGATATCGCCACCGTTCGTCGAGACTTCGATGAAACACCGGACACACTCTATTCCTCCAATGGCCGCCAGGCTCTGTCACTGGGTATTTCCTTCGCTTCCGGTGTTAACGTGGTGGATATAGGCGACGCTATTCGTCAGCGCATTGATGAGCTTCAGTCCGGGCAACCGGTTGGCATTGAGCTCACCAAAGTATACGACCAACCGGCAACGGTTTCGGAATCCGTCAATGGTTTCCTGATCAACCTGCTGGAATCCATTGCCATTGTTATTGTCGTACTGCTGCTGGCCATGGGCGTACGTGCAGGCCTGTTGATGGGCGCTGTTCTGCTGTTGACCATCCTCGGAACGTTCATTGTTATGAAGGTGATCGGCATTGAGCTCCAGCTGATTTCCCTGGGTGCCCTGATCATTGCCCTGGGGATGCTGGTGGATAACGCCATTGTCGTCACAGAAGGGATTCAGGTCGGTATTCAACGGGGACTCACCCGGTTGCAGGCCGCCAAACAGGTTGTCAGCCAGAACCAGTGGCCCTTGCTGGGTGCCACCGTCATTGCCATTATGGCATTCGCACCTATCGGCCTTTCTGATGATGCCACCGGTGAATTCTGTCTGTCGTTGTTCCAGGTGCTGTTGATCTCCCTGCTCCTGAGCTGGATCACAGCCATCACCCTGACCCCTTTCTTCTGCAACATTCTGTTCAAGAAGGACGAGCTGGCTGCCCGACAGGCGGCGGGTGAATCCATAGATCCTTACCAGGGAGCGCTGTTCACCCTGTATAAACAGTTGCTCGGGTTCTCTCTGGTCCACCGCCCCATCACCATCAGCTTGACGGTTCTGGCGCTGGTGCTGGCGATGATGGGGTTTGGTTCGGTGAAAAATGTCTTTTTCCCGCCATCCAACACGCCGATGTTCTTTGTGGATTTCTGGATGCCGGAGGGCAGTGATGTCCGTGCTACCGAAACAAGGGTGGCAGAGCTTGAGCAACTACTGCTGACCCTCCCCGGCGTAAAAAATGTCACAACGGTGATTGGCCAGGGCGCACAGCGTTTTATTCTTCCTTATATGCCGGAAAAGCAATACAGCAGTTTCGGCCAGCTGATTATCGAGACAGATAACCTGGAAGCCATCACACCGCTGATCCCGACATTGGAAATCCGCCTGACCGAAGACTTCGGTGATGTGGAATATCGGATCAAATACTTACAGAATGGCCCTTCCCCCGCCGCAGAAATTGAAGCCCGTTTCTATGGCGAGGACCCGGAAGTATTACGGTCTCTCGCGGTACAGGCCATCAATGTACTGCGTAACGAACCGATGGCCACGCATATACGACACGGATGGCGTAACCAGGTCAGCCTGATTCGCCCTCACCTGGATGAAGCCAGTGCCCGCCGCAGCGGTATCTCCAAACAGGCGTTGGACGACGCTCTGCTGGTGAACTTCAGCGGCCGTCAGGTTGGCGTCTATCGTGAAGGCAGCCAGTTAATGCCGTTGATTGTCCGCTCTCCGGAATCCGAACGCCTGAATGCCGATAGCATTACCGATCTGCAGGTTTGGAGTGCTGACTATAACAGTTATGTGCCCATCACCCAGGCCATTTCCAGTTTTGATACTGAGTGGGAAAACCCGCTGATCATCCGCCGGGACCGTAAACGCATGATGTCCGTGATGGCTGACCCACAGTTGCTGGGTGATGAAACCGCCGACAGCGTGTTGCGCAAGGTGCGTGCAAACATCGAAGCCATTCCACTACCCGATGGTTACCAGCTGGAATGGGGTGGTGCTCATGAACTGTCTTCTAATGCACAGAGTGCGGTGTTTGCCTCAATACCGCTGGGCTATCTGGGGATGTTTCTGATTACTGTATTCCTGTTTAACACCATACGACAGCCTATAGCTATCTGGTGTACGGTTCCCCTGGCACTGATTGGTGTTGTGGCCGGGCTGCTGGCGCTGAATGCACCGTTCAGTTTTATGGCGCTGCTGGGCCTGCTGAGTCTGTCGGGCATGATCATCAAGAACGGTATCGTTCTGGTGGAACAGATCAAACTGGAGCTGGAAGAAGGCCGGGAAGAACATGAGGCCATATTCCACGCCTCGGTCAGCCGCCTGCGGCCCGTCTGTATGGCCGCCCTGACCACCATGCTGGGCATGATTCCACTGTTGTTTGATGCCTTTTTCAAATCCATGGCCGTGACCATTATCTTCGGTCTGGGCTTTGCTACGGTACTGACACTGATCGTGCTACCGGTGATCTATTCCCTGCTGTACAAGGTTAGCTTTAAAGGGTTCAACTACCGGAATATTGCCTACTGATCCATAGCGATGTCGGCTTCTGACGGAAGCCGACTGATGCCACATTTTATTGTTGTTCTTTTCTGGATGGCGGCTTCAGGTTATAGCTCAAACTCTGGTATTCAGGTTCTACAATGCCGAGTCGGCGATTGATCACCACCGTTAAACGGAAGAACAGATTACAGAGCATATTGCCAAACCGATGTAACTCATCCGGCACCTTAATGCCATGGGCGTCTACCTTGACCAGCGCCCTGACTGCCTTTTTGGAGAGCGAACGACAGCTGTGTAGTAATTGCACGGGACGACCGCCCCTGGGAAGGACAAAACCGTGCAGCAGGCCTTCTATCTCTTGCTGGTAGTGATCAAAGTAACCTGCCAGCCACTGTATCTGCTGTTCAAAAATCGCCTGCTTGCCACGGACTGAACCATTCATATGGAAAATTCTGGGTTGCAGTTGATCCAGGAAATCATAGATATCGACAAACCGCTGATCGCCTTCCAGCTCGCTGATAACACCACCGAGCGTTGCACACAGTTCGTCGGTGATAATTTCATAATCACACAGGGGGGAGTCTTCGTAGATAAATGGGTAGCAGAGTTCGCGGATATCGCCGGAGTATTTTAAAGTCATATTAGAGCCTATCGATTGCAGAACCAGCCTTCTGCACCTCCGTGGGAATGCATTCTAGCAGACACTACAGAGCTCATTGATAGTAAAGGTATGATTCCCGCGCAGAGCGCGGGAACGAGAAATAGCGTGGGAACAAGAAGTTTATAGCTCGGGTGACCAGATAAGAGTAGCGAATACACCTCCAGGCTCATCTATATAGCCGTTGGTAGTTGTATAATCCTTATCAAGCAGGTTGACAACTTTAAGCTGTGTTTTCAACTCAGGAGTGACAGCCAGATACGCTCTTAAATCAAACGTACCAAACCCAGGCATTTCAAGCGTATTAGCTGCATTATCCCATGTTTTTCCCTGAGCCCTGAGGGTTCCTCCGATCGCCCATTTGCCAAAATTTCTGTCAACATTCATGGTAAAAAGCTGCTTGGCCCGACGATGCAGCGTTTTGCCAGCATTCGCTCCTGACCGATTTTCCGGATCAACAAAACTCAGGTTGGTATTTAGGTCCCAGTCGAAAATCCGTGAGGTTACCACAAACTCAACTCCACGCATCCTGGCTTTAGCAATATTTTCTGTACGACGCGTATCAGAATTATAATCGAGCATATTATCCATATCATTCTGATACATGCTGACCGACCACTGAGTATTATGACTCCAGACACCCCGTAATTCTAATTCAGTATTTCTGGCTTCTTCTGGCTTCAAATCTGGATTCGGACCATATGGAGAATACAGGTCAACGAATGGAGGAGCTCTGAATGCTGTTCCATAAGAGGCGATCAGACGAGTGTCAGCAGGCAAATCAAAGCCCCAGGACACACTGCCCGTTGTGTTATTGCCATACACTTCATTCTTGTCAAAACGTCCACCTAACTGTAGATCGCTACCAGAAAAAGACGACTGATTAAGAGCAAAAACCCCAACATTATAACGTTCATCAACAGCATAGTTATTACTGGTGGTTACTTTATCGTTTGAATAGTCAACACCCGCAATCAGCAATTGCTCATCAGACCAGGCAATATCATTCTGCCAGCTCAGGGAAAGAATTTCGCCTTCCGCATAGCTCGGGCGAGCTCCTACATCTTTTCGATCATCCTGAACGTAACCCGCATCAATTTTAGTATTCCACAGTTCATTGACCGGCAAGGATGCGTAAACATTGAACGTCGTTTGTTCAAAAAATGAAATTGGATACTCTGGCGCATTGCTACCAAAACTATTATCGTATTCAGCCTTGCCTTCGGAGTGAGAGATATTGACCCCTGCATCAATACCATTTTCAAAGCGATGAGACAAACTGCCCGAAATGGACTTATTACGAAACGCATCATCATCCCAGTCCGAACCAAGCTGATTCGTCGTGCGATCATAGCCTTGAGTTTCAAAAAGACGAGCACCCAAATTGAACTGCGTTCTGCCAACTGAGCCATTAAAATTCAAGCCATATTCACCGGTATTTCGGCTACCACCACCAGCCTTAACCGTCAATTGAGGTTCTTTTCCGCCTTTTCGAGTGATGATATTGATAACACCCCCCACCGCATCAGCACCATACAGTGTTGAACGCGGTCCACGGACAATTTCTATTCTTTCGATTTGATCTGGATCTAAATACTGCAAAGGAGCCTCACCGGCGTAAGCTCCATTCATACGATGACCATCGACGAGAATCAGTGTCTGCTGTGTTTTTGTGCCTCGCAAATAAACTCCCGTCTTACTGCCAACACCACCTGTATAGGCGATTTGAACACCAGGTGCCTGTGTCAAAAGTTCTGTAACGGAAATAGCCTGACTCCGCTCAATCTGCTCCCGATTAATCACCGTCACTGGAGCCAACGTCTCATCAACTGTTTGAGCGGTCCTTGCCGCAGTAACAACAATCTCTCCAAGCTTATAAACCTCTTCTGCAGCCGCAGCAGAACTCATCACAGACATTGCCACAGCAACCGAAAGCCCGGTTCGTGCAAAAACAGAACGATGATTAAACGACATTTTGTTTGCATCCTTAAAGTAAGCGAATTGTCTTAAAAATGGACAGAACTCTGCCTTTTCAGAGCGGACTCTCTTGATGAATTGGTATCTGGGCAGCCACACGCTCTGTGTGGCTTGCCTTTGAGCGCACCGCTTGTAACTGATGGCAGATCATCTCTGCCCCGTCCAGAATCCTGGGCGTTGGTCTGGCAATCAGGTCACTGGGTACCGAAAACAGTTGTTGCTGCTGCACCGCCTGCAGGTTTTGCCACTGGCTCCAGTAGCCCAGCAACTCTTTGCGGGTTTTTGGGGTATCGCCTTGCGGATCAGAACCAATAATGACCTGTGGATCACGGGTAATCAGGGATTCGATACCGATTTTGGGAATACTTTCGGAGACATCACCATAGATATTCCGGCCACCACACAACGAAATAACATCATCAATCACCAGGCCATTACCCACCGTCATCAGTGGGGATCGCCAGATTTCAAAGAACACCGATACCGGCTCACGCCGGGCATACTGACTCTGCAGTGTGTGCAAACGCGCGGTAAAGTCACCAACAACCTGTTCGGCTGTTTTTTCGGTCCCGGCCACCTGCCCGAGACTTCGGAGGGCCTGCTTAATGCCGGTAAAATCCACCACATCGATATGAAAGGTGCTGATGCCCAGGGACTCCAGCTGCTCAATCACCTTTTGGGAATTACCGGCAGTCCAGACCACCACCAGATCGGGCTTCATGGCCACAATGGCTTCCACACTCACATTGGGGTAGCCACCCACATTGGGCAGCTGTTTGACCGCTTCAGGGAAGTCGCTGTGCTGATCAACCGCAATAACACGATCACCGGCACCGGCAGCAAATAACAATTCAGTAGAACCCGGAGACAGACTGATGATTCTGGGCGAACGGGTATCCAGACAGACAGCGCGGTCGCTCATATCGGTCACACAATACTGACTGTCAGACTCGCTGGCCCGGGCAATACTGCAAGCCAACGCAACGGCATTGGCCAATACCATCGCCAGCACCAGCATTAACCGGGGCAGCCTGTTCTTCAGTGTCTTGCAGGGTGCTAAAGGTGTTTTCATGATCTCCCTGAGTCACAATCAATACTCAGGGCGGCACAAGCGGTCACCGGGCTTATCAAAAAAGCCCAGTGTAAAGGAGATGTGTTCCCAGCCGCCAGGTTACCCGCCCGGTTTGCGCCTGCATGTACAGACTTCTTGGGCTTTGCAAAGGCAGGTCTCCTGACTCTGGCATCATCGTTCCCGGCAGCCTTCCCGGTTGAACCAGTGGCATAAATCGCGGAGAACTCTTCCATTACAGTTGCGGGTACAGTCGGGGTTTTTCACCCCGTTCCCTCTTTTGACCGGTTCAGCAATAGCCGACATGCGCGGTCAAAAGTGTCGTGATTCATACCAATCACTGACGAACCCCTTACAAAGTTGCGCAATATTACCCAAACCGTTGACTTAAATCACTAGGGGTTTGTGGATTTTTTGCCGTTTATCTTGCTACTGGTACATCATTTCGATGAGTTTGATGTGTACAATCTCCGTTCACCCTGAGCGAAGTCGAAGGGTGATTGGCACAGTCTTTATTCAGGGTATGGTGTTTACGCCCTTCTTCCGTGCATCCTGAGCCGAGCCGAAGGGCGATCAGGACGAACGAAATTTGGGCATCATTGATAGAAGAAACCCATCAAATACATCGAAACCGTTTACCATCAGCCTGTTTTGCTTTTCTCGGATGCCTGCCAGAGGACCTCCCCCTCATCCTGTCGGGCACAATGACGGCCAAGGACGTACATAAGATCGGACAAACGATTCACAAATTTCAGTAATGGTTCGTTGATCTTTTCACCACTTTCCTGAAGCGCTTCGTTTAACTCGATAATATGCCGCTCCGCCCGGCGGGATACGGTTCGGGCCATATGGCAATGGCAGGCAGACTGACCACCACCGGGCAGGGTGAAGTTTGTCAGAGGCGGCAATGGTTCATTGAGTTCGTCAATCAGAGCCTCAATCGCCCTGGTATGGGCTTCCTGAATCAGCTGATAGCCCGGCATGGCCAGCTCACCCCCCACATCAAACATCCGGTGCTGGATATCCTGAATCTGTTGCAACTGGTTTTCAGTGACTTCATTGCCCTGCTTCAGGGAGTGGATCAACAGGCCAAGCCAGCTGTTGGCTTCATCCACGGAACCAATGGCGTGGAGCCGGGGGTGTGACTTTGGCAGCTGCTGGCCATCGCCAATGCGGGTCATGCCCTGGTCGCCAGTTCGAGTGTAGATACGGGTTAGCCGGTAGCCTTTTTTTTCAGTCATAGCTCAGGTTCTTCCAGTCAATTTTTGCACCACAAAGCATTGTTAGTGTTTTTCTGCACTCAGTGGCTTTGTGGTTCAGCCTCACACAGTGCAAAGATTTTACTCATATCAAGATGCTCTTCGATAGCATCCGCCATTCGGTTAATGCCCTCTTCCCGCAACAGGTGATAATCAATCCTTGAAGCTTCCTGCAAACCGGCCCAGGTCAAAATGGCGGTGCAGGCATCGGGCTGTTCAAACACGCCATGGAGATAGGTGGCAAATATCTGACCATCGTCAGACATCACCCCATCCACCTTCTGATCCAGCTGGATTAACGGTTTTTCCAGGGCCGTGCCGGTGGTCACCCCGGCATGAATTTCATAGCCGGTGACGGGCACAGGTTCCTGGCCCGGCAACTGCATAGTGCCACTGACCCGGGTGAGTGTCTTCTGACGAACCATGGTGGTTTCCAGATCCAGAAGACCCAACGCTTGTGAGCTGCCGGCGGCACCTTCAATGCCTTCCGGATCATACACTGCCTTACCGAGCATCTGGTAACCGCCACAGATCCCCATCAATTTGCCACCGTAGCGCAGGTGCCTGAGGATATCCTGATCCCAGCCGTTGTCTTTGAGAAACGCAAGATCGGTTCGGGTATTTTTGGTCCCCGGAATAATGACCAGATCACACGCCGGAATGGACTGCCCTTTTCCAACAAAGTGAATATCCACTTCAGGGTGCAGGCGCAGAGGGTCGAAGTCGGTGTGATTGCTGGTGCGGGTCAGAATCGGCACAGCTACCTTCAACAGGGTTTTCCGGTCTGCAAGCTGTTGCTGGGCAATCACCGCATCTTCTGCCTCCAGATGTAACCCATGAAGGTAAGGCAAAACGCCCAGTACTGGTTTGCCGGTCTTCTCTTCAAGCCAACGGAGTCCGGGCTCAAGCAGTTTTACGTCACCCCGGAAACGGTTGATCACAAACCCTTTTACCCGCGCCTGTTCGGACTCCGAGAGCAGCGCCAGGGTACCGTACAGATGGGCGAAAACCCCGCCCTTATCGATATCCGCAATGATAATCACCGGACAGTCCGCTTGTTCCGCAAAGCCCATATTGGCGACATCGCCTTCGCGCAGATTAATCTCTGCCGGGCTACCGGCTCCCTCCACCAGCACGGTTTGATATTGGCTCTGCAAACGGTGCCAGGAACGCAAAATGGCGGCCATGACTTCCGGTTTACAGGCATGATACTCAGCCGCATTCATTTCCCCCACGGCTTTTCCATTAACGATCACCTGGGCACCGATATCACTGTTTGGTTTCAGCAAGACCGGGTTCATGTCCGTATGAGGTTCAAGCCCTGCCGCAGCCGCCTGAAGCGCCTGGGCCCGGCCAATCTCACCACCATCCCCGGTGACAGCGCTGTTCAGTGCCATATTCTGGGGCTTGAAAGGTGCTACCAAAATACCATGACGCCGGAATACCCGGCAAAGTCCTGCGACCAGGGCACTTTTCCCAGCGTCACTGGTTGTACCCTGTACCATCAAAGTGTGTATTGGGTTGCTGCCCATAGCGGGAATTCCAGCCTGTCAGAAAGGCATGGATTATAAGGGCAGAAAAACTCAAGGGTAAAAAATATTTAATAGAAGAACTTTTAATAGAATAAAGAGTCTAATCGAGCGTACCTGACGCAACCCCGGGTTAACGATTCTATGGAGACCAGTGCAGCGGCCAAATTGTCAGCTCCACAACAATGTACAGGTTCTGCCATAGATTCTGAACCAGTCAGCACTGAAAAAGATCAGGTTCCGCCAGGCAGGTCCGGCAACTTCCGAGGGAGAGTGTCCCGCACTCTTTCCATGTTACTGCCTAATACAGAAAGGCCTGAAGCAGATACCAGACGGCACAGCGGTTGTTTTTCGTCGGTGTTTAATAGAGCGGTGACCCGAAACAGTCTCGTCCAAACCCGGATGAGTCCCGATAGCCCACCGGGAAATAAATCTGGCAACGAAACAACCGCAACAAATGACATTAACTCCAACTTCATTCAGATATGGTCTCCGGTGAAAAAAACCATGATAACTATTCCATCTTATGATTCTGATCAGAAAGCCTACTCCCTGGCAATGAAAGCGTACATTCTGGATATTAAACAGCTGTATGATCTTTCCAAAGGTAAATCTGTCGAGGGAATTGATACCTCCAGAATTGATCTCAGTGATATTAAGGGTAAAAAGTCATGGGATCTTCAAAGTGCCCAAAGAATGAGAGAAGAATGGGCATTTGAATTGACAGGACATATATCCTCCGAGCATGCGTCATGACTTAAATGCTGTCTTTACCCGGTTTCCCGTCCGTTTCTTCTCCCAACTCTCAGGAAGGCTGGCAGGAATTTTGTTAATATTCAGCCCCAAAAAATTTTCAACCTGTGGTTTCTTATGAGTCGTATTTTTTATTCTCTGCTGTTATATCTGATATCCCCCCTGGCAATGGTCCGCCTCTACTTGCGTTCAAAAAAAGCACCAGAGTACTGGCAGAGAAAGAGAGAACGATTTGGCTTCTTCAGTCTTCCCGCCTCCGATAAACCCATTATCTGGGTACACTCGGTATCCATGGGAGAAACCATTGCCAGCGGCCCGTTGGTAAAGCAATTACAGAAGAATTACCCAACCCATCGAGTGTTAATTACCACCATGACCCCCACTGGCTCGGCCCAGGTTGGCAAAATTCATGGCGACAGCGTGGACCATGTCTATGCCTGCTATGACCTTCCCTGTGCTGTCAGGCGATTTCTGGACAAGGTAAAGCCAGTCATGGCCATCGTCATTGATACCGAGCTATGGCCCAACACCATTGCCGCCTGCCACAAACGTTCGATTCCCGTACTGGTGACCAATGCCCGACTCTCCGAACGCTCGGCAAGAGGGTATGCACGCTTCGGCTTTCTCACCCGTCCCATGCTCAAACAGATCAATATGGTTGCTGCCCAGAACCAGGAGACGGGTCGTCGATTCCTGGAGCTTGGCCTGCCCGGGCAACAGCTCAACGTTACCGGCAGTATCAAGTTTGATCTGGATGTTGCTCAGGAAATCATAACCTCAGGTCAGGCACTTCGGCAGAAGTGGCAGCAGGGTATGGGCAGTGACATTCGTATTCTGGTGGCCGCCAGTACCCATGACGGCGAGGATCAGCAGGTACTTGATGCGTTTAAAATCATTCTGGCAGCATCACCGGAAGTACGACTACTGTTGGTGCCCAGGCACCCTGAGCGGTTTGACCGTGTCCACCAGCTGATCCTGGACAACCAGCTCCCTGTGGTCCGCCATAGCCAGGGAACCCAGCCTTCTGATAAGACCAGGGTTATTCTCGGGGACACCATGGGCGAAATGATGAAGCTGTTCTCCGCCTCTGATATAGCCTTTGTGGGTGGCAGTCTGGTACCAACGGGCGGACATAATCTGCTGGAACCGGCGGCATTAAACCTGCCGGTGTTGTCCGGGCCTCATGTGTTTAATTTTGAAGAGATCAGCGAATCTCTGATTCAGGCGGGAGGTTTGAGCATTGTTAACGATAGCGAAGCGCTCGCCCGGAGCGCCATCAGCCTGGTGCAGGATAAAGAGGAGTATAAAAGCATGAGCCATCATGCCGGAGAGTTTGTCCGTAACAACCGGGGAGCACTGCAAAAGACATTGATGCTGGTTGATCAGCTTATGCCGTCCGGCAAGTAAACATTGTTACAGTCCGGGGCGTAAGTTGGTGCTGGAAGATTTGGTGGCCAGCATTGAATCCACCGCAGGATCAATATTCAAACGACTGCCGTCTACAAAATAGTAATCGTTACCGGATTGCAGCCCCTGGATGGACAATTTGCCAAGAATCCGATTCATAACCCTTTGCTGTTCTTCCAGGTCTTCATAGGCAAAGGTCTTCAGAAAGGCCTCTGCCAGAGAACACCCTTCATCCACATAAGATTTCATACGGGTTTCGCAGTTCCTGATATGCTCATCCATGACATTATCGTCCATAGCCGGGTATCTACTCATTATAGAAGAGTGGATTCAGTATCTGCGGCTATTTGACTCCAAATAAAAATGGCTCCACTTACGAGCCATTTTTACGGAAACGCCATGATGATCAGTAATTAACCACCGCACTGATCCGGAACAGACAGCTCGTCACTGGCATCCGTCATCCACTGGTTCAACTCTTCGAGATCGGTCGGGCTGAGAGTTCCCACAGCCTGTTTGAGCTTCAGTGTATTGACGATAAAGTCATAACGGGTGTTCAGATAGTTACTGATGGAAGAGTAGAGTTGCTGCTGAGCGTCCAGAACATCAGTGATGTTGCGAGTACCCACTTCATAACCACTCTGAGTCGCTTTCAGGGCACTTTCTGACGAGATAATCACCTGACAGCTGGCATGAACCCGGTCCACATCGGAGGTAGCGGTTCTCAGCAGGTTACGGGTATTGGCATTGGTACCCCTGAGCTGCTGATCGTAATTTTTCTGGGCTTCTTCCAGTTGATAGCCTGCCTGACGGGCAGCAGAGCTGGTAGCGCCACCAGCGAAGATCGGTAGATCGAACTGAACGCCAACAATGGTGTCAGTACGATCGCCAGAAAGAGTACCGTTTCCAGAGGCCTGACTGGAATTGTTGGAGCTGTAGTTATAGCTGGCAAACGCATTAACTGTTGGAGCATGACCAGACTTGCTGGCTTTTACTTTGGACTCAGAAGCCGTTAACCCTTCCCGGGCCGCTTTCAACCCCAGGTTATTGGCCAGTGCCATGCTTACCCACTCTTCAGGATTTTTTGGCATTGGCGCAACCACTGGCATTGCCTTCTCCAGCTGGGCAATATCGGTAACATCCTGGTTTACAATGGTCCGCAGCCCTTCGTAGCTTACAGAGACTTGGTTCTCAGCCTGAATGCGGGCTACGCGGGCATTGTCATAAGCTGCACGGGCCACCAGCACGTCTGTTTCTGCAATCAGCCCCACATTGTAACGTTCACGAGCCTGATCCAGTTGCTGCTTTAATGCTCTTTCCTGGGCTTTCGCGGTCATCAGGCTGTCTTCCGACCGGAGCACATTGAAATAGGACTCTGCCACACGCAGGATCAATTGTTGCCGGGCATTGGCAAATACGGCAGTGGCCTGATCCCCGACAGACTTGGCCTGCTCATAATTGAACCAGCTGTTCATATTGAACAGTGGTTGAGTTAATGTCGCGCCCCACCCATGAGAGTTATAGTTTTCATCAGTATCTGAACCATTCGTCAACTCAGAAGATGTCTTGTTATATTGCGTTTTAGCAGACAGCCCCAGGGTGGGCAGCAATGCAGAACGGCCCTGGTTAACCGTCTCCTGAACCGCTTTCATGGAGGCCTCGGCCGCCGCCAGCTGGGCATCATTCTTCAGCGCCATATTGTATACATCGAGCAGATTGTACTGAGTTGGTGCAGCCTGCACGTTTAATACTGCACCCGCCAGGGCGGCAAGCAGAAATCCTCTACGACTATTTCGTGACATAATCTTGTGATCCTTGGAAAGTTCGCCAGTCATTCTTCACCGGTTAACGGTAGCCTGACTGGTTCCTGGTTGGGGATAAAATCGCTGTAGCAAACTCAGATCGAGGAAATCTACACTAATTTGCACAAAAAATGCAGTAGTATGACGAATTCCTCTATGGATATTGCTTCTTCAGGGTGAAGGCAGGAGGACGCTATAATAGGTGCTATGAAAAGACATTCGCTGAAACCCAACTACCGTGTCAACCTGATCCGCCTGCAACAGGTTTGTGAAAGTAACTACCTGCGTCTTATGCGTCTGCTGCCTGAGTTATCAGATCAGGAGCATTTTCGCCTGCCGGTTAAGCACAAAAACAGTTTGGCAAGCGGCGTGGAATGGCTGGTCATTGACGTTTTGGAACGGTCACCATTTACCACTTTGTTAATGTTGCAGATGGAAGCTGACTGGGGACAATTATTCAATATGCCAAAAGCCGAAGTGCGCCTTTATCACGACGTTAAGATGGCCGAAATTGTCTCCCGAAAAACCAGCCAGATAATACAGCCACGGTACGATTATCCCAATAGTAAAATGCATCAGCCTGATGAAAAAGAGCAGCATAATCAGTTTCTGGCTCAATGGCTTGATTACGCTTTACCTGCCTGTCGAACTTATACAGAAAAGACAGGATAACGAAGACACTGATACAAACAACCGATGAATACCGCCAGAATTCGAGTCCTGCAGATTACCGACCCTCACCTCTTTGCTGATTCCGGCTCGACACTGATGGGAGTGAATACCTCGGCGACCCTGGATGAGGTGCTGGCAAAAATACAGAAAGACTACCGGGAACCTGATTGCCTTCTGGTCACCGGAGACCTGAGCCAGGATGACAGTGCCGCCTCCTATCATCACCTGAAAGAAAAACTGTTAAAAATCAATGCGCCCAGCTACTGGTTGCCGGGCAATCATGATCAGCCCCATCTTATGGCGGCGATAAACCCATCGGCGCTGCAAAAGCAGATTATTCTGGGTAACTGGCAAATAGTCCTGCTGAACACTCAGGTCGAAGGCAAAACACACGGCTATCTCAGGGAAACTGAGCTGGAACAGCTGGCTACCTGTTTGCAGCAGGAGCCGGACAAACATACGCTTCTGGCTCTTCATCATCACCCGGCTCCCATCAATAGCCGGTGGATGGATCAGATCATGCTGCAAAACCCGGAGGAGCTGGCCAGGGTCATCACTGGTCACAACACGGTCCGGGGCATCATTCACGGCCATGTGCACCAGGCCAGAACCTATCAATTCTGCGATCTTCCCGTTATGGCAAGCCCTTCGACCTGTGTTCAGTTTGCGCCTGAGTCAGATGATTTTCAGGCGGATACCAGGCAGCCGGGCTTTCGTGTGGTTGATCTGTTGCCAGACGGTCAGATAGAAAGCATCGTTGTAAGAGTGGGTGATAAACCAATGAACGTTGACCTGAGATCAAACGGTTACTGACAGACCATCAACAATCGATGGTCAATTTTCCGCTGAATACTGAAGCACTGCCACTGTCAGCAGTACTAGGAGCCTGTCCGAGAATAGACTGCCCTACTGCGGTGGCAGCAAATTGGTCTAAAAATTCCGTTTTGTTCGGCAAATAGCCCCGCTATTCACCTCACAAAACGAAATTTTTATCCTCAATTTTCTGCCATCCTCGCTACGGGCGCTATTCTCGGACAGGCTCCTAGCCCGGATATTTCAGAATTAATCGATTAGAATCATATAACCATTTTTTATTAAATAGGTCCGCATCCTTTATCTAAATTTATTGTTAGGAGCAGTAAACATAAGGATGTAGTTATGACCAGGATAAAGTCCATGCATCAGGATGAGTGGGACGATGCTTTGTGGAACAGCAATCACGAACACAAAAAGGCTAAAGCACGCAAAGCAAGGCACAAGGGGCTTAAATCATCAACCATAAGAAAGGGCATTGAAGACTACTTTGAGAAAAGCAAATTGAAAAACAGTATTTCAGAAAGTTTTCAAGAGCTTGATGATTTTGATGACGTCAACCAGCCCAGCTATAAACCCCGCCTCTGAATCATATCACCAGCCCAAAAATGCCACTTATTGAATGTGGCATTTTTTATTTATGGCATCGCCGATAGAAATGGTTCATAAATAAGGCATAACTTCAATAGCATCAGTAGTAACGCTTTTCTGAGCCAGTACATGGTTTCAATGAGTTTGATGGGTTGTCGTGCCTCCGCACTCCGTTCGTCCTGAGCCTGTCGAAGGACGGAAACTCCGGACTCTGATAGATCGTGCCAAGCACCCTTCGTCCGTGCATCCTGAGCGGAGCCGAAGGACGCTCAGGGTGAACGGAGATTGTACACGTCAAACTCATTGAAACCATGCACTAGTTGCCATAAATGTTCTGTACTGATCAGAAATCGACTGTACGATTATGGGGCAATGACGAATGACAACACCTTCCGAACTCCAATACCTCCATGGCTTTGGTAACGAACATGAAACCGAAGCCCTGAAAGGAGCCCTACCCATCGGGCAATTCAATCCGCAACGTGCGCCCATGGGGCTCTATGCAGAGCAGTTCTCCACAACCGCATTCACCGCACCAAGACATCAAAACAGAAGGACCTGGATGTACCGGATTCGCCCGTCAGCAGCCCAGGGCAAGTTCCAGCCAATAGCATCAAACCTGCTTCGCTCTGGCCCGGTTACTGAGGTGCCAACGTCCCCGGACCCGATGCGCTGGGACGCTCTTGACCTCCCGACAGAAGAAACCGATTTTGTTGATGGCCTGGTCACCATGGCGGCCAATGGCGACCTCCACACTCAGACCGGCTCTGCTGTGCACATGTATCTGGCCAACCGGGATATGACCGACCGCTTCTTTTACAACGCCGATGGTGAGCTGCTGTTCGTCCCTCAACAGGGAGCCATCCTGGCACGTACCGAGCTGGGCCACCTGCATGTGCCTCCCGGCGAGATTCTGGTTATCCCCCGGGGCATCAAGTTTCAGATTCAACTTCCGGAAGGCACAGCCAGAGGCTATATCTGCGAAAACTACGGTGCACCATTGACTCTTCCCGAACGTGGGCCGGTAGGAGCCAATGGTTATGCCAATGATCGGGACTTCCATTATCCGGTGGCCTGCTTTGAAGATATCGACGGTGAGTTTGAACTGGTGGCCAAGTTTGCCGGAAACCTGTTCAGCTGCACCCTGGATCACTCTCCCCTGGATGTGGTCGCCTGGGTGGGTACTTCTGCCCCCTATAAATACGACCTGTCCCGCTTCAATGTGATCAACACCGTCAGCTTCGACCACCCAGACCCCTCCATCTTCACCGTATTAACCTCACAGAGTGACACCCCCGGGGTCGCCAATGTGGACTTTGTTATCTTCCCGCCCCGCTGGATGGTGGCTGAAAACACCTTCCGCCCCCCGTGGTATCACCGCAATGTCATGAGTGAATTTATGGGGCTGATTCACGGCACTTATGACGCCAAGGAACAAGGATTTGTGCCCGGCGGAGCCAGCCTCCATAACTGCATGAGCCCCCACGGGCCCGAGGCTGAAGTGTTTGACAAAGCCAGTGCCGCAGAGCTGAAGCCCGTGCGCTACAAAGACACCATGGCCTTTATGTTTGAGTCCCGCTTTATCTATGCGCCAACCCGGTTTGCGCTGGAAAGTAATGCCCGCCAAACCGACTATATTGATTGCTGGAAAGGGCTCAAGAAGCACTTTAACCGATAAGAATAAATAACTTGCCGTTTTTCTCACATACGCCGGAGACTGAAAGCCCATCATGCTAGCACTCAATGAAACACACGATGTCAACCTGACCAGCTGGGTTACATCAGCCAATAACAAAAACAGTGATTTCCCCATTCAAAACCTGCCCTTTGCCATCTTCCGACGTAAAGGCAGTGGTGAATCTTTTCGGGCAGGTGTCGCCATTGGCAACCAGGTTCTGGATCTTGCCGCCGTTTCCCACACCTCAGCTTTTTCACAGAAAGGTGCATCAGGACTGTCCAGTGAGGCCCTGGCAACGTGCGGTGATGAAACCCTCAACCGATTTATGGGGCTTGGTCTTGAGCACTGGTCATCCCTGAGATCGGCGTTATCCAAAGCCCTGCGCGCCGGAGCCACGGAAGAAGCTGAACTCTCGGGCTGTCTGGTTGCCATGGACGATGTGGAATATCGCCTGCCCTGCCAGATTGGTGATTACACCGACTTTTATACCTCCATCCACCATGCCACCAGCGTAGGTTCACTGTTCAGACCCGATAACCCATTGCTGCCCAACTACAAATGGGTGCCCATTGGCTACCACGGCCGTGCATCGTCTATTGATGTATCAGGCCAGAATTTTCACCGCCCTTGCGGCCAGACCAAAGCGCCGGATGCTGACACTCCCTCTTTTGGTCCCTGTAAACGGCTGGATTATGAACTGGAAATGGGGATCTTCATTGGCCCCGGCAATGCCCCGGGAGAACCGATCACGCTGGATCAGGCTGATCAACACGTATTTGGTCTCTGTCTGTTTAATGACTGGTCCGCCCGGGATATTCAGGCTTGGGAATACCAGCCACTGGGGCCATTTTTATCCAAGAGTTTTGCTTCCACCGTGTCCCCCTGGATTGTCACCCTGGAAGCGCTGGTGCCTTACCTGACCAGCTTTGAACGCCCTGCCAGTGATCCCCAGCCACTGCCTTACCTTGACTCTCGGAAAAACCGCCAGCAGGGCTCCATTGATATTCAGCTCTCTGCTCATCTGCTGAGCAGACAGATGGAACAGGCAGGAGATTCACCTGCGAAACTGTCCCAATCCAGCTTCCGTCATTCCTACTGGACCATCAACCAGATGGTGGCACACCATACCGTAAATGGCTGCAACCTTCGGCCGGGTGATCTGTTTGGCAGCGGCACTCAGTCAGGACCCAACCCGGAAGAAGCGGGTTCCCTGCTGGAGCTGTCCCATGGTGGTAAACAACCTCTGCCTCTGCCCAACGGTGAAACCAGAACATTCCTCGAAGATGGCGACACCGTTATTTTCAACGGCTGGTGTGAAAAAGCCGGACATGCCCGTATCGGCTTCGGTGAAGTGCAGGCGACGATTTTACCGGCTCAAGAGGTTCTGCCTGCCGGGACTGGAGAATAAACACCATGAAACTCTACAGCTACTTCCGCTCCTCGGCTGCCTATCGGGTAAGAATTGCCCTGAACCTGAAAGCGCTTGATTATCAACAATCGCCCATCAATCTTCTGAAAGGCGAGCAGAACTCGGAGGAGTATCAACAGATCAACCCCCAGAGACTGGTACCCACATTCACCACCGACAAAGGAATGCTCACCCAGTCACTGGCCATTATTGAGTGGTTGGAAGAGTCATTCCCGGAACGCTCCATTATCCCCGGAGATCCCTGGCAAAAAGCCCAGCTTCGTAGCCTGGCTTACCAGATCAGCTGCGACATCCACCCGATCAATAACCTCAGAATACTGAAATACCTGCAGCAGGAACTGGCCGTGAGTGACGATGCCAAAACACAGTGGTATCAGCACTGGATTCATTCAGGCTTTACCGCACTGGAAGCACAGCTGGATGACCAGCCCTTCTGCTGCTCGGCACAGCCCTCCATAGCCGACATCTGCCTTGTACCACAAGTGTTTAATGCCCTGCGCTTTAAGATGAATATGTCAGACTTCCCAAAAATCCATAAAATCTACCAGCACTGCAATACGCAGCCTGCCTTTATTGATGCGGCACCGGAAAACCAGCCGGACGCTGTGTAAGGGATTATTGTCGCCACCCGCTGCTTGCAAAAGCTCAGGAGGTTCCGCTTTTCGGGTAGCGGGCAGCGTCTGTAAAAATAGTCATCCGAAAAAGCGCAACAGTGTCCGCGTCACCAACTCTGGTTTCTGGGCATGAACCCAGTGACCCGCTCCCGGTATCACCCGCATGGATGCTGATGGAAAGAGAGCCAGCACCTGCTCACGGTGTTCCGGCAAAATATAGTCAGACTCGCCACCCTTGATAAACAGGGTTTTATTGGCAAAACCCGTATCAGACTCCTGCCCTGCAAGAATTTCCATATAATGCGCCATAATCACAGGCAGATTTACCCGCCAGCGATAGAGCCCCTGCTCATCACGGTAGAGGTTTTTCAGCAGAAACTGACGCACACCTTGTTCTGGTTCATAAGCTTCCAGAAAACGGTCTGCTTCAGTACGGCTTTTCAACGTGTTCAAAGGCATGGACGACAACCCTTCAAGAATACTGTCGTGTCGCCTTTCCTGATAAGTGACCGGCGCAATATCGATCACAGCCAGCCTGGTGACGCGCTCCGGTGCCATCAGGGCAATGGTCATCGCCACCTTACCGCCCATGGAATGCCCCAACAAATGCACTTTCTCAAGCTGGTTATCATCCATATAGGCCAGAACATCTTCCGCCATGACCGGATAATTCATAGCCTCATCATGGGGTGAGCGCCCATGATTGCGCAGATCCAGCCCATGAACACGAAATGATTCAGCAAGACCACGGTTGATCATCCCCAGGTTTTCCCCAGAGCCAAACAGACCATGCAAACTGATCACATCAGCCCCCTGCCCCTGCTGCCTTGCGTACAATTTCATGTTTTCACTGCTTCTCTTATAGCCCGGATATTTCATATTAACAGGAGGTATAAATTACCTCCTTTATTTTCAATAAGTTATATATTTATCAAGTGGTTATAAATGCACTTTCGTTCAACCATTGATGGTTATTAATGGTTGTAGGCAGTTTTTTTCGACACCTGTCCACGCTAAAAGCGTCAGGAGTCATGCTCTTTCAAAGAATTTCTTGGCATTCCTTGAAGCAGAGGATAGTTTGTGTACCCACGCAAATTGGCAGCTATCCACTGCTTCTCAGAAATACCGTTTCTTCGGCTTGGATTCTTGCTTTACCTGAAGGTTCTGCCTGCAACGTCGAAAGTTACTACAGCCCCAAAACTGCGAACCGATTTTAGCGCCTTTCTTACTGGTACGCAGAACCATTTTTATATCGCAGGATGGACAGGTGGGTGTTTTATAATCACCGGCAATAGCGATTCTGGTTAACGATTCCTGCTGTTCTTTTGGGAGTTTAGAAATCGCGTAGATCAATTGTGCTCCAGAAATAAGCTTCAGCTTTTTTCCAGAAGCGAAGCTCTCAGCTTCTGTGGTAAAACTACTGGAAGTCACGAAGACTCCCAAAGGTACATCATCGGCAGCCATAACCCCAAACAGCTCACGCACTGCTTTTACTCCAACCTTCTGATTAGACCAGGCTTTGCACTGCACATAAATTTTCTGGCGGCTACCTTCTGCATTTGCTTTTCCGAGAATAATATCCACACCACCATCAGCGCCATGGTTTGTAAGACGAGAGCCATAGCCGCAAGCCGAAAAGTAGCCCTGGCAAAGTAGTTCAAACCGCTTCCACTCCATTTCTCGGAGGGTAACAACTGATAATTGAGGAGGCTTACTGGCGGGAGGTTGCTCTGACTTTATAGAAAGTTCATCGAGCTTAACCTTGTCGAAGATAGATGTGCTGGTGTTATCTTTTGGAATGGGAGCCCAGGAAGCAGAAACCTTTACCTTATGCTCTGATTCTGACCTGACCTCAAGTTGTAACTGCTTTTTCTTTTTCAGAAGAAAGCGGATGATGAGAAACAAACCACCGAATACTGCCGCCACCCAAAGGAGGCTGGTTAACACAGCTCCCAGGATGGCTATAAGCTGGTCTCCCGCTTTCCAGAAAGCAATAACCAACATACCAGACAGTGGTAAAATAATATCGCCCCTGGAAGGCTTTCTTCTGCGTCGTGCCACAATACCCCTCTACATCAGCACAAGGTACGCTGATCAGTAGGTCTGGACACCATACTTCAACAGCATTCTGGGCAGAACATCATCCAGATTTTTCACATCGTCGTCATTGAGCTGGATCAGATGAAACCCATACTTGTTGTATAACTCAATCTTCTGCTTCTTACGAGCGATGTATTTATCATCATTCTCATAGCCCCAGTATTCGATGTAGACCTTACCAGTGGGGATATAGAAATCACAATACATATCCTCTTCTATGGGTAATTTACGTTCATAAGCATGGACAATTTCTGCCATGTAGAGCCAGTTGTCGATCAACATTTCTGCTTTTGAACGCACCATATGGCCATCAGCCGTTCTTAAAGTCGCTGGGAATTTCTCTCGAAAGCTGACCTGCTCTGAAGTGGTGGTTACTTCTGAAGAGTCATCATGCTCCCCTTTAACTTCCTTGAGGGATAGCATAAACGCTTTATTTTCCAGGATGGATTCAGGCCAGCTGACATAGGGAACACCAGAACGATAATCTTCTTTCTGGACTCCATTAATCGCTTTGCCCTGTGGAGTGATCTCCCAGCCCTTTAATGCTTTTTTGATCCAGCCAAGCTCAGAAAAGAGAGCGTTTACCCGTTGAGCACTGAGTTCGACCTGTTTTGCAACAGCACTTGCCGTCAACAACTTACCAGGTGAGCTTTGCTGTTCTGTTGATGAATCAGAACCTGGTAGCTCAAGGTTCTCAGGCCAGACAATATAATTACCATATTTTGGGCTGGTCTTGTTTTCTCCGCCATATTGAAGACCAGCTTCAGTTAGGTGCCAAGCATCGTCCTTTCTTTCAATTAACTCCTCACTCAACAGTATTTGAAAGAAATCCTTAGACACTAATCCTCTTTGTTTGGCAAGAGCACTAGTAGAAATTTTCTTAATTTCACATGACATATACATCTTCCTTTCTAGATGCTTAAATTGTTATTGATTATTCTTTATGAAGGAGATAGCCCAAAAGTCAGAACTTGCTTCTCAATGGACTTCTGAAACTTCGATATAAGTTCTGATACAGATGGCGAGTTTAATTGAAATAGCCCGGTTTTAGAAAAAGACCCCGTGACTGAATGGTTGTTGTATTGAAATTGAAATCTAACAGATTCGGTTTTAAATTTAATTGATCGTGTAATAGATTCAAACTCACTTCTAATATCTTTTTTCCCCGAAACGCTGATTTTTGCCAGGCCTGCCTTTTCGACTCTAATTCCATAAGATGAAATATGTGTAATTTTCGTTTTACCAACTTCTTTCTCTAGATCGAGTATCAAAGCTAATGGATCAACAGTAATATCTGATAGTACAAGACCTAAACCCACCATGCTATGAAGCTTAGATATGAACCTCCTAAGAGTCCTCGGTGGATCGTAAATGCACAACAAATTTGAGTTTATGTCTAGGCTAAAATTACATACGTAATATGTCGTTACAGGGTTTTCTACTTCATTACCAAATGGATCTTGGATAATTGTTTTAGAAATGTTTTTTTCTATATAGCGGCCGGCAATGGTTTTACCTGTTGATTTTGAAAGCAAAAAACCTTCGCCTAAATATTCAGAATACTGATTAGCAATCAGTAATTCTGATAATTTCAAAATAGGTATTGGTAATTCGTAGTATAACCATTTAACCTTTTTCATGGATTTGCTCTCAATATTTTTTTCCACAGCCTCAAAAGATAATTTTGCAGCTTGCTCAAGCAAAATATTTAACTTTTTTATTTCTTTTGGCAATGCCGATCTTCTAGTAACATTATGCTCTTGAGTACGATCATTATAGTTATATATACCACGCACAAGGTATTTAAAGTCGGTGCATGATGAAGGGGTTCCAAATTGCGCTTCAAATTCAACCCTATTACCGCCCGTTACATTTTCATCGCATGTCCATACGATCTTTGATATGAAAAATCCTCGGGCATGCAACTGATTGAACTCTGCAGATTCAAGAACCCCATTTCCTGCAAGAACTGCTTTTCTTATGTAACCAGCAAACCTACCAGCTTGTTCCTCATCTAGTTCATCCTCATCATCATCTAAAGAATCAATTGAATGATAAACATCAACACTTGATACATTTTCGAAGCTATACCCAGGCACCAAGTTTATTAATCGGTCAAAGAAATAACTTCTTGCTTCAGCTTCAATAAAATTCTCCAGTGATATGGTTTCTTCTTCCAGCTCTTCACCTTTTACTTGAGATAAATTTTCTTTTAGTTTGCTTGTTATTGTCTTTGCCTTCTCGTTAGAAGGCATTCTGAAGGTGAGTTCACCATTTTCTCTTTGGATTTCAATCTCACACTTCTTGATTGCTCTTTGTCTTAATTCAGTTTTAGTGAAATCAATATCAGTATACGTTACAACCAATGATATAGTATCGCTATCACTTTTAACAATTTTAAATGTGTCATCACTTATGTCTGCGTCAATTAGCATCTTACACGCTTTTTTAATCTCATCGTCAGACACTTGCGCCTTAACTGATGATTGTGTGGTTTTTTCTTTCCTGTTGGGGTTTTCTAAAAGCTTTGTTATGTATATAAAATCCTCATAGTCAATAGTGAGACCTGAAATCATAATTGACAGCTCAAGTTTGTCTAGCGAAGGTGAAACTAGAATATTTCTTCTTCTTAATAAGGCAACTAAATCTGACTGCTTTACTTTTTTGTGCTGTAAAGCATCATAAATATTCTTGTCAGTTGGAATATAAATTGAAGGACCTATTTTCTTACCCATCTTCACGCATACCTATTTCCATTGGACAGTAATTCGATACGACTTTATCAATGCGCTCAGCTTTCAATGTATTGAGACGTTTTTCGCGAGATTCATCGGCTCCCCACATTTTCAAATATTCCCCCTTAGCTTTGTGGAAATTATTTGGAGCACTTCTGCATGCATCTGTAAACCTTATACGGATAGGCATATTGCTTAAAAGCATTTGATAATGTGATAGTGCATCAATCAGATAAATAAACTCTTCAACTGTTGCTCCCTCTCCGTGGTAGTATATTAAATAACCCTCTTCAATTTCACCAGCATCTTTGTGCTTAATGATTAGCCATGGTGCTGTAAGTGCCTCAAGTGTTGCTGGTTGATCCCACTCATCACCATATCGCCTAGACATTACAAGATCATGATAGTAGAAAGTATATTCATGCCTTGGGAATAATTCTTCTGCAATCAATCCTTTGATGTCGGTTACTATATTTAATAACCTTCTAATAGTATCAGGAGCGAAAATTGATAACATTACTGATTCTGGCATATTCACTTTTTTATAATCTACAGCATTTATGATTTCTTGAGAGTCTTTATCAAACTCATTGTCATGGTTGTAAATAAAAAGCAAGCCAATAACTTTTGAATAGTCAGCATCATCTAAGAGGAATTTACTTTGCCAATCAGAACTTACATTTGCACATTCAATTGACATGGCAAGAGATTTTAATGCATTGTTTACACTTTGATTTGTAATACTTCCCTTTTTGTAACTTTTCAAATCAGTATTAAGGTATACCTTTTTTCCTGAGTACGGGTCATCATAATAGTATACGACGTCGGCTGGATGTGTTTTTTTGCAGTGATGTTCTGTAACACAGTCCCAATCAATATCTTTTAAAGGACAAGCCTCCCATTTAAACCATTTGAATATATCTTTCGATACTTTTTTCGCTAACTCTTCAATATTGCCTGTTTCAGACACAGCTATTTCTCCTGTGTGATTTTAACGGGTTAGATTTTTAACCTGATTTGCTCTATATAAAGATAAAGATTAAAGTGTTTAGAGTTATATAAAGACGTGCATAAGTATTTTGAGATTGAAAAGTAGAGCCGTAGTATCAGTTCTTTCTTCGGGCTGTTGTAGAGATCTCAGCCACTTTTCACAGTACGCACTTGAAGTTTGAAGTGATCTTTCAAAAATCACGCTACCGCCCATCCCTACATTTTCAGGAATAGTAAAATACTTTCGTGCGGCACATGGTGCGTATTTTCATCGACCAAATAGTACCATCTCTCCGTTTATCATGATATTGACGTTTATTGTATGCTGAATCACGATCACATCTTTGCCGCCTACTAAACTCTATAGTCATGCATAGTTACTCACATCTAATACCGTTACTGCGCTTTCTACTTATGCTTCCTGTCAAACTAACAGGGTCAAACTTTGCTAGCTCTGTTTCCACCCATAACCTTCACCTCTCCTCCTGAATTTCCATAATTTTGAACACCATCGTTCTTACTCAAAAAAATCTATTGCCCTGTGGACAAAACATTTTTTTGACCCGCCCTCTTGCTGTTCCTGGACAAATTACATTCAGCAAAAGAGGTAAAACATCATGGAAACACTCACTAACTCAATGCTTTGCACCTTGATCCATCTGACCAAAAATCAGTTGGAAGCCAAGAGACAAGAGATCGCGAACCTGTCTCAGTACACCACCAAGGTGATCCGCGAGAGCTATAACTCAGAAGTGGAAGAACTGGTAGCCATCAAAGATATACTCGACTCAGTTCTCAAGTTGCACGATGGCAAGCCTCGATCAACCAAGAAATAACCGAGTGGGGCTCAGCCCCACTTTCACTAGCCTAACCACTTAATAAAGTCATAAGTATGTTGCTCAATGCTAAGGCAGCAGAGATACCTATTGCCCAAAATGAGACCTTTTTGGCTTGCTCAGCACTTCCAACCGAGTGTTTAAACTCACAGTACTGGAGGTAGTTGAAATATGCCTGCGGAGAGAGAGTCCATCGTTGACACTCAGCATCGTGGATACTCTGATTCTGTATGGTCGTTAAAATGAATAGCTCACGACATATGTAATCGAACTCCGTTAAGTCAACACCTGAGGCATCACAAGCCTCTTTTTTGGTAAACGACTTATTATTGATTGCATATTCGATTAAATTCACATACCTGTGCGTATCCATTTTCCACTACCATCTATGACCAGAACCACCAAACTATCAAATCCCATAGCCTAACAACAGTCTTTCCTGGTATGACTTTTTGAGCTTTTCTATCAGCTGGTTTTCTGTCGTTTGATTCTTCTCATAGTGCAGGGCTATATCACTCCAGATCATACTGCGCTGTAGCTCCTTGAGCACCTTACAGAATGGCGTTGCTTTTCTGGCACAAGCTGAGAGGAAGTTGCCCATATAAAGCTGGTAGTTCTTGCCCGAGAAGGAAGTCGCTTTTTTGTAGTATCGCTTATAGTGAAGGTTTTCCTCGTAAGACGACTCAGGGAAGGTAAATTCAATGTCTTCCTGAAGCACCGTCCAGATGGGGTCAAGGTAGTTACTGTTGTACTTCAATTTGAAAGAGGTCAGCCCATACTGCCAGAGAGCCTGGATATGCTTGATAATCTGAGAGTATGTTTTCAGATTGACCCCAATCTCTCCAGTTTCCTTGTTGCAGGTTCCCAGGGCAAACTGCTGGATCACTGAGTGATGGTAGCGAAGCTCCACCCTGAAAACGTCATGCTGAGCATCGTAGCCAACATTCCCATCTGAGAGTTTGGTGCTTTCTTCCCATTTATGTTCAATGTAATCAAACTTATCAATGCTTTTAGCCTGTATGGTTTTGTTATACACCGCCAGTTGTACCGCACCCGCCGAACCAAATTTAAACGACTGTGAACGGTCATAGATGCCTGAGATTTCCGAGAAATTGAACTCAGCCTTATCAATACCGTTGTATTGAGATACCCGTCTGGATCGACAGAGCATTCTCTCCGAAAAGTCACTGTCCGGTTTCCAGCCCTGGATATCCACGGCAAGGTGGATAGCAGGATAATGAGGTTCTGCACAGTTCAGAATTTTTCTTGCGATTTTATCGAGAAATTTATCCACAGCCTTTGGCTTCCGGTTATCCAGAAACCAGGGAGAACATTCGATCTTCAGGTGTGAGCCTATGGACTCCGCTTTGGAGTGGAACATTTTGAAGAAGACAATAATCCCCAAGTCATTATTCTGGAGCCGGTACTGATAACCTGAAGCCTTGCCACTTTTGCCCAATAGCCAGTCATAACCGATAAACCGAAATACCTTTTCTCCAAACTCAATGGATTCCTCACAATCCACCAGAAAATCAGGGTTCATCTGCCCACGGTATAGCTGTCTGAGGGTATCCACATAGGTTCCTACTATCTGGAAGTTATCCTGATAAAAGTCAGCCACCTTGCCATACCTGGGGTGAACAAATAATAGCCCTTTGTCGTTTGCAATAGTTTCCGCACCATCCTTTGATAGTTCGTATCTTTCTAACGATTTCATAAGAATTCCTTTTCTTATAACTTTTACATTTCGATGTAGTTCAGTTTAAAGACGTGCTACAGGAACGTCCGCCTGCGAGGGCTGCCGCTGCGCGTGGCAGCCTCGCGCAGTGCCTGGCTCAAGGTACGTCATAGGGCTCGATCTCCCGTCGGTGGTTGCGGCGACTGTTTCGGTCGTGTCGTTTATCCGAGAGTGTTTCGTCAAAGTAGCCATTGCGGACAATGGCCTTACACAGGTAGTCCGGCACATCCATGCGGGTGATCCGCTGGGAGTAACAGATGCAGACTTCCTGAGCAGTCCCCTCCCGCCAGAGCACACAGTTCTCGGGTTTCGGGAAAGAACGGGGTTTGGTCAGGTGATCGTAGACCGGTGCCGTATGTTTCAGCCCGGTGATTCTCGGCTTACGGACTTCAAGGTACTGCTCGCGGCTTTGGGGCTGGAGGTCAGCAACGGGCAGCGGAGTGTCGGATAGTTCCGGAGCTGTTGCGGCTTCGCCGTGTTGATCAGGGAAGAGCGTGGTGAAGCCGAGATACAGTGCAAAGCCAATCACACCGAGCAGCAGCGGGATCAGCCAGACAACCGGCGGCAGACTCAACTTATGAGTATGCTCAAACGCCGAGAAATAGACCCCGAAATATCGTTTGGGCTTACTGGTGACGGACTTTCGTCCCTCACCTTTGGCAAAATGATCATCGGGATCAACGCACTTGTCCCAGGTGTATCGGGTAACTTTTGTTGAACCCCAGAAGTTGAAGTAGTGGGTATGGTGTCCACACAGCCTTCTCAGGTGAACATCGAGAAAATTGGGATGCTGGGTGATCAAGATGACATCAAAGCTGTCATGGCGATGCTTCTCGAATCGAGAAGCGTACAACGGCACTTTATCTTTACCGGAGCGCACTGGAAAGAACTCCTGAGCCTCATCAATCACCAGCACCGAATGACCTTGCAGATCATACCATTGATGAGGGTCAGGAAAGTGTGACCAGTGCAAGTTCAGGTGCTCAAAGTCCTTGAAGGTGAGTTCCACACCTTCAGGAGCCTTCTTCTCGATTTCTGACACCTTCTGCACCAGTGCTGCTGGATAGCAGACTTTGACCCACTTCAGCCATTGCCTCAGTGGATCATGCTGTTTAAATGCCTGTTCCAGAAATGGTGCATCTTCCAATTCCACAAATCGTTTCTGTTCATGGACAGGACGAATCATCGGTTCAATAACCGATTTCTGACTGGTAGTCAGACTTGGAAGGTAGCAGTCGTAGAAAAAAGCCTGAAAACTCTGGCACTGCTGATAGTCCAACAGGTTCAGTTTGATATTGTTGTAGAACTTGGGACGACCCGCATATTTCTTATCAGTGCAGATGGTTTTGAAACAGTTCAGGCTTTTGCTGGCACCTGGCCTGCCAGTGATAAAATGAAGCATGGCATGGTTCCTTTTTCTCCTGTAGGCGTCCTTGCTGGTCGCTGCCCTTGTGTTCCGCAGGAAACGAAGTTCTTTTCACGAAAAGAACATCGTTTCCTGCGGCTGATGAACAACGTTACCTACCGTTTATTCAGGACGTGCCACCAAAGCCTTTCCAGAAGGAAACGCTTTGCTTTGGCCGTCCATTAAAATAGGAGATGCCCTTGATCACCATGATGACTGTGATAAACGACAAGGCGATATTTACCGCTTTGGGAATACCCAACAAGGAAAGCATCTGGAACATGGCCACCGGCATACCATCGAAATTTGCCTGAATCTGATCCCCGAGATAATCAATCAGGAGATCCAGGCCGAAGTAGGTGACAACACCCGCACCCAACCCTCGCAACAACAGCCAGGCAATGGGAACAATGGTGGTGACAATAAAAGTGAGGATATATCCCATACTTTGCTCCTTATTCGTTGCACCTTTTATCCATTACCAAGGGATTTCGCCAAAACGACCGACATAGAGAACCAAGTGGCAAACAGGATGAACCATGAGATATAAGAAGCCAGATCGCACAGGGGAGTCAGGACAATTTCATACTCAGCACCGAGCACGCTGAAACCGATGGGTTCAGGGCACTGGTTATCGGAAGTGACGTATTCATCAGTTTCCAGAAAGTCATCCACATGAATTTCCAGCGTATCGCCTGGCAGTGAACCCAACGGTGACATGTCTGAATGGCTGCTGATAATGGAACTGATTTCACTGTCGTTAAATTCGGAAAGGCAGAGCTGTTTTTTCTGCATTCTGGCAATAGCGCACTGGATGGCATCGCCTGTGCAGGTCACTTCCTTATCACAGCCCAAGCCTGAAAAAGCTGATTTAGGATTATTACTTTCTGCTTGTTTTTCAGCTTGCTGACGAATGCCAGTTTCTCTGACGATTTGTTTTACTGACTGGGCTTCTTGCGTATTCTCGGCAAGATCCTGCTGGTCCAAAATATCGTCGTTGGTTTTGCCATTGGCGTTACCGCCATTTGCCGGATGATCAACAGAATCGGGATCGACTTTATTCCCCTCTGGATAGACGCACAGATACTCACCATTCACATACTGGCAGTTGCTATAGGCGTCCTTCTCAAAACAGACCACCTCACCGTTAAACGTGCCACAGTTGAATTGGTCTTCCCTTGTTTGGTTATCAATGCAGACAGGAACCCCATTCACCAGCTTGCAAGTCTTGTCAGCACTGATGCACACCTGAGTATTGCCATCTGAGCGGCAGGGCAATTCATCTTCATTGATTTCCGTGTATTCACTGACACCGGCAAGCTGGGCAGTTTCTTCATTGCCAGTACAGGCTCCACCGGTAGGAATGTATTCATAGGCAATGGGAGCCAGCGCATTATCATAGTCACGAAATCCGCCTAATGAGGTGTAGCTGCACTGGTTAAAACAGGCTGTTTGCGCATTGGTAGAACTGGTGACTGGTTTTGCATCAAGGCAACTGGTCTGGCCTGCACATTGAAAAGTCTCGGGATCAATACCAGATGGACAAGGCTGCTCAAGGTTAAAACCAACCTTGATGTAGTAGTTTGTAGTGAAACAGATCAAAGGACTGGCTTCACGATCATAAAGATAAAGAAAATTCGGTTCCTGGCAAACTGCTCTGGGATCACAAGGTTCATTGAATTTGCAGTTCAGGTAATCTCGATCTGCTATCCAGGTTGCTTCAGAGAAACCAGAAATAGTGAACAGTGGTAGCAACAAAAACAGCCTGAAATAGTTCATGGCCGCATCATCCAGACAGCCAATAGAACAACCAGCACATAGAACCATCCATAGTCTGGTACCCACATAACCCTGTTGTCCTTTTATCGTTGTTCATACCGACCATTCCTGGTCATAAAGACGGGAGGACAAACCTCCCGCCAACCCATTCAAACAGGTCTCAGCCGAACATCGCGCCTTTGACCCACTTGAACACAACGGCAATGCCAGCCAGTCCCACCAGAGCAGTACCCACCGCAGTAATTGCAGCGGAACCATCGGTGGTCAGGGCCGTGGTTGCAGCTGACACATCAATCTCAGCAAAGGCACTGGATGCCATTGCTGAAGTGGCCAGTATGAGTGCAAGGTGTTTTAGCTTCTTCATGGCTAATCTCCTTGTTGGTTTAACGTAATTGACGAAGGATCAGGGCAAAGATAAACCCAATCACCAGTGCCAACAGCGCGGCACCAATCAGGCTATCCGCCTGTTCTTTCGTCAGCCCATTGGGTGCAGGGATTGCCTGCACCTCTTCCAGTGTCAGGGTGGCGGATTCACCTGAGCAGGAAATCCCACCTTCGGCATCCGTACTAAACCCCTCACACAGAAGTAGTTGCATTATTTAACCGCCTTTTCTAATGCCGGTTTTTTAATGCCAAGAATTTTGATGGAAATTCGTTGCTTTGAACCGGACATGACTTTAGTTCGAAACTCATAAGGCTTTAAAGGCTGTAAAGATTGAAAGTCATAAAGCTTTTCATAATCAGAACTGCAAATCATAACGTCCAGACCGAAAATATTGGGATCGTCATCTTCTCCAGTGGAAGATAAGAAGACTTTCAAATAACGACTGGATTCAAACTCTGTTACTTTTGCTCCCAGGTAAAGTGCCTTTATTGATGATTCCATTTTTTGCTCCTTGTTGAATTAATTGTTTTGGCAATTACAGGTTTAATTGGGAAATAAAAGGATTTCAATAGATGTATTGAAAGTCGCCTGTAACCGCCCATAACCACTAAAAGGAATGCAAATCTTTACAATCCAAAAAGATAAATTGATTTTTTGACAGCGAACCTTGGCAAGGCGATTAATCGCATGGAAGGGCAAGGGGTTGCCCTGCGATTAATATTAACGCCTTGCCTTCACTGTCAATAAATCAATTTAATTATTCAGAATCAGACGACATCTTATTACTGGTTGGCCATGTATCATTAGGAGGCTCACGCCCAATAATCACCCCTTTGGTTCGGTGATAATGGTAGACACATTCCCATATATGGGCCTTGATCCTGTCCATGGCTACCAGGTGTCGTTCCTCCAGAGAGCAGCCAGGCTTAATGCGTGCGCTTTTTCTGTGTCTCATCGCTGTAAGCTTCTGGGTTTGGGCAGGATTTATTTAATTGATGCAACCACTCAGACAAGAAAGCCTGAATGGTTCTTATGGTTTTTAACTCATTTATCCACTGGTTCTTGAGATTTTCAGAAATGATATGCTGACCATTAGTTAAATCATTTTCCAACCGATCTTTTTGATCAACAACTGATTTGATTGCATATTGTATCAGAATCAGCTGAAGATAATGGTCGTTTAATATATCCACTTCCTCAATAGCACTTCCTGTATAAATAAATACATTGCTCATTTTATAGTCCTTATTGTTTGATTAAAGAAGAGTGTTGTTTTTGTTGGCCACCATTTCTCTGAACGTCAGAAGGTTAATAAAGGTACGCCGTCCTATCCGGTATACAGGCAAAATACCTTCTTTCATCCAGTGACGAACTACATGCTCGGTAACGTGGAGAGAATCAGCAAAATCTCTTGGGGAACAGATAATGTCATTGGGCAAAGAGCCCTTAATGATCATGTCTTCAATATCCATACCATCATCCTTGACGATTAAGGTTTATGAAAACTTCTAGTTATGCATAAAACATGCAGATGTAATATTTACATCTATAATTAGACCATGTAAAGGTTTTTATTACCTTGCATGTAGATTTGTCATGTACTGCAAAAAATTATTAGCGCAGGTAGTATTGAGTACATACCAACACTACCCCCCGATTTAACAGCTCAGGAGGCTGGATAGGGGCATAGGAGCTGAAAAATGAGCAGGACTGACAAAAACGGTTTGACCATGAATGGTCGGCTGGAGCTGGTTCGGAGATTGCTGGAGTATACCCGTAAGGAATGGGCTGATTTGCTGGGATGCAGCGTCAACCTGATCGCTAACATAGAGCATGGTCGTCAAAGGCCGACCAGTGATTTACTGGAAGCCATCAGCGAACGCTTTCCTTACCTGATTGAGTACATTATTACCGGTCAGGCTGAGAATATTTTCGGTGAAAAAGAGAAAGCATTCTTAAAAGAACTGGCAGGCTATGAGCCTGAAAAGGTCAAGGAGATCCTCAATTCTAAACCCCGAAAACGCTATTAGCGTGACAAAAGGTCAGTCAGCTTATGAAAATTACAAAAAATCCCAAAACCGGAAAATGGAAACTCGATGTAGAAATCACTAAAGGCAAACGCTATCGCAAAACCTGCAACACCAAGGCAGAATGCCTGGAATACTATCACCAGATCAAATGGAAACATGCTGACCGGGAAGACTATGATCGTCAGGACAATCGTTCTCTGAAAACCATCATTAATCTCTGGTATGAAGGTCGAGGTTGTGAACTGGTCAAAGGAGATCGAATCCGGAGAGTGCTTCATTCCATGGCTGATGTACTTGGAAACCCCGAAGCCCGTCGAATGACACCGAAACGATTTAACGATTACAAGGCGATAAGGCGCATAAAGAGCCAGCAGGACAATAAGGGCATTGCCGACTCTACCCTGAACAATTATCTGACCTATCTCAGGTCGGTATATAACTACCTGATCGCCATTGGAGAGATTAACTATCCCAACCCGCTGGCACAGGCTCATAAAATCAAAGTTCAGGAACCGGAACTGGCCTATCTGACCAGTGATCAAATTGATTGCCTGTTGGCGGTCATAAAGCAGAATTTCAAAGGTAATCATCTGCTATTGGTTACGAAACTCTGCCTTGCTACCGGTGCCCGCTGGAGTGAGATAACCAGCCGGAAAGTCCATCATTTCAAAAACCAGCAGATTGATTTAACCAAAACCAAAGGCAAGCGAATTCGCAGCATTCCCCTCGATGAAGATATCTATGAAGCTGCAAAGCAGCACCTTGAACAGCATGGATCTTTCAAATGTACCCGTAGAGGATTTGCCAAGGCAGTCAAACTCGCAGGAATAAGCTTACCAGAAGGCCAAAACAGCCATGTACTCAGACACACCTTTGCCAGTCATTTTATGATGAACAAGGGAAATATCATCGTTCTCCAGAACATACTGGGGCATACGGATATCAAGCTGACCATGAAATATGCAAAGTTTGATCCTGAGCACTTCAAGGATGCTATCAACCTGAATCCTTTAGCCCAGCTTGAGCGACAGTGATATTATAATAAAATTCAGGGCTGATTTTTTTCGACAATCCTTCGACACATTTTCGACACCTTTCAGAATATCGACCAAAAGGTCAGAATAATTTTCATAGAAACAATCAGTTATAAAATAGCCTGATTTGGGATCGGATATTTCATAAACGTGCTCCCGCTCTCGCTTGTCCTTTGCCCCTCTAAGGGAGTTTTGTTCGGTCGACCGTACTCCCCGGTACGGCGCTCCCTCACAAAATCCCTTAGAGCGACAAAGTCCTGCGCGAGATTCGGGGCAGTTTATGAAATATCCGGGATAGGTTGCTGACAAACGGAAAATACTGATCAGGAATTCTACCTAAACGTCAGTACAACCGCCTCTGCATTTGGTACAAAGATCATAAATTCAGCTTTGCCAGAAAGGCCAGCGGCTTATTTATGATGATCATCACCACTGTCCCGGTAAGCAACCTAACCTCCAAGCAGGAAATATAAAGCCATCATGAGTGATCAACACTTCAACCTGGATCAATATCTGGAAGAACTGAAGCCACTGATTGACGTCGATTGTGGTACCTGGACCCCCGCCGGTGTCAGCAAGGTTGCTGATATCATGACCGAAAAATACCAGGGCATCGGCTGGCAGGTTACCCGTCATACCTTTAATGAAAAAGTAGGCCCCGGCCTGCTGGCGACCAATAAGCCGGACGCCGAAGAGTACGACATCATGCTGATCGGACACCTGGACACTGTTTTCCCGGAAGGTACAGTGGCCGAATGGTCCTTGACCCATGATGGTGAAAAAGCCTACGGTCCGGGCGTGGCTGATATGAAATCCGGCCAGCTCAATATGTTCAAGGCCATCAGCCAGCTGCCAGAAGACGTCGCTGATCGTCTGAGCATCTGCGTCTGTATGAATCCGGATGAAGAAATCGGCTCCATTTACTCCGGCGAGTGGCTCAAGGGCATTGCCAGCAAGAGCCGTTATGTACTGGTGGCTGAAGCTGCCCGTGCTGATGGATCACTGGTTAAAGCGCGTAAAGGAATGGCCTCTTACCAGGTAGAGTTCAAGGGCAAAGCGGCGCACGCGGGTAATGAGCCCGAGAAAGGTATTTCTGCCATTACTGAGCTGGCGCACTGGATCACCACCCTGAACCAGGAAACCAACTTTGCAACTGGCACCACCCTGAACTTCGGTGTTGTCAAGGGCGGTTCCGCCGGTAACGTGGTACCAGACTATGCGTCCACAGTCCTGGATATCCGCTTCTGGGATAACGATGACTACGCCCGTCTGGAAAGTAAGATCCAGCACATGCTGGAAAACCCGTCACTGCCGGGGATTGACATCAAGCTGACCCGCGAAGCCCACAAGCCCGCCTTTACCCCGAATGAAGGCAGTGAAAAACTGATGGCCCTGATTGAAAAAACCGGTCAGGATATGGGACTGAACATTACCTGGCAGGCAGTGGGTGGCGGTTCCGATGCCAACCTGACCGGCTCACTGGGCGTGCCCACAATTGATGGTCTGGGCCCGATTGGCGGTGCCATGCACAGCCGCAAAGAATCTCTGGTGCTGGACTCCATCGAGCCCCGCCTGACACTGCTGCGCAATGTGCTGATCAACCTGGCGGAAACCATTGGCCGATAACAACAGAAACCAATAAATCAGGGCTCATCCACCACCGGTGAGCCCACAAAAGTAAAAACAAAAGGAACTAACAGGCATATTTTCGGTCTAGAAGTTCAATTTCATTAAATCATGTTTATTGTAATGGACCCTAAAAAGACCAGTATTCAAAACGGATACCCCACTGCCCATAACTATTTTCTCTCTCTGGGCAAGCAGCCACAATTAGCTCAAAAACTTAATGCCACTCATGAACAGATGGTATATAACCAGTGGCTGGTAGATCACACTCAATTACCGTTATACCACCCGGTGTATCAGGTTGCGCCATCCAGCACATCTACTCCGGTTTTACAAAGACAGATGTCGCTTAGAAGCCAGACAGAAAATCATTTACCCCGTAACAAGCCATCCTGTCTGCATGCTTTTTTAGAGAGCAGAGCAAATGAGCCCCCTGTCACCTGGCTTGATAAGAAACAAGGTATTCTGAAAATAAATGACTGGTACCTGACAGAAGCTCAATGGAAGCAAGATCAACGTCTTAAAGGCGTCGTGAATCCCAGTGAATTACGTAATGCTTTATGCCACTCAGAAGATATAGACACCCTGTCTGGTCAGCAGTATAAACTCTCGTCGTATAAGACCGACCTGGTTACCAAAATGACAACTACCAGAGCATCGCGTCATCAGCATGCGCCCTACAATATACCTGAGCGACGTAAAGGGCCAGAGCGACGTAAAGGGCCAGAGCGATGCTTATCTACACACTCTTCGGGCACAGGACTGAACATAACCACACAGACTCAACATGAAACAGCAAGGTCACCACAGTTGTATGCCTGTACTTTTTTGGCAAGACAGGCGGATATTGGCCTATCTGTTCAATGGATTAATAAAGACCGGGGAACATTTAAAGTAATAAATACTGAGCAAGTGAAGAAAGAATGGAGTATACTTCAGCGGCAATTTAACGTATCTAATGGCGAAACATTACAAGATGCCTTAATAACAGAGATCGGAAAAAATGATATTGAGTGTGTAGTGCTTACCGATTCACATGAAATCATTTTCCAACTTAAGTTCAAACACTACTCAGCTGATACCATTTCGTCAGCAGAAAATCACCAATCCATTGCATTATCCACTTCAAAGCAAGCTACCCCTTATACAACCCCACCTCCAAACCCGATATCAACACTGGCAAATGCAGGGGGCTCAACGCCTGGTGAGGCCCAGATCAGGAGCACACTCCCTGAGGCTCGAACAGACGCCAGGAAAACGCCATTGAGTGCTCAGTCCGCCAAACCAACTGATTCGATAAAGCCAACTTATAAATCACCAACAACAAAAAGCTGCGAAGACTGCCTGTCTTTTATTTTTTCAAATGCTGATGGACAGCAAAGCTTTGCGACATGGCATGACAGAGCAGCGGGCGAGCTTATAATCGACATGAAAAAATTGACGACCAAATGGCTATCAAGCAATCCATCCGGGTATCGTGAACGGACTGACTTTGATTTTTTTGCCCGGTTTTTTGCAGTACAGAACTACTGGACCTACGATGAAAGCCGGAATATTTTTTCTTTGAATTTACGACACCCTATGGTCCTGAATGCGTTAAAAGTAACGACTCAGGAACCACTCTGCCAATCATCGCCCATCCGGGCATCTGACCCATCAGATCTGGCCAGTAACAACAAGCCGTTATCTGCATCTGAACCAGGAGCCAGTCATCAACCCCCGGGTACGGAAAAAACCAATCTTTTGGCGGCTCGGAAAAACCCGATGCTTGAGTGGATTAAGTAAGATGTGAATGAATGCCGTAAATTCACCGAATGGCATGATGCATCGAGAAATCAGCTCATACTTAATCCGATTGCGCTGCAAAAGTACTGGACTATCAACCTGAAATTTTTCAGTCTGGAAAATATTCCATCCAATGCAGCCCGTCAAAGTATCTCTCAGTTGGTAGAAAAAGGCTTATGCCATTATGACCCTTGCACCAGACTGCTCACCTTAATTTAAATCCGACCTTCACCACCCCTTGGTAACATTTTGATTTTAAACGATTAAATATCGTGCCAACCATATATTCGAATAGAATATATGCTTCAAAATCAAATGATTACGTTATTTTGGTGGTGAAAGTGGGTTAAATCCTTCGCCCCCATTATTGATCGACAATATGATGATTAAAACCTCCGTACTGATAGCCAGTGCAGAATAGCGTTAATACCTTTACACCCCGTTCATCCTGAGCGGAGTCGAAGGGTGATTGGTAAGATCTATCAGAGTCCGGAGTTTCCGCCTTTAGGCCCTATGGGTCCTTCGACAGGACGAACGGAGTGCGGAGGCACAACAACCCGTCAAAGCCATTGAAACCATGTACCAGGGCCTGTTGACGTTTCGTTGCCTGCTCGCAACGAAACGTCAACAGGCCCTGAGTTACTGGCTGTCAGGCTTATTTAATTTATTGTAAATCTCAACAGCCAGAAGATGCATTTCCGGCATGATTTGAAACATTAGCTGTAACTGTTGCAGCAATAAACGGGTTTCAGGCCGCTCGTCGGTTAATTCCGCTTTAGAAAAACGTCCACGACTTTGCACAGAGCCCCCTATCAACTGTTTCTCCAACAATTGCAGATGGTTATCCATGGACTGATATTGTGCCAGCAGCCCTTCGTGAAAAGAGTCTCCAGCCAACAGCATCCGGTGTGCCCCCAGAGTAGAGATATAACTCAGCATGGCATGGGAAAGGGTCAGGAAGCGAAAGCTCTCATCCTTTGCCCGCTGATAGCGGGCCGGTTCAGTCAGCATATTCATAATGGCGGCATTAAGCCGGGCATCCATATTGTGCGCATGACGACGCGCAAGACGATAGGCCAATGTATCCCGTTTACCCGTCTGGTACTGCGTCATAACCTGAGACAGATACTCTCGATGCCTGGCTATGGTCAATGCCATAATCCGATTCAGCCGCCGGGATTCCCAGTCAGGCAGAATAAACACAACCGCAGTGACGGCCAGCAGGCAGCCCAGCAGGGTATCCCCCAAGCGAGGCATAATCACAGCAAAGCCCAATCCCTGCTGGTTAAAACAAAACAACACCAGCAAGGTAATAAACGCTGTTGCCAGATCATAGCGTACGGTACGAAATGCAAAAAACAGAATTCCGCTGATCACCATCAGAACCAGCTGACCTTCCTGCCCCGGAAAAAGGTACAAAAGCGGTATGCCGGTCAGAAGCCCGGCAAGCGTGCCAACGACCCTCTGGGCAAGTTTCTGTCGCGTAGCGCTGTAGCTGGGCTGACAGACAAACAGGATAGTCAGCAGAACCCAGTAACCGGGTTTCAGGTGCAACCCCTGAATCAGCCCGTAACCCAGTGTCAGCGACGTTGCCAGACGAAGGCCATGTCGGAACAGAGGGCTGTCCAGGCGACACTCATGCCAGATACACAGCAGGTGAGCCTTGATTCCCCTGGGGTTGGAATCAGCCAATATGCGCTCGTCGGCGGATATGTCTGAGTCCGGGTGTCCTACAGATGATATTTGTAATTCCACTGTCGTCAGGTTTTTCAGCAGATATTCCAGCTGAACCAGCAGAGATCGCCACTGAGGATTTTCCTGTTGTTGCAGATATTTCAGCGACTGGCGCAGCTCATCAAGAACCGCTGCATTCTCGTTATCATGCAAATACTCCTGTCCCATGGCCAGAGACCGGGCGATGGCCCGGCATGCCTTAGCCTGAACTCGCAACATTTTCTGAAAGCGAAAAAGAATATCGCTGCGGGAAAAGTGCTCTGCCAGATCCTGATAACGATAATGAGAGGAACTCACCCGTTCATGGATATCCTGGGCAAGAAAGTATATGTGCAGGAAAGGCTGCGCGCTCACGTTGTCCTGTCGGCGGACTCTCTGGAGCAAAGAAGCCTTGGCCTGGTTCAGGGCATTGACAACACTGACATTTTTTCTGGCCAGCTCCAGACGCAGAGGCTGAGGGTTCATATTGGCGACGGGATCAAACAGCTGACTTTTACTGTCAAGATAACCCGCCAGCTCTTTGAATATATTGGCCAGGGATTGCTGCACCGGGCGATCAGGCCAGAGAATATGCCAGACCAGAGACAGCACACCATACCATAGCGCGCCACTGAGCAGCAGCTGCGGCTGCTCCCACAGGCTCTGGCTTGCCCCCGCACCCAGCATGGTGTAAACCGCCAGCAACAGCGAGGCAAAGGTCATACTGCTATACCTTGGCCCCATGGCACCGAGCATGGTAAATCCAAACGTCGAACTGCACAGCCCTAGCGCAAAAAGCAATGGATAATCAAACAGCAGCTCAATGGACAGTGATGCCAGCAGAAAACAGGCCAGCATCATGATCAGCGCTTTAATCCTTCCCCAGAGGTTGTCATCCACTTCAGCCAGGGCCGCGGCAATCACACCCAGTACCACAGGCGTGATGTCATCAGGTGATCCCCGATACCAGGCAGGCAAGGTAACGCCAGTCAGGGCAAAAAAGACTTTTACACTGTAATTAATCCGGTCGTTTGCCCAGTAATTGCGGAAAAAGTGGAAGATCTCAGGGAAGAACATGATGGTAAGCTGATTGCCGGACGATTGATCTAAAGTTTGTGAGCATACCCGAAAAACGCGTTGAGACTAAGTGACGATGGCCGTAACCGCAGAGCAACCACTTTTTAGGAGCGGTTTTATGGCGCTTCACTCAGCAACATCTAACAAAAAACCGGGAAAAATCACTCACCACCATTACTAAAAAAACATAAAACACTAAAAATATGCCATCAGAAAGGCAAAATTATAGAAAAACGCATTATTTTCAGACTAAAAAACAACTAAATCATAAAAAACAGGAATTCATCCTGTTTTACCCTGGCCCTGTTTTTTTTTATTGACTGAACCCCGGTTTTACCAGAAATTAGCGCAGCAACACCAGTTCCTCTCTCTTGTAGACCAGCCTTTGTGAACGATGGTTTGCAGATGAGGAACGGCTGTTTGCTATTTGTCTTGACCGGCATTCAGAGCAGGCAGAGATGGAAGAGTATCCAGACTTCGAAGAAGAGTTTGAAAAAGCGGCCAAAGCTAAAAAGCGTTATCGCACCCGCCAGGCCGACTATGAGAAAAAACGGTCGAAAGCGGAGCTTCACCTTGAACGCAAACGGTTGCGGGAGTTACTCGAAGACGAGCACCTGGTCTTTGACCACTGGTAAACTGCCCCCCGCTACTGATCAGGATCCCTCCTCTACCCAAGGGCTGCAGTTGATCAGCCCGCTTTGATTTATATTGCTGTTGACAAGCGATTACCCGGACCTCTTTTGTGACGATGGAATAAGCGACCATGGCATGGTGACAAAGCATGTTCATAGCAAAAGACGAGTACTACTTTTATAACACCGTTTTACGTATCTGCTGGTCTGCGTATATTCAGTAAAAAGCGCTCTGGTAAGCCATACTTTTTCTCAGCCTTTTAATTTGAATCAGTCATGAACCAGGTTTTCAGCCAGAGCGCAGAATGACCTTTTATCAGGAATTACCCAATGCGAATTGCGCTACTTTCCCGTAACGAGCGGTTATACTCATCCCGCCGCATCATTGAGGCTGCAGAAGCCAGAGGTCATACGATCGATGTTATTGATATTTTGAGTTGCTACATGAATATCAATGACAAACACCCCAGTATTCATATGAAAGGGGTGGAGCTGCCTCATTATGATGCGGTGATTCCACGTATTGGTGCCTCCAACACCTTTTACGGGACTGCGGTTATTCGCCAGTTTGAAATGATGAACTGTTACTCACTGAATGAGTCCCTGGCCATTGCCCGCTCCCGTGACAAGTTACGGTCAATGCAACTGCTGTCGCGTAAAGGCGTGGGCTTGCCGGTTACCGGCTTTGCCAGTGGCCCTGGCGATATCCCCGACCTGATCGATATGGTTGGCGGTGCCCCCCTGGTGATCAAATTGCTGGAAGGCACCCAGGGTATTGGCGTGGTCCTGGCCGAGACCCGGAAAGCGGCAGAAAGTGTCCTGGAAGCATTTATGGGCCTGAAAGCCAATATTATGGTTCAGGAATACATCAAAGAGGCCGGCGGTGCGGATATTCGCTGTTTTGTCATTGGCGACAAAGTCATCGCCGCGATGAAACGTCAGGCACCTGAAGGCGAGTTCCGCTCCAACATTCACCGGGGCGGCAGTGCCAGCCTGGTGAAGCTGACCAAAGACGAGCGGGCTACCGCAGTAAAGGCGGCAAAAGCCATGGGGCTGAGACTGGCAGGTGTCGATATTCTTCGCTCCAATCGCGGCCCCCTGGTGATGGAGGTCAACTCCTCTCCGGGGCTGGAAGGTATTGAGCGGGCAACAGCCAACGATGTAGCCAACTGCATTATTGAATACCTTGAAAATAACTATCGCCGCACGAGTAATACACGAATTACCGGATAAATTCACTTCACCAACCCACCATCACTCTGATTAAAAAAACACCCGAGTGATGCTTTTCAATCCCGGTCTCTTCCTTTCAGGCCTGATGACCGGGGCTGGAGTCTTCCATGGAAAGAGCACAACCCCTAGAGCTATTTGGCCATACCATTTTGCCAGGTACACGACAGCACCTTAATATCCCGGTCGTCAGACTCTACACCGATACGCCCATTGATCTTCGGATTGAGGTTATTCACGGTCGCAAAAAAGGCCCATGCCTGTTAGTGACGGCGGCCATTCATGGTGATGAACTCAATGGCGTGGAAATCTGCCGGCAAATCCTCGGCTATAAAAATCTGGCGAAAATCCATGGCACCCTGATTGTCATTCCCGTGGTTAATCAGCTCGGATTCATCCAGCAAATTCGTTACCTGCCTGATCGCAGAGACCTGAACCGCTGCTTCCCGGGATCCAGCAAAGGGTCTCTGGGCGGAAGGCTCGCCAACCTGATTACTACGGGCATTTTTCCACACGTTGACTACGCCCTGGACCTCCACACCGGAGCCATTCACAGAACCAACCTGCCACAGCTGAGAACCGACCTGACCAACGAGCAATGTCTTGGTCTGGCCAGGGCCTTTGGTGCGCCGGTAATCCTCCACTCATCCCTGAGAGATGGCTCTTTCCGCCATGCAGCCAATGAGTACAACATTCCGGCACTGGTTTATGAAGCCGGTGAAGCACTACGACTGGAACAGGCTTCCATCAAGCTGGGTTTCAAAGGCGTTATGCGTGTTATGCGTCATCTGAATATGCTGCCCGGGAAACCCGCCAAAACACCGGCTATTCAGCCATGGGAGTGCAACCAGAGCCAGTGGCTGAGAAGCTCAAGGGATGGATTGGTGTTACTTCATATCAAACAGGGTCACCTGGTCAAGGAAGGGGACACCATGATGACCATTGTGAATCCGTTTGACGCCAGTGACAGTGAAGGCATCACCGCACCGTTTGATGGTGTTGTTATTGGCCTTAGCCAGCTGCCACTGGCCAATGAGGGCGATGCACTGGTTCATCTTGCCAAAGTCAGCAGTACCCTGGCAGATACCGAGTATGACCAGGAAGTGGTTGAAGAAGTGCTTGACCTGGGTGTTGCCCAGCTGCCGGTACCTGAAAATCACGATTAAACCGTCATTTACCGCCTCAAAATCAGGTGCTTCAACACAGCCCCGGCATATCTCAGAGTGGCAGAATAGGAATCAGCACCCGTCCTGGCCACGTGCAGAGCCCTTGCCTGAATAGAGGGATATGCTGGCGGTTTTATTGGCTGCCTCACTGGTGGCAAAGGCGATGTTGCTTGCAACTGACAATAAGGATTAGCAGTGGATGAACCATAACCAACGGTCGGACCTGTCGGCCAGGTTCGGGCGGCAATACCGAAACCTGCCGGACTACACCTGGGCAAAATATCAAAATTGGCAGGCATGACCAGCTGCAGTTCAGGCTGGAAGGAATCTTCAGTTTGTACCACTGAACGCCAGGCCGGAACCGGCGTTAGCCAGTCATTTTTCTGCAAGCTACTGTAGTTCAGATTAAGCACAGGCTGCCTGCGGGCGACATCAAGCTCCTCAAGGTATTGCCCTTTATCTACCTTCATGTTGCGACAGGACGCTGCGTATATGTCCTCCATCGTCAGGTTAGAATGATCTTTATTCATCATTTCTATCGCAAAGTTGATAAACAATTTACTTTGCCAGATTGAATCCATATCAACACACCATTTGCCCCCGTGAGCCTGAACCTCAGTAAATACATAACCATAACTTGCCATCTGGTCTGCCGAAGGCCATTTTGGAAATTTATCCAGTATGCAAATGCCATCTTCGTTGTAATAAGAGCGCACTCTCAGATGGTGCTCAAAGGCTTGCGCATCGCGGAGTTCAAAGAAACCGTGGAGTACGATAATATCCCGGTCGGACAGTTCCCTGATTTTCTCTGGCTTCAGGAATGATTCATGGGGTAGTTGATGTCTGAAAAGCAGTCGGGTGCCAGAGTTCAGCGCAGCAATTTTTCGTTTTCCTGAATCAAAAGAGACCAGGCAACAGCCAACATGGTCAACGGTTGCCTGTTCTATGAGACGGTTACTGGCACCATCACTGGTAAAGGTCTTATGCCCGGAACCATGACGCCAGAATAAATCAGAAGACGGGTGCTCCCGAAAAACATTTCCGTCATCGTCACAACCCCAGACTTCATGAAACATTGAGAAATGTGAAGAAAATGGTCCCATTAAAAAAACTCCTCAATTTTCTTTCTCCGACTGCTCACTTTTAAAAAGTGTCAGACAGTTTGCTAACCATACGATGATGAAAAAGTTTCATGTTTGATTCGCAATTTCCCCCCCCATCCCACCACAGCTGCGACCTGCCAATTTGGGTTCTGTTAATCTATTGGGAACGACCAGCGGCCATCGTCCAGCTCTGGATGATGTATATCAAAAAGCAAGAAGGTTGTAATATGCACTAAGGTACCATTGGGGTGACAACTATGTTCACATACACTGAAGGCAATTTTACTAATGTGCACTTTACCGCCGAAAAATCAGGTGCCGTAACACTTTCTCCAGTAAATTTCAGCGTGGCAGAATCGGAATCAGCAGAAGAGTCGGCCATGTGCGAATCTTCCACCGGAGAAAATGGGTACGAATTGATTGGTTGTCTCACTTGCGAGACAAGCGATATTTCTTTCGATCGGAAAACAGGAATAGTAAAGGATGGATCACAAACAGCAACCGGCCCTGATCGGGCGGCAAAACCTTCAGGATTACACCTGGGCAGAATATCAAAATCGGCAGGCATGATCAGCTGCAGTTCGGGCAGGGAGGCGTCTTCAGTTTGTACCACTGAGCGCAAGGCCGAAACCGGCGTCAGCATGTTATTATTCTTCAAGCCTTGGTGGTTCAGTTGCAGAACCGGTTGCCTACGGGCGGCATTGAGTTCAGCAAGGTATTGCTGTTTATCAACATTCAGAGTAAATCTACAGGAATCAGAGTATATATCCTCAATTTTCATGTCGTCAGCATCCTGTCTTTTCATATCGTCTATCGCAAAGTTAGTCCACAATTTACTTTGCCAGATTGAATCCATATCCACGCACGCTTTGCCCTCGGGACCGTGAACCTGAATCTCAGAAAAAACGAAACCGTAACTTGCCATCTGGTCAGCCGAAGGCCATTTCGGGAATTCATCCAATATGCAAGTGCCATCGTCGTTATAATAAGAGTGCACTCTCAGATGGTGCTCAAAGGCTTGCGCATCATGAAGTTCAGAGAAACCATGGAGCACAATAATGTTCCTGTCGGACAGTTCCTTGATTTTTTCCGGCTCCAGGAACGATTCATGGGGTAGTTGATGTCTGAAAAGCAGTCGAGTGTCAGGGTTCAGCGGAGCAACTTTTCGTTTTCCTGAATCAAAAGAGACCAGGCAACAGCCAACATGGTCAACTGTTGCCTGTTCTATCAGACGGTTACTGGCACCATCAGTAGTAAAGGTCTTGTGCCCGGTACCATGACGCCAGAATAACTTGGAAGATTGGCTACCCCGAACAACATTTTCGTCGTCGCCCCAGAATTCATGAAACATTGAGAAATGTGAAGAAATTGGACTCATTAGAAATATCTCCCCAATTTTCTTTCTATGTTTAACAGGTTTCAGGTAACTTTCTGACCATACGATAATGAAAAAGTTTCCTCCTTGATTCGCCTCTTACTGAACCCGGACTCTCTCCGCCACAGAGGCAAACTGCGAATTTGGAATAGTTAATGCGTTGCCCCAATGACCAACGAGCGGTTATCATCCAGCCAACAGGATGATGTAAATCGAAAAACAGGAAATTCTCACTATGACCTCGGGTGCGATTTGACGGGTTGCCTCAAATGTGGCAGAAGCGATGTTCCTTTCGGTCGGAAAACTGGAACTGTAGAGGATGGACATAACTAACACCCGGGCCTGTCGGCCATGTTCGGGCAGCAATACCGAAACCTGAAGGATTGCAATGGGGCAAAATATCAAAATCGGCAGGCATGATTAACTGCAGTTCGGGTAGGCAAGGGTGTTCAGTTTGTACTATTGAACGCCAGGCCGGAACCGGCATTAGCCTCTCTTTTAGCTGCAAGCTTCTGTAGTTCTGTTTAAGAACAGGTTGCCTGCGGGCATCATTGAGTTGAGGAAGATATTCCTGTTTTTTAATATAATATTTTTTCGTTTTCCGGAATCAAAAGAGACCAGGCAACAGCCTGGATGGTCAACTGTTACATCTTTTAAGAGACTGTCACTGTAAATATCAGTAGTAAAGGTCTGATGCCCGGTACCATGACGCCAGAATAACTCAGAAGACTTGCGATCTCGATATAAAGAACTATATTAACTTTCTTTTCCAGACTTCACGGAACATTGAGAAACACGAAATTGGTCCCATCAGAAAACTCCTCAATTTTCTCTGGCCGTTCGCCATTAAAAAGTGATTGCTAGCTCAATGACCCTACAATAATGAAAAAGTTTCACCGTTGACTTGGGGAGTACCTGACTTTCAGTACCAATAGAATGATGCCAACAGCTTCGACAACTGCAGAAACAACTGGAGTTTATCGCCACAATCCAGTTGCGCAGCCCGGGAATAACACCGGAATAATCGCCCGAGTGCCCTGGCGAAAAGTCCGTACCTGTACCATTGCGTTTGTCGGCGCGGGTTTTATCGCTGCTGCGATCGCGTCCGGTACTTTTATACCTTCCGCGGTTTTTGCCACTGCCGGGCTTATTTGCCTGGCAACTGCACTTTGTCAAATCCTTCCCCCATCGTCATTAACTCAAAGTAGCATTGTGCAACTTTCACCAACAGCAGGCTCACTGGCTCAGGCTGAATCACTTCTGCCCGGTTCGCAGGGCCTTGCAGCCAGTAATGACCGCCAGTCCGATACCCAGCCCATCCGGACAGTCATCACCGGGAACAGCACAGAACTGCCTGCCATTGCCGAAACTCTGCAGGGCATCCTGAAGGCCCTTGGATCGGTCGCGCAGACGTTTCCCAATTTCTCCCGGTTCTGCTCCGCAGAGGTCTCCAAACGTTTCCTGGAGCTGCGCAAAAGATCCAGCGATGTTCCCTTTGAGCAAAATCTCAATGGTGGGGCCTGTCCCAGGGCCAGTGCCGCTAACTTTAGAAATTATGCCCTCTCCAAGCACAGCAATATAAGCTGTCACGAGGCATACTGCGCCATGCCTGGTCAGGCATACCATGCCAACTACATCGACATGCATTACGGTCGATTCATTGCGGCACAGGGGTCCGTCAACAGAACCCATGACCGTTTCCTGCAGCTGCTGGCAGTGAACGATACGGCCATCTCCGTTGCCCTGGTCACTGAAAATGAGCTCAAGCGCCCTGATAACACCCGCATTGGACCAACCGACATTGATCAGCCGAAAACCATTCCTGCACTGGAAATCACCACCACAACAGGAACGGAGACATTGCCTTCTGTATCAGTAAGCCTGGTCGGTTCAATGGATCTGCCAGATATGAAGCTGAGGATTGACCAACTGGAAATTAATGGCAAACCGCACTTTCGCATCAATGAAATGGGGTGGGTTGATGGAACAGCCAGCAATCCGGTGAGGCTGGCAGCCATCACGATGATTGCCGAAACCTTGAGAAAACACCCCGCAGTGCTGGAACGGGCAAATAATCCGATGGTGGTTAACTGTAACGCGGGGGTAGGCCGGACCGGTACATTTATTGTCGCCAGCGATATCATTCGCCACTATGGGCAAAATCCACAAGGGGGCCCACTGGATATAGACAGTAAGATTCTTGCCGCCAGACAGCGCAGATCATTGAAGTTTGTGCAAAACTCCCTCCAGTACCAGAACCTGGTCACATTGCAAGAGAACCGAAACGCCATACTGCAGGCTATGTTTGAGGCAGGGGTATGCAATCCTGGCCCCTGAAAGGTTCACACCTGAAGAGTTAACCCGCAGGTTGCCCCACGGATAAACCACCAAGAGGCCAGGAGCCTGTCGGTTAAACGGACACAGCCGCTTTGATATGGGGATGGGCTTGATAATTCACCAGCTCAAAGTCATCAATGGAAAACTCAAACAGATCACGAATGGCCGGGTTTAGCTTCATCCGGGGTCGCTGGTAAGGTGTGCGGCTTAACTGCTCTTCTGCCTGTTCAAGATGATTCGCGTACAGGTGAGCATCACCAAAGGTATGAACAAAATCACCGGGTTCCAGGTCACAGACCTGGGCAATCATCATCGTCAACAGCGCATAGGAAGCAATATTAAAAGGCACTCCCAGAAAGATGTCAGCGCTGCGTTGATACAACTGGCAGGACAACTTGCCATCCAAAACATAAAACTGAAAGAGGCAGTGGCACGGTGGTAGCGCCTGACGCCCCATAGCGGCATTGTCTTTTGGCGAGTAGGCGACATCCGGAAGTACCGATGGATTCCAGGCGCTGATCACCATCCGTCTTGAATCCGGGTTGGTTTTGATTTCATTCAATAGCCACTGAATCTGGTCGACCACTTCACCATTGGCCCCCTCCCAGCTGCGCCACTGTTTGCCATAAACCGGGCCGAGATCACCGTCGTCGGTTGCCCACTCATTCCAGATCCGGACACCGTTTTCCTGCAGGTAGCCGATATTGGTATCCCCTTTGAGGAACCACAATAATTCATGAATGATTGAATTCAGATGACACTTTTTGGTGGTCACCAGTGGCAAGCCCCGGGAAAGATCAAACCGCATCTGATAGCCAAACACACTGTAGGTACCCGTGCCGGTACGATCCGCTTTGAACGTGCCATGGTCTTTTACATGGCGCAGGAGGTCCAGATATTCTTTCATCGTTTTTTCGATCCACTATTTCGTTGCTTAGGCTCTGGGCAGTTTCTGTGCTTTGGGCTGTTATTAGCCCTGGTCTTTGCCTGCCAGGCGGCGTCATCACTATTCATACCATTCACCAGTGAATGGTGACGATAACCCCAGACCATAAACACTATACCCATAACGACCATCGGCAAAGACAACAGCTGCCCCATGGTCAGCCAGTCGAAGGCGATAAAACCAAGCTGGGCATCCGGCTCCCGGACAAACTCAACGGCAAACCTTGCCAGCCCATAGATCAGCAGAAACAGTCCGGAAATGGCCATTCTTGGCCTGGGCTTTGCTGAAAACCACCACAGTATGCCAAACAGCACGAGCCCTTCCAGGAAGAACTGATAAAGCTGGGAAGGGTGTCTTGCCATTTGACCGGGATCGGTAGGAAACACCATGGCCCAGGGCACATCGGAGGCTCTGCCCCAAAGCTCGCCACCAATAAAGTTTCCTATTCGACCAAGGCCCAGCCCCAAAGGTACCAGTGGGGCAATAAAGTCCGTCACCTGAAAAAAGCCTTTACCCTGAGAACGGCCATAGAGCCACATGGCCACAAGCACCCCAAGCAGGCCACCGTGAAAGGACATGCCGCCATCCCACACTTTGAACAGCCAGAGCGGGTCTCTGACAAAATAGTCAAAGTGATAGAAGATGACATACCCGAATCGTCCACCCAGGATAACTCCGACAGCCCCATAGAAAACCAGGTCACTGACCTGTTCCGGACGCCACAGGCCACCGGATCTCCGGGCACGAATACCACCCAGCCAGAGTGCCAGGGCGAAGCCTGCAAGGTACATCAGGCCATACCAGTGCACACTCAGGGGGCCAAGGCTGAACGCCACGGGATCTATCTCAGGATACGCAATCACAAACCATTTCCGATCAGTAAAATACAGTTCAAGTGTACCAAGGTAACTGGCTTCTGAGCCAGCCGGAAACAGTTGAAATAAAAGAAAAGTCGTTGATGTCTTCGCCCATAAACCTGTCTTAACGGATTAGCTTTGAAAATATACTGTCGTCCAGCTGTTTGGCCTGGGTGCCATCCAGTTTATAGCCGGGCAGGCCGGTATTTTTCATCTGAATCATTATATGACCACCGTAGACCATAAACTGCTCCGTAAGACCGGGAGTACCGCAGGTTGACATCGACTGTTGAACTGCCTCAGAGAGCCCGGTTCGATCTTTATTGCTTTTACAACCGGTGAAAAGGTCCATTCCCATAATGGTGGATAGCTCTCTTAATTTTCCGGAGAAATAAAAGGGACCTGCTTGTTCGGCAACCTGTTGCAGGCCGCCAGGTGTGTTGTACAGCGCCCATAAATCATCAGCCAGCTCCTTTGCCCTGTACTGGTTGCTGGCGGATAGTGCTGGCAGCTTTTCTCCCAGTAAGCCGCCGTACTGATGGTTTGAACCGACTAATTGTTGCAGTGCAGCGCCATTGACCTCCATCACCGTTTTCCAGGTATTGGCATTAGCCATCAGGATTTTGCCAGACAATGATTTATGCCGGTCTGCCAGGGCCAGTTTATTGCAGGGTGCAACCAGCATGACAGGCCGTGGCCTGATTTTCACGGCAGCGGACCTGCCATCAGCGTAATGAATGGTTAGCGTGCGCTCCTTATTGGACATTTCCATTAACTTTTCGTGCAGCTTTTCAGTCCATTCTTTCTCATTTTCCAGGCCTGCGGCTCTGGCAATACGGCTATCTCGGATATGATCCGGGCTCAGCAAATTCAGGTACAGGCAATCCAGCTGAATGGGTTGGTGATCGGGGTTTTTCATGGCATTTTGTAACGCCGGTTTATGGTTGTGAAGCAGAAGGGCGGTAAAGATTTCATCGAGGCGCTGGTCGGTTATGCGATCTACATTCTCTCCTTTTTCCTTGTAGGCATAAGGGCAGCCGACCCGGATATGCCTGGCCGTCTCCTGACCATCAACTTGCATGGTGTAGGCCAGCATATTTATTGCATGAGGCGAGTTCCGCTCCATTGAAAGAGCCAATTTGTCATGATAGCCATTTGCAAAAGGGTCTCTGTTTCCAGCATCAGCAGTGTCATCATGGAGACGCATGGACGCTGCCGGAGTGTATTCAAGAGTGACCTGGTGCCATTGATCATGCTGATAAATATGAAGTCGGCTGCTGAACGACGTGCTATCCTCTGCCAGAACCTTCATAAGTTCCTGTTCAAATAGATCGGCATTAAATCGTTTCTTTAGCTGCTTGTGCAGTCCGGTGAGTTCCTGAATGGCGTCAGGAACGCACTGGACCGTCTTGCCGGTACTGGTCTGTGCGATTGCCCTTTTACTATCGATAATTGCAGCGATTTCCCCGTCAGCCTTTTTCTTTCCAGACTGAGTATTGGATAACCGCCTGACCACTTCGGCATAGATATCCACCTGTCCAAGATATTGCTCGCCACCTCTGAAATCGTATTTGGCGGCATCCCGTATATATCTTTTCAAGCCCGCTATATCATCTTCAATAGCGCCAGTCATTGCTATCAGTCTTGCACTGAGATGTTCGCTGCCACTGCCAACCAGCTGCCTTGCCTGTTGCAGTGGGCCGCCCTCAATGTCGGGCCAGTGTGGCGCTATCCACCTCATATCCGGACCATTTTCCAACAATAAGCGTTGCGTCCAGTGGATGAACGATTGCACTTTTTCCCGGTGCGCCGTTAACTGGTCAGCCAGCTTTTCTATTTGTTCCGGGGTATTTATGGTTGTGATGGCAAGCTGTGTGGATCGGCTTTGCACATCAGCAGGAGATGGTTTGCAGCTATCGGTCGTGATGCATATTGGTGTTTTTTTTATTTCTTTAAGTCTCGATATAAACGGTTCAGGGTTATTGACCCTGGGAAGTAGCTGATTGATGTTTTCCAGAATTTCTTTTTTTCTGGAGGGTGGGGGTAGCGCTCTCTGCTGGCTGGTTCTTGAATCTTTTATGTCTTCAGTAAGCTGGATCGCTGTGCTAATCAGTGGTTGCAGGTTATCTATAATCTTTAGTCGGCTGTTGACAGGAATTAAACAGAATATGTCACCTGATGGCATTGTCAGGGTGATTGTCAGATCTTTTGGCAAATTCAGTTGTGTGACTAAATTTTTATAGCTATTGAAAGCTTTTTTGTCGGAGAGATCATTGTTCAGAACACCATTATTTATGGACTCCATTAACGATTTCAGCGCTCTATCAGATTCACTGATATAGTAATTTTCTGAATTTTCCCGATGAATTTTCGCAAGCTCTCCATCCGTTGAGAGCAGCTCTTCCAATTCCTGCTCGGGTACAGAACAGTTTTTTTCATCCACAAGAGGGCTTGCACTAACTGGCTTTATTGTTTCAAAGCTGGTGATCGCTTTTGTTCCCTGCTGCCCATCATCTGCCTGTATGCCGGGCTCATTCAGCCTGACTGGTGATACATCTTTATGGTATTTTTTTTTGGCTGGTTTACTTTCTGGTGTCGAAAAATCGTGGATAAAGCTACTGGAGCCAGGCTTGTTGGGTTCAATGGGAGGAGCCATGGGTAAATCCTTTTTAGCTAAAAACCGCAAAGTTCAAAAATTCAATCTCAATACTGAATGTCTGATATATCGCCATTTTTAACACCCGCTAAACTTGTTTCCCATCAGCTTTGTGGGCCTGGTCCGCTGACCTCAAAAAACAGCAATTAAGTTTTCACGTGTTTGGAGTTTTCGCTCAGTCACAAATTGAAAATTATCAGAAGCACAATCCGAAAAGCTCACTATAATTGCTCAGCATCTTCTAAAAAAAGCAGAGCCATTGCTATGAATCTTTCCGTCCCTGGCAGCAAACCTGCAATTGATATTCCTGCAATTGATATTGTTGTGGGCTCTGAGTCAAAAATGAAAATTAGTGCCGTAGAGAAAGCTTTTGCTCGCTACCAGGTTAATCTGATTGCAACCAAAGCAAGTTCCGGAATAAATAGCCAGCCCGTTGAAAACGAAACCTATACGGGAGCTGGCAACAGAATAAAAGACGCGAAAGCAAAGTACCAGGCAGCTGATCATGACGCTGATTTTTTGTTGGTGGCCATTGAAAATGGTATTTTCCATGAGCAGGTCAACGGTCAGAAAGTATGGTTAGATAAAGCCGTCGTTATTATCGAGACATCCGGGGGCACGCAGTACATCAAGGAAACATCACCGGTTCTATTGCCCGCTGAATGTGTGACTATCGCCAGACAAAGAGGATTTGAAAATACAACGGTAGGCCAGGTTATGGCCGAAATAGACAGTACGGTTCAGCATGATGACCCCCACTCAAGCTTGCCACCTTTTAAATCCCGTCAGGAATATCTGGCAGAAACACTGGTTGAAATGGTGAGCACCTTAGAGCGGGAAAAACGGATAAATCAAGTGTGAAATGCTATGCCAGAATCAGTATTAAGTAGCTGGCCATATGAAATCATATATTTCTGACTACTTGGGCTGGTACTATGCGAGGCACAACGGAGGGAGCATAGCCGTAGCTATGTGACCGGAGTTGTAACGAAGCACGACTGCATGGATGCAGGAGCTAGAGCAACGCAGGAGCAGTTGCCGGGAGTGCCGGCACAAGGAGTCAGAAATATATGATTTCATATGGTTAGCTACTTACAACTGGATAATGAACGGATCAGCCGGTGTTAAGCCAAAAACTGTATTCCAACAATAAACAGAAACAGGGCAAACAATTTCTGTAGCTTGTCTGCGGCAAGTCCATGAGCAATACGGGCACCAATTCGCGCAAATAGAACACTGGTCAAGACAATCCCCAGGAAAGCAGGCCAATAAACATACCCGGTAGCCAGAGCAGGCAGGCCTGAACTCTTTTCACCCAGAGCCATGTTGGATAAGGCTCCCATCACGGCAATAGGGAAGCCGCAGGCCGCCGAAGTACCCACTGCCTGCTGCATTGTCAGGCTGATTCTGCGCAAAAACGGCACAGACAGAGTCCCACCACCAATACCAAACATACTGGAGACAGTCCCAATGACAACACCGGCACTCACCAGCATTGATTTCCCCGGCGCTCTGCCACCTTCATAAACCTTAAACCCGAACCACATTTTTGCTGACACCAGGATCGCAAATACACCAAGAAGCTTCTGCAACAGATGCCCACTCAGATTCACGGCGGTATACACCCCGAGAAAAGCACCGGCAAGAATACCGACACTTAACGTGGCAAATATCCGCCATCGAACAGCTCCGGCATCCTGGTGCGCTTTAATGGAGCTTACCGATGTGACCACCATGGTAGCCAGAGATGTGCCTACCGCCAAATGGGTCAAAACCTCAGGGGACATACCCTGGACGGTGAAGCTGAAGATCAGTACAGGAACAATAATCAGCCCGCCACCAATACCAAATAAACCGGCCATTACTCCGGCACAAGCCCCCAGGACAAGGTAGAGTAGAAAGAGCATTGTTATCCCTTATAAAAATACAGATTAACAATTATACGACGATAAACTATTATCAGGTGAGTCTATTTTCAGGGAATACCTATTAACCTGGATATTTCAATGATGATAAGCAAATTAAATAAAATATCTTTTTTGAGATTTTTATGAAAATCAACCAACTCTTACGACCAATATTTATACGACTAATATTTATACGACAAAGTATATTCAAATAATCGAAAAACTAATCTAGAATGGCTGGATGCCTATTAAACAGTTGGCTATTTTATCCCCACCCCACTCTTTTCTTTTACAAATAATTCCTGAAAAATCAAAACGTAAAAGGTATAGACATTCTTATCCATTAGTTCTATAACGTTAATGTACGCACACTTTTTTCATTATTGATAATGTGTCGTTCAAAAGGATAGAAAGACTTCTGAAAATCATAACTAAGCAGTACGCCTTAAAAGACTCACAACGATCAGGCGAGGGGGAAACAGATGTCCATATTTGCTCAATACCAGCAGAGATACGAGTCCGTCCAGCAGGAAGAGATGAGTCTCACAGAGTACCTGGAACTCTGCAAAAAAGATCCCTGGGCTTATGCCAACGCCGCTGAACGTATGTTGAAAGCGATTGGTGAGCCTGAGGTGATTGACACTTCCCGGGATCCACGTTCAAGCAGGATCTTTTCCAATAAACTGATTAAGCAGTACCCGGCGTTCAAAGAGTTCTATGGCATGGAAGAAGCCATTGAACAGATCGTCTCTTATTTCAAGCATGCCGCACAGGGCCTGGAAGAGAAGAAACAGATTCTCTACTTACTGGGGCCAGTGGGGGGCGGTAAGTCATCCCTTGCGGAAAAATTAAAGCACCTGATGGAGAAAGTACCGTTCTATGCCATCAAAGGCTCTCCGGTTTTTGAATCTCCCCTGGGCTTATTCAATCCGGATGAAGATGCCGACATTCTCCAGGAAGAGTATGGAATACCAAACCGGTATCTTAAGTACATCATGTCTCCCTGGGCCGTTAAACGGCTGAATGAGTATGGTGGTGATATTTCCAAATTCAGAGTGGTTAAACTCTACCCAAGTCGTTTGAATCAGGTTGGTATCGCCAAAACCGAGCCAGGTGATGAGAACAATCAGGATATTTCCAGCCTGGTGGGTAAAGTCGATATTCGTCAGCTGGAAGAGTACTCCCAGGACGATCCCGATGCCTACAGCTTCTCTGGCGCGCTGTGCCGTGCCAACCAGGGCATCATGGAATTTGTTGAGATGTTCAAGGCCCCCATCAAGGTGTTGCACCCGCTGCTGACCGCAACCCAGGAAGGTAACTACAACAGCACCGAAGGCCTTGGTGCCATCCCTTATGAAGGTATTCTGCTGGCGCACTCCAACGAGTCTGAGTGGCAGTCTTTCCGCAACAATAAAACCAATGAAGCCTTTATTGACCGGGTTAACATCGTCAAGGTGCCTTACTGCGTAAGAGTCAGTGAGGAGATTCATATCTATGAAAAGCTGCTTGAAAACAGCTCCCTCAGGGAAGCCCCCTGTGCACCGGATACCCTGAAGATGCTGGCACAGTTCACCACCCTGTCCCGTATCAAGGAACCAGATAACTCATCTATCTACTCGAAAATGAAGGTGTACGACGGTGAAAACCTGAAAGACACCGATCCCAATGCCAAGCCTTTGCAGGAATACAAGGATATGGCCGGGGTTAATGAAGGCATGAACGGTCTTTCCACCCGGTTTGCCTTCAAGATTCTGTCCAAGGTCTTCAACTTTGATCCTTCAGAGGTCGCTGCAAACCCGGTACACCTTTTGTATGTTCTGGAACAGCAGATTGAGCAGCACCAGTTCCCGGAAGAGATACACGATCGCTATCTGTCGTTTATCAAAGAGTACCTGACGCCCAAGTATATCGAGTTCCTGGGCAAGGAAATTCAGACCGCTTACCTGGAGTCCTACTCTGAGTATGGTCAGAATATCTTTGATCGCTACATCACCTACGCTGATTTCTGGATTCAGGATCAGGAGTACCGTGATCCGGATACCGGCCATATTCTTGACCGTGCTGCACTCAGCGAAGAGCTGGAGAAAATTGAGAAACCTGCGGGTATTGCCAATCCCAAGGACTTCCGGAACGAAGTGGTGAACTTTGTGCTCAGGGCCCGGGCCAATAATGACGGCAAGAACCCCAGCTGGCTGAGCTATGAGAAGATGCGCACCGTGATTGAGAAGAAAATGTTCTCCAATACGGAAGACCTGCTGCCGGTTATCTCATTTAATGCCAAGGGATCCCAGGAAGATCAGCGCAAGCATGCCGATTTTGTGTCACGAATGGTTGCCCATGGCTATACCGAGAAACAGGTTCGCCTGTTATCCGAATGGTATATCCGGGTTCGCAAGTCTCAATAAAAACGACGTCCGCCTGCCGTCACCGACAGGCGGGCATAACTCTTAAGTAGCTGGCCATATGGAATCATATATTTCTGGCTACTTGGGCAGGTGCTATGCGAGGCACAACGGAGGGAGCATAGCCGTAGCTATGTGACCGGAGTTGTAACGAAGCACGACTGCATGGATGCAGGAGCTAGAGCAACGCAGGAGCAGTTGCCGGGAGTGCCTGAACAAGGAGTCAGAAATGTATGATTTCATATGGTTAGCTACTTATGCCCTGTATTAGCCAGGGCAACTCTCTATTAAGCGAACATTAGCAACCATCGGGGGAGCGTCTTTATGAGCATCATAATCGACCGACGCCTCAACGGAAAAAAGAAGAGCACTGTCAACCGACAGCGTTTTCTGAGGCGTTACCGCAGCCTGGTCAAAGAGGCTGTACAGGGTGCTGTTGATCAACGCTCAATCACCGACGTTGAAAGCGGCAGCAATATTACCATCCCAAAGAAAGACCTGAGTGAACCCTTTTTCCATCATGGTCAGGGGGGGCATCATGGCCATGTGCATCCGGGTAATAAAGAGTTTAACCAGGGTGATCGTATTCAGCGACCACCGGGCGGTGGTGGTCAGGGCACAGGAGATGGCAAGGCCAGTGACAGCGGTGAAGGCGCTGATGACTTTGCCTTCCAGATCAATCGTGATGAATTTCTGGAGTATCTGTTTGATGATCTGGAACTGCCGAATCTGGTCAGGAAAGAGCTGAAAGACAGCACAGACTATAAATTAAAGCGGGCAGGTTTTACCACGGCCGGCTCCCCTGACCGCCTGAACGTAGTCCGATCACTGCGCGCTGCCCATGCACGGCGGATAGCACTCTCTGGCAAAGACCGGAAAGTGATCAGAACACTGAAACGAGAGCTGCGGGAAATGGAAGTCAGCCCGGATGAAGTTGACCAGCTTCAGGCCCGCCGACTCCGTGAAGAGATCAATGTACTTAACAAGAAATTGAAGCGCCTGCCATTTATTGATGATTTTGACCTGCGTTTCAATAACATGGCCAAAGTACCCCAGCCTTCCAGCAAGGCCGTGATGTTCTGCCTGATGGATGTTTCCGGCTCCATGACCCGGGAAATAAAGGACATGGCCAAGCGCTTCTTCCTGCTGCTCTATCTGTTCCTGGAGAGAAACTATGAAGCGGTAGAAGTGGTCTTTATCCGGCACCACAGCGAAGCCCGTGAGTGTGATGAGCATGATTTTTTCTACGCCAGGGAAACCGGGGGAACGGTGGTATCCACAGCCCTGCACCTGGCCGATGAAATCATCACTGACCGATACTCCCCCAACGAATGGAATATCTATATCGCCCAGGCCTCTGATGGCGATAACTGGGAAGCCGACTCCAGTAAATGTCACGATATTATTCTGGAAAAGTTGCTGCCGGTTTGTCAGTACTACTCCTATGTAGAGATCACCGATCGCCATCACCAGAACCTCTGGTATGAGTACAAGGCAATAGAGCAGGCACATCCGGGACATTTTGCCATGCAGCAGATCCGCAGCTATGCGGACATTTACCCAACCTTCCGCCGCTTATTTGAGAAAAAGGAGGGAAGTCATGTTGGAAGTTGAAGCACCGGTAAGAACACCGAAAAAAAGAAAAGAGCCGCTTTCCACCGGTTCCGACTGGACATTCGAGTTGCTGGAGGCCTATGACCGGGAGTTTGCCCGGCTGGCCGACAAGTTCCGGCTGGATACCTATCCCAACCAGATAGAGGTGATCAGCTCTGAGCAGATGCTCGACGCCTATTCCTCTGTTGGTATGCCATTGATGTATAACCACTGGAGTTATGGCAAGACATTCCTCAGCAACCAGCAGAACTACCAGCAGGGAAGAATGGGGCTGGCCTATGAGATAGTGATCAACTCCAATCCCTGCATAGCCTATCTCATGGAAGAAAACACCATGCCGATGCAGGCGCTGGTGATTGCCCATGCCTGCTATGGTCATAACTCTTTCTTCAAGGGTAACTATCTGTTCCGGCAGTGGACCGATGCCAGTGCCATTATTGATTACCTATTGTTCGCTAAAAGCTACCTGGCCAAATGCGAAGAGAAGTACGGCATCAGCGCCGTCGAGGATATTCTGGATGCCTGCCACGCCCTGATGAATCAGGGCGTTAATCGCTACGTTCGGGCAACATCCATGTCTGCGGAGCAGGAAAAGGCACTCTCACAGGAGCGGGAGGAGTATATTCAGCGCAACCTGAATGATCTCTGGCGAACCATCCCGGTCCGCGAGACTGAACAGCAGAAAAAAACCGTCCGCTTCCCCAAGGATCCGGAAGAGAACCTGCTGTACTTCATTGAAAAGAATGCGCCGCTATTGGAAACCTGGCAGCGGGAAATTATCCGCATTGTGCGTAAGATTGCCCAATATTTCTACCCGCAAAGACAGACCCAGGTCATGAACGAGGGCTGGGCAACGTTCTGGCATTACCACCTGATGCATGAGATGTACGACGAAGGCCTGATTACCGAAGGCTTTATCATGGAATTCCTGCACTCTCACTCCAGTGTCGTATTCCAGCCGGATTTTGACGACCCAAGATACAGTGGCATCAACCCCTACACTCTGGGCTTCAATATCTTCCGGGATATACGCCGGATCTGTGAGAATCCGACGGATGAAGACCGGCAGTGGTTCCCGGACCTGGCCGACAGTGACTGGCTGGATGCGGTGCACTTCGCCATGCAGAATTTCAAGGATGAAGGCTTCATTCTTCAGTACCTGTCGCCTAAGGTCATGCGCGATATGCGGCTGTTCAGCATCGACGACAATGAAATTAACCCTTACCTTGAGGTGGATGCCATCCATGATGACACAGGCTATCGTCAGCTGAGGGAAAATCTGGCCGCACAATACAATCTGGGGAACCGGGAGCCCAATATCCAGGTCTACAACGTGGATGTCCGTGGTGACCGTTCACTGACCCTTCGTCATTACATGCACAAAGGAAGGCCCCTTGATAAGAACAGCACCAGTGAAATCATCAAACACCTTCACCGCCTGTGGGGCTTTGATGTAAAACTGGAGTCTGTGGACGAAGAAAATATTGTTCAATATGAACATAGGCTGCCGAAAGAGAAGCAATCTTCAGAGGCTGTTTGAGAATAACGCCCGCCCGGGCGACACTGTATCAAGGATGGCAGAAATTTAAGGATAAAAACTCCATTTTGTTCGGTGAATAGTGGGTTTATTCACCGAACAAACCGGAATTCTTAATTCCACTGGTTCTATGCTGGCCAGTTCTGCGTTGATCCTCCGCATCGAATTTCGACACTCTGTTATCTGATCATCCACCTGCTGATCTCCCTTCAATCGCTCAATGTAAGCATTCAAATGCATTAAATGACTGGAAGCACCTCCAAAAAATTTCACCAACCAATGGAACCAAACCGGTGAATGAAAGTCAGAGTTAATGAATTTGAGAGATATCTCTACCTGTTTTACAAATCTTCCAGACAGATGTTTAAAAATGGATAATTTATTAGCAAATATGCCGTCAAGGGCGATAGCTGGTTCACGTAAGCCATCACCCAGCCAAGGAGATGATAACTCATTTCCAAAGCCAGTCGCTGCAAAGAGTATAGTAGACATACAGGAAAGTGGTGCCCTGGCTGCTGCAGAGATGCCGAAACAGACGTCTGATTTTAAAATAACGAAAGTAGACAATATAACTAAGTCTGATTGCACCAGTTTTAAAAACAGGTGCTTCAGGAATCTGCTTCGAGTACTTGATCAGAAAACACTGTTAGAGATCATCAGTGAGTTTAGTGATGATGACATTAAATTTATTCTGACACTTGGGCGTTATCAAGACAACAACGAACACTATTTTAACCAGCTCAAACGGTTCGACTTACCCGATGAATATCATACCAGGGGCCATGAAGAGGGACTCAAAAAATTTAATGCGATGCATCACGCAGAGAGCCCTAAGTTATATGCCTTGTTCAGAGATACATTGTTGGCAGAGGCTAGAGGTAGCAGCCGATTGGAAGATGAATTTGGATTGTACTTTACCCCGTCGTCTGTCTGGTTGAATCCTGTGGCAGAGAAACTGCGATCATTGAACTGCAAGAGAGGTATCGAAGTGATGGGAGGTAAGGGGTATCTCTCTTACTTTCTGAAAAAGTATGGTTTCAGGATGGTGGTAAGTGACAACCACAGCAATTATCAACACCCGGCTGCGGCTTCACCACCGATAGCTGTTCGGAATGAAAACTCACTCGATACAGTGGTGAAATATCAGCATAGATCCGATTTTCTGGTAATCAGCTGGCCACCCCTACCGACATATTTGCCAGCGCTTGAAGAATATTTCTCACAAGAACATGTCGATGATTATCAAATACTCAGAGCCTGGGGCATAACCAAGCCTGTACTATTTATCGGCGAAAGGCCAACGCACACCAACAATGCTACAGGGAGTGCAATTTTTCACGAACACCTGCAAACGTATTTTGATGCCTGCAAAATTCCAGAGTACCAGGGACGATGTATCGGCGCTCTTGACGAGGCAATTATCTTCGTACCCAATGGGAAGAAAATGACCACCGTAGAAGATCTTCAACCAATGATGGAAGAGGCATGTAAGCAGCAATAAGATGTTTAATCCATTCCACTGTCATTTCTTGAGCATTCAGACGGGTCATTTGAACTATTTCCTGTTTTATTAGTCCAAATTCAGAAAGTAACTAAATCTCAAATTTATATGTTTCAAAGCTTGCAAAGAATCTTGAGTATACCGCCCATGGAATCCTCGATCACATTGTTCAGTTCGCTTTTTGAATATATAACCTCATGCTTTTCTGACTACTGCCATACCGGTTTGACGACAGAAGTGCATAAGTTTTCCAGCCTTCACAGGAAACAGAAATGAATTACATATCTCCAACCAGTACTCTACTTCCAGCCGCCGATGTTCCGCCGTCAAAAGAGTCTGAGCCACTCGCCCGGACTTTTGCGGGTCTCAGGGAGGTTAAACCCAGTGATATTGACAATGAACATTCGGAATGCCCGCCAGAAATCGCAGGTTATTCTCTTCAGAAAAGAACCGTTGACATGTTTTTTGGGGATCGTTTCACACGGCTCAAGGCGATTGCTGACTCTCCTGTCATGGAATTCGCCTTGTTAGCTGATACTTATTCCAACTTACTCGAGCTGATTGAGTCAGGTTGTTTGCACCCAATGTACGACAGTACATTTAAAACCAGAAATGAGATACAAATACCCGACACTAGTTCACTTTCAATATCAGGCGAAAATAATTCCGAGGCTAGCAGTTCTGCAAAAATGATTAATCCTTACTATAGTATACATGCAACTACCACCCTGCGGGATGAGGTTCTGAAAAGCGCTACTGAAGTACTTTCCTATCCCCCTGACCAAAACTGGTCAAAGCGTGATGCACACCTAATGACTGGCATAGCACTCACTTCACTGGGACATCTCCATCATCTTCACCCAAATTTCCCCAGCGACAGCGAAACAATCGAACAAAAAATCTCCGAGCTGAACCAATACGTTTCCAGGCTGAAAGCAGCGTATGAATTGGATGACCAAGAAAATACGAACGTTATTTTTGATTGGCCATGAAATCTTCGATCACATCGGTCAGTCCGCGGTTAAAGATATAACCTGACGCTGTTCTGACTGCCACCAGCCCCCATGAAGTCTGAGAGAGCAGGAGAGCATAAAGCTTCACCTCGACAGCATCCCAAGCCTTAACTCAGTCAAAGAGGAAAGCAGGAATGATTAACCTACCGCAAACCAGTACTACCGCTCTTGCAGAATATGTTCCACCATCAAGGGATGAACAAGTCGGCCAGGCTGGTGACAAAGAGGTTAAACCCAGTACTATTGGTAATGAATGTTCTAAATGCCCGTCAGAAAGCACAGGCCCTTCCCTTCAGGAAAGAGCCGTCGCTTTGCCTGTTGGGAATCAGGACACGCAATCTGGCAAGAAGGAAAATGTTGCCTATCCGTTGGCGCTTCCCTGGCTTGCAAGTGATACTGATCAGCTCTTGAACAATCTGGAGGAGGTGATGCAAGCAGCTAATAACCTGCTTTCCACCCCCATCGACCAGAACTTGTCAGAATTCAATGCATTATCGATGAGAGGCAGAGCATGCTTGATAATGGGAGATCTCGAGATGATAAACAACACATTCTCTACTCTCTCCGGATCCGCCAGCCATAACAAAAGCGAAACAATTGATCAAAAAATCTCCGAGCTGCAACAATTCGATAAAAAGCTGGAATTCAGTACACAAATAGTTTGACTTAAGTACATGGATAAATGCCTCGTTCCCACGCCCCCAGTGGGAATGCATAACGGAACCCGTTGTAATCTCTAATCGTTCATACCCTTTATCCCTGTCAGGTGATTTCTCGAGCTCGATCCACTACAGATGATTATTTTGTCACATGAAAGTCATATCTGCATCTCGATGCGGTTCTTGTCTGGATATTTTGTACCGGGAGGTGGTAAATGCTGCACTGTCCTCATTAAATAAGGCTTTCCTTTCAAGAACCTCTTCGACTCATAAAGTCCTGTGTAACATAAGAAGTTCCCAGCTCTCCAGCCTGTGTAACATGAGAAGTTCCCAGCTCTCCATCTTGTTGTAGCAGCAGTTTGTTGACTATCACTGACTGAAGTAGTCATCAAAGCTTCAGCTTTGTCCGGGTTTTCGTTAGTTAATGATTTAATATCATTGCAAACCCCAAAACACTTTTTTACTTCGCCCAACTGGTTACTCTGATTTCGACACTCCGTTATCTGACCATCCCCCCACTGCCCCCCCAACAATTGTTCCATGTGACCACTCAAATACGCTAACTTTGTTTCGGTCTGAGGCGAAAGGGCATCATAAGAGGACGGTGAAGCTACCGGCGTTGCCGCTGGATCAGCCGTCGCAAAAGACGATGACGGCAGTGTAGCAAACTGATAAGCCGAATCGGGTTGACCGACAGGGAGCCCACTGAATCCTGGCCAGCTATCGTCTTCTGGCACAATATTATTGCCATCACCTGCCTGGGATGCCTCTTTAGTCCCGGTGAACGCCTCTTCGGCAAAATGGCCGTTGACTTCATCAAGCAACTGGTGCACTCCTGACTGGAGCCTGAGGATCAAGCCAGTAACGTTCTTGACCTTTTGCTCCTGGCTGCATCCCTGGCTGTCATCCACCGGTAAAGCGCAGGCACCAGAATCTTTTTCCAGGTTACTCAAGCCAGAGGATTTCGTACCTTGCTGGTGCTCCGCCCTTGTGTACATTCGCTCTGCGATACTCTCAACCGCCTCATGGTCCTTGCCCCGCAGGAAACTGTCAATATCGCTTAAACTGATCACCCAGCGATCAAATTTTACCGGGGCGGCGCTGGCGCTTTCTCCCTATTGATCGCCATGAAATTGAGGCTGGGTCACAGTTGTGCTTTGGGCAGAAATCGATGGCATATTCATAGCCAGTTATGCCCTAGACTCTATGGTTCAACATTAGAGTTCAGAGTTTTGCCACAAGATAAAGTTCAAACATTGGGTTAGACGGTTTAATTATTTACAAACGGTGGTGACAGCCGCTCTTTAAACGACATTTATTATGTAATAAATAACTCCCGTATCTTCTCCAATAGCAAATTCACAGCCTTATCATGCCGGTTTATGGCAGCGATTCTGAGTGGGGTTATCGCCATCAGGGTTCCATCCTCTTCTTTAACCTCGCAAGCAGAGTACAGTACTTCCCTGGCTTCTTTGCGCTTTCCATCAGCCAGGAGCGTAGTCACGGCATCCAACAACAGCTTCATTATCTCGATATTTCCCTCTCTGGCTGCAATATACAACGGTGTTGCGCCATCTTCTTTCCGGGGTTTCTTTAGTGTCGCCATAATGGCAGCCCCCCTTTGCTCTCTCGGTAACGCTGTCAACGCTTGCATTAACTGCTTCACGCTTTGGTTATGCCCGCCCAGAACAGCACTCAAGAGCGGGAAGGCCTTAATCAGCTGATCCACGATGACCCAGTGGAAGTTATCAACAGCTGCGGTCAGTTGCGTCCTTTTGAATGTGACGACCGCACCTATCATTGCTTCGAAAGCAACAATTTGTTGTTCTGATTCCTGGTAGTTATTCGCAGTACTCAGGAATTGCTCCACAACCTTCTGTTGACCACTTTGAGCAGCGACGTGTAGCGCTGTTTCCCCGTCTTTTTTGGAGAGAGTCATTACCATCGAGACTGCCTGACAACGTTCAGATTCAGGCCAGGTCTCCAGAATTTTCAGCATCCGGGCGACAATGGTTGTTTGCCCGTTCCGGGCAGCACTCAAGATGGGGAAAGCCTTCAGAAGATCTGCTACCTGCTCCTGCCCTTTGCTGGCCACACAGGTATAGGAAAACGCGGTTTCAACGTCCTCAGCCAACAACTGGGTAACGATCTTATAGTGGCCAAGATGAGCAGCTATATAAAGCGGTGTTCTGCCGAAACTGTCTGCCGCACTCAGCACCGCCTTGGTAGCCTCCGGCTTTTTCTCCTTCGATAGACCATTCAGGGCATTCAGGAACAAGGCTACCACTTCTTCGTGCCCGGCTTGTGCAGCCCGGCAGAGCAGAGTTCTACCGTCCCGGTCCGACACATTCAGCACCAGCATGATGGTCTCAGACTTTGCGGGTTCCTTCAGTGTATTCAGGTTTTTTAGTATCTCCTCCAGAACCTTGGTTTGCCCCTCCCGGGCAGCGTGGAGAAGTGTGATTTTCATATTCTTGCTGGTAATTAACAGCCGCAGGCACGCCTCATGGCCGCTTTTGGCTGCGTAATGCAGGGGCGCAAAGCCATCATTATTCTTTTCATTGACCAGAACGCCAGCAAAGGGCAGTAACGCCTTAACGCACTCAATGTTGCCCTCTTTCGCAGCCTGGCTCAGACAAGAAAGCGGTGGTGCAGTATATACTGCTGCGGGTTCCATCGTATCAACAGGCAATGCCGGTTGTGCCAAAACCTCAGAAGTCTTATTCGATGCACCTGGTTGAGCTGCCGGAAGCTTGCTTGAACCCGGTTGCTCAAAGGCCTCTGTAATGATGGAATCAAGCCTTGCTGTTTGTGCCGGTTTTTTCAGAGCATCCCGCAGCAAAACCGCGACTGCCTGGTGGTTTTGTTGCCTGGCAAACTGGAGCGGGGTCTGCCCGCCATCGTCAGTGGCGCTCAGAAGCCTTTGAACGGCTGCCGGCCTTTCGGTTTCCGGCAGTCTATCCACAGCTTTCAGCAACTGCTCCACCACCTTGATATGACCTCCCAAGGCAGCCAGGTGAAGCGGAGTTCTCCCCGATCGGTCAGCCGTATTGATAACGGCCATGATGGAACCACCACCGGGCCTTTTTCCCTCAGGCAGTCTATCCAGAGCAGTCAGCATCGGCTCCACGGCTTTCTCATGCCCTTCCTGGGCAGCGACACCGAGGGGGTATAGGTATACCCGATCCTTGTCCGTTATATCTGATGGTGCTGCCCGGTAAGCCAACGCAGGTTCTGCCGCCAGAAAATCCTGTAACAAGTCAATCTGGTTGTTGCGACAGGCAGCCAGTATCGGGGCTTCATTCAGAGGCTTTGACTGGTCTACATATTTGTATTAATACTCAAGGATGAAAGTTATCGCTGGGTACTGATTATTACCACAAAGATAGCGCTGCATACCCTTTCGACTGAAGCTTTTTTCTTGACAAATGACGCCTACAGAGATGGTTTTTTTACTACGATAAAATAAGACATCGGACGCATGGAACCGAACTGGATTTTCAGCCCGGATTTTACTCTACCCACACAGTTAACCCGTTAGCAATTTTTGTACCACAAACTGATGCTCACACCGGAACCTCATCAAGAGCTGAATTCAGGATTGCATACAACCAGATCGTTTTTCCCGGTTCTCTTCCTGCTCATGTTGATAGATCTGTTTGTTCAGAACTTCGATCTGCGTAAGCATATGTTCAATATGCCTGTTAAGCATCAGATGCTCCTTTTCATAGGCTGGTATACCAACGAATTTTATGATCAGTACTTTTGCTGCTTCTGATGACTGAAGATAGAAATCCCTAAGCTCCATCATTTTACCCAAGTGTTGCTCTCTAAGGAGGTCTAAGTGGGAGCATTGCAGAAACTGTTCCTCCAGATATTTAGACTTGCGAACATATTCTTTCCAGTAATCACCAAACTCTTTTTCAAGAGGATCTATCTTATTCTTAACTTCACTGTTTGTAGCTGTTTGTTGACTATCACTGATATGACCCTTGTATGGTTGTAGTTTTTCTTTCAATTCATTGAATTGAGAACGAAGCTCTGCCAGCTCTAATTTAACTTGCTCAAACCGAGCCCCCATTGCTTCCAATACTCCTTTTTCCATATTTTCGCGTTCAATCGACTGTATAGCCTTGCTGTTCCCTATGTTGACGACCTCTTCCAGCTTATCCAAACGGTGATGAAAATCCTTTACCTGTAGCTCCTCAAATTGCTTCCTGACCTCCCTGAATTTTCCAGATAAATGTTTAAGCCCCAACGTTTCTAAACTGTTCAGCTCTCCCTTGATCCACTGCATCTGATTTCGACACTCTGTTATCTGACCATCCCCCCACTGATCCCCCATCAATCGTTCCATGTGAGCACTCAAATACGCTAACTTTGTTTCAGCCTCATGCGAAAGGGCATCATAAGAGGTCGTTGAAGCTACCGGCGTTGCCGCTGGATCAGCCGTCGCAAAAGACGATGAAGGCAGTGTAGCAGACTGATAAGCCGAATCTGGCTGACCGGCAGGGAGCCCACTGAAGCCCATTGAGCCATCGTCTTCTGCCACAATATTGCCATCATCTGCATGGGATGCCTCTTTAGTCCCGGTGAATGGCTCTTCGGCAAAATGGCCGTTGACTTCATCAAGCAACTGGTGCACTCCTGACTGGAGCCTGAGGATCAAGCCAGTAACGTTCTTGACCTTTTGCTCCTGGCTGCATCCCTGGCTGTCATCCACCGGTAGAGCGCAGGCACCAGAATCTTTTTCCGGGTTACTCAAATTGAAGGATTTCGTACCTTGCTGGTGCTCCGACCTTGTGCACATACGCTCTGCGATACGCTCAACCGCCTCATGGTCCTTGCCCCGCAGGAAACTGTCAATCTCGCTTAAACTGATCATCCAGCGATCAAACTTTACCGGGGCTGCGCTGGCGCTTTCTCTCTCTTGATCGCCATGGCATTGAGGCTGGAACACAGCTGTGCTTTTGGCAGAAATTGATGGCACATTCATAGCCAGTTATCCCCTAGACTCTATGGTTCAACATTAGAGTTAAGAGTTTTGCCACAAGATAAAGTTCAAACATGGGATTAGACCATTTAATTATTTCGTGACAATTTATCACCAAAGGCCATGGTTTTGATGTTAGATACGACGGCTGGTTTTTGTTTCCAGAGTCGTATGATTAATACAGAACTGGTGCCGTAACGCCACCCGGATTTTTCGTTTAATCGTTTCAGGCTCCGCGCCATTCAAAAGGATTCTGCCTTCAAAGAAGATCTTTTTATCATCCAGCTGCCAGACGTGCATGCGCCCTACTCTTTTAACCCCCTCAATGCTTTCCAGGGCCGCCCTGATCTGTTCAATATCGATGCCGCCCGGAACCCCCTGCATAAGAATAATAATGCAGCGTCTCAACAGAATTGCGCCATTAAAGATCACGTAGACTGATATCCCGATGGTGGCTATCACATCAAAAATATAGAGCTGGTAGTTGATGATCAGCACACCCGCTACGATGACTACCAGGGAAGCAACCGCATCGGAAGCACTGTGAATAAAGACCGCATTGATATTGATATCGCTTCTGGCTCCAGCCTTGAAAGTCAGCAGCGATGTGGTGATGTTAACCAGAAGGGCAACACCGGCAACCGACAGCACAATCCAGCCATCAACTTCCCTGGGGTAAAAAAACTTACCTGTGGCCTCACAGATCAGATACCCCCCAACCACCAGTAAAAATACACTGTTTATTAAAGCCCCGAGAATATCTGCCCTTTTGTATCCGTAGGTCATGTGTTTATCTGCTGACTTGCAACCTATTCGCCTGGCAATGACAGCAACCAGAATTGCACCGGCATCACCCAGGTTATGCAGCGAGTCTGCGATCAGGGAGAGGCTTCCGGCAACGCTTCCCCCAACGACCTGAACACCACTCAGGAAAAGCTTGATAAGCAGGGCAAGGATCAGCTTTCCATCACCAACGGAATCATAATCATTATGCTGGTCCATGGAGGTTTACTCACCATATCCAGAGGCTTTAATTGTAGCCTTTTGTGCTGATACAGCTGAAAATAACCACAGCCTCCTCTCTATAAAAAGTCACCTGTCGTACCTTATTGACCAGCGTGTGCGAGCACAGACGTTGCTCCATGCACAACACCCCACCAATAAAAAACTGAAAAAGCCCGATATATCAGCAGATAAAGCCTGAACAGGGCTATTAAAAGCACAATTTATGATGTTATATTGTAAGTTCCCTTTTCTGGAAATCTGTGGTTCAGTTCCATTTATCGAGATGGATTTCAACATAGGTAAAGGGAACAAAGTGGCAAGGACGACACTTTTTATGAATAACCATAAAAAAATGCCAAAAAATAAAACAACAAGGGTTGCAGTTTCCCAGCAGTTCCTTCAATGTAATATTTAAGGATTCAAGCTGTATGGAAGCGACCAAGAAGGAAATGGAAGCTATGCTGGTAGGTACAGTCAAGTGGTTTAATAACCCCAAAGGGTATGGATTTATCCAGGCGCAGGAAGCGACAGAGAATCAGGATGTTCTCATTCATTACTCTGTCATTGATATGGACGGCTTTAAAACACTGAAAGCAGGCCAGGTTGTCAGCTTTGAGATTGGCCATGGTCCCAAAGGTCTTATCGCCACGAAAGTCGTACCCGACAACGGTAATGGCACTGAAAGCACTCAGAGTGCTACTCAGGAAGAGTCATTCCCGGTTTAAACTGGTGCCAGGCCACCCGAATACTCTTTTGCCAGATAGCCTTGTGTCACTCTCCACAGTGCTACACATTGTGGAGAAACACCTATTATGACAAAAGAATATTTGTTGCTATTATTTCCAGTCACTCTTTTATAAAAAGAATGTCTGGATGATCAGGACTGCTCTTTTCCGGTTACCCATGCCGGTTAAAAACCACAAGTGCACTTTCTGCATCGCCAATGATTAGTCATACAGGTCTTCTCGTTCTCCAATACGTTTTCATGGGGTGGCCATTGTTGACGCTTTTGAAAGAGCCACGTTTTTATCAATCATTGACTCATAAATTCAAGACAAGGTAGTGCAGTGCTGCTGGACAGTTTTTCCCTCGTTGTTTCAGGCTCTTTGGTAGTATTTATTGCAGCGATTGCCTGGTTTCTATGGCTGACTTTCAGCCCTTTCAAAGCCAAACCCAACACCCCTCTTTTCGACCAGGATAAGCGTGCTTTTTTCGGTCAGCTGGATATTGCCGTTCGCAGTCACTTAATGGTTTTGCCTTCTTTGCCCGTTGGTGACGTTCTTGCAGCTGGCAGGTTCAGCCGGACCGCCATGGCACTGAATATCAAAAAAAACCGTCGATTTGACTTTGTGCTCTATCACCGCAAAAAGATGGAAATCTGTTGTGTGATCAACCTGATCCCCTACAACACAAAGTCCAACTCAAAAGAGTTCAAGATATTACGCCAGCTCTGTGAAGCGGCAGAACTGCCGTTACTGGAATATGATATGAAGCCCTGGCGGGATGTTACCGAATTGCGACGTACCGTTCTCGCCACCTGCGGATTTACCGAGGAAGGAACACCTGATTACGAACTCCCGACCCCAAGAGAAGCTATTGCCGAAGTCGAGACCATCGTTGATCCGCAATGCCCCAAATGCCATAGCCCCATGCAACTGCGAACGCTTAAAAAAGGTCATCAGGCAGGCTTGGAGTGCTGGGTATGCAGCACCTACCCAAGCTGCAAAGGTGCCAGAATGGTTCACTCGTGATCAACAGAACTGGCTACCAGATGTAGCCAGTTCCTTGAATCCAGATCAGGAGCACTTAAGGATCACGGTGGCCAAAGGCGGCAATGTCAGAGAAAGACTGTATGGCAAATGATGCATCGGGATTTCCTCAGTTTCAAGCAGCTCGCCGACTGAAACACCGCTGCCGCCAAAGCAGGTATTATCGGTGTTCAAAATTTCACAATAGCGACCAACCTCTGGAACACCAACGCGATAGCTGTCACGAACAACCGGCGTCAGGTTACAGATAACCTGTACTGAGTTCCCTTCATTATCATAGCGACGAAACACCAGCACACTCTGGCTCCTGTCATCCCCGGTGGTCCAGGCAAAACCTTCTGCCTTGAGATCCTGCTCAAACATCGCAGGCTCTGAGCCATGCAGCTGGTTAAGGGTTTTAACCAGCTTCTGAACCCCCACACTGAAACCCTCTGGATTGTCCAGCAAGCCCCAGTCCAGCTCAGCATTCTGATTCCACTCGTTATGGGTGCCCAGTTCAGTGCCCATAAAGAGCAGCTTTTTACCGGGATGCGCATACATAAATGCCAGGTAAGCCCTCAGGTTGGCAAAACGCTGCCAATCATCACCAGGCATACGGGTCAGAATAGTGCCCTTCCCATGAACGACTTCATCGTGGGACAGGGGTAGAACAAAATTTTCACTCCAGGCATAAACCGTACTGAACGTCATCTGCCCATGATGGTGCTGGCGATAGACAGGATCGAGTTTCATATACTCAAGCGTGTCATTCATCCATCCCATGTTCCATTTGAAGTCAAACCCAAGCCCACCGTCTGCAACCGCTTTGGAAACACCTGGCCAGCTGGTTGATTCCTCCGCAATAGTCATCACATCCGGGAATGCAGCGTGTACCTTCTCATTAAACTTCTTCAGGAAAGCCACGGCTTCAAGATTCTCATTACCACCATGAATATTGACCTCCCACTCACCTTGACCTCGTGAGTAATCCAGGTAGAGCATGGAGGCAACCGCGTCGACACGAAGGCCATCAATATGAAATTCATCCAGCCAGTAAAGGGCATTACTGATCAGAAAGTCCTGAACCCAGGGCTTGCCAAAATCATAAATACAGGTTTGCCAGTCAGGGTGCCAGCCACGACGAGGATCCGGATGCTCATAAAGTGAAGAGCCGTCAAACCTGGCCAGCCCATGCTCATCATTGGGAAAGTGCGCAGGCACCCAATCCAGAATGACACCAAGACCTTTCTGGTGACACTGATCAACAAAATAGCGGAAATCATCCGGCGAACCATAACGGCTACTGGACGCATAAAGACCAACCGGCTGATAACCCCAGGAATCAAACAGCGGATGCTCCGACACAGGCAGCAACTCAACATGCGTAAAGCCCATATCCATCACATAGGGAATCAGCTCATCGGCCAGTTCACGAAAGTTCAGGAAGTCACCGTTCTCTTTTCTTTTCCATGAGCCCGCATGGACTTCGTAGATAGAGAAGGGCTGCTCTTTATCTGCCTTGTCTTTTCTTTTACCCATCCACAGCTGGTCTTGCCAGGCATAGCTATCGACGCCCTGTACGACAGAAGCCAGTCCGGGCCACTGCTCAATATGGCGGGCGAACGGATCGGTTTTCTGTGGCAGCGAATTGCCGTGATAATCACGGATAGCGTATTTATACTGATCGCCAGCCTGAACGCCGGGCACAAACAGTCGCCAGATGCCATCATCCGCACTGGCCATTGGATGGAGCCGGTCATCCCAGCCATTAAAGCTTCCCACAATACTCACTGACCGGGCATAAGGCGCGTAAACCTTAAACAACACACCCTGTATATTCAGTTTGCTGTTGATCTTATGGGAGACCACCTGTGCCCCGAGGTGTCGATAAAGGCCATCCGACTCAATATCTGACTGGGCAAGAATATATTCCCCAAAACAGTATGGGTCATAAACCACAAAGCGGTGGCCATTTGCCCAATGGATCGCCAACTGATAAAGAAACGGCTTTTTTCTTCTGGACAGATGCAGCTCAAAGACACCAGCCTCATTGCGGCTCATTTCGCCAAGCAGCTTGCCGGTGTGGTGATCAAACACCTCGACCATGGTTGCATCCGGACGCCATACGCGAATGACCAGACCTTTTCCTTGCGGATGAGGATGCAACCCCAGCTGATCAAAAGGAGTTGCACACTGACTGTTAGCCAGATCCGCCACCACAGGCTTTATGGCAGCCTTTGGCGTTGATGATGTTTTGGAAGATACAGCGATATTCATAGTGTTGCTTTATTTCAGTGCAAAAATTGCCTGTCGACAAAACCAGACGGACTCCCGGGAAGACAGGGAAAACTTGTGTCTGGAAGACTGAGCACCTCAGCCTTCCGCCTTTCCTTCAAGATAAGCCACTCCGGGGCTTGTCGCTAGGAGGCTGACCGAGAATAGCGCCCATCTAGGCGACCCCGTAGCGAGGATGGCAGAAAATTGAGGATAAAAATTCGGTTTTGTGAGGTGAATAGCGGGGCTATTTGCCGAACAAAAGCGAATTTTTAGACCAATTTGCTGCCACCGTACGACTGCATGGATGCAGGAGCTAGAGCAACGCAGGAGCAGTTGCCGTGTAGGGCAGTCTATTTTCGGTCAGCCTCCTAGCCAACTGCAGCCCGATAAACCTCAAGGTAATCCAGGGCAGACTGCTCCCAGGTAAATGACTCATTCATGGCATTAACCACCAATCGACTCATCAGTTGCCCATCCTGATAAACGACATTGGTCTGATTAAGACAATGCAACAGGGCATCACTGTCAGCCGAATCAAACATAAACCCGGTTGCCTCCCCGCCAGCTGAATTATAGCCTTTAACGGTGTCCACCAGCCCACCAACCGCCCGAACAATGGGCAGGGTACCGTACTTCATGCTGTACATCTGGTTAAGGCCGCAGGGCTCAAACAATGAAGGCATCAGGAAGAAATCAGAGCCTGCTTCAATCAGATGCGCCAGACGGTTGTCATAAGCCTTAACAAAGCGACACTTGTCGGGGAAGGCACTGACCAACCGGCTCAGCTCAGCGGCAATAGTCCGCTCACCTGCCCCCTGGAGTACAACCTGAACATCATCCTGCAAAAACTGCCACAGGGCTGGTATCAGATAAGCAAAACCTTTCTGCCCGGCAAGGCGACTGACCAGCCCATACAGAGGTTTATCGGTGCTCACCGGTAACTGCAGTTGTTCCTGCAAAGCCTGCTTACAGACCGCCTTGCCAGAAAGATCATGCAGGGAGTAATTGGCTGGCAGCAAAGCGTCTGTTCCAGGGTTCCACTGTTGATAATCACAGCCATTAAGAATACCGGAAAAATCCTGCTTTCTTCGCCCGATGATATAGGCAAGGCCATGAGATCCAAGATCTGTCTGCAGCTCTTCAGCATACCTTGGACTCACGGTAGTGATTTTATCAGCAAAGGCAATACCGCCCTTGAGCAGATTAATATGCCCATGGTCTTCAAAGAAATCCGGGGTATACCAGTGGTGATCGATCCCCAACACGTCCAGTAAAGCACGGTCAGTATGCTGTTGATAGGCACCATTGTGAATGGTCAGGACAGTCCGTGTATCAGCAAAGAAAGCATTGCCAGACTCATGGGTTTTCAGGTAGTAAGGCAGAAGTGCTGACTGCCAGTCATGGCCATGAATAATATCCGGCTTAAAGCTTAAAATCCGGCAGACCTGAAGTGCCGCTTTACAAAAAAAAGCAAATCGCTCAGTGTTATCACCAAAACCTTCACCCTCATGGGTGTAGAGACCACTGCGGTCAAAGTAATGGTTATGCTCAATCAGGTAAACAGGGACACCTTCAAACGTTCCCTGTCTTATGGCAAAACCCATTTTTCCCTGTGAGCCGAGACAAACTTCTCCAGCTCCGGCAACATCCGTTGTCAACGCTTCCAGAGCCTGACGGTAGGCGGGCATAATCACCCGGACATCATTTCCGAGCTTGCGCATCCAGGGCCCGAGAGCGCCGGCCACATCGGCCAGCCCTCCGGTTTTGACAATACCTGCCAGCTCTGATACCGCAAAAAGTATGTTTAAATCAGAACCCAACTTTTGCTCCTCTGGGAATAACCACCAGACCAGAATCAGTGACCTTGAAGCGTTTAAGATCCTCTTCACGATCAACACCGATGCGGGTTCCCGGTGCAATTTCTACACGCTTATCCACAATAACCCGGTTCAATACGACATCTTCACCGATGGTGACATTGGGAAGAATAACCGATTCAGATATGTGAGTATTGTCGCCAATTTTGACGTTGTAACCCACCACACTGCGATGCATATAAATGTCATAGAATACGCAACCCACACCCACCATGGAGTTGTTGATCTGACCTTTACGCTCTTCACGATCAAAAGCAATCAGGGCCGGTGGATAGGGTGGAATATAGGTACGAATCGGCCAGCCCTGATTATGCAGGTCGATGGGCGGTTCACTGGTCAGCAGATCCATATTCGCTTCCCAGAATGAATCAATGGTACCTACATCGCGCCAGTAGCCGTTATTTTTGCCCCCAGGAACTGTATTTCCGGAGAAGTCATACACCATGACTTTTGCCCGTGGGTAAAGGGATGGAATGATGTTTTTGCCAAAATCGTGGTCAGACCCTTCATTGGCGTGATCATCCAGCAGCTCTTGCACCAGACACTCTTTGGTGAATACATAATTCCCCATTGAAGCCAGCACAAAGTCCGGATTGCCGGGAATGGTCTTCACATCATCCTTTGGCTTTTCGGCAAAACCGATCATACGACCATCTTCATCAACCTCGATTATACCGAAGTGATGGGCCTGATTAACCGGTACGGGAATCGCCGCAACGGTCAAGTCAGCACTGTGTTGCTGGTGATACTGAACCATATCCCGCACATCCATGGTGTAGATATGATCACCACCAAAGACACAAACCAGATCGGGGTTGTGCGACTCAATGTGATTCAGGTTTTGATACACCGCATCCGCGGTGCCCTGATACCAGTCACTGCCGGTATTCATCTGGGCTGGCAGCGTATCAATAAACTTATCCGCCAGACCGGCAATACGCCAGCAACGTTGCAGGTGTTTGCTCAGTGAGTGCGACTTGAACTGAGTAATCAGATAAATCTTGTGAAGATCGGAATTCACAAAATTACTCAGCACAAAGTCGATGATTCGATATTGTCCGCCAAAAGGAACCGCTGGCTTTGCTCTTATGCTCGTGAGTGGAGCAAGCCTGGACCCTACCCCTCCGGCCAGGATCATGGAAAGGACTGAAGCCATGGTCGATTTTCCTGTTTTATGCATTACGATCTGAAAGTATTAAGGTCAATCCCTGACCCATTCCGGGCCATTGCAAGCAATACCCCGAAAGAATCCCCCTCCTGCCGAAAGCCAGCCCCCCCCTATTGCCAGCCTCAGACAAAGCATTCTGATGTCAGGCTCATTCAGCTCACCTCAAACACCATTTGCCTTAAAGACTTCGGCGATAATCTCCTGAGCTTCACTCTGCAGATGGGAAAGGTGCTCTTTCCCTTCAAAGCTTTCAGCATAAATCTTATAAACGGCTTCGGTTCCGGAAGGTCTGGCTGCAAACCAGCCCCGCTCGGTAACCACTTTCAGACCGCTAATGGCGGCACCATTGCCAGGTGCGTGGGTTAAACGGGCAATGATAGGATCACCCGCCAGTTTTTCTGCTTTAACCTGTTCTGGACTCAATGCAGCAAGCACTTTCTTCTGGGCATCATTGGCTACAGCATCGAGCCGCTGATAAACCGGAGCACCGTATTTCCGGGTAAGCTCCTGATAATGTTCGCCAGGGTCACGCCCGGTAACGGCGGTAATTTCTGCCGCCAGCAGCGCCATGATGAAACCATCCTTATCGGTACACCAGGTATTACTATCCCGGCGCAGGAAACAGGCTCCGGCACTCTCTTCGCCGCCAAATGCCATAGTGCCTGCTGAGAGACCATCAACAAACCACTTAAACCCGACCGGAACTTCAGTCACGGTACGACCCAGACCATTGGCGACACGATCAATCATGGCACTGGAAACCAGCGTCTTACCGATAGTCGCCTCTGGTGACCATTGCGGACGGTGGGTATAGAGATACTGGATGGCGACAGCCAGATAGTGGTTTGGATTCAGCAATCCATGACCACGGGTCACAATACCGTGGCGATCAAAGTCCGGGTCATTCCCGAAAGCAATAGCAAAGTCATCTTTGAGGTTGATCAGTCCGGCCATGGCGGAGGAGGATGAACAGTCCATACGGATCCGGCCATCCTTATCAAGGTGCATAAACGAAAAGGTCGGATCAATTTTCTTGCTGACCAGCGTCAGATCAAGACCATAACGATCCGCAACAGGTGCCCAATAGTGCAAACCTGAACCGCCCAGAGGATCAACACCAATGCTCAGTTTAGCGTTGGCAATGGCCGCCATATCCAGCACATTTTCCAGGTCATTCACATAAGGCCTAACGAAGTCATACTTGTGAACCTTGCCGGATCTTAGCGCCTGTTCAAAAGAGATTCTTTTAACGCCAGACAGGTTTTCACCGATCAGCTCATTGGCCCGTTTTTCCACCCAGCCGGTAATATCACTACCTGCCGGGCCACCATGGGGCGGGTTATATTTAAAACCGCCATCTTCCGGTGGATTGTGGGAAGGGGTGATGACCACCCCGTCCGCCAGCTTGCTGTGACAGCGATTATAGGAAACGATGGCATGGGAGATAACAGGCGTTGGCGTATAGCCACGCTCCTGATCGATCATGACATCCAGGCCATTGGCAACAAACACTTCCACAGCACTGATTAACGCCGGCTCAGAAAGCGCATGGGTATCCATGCCAACAAAAACAGGGCCTTCTATTCCCTGCGCACGACGATATTCACAGATTGCCTGACTGATCGCCAGAATATGGGCTTCATTGAACGAACCATTGGCAGACGTGCCACGATGACCCGATGTGCCAAAAGCGACACGCTGACTGCTTTCTGCCTGATCGGGCCGTATCGTGTAATAGTCACTGACCAGCCGGGGAATATTAACCAGAAGATCATCGGTTGCGGGTTGGCCTGCGAGGGGGTGCATGGCGGTTCCTCATTAGTAAAAATGGCAGAGAATGCCCTGGGAGCCTGTCGGACTTAAGCGTCCGGCTAGGAGGCTGTCCGAGAATAGACTGCCCTACTGCGGTGGCAGCAAATTGGTCTAAAAAGTCGGAAATTTTTAGCAAATAGAACCACTATTCACTAAAAATTTCCGACTTTTTATCCTCAATTTTCTGCCATCCTCGCTACGGGCGCTATTCTCGGACAGCCTCCTAGGCGACCCCGTAGCGAGAATTGCGAGAAATTGAGGATAAAAATTCCTGCTTCTGAGGAGAATAGCGGGGCTATTTGACGAAGAAGCAGGAATTTTTAGACCAATTTATCGCAACCGCAGTAGGACAGTCTTAAGTCCGACAGGCTCCTCGCTGGCCGACAGCAAATACAACCAATATTTGCTAACCATGAAAATACAAGGCAACTGCCTTATTTACTTTCAGAAGCTAACAGAGAAAACCGCCCGCCAACACAAAAATAAAGTAGAGCATCAGTCTGTGAGTAAGTGATTATGCTCACGATACCGACTATTCTACAGGGATGCATTGCCGTTAATCACTAACTTACCCCAACCCCGTTATTATGAAATAATGAAAGGTTTTCAGACCAATTCTTTCACCACCACAACACTGTGCCCCGGCACCTCGTACCACCCCTGATTCAAAATCACCTCTTCCCGGAAAGCTTCTCCATTATCCAGATCCGTGGATAAAACTCTTTGCCAGCGAACGGCATTGCCAGTATCAGGCAAGTTAAAGCGCCGGGTTTCAGCCTCATTATTGACCAATAGCACCAGGCTGGACTGGCTATCCACAGGGCAGCGATAGCGCATCTCCAGTGCACGACCACGCTCATCAGGCAGCATTGCTGCGGTCAGAGGTACGCCTTCAGTATTAAACCATTCAAGCTCAGCGCTGTGCCACTGCCTGTCATCTGTCTGATAACGAATGCCCAGCAATGGCTCTGACTTGCGTAGATGAATAAGCATTGAGGTGAACTGTTGCAGCTCGGCACCATCAGGGTTCTCATCACTATTGCCGTTTCCAGCCAACCACGACCAGTCAACCCAGCCAATGGGATTATCCTGACAGTAAACATTATTATTGCCATGCTGACTGTTACCAAACTCATCACCCGCCATCAGCATAGGGATACTGCGGGAAAACATCAGCGTCGCCAGCAGGTTTTTTCGTACACGCAGCCGCAGCTGTTGAATAGCAGGGTCACTGGACGCCCCTTCAACGCCATAATTCCAGGAGAGATTATGTTGGTCACCGTCCCGGTTACCCTCACCATTAGCGAGGTTGTGCCGGTGCTCAAACGACACCAGGTCGCGCAGGGTAAAACCATCATGACTGCAGATATAGTTAACACTTCCAGCCGGTCTGCCTGGCCCGAAAATATCTCTGGAGCCGGTCAGACGCCAGGCGATATCCACCACCTGGTCTTTGTCACCACGCCAGAATGATCGTATACCACCGCGATAACGGTCATTCCACTCATGCCAGTCCCTTGGGAAACCTCTCAGGCGATAACCTTCAGGCCCCAGGTCCCAGGGTTCTGCAATCATCTGCCGGGTCGAAAGAATCGGATCCTGAAATACGGCCTGAAAGAATGCGCTGTGAGCATCAAACTTCCGATGTCGTCTGGCCATGGTCGGTGCCAGATCAAAACGGAAACCATCGATCTGATAGTGCTCAGCCCAATACCTGAGGCTATCCATCACCAGCTTGATGGTTTGTGGGCTGTCAAAATTCAACGTATTCCCACAACCACTGTAGTTGGTAGACACCAGATGACCACCATGGTGATCCAGCAAATAGTAATCTTTCTCAGCCAACCCTCGCAGGCTCAGGCATGGACCATCCGATCCCGCTTCACAGGTATGGTTGTAAACAACATCCATCACTACCCGGATACCGGCACGATGCAATTCACGAACCATTGTCTTCAGTTCATCCACCGGATCATCCATAGCATAGGACGGCTCAGGTGCCATAAAGCAGAGCGGGTTATAGCCCCAGTAGTTTTTCAGCCCCAGCTTCCGCAATCTTGGCTCACTGAGAAAACTGGTCACCGGCAACAGCTCAACCGTATTGATGCCCAGCCCCTTCAGATAATCAATAACGACAGGATGACACATCCCCAGATAAGTCCCCCGCAGAGCTTCGGGAATATTGGGGTGCTGACGGGTAAAGCCCCTGACATGGCTCTCATAAATAATACTGTCTTCATAGGGGAGTTCAGGCCTGGTAACAGATTGCCAGTCAAACTGATCGGTCCGAACTACCGATTTGGGCAGCAAATGGCCGTTGTCCTGATCATTGAACGACCACTGACTTCTTTCCTTGCCGGAGTAATCATAGACGGCAGGCTGCCAGTTAATCCCCCCTTTAACTTCACGGGCATAAGGATCCAGCAGCAGTTGATGAATATTGAAGCGCAACCCCTCATCAGGTGCCCAGCGGCCATCGGCGCGATAGCCATAGACCTGACCTTCCTGCACCCCTTTAACCAATACATGCCAGATGCCCTTTTCAGGGCCATACATGGGAATGCGCTGCTCCACCCCGGCGCTGTCAAACAGACACAGCATCATGGCTGACGCTTCTGGTGCATACACCGCAAAGTTCACCCCCACCGCTGAGTCAGGAAACTCCGGGTGCAGCTGCTGATTCAGAAAGTTAGCCCCCAGATGGTGACAACTTCCCGGGCCAAGTGATTCTAAGGTTATTTGTGGCTGATTCATGTATCCGAGACACCAACTTATTGGAATGGGTTGAATTTTAATTTGATTCACCAGCAATAACTACTGCTGTTGAAAATACCCCGACAGCTAAGGAATTGTCTTTTAATAAGTTCCCGATTTCCGTTCACCCTGAGCTTGTCGAAGGGTCGTGCCACCGAACTTCGACAAGCTCAGTCCGAACGGAGTCAGGCAATGAAAATAGGGAAGTTATTTCCAGACAACTCCTAAATAGCTTCCAGCGCTTCCGATAATTTTTTCACGGCAATCACTGTCAAACCGGGAATCGGTTTTCTGGGCTGATTGGCGGCAGGAACAATAGCACGGCTGAAGCCATGCTTGGCAGCCTCAACCAGACGCTCCTGACCATTGGCCACCGGACGGATTTCCCCGGCCAGCCCCACCTCACCAAAGGCCACCAGGTCCTGAGGCAGCGGTGTATCCCGCAGGCTGGAAACCACAGTCAGCAGGCTGGCCAGGTCAGCGCTGGTTTCTGTGATCTTTACGCCACCCACTACGTTAAGAAACACATCCTGGTCACTGGTGAAAATGCCACCGTGCCGGGTAAGAATGGCCAGCAGCATGGCCAGACGGTTTTGCTCCACGCCGACAGTTACACGACGAGGGTTTCCCAGTTGGGATTCCACCACAAGCCCCTGTATCTCAACCAGCAGAGGCCGGGTACCTTCCCACAATACAGAAATAATGCTGCCCGAAGTCGCCTCCTGGGTGCGGGACAGGAAAATGGCCGATGGGTTTTTCACTTCCTTCATGCCGGTTTCGGTCATGGCAAAAATACCCAGCTCGTTCACCTGACCAAACCGGTTTTTGGTGGCCCGCATCATACGGAAGCGGGAATCATCGGTATTGCCCAGCATGATCTGGGTATCAATGATATGGGACAGAGTCATGGGGCCGGCCAGAGAGTTGTCTTTGGTGACGTGGCCGACAATCAGCAATACCGTACCACTCTGTTTGGCATAACGGGTCAGGAAAGCGGCAGACTCTTTGACCTGGCCAACACCACCGGGCACGGAGTCCACTCCGTTCATATACATCACCTGGATGGAGTCGATAACGATAATGCCGGGCTTTTCCTGCTCGGCCACCGCGACAATATTTTCTGCGGAGGTTTCCGCCAGCATTTTCAGGTTATTGGTGGGCAGTCCTAATCGCTGGGCCCGGGCAGCAATCTGCTGCAGTGACTCTTCGCCAGAGACATAAAGGGCATTCATGGACTGGGCAACGTGACAGAGCACCTGCAGCAGGATGGTACTTTTACCGGCCCCCGGGTGACCACCAATCAGCACCGCACTGCCTTTGACAAAACCGCCACCGAGCACCCGGTCAAACTCCGTCATGCCGCTGGAGAAGCGGGGTGCTTCTTCCACATCCACTTCGCTGAGGGTTTTCAGCTCAGAGAGAGCACCGGCAAAACCGGCTTTGTTACTGGCAGCAATGGAGGGAGAGGCGGCCGGTCCGAGATTGACTTCTTTATAAGTGTTCCAGGCTTTACAGTCCGGACACTGCCCCTGCCATTTGGCGGCCTCGCTGCCACACTCGGTACAAACGTATGCTTTTCGGGATTTTGCTTTTGCCATGAAGAGTCTTTGCGTAAATAGATTGAGTCTAACTGCTCAGTATGATCCGTAACAAACATTCCGTATAGAACCACAAAGACACGAAGGCAGCCTTTTTTGCTGGTTTACCGCAGCTCAGACAAGCTCAAATAAACCTTTGTGTCATTGTGGTTTCTTTTTTTTCAGTTACTACCAAATACAACAAAGTCAGACTAAATTAACGCTGACAGAACTTTGCACTAAAGGTGATTCATACAGCAGAATCATGCAGGGTTTATGATGTATAAGCCACAACCTTCACTCCTCACTTTCTTGAGGTATGCACATATTTCAGCTTATTGTTGCCAGGGCATACTTCAAAGACGCAGGCACTCACCATGAATACGAATAAAATTGGCATTATCGGCACTGGCTTTGTTGGCATGGCGGCCGCCTACTCCCTGTTCCAACAAAAGCTGGCCAATCAAATTATTCTTGTGGATAAGAACCAGGAGAGAGCCCATGGCGAAGCACTGGACCTGATGCATGGCCAGCCACTGGTGGGACGCTGCGAGGTCACCGCCGGTGACTTTGCCAGTTTGGAGGGGGCAGGCATCATCGTTATCTGCGCCGGTGTCAGTCAATCCAGCCCCGATGAGAGTCGCCTGCATCTGCTGCAGCGAAACATCAAAGTGTTTGAAGCCATCGCCAGAGAGCTTGACCAGCATGCACCCCAAGCCTTGTTGCTGATTGCCAGCAACCCAGTGGATATTCTTACCCATGCCATGCAAAGCCTGAGTCATCGTCCCAATAACCTGGTGATTGGCACCGGAACCCTGCTGGATACCTCCCGCTTTCGAACCCTGCTGGCCAACTACTATGATGTCTCACCCCAGTCCATTCACGCTTATATTCTCGGGGAACATGGTGACTCTGAAGTACCGGTCTGGAGTTCCGCCACCATTGCCGGGCTTGGCATCAAAGGCAATACGATTAATGGTCGTGAATACGATCCCGAAGCCCTGGCAGGTATTGTCACCAGGGTCAGAAAAGCCGCTTACGAGATCATTGCCAACAAAGGCTACACCAACTGGGCGATTGGTCTGGTTATTGCCTTTATCATTCGCATGGTACTCAATAATCAGCGCAGTGTTCTTCCGGTCACGGTCCGGCTGAATGGAGAATACGGCATTAGCGATATCTGTCTTAGCCTGCCAACCGTTATTGGCAGTGACGGCGTGGAGAGTATTATTGCCCCTAAGTTGGATGAGGAAGAACTGGCGGGCATTCGACAATCGTCAAACACCCTTAAAGTCTCTATGGATCAGCTGGTATAAGCCCCTTTTGTACGATCGGTAAAACACACAGATCACGCAGGACACATCAGAAGGTTTCCTCTGTGACCGGCGTGATCTTTGTGATTCTCAAAAGCCCTAAAGCGTTTCAGGCTATTCGTTCATATCGAGAACGAGGACCCACAGCCGCAGGTCGACTTGGCATTGGGGTTTTTAACCAGAAAGCGAGAGCCTTCCAGCCCCTCTTCATAGTCAATCTCCGCGCCCACCAGGTACTGGTAACTAAGGAAATCAACCACAATGGCTGCGCCATCTCTGGTAATCAGGGTGTCATCATCAGCAAGATTACTGTCAAACGTGAAGCCGTACTGAAAACCGGAACAGCCGCCACCGGTGACATATACCCGGAGCCTTTGATTTTCTTCGGTCTCATCTGCCAGCAATTCACTTACCCTGCGGGCAGCAGCTTCCGTAACACTGATTGGCTCCGGTATCACTGTTTCTACTACGCTCATTGACCCTCCCGTGCCGCCGCCCAGGCTCATGGCCATCACCTACTGATAACCCGTTAAGGCAGCGACCCGTCATTTACTCATTAGCGGGCTATTATCGGAGTAACCAACTGTTACAGTCAACTATCCACCGTTTCAATCACTTCCGCTGCAGGCATCTCCTGGTCAGCACGCTCCAGCAGAGGCTGAGGTCCGGCTGGCACACCATTCGAGTGATGCTCAAGACTGCCATTAACCTGAGACCCTATGGTCATTTCTATCACGTTGTAAAACACATTACCGGTAATCACGGCCCTGGAAGCAAGCTCCAGATGTTCTTCGGCAAAAACATTGCCACGAACATGGCCATCGACCACCACACGCTGGACACGAACATCACCTTCCACACTGCCATTATGGGCAATGGTTAACATGCCCTGATCAGCTGACACATTACCTTTAACACGCCCTTCAATATGCACGGAACCGGAAAAGTGAATATCGCCGGTAATGATTGTTTCTGACGATATGAGCGTCGTACTGCCATGTTTCGCGACGTTACCCGCTGTTTTGCTCTTGCCGAACATCCGCTAACAGCTCCTTATCCCATTGATAAATTTGTTCAAAACTCTGTTTGATTCCGCTGGTGATCCGCACCATAACCTTGACCTCTGTCGGCTGAAAACCTTCCGGTACAGTGAAGTCAAAGTACTCTCTGTCACTGGGCAGAGCCTGAAAATAGCGAAACCCCAAATCTGCGACAGCCTGATCCGACGCGATCAGCTTCTGCAGCGGTATGGTCTGTGCTTTGCCATCTTTCTCGCCAATCAGGGATACCGATAGTGTTCCTTTCAAAAACGGGTTGCTTCTCGCCACCTGGGAAATCACCAGTCGAAGACGGTACTGACCGGATTCATTCCCCCGAAGTAAACTGAAGCCCGCCACCCGCACACCGGTAGACATGTCTTCCGGAGCCAGGATGCTTTTGAAAAAAGTCAGCTCTTTATGCAGCAGCTCTTTCTCTTCCTCAAGCTTCTTTACTAACAGGCGAACATTATTGACCGCTTCACGATCCATTTTGCTGGCACTTTCCAGAATGCCCACTCGCTGCCGGAGCTCTCTGTTCTCTTCCTGCAATACTCTGGCCCTGTTCTCCAGAGTGGTATGCTGTTGCCGAAGCTGGTTCAGATTCTGGCCTGCATGATTTCCACCATACCAATAGGCAAAACCACCCAGCAAAGCAATAAATACCAATAGAAAAATTCGAATTAACTGATCTCGTTTCGGGTCATGGCGTATAACCCTGAGTTTGCTACTGTCGGGATGCAAAGCTATCCACCTTTTCCTCGGGCCCATTAAATAGTTAAGAGCCAATGAGCCTGCAACCTTCCTGCAACAGCACCTGAGAGCCACTATTAAAAGGATGCGCCTTATTCTGAAGAACTTAACCCGGATATTTCATAAACATGCTCCCGCTCTCGCTTGTCCTTTGCCGCTCTAAGGGAATTTTGTTCAGTCGACCGTACTCCCCGGTACGGCGCTCCCTCACAAAATCCCTTAGAGCGACAAAGTCCTCGGCTTTGGCATCCTGCGTCGCCCTATCTCCCACATCCATGTGGTCGTACGCGAGATTCGGGGCAGTTTATGAAATATCCGGATTAACAGCGGGACTATACACAAGCCGAAAAAACATAACAAACAAACCGGCAAACTTTCGCCACACCCAAAATTCAGTCCTGGCCAAACATCTGAAGAAGCGGTTTGGCACAGAAAAAAGCCAGCGGTATGATGCACTTTTAAGTAGTTGGCCAAATGGAATCGTATTTTCTGGCTAAGTGGGCAGTTACTATGCAAGGCACAACGTAGGGAGCATAGCCGTAGCTATGTGACCGTAGTTGTAACGCCGCAGAGTGACTGCCCACTTAGTCAGAAAATACGATTTCATTTGGTTAACTACTTACCGTTCATCAACACTGCCTTCTGATATTATATGATCGATAAATGGACAACCTCACTTATCCAGCCACCGTTGAGATTGGCTGCGTTGCAGTTAAAGCATCGTGGCATCACACCGGACCAGGTCACCGTTGCCGGTTTTCTGATGGGCATGCTGGCAGTCCCATTACTGGCCTTTGAGTTCTACTCACTGGCTTTAGTGATGATTCTGGGTAACCGGATACTGGATGGTCTTGATGGAGCACTGGCCAGACTGGGCAACCCCTCAGATGCTGGCGGGTTTCTGGATATTACCCTGGATTTTATTTTTTATTCGGCCATTGTCATGGGCTTTGCCCTGGCGTCACCGGCACACAATGCGGTGGCAGCGTGCGTCCTGATTTTCTCCTTTATGGGCACCGGAGCCAGCTTTCTTGCCTATGCCATCATGGCTGAGAAACATCAGCTGTCAGACCCGCGCTTCAAACACAAATCCCTGTATTACCTGGGAGGTCTGGCCGAGGGTACAGAAACCATTGCGCTGTTTGTGCTTTTTTGTCTGCTGCCCGGTTACTTTCCACAGCTTGCCCTGGGTTTTGCCGCCATATGCATTTTAACTGCGGCTCTCAGGGTCTGGTCTGGTTACCAAAGTATTGAGCAGGCAGAGAAAGAAAAGCACCAAAAGCCAGCCTCCCAGGAGCCTGTCCGAGAATAGCGCCCGTAGCGAGGATGGCAGAAAATTGAGGATAAAAATTTCGTTTTGTGAGGTGAATAGCGGGGCTATTTGCCGAACAAAACGGAATTTTTAGACCAATTTGCTGCCACCGCAGTAGGGCAGTCTATTCTCGGACAGGCTCCTAGCCCGGATATTTCATAAACTGCCCCGAATCTCGCGCCGGACTTTGTCGCTCTAAGGGATTTTGTGAGGGAGCGCCGTACCGGGGAGTACGGTCGACTGAACAAAACTCCCTTAGAGCGGCAAAGGACAAGCGAGAGCGGGAGCACGTTTATGAAATATCCGGGCTAGGGATTGAGCCATTTTTTAGAGTGTTTTTAACAAATTCAGGAAACTGCATTTGCAGCAACCCCTGATTTGGCCTTGGATACTCAAGCTAAATTTTCTTCACCAAGCGTTGCTATAAGGTTTCTTACATAATCTTCAGTGAGCTCAGCACAGCAGGTAAGCAACCTTCTTTCTACCGGACGTTTGGTAAGCTCATCTACATCTGATACGTGCATATCTTCAACTTTATGGAGTCCATTAAAGATGATGCTATCGCCAGGTTTTTCGTATTCAACTGTTTTTATGGTTTTTCCTACAGGAACGCACTTAGTATCTGATTCTTCTGCAAAACTTAATGCTCCACCAGAAAAACCATTGTTTTGTTGGATATAGGGGGATAAAAGAGTTGTCATGCTTAAAGAAGAGGCATCTTTATGCCAGGGCATATTACATATCTCTTGTTGTGCCGGGGTAAATATATACCTGAGCACTCCACAATGAACCTTCACAGTAAAATTCTTCCAATTGAGTTGGCGCCCCATGGATTGTAAGGCCTCTTTACACATTTCATTTATTGACTCTGTATGTGGCGCAAAATTTTGGTCAAAGCCCTCTGTACCTGAAAGCTTACCATTTTCATCAAATGTTACTGTTGAAAATACACGGTTCACATTTTCAGCTCTAATGTTGACTCGCTGCATTTGATTTCCATTGTTAAGGAACTTACAGGTAGGCAAACTATCAATTTCCTGATGTGCTTTTTCCATGGCTAATTTTGAAACAGCATTAGGCACTTTAATAATTATTTTTCCAGCATAATTCTTTCTTTCAGATTCTGTTACCTTTTGAGACATTAATATCTCTTCAACATAATCAGCATTAGCTATATTAGCTGCAATTAAATTTTCTTGAAATGGTTTAGCTGAATACATATAAAAATTCCTTACTATCTTAAAATATCATATTTAGATTTTAAGGTGGAATGATCTGACAGTGTGTTTAATAATTTTCACTGCGAGGGGTTAAGATAACTGACACCACTGAACAAAGAGAAATTATCCAAATAGCTGTAATCTTTCAGGTCAGGAGATTAAATAAGCTGGCTAATCGTCCCACTATAAAATCAAGCAATTTTAATATAGTCTAAATTTTAAAAACTCCCAGCACGCCCTAAAAATAAATGAGCAAACAATTAAGTTCAACTGGTTGGCACCTGACACAACTATGATTCGGGCGGTAGCCAGCCGGTTAATTTAAACTGTATTCTCCACCTGCCCATACCAGCCTTACAAAAATCCAGAAGGCTGAACCTGCAACACCCCTTGGTTTTGGAGTTAAGTTAAACTAAAGCTAAATTTTCTTCACCAAGCGCTACTGAAAGATGTCTTACATCATCTTCAGATGGATTAGTAAAGCAAACAAGCAACAATCTTTGCACGGGGCGTTCTTTAAGCTTCTTTTCATTCAATACATACATTTTTTTAACTTTATGAAGTGAGTTAATATTATCAAAGATGAAGCCGTCTCCTTGCTCTTTGTATTCAAATGTTTTTATGGTAGATTTTTCAGAAATACCAGAAGAACTTCTAGGAAGAGTACTAGAAACATTTGAATCTTTTGCAAAACTCAATGCTCCACCACAAAAACCATTATCGTGTTGATTATATGGAGATAACAGTGTTGTCATGGATAAAGTACATTTATCTCTATGCCATGGCATATTACATATCAATGTTTGTTCACTGGTGAATGGGTACCTGATCAAAGAGCACCAAGCCTCCACAGTACAATTCCTCCAGTGGAGTTTGCGCCCCATTGTTTGCAAGGCCTCTTTACACATTTTGTTTATTGAATCTGTATTCGGCTTAAAATTTTTATCAAAGACCTCTGTATCTGAAAGTTTACCAGATGCGTCAAATGTTACTGTTGATGGAAATAGATATTTATTATGTTTTTCTGGATCAATGATTGTGATATCCTGAAATTTATTTCCTTTGTTTTCAAAATCGATTGTAGCTAATCTATCAATTTACTGAAACGCTTTTGCCAAGGTTGTTTTTGAAACAGTATTTGTTACCTTAACAATCACTCTTCCAGAATTATTTCCCGCCTTTATTGATTCCTTATTATCAGATAAGGATGAACCTTCAAAAGAATCAGTGAAAGCCACTGTAGACTCAGCACTTGATGATGCGGTTGAATACATATTAAAAATGCCTACTTTTTTTTATAAAACATATCTGAATTTTGGATTAGGTGCTCAGACTAAATTTTCTTCACCAAGTGCTTCTGAAAGAGCGATTACATCACCTATAGATGGCCAGGCAAAACAAAGAAGCAGCAGTCTTTCTACGATTTCTTCTCCATCCTTAATTTCATGCAATAGATGCATGTTTTCAACTTTATGCAATGATTTCAAACCATCAAAGATGAAGCCATCTCCCGGCTTTTTGTACTCAAGTGTTTTTATGGTACCCGCTACAGGAACTCCGGGAGAAAATAAGGAATTTTGTGCAAAACTCAATTCTCCACCAGTAAAACCATTGCCGTGTTGATAATATGGCGATAAAAGTGTTGTCATGGATAAATTACATCCATCTTTATGCCATTCCATATTGCATACCTGTGTTTGTTCATGGGTAAATTGATACCTGAGCACATTACAACGAACCCCAATAGAGAAATCCTTCCAGTTAAGTTTTTGACCCATTGTTTGCAAGGCCTCTTTACACATTGCCTTTATTGAATCTGTATGGGGCGCAAATTTTTTTTCAAATGCTTCTGTATCTGAAAGTTTACCAGCTGCATCAAATGTTACCTGTGTTGGATGCTGTGAAACCTTGGAGTATTCTGAAGCAACAAGTTCAACCTGTCGTATTCTATTGCCACTATTGACAAAATCAGAAGTAGGTAAATTTTTAATTTCCTGAATAGCTTTTGCCAAGGTTAATTGTGAAACAGCATCTGGTGCTTTAACAATTATTCTCCCAAACTTGCTTGCTTTTTCGAATGATAAGATTTCATCAGACAAGGATGGATCTTCGATAGAACCAGATGAAGCCGCAGTAGAATGAATACTGGATGCTGTAGTCGAATACATCTTAAAAATTCCTTCCTTTTTTTATAAATCATATTTAGAAATCTCATGATAGTCTAAATTTTAAAATCCCACTTATCACTCTAGTCAACCAATTGATCCATTTTGAAAGGCAATAAATATACCCGGAACAACAAATACTGCGTGAGATTCGGGGCAGTTTATGAAATATCCGGGTTAAGCAGCAAGAATGACAACTTTCAGCATGTAAAACCTGCATCTTGAAACTGTCTGGTTATATAGCCTAAAGTCAATGCTATTGAATTACAGAGAATAAAACATGGATACCATTATCCGGCACGCCGAAACTCCTGACTTGCACGCTATTGGAGAGTTTTTCCGCGACCCGGGAGTAACCCGCCAGACCAGCCAGATCCCTTACCGCCCCCAGGCGTATTGGCACAATCTGTTCAATATGGACGACAAGAACCATATACAGCTGGTAGCCGAGTCCTCAGGACAAATCCTTGGCCTTCTCGGGTTACAAATACAGGACAACCCACGACGCAAACACTGCGCAAGTTTTGCTATTACCGTGCATCCGGATGCCCAGGGACAAGGCATCGGTAAACAGCTCATGTCGGCCATGGTAGAACTCGCCGACAACTGGTTGAACCTGGTGCGGATCGAATTAGACGTTTATACCGACAACTCCCGGGCTATCAGCCTCTACCAGGGCTTCGGTTTTGAGATAGAAGGTGAAAGCAAATGTGATGCCTTTCGCGATGGACAACTGGTCAACAGCTACCGGATGTCCAGAATCCGATTACCCGTAGCAACCCCGAAACCAGAGCACGCGCAGCAGCATAAAGCCCACCCCGGAATGACTGTTCGCGCCTTCAAACCTGAAGATACCGAAGCGGTTATCAGGCTATGGCAGCAGTGTGGTCTGACCACTCCACAGAATAATCCACAACGTGATATCGATCGAAAAGTGGCCATCAATGACGGCCTTTTCCTGGTAGGCCTGATCGAAAATGAAATCGTTGCATCGGTTATGGGGGGTTACGAGGGCCATAGAGGCTGGGTGAACTATCTGGCCGTCGCTCCCCAATGGCAACAATATGGACTGGGCAGAACCCTGATGGAAAAGTTGGAAAATCGTCTGGCAAAGCTGGGATGCCCAAAGATCAACCTGCAGGTACGCAGCGCCAACCAACAGGTTTTGGCCTTCTATCAATCCCTGGGTTACCAGACAGACCAGGTCATCAGCCTGGGAAAACGTCTGGTGCAGGAAAGCGCTAATACGCCTACACCCCGTTCACCCTGAGCGGAGTCGAAGGATGGGAGCACCGCACTTCGACAGCGCTCAGTGTGAACGGTATGGATATCAACGCTTGCCTAGTACATCTCTTCAATAAGGTTGAGACGTATAATCTTCGTTCACCCTGAGCGGAGTCGAAGGGTGATTGGCACGGTCTTTATTCAGAGTATGGTATTTACGCCCTTCGACTTCGCTCAGGACGAACGGAGTTTGGGCGTCATTGATAGAGGGAACCCATCAAATACATTGAAACCATGTACCAGGAGGCTGACGGGAATAGATTCCAAAAACTCTTTGCAACTCTCAGAGCAGAAAACAGTCTGATATTATGATTCCACATAATATGTAATACATCATGACTATTATCAGACGGCTTATCTCAATACTGGTTCTGCTCTCGTTTGCCACGGTGGGCAACACCGCCTCACAACGCCCTGTAGCCAACGATTTATCGTCGGCAGACTCCCGGCCCAAGCCAAAAGAAGTGGCATTCTCCCCCCGGAAACTCCGGCTGATTGACTATAATCCTGTGTCCGGAAACTACCTGTTCCGGGGCAACATGCCCGTTATCAAAGGCCGGTTTGCCTATCAAAAGCTTATTGACACCATGAACCAGAGAAGTATGGAACAGCTCCATACCCCCCTTCCCGAAGACATCTATATTTATGATTTTTCGTTGATCAGCAAACTCGGTGAACGTCATTTACTGAAACAGGAACAGATGTTTGCCCAAATCAACCCGGATTTGATGCAGCTGATCCACCATCCGGTTTATGGTGCTGCTTCCAATCCTGACTATTACCCGACGTCAGTTCTCCACATCATGCTCAAACTTCCCTTTATTGGTGATGTATACAAACTGGTAGACAAGCTCAACAAATTACTTAATCAGGAGTACACCAGGCCTGCCGCCATTTTTGTTCACTGTCAGGCTGGCAGTGACCGGACAGGCATGGTCATTGGCACTTATCAGATGCAGTTTCTGGGCAAAAGCTACCTTGAAGTGATTGAGGAAGCAGAGGAAATTGCAGGAAGACCGCTCAGGTCACTGCAAAAAAGAGCACTGAAATGGATCGCCTATTATTTGCGGGATAGTAAAGGCATTCAGAGTGTTGGTGCCATTTACTAGTACATTGTTTCAATGAGTTTGACGTGTACAATCTCCGTTCACCCTGAGCGGAGTCGAAGGGTGCTTGGCACGATCTATCAGAGTTCGGAGTTTTCGCCCTTCGACAGGCTCAGGACGAACGGAGTGCGGAGGCACGACAACCCGTCAAACTCATTGAAACCATGTACCAGGAGGCTGATGATCAAAACAGTTACCAGGTTCGGCTGACACAACGTTCTATTTCACGTCCCTACTGCCCTGCATGCGCTCTTGCCATTGCCTGGCGCATCACCACCATAACAGGTCAGCCGCTACCTTTTAATCTTTTCAAATTGGTGGTTTGTGGTGCATCCGATACATAGTAAAATAACTCGTTTTCATTCAGGCAAGATAGATCCAACAATGGCAATAAACTGGTATCCCGGCCATATGCACAAGGCCAAAAAAGAGATCCGTGAAGTGATACCAAAGATGGATCTTATTATCGAGGTGCTGGACGCGCGGCTTCCCTTCAGCAGTGAGAACCCGATGGTTGCCTCCCTGCGTAAAGACACACCCTGCATCAAGATTCTCAACAAGAGCGATCTGGCTGATCCGGCGGTCACCCAACAATGGGTAGACCATATCAACCGCACTTCCGGCATGAAGGCCATTGCCGTCAATCTGAAGCAGCCGGACAAAATTCGCAGCATTCTGGCTATGGCACCCGCCATGGTTCCTGAGCGGAATCTGGAGGTCAGCCAGCTGAAGGCCATCATCCTTGGTATCCCCAATGTGGGCAAATCCACCACCATCAATATTCTGGCCAGTCGCACAGTTGCCAAAACCGGCAATGAGCCGGCGGTCACCAAACAGCAGCAGAGAATCAAACTGCCCAATAATATTGTCTTGCTGGACACCCCCGGCTTTCTCTGGCCCAAGCTTGAGCCGGAAGATTGCGGCTACCGTCTGGCCATCAGCGGAGCCATCAAAAACACGGTTATTGAGTTTGAAGACGTTGCCATGTACCTGGCCGAGTTTATGATGCAGCATTATCCGGATGCGCTGTTGCAGCGTTACCAGCTTAAGGATATTCCGCAAACCGGCATTGAGCTGTTTGACAGGATCGGTCAACGGCGTGGCTGTATGCGCAGGGGCGGTATTGCAGATACCCATAAGGTTGCCGAAATTCTGATCAATGAGTTCCGGGATGGCCAGCTCGGTCGAATTACCCTGGAAACACCGGAAATGATTACAGCCCAGCTGCAGGCCATGGAAGCAGCAAAAGTGGCAAGGGAAGCAGACAAGGCTGAAAAATAACCAGCATATTTATCAGACACTGAGGTTTGGACAATGATAACCTCTCGATATTCACACCATTCAACAGGACTACAGGAAAATAATACCGATGAGAAAGTTGTTATTGGTACTTATGTTTGCATTTCCGATGATGGCTTTTGCCAAAGCGACGGACAGCGTTGAAAATACCAGCCGGTTTCAGGAAGGACCCCATTACAAAGTCGTTAAAGGGCTTGCCCCTTCTACCAGGCCAACCGTGACCGAGCTGTTTTCTATTTACTGCGGAGGCTGCTATCAGTGGGAGAAAGGACCACTGATTACCCTGAAGAGCTGGCTGAGTCAGCAGGGCATTGAGTTCAAACAGGCGCATATGAACTTTATGGGTGCCTATGCCAAACAGGCCACCCTGGCATTGGCCATGACCCAGGGCACACCGCGCCATAACGCCGTCAAACAGGCTCTTTTCAGCCGCCTTCATGTAGAGCGCAAGGGCGACTGGCGAAACGATGCGGAATTCTTCCAGACCCTGGAAAAGGCTGGACTGAAACAGTCTGACTTCGAGGCGAACCAGAATAACCTGTTAGTGATGAGAACAGTACTGGACTGGAATCAGTATGGTGAACACGTTCATGCCGTTCCCGGCTTTATGGTGAATAACCGTTACCTGATCAATATGGGCAGCTTGAAGTCCCATGACGAGCTGAACGCACTGATCACCTACCTGACCAAACTTCCAGCGGAAGAGACACAATAATACCAATTCCGCCTTCTAAATATGAGATCGAGCAAGTCATTTTGGACAGCTGGGCAAGGCGGAATGACGAGTAATAGCAGGGCTATTGCGAGGAATTCCAACGAAGATCCAGCTGTTCAAAATGGCTGCGCAGTTCATATTTAGAAGGTGGAATTGGTATAACACAGCGCTGATGGCTTTTCGGTGACCCAACCGGAAAGCCAGAAGTAACTTCGAGAGGGATCCAACCATTGGCTGCTGAACAAAACCCCAATAGCCTCTTTCAACGTTTGAAAGACAGCCCACTGCAAACCATCCACGGCTGGCAGCGTTTACGAGTCACCTGGCTTATTATGTTTGCCACCGCGCTCTTTCTCGAGCTGTGCGCCTTGGGCTTTCAGTATATTCTGCATATGGATCCCTGTGAGCGCTGCGTCTATCAGCGGCTCGCCGTTCTGGTGCTGATGTTGGCACCATTGGTTATCATCATTTCACCCACCCAGCTGTTTTTCAGGATCACAGGTTACACTCTCTGGATTGCTGGTGCACTGTATGGGCTGAAGGAAGCCATTGCCCAAATGGCAGACTACGCCGATTTTAATCCGTTTACTTCCAGCTGCAGCTTCCGCCCGACCTTCCCTTTCGACCTGCCTCTCTATGAATGGTGGCCCTCCCTGTTTATGCCCACCGGACTCTGCGGTGCCGACGACTGGACCCTGCTTACCCTGAACATGGCAGAATGGATGGTCGTGATTTTCTCAATTTATCTGTTGGCTGCAGCGACCTGCATTATTAGCTCTCTGTACGCCAGGTTCTTCAAAAAGCCGTGAATGGCCACGCATCAATTTCAGAAATCAACGCATTTCCACCATGCCAGGTAGAATTCACGATCTTTTACCTGGCGGTAAACTTCTGTGATACATCGCTTGCCAAAGCAATCACGGCACGTTAACGGAGACCGCCTAACCGCCCGGGGTCTTTTGTCATCGAAAATACTGCGTGCATAAACTGTACGCAGTTGGTGTGCCCTTCATTGGCAGAAAGACCAAGCGGGCTCAAACCATTTTTCGTTAAGAGCCTGATGTTTGCTCCGCGCTCCAGCAAGTGTTTCAGAATCTCAATATTGCCTTCTGAGGCGGCAATGTGAACTGGTGCCCAACCGTCCTGATCGGTGATATTGATACTGGCTCCTTTTTCGCTCAGCAGTCGTGCTGCTGCAATGTTGTTATTCCACACAGCCATGTGCAGGGACGTATCACCGTGGTCATTGGCTGCATCAATCTTCGCCCCATGGTTGATAAGGATATGCATGCAGTTGATATGTCCTTCTTCGGTCGCAAGGTGGAGCGGCATATGACCAAATATCCCGGATTTGTTGATATCTGCCTTAAAGTGGATCAGTTGTTCCAGAAAATCCGGGTAGCCAGAACAGGCTGCATTACATGCGGCCGAATAGCTCATGGCGTCGCCGTAATCAACATCGGCTCCACGGGAGAGCAGGTACTGCAGGCACGCCATCTGTTTCATTAACACGGCTTTGTGCAAGGGTGCATAACCGCGATTGTTGACGGCATTGATATTGGCTCCACCATTAATTAATGGCGGCAAAGACTCAATGTGCCCGGCATCGACCGCTTTATGCAGGGGAGTATCGCCTTGCTGGTCGGTTACCGTTGGATTTGCCCCTGCTGCCAGCAGAAGACCCATACACCTGGTATGGCCACCGTCGGCAGCCAAATGCAAAGGGGTGGAACCGTGATACCCCTCAACTCCATTGATATCGGCCTGGTTACGGATCAGCAGATTCAGTATACGGTCATGGCCTTGCTCTGCGGCGATGTGCAACAGCCCGGTATTGCAGTAGGTGCCAGCAGAATAATATTGTTGACGGACCATTCCCGGGTCTCGCCCCAGCATGGCCTGTATGGTCGCCAAATCTCCGTTGCGACAGGCGACCAGGGCCGGGGATTCACAGTAAAGGGTGTTTGAGGGTAACGTTTCCCCGGCCACCTGCACCAGTGGTAGAACCCGCTCTGGACAGACAGCACAGGTTCGGAATTTTGGAAAATCCGACTGCTCGTCCAAGTGCCGACGTATACATTCCAGGTGGAAAGTATGGTGGCAAGCTGTTTTGACTATTGAGCGTCCGGCAGATGTTCCTACCGCGTCACTGCTGCTAGCGGAATCGGTTTGTTTGGCACAGAGTAAACAGGTGGTTCCAGATGTTGCGATACTATTCATCATGGACAACACACTCCTGAGTTATTCAACGGCAAGATTCAATAAACTATGGCAGCTATGAGTCGAGGGGGCTTTTGACAGCCTCACAAGATCCTTAAATAAAAACTAAATTCAGGAATTTGAGAAACAAACCGAGGACGTGGTACTTGCCTGCCAGAAACGCCATGAACGGTTTCTGGAGTGCACAGGACTACTGGTGTATCCAGTCTTCCTTCTTGTACAGACCTGAACGGGTCACCCTGGACAAGTATGTTATCTGTGAAGAACAACGAGAGTGGACGGTCTATCTGCCTTTCACCACCCCGATCGATATTTTCCTGAATTCTGTTATCAAAAGACTGATCAGATATTCAGAAACATCAACATGCTGCCAGTTCAATACCAGTTCAAGAACCTCAACCACCTTGGCTTGGTTGCCGCTATGTGTCGGGAGCAAGGATAGCCGAATACATTGATGCCCGTATCACAAATGATTCCGATGTTCGTAATGTCACTATTGGACAAGCTGTAGTTGCAACAATCATTAATGGGTTGGGCTTTACAGGGCAAACTCTGTACATAGTGGTAATGTATACGACAAAACCTGTTTTCAGGAAATAATCAAAAATCATCTACCGTGCTTTAAGGCAGCTTTGAATAGCCGTCACTGGGTTGCTTTATCCTGGGCACCAATGAATTGGACCAGAATAGTCTGAATGCCTCTGAGCTGTTGTCTACCTATAAGTCGCAACAACAGGTTGAAGGTGGCTTTCGGTTCCTGAAAAGCCCGGATTTTCTGGTCTCTTCGCTCTATCTGAAGAAACGCATTGGAGTGCTGTTAATGGTGATGACATTGTGCCTGATGGCCTCCAACACAGAATAAGGCACGAGCTGAAAAAACAGAGTCGTGTATTTCCAAATCAGAAAAAGAAGCCTTGCCAGAATCCAACAGCAGAAGCGCCACCTTTCTTCTTCAGGAGATCTGGGGTTGTGCTTTTGCTACAAAAACATTATGATCACTAACCATTAACGACATTCGACGTTCAAAAAAACACCAGAAAATTCCAAAATCAATGAGAACGAAGTACGAAAACGGCCAATCCCCAAAACATTTTGAATATTAGTCCCTTAAGGAGGGAGGAGGATTCTGCGAATGTAACTGTTCTCTGAAACCTTATTGACCCTTGATTACCAAGGGCTACAAGCACCCGTACTTAAGTTAAATATGGCTGCAGCCCCTGGTAATCGCGAACATTGGATGGAATCACCAAACAGTTACCTGCGAATTTCAACTATCAAAATAAAAACAACAATACTACTGCGCCAAGGTTAATAACAGGCAAAAGCTTACATTTATAATACTCTTGAGAAGCGGAAAATCGCATCATAAACAGGGTTATTACGTAACCATAAAAGACGGGTTTTCCCGTAAAAACTTACTAAAAATTTATCAACCCCTTACAAAACCAGCCCTTTCTGTAGCTTGCGGCGATTGCGTGCGCAGACAGGAATGGTTTGTACTGAAATAAAATAGAGCTGTTTCGTTATACGCAGGCACGACCACCCAATATCAGGTGGATCACGCAAAAACGATGGGCGGTAGCGTACCTGAGTGAAAATTATGCACCGAGAGTCAGCGCCACAGGGGAAAATCATGAAACCCCGTACCCTGCGAGGACTTCAGACAGATATCGAGTGCTCATGGCGGCCTTTTTCTGCTTCCGCTTCAGACCAGCTTTAAAGGTTTTGCTATTATTCAACATATTAACTGCCATATGTCGAAAACCAGTGAGCATTTCAGGGGCATTGCCTCTTCTGATTCGATAATCATCTTCTATCATTGCAAAATCCATTTTTCAATGGAGTTTATTCTCGATTGCCCAATGCCCTCTTGCAGCATGTGCAAACTTTTCTGCAGTTAATTGCGCAGAAGAAATATAATAACGGACACTGATGTCGTCAGTATTGAATACACCATCTTCCATTCTGGCAGACAAAATAATCCAGAGTGTTTCATTCCTTTCCAATAAAAAGAAAGATTAACGAATTCATCAAAGATATCACTGACTATATGAAGACGCGCCTCCATTCTGCCATGGCTTTTTTCTTCGGTTCTGAAGGTATCACCCTTCCATTGATTCACTTTTTCAATAGAAAAATAATACAAATGCCTCGTGAAGCTTGCCTTGGTTACCCTTTACCGCTGACAAATAATCAGCCCCTTTATCAACAATATTCTTGGTAATCTACCTCTGACACCCCATGGCGTCTAAGGTTACAAGGCAGCCACGAATTTCAAGGAGTTTAAGCAATTCAGGTATGCGGTAATCTCGTTACTACTATATTTTTTTAACCAATCCATCCGCTCATTGCCGAAGTCTTCAATTTCTTCCCAGCCTTCGCAACCTGCAATGACTGCACAAATGACTAAGAGCAGAATATCAGCAAGTTTATGATCTATTTTCCATTGCTAACGTGCGTAATAAATAACAGATATCCTATTCATTAAATCAAATACATTCATTTTCAGAACATCCAAATCTTTTTCATATAATACACTAGATGTATATTTTTGCTCTATAAGGGGATGTCCTTATCGCCATTGAGCCCACTGGCTTCGAGGGTTTTCATGATTTTCCCCTAAGATAATGCCTGTGCTTTTAAGGCCAACAGCCTTAAAAAACCCCAACCAAACGCAAAACTTATTTTAAGTTCACTTAAACCAAGAGCTGCTCCCCCCCTTGGATTGGAGCAAAGTAATATCCCGAAAGTTATTGATAAAAGATTTAATGGAAAAACGAACCTCACTTGAAATTCAAATCTCAGTTTTAAAAGCACTGCTGACCCGCGAGTTGAAGACCAGGCTGGGGCAGCACAGGTTGGGGATTGCCTGGATTTTTATTGAACCACTTTTGCAAATCATGGTGTTCATGGCCATGTTTTATTTCAGGGACAAGACAACTATTGGCGGGCTGGAATTTCCCGTCTTTCTTGCGACAGGTTTGGCTCCGTTACTGTATTTCAAAAAAGTAATCTCACAATCTTTAGGCGCTGTTGCTGGAAATAAGAACTTGCTTATTTACAGACAAGTCAGGGTTTTTGACTTATTTCTGGCCAGATTTTTATTGGAAGCAGTCTTGTCTTTTGGTGTTCTTGTCCTGCTTATTACCGGAGCCTGGTGGCTTGGCTATGAGGTCGATTTAGTAAACTCTCTTAATTTCATCTTGATTTTCATTCTTTTGAGTTTACTGGCATTTGGCTTCGGCTTGATATTTGGAGTTATTAGTACGCTAAGTCCTGAGGTTGGTAAATTTGTTCCTCCGTTATTGCAGCCATTGATGTTTATTTCAGGTACTTTTTTTTCAATTAATGAGTTGCCATCGGCTATTCAGCCTCTCCTCTTATGGAATCCCTTGTTACATGCTTTCGAATTGATGCGCTCCAGCTTTTCATTTCATTATGATATATCACTGGTTAGCATGGAATATTTGATGCTTTGGACACTGGCGTCATTGACGGTCGGGGTTTTAATGATTAGAGCAAATTGGCGGAAAATGCTGGCGGTATGATTACTTTCAACAATGTTACCAAATATTACCCAACCCCAGACGGCAGGCATTATATCTTGAAAGATGTGTCACTGGAGCTACCGGCTAATGTCAATATTGGTGTTTTTGGGGCAAATGGTAGTGGTAAAAGTACATTGATGCGTCTGCTTGCTGGTGTAGATTATCCCAATAAAGGTGAAATCAGAGTAGCTGGAAATGTCTCCTGGCCTTTGGGTTTATCCGGTTATCAGGGCAGTATGACCGGTCGGGAAAACGCTGAGTTTGTTTGCCGTATCTATGGTAAATCCAAGTATGAGATCAAAGAAAAGATTGATTATATTAAAGCTTTTTCAGAGCTGGACAATTTTTTCGAAATGCCCTTAAAAAGCTACTCATCAGGTATGAAGTCAAAGTTTTCTTTTGCAGTCTGTATGGCGTTTGACTTTGACTACTACCTAATTGATGAGTTAACTGCTGTGGGTGATAAACGCTTTAAAGAGAAATGCAAGAAGACCTTTGATGCCAAAAAAGAAGTGGCCAATTTCTTATTTGTCTCCCATAACCTCAGCGAGCTGAAGCGGCAGTGTGATATTGGCATCTTTATCAAGGATGGCAAAATACACGTCCATGATAGTATTGATGATGCTATTGCTGCTTATAATGCGATGTAGCCTCTAGCCTCTAGCCTCTAGCTTTTGGCTGTTGGCTTTTGGCTGTTGGCTTTTGGCTTTTGGCTGTTGGCTGTTGGCTGTTGGCTGTTCGCTGCTGGCTGCTGGCTGTTCGCTGCTGGCTACTGGTCAGAAGCCAGAAGCCAAAAGCCAGAAGCCAAAAGCCAAAAGCCAAAAGCCAGAAGCCAGAAGCCAACAGCCAGAAGCCAACAGCCAGAAGCCAAAAGCCAAAAGCCAAAAGCCAAAAGCCAGAAGCCAGAAGCCAGAAGCTAAAAGCTAAAAGCCAAAAGCCGATTTTCGTATCTAGGATTTAGATTCGATCGCCCGAATTATATTTGTGAATTTAGTTGTTGAATATGTCTGAAATTACATCAGAGATAAAGCCGGATATTAAGACGGCAAATCCCAAAGTTGACCAAATAAAAAAAGACTGGCAAAAACTTGCCGGTATCAGAATAGAGAAAAAAAAGTGGTTTAAGCCTGCGAAGAAATATTTGCTTCATAAGCAGGCTGGTCGTTGGTTTGCAGGATTGGTGCTGGCACCATGGTTACTGGCTGCAGGTTATTATGCGGGTGTGGCTTCAGATCGCTTTGTCTCCGAGGCCAGCTTTATGATTGAGAAGAGTGATGGGGGGGTTCCCAGTTTTGATGGGTTCAGTCTTTTAGGTGTAGGGGGTCAGTCTGCCGGTGATCAGAAACTTCTGGAAGCTTATATTAATTCTCCGGATATGATGCTGGCACTGGATAAACAGCTTAACCTCAGGGACCATTACAGCACAGCAGACTGGCTTTCTGGCCTTTCTAAAGATGCCAGCTTTGAAGACTTTCTCAGCTACTACCGGGATCACCTGAAAGTTCGTTTTAATGACTCCAATGGCCTTCTTGAGCTGGAAGTACAGGGGTTTACTCCAGAGTTTGCAAAAAGCATGGCGCAGGAAATTCTGAACAACAGTGAGCACTTTGTTAACAAGATAGGCCATGATCTTGCTGATGAGCAGCTGAAGTTTGTTCAGGGCGAAGTCGGCCTTGCTGAACATAAACTGAAAGGTATAACAGCTCAACTAGTTGCCTTCCAAAATACAACGGGTTTGCTCAGTGCTGAGCAGCAGGGGGCAGCACTCAGCAGTATTCTCAATGAACTCCAGGCTGAGCTGGTAAAGAGTCAGACAGAACTTGAGACTAAAATAGCCTATCTGAATACCAAATCACCACAGGTTGTTGCTCTCAAACAGCGGATTGCCGCCCTGGAAAGCCAGATTGATAAGGAAAGTCAAAGGCTGACAGATGATGAAAACACCAGTATTAATGATCTGGCTGCACAGCAAAAAGAGCTTCAGCTGGAACTGGAGCTGGCAACCAAAGCCTATTCTTCATCTCTGATTGCATTGGAAACTGCCCGCACGGAAGCCAGTCGCAAGCTGAAGCAGTTGGTTGTTATCAGCAGTCCACATCTTTCTGATGATGCCAAATATCCCAGAGTGGCTTATTCACTGACTAATATTCTGTTAATTTTGTTGGCGGTGTTTGGGTTGATTCGGATGATTCGGGCGACTGTTCGGGAGCATCGGGATTAGGCTTTTGGCTGTTGGCTGTTGGCTTTTGGCTGTTGGCTGTTGGCTGTTGGCTAATGGTTGTTGGCTTTTGGCTTTTGGCTGTTGGCTGTTGGCTTTTGGTTGTTGGCTTTTGGTTGTTGGCTTCTGGTTAATGGTTGTTGGTTGTTGTTTCAATTTTGGATTTCAGGGTATTGATCATTTTGGCGATTTTATGGCATTGGAGCAGGAATTCCTTCTTGTTATGGGTTGGCAGGTAGCCGACTTGTTCGGCAATGATTAGTTGGGTTTTTAACTCTGCTGACACAGGGGGCACATGAGCCAAGGCTGATACATAGGAACTGAATTTTTTCTTTATCTCCTCTCCGGCTCATTCCCTCTGCAATGTTGGAGGGAACAGACAGTGAAGAGCGGGTAACCTGATCTTTGAAACCGAAGTCACGACAATGCTTAAAAGAAAGTATTACCTTGGTACACAATTCAACGGCTTCCTGCCAAACCAAAAGTCGTTCAAAATTCATAATTTTTATTTCATTTTTCTAACTATTCCCAAACAAAATAGAAGCCAACACAAACCATGTCCAGCCAACAACCAACAGCCAACAGCCAACAACCAACAGCCAACAGCCAAAAGCCAAAAGCCAAAAGCCAGCAGCCAACAGCCAACAGCCAACAGCCAACAGCCAACAGCCAACAACCAACAACCAACAACCAACAGCCAACAGCCAACAGCCAAAAGCCAAAAGGCAAAGGAAGGTGTTCGGTTGATTTAGAATCTGCTTGCATTGATCACCAATACGTACTAATTTTCGATATTGATACGTGTAGGAGGCGGTTATGAGCAAACTGACACTGACTGTCGATCCTGAAGTGGTTCGGCAGGCAAAAATATACGCTGCAAGCCAGCAACAGAGTTTATCTGGCCTGGTTGAAAATTTTTTAAGGAGTCTTCCTGTTCAACCAGATAATAATGAGCCTTTGCTTCAAGGAGCTGTGGCTGATTTGGCAGGTATCATCAGAGAGGAAGATCTGGAAAGACTTGATGAATATACTGAATACCTGAAGGATAAATACCAATGATACGAACCTTGTTCCTGGATGCGGATGTAACGCTTGATCTGTTGGCGAAGCGTGCTCCATGGTTTGTGCAAAGTGCTGATATTTTTTCCAGAATACAGGCGGGGCAGATTCATGGTGCAACTTCAGTATTAGTATTTGCAAATCTCTTTTATATTCTCAGAAAGATTAAAGGTCAGAAAGAAGCCCTTGCTGCTATGCAAAAACTAAAAGGCCTGCTTCGTGTTATGGTTACCTCAGAAGCAGCTCTTGAACAGGCTCTCAACTCGGAATTTGCTGATTTAGAAGACGGAATACAGTATTACACAGCCCAGAGCTGTGGAGCGTCTTTATTGATTACTCGAAATATCAAAGATTACAAAACAGAAACAATGCCAGTAATGACACCGGAACAGTATCTTGAAAGTATTGAGTGTCATTAGTCCTTAGGATTTGTCTTTAATAAGTTCCCGATTTCCGTTCACCCTGAGCTTGTCGAAGGGTCGTGCCACCGAACTTCGACAAGCTCAGTCCGAACGGAGTCAGGCAATGAAAATAGGGAAGTTATTTCCAGGCAACTCCTTAGAGGCCACCTTATAAGTTATGTTGGCTACTGTGGCCTTTGCAAATAAGTCTGAAATGATTGTAGAAGAGCAGGTAATCTGGTCTTTGAAACCGAAGTCCCGACAATATTTAAAAGAAAGTATTACCTTGGTATACAATTCAACAGCTTCCTGCCAGACCAAAAGTCGTTCAAGATTCATAATTCTTATTTCATTTTTCTAAATATTCCCGAACAAAATAGAAGCCAACACAAACCATGTCCAGCAACAGCCAACAGCCAACAGCCAACAGCCAACAGCCAACAGCAAAAAGCCAACAGCCAACTGGTCAAGAAGTTTTTTATTTTAGAAGGTAACTCCGGTCAGCAGGGTCAAAACCATCGGCAGGTTTACCATTTTTTACTACGTGCCATTTAAAAGGAACTTCATCCGGTTGATTCTGCCGTGTGTTAAAAGCCATTCGGATTAATTGGTTTGCCAGTTGGCTCACCGTCGTACGTTCTTTATCTGCCTGCCAGGGCGGTAGCATGAGGTGCACATATGTACTATTAACATACCTCCGGTATAGCCAGAGGTACGACAATGGCCAACTACACACCAATGGTCGTCAGGATTCAATCGCTAACTGAGCCTCGTAGCGATATACACGTTACATACCCTCTTCCAGAAGTCTTATTTATCGTTTATGTCAGTATTTTGAGTGGTTACACCACATGGCAAGGCATGGAGCGGTTCGCTAAATACAACCGACGCTGGTTTCGTCAGTTTTTTCCTTATAAATTTGGCTTCCCTACCCATCACACTATTGCAACAGTATGCAAGCTGCTTGACCCAGAAGCTTTTACGCAGTTATTTATCGATTGGGTAAGCGACACAATATCTGAGATAAATGCTCGTAAAATGGGGCCTCATCCAGAAAAAAACGACAATGTCATAGCTATTGACGGCAAGGCTCTGCGTGGCTCACGTCCAGCTAAAGGCAAGAAGTTGGTCCATATGGTCAGTGCTTACAGTTCAGAACTTAAGCTTATATTAGGTTTTACCCCCGTTGATAAGAAGTCCAATGAGATTACTGCCATTCCCGAAGTTATCGATGTGCTTTTTCTCGAAGGAGCCTTGATTACCAGTGATGCCATGGGGTGTCAGAAAAATATTTGCAAAAAAATCATTGATAAAAAAGCTGATTACCTGCTCTGCGCCAAGGACAATCAGCCGACTCTGAGCAGTAATATCGAAGCATATTTTTCAAAGTACATTGAAGAACACCCGGATGATCCGGAACCTGCTGATGACGAACCAGCCTTTGCAGAATCGATGGAGAAAAATCGGGGGCGTCAAGAACACCGGCGTTGTTGGGTTTTTAACGACATTGAGGATATAGACCCCAAGCATGAGTGGCCTGGCCTTAAGCAGTTTTCGGTTATCCAGAGAGACAGATTGGTTGGTAAAAAACAAACAACTGAATTGCATTTTTATATAGAGAGCCGAGAGATGACAGCCTCCAGTGTGCTGGCAGCAGTACGCAATCATTGGAGTATAGAAAATGGACAACACTTGTCACTGGATGTCAGCTTTCAAGAAGATGCCTCTAAAATCCATGAGCGAACAGCGGCAAAGAACGTTGCGACTGTAAGGCGGTGGTGTTTTAATGTACACAAACAAAGTAGCCGGTTTGAGAAAGAGAGTATGTCAGGCCGGATTGAACTGGCAGGGTTAGATCAGGACTATCGAACCGAGCTGGTACTTGAGAAGTTTTATCCTGACTAAACAGCGAGTTTAAATTCAGGCTGCAGAAGCAGCACAAGGTACAAGCTTCGTGTGAGGCCGGTGGCTTTTTGTGTCAATTTTCCATATTTTGGTTTCTTTTCATCAATCCTGCCTAAAATACGCGCTGGATTGTCTGAGAATATTCGATCTGCAATGTTGGCAGTCATGAGCAGAGCAAAAATATGAACTATGGTGCATCTGATGCGACCACCCTGATCTGCCTGCTCCTTAAGCTGAGCGAGTAGACCCGGCTCCAAATCTAAAGTAGTTCTCATACATTCACCCTTGTGCATCATGAGTAACAGCCTAGCGCATCATGATGCAATAGCATTAAATTACCAGAATATGAAATTTCCAAATTTAATACTGTCAGCTGCAGTATTGGTGCTCAGTGCCAATGCCTTTGCCAGCGCCCCCATGTCAGAACCAGAAACCGCTGCTGGCCCTGAAGTTATTGAAAAAGCGGTGATCAAACCCGTATTTGGTCAAAACCTCTTTTCCGGATTTCGACAAGCTGAATTCAAAGGTTTTAATCCAAATTACAAACTTGCGGTAGGCGACAAAATCTCCCTGCAAATGTGGGGTGCTTATGAAGCAGCGGTCAAGCTGACAGTAGACGCCCAGGGCAATATATTTATCCCTCAGGTTGGCCCGGTAAAATTGCAGGGGGTGGCTAATAAAGACCTCAATGCAGTGGTTGAAAAAAAAGTTCGCAGTGTTTACCAGAAAAACGTCAATCTTTACGTCAGTCTGGATGCGACAGAGCCAGTGAAACTGTTTGTCACGGGCTTTGTAAAGTCGCCGGGTCTTTACGGTGGCTTTTCATCCGATTCGCTCCTTGCATTTCTGGCAAAATCAGGCGGTATCCGGCCTGAATCGGGCAGTTATCTGAATATAGAGTTAAAACGTAATGGCCAGACCAGGGCGGTTTTTAATCTCTATGACTTCTTACTGAAAGGCAGCATTGAGCAGGTTCAGTTACAGGATGGCGATACGCTGGTCGTTAATAGCCGACAGGGGGTTACCTACTTTGAAGGGCTGGTTGAAAACCCGGTTCAGATTGAATTCAACGGCAGTGGTGTAGCACTGGGGCAGGCGCTGGAAATGGTCGGGGCCATGCCTGAAGCGACCCATGTACGAATTGCCCGTAATCAGCTCAGCAAACGAAGTGTTGAGTACCTTCCTCTGGCCGATGCCAAAAGCGTGCTGCTGAACAGTGGCGACGAGGTCACTGTGGTGTCCGACAAAATGCCGGGTACGATCAGTGTGGTGGTGGAGGGCGAGCATAATGGCCAAGCCATTTATGTTCTGCCCTATGGCAGCACGATAGAGTCTCTTATTGATCAGCTACAACTCAATCAACGATCAAACTTGGAAGCTCTGCAGTTGTTTCGTAAAGAAGTAGCAGTCAGACAGAAAGAAGTGCTGGATATCTCTTTGCAACAGCTGGAGCAAGTCACCCTTTCGGCTCGCAGCTCAACGGATGGTGAGGCAAAACTGCGCCAGGCGGATGCGGACTCCATTCTTAAATTTATCGAGCGTGCAAGGCAGCTCAAGCCCAGGGGCCAGGTGCTGCTTGGTGACAGCCAGAAGCGCAACGATGTTCTGTTAAAAGACGGTGACCGCCTGGTGATACCTGGCCAGACGGTTCTGGTTCAGGTGCATGGGGAGGTGATGTTCCCCAACGCCATGGTCTTCCGGAAAAATGCCGATATTCTCGATTATATCGCCAGTGCCGGCGGGTTTAACCAGAAAGCGGACCAATCCCGCCTGCTGGTGATGCACCAGGATGGAACCATCACCAATATCCAGAAAAAGGGTGGCTGGTTTGCCGATGGCTATGCCAGGGCAGATATAAAGCCTGGTGATGAAATCATGGTAATGCCGCAGGTGGATATTAAGAGCTTCCAGTATACACGGGATGTGATTGATACGATTTATAAGGTGGCGTTGAGTACGGCAGTGGTTGCTGGGCTTTAAGGAATTGTCATATTTCAAAAAACAGGCTTCTGGCTGCTAGCTTCTGGCTGCTAGCGGCCAACAGCCAGCAGCAACCGTTTTTGATAAATCCGATTTAATCAGAAGTTTTCAATGAAGTGGTTTCATGGAAGACATTATTAAGCATTGAAAGATAAGCAGATAGATTATGCCTGACAGTATTCATCATTATTCAACCACCCGCAAAGGTATTATTCTTGCCGGTGGTTCCGGTACACGCCTTTACCCACTGACCAAAGTAGTCAGCAAACAGTTGATGCCGGTTTACGATAAACCGATGATTTTCTACCCGCTATCAACACTGATGCTGACTGGTATCAAAGAAATAGCCATTATCACCACACCGGAAGAAAAGCACCGCTTTCAACGCTTGCTGGGCGATGGATCTCAGTGGGGAATCCACCTTGAGTATATTGTGCAGCCTTCACCCGATGGTTTGGCACAGGCCTTTATACTGGCTGAAGAGTTTATTGGTGGTGATGACTGTGCTTTGATTCTTGGTGATAACCTGTTCTACGGTCATAAATTCTCACACCTTCTTCAGAAAGCAGACCAGCACAATGATGCAACCATTTTCGGGTATCGTGTTGCAAACCCAAGGGCATACGGTGTTATTGAACTGGACGAGAATGATAAGCCAGTCTCTATTGAAGAAAAACCGCAAAAGCCCAAGTCAAACTATGCTGTCACAGGTCTTTACTTCTTCGATAACCGTGTGGTTGAGTTTGCCAGGTCAGTAAAGCCATCTCACCGTGGTGAACTTGAAATCACCTCGGTTATTGACTGCTATCTCAATGAAGGGTCTTTGAAAGTCGCGAAAATCAGTCGTGGTTCTACCTGGCTGGATACCGGTACCCCTCAGGATTTGTTAAATGCCGCAGCATATATTGAAACCATTGAGTCCCGCCAGGGTATGAAAATAGCCTGCCCCGAAGAGATTGCATACCGCATGGGCTATATCTCTGCCCAGCAGTTATTCAAGATTGCGGAGCCATTGCGTAAGAGCGGTTACGGTGAGTACCTGATTAATATTATTGAAGAGGTCGAGGGCGTCAGCTGGTTTGAGCGTGCCGAGCCAAGCGTAGCCTGATCGTTTGTATGAAAGTTGTAGAAACAGGTATTGAAGGTTTGGTTATCATCGAACCTCAGGTATTCGGTGATGAGCGCGGTTTTTTTATGGAGACTTTCCAGGCACGGAAGTTTGCAGAATTGGGGCTGCCAACTCACTTTGTTCAGGATAATCATAGTCGTTCAGGAAAGGGGATTCTGCGGGGGCTGCATATCCAAAAGCATAACACGCAGGGAAAATTGGTACGTGTCACTGCGGGTGAGGTTTACGATGTGGCGGTAGACTTGCGACAGGGTTCACCGACTTATGGTGAGTGGCGTGGTGTTTACCTGTCTGATGAGAACAGGAAAATGCTCTGGGTACCGGAAGGTTTTGCCCATGGTTTTTATGTAACCAGTGAATCAGCAGACTTTGTTTACAAATGCTCAGATTATTATGCCCCGGAGCATGAACTGAGCATTGCCTGGGATGATCCTCAGCTTAACATTGAATGGCCGATTGGTTATAAAGAAAAGCCACAGCTATCGCCCAAAGATATGAGCGCAGTGCCTTTTTCTGAGGCATGCAGCTGGAAGCTGGAAGCAGGAAGCTGGAAGCAGGAGTTCTGAGAATGAAAGTGTTGATTACCGGCTCAAATGGGCAGCTGGGTTATGAGTTAACGAGAACAGCACCTGAAGGTGTTGAACTGACCTGTGTTGATGTGGAACAGCTGGATATTACTTCAGAAGCTGCTGTCACAAATTTCTTTGCAGAACATACACCAGATGTCGTTATTAATGCAGCCGCTTATACTGCTGTCGATAAGGCAGAATCCGACAGTGAACTGGCTTACGCAGTGAATGCTGTTGGGCCAGAACTGTTGGCTAAAGCCTGTGTTGATGCAGGTAGCTTTATGGTGCATGTTTCTACCGATTTTGTTTTTGATGGCAATCAGTCCACGCCCTACAAGCCTGAAGATCATCCAAAACCTGTCAGCGTATACGGTAACAGTAAGTTGAAAGGTGAAGAACAGGTTACCAGTATTCTTGGCAACCATGCAGTAATTATCCGTACTGCATGGGTCTATTCAACCCATGGTAATAACTTTGTTAAAACCATGCTTCGATTGATGAAAGAAAAAGATCAGCTTGGTATTGTGGCAGACCAGATCGGTACACCAACCTGGGCTAAAACACTGGCTGAATGCTGCTGGAATGTGGTTGGGCAGAAGCTGGAAGCTATATACCACTGGACGGATGCCGGAGCTGCCAGTTGGTATGATTTTGCCGTCGCTATACAGGAAGAAGCGTTAGAGCTTGGCTTGCTGAAAAAGGCTATTCCCATCAAACCCATTGCGGCAACTACTTACCCGACGCCTGCAAAACGACCAGCCTTCAGTGTGCTGGATAAGCAGTCAGCTTATGATCAGTTGCCAATGCCCATTAAGCATTGGCGAAACTGCCTGAAAGCGATGCTGAATGAACTTCAAGAGCAGTAATCACACGACTCTTTGCGTTATCTTCTATACCTTATTTGAGCTGCTGCTTTTAAAGTAGTCAGCTGAAAATCTATGACACGCCGCTATTTCGAGAAATGCATCGCTTGATAAAAAAAGCTTTATAAAAAAAGCTTTATAAACTTGACGGGTGGTAGCGTGCTTAAAAGATCTTTTTAAAATGAAAACACTACTTGTTACCGGTGGTGCCGGTTTTATTGGTGCCAACTTTGTTCACTACTGGCTGAACCAGTATAAAGAAGACAAAGTTATTGTACTGGATGCCCTGACCTATGCAGGCAATATTGCCAGTCTGGAACCTGTCAAGGAAAACTCCAACTTCACTTTTGTCCACGGCGATATTCTTAATACCGAACTGGTTGAGGAGCTTCTTCGACATCACAAGGTGGATACCCTGGTACACTTTGCTGCTGAATCTCATGTAGACCGTTCCATTACCGGCCCGGATGCCTTCCTTGAAACCAATATCATGGGTACCCACAGTCTGCTGAAAGCGGCAAAAAAAGTATGGCTGGATGAAAACCTGTTGGGTGATAAAGAACATCGCTTGCACCATGTATCGACGGATGAAATATATGGCACATTGTCTCTGACGGATCCGGCATTTACAGAAGACACACCTTACGCGCCAAACTCGCCTTATGCAGCCAGTAAAGCATCCAGTGACCACTTGGTTCGTGCCTATAATGAAACCTATGGCCTGAAAACGACGATCAGTAATTGCTCCAACAACTATGGCCCATACCATTTCCCTGAAAAACTGATCCCTCTGGTGATTACCAATATCCTGCACAACAAGCCACTGCCAATTTATGGTGATGGCAAGCAAATCCGTGATTGGCTCTATGTAGAAGACCATGCCCGAGGTATTGAACTGGTACTGAATAAAGGCAAGGTTGGTGAAAACTACAACATTGGTGGTCATAACGAGTGGCACAATATTGAAATCGTTAAACTTATCTGCCAATTAATGAATGAAAGCCTCCAGCTTCCAGCTTCCAGCCTTCAGCTAAATCAACATTTTCCTAAGGCAACATCCGCCATCGCAGGCAAATCCGAAACTCTCATAGAGTATGTTAAGGATCGCCCAGGTCACGACCGCCGCTACGCCATTGATGCCAGCAAAGCAGAAATTGAACTGGGTTTCAGGCCGACTGAAACCTTTGAAACCGGTATTCGTAAAACCATAGAGTGGTATCTGAATAACGAACACTGGTGGCAATCGTTAATTCAGCAATAACACCACAGGGATCGCAGCGCACCGGTGTAAGCGGTACTGCGATATTTGATTCTTTCCAATAGTTATAAAGGCCTTATGTCTGACCAGCAACTGATTGAAACCACCCGGAACTCATTACCTTCGCTCTCTTCCCGGGTGATGTTCTGGCGTCCGCGTTTTATGGCGGATTCGCCCTGGCTTGAGCATATTCCGTTTTATTTCTGGCTGATTGAGGCGCAGCAGCCGGAGTTGGTGTTTGATCCGGATGTTACGTCGGGCAGTACCTATTTTGCCCTGTGCCAGGCAGTGGACAAGCTGAATACCGAGACCCTCTGTATGGCGGGTTTTCACAGTCAGTGCCAACAGCAGGAAGCGATAGCCAGATATAACGAAGACCACTACCAGGAATTCTCCATTCTCTCCCCCGAACGAGCCCTGGACAGTATTAAGGATATTGATGACGGCAGCCTTGACCTTCTGGTCTTAAAATACAACAGTCCACTGATACTGAAGCAAAAATCGGGCAAAAGTGGCGAACAGTGGTGGGAGAAAAAACTGTCAGACTCTGCCATTGTCCTAGTACATGGCAGCCAGAAAAAAGAGATCAAGCCATTGTGTCGCTGGCTGAAAAAAAACTACAGCACCTTTGAGTTTGTTCATGGTAATGGACTGCTGGTGGTGGCCGCCGGTAAGCAGCAAAGTGTAAAAATCCAGTCATTAATGAGCCTCGGCACTAACCGCACCGGTGCCCGCATTATGCAGGATGTTTATTCCCGTCTTGGCCTGGCCTGTCGGGAATCCTGGTTCAGTGTTAACGGTAAGAAACAGCTCAAGGCGCTGGAGCTGGAACTTTCCCAAACCAGAGAAGAGCTGGCGAGCCATGAGCAAGAAAAGGCAGCCGTTGCCAGCCAATACCAGCAAGCCTGTCAAGAGCGGGAAGCCGCGCAACAGCAGAACCATAAGTTGCAGAACAGTGTGGAGCTGCGTTTTGATGAACTGGCTAAACTGACCACACTGCTCAACCAGACAGAAACCGAGTTACAGAGAGCCAGTGTTGAGCAGACAAAACTGCAACAGGCGCTGGAACAGTCCCTGACAGCGGCCAAGGAAACCCGATTAGCGGAAATCAAAAAACTCACTGACCAATTAAAAAACGAACAGGATAATAATCAAAAGGCAGCGGTAGAGTTGACCGGCGCAAACCAGAAACTGGCAGAACAGGATAAGTTAATTAAACGGCTGGAGCAGAATAACCAGTTGTTAGAAGCGGATCAGAAACAGGCCGCTTTGACCATTGAGGAACTGAAGCAAGAACACCGCCGACTGGAGCAATCTCTGCAACAGCGTTTTGATGAGCTGGCTATATTGACTTCCATGCTGGAAGAGAAAGAGCAGCAAATCAAACGGCAACCGGTTACCGGCACTGAAGAAAAATCGGAGGCAAAAGCGAGTCACAAAAAACGGCTGGCACTAAACTTTAACGTACTGGGAAAAAGACAGGCTGCCAAAGCAAAATTGAAAGAAAAGATCGTACTGATTGAGCAGTCCGGATTGTTCGATATCCAGTGGTACACCAAAACCTATCCGGCAGCGGCAAAATATAAAGCGGGAGCTATTGCTCACTATCTGATACTTGGCGCTAACAAGGGCCATAATCCTTCACCAGATTTTAATAGCAGTTGGTACCTTGATGCCTATCAGGATGTTAAAGAAGCAGGGATAAACCCATTGCTCCATTACATCCAGTTTGGCCGCAATGAAGGCCGATTTATCGAAAAAGCCTGATTAACTACTTAACTTTTATTTTCCTTGAACCTGTTATTTAAAACGTTATGCCTGAGTCAATTTTAAGGGATATTCAAAGTTCCGATTACTTTGATGCCGAGTGGTACCTTGAACAGTACCCCGATGTAAAAAAAGCCAATCTATGCCCGGCTACCCACTATGCCAACCTGGGTTGGCGTATGGGAAGAAATCCATCGGCAAAATTTAATACCAACAAATACCTTGAGTTTCATCAGGACGTGATGAAAGCTCGACTTAACCCGCTTGTTCATTATATCCGAACAGGGCAAACAGAAGGGCGAGCTGTTTTCGTGCTTAATACGCTACCGGCTGTTAATAGTACAAGTACAGACTATTTTGAAAGTCACTCTGCAAAATTGGACCCCATTACTCAGGTAATGCTCTGGAATGAAGCAGGCTACAAGCATACTTCAGAATATAATGCAGCCATTGAACAGATCAAAAAAGCGCAAAGCCATAAATCGGCAGATGCAGAAGTTAAGCCAGTAAGAACCATTCCTGAAGACTGGCCAGAAGACCTTAAACTTCGTCCATTACCCGAATCAACCAATGATTATCGATGGGCAAAACAGTACCGAAAAACCCCAGCGCCAGAAAAGATTGGTTTGAGTGTGGTTATCCCAACTTTTAACCGCTCCCATATACTCAGCGTCACCCTGGCTGCACTGACCCACCAAAAAACAGATTACCCATTTGAAATTATCGTGGCAGATGATGGCAGCCAGGAGGATATCACTCAAGTCATCCGGCAATTTGAACCCTTGCTGGAAATTAAATATGTACGGCAAAAAGATACCGGTTACCGGTTAAGTGCTGTACGAAACCTTGGGATTCGTACAGCTGCTTATGAGTTTGTCTCCATCATTGATTGCGATATGGCACCATCACCGAGCTGGGTACAAACCAATGTTGATATTTTGCTGGAATCGAATGAAGTCGCTGTAGTTGGGCCAAGAAAATATGTCGATACCAGTACACTGAATATTAAACACTGCTTGAATGACAAAGACTTTCTGAGCAAGCTGCCTGAAGTAGAAACCAATAACAGTATTGCCGGAGGTCCCAAGAAAGGGGAGATTACCGTAGATTGGCGACTGTCAACCTTTGAAGAAACCGATAACCTGCGGTTGAGTAATGCGCCTTTCCGTTTTTTCAGTGGCGGAAATGTGGCCTTTTCCAAAAAATGGCTGGAAAAAGCCGGTTGGTTTGATGAAGCCTTTGAAGCCTGGGGGGGCGAAGATGGTGAGTTTGGTTACCGACTCTACCGTGCAGGCTGCTTCTTCCAATCAGCCATGGGGGCTATGGCCTACCATCAGGAGCCACCGGGGAAAGAAAACGAGACAGACCGGGCAGCAGGAAAAGCCATTACGGAAAAACTGCGCTCCGGAAAGGTTCCTTACTTCTACCGCAAACTACAGCCTTTGGAAGTAGCAGAGCTAAACCCTGTGCCATTGGTGTCAATCTATATTCCCGCCTACAACTGCGAGAACTCCATTGTCCGTTGCGTAGAAAGCGCCTTGAATCAGACAGTGACCGATCTCGAAGTCTGTATCTGTGATGATGGCTCTACCGATAATACATTACAGATCATTAAACAACGATATGAGCATAACCCAAGGGTACGTTACACCACTCAAACCAATGGGGGTATTGGTGCAGCCTCTAACGGCGCGGTGAAATTGTGCCGCGGTTATTATATTGGCCAGCTGGATTCTGATGATTATTTGAATCCGGATGCGGTGGAGCTTTGCCTTAAAGAGTTCCTGAAAGATCATTCGTTAGCTTGTGTGTACACCACCAATAATAATGTTGATCCGCAAGGTAACCTGATCAGCAAAGGGTATAATTGGCCTGAATTTTCCCGTGAGAAACTAACGACCGCAATGATTGCCCATCATTTCAGGATGTTTACGGCAAGAGCGTGGAATCTTACTGACGGTTTTGATGAAGAAATTACTAATGCCGTTGATTATGATATGTTTTTGAAGTTGAGTGAGGTTGGGCCTTTTAAACATGTAAATAAGGTTTGCTACAATCGCGTTATACATGGAGAAAACACTTCAATAAGGCAACTAGGAACGCAAAAAACAAACCATTTTGGAGTTGTGGCAAAAGCATTGACTCGGCAACATTTGATTGATTGGGCTTATATAGCTGAAACGGATTTAGATTCTTGTCGAAAATATACTTTTAAAAAAGTAGTTTTAAAAGCTGTCTGAACGTTTTTTAAGTAGTCAGGTACTCGTAATCGAACATTGTCATTTTCATTATTTGACAATTGTAGGCAAATAAAAAAAATCAAACCAAATACCTTACTTCATTAATAATGCTTTAGGCTAAAAGTTATTCTAAATATGTGTGTATGTCTTTTTAAAACATTAGAAAAGTGTTCTGATTGGAGTTCAGATTTATGAAGTTTAGTGCAGTTGTAAATTGTTTTAATGAAGAGCTTTATGTTTATTATTCATTAAAGAGCATATATGGATATACAGACGAAATTATTGTGGTCGATAATTGCTCATCCGATAGTACAGTAGATATAGTTAATCAATTCATTAGGAGTGAGGATTTAGAGAATAAAGTTAAACTGTATGCGCTTGAAGAACCAATGCAGCTGGGGGATGTAAGGAATTTTGCTTTAGGTAAGGCTAAAAATGATTGGGTTATAAAGTGGGATGGTGATTTTTGTGCTTTTGGTGAGATGGATGTTGAAAATGAAAAGCAGGCACCATTCTCAAAATTACTAAAAGTTGTCGAAAGCAAAAAAAACGATTATGACATATTTCTTCTTCATAGCCTGAATATTTCAGGTGATTTGTATCACTATGACAAATCAAGAGCAAGATTAGGGTTGAACGGTGATTCTTTTGTAGGAAGAAAAGACTGTATGTCTTATGGTGTAACAGAAAAGTATGGAGATGTTGGGATTCTAAAAAGGAAGAATGGAGAAAAGGCCAAGTTGTTTTATCTAAATAACCCAGAAAAAGATCCCATGTATTTTATTCATATATATGGAGTTAAACCTGATTCATATCTGCTTTACAGAAGGTTTTTGTCTGAATATCAAGTTTGGGTTGCAAAAAACAAAAATAGAATTAAAGATTTTTGGGAATGGCTTGGTCAGGAAAGAAATTACAATATAGATGGCGGTGTTAGTTATGTTAAAAAAGAAATAGTTAAAAACATGCTTAAACATGACTTATATTTGCCGAAAATCCTCCAGCCAGAAATAGAACAACCTAAATACCTCGTTCGTTACGAGAATGACATTCCTGTATCCAGAGAGTCATTAGTTTGATTTTTTTTTGAATTTTGATTGGGTTATATCTTGAAAAGAATTATTGTTGATCTTGATGGCACAATAACCACAGCTAACACTAAAAACTATCTTAAAGTAAAACCAAATTATGACCTTGTAAAACAGCTCCACGAGTACAAGAGAATAGGTTTTGTTATTACCATTCACACTGCACGTAATATGCGTACATATGAAGGCAATGTAGGAAAAATAAACATCCACACATTACCAACCATCATAGAATGGCTTGATAAACACCAAGTGCCGTACGATGAAATTATTGTCGGCAAACCCTGGTGTGGCCATGAAGGTTTTTATATCGATGATCGCGCTATCAGACCTAGCGAATTTTCCCGTATGTCGTTAGATGAAATTAACGAACTTCTGGAAAAGGAAGTCGAATTCAGGAACCAGCAGTAATATGTTTTTAATTACATCAGGGGCTTATGTTTCTCAGGATCTTGTTTCTGAGATTGGGCAGCTCCCCCTGCTTTCTTACCGGTCGGGAATCAACGGCTGTTTATTTATCAGCTGGAACAATTGGCGCAGGTATCTTCGGATATCTACCTTTCCATTCCGGAAGGCTACCCACTTGAACGTCATGAACGGGTATTGCTCGAACAATACGGTGTGAGTATTTTGCCCGTGCCTGAAGGTTTGACCCTTGGCGAATCGGTTCTGTATTGCTGGAACAGTACTGGCAAACGTTATGATAACTTGCAAATCCTGCACGGCGATACACTGATTCGTGGTATGGATTTTAGTCTGTTGGATTCGGTGTCTATTGCCCAGAATCAGGGCTATTATCACCGGGCCACGGTTTCCCGGGGGAATCTGGTTAATGGCGCCATTGAAGATGCCTGGGCAGGGGATGATGAGTGGATTTTATCAGGCTATTTCTCATTCAGTCAGCCACAAAGATTTATTCAGGGCATTGTAAAAAACAGCGGTGATTTTATTGCTGGCCTGCAGTACTACAGCCATATGTGCCCGTTAAAAGGTATTGAGAGCTGTGAATGGTTTGATTTTGGTCATATCAATACCTTTTTCCGCTCCCGAACGCTGATTACCACCCAGCGTGCATTTAATGAGATGTCCATTACACCGCGAGTGGTGTCTAAGGCGAGTCATAAGAGCATTAAAATGCTGGCTGAGGTCAACTGGTTTCGCAGCTTGCCGGAAAATCTGAGAATCTATACGCCACACCTGGTCAGCGACAATACCGAAGCAGAGATTGCCAGCTATTCTCTGGAATACCTCTACTTACTGCCACTGAACGATATGTTTGTTTATGGCAATCTACCGGGGAATGTCTGGTATCAGATTTTTGATGCCTGTAAGCAAGTCAATGAGGCTCTGGCAAGCCACAGACCTGATGTTGCGACATCACCGGATAAACTGAACAGTCTTTATCTGCCCAAAACATTGGCAAGGCTGGATGAATTTGCTACACAACGGTCTTTTGATATTTCCAAACCGGTTACCTTTAATGGGGTTGAGTTGCCGCCTTTGCTGGATATTGCTTATGAAACGGCAAAACTGATTCCTTCCGCATCGACAACTGATGAGGGTATCTCCCACGGTGATTTCTGTTTCAGCAATATCCTTTATGATGCCCGGGTTCAGTCAATTAAACTCATTGATCCAAGGGGCATTGATAATGAGGGTAATTTATCCATTTATGGGGATACCCGCTACGATATCGCCAAGCTCTATCACTCCGTAATTGGCCTTTATGACTTGATTATTGCTCACCGGTTTACGCTGACCGGTAACCTTGAAACGGGTTCTTTTGATTTAGAATTTCCAGATATGGAACGCCTGTCGGTGGTGCAGGAAACTTTTAGAAAATGTTTCTTTGCCCGTTGCCCAGAGAGGGAAAAGGTGACACTGGCCATTACTGTTCACCTTTTCCTTTCAATGTTACCTCTTCATGCAGACAGGGTTGAGGGCCAGGTGGCTATGCTTGCCAATGCGCTCAGGCTTTACAGAATGCTGGTAGAAAGTGATGTGGTACGGTTTGAGGAAGTTGCATGATTGTCATACCAATGGCGGGCTTGAGTTCACGCTTTTTCAAAGCTGGGTATACCCAGCCTAAGTACATGCTGGAAGCTCATGGTAAAAGCCTGTTTCGTCACTCGGTTGAGAGTTTTCAGCGGTACTTTGCCACTGAAGAGTTCCTTTTTATTATCCGTGATGTTTATGGAACCTATGACTTTGTCACCCGGGAAGTGACCAATATGGGGATTAAGTCTTACCGAATATTTGTGCTTGATAGTGAAACCCGGGGGCAAGCTGAAACGGTTTATCTGGCGCTTGAAACGTTAAGGGGTCATGAGCCCATCACTATTTTTAACATTGATACTTTCCGGCCAGGATTTGAATACCCAGCGACTATTGGAAAGCTGGATGGTTATCTTGAAGTGTTTGAAGGCAGTGGGGATAACTGGTCGTTTATTAAACTCGATAAAAATGATCATAGCCGAGTGGCGCTGACAACGGAAAAGAACCCTGTTTCTAACCTTTGCTGCACGGGTCTGTATTATTTTTCTGATATGCAGGTATTCAAAAATAGTTTTATTGAATACGCCAGTCGCCCACAGTCGGAGTGGGAAAAAGCAGAGTTGTATGTCGCCCCACTGTATAACCTTTTGATTTCTCGAGGTGATTCCATTGGGTATGACTTAATTGATGACAATCAGGTTATTTTCTGCGGTGTTCCCCAAGAATATCTCGATTTTAAGGATACTAAAATCACTCCATAAATTATTGGCAATGTTTCTAAAACTATCGTCATTGCAGTGTTAAATTTATCGATCATTCAAGGTTGTGTTGTTTGAACTTAAAACCAGTAGCAGCCATCTTTTGGGAACAAGTCTTATGGCAAACCACCGCTTATGAAAAGGGGCAATCAACAGTTCTGGAAAAGCTGGTAACTGATTTAAATGCTTGTAATAGGGGTTATGCCAATTGGGCTTTGGCTCGCTGGCATGCCAGCACCGGTGAATGGCCCAAGGCTTTATCTTATATCCATAATCTTCTGCCAGAAATTCGTGTAAAAGGCGTACCAAGTCATATCGGGGTTACCTTACTGGTCTTTTCGGTATTAGTGCACAATGGTGATCAGGCCGGTGCTGAGCAAACTCTGTGCTGCGCTAACCAGCATTTTGGTATTTGCCCCGATGGGCACTTGATGGCCTGCAACTTAAAGCAGTTTTTTTCCCAATCTGACGGCGATGGTTTAATAGCGCTTGTTGAACTCTATAAACGTTATGGTTTGGTACTACCAGACTATAAGAATCTTGGCCACCCGTTCGGCCTGGATAATCTGGTCAGTAAATCCCGGTTCACTTGCAACATGGCTGACCATCCTCTGGTGTCGATCATCATCCCTGTTTTTAATGGAGAATCGACACTGGGTACCGCACTGCATTCCCTAACCGAACAATCCTGGCGGGCACTCGAAATCCTTGTGGTGGATGATTGCAGCACTGATAAGTCCCTCCAGATAGCCCGGCAATGGGCAGAGCAGGATTCCCGAATCCGGGTACTGGCTAACCATACCAACCAAGGTGCCTATGCTGCCAGAAATACCGGCCTTGCCGCTGCTAAAGGAGAGTTTATTACCACCCACGATGCGGATGACTGGTCCCATTGCCAGAAGATTGAGCTTCAGGTTAAGGCGCTGCTGGTCAGCCCTCAGCACATGGCATCCGCTTCCCACTGGGCCCGTTGTTCAAGCCAGCTGGTGTTTGGCACCTGGCGGCAGGAGGCCAGCTGGATATACCGGAATGTTTCGTCTTTGATGTTTCGCCGTTCGGTGTTTGATCAGCTGGGTTATTGGGACCGGGTCTCGGTGAATGCGGATACGGAGTACTATTATCGGATTATTGCCGCCTATGGGCAGCAGTCCATTATTGAAGTCAAGCCCGGTATCCCCCTGGCTTTTGGCCGAATGGAACCCGGTAGCCTGACCATGGCCTCGGAGACCCATCTGCGTACGCAGTTTGGCGGTGTCCGGAAGGATTATATGGATGCGGCCCATCTGTGGCACCGGCAGCAGGGTTCTGATGGCTTGTATTTGTCGTTTAATCCACAGCAACGGCCTTTTCCGGTGCCCGCCCTGATAAACCGGCCCGGCCAGTATTTTGGTCTGCACCATTATCCGGTATACCCCGGCAGGCAAGCGGTGGACAACGAAGCAAAAACCATTTTGCTTTGCGCCCACGCTTCGGGTATCACCCTGTTTGGCGGCGAGCGCAGTTTCCTGGATATGGCCAGGGCGGTAGACCAGGCGGGTTACCAATTGGTTATTACCCTGCCGGAACAGGGTAGCCGGGAGTATCTGGACGCATTGCTGGAGTATGCATCGACCGCCATTGTTTTCCCTTATTTATGGTGGCATGGCAAGCGAGCGGTCAATGAACGGGCTAGCCGTGATTTTGAGGCCATTCTTGATGCCTATGGTGTTGATCTTGTCCATGTCAATACGCTGGTGCTGAGGGAACCCCTGCTGGCGGCTCGCAATAAACAGGTGCCCGGCCTGGTTCATGTGCGGGAGTTGCCGGGTTTCGATCCGGCCCTGTGTGAAGGACTGGGGGCTGAACCTGACCAGATTCGCAGCAATATCCTGAACTGGGCCGATGGCTTTATTGTTAATTCACAATGTACCCAGCGTTATATCAATCAGCCGGAACGATGTTCTCTGCTTTATAACACCGTTGACGCTTCTGCTTTTAATGCCCCTCCGGGACCAAAAGCTGAAGTACGCTTTGCTCTGGTCAGCAGCAATATTCCCAAAAAAGGGCTGGATGATTTTGTTACTCTGGCCCGGCGTGCCGAAGGTCATATTGCCAATGCCCGGTTTATTTTGATCGGGCCTGATAATGAACATATTGAGGCTTTGCGAGCCTGTGCGACTTTACCCGCTAACCTGGTGATTGCTGGCTACTCACAAACGCCACAGCAGGCCCTGAACCAGGCCGACGTGATTCTGAATTTATCGTCTTTTCAGGAATCCTTTGGCCGAACCATTGCTGAAGCTATGGCTTCGGGCCGTCCGGTGATTGGCTATCGGTGGGGGGCTCTGCCGGAGCTGATTGATAATGGCGTCAATGGTTTTCTGGTGCATCTGGGGGATATTGAAGGTCTGCTCCGGCGGGTAGCCATTCTGGCTGAAGATCCTGAGCTGCTGCTGGCAATGGGTAAAGCTGGCAGAAAAAAGGTGGTGAGTCATTTTGGTTTTACCCGTTTTGCTGAAACCCTGAAAACCATTTACGACCAATGGCTTGGTTGAGCGTAATTCCAACCAAACCGTTTTTTTCTTGTTTTTCCATTTGGTAAAAAGTTTCCTATGAAAATTGCAATTGCAGGTACAGGCTATGTTGGCCTGTCCAACGCGGTTCTGTTAGCTCAGCACCATCAGGTGATGGCTGTTGATATTGTCCCCCAAAAGGTGGCTATGATTAATCACCGCATGTCGCCTATTGTGGATGCGGAAATTGAAGAGTTTCTGGCCCACCGGGAGCTGAACTTGAGGGCGACCACCGATCCGCAGCTGGCCTATGCCGATGTAGAGTTTGTGATTATTGCCACGCCAACGGATTATGACCCGAAAACCAACTACTTTAATACCACCTCTGTTGAAGCGGTGATTAATCAGGTAATGGCGATTAATCCCCATGCGGTGATGGTGATCAAATCCACCGTTCCCGTTGGCTATACCCAGCGGGTTAAAGAGGAGCTGGGTTGTGACAATATTATGTTTTCACCGGAGTTTCTGCGGGAAGGCAAGGCTTTGCACGACAATTTACACCCATCCCGGATCATTGTGGGTGAGCAGTCGGAGCGGGCAGAATGTTTTGCCCAGCTATTGGTAGAAGGCGCCGGGAAGAGCGATATCCCGGTACTCTTCACCGACTCCACCGAAGCGGAAGCCATCAAGCTGTTTTCCAACACCTACCTGGCGATGCGGGTGGCGTATTTTAATGAGCTGGATACTTACGCCGAGGTGCATGGCCTGGATGCCCGCCAGATTATTGAAGGGGTGGGTTACGATCCCCGGATCGGTGGCCACTACAATAACCCCTCCTTCGGTTACGGCGGTTATTGCCTGCCGAAGGATACCCGGCAGCTGTTGGCCAACTATCAGGATGTGCCCAACAATATTATTGGTGCCATTGTGGATGCCAACACTACCCGCAAGGATTTTGTTGCCGAGTCCATCCTTAGGCGCAAACCCCAGGTGGTGGGTATTTATCGCCTGATTATGAAGGCCGGTTCCGATAACTTCCGGGCTTCTTCTATCCAGGGCATTATGAAACGCATCAAGGCTAAAGGTATTGAAGTGGTGGTCTATGAGCCGGTGCTGGATGAAGCGGAGTTCTTTAACTCACGGGTAATTACCGACCTGAACAAATTCAAACAGACCGCCGATGTGATTGTCTCCAACCGGTTGGTAGATGAACTGTCAGATGTGCTGGATAAGGTCTATACCCGCGATCTGTTTGGTTCCGATTAAAATCATCATGTGATTTTGTAGAAGGGTTTAAGCGTTTAAAGGTTTAAAACAGCGTTTCAACCTGTTTGAAACATGACCTACTTAAAGCGTTTAAGGATTTAAAAAAGCACCCAAATTTCACCCTTAACGTTTTAACGCTTAAACACTTAAACGCTTAAACCTTTTTTTAACCTGTAACTTTTTTTGCCATGAAACTCTCCATCGCAGCCATTTTTAAGAATGAGCACCCCTACATCATTGAATGGCTGGCTTATCACCGGTTGGTAGGGTTTGATCAGTTCATTATTGCCGACAATATCAGCGATGATGGTTCCACCGAGCTGCTGAAAGCATTGGATGAGGTGGGTCTGATTCAGCGTATCGAGTACCCGACCCGTGATAATAAAGGCCCCCAGGTTCCTGCTTATAATGAGATGCTCAACCTTGTAAAAGGCAGGGTGGATTTGCTGGCATTTATTGATGCTGATGAATTTGTCGTTCCGGCACAGGGTACCAGTGTACGGGAGTATCTTGCGCCGTTTATGGCGGATGATTGTGTTGGGGCTATCGCTGTTAACTGGGCGATTTATGGTTCATCCGGTAAGAGCGAGTTTCGGGATGAGCCGGTTTCCCGGCGATTTACCCAGCGTGCACGGCAGGTCACCGGGGTGAACAGGCATATCAAAACCATAGTAAAGCCTGAATTCTGTGCACAGATGCTTAATCCCCATAAAGCGGCACTGAAAAAAGGGCGTTACATTAAGTCAAATGGGGAGCCGTTTGCTTTTTCCGAGCACAACGAACATGGCTGCAGTACAACGGTGGACTGGTCGCCGCTGAGGATCAACCACTATGTTGTCAAGTCGTTCGAGGAGTTCAAGCAGCGTAAACAGAAAAGAGGGCGGGCTTCGGTTAGTGAGCTGCGCAAAGACGGTTTTTTTAAAGCCCATGATATGAATCATGAGACCAGCCATATTATGGAGCGCTTTCAGGAGCCACTTGCCGGGGAAATACAGCAGATTCGTTATCAATTAAATCTGTTGCAATACAAAAAAGAATTGTCGGTCATGCAAGGCGCGGCAGGTAAGTTCATTGCCAGAACAGGCGCTCTTGGCCGCTGGCTGGATCGGCAGCCGGAGTTTTCCCTGGTTCCGTATTCAGATGTGAAACCAGCCAGTGGTGAGTATCGATGGGAGGCAACCGGCAAAGATCCGGCGTTTATGCTGAAACATTCCGGCGCTGTCCTGCATGGCTGGTATATGCTCACCGTCAGCGTAAAGGGTAACTTGCCACAGTTTCATGGCAAGCTTTATATCAATGATGGCGAGGGCATGGGGGAAGAATCGGCAGTCTACCTGCCCCTGCATAAAGGCAAAGCGGTTAAGCGGGTTTGTTATTTCCCTAAGCCAGTGAAAGGGTTGCGCTTTGATCCGACGGAAGAGATCGCCCTGTTTAATGTAGAGGCGCTCAGTTTTTCCAAACTGACGCCAGGCTTTGCCCGCCAGTTGATGTTGAAGAAGGTAAGCAGCTTCTTTCCGGGAGATTTTTCTTATTTAACCAGGGATGAATTGGTTAAACGGTATAGCTTATGTTTTCGCCATAGTTCGTCGGATACAAATTATAGTGAATGGTTGCAGTGGTATGATGAATCCCGTTTTCATCCCATTGCTATTGAGCGCAGACTTGCGCAGTTGAAAAGTAACGTTCGGTTCTCAATCATCATACAGATTGCTGGTGATGAGCGGGTTGTCCCAGCACTTGTTGAATCGCTGTTTGCTCAAGTATACCGACACTTTGAGGTGATGATTATCGCTTATGGGGGTAATCAGCCTTCGGCTTTGGCCATTGCCAGTCAATTTGAACAGTACGGTATTAAATGTCAGGTACTGACCAAAACGGCTGATAATGGCGAGGATCTGAATAGCGCCTGCCAGCGGGCTTCTGGTGAGTATCTTGTGGTGCCTGATCCAGCTTTGGCGTTATCCGCGTTGGCGTTACTCTCTTTTGCTGAAGCTATTTCTTCTAACGCATCCGGGTTGCTACCCATTATTGTTTATGGTGATCAGGATCGGATTGATCACAAAGGCATGCGCCATACTCCCGATTTCAAGTCAGGCTGGAATCCCGATTTGTTGCTCGCTCAGGATTATATCTCCGATTGTATTGCTATCCATCGGCAGGCATTGAATGGCATAGGAGGCTTCCGCTCAGGTATTACAGGCTATGAAGTCTATGATGTGGTATTGCGAGTCTGCGCACTGGCAAACGATCAGCAGGTGAAAAGAGTTCCAGAAATGGTCAGTCATCGCTATTCAAGTAACAGACAAGGCGGTGAGCAAAAACACAGTGGGAATACGGCTATTAAAGTCCGCAAAGATTACCTGGCTACGGTTAAGAATGTGAATGCCGAGGTTGTCTATCTGGAAAACAAGCGGAGTTATCGTGTTATCTGGCCTTTACCCATTGAGCCTCTGGTTAGCTTGATTATTCCTACACGCAATGGCTATGAGATTCTGAAGCAATGTGTGGATAGCATTCTGGCAAAAACCAGTTACCGGAATTTTGAAATTCTGATTATTGATAATCAGTCTGACTGTGCGCAAACGCTGGCCTACCTGGATGATATTTCCCGACATAAGCAGGTGTCTGTTTACCGCTATGACGATGTATTTAACTACTCGGCAATCAATAACTTTGCGGTGGAAAAAGCCAGCGGGGACGTTGTTGGGCTGATTAATAATGATGTGGAAATCATTAATCCCGATTGGCTAAGAGAAATGGTATCCCAGGCCATGCGTCCAGACATCGGTTGTGTGGGTGCGATGCTCTATTACGCTAACGATACGATTCAACATGCCGGTGTTATCAGTGGTTTGGGCGGTGTGGCCGGACATTCTCATAAGCATTTCAGACGTGGCGATGCGGGTTTTCAGAATCGATTGAACTGTGTTCAAAACCTGTCGGCGGTAACGGCGGCAGCTCTGTTGGTGAAAAAAGCGATCTACCGGGAAGTTGGTGGGCTGGATGCTGAGAACCTGCTGGTTGCATTTAATGATGTGGATTTTTGCCTGAAAGTCAGGCAGGCTGGCTACAGAAATTTATGGACATCGTTTGCTGAGCTATACCATCATGAGTCGGTCAGCCGTGGGCAGGATGACACACCCGAGAAGAAGGCTCGTTTTGAGCAAGAGTATCAGTTCATGAAAAACAAGTGGGCTGGCAAACTGGCTTCTGATCCTTATTATCATCCCAATCTGACCCAGCGAAGGGAAGATTTTTCACTGAATTTTACTGTACTTTAGCTATGTTGCCAGATAGTGATCAGGAGTCAGTTCTGAGAAGGTATATGGCTCACTTTGAGTGATGTTCAGATTTTCAACCAAAACAAAAGAGCTAGTCAGCCCTTCTGCACGTTATGATAAAAAGGCAACCGGGAAGATTGTGATCCTTGGTAACCTGCAGTCAGCTACTGTTGAGTTCTATTTTAGAAGTCGCAAGGCCAAAGGTGCTGGTTACACAGAGATAGATGCCTGTTCCAGTGACGCTTTATATGAATTAAAAAAGCATATATCGGAAGGTTGTACTCTTATTCTTGTTCGTGATGTGCCTGTAGAAGTACTAAAGAAGCTTGATGCCTTTAAGTGTACGTTATCTGACGTAATATGGTTTATAGATGACGATATTCCAGCTGCGGGATTGGACGCGACTTTGCCAGCCCGCTACCGGAAACGCATGACTGGCTGGTATAAACGAGCAACGCCTCTTCTTGAAAATCTTTGTAGCAAGATTTTGGTTTCAACACCCTGTCTGGCCAAAAAATATAACCTGGCCAGTAGCGCAATCTTGTCTCCTGTTGAGCCTGTTTTTGAATCCTCCCAACAGATAACCCGCTGCTTTTACCACGGCACCAGCTCCCACCAGAAAGACTGGGAGTTTGTGCTGGAAGTAACCCGGCAGATTCAACTCCGGAATCAAGGCACCTGGTTTGAATTTATCGGTGACCATGCGCTTTACAAGGCGTGCCGGGGTATTCCTCGTGTGACTGTTCTTCATCCGCTGAAGTGGCCTGATTATCTGGCACTGACCTCTTCCAGAACCATGGATATAGGTCTCGCTCCTCTGGCTGATACACCCTTTAATCTGGCCCGCTCCCATACCAAGTTTCTTGACATCTGTCGTCAGAAAGCCGTCGGTATTTATTCACGCCGCTTTTCCTGTTCGGATGACATTGAGCATGCTGGTGCAGGCTTGGTATTGGGTGACTCCGTTGATGAATGGGTAGCAGGTATTGAGTTCCTGATTGGTTCTGACTGTCGGGATATGTATAAAAAGGCGGAGAAGTTGAGAAAAGAAATGCAAGGTGCAGAGTTTTCTCGAACTTTCAAAGGTGTATAAGGTATCTGCGTTTTTACTGGCTGCTTGTCTTGCAATCAGGCAGTCAGAAAAATCAACTTTGGGATAGGTCTGATAATCTATTAGGGCACAGTGCAGGGCATTCCAGTCTTCAAATCGGAATTGCTGTTGACTGGTCAGCTGGAAAAGAGTTTGGTGTATTTGTTTTTTATCAAGTTCAAACACGGTATCCATCACCCATTTTACCTCAGACAGCACAATGTCTGATATGAAAACACTGTCTGCTGAATTGATAATGTCAATCGCTTTCAGACTTTGCCATTGCGGGTTTCGGTCATCAGAAGGGTGTAACAGGTAGCGCGACAGAACGTTGTTATCGACAGCGATCACTCTTGCCACCGGAGTTTTTTTGCTGCCTTTTTTCTGATGGCTGATTTGAGGTGCGCCCTATCCATATCAGGTACTGCATTATGACAATTGCTCAAGGTGCCGACCAGAGGCTGATCGGTCATTTTGACAAGGTGGGCAACACCATCCCGTTCAAATACCTGAATTCTATCTCCCGGCTCAAGACCCAGTTTTTCACAGATGGCCTGGGGGATCGTCACTTGTCTTTTCGTGGTTAACTTAGGCATTTGGTTTTCTTTTGTATTTTGATTAATACTCAAAAGGCGATTACCGATTATTTTGGCCTGCATTATTTCACGATGAGTAAGATGCTTGCACGGTGATTCAACGGGTCTGGTGAGTTTCCATATATTTTCTCAGCAAATTGTTTATGCGGGTCTGATATCCCTGCCCCTGACCCTTGAACCATTCCAGAACGTCGGCATCCAGTCGGATAGTCACTGGTTTTTTCACCGGCAGGTGCAACTCGGCCTGTTGGAAAAATTCATCGTCCAGTTCAGGTATATCAGAAGAGTCTATGTCCTCATCACTCATGGTATTGAGGCGCTCCCAGTCAGTACCGGATGTTTTCTTCATAGTATTGGGTGATTGAATATATCGACAGCGTCCTCAAAGGCGATGCCGTGTTTGCAATATTTGCCTGATTCTTGCTTTCATCCCACTCGCATTGCATGGTGATGCCAGTATTTACATTTGTACACACATTCAAAGGTTAGCATTTATTTGAGTAGATGAAACCAAAGCCCAGGCTTGTCAAAGATACCGGGGTCAAAGAAGCTGGAGTATTGATTCTTGAAGGAAGTCAAGGAGAGTCTGAAATACTGGCGGGTGTCAGACATATTGCTGTGAACATATTAAGTAATCTTTCCGTAATACTGAACCTGACCTCGAACGAGTCAGAAATATTTTACAAAAATAACGCTATATCGTTTACCGATTTTTTGGGGGGAATATGTCTTTTGAAATGCGCCAGGTGATTGCCAGTGCTCTGCGTGAGCAAGGGCAAGCTCTGATTTCTTTGAGTGAACGGGTTGATGAGTCTTTTGAGTCTGCAGTTGCGTTGATGCTCAATTGTAAGGGCCGTGTTGTGATTTGTGGTATGGGTAAGTCTGGTCTGGTTGGCCGCAAGATTGCTGCAACTCTGGCTTCTACCGGTACAATTAGCTTTTTTATGCATCCTGGTGAAGCCTTTCACGGTGACTTGGGTATGATCCGCTTTGATGAAAAAGCGGATGTGGTTGTATTGATCTCTTACAGTGGCGAAACCGATGAGGTCCTTAAACTGATTCCATCACTGAAGAGTTTTGGCACTAAAATTATTGCTATTACTGGAGCTCTGGATTCAACTCTGGCAAAAAATGCGGATGTGGTTTTGGATGGTTCCGTGGTTGAAGAGGTGTGCCCAAATAACCTGGCACCAACAACATCTACAACGGTGGCGCTTGCTATTGGAGATGCGCTGGCGGTTGCGCTGATCAAGGCACGTAACTTCCAACCCCATGAGTTTGCCCGTTTCCACCCGGGAGGAAGTCTGGGGCGTCGTCTTCTGACCTGTGTCAGGGATGTTATGCAGAAAGATAAGCTGCCGTTTGTACATCGCGCTGCTGCGATTACCGATGTTGTTTTTACCATGACAGAGGCTCGTACCGGTCTGGCTCTTGTGCAGGATGATAATGGCCAGCTGATTGGCGTTATTACTGATGGTGATCTGCGCAGGGTGCTGGTAGACCACAGTTCTATTCAGGGAATGTTGGCAGCTGATATTATGAGTGTTAACCCGGTGTCTGTTTCTCAGGATATTAAGTTAGTGGATGCAGAAGTCATAATGCGAGAAGCTCATGTAAAATGTCTTGTAGCAACAGACGAACAGGGACAGGTTGTTGGTCTGATTGACTGGGCTGCTTGATAACTGTGCTTTTTTTGTTTTAAGAGGTTGTTTGAAAACTATATGACCAAAAGGCGATTGCCGATTATTTTGGCCTGCATTATTTCACGGTGAGTAAGATGCTTGCTCGGCAGCCGCGGGGTTGCCAGTGCCGGGGCTCCGGGGTTGTGTTTGTAACGTCAGGGTTTCAGTAATGGAAGCGGCACTGGAGTATAAACAGGTTATCGTTACTGTAGGCGTATACCAATCGATGTTCCTGGTCAATCCTGCGCGACCAGAATCCTGAAAAGTTATCTTTCAGGGGCTCAGGTTTGCCTGTGCCTTCAAAGGGGCTACGCATACATTCTTTAATGAGCTTTCTTAGCTTCCTGGCTTTTGGTTTGTCGTTGTCCAGCCAGTATTGGAAGTCTTCCCATGCTTCTTCTACCCAGCTTAACGTGATTTTTTTCGGGGTACTCATAATTCAGGCAGATCCCTTTGGATGCCCTTATTGGCTTTGAATTGTTCAGCGGCGGATTTCAACCGACGGGCATTTTCAGGTGACGAGAGCAGATAAAGCGTTTCCATCAGGCTGTCGTAACTTTCTTTCGACATAACTACCGCATCTTCTGCGTCACGCCGGTGAATGATTGTGTGGGTCGAGTCATTAACAACGCTGTCCAGCACCGCTTTGAGGTTTTTTCTCATTTCTGTGTAGGAAACCACATTCATTTTATTGCCCATATACTTGTACGTGATAAGGTACAAGTATAATTGGCTCTTGTTATTTGGCAAGAAAACCCAGGGGCTTGATCCTTGGCCTCACTCAATGACTCTGTTGATGAATGGGTTGCAGGTATTGATTTCCTTATTGGTTCTGACTGTCAGGCTATGTACGAGAAAAGGGCCTTGATCGCGACAGGCGAAGCCTGAGAATGTGGGAGGTTTTATAAACTGAAATTATTCGTTGAAATCCAGTGGGTTCGACTCCCACCCGGTAAAGATTAACCATCAGCCGGAAGCGAGTTTTGCATAGCCAGGGGTAACTCTGGTTGTGAAGCGTAAACAGCAGGTACTAAAGCCGCGGGATTGAACTCCGAAATTGACGCTTTGTTGGAGGCTTCATTGTTCAAGAGGTGGGGGCAACACTGAAATGTCGATTTGGTGAGACAGAATCAGTCCGGCCGGAGTCAGAGACCGGGGCAAAGGTACAGGATGGATTTCTCAGGAACCTGCGAGATCCAGTGCTGACCTGAGTTAAATAGCCATTGGTTCTATGGCTGGAAAGAACCCGGTCGTCAGGTTTGCTTCAAGCCCGGCGAAGCGAATATGAAGCAGCACTCAGGAGTCCGGAAGCGAATCCAAACTTTGATGACTGTTGTCAAGTAGAGCGTGTACTGCCTAAACGCTTTGGTGGCCATGGCTTAACGCTGCATCCGGAAAAGACGCAGAGAATTGACTTTCGGGTTCAATATCGAAAGGAAAGCAAGCGTCGTGGACTTCCGATCAAATTTGATTTTCCTGGGTTCACACACTTCTGGGGTAAAACCCAGAGGGGTGGCTTTGCAATTTTCCGTGGGAGAAATTTTCCCAGTTCCTGAAACGTTTCCCCCTGACACCGCCAAGAATCCAGCATCAGTACTACCATGGTCACCATTTAGTGAGCCAGTAACTGTGAGGAACCGGATGCCTTAATTGGGCTCGTCCGGGTCTGGTGTGTCACGAGAGCAGAGTCGGTCTGCTCGTAACTGTAATTGAGATGGAGGAGGGCCCTCCGGTGGCGGCTTCTGGAAGCGACCACCAAACCACCGCATCAAGGAAAAACGAAAACAAGGGAAGGGGTGAACTTGATGGATTACAGATATACTTGCTACTCAGGTTTACAGGACGGTTTACATCATGCCACATAAAATCAGCCATGCTCTGGTTTCACCAGAGGCTTACCTGGCCCATGAGAAAGCATCCCCCGAAACACGGCATGAGTATATTGATGGTTATGTACTGGCCATGGCGGGCGGTACGATTAGCCATGGAAGAATGATTGCGAATATCACTCGTTTGCTGGGCAATCACTTGGTGGGTAAGCCCTGTGATGTCTTTGCATCGGATGTGAAACTGAGGGTTGAATCCGCCTTTGTGAAATCTTATCGGTATCCGGATGTTATGGTGTCCTGCGAGCAGAATCGCAGGTTTGACGATATGTGTGAGTCTGCCACTGTGCTGGTTGAAGTCCTTTCTGAAAGTACGGAGCTTACTGACCGGGTTTATAAATCAACGGAGTATGGGCATGTCCTCAAGGCTACCAATGGTGAGTACCTGGTCATCGAACCGGATTATCCGGTGATCGAAAAACGGATGTGGCGCAAGGGGCGTTTTGAGGTGGTTGCTACCTATGTAGAAAACGATGTTATCACCCTTGGCAGTATTGGGCTGGATTTGCCGATGGTTGACTTGTATCAATAGCGTGCAGGTTGATTCTGGAAACAGGTTGGATTGGATGATTAAGGCTGGCCCTGGTTTGCCATAGTCTCCCTTGATTGAGACGGTAACGACGTCGCCGCGCTTCATGACCCAGCCCACATCGTCGCTGGTTTATTCAATCCAGTCCATGGTGTTTAATGCCGGTTAGTACTTCTTGCAGTATCGGGCCAATCATAATGGTTCCGAAATCATCCAGCAGTTCCAGCTGTTTACGATGGCGTATAAATTCGGCAAGTGCTTCATTAACGGCGGCCTTTTTGGTTTTATAGCCGCCCAGTTTCTGGACCTGGTCAATCGAGTCATCATCTAAAGCGAGGTTTGAAGGCATATCATCAACTCCTACACAATGTTTTATACAAAAAACAGACTAGACTGCTCATCCATTGCCAATGGCTGTATTGTTACCGTTCTTTCAGTGAGCAAGGGAATCCGATCCTCAAAACATGGTTGGTGGTTTTGCAGGCACTGGGATTGAACCTGAAACCTTTTTCCTTATAGGCAAAACGAAATGCTGATTTTGTCTGCTTTTATCGAATGAGCGTAAAACTCCGTACTTCTACAGGGTGTCAACGATCATCACTTGGGAGGTTTTGTTGAGCCCGTTGTCTTTATTTTCAAACTTTAAGGGCTGATGCTGTCAGGTTTAGGTCATAGATCTGCCTGAACAAGTGTCCAGAAACTAGAAATGAAAGCCTATTCTGACAGTTTTTGCTTATTTACCTGACGTAAAGCTGAGGTATACCCAAACCTGACAATGCTATTGACTTAATCATAATTAATCACTATTTTTCATAGTTATTAACACCTGATCAAGAGTGAGGTTATTATGACTCAAAAAGACACGAAGGTACTTACTGCCCATGTGCCACTACCTCTGGCCGAAAAAGTGGAACAGCTTGCTCTGAGACTTGAGCGGTCACGAGGGTGGATCATCAAACAGGCTCTATCCGCCTGGATTGATCAAGAAGAGGAACGGGACAGACTAACCCGGGAAGCACTGGCAGATGTAGACGCAAATGCTGTGATCGATCATCAAGCCGTGCAAGAGTGGGCAGAAAGTCTTGGAACTGAAAACCCCCTGCCGGTGCCGCGTTAATGGAAATTAAGTGGACGAGTAAAGCCCTCTCTGATTTGTCGCGGCTGTATGATTTTTTAGCTCTTGTAAATAAGCAGGCTGCAGCTAAAACAGTTCAGTCTTTGACATCCAGCCCTGCCAGCCTGTTGGAAAATCCAAGGCTCGGTGAAAGACTTGAAGCTTTTGACCCCAGAGAAGTCAGAAAGATACTGATAGGGCAGTATGAGATGCGCTATGAAATCCAGAACTCAACCATTTATATTTTGAGGCTCTGGCACACACGAGAGGAGCGCCAAGAGGCTGTCCGAGAATAGCGCCCGTCTAGGCGACCCCGTAGCGAGGACGGTTTTACGAACCGGGGAGCCATGATACGAACGTCATAAACGGGTTCAGTGAATTTACGACACCAGTAGTGTGAACCTCCACAGGCTTCAATGCCAATAGCGCATTGAGGCAGATTGGCAATAAAGGACAAGAGTGCTTTGCGCTTAAGTTTCTTTTTGATAACCACATGACCTTTGGCATCAACACCATGTAGATGGAAACTTTTAATCTCGGAACGGACTTTAACGCCTGAACAGCCTCTGTTGTAGTAATGTACTGAAATTTCTCCGCCCATCGGCGCAAAGCAATATGGCAATGATGATGCCCTGGTTATTTTCTGTTGCGGCCTCAGTGATCAGATAAATAATACGCAAAGGCTTCCTTAACAGTTGCCGGTATTCGGTATTCCCGAACCGGTTCAGTTCCGGAACTCTGGCGCCTTTATAGGGCTGTTCCCTGAAGCTTTGCAAGGCGGAGTTAAAAGCCTGTCGTAATTTCACTGCCCGGGGTTTGCCAAAGTGATCTCTGGTGTAGGCGATAATATCCAGTATGTCCTGTCGGGCATCCTGGGTGAGAATAACCTTTGTCATGGTTATTCTCCTGCACTGTTTTGTGGTTCATCATCGTTGTTGTTATCGCCCCTGTTATTATCAGGAGCGTCATCCACCAGGAGTTGATCGATATCAGCCATGACACTGTCTGCCGTAACAGTGTCATGGTCGGCCAGCTGTCGTTTGCCCAGGGCCAGCAGTTTTAACAGGGCGATATCTTCCTGCAATGCTTCATAACTGTGGATATCCTGAATAACGGCTTTGGCTTCACCATTCTGGGTGATCACCAGCGGCTCCCGGCTCTCTTGCAGCTGTTTCAGTACCTCGGCTGCGTTGGCTTTCAGGTAGCTGATGGGCTTGACTTGTTGTGAGAGTTTCATCCGAGTTTTCCTCTACAGTAAGACTTAATTAAGACTTTATACAGTCTAGTGCAGAAAAACGCTAATACCCATACAACGCACAACATCGCTCCCATGCTGTTCCCATGCTCCGCGTGGGAATGCATACCGAAGCCTGCCGGAGGTGAAACATCCTATTCGAGGTTCTCAAATCATTGTCATGATTCGAGCCGGGCAACTATTATACCAACTCCACCTTCTAAATATGAACTGCGCAGCCATTTTGAACCGCTGGATCTTCGTTGGAATTCCTCGCAATAGCCCTGCTATTACTCGTCATTCCGCCTTGCCCAGCGGTCCAAAATGACTTGCTCGTTATCATATTTAGAAGGTGGAATTGGTATTACATATCAATATGCAGCCCTGCAGTGAGTCCTTTAATGGTATCTGAATGCCCATTACCATTATCGGTCTTCATATCATAATGGCGATAACCGGCCTGAAGATAAATGGCGGACAGCAACTGGAAACGGGCTCCGGCACTGATGTCGGTTACGGTGGCATCGGCGTTTTTTGCGTAGTTCAGTTTGCTGTAGTATGAAATCCGGCTGCCCGGGAACCATTCGGCATCGGCAACTACCATGGGCAGGGTTTCGTCGTAATAACGACTGCCATTGATATGATGCAGGCCTGCGCCCAGGTCAACGGATACCAGGTCATTGTCCAGAATTTCGTAATAGCCGTAAGCGTCTACATTGTTTAAACCGTCCCCATCGCCCTCAAGCGTAGTTGCACGCAGGGCAGCGTTGGGCAGTAGAGGCACAGGGTGCTCGATTTGGGCATAAGCGGAGCCCGCTTTGCCGTGGTCTTTGGTATGCCAGTAGTCCAGTCCGGCCTTTGCACCGATAATATCTGCCTGGGTCAGGGTACTGGTGAGTAATAGCAAAGATAAGCTGATTGTTTTTTTCATCAGAGTAAGCTTCGTTTTACGCGGTTAAGATAGAAATTAGGAATTGTACCGGAATAAGTTCCGCATTTGGCTGAGACTTGTTGAGCTCGCTGGCTGCTGGCCTCTGGCTGCTGGCTGCTGGCCTCTGGCTGCTGGCCGGAAAAGTACAAGCGGCCTGGCTTTTTCGGGCAGCGGGTGGCGGGAAGCCGGCAGCGCTTGCTGAAATGTCGGAGTTTTTAAATGACAGTTCCTTAGCGGGCACTGTACAGTGAATTCTACAGTGTGTATTTAGGGTTTTACCGAAGCCTCTGCTGGCGCATCAGCGGGGTCAGGTTTTGATTCTTGAGTGTTGACAAGAAAAATTGGCAAAAAATGACAGTTTTTTATTTTTTGGCTAACTGTTACCGGCTGACTATGAAGGCCGGTTCCGATTTGGATCTGATTAACCAGATGTTCAAGCGTTAAAAGTTTAAGCGTTTAAACGCTGTAACGATTAAGAACTGTCATTTAATAACTTCGACATTTCAGTAAGGAGTTGTCTGGAAATAACTTCCCTATTTTCATTGCCTGACTCCGTTCGGACTGAGCTTGTCGAAGTTCGGTGGCACGACCTTCGACAAGCTCAGGGTGAACGGAAATCGGGAACTTATTAAAAGACAATTCCTTAGCAGTTGCTTTTGTAATAACAATGTGCTGCAATCTCTCCGCCCATCGGCACCAGGTAATATGGCAAACCTCTGAGTTTGTATCACCTTCAGCGGTGGTAGCTCTCAGAGCCACATTGGGCAGCAGCGGCATCGGGTGTTCGATCCCCGGCCTGCCTTGGCTCTCAGGATATCCGCCTGGGCAAAGGGCCGGAGAGTAACAGGAAGGATAAGCTGATTGCTTTTTTTCATAAATATTTCGGACAATCAGGTTAGCCACCCTCTACTTCCTGTATGCATTACAGAAGTGATTGCATTGCTATCATGATTTACCAATGGCCCTTCTCTATTAAGTGTCTCTGTAATCTATGGTGTGTTCCTATTGCTTCGGTGGCTTTTTACGTCAAGTGCCCTCCACTTATCCCAGCCCTGATTTCTGATATTCCAATTCAGAGTGACGCATTGTACACCTTTTACACAACATCCAACGGTATTGCTTCCGCTCCAGAGTTGTCTGCATTGTTAGGCAGTCCGGTAAAAAAGTTACACACTTTCCGACGCGTTGTTAATAACACGGTCATTGTTGGCTGGGGACTGAAAGAGAATACGCTGAGGGCGAAGGCGTTTGCCCAGCAACATCAGTTACCTTTTTGGCAACTGGAAGACGGATTTATCAGTTATCTTGGCCATCCCGCACAGGGAGACCGGCGCTTTTCATTGATCAGCGATAAAACCGGTATCTATTACGATGCGACTCAGCCATCAGATATTGAGCACTTGCTGAATAAGTCAGACTGGCAGACCCCGGAACTGATGGCCCGGGCTCGAAAACTGCTGGATAGCATTCGTCAGCATCGAATCAGTAAATACAACCATGAACCAGTGGCCACAGATAGCAGTAAGTTCTTTACTTGCCGATCCTCTGATGGTCTTCTCCCTGATATCAGTAAAGAAAGGGTTCTGGTGGTTGACCAGACCCTTGGAGATTGCTCCGTTGAGTTCGGCATGGCCAATGAAACCAGTTTTCAGGCTATGTTGAAGTCGGCCCTGCAGGAAAATCCAACAGCAGAAGTCTGGGTGAAGGTTCACCCGGATGTACTACTTGGCACCAAGCGTGGCTATTTTGAGCTGGAACCCTGTGGCACCCGGATTAAGGGCTGTAAAAGCGACAGAGTAAGAATCTTAGCGGAAAAAGTGAATGCTCAATCCCTATTCCCCTGGTTTGCCAAAGTCTACGTAGTGACGTCTCAACTCGGGTTTGAAGCCCTCTGGCACCGGAAAAAGGTCGTCTGTTTTGGTGTGCCGTTTTACAGCGGCTGGGGGCTGACCGATGATCGGGTTCCCTGCCCAAGACGAACGTCACTGCACTCGGTTGAGAGTTTATTTGCCGCGGCTTGCCTGCTGTATACCCGCTATATTCATCCGGAAACTCATGAGCGCTGTGAGTTGGAAGACGTGCTGGAACTGGTTGTACTTCAGCAGGCACACAATAAACCACAGATTGAAACGCTGTATGCCTTGGGTTTCAGTATCTGGAAGCGGGCATTTGTTAGCCGGTTTGCCCATGGCGTGGCCCGGCGCGTTGTTTATATATCCAATGAAAAAGCCCTGCGCAAAAAGCTCACTGAGCGGGATGGTCTATTGCTCTGGGGCATGAAGCCTTTACAACAGGTGCCAGAGTACCCTATGCCCCTGTGGCGCATGGAAGATGGTTTTATAAGGTCGGTCGGATTAGGTGCCGAGCTTCGCAGACCCTGCTCCCTCATATTGGACAGCAGTGGCATTTATTACAATGCCATGCAGCCCAGTGACCTGGAACATTCTCTCAATACCTGCATGCTGTCCGATGAGGAGCAGCAACGGGGCCAAAACCTGGTTCGGCAGCTACTGGCTCAGCGCATTAGTAAATACAACCTGCTGGGTAACAAGGTCGACCCTTTCCACGGAGCCAGGCCTGGGCAGCAAAAAGTGCTGGTTACCGGTCAGGTTGATAGTGATGCTTCGTTAAAATACGGCAGTCCACGGGTAACCAGTAATCGGGATTTACTGCAACGGGTGCGTGAACATTTTATCGGTCAGAATGCCTTTATTGTCTATAAACCCCATCCAGATGTTGTACAGGCCGGTCGTGCCGGGCATTTACCTGAAGTGGAAGCATTACAGTGGGCGGACCAAGTCGTGGTCGATGTTGATATTTTTGACTGCATTCAGGGTTGTGATGAACTGCATGTTATGAGCTCTCAAGCCGGTTTTGAAGCCTTGCTGCAGAATAAAACCGTACACTGCTGGGGAATGCCTTTTTATGCCGGCTGGGGGCTGACAGTGGACCATATGTCATGCAGTCGTCGTGTCATGCGTCGGAATATCAATGAGCTCGCCTATATCGCACTCTGCTTATACCCCCGTTATATCCATTGGGGTACTGGTCGCTTTACTTCCCCCGAAAGCCTGATCCAACAGTTGTCGCAAGAGCGCAACACCATGAAAACCTCAACTTCAGGGGTCCTGGCCTGGTTGGAGCAGAAAAAGCGAAAGCTGTCTTTTCTGATGGAAGCCCTTAGAGCCAGTTAACACTGGTGCTGATTTTGCATTAATAATCCACTTATCATGTTTAAGTTGCTCTTATGTTGAGCATCCCGCCATTAACCTGAGTGACATTACATACGGAAGCTGAGGAACCATGAATTCCCGCCATGTGCTGTTTTTACAGGGACCGTTAGGGCCTTTTTTTCGTGATCTGGCAACACTTTTCAGTCGCCGTGGCTATGTTACACACCGGATTGTCTTTAATGGAGGAGATCTGTTTTATGCCGGGGCGGATCATGTCGTTGCCTTTACCGATTCACCGGATCACTGGACGGATTTTTTATTTGAATATCTACAGCGGCACAATATTGAATCCGTGTTTCTGATGGGGGACTGTCGGCTCTACCATCGAACAGCCAAACCGGTTTGTGAACGCTTGGGAGTTCGCTTTCTGGTGTTTGAAGAAGGCTATCTTCGGCCAAACACCATTACTCTGGAAGAACACGGTGTTAATGCCTATAGCCAATTGGGACTTTCTGTAGAAGACCTTGCCCAGGTCAACGCCCATTCTTGCTCTTCGAAAGTTGCCATGGGCGGAACCATGGCTGCCCGCACCCGATTTGCTGCTGCTTATTATTGGGCGGCCTTGTTTGCCCGTCGACGTTTTGCCCGGTACTGTCATCACAGGGCATTCCACCCGGTAAATGAAGGGACCAAGTGGTTGAGAGGCTTTGCCCGCAAAAAGTTGTATCGCTTTCGGGATAAGAAGGTGGAGCAGTCCATGCAGGAAGAGCTGAGCAAACGTTTCTTTATGGTAGCTCTGCAGGTACATGACGATAGCCAGATGCTGTATCACTCTTCATATTCTTCAGTTGAAGCATTTATTGCGGAGGTGATTCGCTCCTTTGCCCGCCACGCCACGGAGCAGAATGTGCTGGTGTTAAAGCACCATCCGATGGATCGTGGTTATACCCACTATGGGCAGATGATCACTGAGCTTTCTGAACACCTTGGCATTTCGCATCGGGTTGTTTACTGTCACGACCTGCACTTGCCCAGTGTCTATACCCACTGCCTGGGGGTAGTGACGGTGAATAGTACTGTTGGCCCCTCTGCACTGCTGCATAAGGTTCCCGTAAAAGTCATGGGACGGGCTATGTACGATATCCCGGGGCTGACCTCGCAATGCACTCTGGATAACTTCTGGGAGTATGCCGAACCGGTGGATATCGATCTGTTCCATCAGTTTCAGACTCTGCTGTTTGATAAGACCCAGATTAATGGCAGCTTTTTTACCAAACCGGAAATTACCTGCGCCAATGTACTGACCTTTTATCGACAACACTTTCACGGGCGGACTCCGGTTGTTCTGCTTCTTGACAAGCAACCTGTTGTTCATCGTTTGGATGAATCGCTGGTCGCCTGATGGCCTCACGGCTTAACTGATTATTTCTAATCCTGACTATCGTTCTTGTACATGTCATAAGAACGAAGTCAGGGTGTAGACAATGAGTTGGTTAACGTTAGTTGCTAAGCAATCAGGAAGCATCAGTGGTGTTTCAGTCTTTTTACTTTTAATGGGAACTCTGCCCATCAGGGTATTCGCCGTTGATTTAATACCCGATGGTATCGGCCTCTCCGGTGGGAAATACATTTTCGATAAAGCCAACATCAGTAATGCACGCATTGCGGCACGTTGGGATTGGGATCAGGACTTTATCAGTCACCCCAGGTGGAAGCTGGATGGCTATTTCGACCTTGGCTACAGCCAGTGGCAAAGCCATCTCTCTGTCAAAGACCAACCCAGCCCGAATGGTGCTGATAAAGCCTGGCAGGTTGGTTTTTCACCAGTGTTTCGTCTATCTCCTGAGTTACGCTATGCCATGACGCCCTTCCTTGATTTTGGAGTGGGGATCAGTTATCAGTCCAAAAAAAACATGGAGAAGAAACTCAAATCACCTATTAATATGGGCGGCCATACACAGTTTGAGATTCGTACCCTGGTTGGCTTCCAGTTTGGAGAAAAGAAAAATTACGAATTGTCTTACGGTTGGTTTCATTATTCTAACGCCCATTTACACCCGCAGAACGAAGCACTGGATTTTCAGGTGCTGAACTTCACTGTGAAGGTAAAATAATCAATCCTTACTCTGATGGCCTGTCAGTGTTGCTACTGACACTCGACTCTAAAGTTTTTGCCTGACCATTAAGTTAAATTTGAGCAGGTCTCACTGCTGCTACTCGGGCTTCACGGCTGCGCAAAGCCTTCATCGTGGCAACAGGAGGCCTGCTGTACCAAGCTTGGTTGCAAAGTAATGTATTGGCAACTTTTATATGACCATGCTTATACGTGTTCTTCCCTGCGCTACCCAATTTATTGATCATCTTGACCAGGCTTTACGTCAGGCTTCGCATGCTCAGCGACTGACTATGAAGCAACGCTATTTTTTAGCATTTGTCATTTCAGCAATGATTCTGACTCAGAAGCTCTGCTGGGCAACCATGGAACGTCGAAGTCTTGGCCAATACACATCAGCCGCCTTATGGTGGATGTTTTATCGATCCGAAATTGTCTGGCATCTACTGCTACGCATCAGTGTTCTGGTCATCATTGATCGTTATGGCTTATCAGAGGGAAATCTTCTTATTGACGACACTGGGCGCTCACGATCCAAGCGGACCAAAAAGATTGGCAAAACCCACAAGATCAAGGAGAAAAAGACCAATGGGTATATCAACGGTCAGGAGCTGGTCTTTCTGGTTTTACAGACTCCGCTGGTAACCGTTCCTGTTGACTTCAGGTTCTACATGCCCGACCCGGAGATGACCGAATGGCGGAAAACAAGAGACTTGTTAAAAAAACAGGGGATTCCTCCAAAGGATCGGCCCCCCAAGCCAAAGCCCAACAGTGAGTACCCAACAAAACAGCTGCTGGCACTGGATATGATCCAGGCTTACCAGCGACACTTTCCCAATATAAACGTCACTGGCATTCTGGCGGATGCTCTTTATGGGGATGCCAATTTTATGGATAGAGCTTCTTCGGTCTTCTCGGGAATACAGGTGGTTAGCCAGTTACGCTGGAACCAGTTGGTGATCTACAAAAACAAAGAAGTGAAGCTGAAGGCCTATTTTGACAGTTACCTTGGGCCTGGTGTCAAAAAAACGCTGGTTATACGAGGTGGAAAAGAGCAAAAGGTGACGGTGCTGTCTGCCCGGCTCAAGGTCAAAGCCCATGGGCAGAAGCGATTTATTGTTGCCTTGAAATATGAGGGAGAGGACGACTATCGCTATCTGGCCGCCACGGATGTTTCCTGGCGTCATGATGATATTGCCCGGCTTCACACGCTGAGGTGGTTGATCGAGGTGTTCTTTGAGGACTGGAAACTTCATGAGGGCTGGTGCAACAGAGCCTTGCAGCAAGGCATTGAAGGGTCTGAGCGTGGCGTGATCCTGAGCGTGCTGTGTGACCATATGTTGCTCCTTCATCCTGAACAATCTGCCCGCCTGGAACACAAACAGCCAGCGCTTACCGTTGGCTGCCTGGTCGAGAAACTCAGAATCGATGCGTTGCTGGATATCATCAAGATAGTTGTGGAGTCAGAAAATCCTCAAGAGAAGCTCAAGAAACTGACGGAGTCTCTCGAAGACTATCGCCCGTTGAGAATATCCAGCAAGCATATGGCAGGCAGGGAGCTGGGGAGAATGATGCCAACTGCCTCACTCAAGTACCGTTTGCCGGAATATCAAACACTCGTGCATTAAAAACTTGAGAGTCGAGTGACAGGCCATTTTTGTTTCTGACCCTGTCAAACCGTGATTGGCTGCTCACCAAGATCAGCCATGGCTCAGTTCGGATTAAAATCATGTTCAAACAACTCAATAACGCAACAGCTAAGCCTGTTGCGTGGTCATCTTACACAGCAGCAGTGTTGTGTGCAGATCCTCATATTGCCAGACAAATGATGGCCTACCATCTAAACCCGGATATCAACGCCGCCTCCAGATCGTTTGATTTTATTGATGAATCGGTCAGCTGGCTTATTTCAAGCTTTGGCCTTAATCAATCTTCAACGGTCATAGACTTTGGCTGCGGCCCGGGGCTGTATACCCAGCGCCTGAAAAAACAGGGAACAGGCACTGTGGTGGGTCTTGATTTCTCTCAAAACTCTCTTGAGTACGCAAGCCAGCAGGCAGACCGGTCGAACCTGGACATCGAATACCATCTGGGCAATTACCTGGACTACTGGTGTATCCAGTCTTCCTTCTTATACAGACCTGAACTGGTCACCCTGGACAAGTATGTTATCTGTGAAGAAGAACGGGAGTGGACGGTCTATAACTGGCTACAGTACTTTACCCTTGACATGCTGCGCAGTGAGCTTGAACAACACGGCTTGGAAATTCAGGCCACTTACAGTGATTTGCGCGGCAGGCCCTGGACTGATGGTGATGAAATCGCGGTAGTCATTGGTCTTAAATAACCACCGTGTTTATAACAGGGGCGATGATATCGCCTCTGTTAAAAGCTCCATTGATGGGTTAATTGCTCAGTTCAATAAATAAAACCGGGGTTAGCACTCAAGACTTTAACAGCGTCCCAGGCTCAACGGCTATCTCTGGAAATTTGCACAACAGCTTTTTATCCCAAGTGACCAATGGGCAGTCTAACGTTTCCGCCAATACCACAAAAAACGCATCGTAGGCCGGGTGTTTTGCATACGTGGCTACTTCCAGTGCTCTGAACCATAACTGCTCACTACTGGTTACCGACGTTATCAGGGCTTCGGCTCTTTCGATTGCCTGTATTGCCTGTTGAAGACTCAGCTGCTGATGGGTTAGCCACTGCCAGGCAACATTAGAGAACTCAGAGCGGAACAGATCAGGTACATGGATGTGCTCGACTTTTGCCAATACGGCCACAGCTTCCTGCCGATGCACGGGTTCATTAAACAGAGCATAGGCAAAGACCATGGTATCGATAACGGCCCGGGTCATGGCCGCCCCTCATGTCGCCAGGAGTCTATGTCTTTGGCTGAGGTTTCCGGCAGCTCTTTCCAGCTATTTCTTATAGCTTTAATCAGGTCAGACTTTTTCTGATAGCGAGCTTCCAGCAGTTCACGAACCTCTTGCTCCATCGAGCGGTTGCCTGCTTTGGCACTGGCTTTTAATCGTTCTATCAGTTCGTCTGGCAGGTTTCGTATGGTCAGGGTGGCCATGAATTGTGCTTCCTTGAGCGATGTGATCCATTTCCAATGCTAGCACATTGCTAGCGAAGCAATTGTTTTATTATTTTGATGCTGTATCACTTTTCTTCAGTTGAAGCATTCCGGTGGTTATCGGTCTTAAATAACCACCGTGTATGTAAACAGGGGCGATGACATCGCCTCTGCTAAAAGTTCCATTGACGGGTTAATTGCTAAATTCAGCAATGGTTCTCAAGGTTTCCAATACGCCTCGGGCAGCCTCCCGGGCATGGTCATTCACCGGCTGATACCTGGGCTGATAGAGGCAATTTAATGGCCGGTCATAAACCGGCCTCATCTCATCATGAATAATGTCATGGTCCTGATAGGTCAGATAACGGGTTTCCAAAATGATGCCACTGGCCGGACCACCCAGTTTGCACATCGCCCAGCCTGGCTCAAGCTGCTGAATACCCTGGGAAAAGGTATCATAGCTGAATGAACGCCTCAGTTTATTCAAGCGCCAGTAAGTCGAGTCATTCACGGCATCTATTTCAACCCCGTCAACCGTCAGCCTGAACTGGGCTTCCTCATTCGACATTACATTAGGATCAATCCCGGTGCCGTAAAAATTAACCTCTGTAACCACCTCATCGTCAAGATAGTGCTTCATACTTAACAACAACTTATGGTGATCATCCACGGCATTGGCCAGTGCCGACAGCAAAAGCAGAGATAGACAAACAGTTCTTGAAACCACGCTGGTTACTCCATAGGCAGAATATAACGACTGGCAGTTTAGACACCTGTAAAGCACTTAAGTTCTGTATTTGGGAAAATGAATATCAGGTGCGACACAAAAATTGCAAGAAAATGAGATCGGGTACGATAACACCGGCTGACTGCAACAGAGGCGACCAGGATCAAAGAATCGAAAAAAAGCCGCGTTCCAACGGAAAGCGGCTCTGGATTGTTTATCGGTTCAGTGGCTTCATACCCGAACTGTCTCACCCTCCTCTACGGGCTCTGATGCTTTCCCGTCACGGCGGGGAATACGAATATCATCCACCATATCCTGCACCGCTTTGGGTGGTGCTTCCGTAGCATGGCAAACCACCAGGGAGACAGCAAAGTTGATCAACATACCCAGGGTACCAATGCCTTCTGGTGACACGCCGAACCACCACTGTTCCGCAGTCCCCCCTAGGAATTTGAAGTAGATAATATAAGAAGCCGTAAACAGCAGGCCTGTCACCATACCGGCAATCGCCCCTTCACGGTTCATCCGCTTGTAGAAAATACCCAGAAGAATCGCGGGGAAGAATGAAGAAGCCGCCAGGCCAAAGGCAAAAGCCACCACCGAGGCCACAAACCCTGGCGGGTAGATGCCTGCCAGACCGGCCACACCAATAGCAGCCGCGGCAGCAATACGGGCCGCCAGCAATTCTTGCCTATCGGTAATGCCGGGCATCAGATTCCGCTTCAGCAGGTCATGGGAAATGGAGGTGGAAATAACCAGCAGTAAGCCAGCTGCGGTAGAAAGGGCCGCCGCCAGACCTCCGGCCGCTACCAGTGCAATGACCCAACCGGGGAGGTTGGCGATTTCAGGGTTGGCCAGCACCATAATGTCGCGATCAACATACAGTTCATTGGCGTTGCCAGTCTGGTTATTGCTGACAAGTCGTTCACCACTGTCACCCCGCGCGTCAATAAACGACGGTTTACCTTCAATCGGAGCACCGGGGTGATACTGAATTTTGCCATCGTCGTTTTTGTCGACCCAGGCCATCAAACCAGAGTTTTCCCAGTTGGCAAACCACTCAGGCAGCTGCTCATATTCAGCTTCAGAAACCGTCTGCAGCAGATTGATACGGGCAAAGCTGGCCACCGCTGGCGCTGTGGTGTAGAGCACAGCAATAAACAGCAGCGCATAACCGGCCGATTTACGGGCGTCACGCACCGTTGGGGTGGTGAAGAAACGCACGATAACGTGGGGTAAACCCGCAGTACCGACCATCAGCGCCATGGTGATAAAGAACACGTCAATGGTGGACTTGGATCCATCGGTATACTGGGCAAAGCCTAGTTCCTGAGACAGGCCGTTCAGTTTCTCCAGCACCGAGAGCCCGGTGCCTTCAACGTCACTGCCAAAGCCCAGCTGGGGAATCGGGTTGCCGGTAATCATCATGGAAATAAAGATCGCGGGCACCAGATAGGCGAAAATCATCACACAGTATTGCGCTACCTGAGTGTAGGTAATGCCTTTCATGCCCCCCAGCACAGCGTAAACAAAGACAATACCCATCCCGATCATGACCCCGATATTGATATCCACCTCCAGATAACGGGAGAAGACAATACCGACGCCGCGCATCTGTCCGGCAACATAGGTAAAGGAGATAAAGATAACGCATATAACAGCAACCACCCGGGCGGTCTGGCTGTAGTAACGTTCAGCGACAAAGTCCGGCACAGTGAACTGGCCAAATTTGCGCAGATAAGGTGCAAGGCACATGGCCAGCAATACATATCCCCCGGTCCAGCCCATCAGATACATGGCCCCGTCACGCCCCATAAAGGAGATAATACCGGCCATGGAAATAAAAGAGGCCGCCGACATCCAGTCCGCTGCGGTTGCCATACCATTGGCGACGGGATGAACGCCGCCACCGGCCACATAATAGTCTTTGGTTGAGCCAGCCCTGGACCAGATAGCAATACCGATATAGAGCGCAAACGATAACCCGACAAAAAGGAAGATCAGTGTTTGAGTCGCCATCTCACTCTTCCTCCTGAACGTTGTATTTTCGGTCCAGACGGTTCATCAACCCGATATAGACAAAAATCAGAACCAGAAAGGTATAGATGGAACCCTGCTGGGCAAACCAGAAGCCCAATGGAAAGCCGAAAAAGCTGATTTGATCCAGCTGGTCCACAAACAGTATGCCGCAACCAAAGGAAACGGCGAACCAGATCACCAGTAAGGAAAGTAGTATGCGTATGTTCTCCCGCCAATAGGCGGCAGCTGCACTTTGATGATTACCACGGGAAGGATCAGCAGACATGAAAAGACGCTCCTGAAAGTATTATTGTTTTTCTTATCTTCAGTCACTGAGGACTGCCTGAGTCTCAGACAGTAACAAATGTGGGGACATGAGCATCTTAGACTTTAGGCTAATACCGGTTTAACACTTTGTCTCAACCCTGTTAGCCCGGATATTTCATAAACGTGCTCCCGCTCTCGCTTGTCCTTTGCCCCTCTAAGGGAGTTTTGTTCGGTCGACCGTACTCCCCGGTACGGCGCTCCCTCACAAAATCCCTTAGAGCGACAAAGTCCTGCGCGAGATTCGGGGCAGTTTATGAAATATCCGGGTTAGGCTTACAGTCTCTTAAATTGGGGCAAGTTATTGAAAGTACTATTTTTAGCCTGCTCCTTAAGATAGCTCTCAGCCGTTAGCAGAACAGAAGTATAGGATTTATCAGGGCTGTGCCCCGGCAATATAGATGATAAATATTCATGGAGTGCCGCAAGATTAAGCCACCTCCTTTGAGCCGGGCCTATACTTTTCTCTAAACTCAGTAGGCACCGAAAATCATAGCTTCCAACTTCTCTACCCAAAAAAGAGCAGACTTTTTCAATCAACGACTTAAGAAAGTTTACTCTCCCATGTACTTCCCCTTTGAAAAAAACAGCATTTATTCTTTCACTAATCATTAAATATCCAATTGTTTGAAGCTCCTTTCTGATTCTAAGCACCTTTTCCATGACACTTTTATTTTCAGAGGGTTCAGAAACACTTGCTGTTGCAATCAAGGCAGGAAACTCGCCTGCTATTATATTGCATCTATTTTCTCCCACAACCCCACTACCGTTTTTGCCGGTATTCCTTGCAATAAAAAGCCTTGCCCTGGTAACAATAGCCACCGGTTCATTATCAACTTCCTCGCCAGCTGCGGATAATATTTGCAAAAGATAATCAAGCGTAAAAGCGATAATCAGGACTCTTTTATGTGTATCATGCAAGCTGGGGAGACCAAAAATATTATTGCGCTGCAGGTAGCTATCAAGCTCATTTGGACGGTTGGAAATCCCGCAGATATTTTCTATGGCCTCTTTGAGAACCTTTAACCTGTTGCTGGCTTTCGTTTTGCTTGATACGTCCATTGTCCATATACCCTGCAACACCATGGAAAGCATCTCGATTGCAACCTTGAATTCATACTTTTCAATTTCATTTCTGATTAAGTTAGCCTGCTCTGCCAAATCCATTGCAGCAGTATCCAAAACAGGCATAGAAACACTCATCAATCGTTGTTTCTTTGTGGGAGGGCCAGAAAAACCCGTTTCCAGTGCTGCTTGCTTTCTTTTCAGAACAGATGAAGTTTGAACTTTACTACTTCGAGCAGCCTCTTTTGCCACTATTGAATAATAATTTTGACCGAGTGTTGATGCATGAGGTGGGCTATCGTCTTGAGAAAACAGGAGTTCATCAGTGAGCTTTTCATCACATTGTAATTCAAGGTCCATTGATTTGCAGGAATTCGATATAGCCAAAGGTGAATCACAGGATATTTTCTCACCTGAATCCCGCACTGAGAAAGCTTTTGTTACATCAGCGATAGCAGCAGAGACTTCTTCACAGGACTCCCCTGAAGCCGATGATAATAACGACTCTTCCTTGCGATGCGATGTATTTGAGCCAGAATCATGGCATGCTCTTTCATTGTCAGCAGAAGCCAAAAGTAATGGCTTCGGAAAGGTCATGACAATCCTGTTAAAACGTCCTGGCTCCATCAAAGACTCCATGACTTCAGTCTTGACGTTGCAACATCCAGCACCTCTATCAATATCAATGGGCTCTCCCTCAGACGCAGGTTCTGCTGGCAGAGACTCTGGTTCTCTGTAGAACCTCTCACCAAAGTGAAAGGGAAAATCAGATCTCACGGTCTTTTGCAATAATTTCAACCGGGCATCAAGCCGTTCAATAACATAGCCGACATCCCTGCGAACCCACAAGCTTCCAACATCGGAACAGGGATCAAGATGATTATTTAAAAACTGGCACCAGCGCCACAGTAGTTTATTCCTATTCATAGTCGTTGTGACGGGCCTTATCTGCTTTAACCAAGCTGTCAACTCCCTGCTTTGATTTCGCCACTTTAAAACAGCCGCTTCAGACCATGTATTTAAATCTGCCTCCATGGTGATGAATTTTTTGTATCGCTTTAACATTTTCAAATCATTGGCATTAATTTCTATATCTGAATACATTGAATCCTTTAACCATCGATTTACCACATTTTTTCTCATCCGATCAAAATCAGCCCTGAAAATCCTGACAAACAAAGGTATGAAATTTCTGATCATATCTTTCCATAAGGCAAAAGACTTATTGGTTTTACAAAAGGCGGCCACATTAAAAACCTTATTAGTTTCCGTTTCATAAAACCTGTACCTCAGGTAATAGTCTTCCAATGTTAACTTTCTGGCATGACTGACAATGGTTTTTTTTTGCTGATTAGAAAGAAGAGCCTGACTACCCTGATAAAACTTCAGAAGAACTGCAGGTAATAATGTTAACGGCAGACTACCCACTTTGATATTTACCGGAAGCACCTCTGCTTCCTTACTGAATTTACCTGCACCTTCCTTATTGAATGCCTGATAATCAATCAGAGAAATTTCCGAATCAGAATCTCTCACCAACTGGATAAAAAACGGGTCAAGCCCATTGCGTTCTTTTTCAAAGGACAGCAACACCTTAAATGCTGTTATTGAGCAGCTGTTATAGTCTTTCTGAAGATATCCAGACGCTGGGGTGGTCAAAAAGTACAGGCTATTGTCTCGAATATTTTGTACAGAATCTGATATCGCGGCAATGATAAAATTTCTTATCTCCTTAGCTACACAGCTTTTCGGCTGTATTGTTTCATGCAAATAAACAACAATTTTATTACCTGTCTGGATAAATCTGACGGCAATCATGTGTGCAGCAGAATCATTAATAACAAGCATACTGAAAACAGCCTGTCCTCTGCCATTTTCAAGATGTTCAGAAGTGTATTTTTTTAACGCATTTAACGCGCCTTTATCACTGATACGACCACAATTAAAGACCGCAGGGCAGATTCCATGTTTTCTTTTAAGCACAGAGAGTTCTTCAATCGCTCTGACCGGAAGATGGTATTGCCCATTACTTATCGCTATATCTTTAAAATCAAGTGTCTCCTGGAGCAGAGGGTTCATCTGAACCGTTAGATCTTTATTTTGATAGGTAGCCACTATTTCCCAGTATGGTAAACCCTCATCAGAGAATTTATACTCCAATATCACACCTTCACCGGAGGATAATGTGATGAATTGCCCCTCACTGTAATGAAGTTTCGTCTTGTCATGATTTGCTAAATCTGGATGATAAACCCCAAGATAGCTGCCCTTCTTCAGTATCTGGCTGGTTGAGCATCGTACCTCGTTTACATTGGCATGAGCAGAGAGGGCATCAAGCACAGTGACTACTGAAGAAGCATCCAGACACTCTGACTCTCCACTACCTTCCGTTGTTGGTAAATCAACGTTATCAGCCATCATTGGTTCAAGGTAACATTTAAATGCAGCATTATCATTTTGATCCAGAAGCAAGGTCATTACTCGATCAATAGACCCAAATTGCTGTTCAGGATCATTTGTATACGTTATTCGACCTACACTGTGCCGTTGCTCTAACTTTAATAAAGGCAAAGGGGGCAACAGTGGATCCCGAATTTTATTGGGGAGTTGCAAAACAACATGCGACAAACCATCAATCACATAGCGTGATTTGGATCTTTTAATATCACGGATTAATAAGGTGTCATTCGCCAGAACCGACTTTTCCAACACCGTCATTGGCTTAATAGATGAATCAACAGGCAAAACACTAAGGCTCCCGAAATTTTATAGGTAAGAACATATTTTAGATAAACTATTTTTCCATTAGTTCACTTTGAAATTAATGATACCGCATTCCTGATAGCTATTTTGGACATTTGATCAAGATAGAATGAGGAGCCATACCATTTGGGAATTAGAAATTTCGCTTGTTATAATAGCAGGACTATTTTGAGTCATCGGGTATTACGGAGCATTCCAATGAAAATCCTGCTGCTCAAAATGGCTGCGCAGTTTACCTGGGAGGTGGAATGGTGATGACTGGCAGCTCCCGCACTGCTGGCTACCAGTGGCGATACCATGGCAACCAGAATCCCTGTCAGGTGAGAACCATAACCGTACTGTCTCAGTATACCTGACTAAGACTTACCGGAAAAAAAGGCCGCCATTACCTGTCGGGCTTCTTCGGAGACCATTCGCTCAGCAAAGACGATCGCTTCATCATCAATGCGTTGTTGAACATCGCTGCGACGGTTCCGGGTAATCAGCTGTTTGGTCAGCAACAGTGCTTCACGGGGCTTTGCTGCCAGCTCTTTAGCTTTTGCCAGGGCAAAATCAAAGACTTCTTCATTGGCTATTACCGCATTGGCAATGCCATATTCATGGGCGCGCCGGGCATCAAAGAAATCACCCAGCATCAGCAGCTCTGAAGCCCGCTGTCGTCCCATAATATCCGGCAACAGCAAACTGGAGGCGGCTTCCGGCACCACGGCGAGATTCACAAAAGGCAAACGCAGCCGGGTGTTTTCCCCCACATAAACCAAATCACAATGGAGCAATAACGTCACGCCGATACCCACGGCAATACCGCTGGCTGCTGCCACAATCGGCTTTTTCTGTACCGCGAGCTGGCGTAGCATTTTTATGGCTGCCGGTTCTTCAGAGGTGTCCCGGGTCAGAAAGTCCTTGAGGTCATTACCAGCAGTAAACATATCGGGCTGGGCAGCAAAGAGAATCACTTTAACACTGTCATCCTGATCAGCACCGATCAGTGCGTCAAGAATGGCTGCGTACATCGCTGTGGTCAGCGCATTCTTTTTCTCAGTGCGGTTGAAGCGTATCGTCAGGATACCCTCCTGCTGTTCGATCAGTATATGCTTCTGCGGATCTGACATGGCTCATACTCCCTAACACTTTATTGTCATTATTCTGTCGTTCATATTCTATTACAGCTGTTTGCCAATTGGCAGTAGAGAACCTAGGAGGCTGTCCGAGAATAGACTGCCCTACTGCGGTGGCAGAAAATTGGTCTAAAAATTCCGTTTTGTTCGGCAAATAGCCCCGCTATTCACCTCACAAAACGAAATTTTTATCCTCAATTTTCTGCCATCCTCGCTACGGGCGCTATTCTCGGACAGCCTCCTAGCCATCTGTTGTGTGGTTAGCGAGGAATGATTATGACCGTGGTGGCTGGTTGCTCGAATTGGCTATTTTGTTGAACTTATCAGTATCTGTCCGGTCATATTAAGGCATTACCATGAATGCGGATATGCCTACACACTAATTTACACAATGAATTCAAGGAGCACCTGCGATGATTCCACAATCCACCCAAATCCCCGCAAGCCTAATTCCACCTGAGTTCAGCACCGCAAGCGACGTTCAAACTTCCCCCCCCCTCGTCCCCCCGGAACTAAAACAGCTTCAGGACTCCTTTGCCGACCGGTTAAGCGCGGCAAAAAGTGAGTTATCCAAGAACCCTGAGGCGCAACAGGCACTCACCGAAGCACTGGTGGACCGTTTTGGCATTTTTCGCGACAGTGAAAGCGACAGGGAGAATAAAGAGAATTTCCTGTCCATTGCCCTGGCCCAGTGCAATCTTGCCGACCAGGGAAGCATTGAAATACTCCAACAAGTCGTAAGTCTGCAAAATCAAATTTCCGCCTTCGTAAAAAAAGGGGGTGACCCAGAATGCATACAAAACGAAGAACACCTTCTGGAAAATCTGCTAAAAGATCTGGGGGCAAACTCAAGGAAAGACAACAACGAGTGTTCCGGTTCCTTTAGTATGGGCGTTGAACGGCAGGGTTTTGTAGAACAGCATGTCGAAGAATGGTTTCCGGAAGACCTGAGACAGTCCGTTAAAGATGCACTGATCCTCCTGAAGAACCAGATGACATCGGGTACCGATATAGGCCCACTCCCGAAATTCATCACGGATCGAAAGTTTGGAAAGGCACAGGACCTGGCCTATTTTGCCATTTATCTCAAATCCCCTAACCATTTCGTTTTTACCAAGCCAGGGGGTGAATTTCTGCTTAATTCCGGCAAACTGGAACGGCATTTTGTCAAGAATGATCAGCTGCCCACTGTATTAGCAGGCAAAATCCCGGAAGATAAGATGGAAAAGGTAATACAGGCATTATCCCGCCGGGTATCAGAAATGAGCACAGAGGCACTGGTGCTGGCTGCAATCATCACGGACTCCTCACAGGAAAACCTGAAGTCATACCTGAAAGCTGCCCAGATTTTGTCGCTGAAAACACAGGCACAGAAAGACGATCCCAATCTTTCAGATGACACTGCCGTGGCATTCGGGCTAGAGCGCAGTGATGCCATGGTTCGAGGGCACTATAAAAGTGGCGCAGCCGCCCGGAGTGCTGCTGATACGCTGCTTAAAAGCTTGACGCCACTGCCTGAAGATATGGCTACAATGGCCTGAACTTGCCGGTGCTCCCCTTGCTATCTTAAAGGGGCGGCGCTTCCCTGAGAGACTTGCTGAGAATAGCCACCTGCTGAACTTCCCTGCTACCCGTAAAGCTTCACCCCTTGTTTTTCACTCACTATTTCCTGATGCAACTATGATTTCTGGAACTTTTTGCTAACTTTGAGATCTTAGTTTATTTAAATACCATATAAACACAAAGCGTATTATTACAAGGCTGTCAGCAAATGAATATTTCAGGGAGCCCATCTCCCCCTATTGATCAAAACCCGAAGGAAACTCGGGAACATCAATCCCAGCAGATGGATCAATTCGGGTATTCATCAGGTCAACTCTGGTGCAAGCACCTTGTTAAAGAGGCTCCAGGGACTTGTGTAGAAGGCGGCTTATCCGTCGGCACCACACCTTATCCTTCTGCCAATACAGCCACCCCTATGTCATGGTCTCGTGTGCAAGCCTGCCCCGGTGCCACCCATGACCTGCCACAAGGCAATCTTGGTGATGCATTAAAAGCGTTGCTGCAAAGAGTTGCCGAATCCACGGACAAACAGCAGCCATTGCCGGTCAGTGACTATAAAACATTTATCAAATACTTCGGGGAGTTTCCGCCCGGGGTCAGTCCGGATCAGCTTGATAGTGAAGATTACTTTTTAAAAATCAAAAATGATCCTTGTTTTTTTAGTGAAGTACCCCTGGAAAAGTTAACACCAGAAATGTGTATACAGGCATTTGTAACAGCGCCTTATGCGAATATACAGTACATACCCGACAGTATGAAAACCAACGAACTGTGTCGAGCTTTGGTCATTGATGAGCTTAATGCCATTGATCATGTACCTGGTGAGATAATCAAACAATGGCTGAACGATGGTTTTTTTGACTTCCTCCTTGAAAACTATAAAGGAGCCATTAAATACATTCCCGAAGCAGCAAGAACTGATGCACACTTTGAAATTGCCTGCAAAAAATCCCACGTTGCGCTGAATTATTACCCGGAGAACAAGCCCGTCAGTGACCGATTATTAACCATCGCCATCGAACACACCGGGGCCCTGGAATTTTACCCGGACCATAAAAAAACAGCAGAACTTTGTCAGGTAGCCTGTCGACGTAATGGATTAGCATTAGAGTATGTTCCTGAACAACTGAAGACCGCTGAATTATGCCAACTGGCTGTTGATAATAATGCCAGAGCACTCGAATTCATTCCGGAAGCCGTCAAAACATTCGATATGTGTCTGGCCGCGGCTAAAGGTGGAAAATTATCCGGGACGCTTCCCAAATTTCTAACGGAAACACAACGAACAGAAATATACCGTACTGCCTGTACCAGTGGATACTTTGTCTTGTATGATATTCCAGAACAATATATTACTGATCATTTCCTCAAATCAGTCATTACCAGCCAAGAGTACAGGGACAACCCTCTTAAATTCGCTGCAACTGACAACCTTTCAAAGTGGGTAGGTGCTGATAAGGCGTCTGAGCTGTATGCCCTGGCCGTTAGTCTGTCTTCCGAAGCGCTGCGATATGTACCCAGCGACTTTAAAAAAGGGGCAATCCTTGATGCGGCGTTAAAAAATAACCTGTCGGCATTCCAACATGTTTCCCTGGAACACCTGAGTTTCAATGAGCTTTGTCTCATGGCAGCCGTTACCAAAGAGATCGTTAAACCTTTATGTTCGAAGGAGGAAAGACTGTTATTCAGATTGATCAAGCTTAATCAATTACCCTATGTACCAACGGATGTTCAGTTGAAGTTTTTAACCTGTCCCGATATTTCATTGAAAGACAAAATAAGCTTCATTGAATCATTAGATGCCCCGACTTATACCTTTCCAGACAAGGCCCTGGCGGCACCACTGATCTGCCAGCAGTCTCCTTTACCCATCTCATGTACCAATCTATTTTTGATACCCCTGATTTCTACCGCTCACCAGGTTACCGGATTTGCACTGCCCAATGCCGCTGATGGGGAGCAGATCAACCGGTATATTGCCGAAAATATGCCGTCATCGTTCGGGCTGAAGGATGTCCCCGAAGCACTTGGCCAGGCAAACAACCCAGCAATCCGGATAGTCGGTGGGCGGACGATGCAATGTCTGCAAGCCGGTGGCCAGGCCATCTATTTTAAATTCCAGAGAGCCGGGGAACCCCTTGAGACACTGGCCAGGGAGGGCCTGCTTTATCAAGTCATCGCCAATACTCCCGAGCTGGCAGGTAAATTTAATAGCGTGCTACCAGAGTATCGCGACTTTATGCGGCTCCCCCTGGGCAAAGACCTGGAGTACCTGATTAACCAGTTTGATGACCCGGTGGAGATCACCGAAAGCCATGGCCAGCGATACATCAATGTCTTTTGTTACACAGCACCCGTCGCCTATGCCCGGTATGCCCATTCGCCAGACACAGCAGAGGACTGCCCCTGGCAGCGCCCGGAGCAGGGCATCCTCAGGGCCTGTCACGATGCAGGTTACATGACCAGCATGGGATTGGTACCGACCAGTATGTTGCAGTGCCTGCACAACACTGAGGCAGGCCGGGGCTGGGTCGCCTTGCATTCGGCCATGAATCTGATCTCTGACAACGTACACGCAGGCAAATTGACAGCATGGAACACTCAGGCCACCGAAAAGATTGATTTCGGTCACTGTGGCATGCGTGACCTGGGTGATTATGAACGCTTTGGCCATATCCACAGCTGTTTACGACAGAAAGACACGCTTGAAACCTGTTACATGCCCAAGGTCTCACAACGCATTGCCCTGGCTAACAGTATTTGCGAAATCATTGTGTCGGCGGTACTGGTAAGGTCACGCTTACGTCAGGGCTTTGCCGGTTATCACTACAAAAACCCTCAGGCACTTAACGAAACAGCCGCATTTGTTGAATCGGCCTGCAACCAGTTTCTGCTGGGGCTTATGCCCACAGCAGCCGCGCCGATCAGCCTGCGGTTTCTCCTCGGACGGGACGATAACGAGTATCAGGCCTGGCTTGTCCGGGTCGCGCAGGAAATTCTCTACTGGACCGCATTGCAGCCGGATGCACCCGGGTTTGCCCAACTCCCTCTGGGTGAGTATGACCCCACTGACTGCTATATGAACCACATAAACGATCAGCAGCACCTCAGTAAAGCGCTCTACCCTTATGACGCTTATGCCTGCACACGTCACGCGAATTTTTATGATATTTATGGCCAGTTAATATTTGGAGCCGATTTCTCAACATTTCCACTGATATCGTTAATGAATGGGCTGACCAAAATGTGTACTGATATACTGAAGCAGCTGAATCATTCAGGCAGGCGATAAAATGTTAAACATTCATGACTTCCTCACTTTTGCAGGTATTACCACCTGCAGCATTGCATTTTTTGTCCGGAAGTTTTTAGAGCGATCATGTTGAATACCGTTAAGCCACATGACCTCCCCATTAACGGTATCTGCCAGGTGAGTATTCAGGACAATTTTCTCCAGCCCCCTGTAGCCGGTGTTGAGTTCCAGAAAATCCTCCTCTGTTGATTCGATCAGGTTGACCAGCTGCCTGAGGTTTCTGACTTTTTCCGAGCCAACACTGTCAACCCTTCTCAGAAAGATATTGTGATAACCCCGGTTGGCCTCATGGGGCAGGACTTTCAGGATGACAACCACTTCATCTTCATTGGCAAACCGGAAATTATTGAGCAATACCGGCGTCAGGCCTGCGTAGGAAATCAGGTCATGGCCAGCCCCCATCAGCAGCTCCCGGGTCACTTTGGTAAACACCAGTCCCTGGTAGATAAAGTATGAAGGAGCAGACTGACCATCAAAGCCGAGCAACAAATCATTATTGACCGGCTGAGTGAGCGTAACCGTCAGATCAAGGACCTGTTTGTCACGAATGACCCGAACGCCAAGTTCCTCTCCAACCTGCCGTGAGTGCACCACATAATCCATGGAAACCCGCTCACTGCCCCGGAACACAATGGTTTTATCATGGCCAACGGCATACCCGTCCAGCTCCAGGATAACATCATCCGGCTGCAGCACACCGTCAGCCGCAGAACCCGGTATGACATGGCGAACCAGAACGCCCTTGTTTTCTTTCACCCCATAGACGGTTTTAAAAAAGCCATTTTCAAGCTCTTCCGTTTCAATCCCAAGGCTGGGAATCCCACTGTAATGCCCATCAGCAATATCCTGTAAAAAGTGTCTTATGATATTCACCGGCACAATATGGGCGATATTACTGGCTTCGAAAGGACTGTAACCCTGCATTAACACGCCAATGATCTCGCCATTAACCACGGCAGGGCCACCACTGTTGCCCGGGTTACTGGCGGCATCAATTTGTCCGGCCAGAAATGAGAAGCCGGAATTACTGTAAGGTTGATATTCCAGACGGGAAAGAACCCCCTTGGTTGCACTGATTGTATCGCCACCAATGGGATAGCCAAGCAGCATCAAATCCGTTTGCAGAGGAGGAAGCTTACCCAGGGGGATAGGGTTGGTACCGCTGAAAAACAGCGCATTCTCATGGTCATGGAAAGGCACCAGCAAAGCCAGGTCCAACTCGTGGGAAACCCACAGGGGCCTGAGTTTGTAACGGTCCGTCTGACCATTTTTCCTGCCTTCAATATAGGTATGGGCACTGACTACATGGCTGTTGGTCAGCACAACCCTCTGGCCACTGTCTGGCAGCTGGATAATGGCACCGGAACCATATTTCTGCCTTGGGCCAACGTTGCTCCATGGATTCTGGTGGTCATATTGGTTGAATGAGGTATAGATTTTGATGATCGAATCCCTGACGCCCTGATCTTCTGAAAAAACCGGCAAAGAATGCGTCATTAACGGACCGGCCGCATTGCCATATATCGAGACGGCAAGCAACAGGAAACAAAGGGCTTTAACAATGCAATTCAGCCTCACAACCAAACACCTCAAGGGCTAAAGAAAGAAAATTTCAAATTAGCACAAAAAAAATATCCTGCTTGTCCGGGGCTAACGTATGAAATGCTTTATAGATATTTACCTGTCGGACATCTGATATAATCAGATGCATTGAGTGACGTTCATTTTCAGCATCAGGCAACGCTCCATGATTGTTCTTTCTCCCGACTCTTTGAACGAGATATATGCCCGTCATCCTGACTGGTATCCAGCCATTGCCAACCCGCAGTCTGCCCCGGTGTTTATTGATGGACTGGCAGATATCATGGCGCAATTTGACCTGATCCTGCTGGACTCCTACGGTGTCCTCTGCCGGGGCAGCACGCCTATTGCTGGTGCCGCTGAGGCCATTCAGCAGCTAAGGGCAAACAATATCCCATTCTGCGTTGTTTCCAACGACACCCTGATCAACCGATCCGTTGCCGCAGAAAAGTATCAATCCCGGGGGTTTGATTTCACCGCAGATGAAGTACTGACCAGTCTTGATATCACTGAACAGTACCTGCAAGGGCTCACGAACCGTAACCGTATTGGCGTCATTTCACCATTGGAACACCCTTCCAACCACCTGCTGGAAGGCATGGTCCGGCTGAATGGCTGTAATGGCGAGATTCCGGAAAATATTGCTACCCTGCTGTTTCTGACCGGTGCAGGCTGGACGGCAAAAATGCAGGAAAACATGGTCACTACGGCCAATGGGCGTCAGTTTGAACTGCTGGTCGGCAACCCGGACATCGGCGCACCCCATGGTGATCATGTCACCGCAACACCGGGTTACTTTATCGCTGACCTGGTGGAGCAAACCATTCAAAAGGCTAAACCTGTGCTGTTCGGCAAGCCCGATCCTGCCATTTTTTCAATGGCTATCAAGCAACATCAGATTACCGATCCATCCAGAGTCCTGATGGTCGGGGATACCCTTTATACCGATATTCTGGGAGGCAATGCCATGGGATTCAAAACATTGCTGCTGCAGTGCGGGGTATACCAGAATGAGGATATTATGGAAGTGATTGCCAGCACGGGAATAAGTCCTCACTATGTAGCACCCAGACTATAGTGCAGCCAAGATCTGTTATGCATACACAAACATCTCGTTCACACGGTCCCGAGATTGCCGCAAAAGACAGATCAAAAGCTGCTTTGCAGACTTCCCCCGGACTCCCCACTTTGTATGGCATGGTTTTCCCCCACCGGTCAGCCCCTGGTCTCGGCGATGGCCTCTTCATAGGTTGGGGGGGCCTCCCGGATTATCTGCTGGTAGGCAGGTAACCCGGTTGCCTGCTGATAGGTAGGCAACCGGTTTGCCTGCGTAGGTAACTCCGTTGCCTGCTGGCAGGAGGCCTGCTGAGCTTCCGACGATTGGCCAGGATGCCCCGGGCTGGCTGGTGGCACCATGGCATCCTCGTGGGCATCAATCGGAACAGGCTGGTGTTGATGCCTGAAATTATGCAGCTGTCTTATGGCCATTTGTATAAGCTGACGGGTTGAGGCTTCAGGGTTGGTAGACCGCAACGCCTTAACGCTTCGATAAACGGAAATACAGTAAAAAGTAGCTGCGGATGCGCAGCATATACCAAGCACCACAAATAAGGGAGACGCGTGCAAGTATCTATCGTACGCTGGTAACGATGTGTCCCCAGTGCTGCTTTCAGGTGTCAGCACAGTGGGTGGTGAGGTTTCAGTTGCCTGCGGGGTGTACTTATCCCCACACCTCCAGTAGTATTCATCCGACAAATCGCCGCAATCGTCAACTGAGTCACACATCTTATTAGAGGGGACACATTTCATACGGCTTGGGCAAAGAAAGTCATCCTTCACTTCACATTGGCTTAACTTGATACAATCAACTTCATCATATGGGGGATTACAATCTTCGATGCCGTCACACCTCTTACCACGATGACAAGCCTCAGTAGAATCGCACCACACTTTTCCATCTTCACATTTCTTCTGAGGATAACCCGAGACCAGTGTCGGCAATGCCAACAGAACCACCAGGCTCTCTTTTAATCCCGGACAGACGAGACCAATCTCCGGTGACTCCATTACTTGCTGAAAAGCAAAACCCGCCACACTGCGCATCAGGCTGTTGCCGACCTGCATGGCACCTTTAGCAAGCTGGCAGACCCGGTAATCGGACAGGGTAGATATCAGGGTCTTGTTGCCCGGATATACCAATGGACTGGCAGGTACCTTCGAGATGGTTCTGCCATCAGCGGTTCTACTCTTGCGACTGCGACTGCGACTGCAACAAACAGTACCACGGGCAATGGTCTGTGGTGTAGACGGGGATAATGGAAGCTGGCAGGAAATCGGTAGCATGGGTGTAAGGACCTGCTTGGGGAGGAATACTCAGTGCTTATCAATGACCATCAGATCACAGTTAAGTTCACATCATTATGGATGCAATGGATAGATCCCGGGAGGTATTGATACCCTGCTGTTCCTGACCGGTGCAGGCTGGATGGCAAAAATGCAGGAAAATAGGGTCAGTACGGCCAATGGGTGTCAGTTTGAACTGCTTGTCGGCAACGCGGATCAGCGCACCTCATGGTGATCATGTCACCGCAACTCCAGGTTACTTCTACATTTCTACAGACGACACTACCCGCTGCCCGAAAAGCCAGAACCACTTGTGCTTTTGCGGGCAGCGGTTAGTGAGTGATTATTCACCATCCATGCCCAATTGTTCCTCTTTGTTCAAATCCAATGAATCTTCATTATTCAAACCCATTTGAATGGTATCCAATCTTTTTAACGCTTGACTAAGTGCTGCATGCTTGCTTTTCAAATCAGCAGACTCGGTTTCAAGTTCAGCAGACTGACGCTCAAGATTATCCATCTCATTCTGAATACCCTCCAGATCACCGCCTTTGTTTGTGGCTTTATCAAGCTTCCCCTGGCACTTTTTAATGGATTTTTGAACAGAGGCATACTGCTTATCCTTAGCGGTATATTGCACCTTCATATCGGCACACTGCCTTTTGGGATCTGAATATTGGTTAACCAGCTTAATATCCATATCGAATTGAATTTTATAATAACTGTTTAACGCTTTATTAAAATCCATATACTCCTGTTTTCGTTCATCAGATTGCCTGACAATGTCAGCAGACTCTCTTTTCAGGTCATTCATTTTATTCTGAACATCATCGAGAGGTTTGCTTTTACTTTTGCCTTTATTTTTACTTTCAGCTTTATCAAGCTTTTTCTGGCATTCCTGAATCGATTTCTGAACAGAGGCATGTTGCTTATCCAGGTCATTACACTGCTTCAGCAGATAGGCACATTGCATCTCCGGGTCTTCATAGCTGGTGACCAGCCTGATCTGATCATGTACCGGCTTCATCAATTCTTTGAGCGCTTTGGCCCTGGTTAACACTTTTCTGTGCTTGAGTATATCAACACCATCGCTACCATTTTCCTCGTAAGCTTTCATCACTTTATCTAAATGCTCTCTGTTTTCCTTTAAATGCTTACAGCGCTGTTCATAATGCTCTGCCGCATCTTTAAGCTTGTTACCAACATTCTGCTCCCGGGCATTGAGCGTATCCAGCAAGCCCTTCATATTTGTTCTGAAGTCCGGGTGCCTTATCGTTGCATTGGAATAACGTCGAAATGTTTGTGAGAGATGTTTTGCCAGCCATTCAACCCTTAATTCTTTACGGAAACCGTACACAAATTGTGGATCTTTCAGGTATTTCAGCGTTTGCAGATACTCCCTGTCACTGAGATGCTCCATATCATCCAGCTTGTCCAGATGCTCCAGGTATTCTGAAGAATCCCGATCTTCCTGATAACCCGCTTTTTCCAGATGTTTTTCCAGATGCTCCCGTGCTGCAGAAGGCCCCATACCTATTGTTTCAACGGCTGCTTCAAGGGCAGACACATAGGCACTGTCGTTAATGTATGGATCAACCATTGGCTCACTGCCGTTATGTCCCAGAATACTCAGTTCCTCAAACAAAGTGGCCTTTAATGTCTGGATCTGCTTCTGTAAAGAATGGGTTTCCTCCATTGCCTCCTTTGCCCACTGAGCCCTATCCAGTTCTTCCACAAACAATTTTTTTGCGGCAGCATATTGGCTGGCGGTGGATAACGACAATTCAGACTCAAGGCTTTTCACCAGTTCATCAGTACCGTTGAAATCTCCTTCAACCTTTGCCATGACAGGATCCATTACAATATCTTTTACAGGTTCCGTTTCCGGTGTTTTTTGCTTTCGTCGTACCGGGTGAAGCGGTCTTTTCCGGTAAATAGCCCGGTCTACCATTTCCTGAATAATCTTACCCGCTCCCAGCTTTACCGACTCCACGCCTTCTTTTCGGGATTTTTGTTTCAGTTCCTGTTGCAGTCTCTTTTTTCCCCTTGAAATCCCCATGGCAGCCTTGCCACTCAACAGATAATGTTCAATTCCACGGTCATCATTATGGGTATTTTCAGCATACACCGCCTCAAGCCTGCCAAGCTCTTCTAAATGCTCACTTTCCCTTTTGCCTTTATTTTCATCAAGTTTTTCTACTGATTTAGCCTGGCGCTGACAGCCAGCAAGCAACGCATCATGATTTGGCAGCCTGGAGGTTTGCACACCGGGGTCAGAGTTCACCCGTTGATTGGAACTGCCTTTATCAATGCCCGTTTTTTGCCTTTGCCGCTTCTTTTTTTTAGATACCTTTTTCAGGGGGCTGGTACTTTCAGGTCGTGCCGGTAGTGGGTGCTCTTGTTGCAGATCTGGAGCATGCGCCCCGGTTTCGGCTATGGGACCAGGCTCTATCGCTTGAATGGCCCGACCACTCAACGAGCTTGCGTCATCCTCAATACCGCTATCGTACTCGCGCTCCCGATTGCTGGCTTTGGGAGAGAGAGGCAGGCTATCAATACTTTCATCCTCACTGATACCCGAATCCTCAGCAGCCTCGTTGAGTTCTTCGCTTATCTTCCTGTCTTGATGTTGGCTATCCGCAGCAGAGAGGTATTTTTTCATACCCTCTTCTGCCTCACGTTGCTTTGCCCGTCTGCGCATTCTGGCAGAACTATAAGGACCTGACGCGCCAGTGCTGCTGTCTTGTTTTTTGATCTCTCTATGTTCAATCAGCGTGTCATTTTTTTCACTCAACTCATCTTGAGATACCTGACTCTTTTTAGCGACTTCACTCACCCTGGAAACCCGTGCCCCCCGGTATGTGGCGTTGCTGTTTTCTTCCGTCGGCTCTACTGCACCACCTTCACTGCTTGAGGTATTACCCCCAACCGGTCTTTGGCCTTCAATCCCTGGTGGCATGTTTATATCCTGTGATTTTTGATCAACTTTTGATTCCTGTATTTCCTCATCGGCTGAAATCAACTGGAGTTCATGTCACTGGTTTAAAGTTGCAAAAACGTCAGAGAAATATATTGCATTCCATACGCTACGGTTTACTGCCTTTCCCAAGCCTGCCCACATTGGTATGGCATGGTTTTCCCGTCGTTCAAACCAAAGTCTCGGCAATGGCCTCTGCATAAGTTGGGAGCCTCCGGGTTGCCTGCCGGTAGGTAGGTAACTCAGTTGCCTGCTGGCAGGTAGATAACTCAATTGCCTGCTGGTAGGTAGGTAGCTCAGCTCCCTGCTGGTAGGTAGATGACTCAATTGCCTGCTGGTAGGTAGGCAGCTCAATTGCCTGCTGGTAGGTAAGCAATTCAGTTGCCTGCTGGTTGGAGGTGGGCAAATGCATTGCCTGCGGGTGGACCGCCCGCTGTGCTTCCGGCCGTTGTGCAGGGCGCTCTGGGGCTGGTGGCGTAATATCATCCTGGCGTGTATCAATCGTAACAGGCTGGTGAGGAAATCGGTAATAAAACGGCTTTACTGAGGCCATTTGTAAAAGACGACAGGTTGAAGCTTCAGGATTGGTGGTCCGCAAAGCCTTAACGCTCAGATAAACAGCTCTACAGTATTTGCTCACTAACAAAGCACAGCACAGCCCTCCAAACATCGCGAAAAAAAAGGGCATTGGCCGCACGGGGTGCGGGGGTACAGAGTCACACAAAGCCACGGCTTCATCAGAAGCATCCGCGCAATCGTACAGTGAGTCACAGGTCAAATTGATAGGAATACACTGTATGGCATTGTTGCAAATAAAGTTATCCTGAATATTCTCATAGCATTGGCTCAGCCTTTCGGAGCAATGTGCCCCTTCGTCTGACTTATCAAAGCAATCGAATGTGCCGTCACACACCCGATTTTTCTGGATGCATTCATCGTTGCTGCACGGCACTTCTCTATCGAGACATCCCTGATTAGCCGTGACCAGCGCAGGTAATGCAGACAGCACCACCAGGCTCTCTTTTAACCCCGGACAGACGAGACCAATCTCCGGTGAATCCATTATTTGCTGAAAGGCAAAACCTGCCAGATTGCGTATCAGGCTATTGCCGAGCTGAATGGCACCTTGAGTGAACTGGCAGATCCGGTAATCAGACAGGGTGCATCCCCGGGTCTTGTTACCCGGGTATACCACTGGGCTGGCCGGTACCGTCGAGACGCTTCTGCTCATGTAACTGCTACGGACAGCTTCTCGGGCAGCGGTATGCGTGTTGGACGAAGATGTTGGACGCTGGCGGGGGATCGGTTGCATGGGTGTGAGGGCCTGGACAGAGTGGATAGCTGACTGCTCTTCTGACTATCTGATAACGGTTAAGTTCAGGTCGCTTTCACCATCAATATAACCCGGAGCCTCAGGGTGTCCGGTAGAGGCGCTTTAATGAGAACCAGCCACGGTTGAGGGAGGCGATATGCTCACTTCCGGGGTACAGCAGCTTGAACGTACTGAAAACATGCCCGAGACTTCTGGCCTGACAGACAATACCGAATAGCCATTCGGTGATTTCAATGGGGGTCAGGCTCGGGGTGACCCGTTCAGCAATGCTCAATACATCCACCTCAAAGTTTTCCGGATCCGGTAGCTGCTGGTATTGAATACCTGTTTTTCGGATGATGCTCTGCAACAGCAGATCGCGAGCCTGGTTCAGATGCGCAGCGCACGAGTTGCAAGCATTTTTTTGCCCATGCCCAACATCCTCAAACAATGGCTGCTCTGCTGCATTAATATGTTCCCATGCCAGGTGTTCCATCAAGACTTCGCTGCCGTGCTTTCTGCGGATTTTGTCCAGCTTTGGGCTGAGCCAGGCGATCTGCTCTTCATGGGTGTGAATCAATTGTTTTTTCCGGTTGAAAAACTGCTGTAACAGGCTGTGTACCGAACGATCCCATTGACTTGTCAGTCGATTCCTGACAAAACCGGGCAGGTCTGCCCTGCGCTCTTTATTGGCAACAGGGTCAGCGTCTTTCAGGAGCGGTGGTTGGGCCCTGTCCTGCTGAACCAGTGGTTGCTTCGTTGGGGCACCGGGGCTGCCCGGGGCTTGATCGGCTGCAGGTGCAGCGATGTTGCAGTCGGCATTGCAGGTATCATTATCCACGCCCTTATCCTGAAACAGCGCACTGCCATCCGCTGGCTGAAGGTGCCTTGCCGGGCACTGCGGTTGATTGCTGGCAGGTTCACGCCCCTGGTGCTCGGTCGGGGAATTTTTCCGCTGACGTGTTCCGTGACGGTTATCTTTCTCTCCGTTGATGTATTGCTGAATATCCTCTGGTGTCAGGCGACGCAGGTAGCGCGTATCTTTTGCCTTGATTCGGACATATTCAATTTTTGACCGCAAATAATCCTGAAATGACGGGCTGAGATAACCGCAGTCCTCCGTTGCCGGGTCCTCGTCGGGGGGATCCACCAGCGTTTGCAGTTGCTGATCCATCTGCTCATAACATCGACAGGCATTGCAGTAGTCGCCGATTTCTGCAAACAGGTCACCGGCCCGAAGATTTAATGGAATGAATTTTCCCCGGCTGGCGGCTTGTTCATACCATGTCGCCGCCTTCTCCGGTGATGGATGGTTAATTAATTGCTGCTCATGGAGCCAGCCCATTAGAAAACAGGCGTAACCATGGAGACTATCCGGTAAGGGCGGTTCGCTGCCCACGGCCTGTTTCAGCAGTTGAAAAGCCTCCATCACTTTCTGGCGATGCCGGGGCATGTTGTAAATGCGGGTTTTGTCATTAGGTTTGGGGTAGGTCATGACGTTGAAAATATAAGCGAATGCCGTCACCAGGTCCTCAGGTTCCGGAAACGGTTTTGGAAACGGTGTCTCGCCCTTAACCCAGGTAGCAGAGGAAGCAGCCTGGCCCTCTTTTTCGTTTCTGACAAACACTGCCTGAGCGGTTTGAGTGGTCATTTCCACATCCTTAAACCATGCAACATCGGCTCTCTGGGTAACGATACTGGCGGCTTTACTGGCTGGGGTAGAGCTTTGCTGGTCGGCAAATGCATCGTCTGACACACCCAGGTTTATTGCTGTTAACTGATGAGTCGTGCGGGCGTAGTCATAAGCAATAGCAGTATGTAATGCCTTGTATAGCAGTCCGTGTTCATCGTCTGGCTCAGGAAGATAACCGGGTTTATCACGCAGGTGCCAAAGCAGAAATTCATATCTGGAAAACAGCAAAACCGGCGAATCACAGGCTGAGTAAGGGTAAAGATTATTGATTACTGTGGATTGACGGGCTATGTCAGCCAGCCGTTGCGCTATGGCAAAGGGAGATGCCAAAGGTTCGGTGTTGGGATACAGACCACTGTCGATGAGTAGTTTGAACCATTGATCCGACAGCCGTTCCTGCTGACCAGAGCGAAACTGTTTTATTTTCTCTACATCACTGGCCTGGCTGATTGCGCCGTTGTTTAAAGCGTACTGTATCAACCAGGATCTTAACTGGTTCCGGGTTTGCCCGGCATCCAGTATGCTGGCAGCCGCCCAATGCCTATAAGCCTTCTTGCGTTTGCTGCTGGCCTTTTCCAGCAGTGATGATGAGGTATCAGCCGGTGCCTTTTCCAGGTGCTGCTCATGCATTTTCAGCAACCTTTCTGACTCAATCAGGTGGCATGCGCCCAGTGCCAGCAGCGCCCCGGGGTTGAGGCTGGCGGGCGTATCCGTCGGGCCGACTTTAACAACCCTGCGCTCGTTTTCAATCAGGGTACCGCCCACCTTCTGCCTTGGATAGAGTTGATGCACTTTCCTGCAGGTACAGATGTAGGGTGGTTTTATATCTTCTAACGGACAACAATCACCCCAGAACCACAGGTTAAACCTTCTTATTCCGGTTTTATCATCAAGTGCTGGAGAGAAGTTGCTGTTAACAGCAACGTCCAGCAGTGTTTTGGCCTGATCATTAAACGACCAGTGTTGGTTTGCCAGGCACATTGACCGAACGACATCATGATCAACGCTGACTTTCCTGCCCGCAAAAAAATGCGCTTCGGCAGTCGCGCTTACTGTATCGCCCCGGTCGATAAGCGCCCTGTCCACGAGTTGGTTATAACTCAGTCTCTGCACAGTTCGGTCCCGTACAAAACAGCCTGGAGTATAAAAAGCTGCTCATCTGAAAATAAGAAAGCTAACTGGATTAACAATCATGTAGACAGGATAAAGAAAAGATCGTTCTGTAAATAAAAAAAAACGCCTCCGCAATTGAAGATGTTGCCGTCGCAACAGAGTGGATGCATCACTGCAGTCGTATATTTCATTTGGTTACGAAGGGAACTATTGGCGGATTAAACAGACTAAACGTTGACAGCATAAGTTCTTTGTCTGTGCAGAGTGATTAAGTTATTCAGCCCCCATGAACAGCAATAAGTAGCTGGCCATATGGAATCATATATTTCTGGCTACTTGGGCAGGTGCTATGTGAGGCACAACGGAGGGAGCATAGCCGTAGCTATGTGACCGGAGTTGTAACGAAGCAGAGTGCCTGAACAAGGAGTCAGAAATATATGATTTCATATGGTTAGCTACTTATCTACGTCTCAACAAAAAGGTTTTTTTATGCTTGATCCAATAGGAGATAATAAAACTGTTTATACCATGCAATCGACTGACCCTCCCACTGGCCATGCTGCCATGGCAGGAATGGCAGAGGAAAGTGCGACATTTAATAAGTCATTAACAACCGTTAAACAGAATGTTGTTACTCTTGTTTTACAAGCCGCTGAGCAGAATAAATGTCAAGCAGACCAGATTGTCAGTCCACTGATTGATCATCTTATAAAACGTTTTCAACTGCCTGAACCGAACCGTCTGCAGGTCAGTACCGCTGCAAGAAACCCTAATAAACCCGATGACTGGCTATGGGACCAATGGCAAGAGAAACATTATGAACCCTCCTGGTCGGGGAAAGACTGCTACTACCCAAAATCACAGGAGAATGTAAATAAAGTTATATGTGCACTTCACGCTCAAATAAGCTTCGATGACACATTTACAGCCTGTCAAAGTCTACCTTATCTAAGGGAACAATTTGGTCTTGCCCCAGTTCGGGAGAGCCAGAATTTTCTGGAACTTTCACAGCTATTTAGCCAATCTTTAAAACCACTGACACCATTTATTCGCCAATGCATTGCGGCAGGTTTGTTCACAAAAAACTTTATTAATGAATTGTATGCGATGTGAACGTCCCGGTTTCAGGTCTCGAACCTTGAATAAACTGACGAATTATTTTATCGACCAACATGACGATAAAAAACCTGAGAAAAACATTCAGGCAGGGAGCAAACAGCTCTTTTAACTCTTGCTAAAAACATGGCCGTTGCCATACCCGCATATTCACTAAGATGAAACCGATTTGCTAATGCTATTGCTGACATATAAAGGACTTTTCCACCTCCTTCAAAATTTCCCAGAATCGATCCGTCGAATTTAGGCTCATGACCATCATTTAACGACGTGACGAATTCCGGCTGAGATAGAATTCTTGCAATAGCTTCATCCTGACTGATATTGTACCGGTTCATTGCTGTACTTATCAGCCAACCAAAAAGGCTGCTGGTATCTCCTTTATCCATCTGCATAACCCCTCTAGCCCCAGGGGTGTATGAGCTTGCAGCAACGATCCCTACGCCAAACAACCATTGGCTTACTTGCATTCCCATACGCTGTATCTGATATTTTTCCGGATACTTGGCAATCAGCTCAGGATTGACAAAAAAACTATCCTCATCTGGCAGGTTCTGCCACCCCTCATCTATTCGTTGCAGCATGAGTGAAAAGAAATAAGAATCTAACTCATCAATATCGGAGGATATCGTTTCGAGGCCTTCAACGACCCACTCTTCATAGGTGCCTCGAATATCAGCAATAACAGCATCAACAGCAGCCTTCATCGCCTCTTTGTATTTTTTACCATTATCTTCGCTTGGTATCATCGTAATTCGGAAGGGCCGGAGCTTACTCCCCACAAGATCGGCCAGATTATCATCAAAAACATGAAGATCTTTTTTAAATTCATCCAGTTTGTCTCGAAAAGCGGGTTTTATTCTTTGTCCATTTAGTCTGTCAAAGGTTCTATAGATGATTTTCTTTGAAAAAAGCTCTGTTTCTATATCACTTTGCACCTCGATCTCTTTCTCTTTAGCAATATGTGCTTCTGCATCTGTCTTTAATCTTATTGTCCGTCCGAAAGCCCCTCCAGTGTCCTTCCACTCACCATTCAAGCATGGTGAGCGATGCCTTAGACAACAACTTCCAGATTTCACACCGGTGTTAATCATTGTTAGAAGCCCTGTTTTGGTTTTCAGGAACCCATGATCAGAAACGCCAGGCTGATCAATAAGCTTCTGAGCAACCAAGATAGCACTTCCTGTAAAAATGAAAGGCTGGAGTAATACAATAAGTGCAAAAAGCCAACGTGCAGACATCACCACCAATTTATTCACTTACATTTATAATTCACGATACTATTTCAAGTTCCAGTTCCAGAAAATTGCAAGGCTGTTAATACAATGCAGAAAAAAATTCCTGCCAATTTGATCACCGGTTTCCTGGGCTCCGGTAAAACCACCGCCATTCTGCACTTACTCAGGCAGAAGCCCGAAAACGAAACCTGGGCTGTGCTGGTCAATGAGTTTGGCGAAGTCGGTATTGATGGTGCCCTGTTACAGGGCTCTTCGGCACGTAATGATGTATTCGTGCGAGAAGTGCCCGGTGGCTGTATGTGCTGCGTGGCCGGGCTCCCCATGCAGATTGGCCTTAATATGCTGATCGCCCGCAGCAAACCGGACCGGCTGCTGATTGAGCCCACCGGGTTGGGCCATCCCCAGGAAATTATTAACACACTGCAAGGAGAGTATTACCGTGAGATTCTGAGCCTGGAAGCCAGTATCTGCCTTGTGGATCCGCGCAACCTTGAAGATACCCGATACCTTGAGAATGACAATTTTCGGGATCAGATTCATCTGGCCGATGTTCTGGTAGCCAACAAAACTGACTTATCCTGCGAAACTGACCGTAGGCGTTTTGAGCAGTTTGCAGACCAGCTACCGTTGCCAAAACCTGAAACGGCCTGGGTAAAGCAGGGGGCACTTTCCGTAGAGTGGCTGGATCTTCCTCACCGTGATCGTGTGGCGGTTAACCCCAAAGCCCACCATGCACATCAGAAAAGTCCTGATCAGCTCCAGACCACGGAAGCCATGGTTCTCAAGCTACCTGAAGGCCAGCTTTTTCTCCGCAAGGAAAACACAGGCCAGCATCATTTCAGCTGTGGCTGGCTGTTTTCTGAAAGCACTTCGTTTTCATTTGACCGGCTGTTTTCACTGATTCATGCACAAACTGCCCAGCGTCTAAAAGCGGTGGCAAAAACAGACCAGGGGGTGAAAGGTTTTAATATGCAGGATGGCATTGTCAGTGTGATAGAGATTGAAGAAACGTCAGATAGCCGCCTGGAAATCATCAGCAGCGCACCTATGGACTGGGATGACTTTGAAACCAGGCTACAGGAAACCATTATTTTCCAACCGGCAGCATAAGCCGGTTTTTTCAGTAAATTGTGCTGTTATTTCAGTAAGAACTTTCTCCTGAAAAGAGCCGTCATCTGAAAACTCCATCCATGCATCGGGGCTCCAACCGGGAAAAAAGAATATCCCGATAAAGCTGGTTACCCTCTACCACTTCTGCAAGAAAAGCTTTTCCTTCTCCTGCCTGCCAAAAAATTACTCTTTATCTTATGTCTAACATTTATTAGACCCAGAATTTGAACTTTCCTACCCGACATCTTGTCAATTTAAGTGATAAGTAGTTAACCAAATGAAACTAAATCAACAACATATTTTCATATTGATAATAAATTCTCAGGATAATTGTGATGAATTTCGATAAAATAAACCTCCGCCCTGATTCTGGCAATGGTTTCAGTGCACACTCTCAAGATACTGAAAGCGGGCAAGTCGATTTTGGCCCCTTTTGTGTAGATATATCCCCAACCCCGGCTGACACTCATTTGTCTCAAGTAGGTGGAGTTTCAACTGAAGCTGATCAGGATAATTACACCTTCAGATTTGAAAACGTTGATACTTTTTCATCTGATGAAGCCGTCAGCCACCTGAAGGCTACCCCTGCATTGATTGCAAACACTGGCAAAGTTGTTGAAAAAAATGGAAAATTCCCCGTTGAGTTTATTAATGAAATTACCGACTTATTGAAAAAAAACCATACTCTTACAGAATTTTCCGAATTGATAAAATATAAAAATTCACTGATGTTATTACTGAAACCCCAAGAGGCAAAGGACGAGGACAATATAAGCTGCAATGAATACGTAGATTTAAAAGATATTGTTATTAAGGGCGTCCCGATAACATCAGATTTAGATTTGAAGGAGCATTTACTGAAGCCAGACACTGAGCCAGAAGTAGAAACAGTTTACTCATTTTATAATGGTGATTCGGATACTTCTGACTGGCAAGATACGCGGATTGCCTTTGGAATTCTGAAAAGCGGTGATTCATTCCAGTTCCAATATTTTTTCAATGTCAGTAGACAGAGTTTCGATTTAGATAGCCCTGACCTCATTATTGCACCTGACTGGAAAATTTTGATTGATAATTTAGCAGATGATGATCTGAAAACATTTGTAACAAATATGAGTAAATCCAATTCCGCCTTGTTACACGATTGGCTTAACCCACTCCCAACAGTCAGCCTTACTGATACACGTGAAAAATTAAAAATTGTTTTAAATCCCGATTTATTGGATAAGTTTTGTCAACAAGTGATCAATAATTGAGTCACCTGCTCAAAACGGGCTGTTGCACACCCTATTCACAGGCCAGGTAAGTAGCTGGCCATATGGAATCATATATTTCTGGCTACTTGGGCAGGTGCTATGCGAGGCACAACGGAGGGAGCATAGCCGTAGCTATGTGACCGGAGTTGTAACGAAGCAGAGTGCCTGAACAAGGAGTCAGAAATATATGATTTCATATGGTTAACTACTTATTAATGGGGGCGGCGGCCGGTATCGAACAGCGTAACAACCCTGCCCCTGGATTTCAGTTTTTTTGCCAGGGAATTTCCCATCGTGGATTTTCCTGCTCAATGCGTCCCTTCAATCACAACCAGTAGCATTCTGCTACCTTGTATGCACCACTTCAGAGAGTAAGGCTGATCATGAACTACACTCAGCTATTTATCTTCCTACTGGCAGCCGGTATGGTTAATAATTGCAAAGCATCCAATTCAGTGTCCGACCATGGTAACGGGATATCAATAGCAATGGACGAGATTAACTGGCAGTCTCATTGGGAGAACAATAACATTGGCTTCCATCTTGATCAGGCCAACCCTATGCTGGTTAAACACTGGCCCAAAATACGTGCAGTACCAAAGGATATGGTGTTCGTTCCGTTGTGTGGCAAGAGCCTTGATATGGTTGAGCTCCATAAACAGGGACACTTTGTTATTGGCTCCGAGTTGAGCGTGGTGGCTGTAGAAGCCTTTTTTTCCGAGCAAAACCTCAATTACACAAGGCAGGCAGCAGGTGAACATGAGTACTGGTCCAGCGAACGATTAGCCCTGGTCCGGGGGGATTTTTTTACCCTGACAGCAGAGAGTATTCCGGCCAGATTTGTTTATGACCGGGCAGCCCTGGTTGCACTCCCTCCCGGCAAGCAGGAAGCTTATATAGAACAACTCCTGCGTATCGCACCGGATATTGAGCAAATCCTGCTGATCACGGTCGAATATGATGATACTGCCGCAGCAGCGCCACCATTCAGTATCCCACCCAATCGGGTAAAAGCACTCTACGGTGACCACTTCGAGATCGATCTGATTGAGACACGGGACACCAAACCTTCACCTCGAAAACAGGCCCAGGGTTTGCAGGTAATTACAGAGCATGTTTTCAAACTTGACCGGAAGTAGTTTCTAACTACTTATTCCGAGCCAGCAATGCCAATCCCTTCTCCTGCCTGATATCACCGGGTGGTTTTTTTCTGTCGTCTAACCTCTACTTTTTTATCTGCCATCCACACGTCTTTTGTGATTGATTGGGCTGTAAGCAGGAACTTTTTAAAGAAGGGACAGTCTCAAGCAGAAATTCAATATTTCTAGAATTCAATGAACACTTCCAACGCTGGCCCAAATTTCGGTTTTGTTTATCCGTGTTTTCAGGATTGGTCAGGAACACCTTTAGCAAACCCTTATGCTATCAGCACACATCAAGGTATGGCTGGCTGTTATGTACAGATAGTCAATTCACCCCATGTCAGATATATAAATAAGCACATAACCAACCAGAACATGCCGACTCCTACTACACGTTCCCTTAACGATTTTTCTATTTCTTATTCACCACCCACTGAAAACAAACCACCGTTTCCTGGAATCTATGTACAGGCAGCTCTTGATGCCATTGCACCTTGTGATGTAACCAGGAAAGCCGCTGATGATTTTACAAAAACGGATTTAACCCCAAGAAGCTCTCAACGAATAGCTCAGCAATCACCCTCACAAAATGCATCAGTCAGTTTTGCTCAGTCATCATCGCGTCCAGTGGCTGTAATTGGTCCATTGAATACAGCTACACAACAGCAAGCGTGTAAAGAAACTGGCTGGTTGAAATTAACTGAACCATCCGGTTCTGGTGAACCTCTGCTTGTTTCGCCCAAAGATGACTGCACTTTGGCAAGAGATATGCCAAAGCAGGCAAAAAGTAAAGCCAAATATGCCACATCCGATAAACGCAGGGCTAGCAGGGCCAGATACGCCAAATCCCAAAAAGGCAGAGTCAATAATTCCAGAAGAGTAGCCAGATACACCCAAACTGCTAAAGGTATGAAAATAAAAGCCATATGTAATGCAAGATCAAACGCCTATAGAGCAGCCTTAAAAAAAGGCTTTAGTGAAAAAGTAGCGAGGGAAAAAGGAGAGCTGGCAGCGAATGCAAAAAAAGCAGAATTATCATCACTTCCCTCTCTTCCCCCGCCTTCAGCCCCCCTGACTGAAGGAACATTAACATTCCTGATGAAACTCTCCTCACCCAGAGTGGTAAGCAATCGAAGCTAAAAAACAGCTACCAAACCGGAAAAGTCAGTGGGTTCGGCAGACAGATTTACGTTTACGTAAGGGGAAGCTATACTCAAGTCGTGATTAGAAAGAAGCGTCTTCAACACGCTGCCAATAACGAGCACAGAACCATGTCCGAGAGCACGTTCACTATTTCAGAACTCGCCAGGGAGTTTGACCTCACTCCCAGGGCGATACGCTTTTATGAAGATCAGGGGCTACTCAGCCCAAAGCGTAATGGTCTGCAGCGCGTATATAGCAAGAAGGACCGCGTTCATCTTAAGCTTATTGTCCGGGGCAAGCGTCTTGGCTTAAGCCTGGCTGAATCCAGAGATTTGATTGCGCTGTATGACCCGACGTCCCGAAATAAAAAGCAGCTCCTGGCAATGCTGGATGCCATTGATACGTCCAGTATGCGCCTTGAGCAACAGCTGCAGGACATTCACATAATGCAGGATGAACTTATCGAAGCCAGAAAGCGCTGTGTTAAAGCCCTGAAGGAAAGCGAACAGTAAACCGTTAGATAAAACTCCCACAGCAATAACAATAAAAAGTGAGGAAGCCCAAATGAGCCAATACGCAGAGCTGAATTTCAACCTTGGAGAAACCAACGACATGCTCAGGGAGCAGGTCAGACAGTTTGCGGCAAAAGAGATTGCGCCAAGGGCCATGGAGATCGACCAGACCAACCAGTTCCCCATGGATCTCTGGCAGAAAATGGGGGATATGGGCTTGCTGGGTATCACCGTATCTGAACCGTATGGCGGCTCAGCCATGGGGTATCTTGCCCATGTTATCGCCATGGAAGAGATCAGCAGGGCTTCTGCTGCCGTAGGGCTTAGCTATGGTGCCCACTCCAACCTCTGTGTCAACCAGATTTTCCGGATGGGTAACGATGCGCAAAAAGAACAATATCTGCCTGACTTGATCAGTGGCCAGGCCATTGGCGCACTGGCCATGAGTGAACCGGAAGCCGGTTCCGATGTCGTCAGTATGAAGCTCAGGGCCGAAAAGAAAGGCGACCGCTTTATCCTGAACGGTAACAAAATGTGGATCACTAATGGCCCTGATGCCTCCACCTGCGTGATCTATGCCAAAACGGAACCGGAAAAAAGATCCCGTGGCATTACCGCCTTTATTGTTGAAAGGGACTTCCCCGGATTCTCCAGGGCCCAGAAACTGGACAAACTGGGCATGCGGGGTTCAAACACCTGCGAACTGGTGTTTGAGGACTGTGAAGTGCCTGCCCGAAACGTGCTGGGCAACCTCAATGGCGGTGTTGAAGTGCTGATGAGCGGACTGGACTACGAGCGGGTGGTGCTTTCAGGAGGCCCCACCGGCATCATGCAGGCCTGCCTGGATGTGGTTCTGCCTTACATTCATGACCGTAAACAGTTTGGCCAGTCCATCGGTGAGTTTCAGCTGATTCAGGGCAAGGTTGCCGATATGTACACCCGGATGAATGCCTGCAAAGCTTACCTCTATGCTGTCGCTGGTGCCTGTGACCGTGGCGAAACAACCCGCAAGGATGCGGCTGGCGTTATTCTCTACTGTGCCGAAACAGCAACAGCACTGGCACTGGATGCCATCCAGATACTCGGTGGCAATGGCTATATCAATGACTACCCCACCGGACGCCTGTTAAGGGATGCCAAACTGTACGAGATCGGTGCCGGCACATCGGAAATCCGTCGTATGCTGATCGGCCGGGAGCTGTTTCAGGAAACCGGACATTAAACGGAGGGGGATTGTCATGGTGGCACTTACCACAACAATAGCCATAGACAGCGCAGAATTTAATGACAACCGTCGTCAAATGCAGGCACTGGTTGATGAACTGCAGCAGAAGTCTGATCACCTGAAACAGGGAGGCCCTGAAAAGGCCCGCCAAAAACACATCAGCAAAGGCAAACTGCTGCCCAGAGATAGAATCGCCCTGTTGCTGGACCCTGGCTCCCCATTTATGGAAGTCGGACTTTTTGCGGCCGACAAGGTCTACAGCGAAGCAGTACCCTGTGCCGGCGTGGTGGCCGGTATTGGCCAGGTTTCAGGCCGTGAGTGCATGATTGTCGCTAACGATGCCACCGTCAAAGGCGGCAGCTACTTTCCACTCACTGTTAAAAAGCATTTAAGAGCCCAGGCCATCGCCGAGCAGAATCACCTGCCCTGTATCTACCTGGTGGATTCCGGTGGTGCCAATCTGCCCAGACAGGATGAAGTGTTTCCTGACCGGGAACACTTTGGCCGGATTTTCTTTAATCAGGCCAATATGTCGGCCAGGGGGATTCCACAAATTGCTGCGGTGATGGGTTCCTGCACGGCCGGCGGCGCTTATGTTCCTGCCATGGCAGATGAAAGCATTATTGTCCGCGGTCAGGGCACCATTTTCCTTGCTGGCCCTCCCCTGGTGAAAGCCGCCACCGGTGAAGAGATTAGCGCTGAGGCACTCGGCGGTGCAGACGTTCATTGTCGTCAATCCGGCGTGGCCGACCATTACGCCAATGATGATGCCCATGCCATCCGCCTGATTCGACAATCGGTGTCCCGCCTGAATCGGGTAAAGAAAAGTTATTACGATCTCCGGCCAGGTACTGAACCACTGTATGACATCGAAGAGCTCTATGGGGTTGTCCCTTCCGACCTGAGACAACCCTATGACGTCAGGGAAGTCATCGCCCGTATTGTTGATGGCTCCGATTTTGATGAGTTCAAGGCGCTGTTTGGGGAAACGCTGGTGTGTGGCTTTGCCCGAATCCATGGGCATCCGGTGGGGATTGTTGCCAACAACGGCATACTCTTTTCCGAATCCGCCCAGAAAGGTGCGCACTTTATCGAACTGTGCTGTCAGCGCAAAATGCCACTGGTATTTCTCCAGAATACCACCGGTTATATGGTGGGATCCCAGGCGGAGTCCGGAGGTATTGCCCGCCATGGCGCGAAAATGGTCAACGCCGTTGCCTGTGCCAGAGTCCCCAAATTCACGGTGATAATCGGCGGCAGCTTTGGTGCAGGCAATTATGGCATGTGTGGCAGAGCCTACGACCCCCGGTTTCTCTGGAGTTGGCCCAATGCCCGTATTTCGGTGATGGGCGCAGAACAGGCCGCCAATGTCCTGGTCCAGGTCAAACGTGATGCCATGGAAAAACAGGGTCAGGCATTAAGTGAAAAGGAAGCCCGGGCCATTCGTCAGCCCATTCTTGAGAACTACAATCACCAGGGCAACCCTTACTACGCCAGTGCACGACTCTGGGATGACGGGGTGATTGATCCGGCGGATACCCGTACCGTCCTTGGACTGGGTCTTTCTGCGGCAATGAATGCCCCCATTGAAGACACCCGCTTTGGCATATTCAGGATGTAAGGTGCACATCACAATGAACTATAAAAACCTGACCCTTGATATCAGTGACCAAACCCGTCAGATCGCTACGCTCTGTCTCAACCGACCTGAAACCGGCAACGCCCTGAATAAAGAGCTGATTGCTGAAATGCACCAGGCTTTTGATCAGATTGAGCAGACGCCCACCCGCCTGCTGATACTCAAAGCCAACGGTAAACATTTCTGTACCGGTGCTGACCTCAACTGGATGAAACAGTCGAAAGCACTGAGCAAAGAAGAAAATCATCAGGATGCACGACAACTGGCCAGCCTGATTCAACGGCTGGACCGGTTCCCTGCCCCTACTATAGCGGTGGTCCAGGGTGCAGCATTTGGTGGTGCCCTGGGGCTGATCACCGTCTGCGATATCGCCATCGCCGGTCGATCAGCAAAGTTCTGCCTGAGCGAAGTCAAGCTTGGGCTTATTCCTGCGATCATCAGTCCCTATGTTGTTCGAGCCATGGGAACACGCCAGGCACGACGCTATTTTCTCAGTGCAGAAACCATCTCAGCCAAACAGGCTCTGCGCCTGAACCTGATTCATGAACGGTGTAAAGAGCAGGATTTATCATCGACAGTCGAAGCACTTTGTGACCAAATCATTCAAAACGCCCCGGTTGCCATGGCTGAAGCGAAACGATTAATTGATGACGTCAATCATCGGCTGATTGATGAAGACCTCATTAATCTGACCTGCGAACGGATTGCCAGTATTCGTATTTCACCGGAAGGTCAGGAGGGATTGAGCGCTTTTCTGGAAAAGCGTGCTCCGGGCTGGGGAGAGCCATTAGCCAGTAAAAAGCCATCAGCCAATGAAAAGCCATCAGCAGAGGAGCAACACCATGATTAAGCGCCTGCTGATTGCCAACCGTGGGGAAATCGCCTGTCGTATTATAAAAACAGCCAATGCCATGGGTATGGAAACCATTGCCCTCTATTCCGATGCCGACCATCGGGCTCTCCATACGACCATGGCCACTAAAGCAGTCTATGCTGGCCCAAGCCCTGCTCTTGAGAGTTACCTGGATATTGAGAAAATATTGTCCATAGCAGAACAGGAAAAGGCGGATGCCATTCACCCCGGTTATGGCTTCCTGTCGGAAAATGCCGACTTTGCCCTGGCCTGCCAGCAAAAAGGCATTATCTTCGTAGGCCCTCCAGCTTCGGCCATTGATGCCATGGGCTCAAAAAGTGAAGCCAAGAAAATCATGGCAGAGGCCGGAGTCCCTCTGGTTCCCGGTTACCACGGCGAGCACCAGAGTAACCAGCAGCTGATGGCTGAAGCTGGACACATTGGTTACCCCCTGCTGATCAAGGCTGCTTTTGGTGGCGGCGGTAAAGGGATGCGTGTTGTTGAACATTCAGAGCACCTGGAGCAGCAGCTGGAGTCGGCAAGGCGTGAAGCAGAAAAAGCTTTCGGCAATGACCAACTGCTACTTGAACGTTTTGTCACAAAAGCGCGGCATGTAGAAGTTCAGATTTTCTTTGACCAACAGGGAAATGGTGTGTTCCTTTTTGACCGGGACTGCTCTTTGCAGCGCCGACATCAAAAAGTGATTGAAGAAGCCCCCGCCCCCGGCCTGACTCCCGGACTGCGCGAAGCCATGGGCAATGCCGCCGTCGCCGCCGGAAAAGCCATCGGCTATCAAGGGGCGGGTACCGTGGAGTTTCTGCTTGATGGTGATCAATTCTACTTTATGGAGATGAATACCCGCCTCCAGGTAGAGCATCCGGTAACGGAAATGGTCACCGATCTGGACCTGGTTGAGTGGCAGTTAACCGTGGCCTCCGGCCAGCCTCTGCCATTGGATCAGACATCATTACACGGCCATGGCCATGCCATTGAAGCCCGGTTGTATGCAGAAAACCCAAGGCTGGATTTTCTACCCACCTCCGGACGCATTCTGGCCCTGGAATGGCCAGAGACCCATGGCAACCTGCGTATTGATACCGGTATTCAGGCCGGTGACAGCATCACCGCCTGGTACGACCCCATGATGGCAAAAATCATTGCCAGAGGCCCCAGCCGACAAGCTGCAATAGCGCAGCTTCAGACGGCGCTGGCCCAGTATTATCAGGCAGGGATCTGCGATAACCGGGACTTCCTGGCGCATCTGCTGGCAACGCCGGCATTTATTGATGCCAAACTCAGTACTGACTTTATTGATCATCACCCTTTTCCCGCTTTATCCCCGGAGCAAAGAGAGCAGCTGTTAGCGGTTGCGGCTATTTATCAGTTTGAATGTGGCAACCTCGCCAGACCGGATGAGTTACTGCCAACCTCATTTGGCTCCACTTTCAGCACAGAATCCCTGGTTCAGCTTTATCTGGATGAACAGCGCTGGCTGGTCAGGATCGATAAACAGTCCAACCGTTATCTACTCCGTATCGGAGATAAATCACTGACGATAACCGCCAACGTTAACCACGAAACCTGCGGCGCATCCGTGAGCCTCCGTTTTGACACCACAGACGCAGAGAAATTACAGCCAATCATTTGCCGTATAGTTCACCAGCCCGGGGAATTATTGAAAGTCATTCTTCCAAAAATCAGCTATGAAGTTGCACTCCCCGGCCATCCCATGGAACAGGAAGACCATCAGGATAATGTACCTCTTGCTCCGATGAGTGGCTCCATCACCTGCGTGATGGTCAATGAGGGCCAGTCTGTGGCGCAGGGAACCCCGCTGCTGATGCTGGAAGCCATGAAGATGGAGCACTGCATCACTGCCAAAGAGTCCGGAACCGTTGAGCGGATACTTTATCAGGCCGGAGACCAGGTTGGGGCAGGTTCACCATTACTGACGTTCATCGAAAAACCATAAAAACAACAACACGGAGTAAAGGGATGTCCAGTGATACCGCCAATTCACAGCAACTGCCTGACAGGGTAACGCTGGTTGAGATGGGTGCCAGAGACGGGCTGCAGAATCAGCCGGAGATACTCACTGCCGGGATTCGCTCTGAGCTGATCAACCGTCTTGCCAGAACAGGACTGAAGCGTATTGAAGCGGGCAGCTTTGTGTCTCCAAAAGCCGTTCCGCAAATGGCAGACTCCCACAACGTTTTTGAGCTTCTTCACCGTCAACCGGGGATCACCTATGGTGCCCTGACCCCAAATCTCAAAGGTTTTGAGGCAGCCCTGGCCGCTGGCGCTGATGAAGTAGCGGTATTTGCTTCAGCCTCAGAAGGGTTCAGTCAGAAAAATATCAACTGTTCCATTGCCGAAAGCCTGCACCGTTTTGAACCGGTTATGGCTGCGGCAAAAAATCACGGTTTAAACGTCAGAGGCTATGTTTCCTGTGTGATGGGATGCCCCTATGAGGGCGAAGTCCACCCTTCCGCTGTTGCCGGGGTAGCCGAACAACTCTGGCAAATGGGCTGCTATGAAATTTCCCTGGGCGACACCATTGGCGTTGGCACGCCCCTCAACGCCAAAAAAGTGCTGGAGCACACTTCCCGGCATATTCCCGTCTCAGCCCTGGCAGCACACTTTCACAATACCTATGGCCAGGCGCTGGCCAATGTTTTAGCACTGCTCGAAGAGGGGCTTTCGATAATTGACAGCTCGGTTGCCGGTCTGGGAGGTTGTCCTTATGCCCCCGGAGCATCAGGCAATCTGGCGACGGAGGATGTGGTCTATATGCTGCACGGTATGGGCATAAAAACCGGGATAAATATGGAGGAACTGCTCAAAGCGGCTACATTCATTTGTGACCAGCTGGGCATACCCTCAAGATCAAATGCCGGGTTGGCATTGAGCCGGTCGATTCATCCTTCCGAGTGAATTACAACTCGCGAATCCAGAGAAGACCCCAGAAAAGAAGCCAAAAGAGAAAGCCAATGTCAGCACTGTGGATACCGGATCAAAACACAATAACATCATCCAATCTTCAGGCGTTTATCAACCGCGTAAAAGAAGTCACAGGTTTGCCACTGGAGGATTATTCTGATCTATACCAATGGAGCATTGAAGAGCGCCCGGCCTTCTGGCAACGGCTGGCAGAATTCTACCGCGTACAATTTCATACCCAACCCTCCGCGCCCTTAATAAACGACAGTATGCCAGGCGCTCAATGGTTTCCTGACTCAACACTGAACTATGCAGAACACCTGCTGCAACAAAGAGATAATAAAACAGCCCTGGTATTCCAAGGTGAGAATGGCCGTCGCCGAACCCTGAGCTACCGGGAACTCTATCAATCAGTAGCCGCAGCTCAACAGGGGTTGATTGAAGTCGGCATCAAAAAGGGGGATCGTATTGCGGCCTTTATGCCCAACTGCCCGGAAACCATTATTCTGATGCTGGCCGCCACAGCGCTCGGGGCAATCTGGTCATCCTGTTCGCCAGATTTTGGTATTCAGGGCGTTCTGGACCGTTTCGGACAGATTGAGCCCCGGCTCCTGCTCACGGTTGACGGTTACTTTTATGGCGGTAAAACCATCGACTGTATGGCAAAAACACCACAGATTCAGCAAAACATCCCATCGCTGGAAACCACGGTCGTTGTGCCTTTTGCCAATCCGGAACCGGATATTGTGCAACTCAACAATGCGGTGCTCTGGACTGATTTCTGCCAGCCATCCAATGAATCGGTGAGTATCGTCCCTGTCGAGTTTAATCATCCACTGTTCATTATGTACTCTTCAGGTACCACTGGCATTCCCAAGTGTATTGTTCATGGTCATGGTGGAACGCTGTTACAGCATTTGAAAGAGCTGGGTCTTCATACCGATCTGAAAGCACAGGACACGATTTTTTACTTTACCACCTGTGGCTGGATGATGTGGAACTGGCTGGTTTCATCACTGGCCCTTGGGGCCACTGTCGTTTTGTACGATGGCTCACCGTTTTATCCCGAACCTGCAACCCTGATGGATATGGCAGAGGCGGAGAAGGTTTCCATTTTTGGTACCAGCGCCAAATACATTGCCGCCCTGCAAAAAGCCGGCGTCAAACCTGCTAGCAGTCATAACCTTCAACATCTCAAAGCCATTCTATCGACAGGCTCTCCCTTGCTGCACGAAAGCTATGACTATGTCTTTCAGGAGGTAAAAGCGGATGTCCGGCTTTCTTCCATATCCGGTGGCACGGACATCATCTCCTGCTTTGCCCTGGGCTGCCCGATACTGCCGGTCTATCGCGGTGAACTGCAATGTCGTGGGCTGGGTATGGATGTTCACTTTGTGGATACCACAGGGTCTCCGCTAACTGAAGCAAAGGGAGAGCTGGTCTGTCAGTCCAGTTTCCCGTCCATGCCCGTTGGCTTCTGGAATGACCCCGATGGCAGCAAGTACCACAACGCCTACTTCAACGAGTTTGCCGGGATCTGGGCTCATGGCGATTACGGCGAGCTGACCCGGCATGGCGGCGTTATTATCCATGGCCGGGCCGATGCCGTATTAAATCCGGGAGGTGTCCGCATTGGTACTGCCGAGATTTATCGCCAGGTTGAAAAGGTAGAAGAAGTACTTGAGAGCATTGCGGTAGGACAGGAATGGGAAGACGACACACGCATTGTGTTGTTTGTGCAGCTTCGTGATGGCGTGACACTTGATGATCAATTGATCCGGAAAATCATCCAGACCATTCGCAGCAACACTACGCCTCGTCACGTTCCCGCCAAAGTTCTGCAGGTCACCGACATTCCAAGAACCATCAGCGGTAAAATCGTCGAGCTGGCAGTGCGTGAAGTTATTCATAACCGGCCGGTAAAAAATACCGATGCCCTGGCCAACCCGGATGCCCTAGATCAGTTCAGACACCGTCAGGAGCTTTTTTCCTGAGCTTTTCAAAGTACCGAAGGGCTCACGCATTTCAGGCTGGCCCGTTTCATGCGCTTCTCGGGAATTTTCACAGCAAAGTAACGCACTCAGGACTATTCTACCCTGCGGGTTGTTTGCTCTTTGTCGTGAGAATCCCCGAGTCAGGCACGAACAGGCCTTCACTACCCGTATGGCATTTTCATTATGCTGGAAGACCGAACAATCCAATTACAAAATCCCATGACTGCCTGTGGCGGTCCCGGGAATTTGAGCGGTAGGAAACCAGCACAATAATTAACGCCATCGTGAGGGAGTGATTTTGATAAATCCACCAACCATGCCCGGCAGCGTTACCGCCAGCGCCTCACAACCAGCAACAAGCCAGTCTGTTGAGCCACAGGGACGGTGGGGGCGGCTGGGTGTGTGTTCAGAATCTGACGCCATACCGTTGTTACAGGACAATAACCGGGAGGCAGATCCGGTAAACGACCACAGTGCAATAAAAAACAGACAGCAAGACGTACCGCCGCAGCATCGTAAACCGGCCAGCACCACACCCCGGACTCGCCAGCTGCCGAACCCGGCCGTGGTGCCAAGTGTTCCGTCCAACCTCGCTGCTGCCAATGGGACAGCCACAGCTGACGATAACAGTGACCGGTGGATAGCGGTGCCGGATGCTGCAACCCTGGGCAAGATCGGCCATGACCCTGACTATCCACTCAATGGTACTTACCGACAGACCGGGGATATTGATGGTAGCCAGTTGGGCCAGCCCATTGGTAATGATACTCACCCATTTACCGGCAGCCTCCGTGGCGAAAACGGCACCATTGGTAATCTCAGCCATTGTCTGGTGCAAACCCTGGGAGCTAATGGCAAGATCGATGGTCTGAGGTTTAACGGTGTCTTTATAAGAGACAAAGGTCCGGTTGCGGTAGCGGCCTGTACCATTGCAGACGCGGCCTTGGTCAGTAATATCCGCGTTAAGAATGCCCATGTAGAAGCCCTTGGCGACAGTGCGGGGATTGCCGGGGGGAATGTCCGGGGAACGGTGCTCAACACCACCGCCGTGAACTGCACAGTGGCAGCCTCCGCTGGCGTGGAAGACGCCGGAGCAGCAGGGATTGGTGCCGGGTTTCTCCGTGATAATGGCAGGGTTGTCGGCACCACTGCGGTGAACTGCACATCGGCCAGCTCTGAATATTCAGGGGCAGCAGGCATCGGTGCAGGGAGGTTTATGGCAGGTGTCAAAGCATGGGGGCGTCGTGATGGTCATGGCACGGTTGCCAACACCACGGCGGTGAACTGCAAAGTTGAAAATTCCGCTCAATATGGCGGTGCAGGCATTGGCGTGGGTACGGCTTTTAATGATGGCACGATTGCTCACACGACGGCGGTGGACTGTACAGTCGAAAACACCGGTGAGGATGGCGACGCAGGCATTGGCCTGGGCAAATCTGTTTTTTTTGACATGGTTGCCAACACCACAGCGGTGAACTGTACCGTGGCCGCTTCCGGTTTGCGTGGCAATGCAGGCATCGGCGCAGGGGGAGGCAGTTTTTCTCTGGCAAATGTTGCTAACACCACAGCCGCAAACTGCACTGTGGCACACTCCGGCCCCGGCGGGAACGCCGGTATCGGAGTGGGCATGGTTGGTGGCGGATTTGAATCTGGAAAGGTTGTTGGCACCACCGCACTGAACTGTACAGTGACAACCTCCGGCAAGAGCGCAGATGTTGGCATCGGGGTGGGAAGATTTTTAACTCATGGCAATCTTGCCTGCACCACAGCAATCAATTGCGAAGTCGACAGTGAGTATGGAGATGCTGGTGTCATGGGTGGTCCTGAAGCTGGTATCTGTAATGTCCGAATCAATGGACAGTGGCAGAACAATACCGACCCTGGTTGTCATCCCTGGCTGGAAAATTTATGTGCAGGTATTGACCCTGGTCTGCTGCCGCCGAATTATCGACCCGATGTTTATAATTTTACGGCACTGGCAAACAATCAAATTCGTCAGTGTGGGTTCTTCCCGACCACAATCCCAACAACAATCCCAACAACAACCCCACCCACATCGGGTAAAAGCAGCTCAAGGGATGTGAACCTGAATCAAGCCGCTTTAGCCGCTATAGCCCTGGGCGGTGTACTCTTGGTGCTGGTGGCTGGCTTGTGCATCTACCGCTACTATCGCAACCGGGCATCGCCTGCGGCTGGCTATAGCCCCCTATTGTCCGGGAGTACAGGAGACAATCCCGTGAACAGATCCCCCGAATGCTCCGTGAACTCACTGCCCGATATTGCCGAAGAAAGCGATGATGATGAATTGGTGCCATTACTCAGGTTGGTATAGCCACCGAAGGTGGTGAAAGTCATTTGCTCACTGAAAGGGCGTTTATCATGAATAGCGTCACAAATTCGATCAACAATTTGAGTAATTTTTCCACCTGTGCTCTCTGTAACGTCCCAACAACCAGTTCATTTGGCGGGCGATCGGTAGTCACCGCGTCGTGCAGCAAGTCCCACCAATTCCATCTTGACTGCATTCTTAAACCATTGCTTGATCAAGCCAGGGCTGGGGCTAGGCGGAGTATACTGCATTGTACTGTCTGCTCGGAGCAACCTGTCCTGCCGTTGCTTCGTGACTCTCAGCCTGTCGCTGAACATGCCTGTCGTTATGGGGATCTGGAAGCATTGGAAAAGGTGTTGGATCTTGATATCAACAATATAGGCTGGGAACAACCCGGAGCAGCCACTTATGGCGATAATCTGGAGAGCAGAGTTAGCGACCTGGGACGGATGGCCGCTAAACACGGTCAGGTTGAGTGCTTGCAATTATTGTGGGAAAAATCAAAAGGGCAAGGGCCACTCCCCAAGCCTAACCATGTCTTTTATGCAGCGGCTGCCAATGGCCGGATTGAGTGTATGGAGTGGGTATTAAGCACCTGGGTCAACAGGATAAGCAGAGATTACATTACCGAAAAACTTAATAAGGCAATGCGTGAAGCTGCCAGAGAAGGTCAGGTAGAGTCTATGCGGTATTTGCTGAAAGAGGGGGCAAACGCAGCTGTTAGCGCTCTGCATTGTGCCTCGCTAAAAGGCCAAACTGATTCAATCCGATTTCTGCTGAAATCATGTGACAGTTTTAAGGGTCTCGACAGTAAACGACATACTGAGATTTTAAATAAGTCTCTGACATACGCCACCGACAAAAATCAACCCGGGAGTGTGCAAGTTTTGCTCGAGGAGGGACGAAAACTCGTTGGTCGTCTTGATCTCAATGATGCTTTGTTCAATGCCATTAGGCATGGCAGCACCCAGTGCATACAACCTCTGATTGCTGAAGGTGCTGACATTAATGGCAGACTGAAAGGATTCGACGTTGCTTATCACACGCTTCTTACCCGGTCGGTTAGTTGTCAAGACAAAAAGCTCATGAATGCAGTTATGCTCGCCGGGGCAAATGTCGATGTTAAAAACCAGTTTGGCGACTGCGCACTTCATATCGCCGCTGGACTTGATGATGTTACCTACCTGCGAAAACTCCTTGAGTCTGGGGCGGATTGCAATGCCAGAGATCAACAGGGCCGTACAGCCCTCCACCTGGGCAGCCGGACTGACAATGTAGAATGTGCCGAAACTCTGATCAGGGCTGGGGCCAATATTAATGCCAGAGACTGCTCCGGTGAAACTCCGCTCTTTGCGGCTACCAGAAAAAACAATATTAGATATATTTTGACCCTTATTGATGCCAATGCAGATATTAACGTCAAAAACTACAGGGACAAGACGGCGCTGGATTTTGCCAGTGATGCACAATGCAAGCGAGCACTTATCGGAGCCGGAGCCAAGTACAGCTGGGATTTAAATCCATTAGATGCTGCAGACGCTTTGGACGATAGAAGACAGTGCACTTTAACCTGATCCAGATTGGCTGCTTTGGTTTGGACAAGAGAAAAACCCGTTCTTTTCTTGCTATTCCATGGGCAGGCCGATGCCGTATTAAATCCGGGAGGTGTCCGCATTGGTACTGCCGAGATTTATCGCCAGGTTGAAAAGGTTTTTCATTATGCTGGATGACCGGACAATCAAATTGCAAAGACCCATGACTGCCTGCGGCGGTCCCGGGAATATGAGCGATAGGAAACCAGCACAATAATTAACGCCATCATGAGGTAGTGATTTTGATACAGCCACCAGCCATGCCCGGTAGCGTTACTGCCAGCGCCTCGCGACCTGCAACAACCCAGTCTGCCGAGCCACAGGGACGGTGGGGACGACTGGGTGTGTGTTCAGAATCTGACGTCATACCGTTGTTACCGGACAATACCCGGGAGGCAAACCCGGTAAACGACTACAGTGCAATAAAAAACAGACCGCAAGACCTACATCGTAAATCGGCCAGCACAACACCCCGAACTCGCCAGCTGCCGAACCCGGCCGTGGTGCCAAGTGCTCCGTCCGGCCTTGCTGCTGCCAATGGGACAGCCACAGCTGACGATAACAGTGGCCGGTGGATAGCGGTGCCGGATGCTGCAACCCTGGGCAAGATCGGCCATGACCCTGACTATCCACTCAATGGTACTTACCGACAGACCGGGGATATTAATGGTAGCCAGTTGGGCCAGCCCATTGGTAATGATACTCATCCGTTTACCGGCAGCCTCCGTGGCGAAAACGGCACCATTTGTAATCTCAGCCATTGTCTGGTGCAAACGCTCGGTGGTCCGGGCCGGATCGATGGCCTGAGCTTTAACGGTGCCAATATAAAAGACAAAGGCCCGGTCGCGGTAGCGGCCTGTACCATTGCAGACGCTGCCATGGTCAGTAATATCAGCGTTAACAATGCCAGGGTAGTAGCCCTGGGTGACAGTGCGGGGATTGCCGGGGGGGATGTCCGGGGAACGGTGTTCAACACCACCGCAGTCAACTGCTCCGTGGCAACTTCCGCTAGCGGCGAAGAGACCGGGAACGGGAACGCAGGTATTGGTGCCGGGCTACTTCGTGGTAATGGTAATGTTGTCGATACCACTGCGGTGAACTGTCACGTGACAGCTACCCTCAGGGATGGAAGTGCAGGCATCGGCGCGGGTACGGCTTTTGGGACTGGCACGCTTGCTGACACCACGGCGGTGAACTGCACAGTCGAAAACTCCGGAGATTATGGCTACGCAGGTGTTGGCGCAGGCAGAGCTGCTTTTTTTGGTATGGTTGCCGACACGACAGCCGTGAACTGTAACGTGACAGCTTCCGGCCTGGATGGAAGTGCAGGCATCGGCGTGGGGGGAGGCGTTTTTAGTTTGGCAACTGTTGCCAACACCACAGCGGTAAACTGCAATGTGACAACCTCCGGCACTCGCGGGGGTGCCGGCATCGGGGCGGGCACGCTTTTAACTGGACTTGATTCTACAAAGATTGCTGACACCACCGCACTGAACTGTACCGTGGCATCCTCCGGAAAGGACGCATGTGCTGGTATCGGAGCGGGAATATTAGATTCTAAAGCCATCGTTGCCAGCACCACAGCGATAAATTGCGAAATCGACAGTGAATATGCAGTGTCTCCTATCACGGGTGGTTCTGACCCTGATATCTGTAATGTCCGTGTCAATGGACACTGGGAAAACAATACCGTCCCTGGTTGTCAGCCCTGGCTGGATAATTTATGTGCAGGTATTGACCCTGGTCTGCTGACGCCAGATTGTCGGCCTGGTGAGGCACTGGCAAACAATCCTGTTCGTCAGTGTGGGTTCTTCCCTGTCGTCCCGACAACAACCCCAACCACTTCCAGCAATAGCAGCTCAAGGGCTTTGGACCTGAGTCAAGCCGCTATAGCCGGTATTGCCCTGGGCGGTGTGCTTTTTGTACTGGTGGGGGTTTTGTGCATCTACCGCTACTGTCGCAACCGGGCATCATCTGCGGCTGGTTATAGCCCCATATTGGCCGGGAGTACAGGGGACAATCCCGTGAACAGATCCCCCGAAGGCTCCGTGAACTCACTGTCCGATATTGCCGAAGAAAGCGATGATGATGAATTGGCGCCGTTACTCAGGTTGGTATAGCCACCAACAGCGGCAATTCTGCGAGCAATATACTTCAGAACGCAGCGTGCGCCCAAAAAGGGATAAAGTGCGTGGAATAATTTAGTCTGGATTGTAGCAGCCAACCTTCGACTCCGCTTCAGGATGAACGGAGATCAAGCTCGAAACAGGGAAGTTCCGAAAAAGTGCTTTTCAGGAAACAGTGGTTGCCACCACAGGAATCTGTGACCTTGTTCGTCTGGGAAATACGGGAATTCAGTCCCCCATAACGTGACCTTCCCGTCGTGGATCAGCAGCCCCTTCCAGGCCTGACTTCTTTATAACAATGGCATGCAGACCGCTGTTCAGATCACGGACCGATACCTTATACCCCATTGCTTTTAGTGGTTTTACCAGCTTTTCCGCATCCGTTCCGGACTCAAGTTCATAAGAGCCCTGCATATTGATTCGGTGAGATAGACTAACGGCTTCATCCACGGGTAATTGCCAGTCCAGATGAGCAATAACTGTTTTGACAACATGAACAATTATACGACTGCCACCCGCTGAGCCAAGAACCATATAGGGCTTGCCATCACGTAACACGATAGTGGGCGTCATAGAAGACATTGGTCGTTTCCCTGGTGCTATGCGATTGGCTACCGGTTTGCCATCAATCAATGGACGGAAGGAAAAATCCGTCATGGAGTTATTCAATAGAAAACCACGGACCATCAGGCGTGAATCAAAAGCATTCTCTACGCTGGAGGCCATCGCCACCGCATTGCCATCACCATGCACAGGACGTCCTTCAGGATAAAAGTAGTTTCTCGTGTTTTCATAACGCCCCAGACGTGTCTGGTCCATGGCAACAAGTACCACAACGCCTACTTCAACGAAATTGGCCAATCCGGATGCCCTGGATCGGTTCAGACACCGACAGGAGCCTTTTTCCTGAGCTTTTCGAAGTACTGAAGGGTATCAATACGGGCTCACGCATTTCAGGCTGGCCCGTTTTATGCGCTTCTCGGGAATTTTCACGGCAAAGTAACGCATCCAGGGCTATTCTACCCTACGGATTGTTTGCTCTTTTGCGTGAGAATCCCCGAGTCAGGCACGAATAGGCCTAGGCCTTACCCACCCGTGTGGCATTTTCATTATGCTGGATGACCGAACAATCAAATTGCAAAGACCCATGACTGCCTGTGGCGGTCCCGGGAATATGAACGGTAGGAAACCAGCACAATAATTAATGCCAACATGAGGGAGTGATTTTGATACAGCCACCAACCATGCCCGGCAGCGTTACTGCCAGCGCCTCACAACCAGCAACAAGCCAGTCTGTCGAGCCACAGGGACGGTGGGGACGACTGGGTGTGTGTTCAGAATCTGACGCCATACCGTTGTTACAGGGCAATACCCGGGAGGAAAACCCGGTAAACGACCACAGTTCAATAAAAAACAGACAGCAAGACCTTCAGCGTAAACCGGCCAGCACATCGCACCGGACTCGCCAGCTGCTGAACCCGGCCGTGGTGCCAAGTGCTCCGTCCGGCCTCGCTGCTGCCAATGCGACAGCCACAGCTGACGATAACAGTGACCGGTGGATAGCGGTGCCGGATGCTGCAACCCTGGGCAAGATCGGCCATGACCCTGACTATCCACTCAATGGTACCTACCGACAAACCGGGGATATTGATGGTAGCCAGTTGGACCAGCCCATTGGTAATGATACTCATCCGTTTACCGGCAGCCTCCGTGGTGAAAACGGCACCATTGGTAATCTCAGCCATTGTCTGGTGCAAACCCTGGGAGCTGAAGGCCTGATCGATGGCCTGAGCTTTAACGGTGTCTTTATAAGAGACAATGGCCCGGTCGCGGTCGCGGCCTGTACCATTGAAGACGAGGCCATGGTCCGTAATATCCGCGTTAAAAATGCCCATGTAGAAGCCCTTGGCGACAGTGCGGGGATTGCCGGGGGGAATGTCCTGGGAACGGTGCTCAACACCACCGCAGTGAACTGCACAGTGGCAGCCTCCGCTGGTGGGGAATGCGCTGGATCAGCAGGGATTGGTGCCGGGTTTCTTTATAATGGCACGGTTGTCGGCACCACTGCGGTGAATTGCACATCCGCCAACTATGAATATTCAGGGGCCGCAGGCATTGGTGCCGGGAGGTTTATTGCAGGTTTTAAAGCAGTGGGGCGTCGTGATGGTCATGGCACCGTTGCCAACACCACGGCCGTGAACTGCAAAGTTGAAAACTCCGCTCGATATGGAAGTGCAGGCATTGGCGTGGGTACGGCTTTGAATCATGGCACGATTGCTCACACCACGGCGGTGGACTGTTCAGTCGAAAACACCGGTGATTATGGCGACGCAGGTATTGGCCTGGGCAACGCTGTTTTTTTTGACATGGTTGCCAACACCACCGCGGTGAACTGTACCGTGGCCGCTTCCGGTTTGCGTGGCAATGCAGGCATCGGCGCAGGGGGAGGCAGATTTCCTTTGGCAAATGTTGCTAACACCACAGCCGCAAACTGCACTGTGACAACCTCCGGCCCGGGCGGGAGCGCCGGTATCGGGGCAGGCATGATTGGTGGCGGATTTGAATCTGAGAAGATAGTTGGCACCACCGCATTGAACTGTACAGTGACAAGCTCCGGCAAGAGCGCAGATGCTGCCATCGGAGCGGGGGGATTTCCCTATTATGACAATATTGCCTGCACCACAGCGATCAATTGCGAAGTTGACAGTCAGTATGGAGATGCTGGTGTCATGGGTGGTCCTGAAGCGGGTATTTGTAATGTCCGTGTCAATGGAGACTGGCAAAACAATACCAACCTTGGTTGTCATCCCTGGCTGGATAATTCAGTTGCAGGTATTGACCCTGGTCTGCTGCCGCCGAATTATCGGCCCGATGTTTATAACTTTACGGCACTGGCAAACAATCAAATTCAACGGTGTGGGTTCTTCCCGACCGCAATGCCGACCACAATCCCAACAACAATCCCGACAACACCCCCCACCACTTCGGGTAAAAGCAGCTCAAGGGATGTGAACCTGAATCAAGCCGCTTTAGCCGCTATAGCCCTGGGCGGTGTACTCTTGGTGCTGGTGGTTGGCTTGTGCATCTTCCGCTACTATCGCAACCGGGCATCACCTGCGGCTGGCTATAGCCCCATATTGGCCGGGAGCACAGGGGACAATCCCGTGAACAGATCCCCCGAAGGCTCCGTGAACTCACTGCCCGATATTGCTGAAGAAAGCGATGATGATGAATTGGCGCCGTTACTCAGGTTGGTATAGCCACCAACAGCGGCAATTCTGCGAGCAATATACTTCAGAACGCAGCGTGCGCCCAAAAAGGGATAAAGTGCGTGGAATAATTTAGTCTGGATTTAGTGTGGATTGTACCAGTCACCCTTCAACTCCGCTTCAGGATGAACGGAGATCAAGCTCGAAACAGGGAAGTTCCGAAAAAGTGCTTTTCAGGAAACAGTGGTTGCCACCACAGGAATCTTTGACCTTGTTCGTCTGGGAAATACGGGAATTCAGTCCCCCATAACGTGACCTTCCCGTCGTGGATCGGCAGCCCCTTCCAGGCCTGACTTCTTTATCACAATGGCATGCAGACCGCTGTTCAGATCACGGACCGATACCTTATACCCCATTGCTTTTAGTGGTTTTACCAGCTTTTCCGCATCCGTTCCGGACTCAAGTTCATAAGAGCCCTGCATATTGATTCGGTGAGATAGACTAACGGCTTCATCCACGGGTAATTGCCAGTCCAGATGAGCAATGACTGTTTTGACAACATGAACAATTATACGACTGCCACCCGCTGAGCCAAGAACCATATAGGGCTTGCCATCACGTAACACGATAGTGGGCGTCATAGAAGACATTGGTCGTTTCCCTGGTGCTATGCGATTGGCTACCGGTTTGCCATCAATAAATGGACGGAAGGAAAAATCCGTCATGGAGTTATTCAATAGAAAACCACGGACCATCAGGCGTGAACCAAAAGCATTCTCTACGCTGGAGGTCATCGCCACCGCATTGCCATCACCATCAACAATGCTGATATGCGTCGTTGCCGGGAGTTCCAGTGCTTCACCGGAAGCCTGACGTATTTTGTCTATGCCCGGTGGCAAGCCCGGAGCAACCCCTTGCAACGGCTTTCCGGTTTTCAGCAGCCGACTTCGCTCAAGAAGATAGGACTTATCCAGCAAACCCTTCGGCACATGAACAAAGTCCTGATCCGCCATATACATTCCACGGTCGGCAAAAGCCAGACGCGTTGCATCGCCAATCAGTTGCCAGCTAATGGGGTTGTCCTTGCCCAGTTCAGGCAGGTTGTAGTGATCCAGCATCCCGAGAATCTGCCCCATGGTCAGCCCAGCCGAACTCGGTGGTCCCATACTGCACACCCGATACCTCCGATAGTCCATACAGGCAGGGTCACGTTCCTGAACCTGATAACGGTTCAGGTCACTCATCGTCAGTAAGCCAGGATTATCGGTTACTGAGTTCACCGTTGTGACGATATCGCGACCAATCTCTCCCTGATAGAACGGATCAATCCCACGATTGGCAATAAGAGACAGAGTATTGGCAAATGGCAGGTTTTTCAGCAGATCGCCTTCCTGCACAGGACGTCCTTCAGGATAAAAGTAGTTTCTCGTGGTTTCATAACGCCCCAGACGTGTCTGATCCATGGCAACCAGCCTGGCCAGTCTTGGCGACACAATAAACCCTTCCCGGGCCAGTTTTATCGCTGGCTTGAACAAGGTTTTCCAAGCCAGTTTTCCATGCTTTTGATGCACTTCATACATCAATTTGAGCAGACCGGGGGTTGCTACCGATCGCCCTCCCACAACCGCATCATAAAACGCCAGGGGTTCTCCTGTTTCATCAAGAAAGTGATCCGGCTTTACCTGCCCCGGCGCAGTCTCACGACCTTCCCAGGTGGATAACTGTCCGGCCTTATTATCAAAATAAACGACTAATCCCGTCCCACCAATACCTGAAGATTGCGGTTCCACCAGATTCAGTACCAGCTGCGTGGTGATGACAGCATCAATAGCAGAACCGCCCTGTTTGAGAATTTCATAACCAGCTCTCGCTGCATAGGGGTTTGCAGTAGCCACCATATAGTCAGAGGCCCTGACCAGTTCCTGTTCCGTATTACCTGTACCCGGCTCGGGCGCGATCTCGCCAATGGCATCAGCAAGAACGAAATGAGCCTGCATCCAGAAAATGCCTGCAACAATCCATGTTATTGGTTTACCCACGCTCCATCCTCTCTTTCATGACTCAGATGTCAACACTGTACGCTGATAGATAGCGAAATAAAAACCGGCCCTATAAGTAGTTAACCAAATGAAATCATATTTTCTGGCCAACTACTTACAATTATCACTTTATGAATATCAGTGCTATTACATTGCAGGCTGGTTGAAGAAGATAAAGGCGAAGCGACAAGCCGAAAACTGAGTTTCGCTCTGGACAGGACTCCCAGCAAATTCCTAACACGCAATTTGCTGGAGAGTAAAAGTTATGAGTGGAGCTGAATATTAAATAACCGGCTCAACCTCGTTTTCCCGCTCAGTCACATACTGGTACAGATTTTGGTATACCTCCCATAAATGAGAACCAAAAAGTGGATCAGACATCTGTTTAAGATCATTATCAACCAGTACCAGATCATCAACACTTAATAAAGACTGCATCGCCGGAATCATATACTGGTTTTCCAGTTCCATATGCTCCCGCTGCAACTCACTGTAGAGCGTGTATTCAGCCAGTAGCAGATTGATCGGGATAACCTGGTCAGAAGCAACGGTATTGAAAGCCTCCACAAGCCTCTGGGTCATTGCCGTAATCTGCCGGTGTTGATTCTCAATCATATCAAACTGAATCCGTTCTTCTTTACTGGCCAACCGGGGACGAAGCCGGGCCATCAACCTGGACTCAAGAGGATGGTGAAATGCATCTGGATAGTTATGCATATAATCCAGCGCTTCAATAATAATGTTCAGCTGAGGATTGTGCTCACTGCCTTCCCGGTAACCAGAGACCTCGTAATCCAGGTAGTCCAGCAAGCGTGCCATATGCTGATGGTCTTTGATGATTCGGTCAATCACTGTCGTCATATAGCATCCCCCTTAGATATTTATTCTAATGATCTTTTTTATAGGCCCAGCCTTTTTCAAGCATTGATATAAGTCAAATTTTTCTATGTTAGCGAGCAGGATGCAATATTTTTCATGAAATTGGCAGACAACACGTTTCAGCAGTGGTTTGCATAGGCTTGCAACAAACTTTCATGACAAGGCACCCTTTTTATGCCCTGCATCAACAAACGGAGTCATGGCGAAAGGTAAGCTATTATAACTGGCTCGGAGGTTATCATGCCGAACCCCCTGTACATGCTTGAATACCTGGCATACGCCGGAGTGTATACCAAGCCTCTCGTTGATGAGAAAGCCATTAAGGAAGAGTATTTAAGGCAGATATACCGTGTGGATTCCAGGGCTAAAATTCTCGATAACAAGGGCAAGGTTGTTGGTAAATCCAGTAACCCACGACATTTGCATTGATGAGACTCATCTTTAAACCTCAATCCGGCATAGTATTGCGCAATACTTCACTCACTGCTCTCTTTATCAGCAGGCATAATCAATTTAAAATGCCCCGATGGATGCTTTACTCTGGCTGTCCGGCCAGAGACTCCTGACGCTGGAACTAGGAGGCTGTCCGAGAATAGACTGCCCTACTGCGGTGGCAGCAAATTGGTCTAAAAATTCCGTTTTGTTCGGCAAATAGCCCCACTATTCACCTCACAAAACGAAATTTTTATCCTCAATTTTCTGCCATCCTCGCTACGGGCGCTATTCTCGGACAGCCTCCTAGACTATCCAGGTCAAAGCAGTTCAGACCAGAGCAATCATCACTCCAACCGTATTTATCTGCACACCAGCTATTCCGAGGAATCCAATGCCTTACGCTCGAGAACTGAAAAAAGGCCAGATTGTAGACATTGAAGGCCAGTATTATCAGGTTCGTCAGGTTGAGGCGAAAAGCCCATCTGCCCGCGGTGCCCAGACCCTGTATAAGGTTCGTTTCAATTCTGTTCCCGGCGGCCAGAAACTTGAGCAGACACTGACCGGCGATATTCTTCTCACTGACGTGGACCTGCAGAGAAGAGCCGTCACGCTTCTCTATCGTGAAGACAATGAGTGTACGTTTATGGATTCTGAGGATTATTCCCAGTATCTCGTCAATGCCAGCACTATTGAGGACCAGCTTCTCTATATCGCTGACAATATGGAAGGCCTGACCGCCCTTCTGGTTGATGGCCAGCTACTGGCGATTGACCTGCCAGCATCCGTTGCCCTGGAAATCGTTGATACAGCCCCTGGCATAAAAGGGGCCTCGGCTGCGGCAAGAACAAAACCTGCCCGGGTCAGCACTGGCTTGGAAGTTCAGGTTCCAGAGTATCTCAGTAACGGAGAAATCATCAAAGTCAATACAGAAACCGGGAAATTCATGTCCCGCGCCTGATGCCCATTGGTTTCCGGGGATGTTCTCTGGAAACCATATTCGAAATATAAAAAGATATTTTTATTCTCTAAAACAATTAAAACACTCAAAACCATAGATCAAATAGGAATATGATACCTTTGTTCAAGTTATTTTCACTCTTTAGGTGTCTAATGTGATGATATGCATTTAAAACAATATGTTTTAAGCATTTGGTTTTTGATTATCTAAATAGAACTAAAAACATTCTCTTCCTGTCAAAAACCAAAAAATATCTCTTGGAGAAAAAGAACAAACAGACATAAATCAACTCAAGGATTAAAGCCATGAAAATAAAAAATATTGCCCAAAGCATTTTTCGAACGATTTACTTATCTATGGCAATGGGCTTTATATCCTATTCATCTGCTGATCAACCCATGCTGATGGAATCAAATGATAGAGCCCCGTTTTTAAACCAGGTGTCATCCATGAATGATTTTCAGGCACCGGCTTATCAAACAGACCACGAACAAACAGAATTTATTTTCAAGCAGACAATAGAGTTCAATGAAGAACACATTGGCTCATTCATTTATAAAACCATTGACGACCCGGATAAGGTTCGGGACCAGGTTGCCAGCTCAGCCATTCTTTACGGACTGGAGAGCATCGGTCTTGGAGAAAGCGTTAAAGAAAGTATTTACTTTATCAGGCAGAACACCCGTTATTCTTTCAGTGATTGTGGAGAAGTTCAGCTCAGGACCAATCGAATTACTGCGGGCAGCTGCTTACCGGATGGTGGTTCTGTTGAGTTGAATTCCAATTACAATTTCAACTCTGTACGCCTGCAGTTTACCTGGCCCCTGTAAATTTAAAGTAGTGATGTCGCTGTTAATAAGAAATGCTAGAATGCCAGCGGCATCAACCCTAATGGTAATCATCATTGAACATCCGCACACTGTACGCTCAATATTCCCGCCAAATTGAATTACTCGCTCCCTGGCAACTGGCGACACTCGCTACTGCTGTCACTGAGAGAGCCTGGCCCAACTTTGCACTGTTTTCAGAGCTGGCAGAATTTGGCCATGCTGCCGATGTGAGGCACTGTCTGAACATGCTCTGGGACTATACTGCCGGACTTCAATCGTCAAAAAACTTCGAACGTCTGCTTGAACGACTGGATGAAAATACGCCAGCTCCTGAAGATTTTGATATGTTTGGTGTTGAACCGGCGCTGGATTTTTCGGCTGGTCTTAACTGTGCCATCAACTGTGCCATGAAAGCATCCGTTGACGAAACGGCCAGTGCATTAACGGTATCACTCAGCACCATTGGTAAATTCATAAAATACACTGAAGCACAAGAGCTTAAAGGGACAGAGCTGGCACAGTACACTGAAGAGCATGAATTGTTTGAGGTTCAACGTCGGTTTATCAGTGAGTTGATCGGCATGGTCAGTCAGCAAAAGAAACCATCAAAAGAGTTTACCAAAGAGCTTCGGCTGCTTTCTGCCAACGATGGTGTCAGTCAACTGGGGATCAGTCTTGATTAAATCAAGTTGACCGGCATTCGCTGCTGCACAGCCATTACCGGTTGACCCGGATTACTTCACATTAGAAATAATATCCCTGAGTAGGGAGTAGATCTTTTGCTGGGCGTTGGACATGGCCTCAAAGTTTTGATTATACGTCTGCATCGCCCTTTGCAGCTGAACGGTCTGAATCTGACTGTTGCCATTGAGGTTATCCCGGGCATTAATCAGGCTCTTCTTTAACGTGACCCACTCTTCCGGGGTCAGTCGGCCACTGCCACTGGCATCGGGATAGGTAATCCTCAATATATTAGCCAGGAGTTCTTTCTCCTTCTGGGTCATAAATGGCGTGGTACCGCTAAACTCATCATTGATTGCCTGGCTGAACGCCAGCTTCCTGCCAAAAAAACCGGATACCTGGTTGCTGGAATCATTGGGATTCGCTTTGCTGATGGCCTGGGTACCCCGGCCATCATACTCCCACTGATGCATACCGCCGGCTTCATACAGGATGTGGCCATCATGATTGTTGACATCCAGGCTGTGGCGGTTGTTCGGGCGAGAGGAATTATCCTCAGTCTGGGGAGCTGGCGCATACCGATCATAGGAGAATCCGGGCAAAGAACTCGATGCCGCGATTTCATCGATATCAATTGCTCCCTCATTCTCATGGTAGTTTATGTGCGTTTTAAATTTTGCTGCCGACTGTTCCATCACGCGGTCAAAGAAATCATCCGTACTCTCTCCGGATATCATTTTGTAGTGATACGATTCGTTATAGTAATCATCTGCCCCGTCAGTATCCCACAGCTCCAGGGTTACGGTATAACCATTGGTCTGCAACTCTTTTTCAAACCCCCTCATCTTGTCCTCAGAAAGGTCCATTTCAAGAATTTCATTTTTCAATTTTAATAAATAATCATCAGTGAATACCTTGATATTCCCATAATCCTCTGAATCATAAAAGTTCCGTCTTTCACTGACCCAGTTGGATGGAACGGAACTGGTTGTTTTACTCGTCGCCGGTATCACTTCCGGATAACTATAAGCAGGAAGATTAATATCGGTACTGACATAATGTATTTCTATATCACCTTCCTCATCCTTGACATAGTTACGAAAATCCAGTTTGGAGCGATTAACCGCACGTTCAATAAATTGGTAGAGCGTTTCATTGCCATAAGGCTCATAATTAAACGTTTTTGTATAAGTACTATCGCTTAAATCCGAATCGCCGAGTTCCCAGTCAACAGAAATCCCGCCATCCGACTTTATCTTGGCCAATAAGGCTGACTGTTCCGCCACAGATTTATCCTTAATAACCCCTTCCCACATGGAGAGTACTCTGCTCGCATGATCGACATCAATGGTGTCGTAATTCTCGGATTCATTGTAGTCCCCATACGTCGACAGACTGTCAGCTGGAACATTTACCGTTCGCGTGGTTGTGGTCGGCTGGGATACTGCCGCGTCAGTTGGGGTCTCAATGGTAGGGGAACCGATGGCCATGGAGCCGGCAACATTAACATCACTGATTTTCATTCCCTGATTATCCCGGGTAATGATAATCGAGGTGATATCCGCCATGCCTCCGGAAAAGTCCGAGGAGTTGAATGCCTTATCCGGGGCTCCGGCCTTAAAGGTAATCTCAGTGCCATCATTCAGTATATAAGTCATGTCGTTCATCACGGGAATGCCGACTTCCAGTGCATCCACCGTAGCACCGGCAGGCACAGGTATCAGCGTCTGGTTCTGGTAGATTAACTGATTACCATCACCGTCAAGCAGAGTGAAGGTATTGCCACCCTTACCATCTGGCTGGAAATTCAACCCGTAACCATTATCAAGCACAACATTGTTGCCTTTAACCTGCCATGTGGTGGAAGAATAATGGGTTGATCCATACTCGGCCACATTTGCCTTGCCAATCATCTTATTGATGGTATCTATATACTGATTACTTTTATCAATTTCACCGATAATTCTTCGAACTTCCGAGTCCAGCATTTCTCCACGTTCAAGATAAACAGCAGCAATGAAGTCCTGCTGACTCATATCTGCCGGATTTAGAGTTTTTATATCATTCGTCGTGGAAACGCCGTTAACGTTATTCATGCTGAACTCATCCCTGAAAAGCAGTTATTTTTTGTATTGATCTGTTTACGCCCTATACAAATCCGGAGCGCTTTTTAACGGTACTTGCCTTCTTCACTTTGCGTTGACTGAGCAGTCGACTGGCACTATTGAGTTCTTTGCGCTTAGCTGTTGCTTCATTGGCCATATTGCTTTTAAACTCATTATGAAAATTGAGCAGTTCTTCCCTGGCTTTCTGCTTTTGGCGAGATGTCCAAAAGTCACTATTGATAAAAGCACGTAACTTTTGCCGGTCCATTCCGCCATTTTTCATAAACTCTTCCTGCTTATCCAGCAGTACCTTTGCCTCCCGGACGGCCGCCTTTGATGCCTCCGACGTCAGATAGTTGGTTTTTTGTAATTTGGTGACATCCACCAGCCTGAGTTTGAGCGCCATACCTCCCCCCGGATAACCTTTGACCAGATCATTTTGAAACTCTCTGGATACCTATATCGGTCTGGGGACAAATCTGTGTAGGGTCTATTGAGGATTGCAGCGCCCGGCAATAACGCATCAACTGAGTTGCACTGTGTTTATATGCGATATTGGCGACTCAGCAGAAAATGCCTAAAATACCGGCATAAGAAAGTTGGCGAAAAAAGCACGCAAAAAAGTTGCCAAAAAAAGTCGGCTAAACTTCTGGAGGTTCTATGGATATTGCTGAGTTTGAATCCATCATGTTACAGGTCTTAATCAGCGGGCTGGTTTTATTTATGGCTTTTATCGTTTATGACCTGGCCAAAAAATCCAATGCGGGAAAATGGGGAACATTCGTACTCTTTGGAGCTCTCGGCCTGGGTGTCCTGGGTTTCCTGATCAAAACATTTCTTGTTGAGGTGATTGTTTAGGCCATACGCACAGTTGCAGATGGCCGGATTAGTTACAACTTTATGGCTTATATCCTGGCTATAAATAGCCTAACCAGGACAACCAGACACTACCCAGCCCCAGCCATACCAGCAAATAGAGCGAGCTCATGATCAACCCGACTTTCCACCAGTTGAAAAGAGAGACATAACCAGCACCATAAAGGATTGGTGCCGGTCCATTCCCATAGTGGGTAATAACAGCACAAATATTACTCATATAGGCAAGCATCAGGGCACCTCCCAGAGGGGGAACGCCAGCTCCAAGCATAATCAGCAGAAAACCGGCATACATGGCACTGATCTGTGCTGTTGATGCGGCAAAGAAGTAATGGAAAAAGTAGTACAGTCCACAGACGGTGATCATTGCCACCCAGGCGGGCAAACCGTCAAACAGAACGCCAACCTGATCACTGACATAGTTCACTACGCCATAAGCACTGAGGTAATGAGCCATGGTAATAAATGCCCCGAACCAGATCATGGTGTCCCAGGCTCCCTTGTTACCACGGAGATCATCCCAGTTCAGAACACCGCTTGACAGCAGAATGCATACCCCCACCATAGCCACCAGCGTCGCTGAAAAGCCCAGCTGCTGACCAAATATCCACAGCACCAGAAGCGCCAGGAAAGTACCGGCCATAATCCATTCATCCCTGGTCAGGGAGCCCAGGCGATGAAGTTCATCCTGTGCCACTTTGACGGCCATGGGGGTTTCTTTCAATTCCGGCGGGATAATGCGATACAGACAAACTGGCATCAAAATAAGACAGACAATACCGGGTAACAATGCCCCCAAAGCCCACGTCGCCCAGCTCAATTCAATACCCTGATTGCCAGCAAGCTTGACCACCAGCGGATTACCCGCCATGGCAGTCAGAAACATGGTGCTGGTGATGGCATTGGCATGGAAGACGATCATCAACAGAAAGGCCCCCATCCTGTTGGCAGTGGCTCCCGGCTTACTGTCATAGACAGTGGCGATGGATTGCATAATGGGGTATACCACGGCACCTGCGCGAGCCGTGGTACTGGGCATTGCAGGGGCAAGCAGCATATCCGTCAGGGTCAGTCCATAACCCAGGGTCAGGGTTTTCTTCCCCATGATACGCATGAAGCAGTAGGCAATTCTGAGCCCAAGCCCGGTTTTTATAAACCCGTGAGAGATGAAAAACGCCAGCACCACCAGCCAGGTTACAGGATCACCATAACCCGCCAGTGCCTGTTTGAGGGTCAGGGTTTTGGTCAGCCCCAGGGCTGTCACCCCCATCAAGGTGATTGCCGACATCGGCATGGGAGTAACCATCACCCCCAACAGGGTGCTGATAAAAATAATCAGCATGTGCCATCCCTGCAGATCCAGACCTTCCGGTGCAGGGAGCACCCACAGACTCCCCCCCAATAGCAATGGAGCTAAATAACTGATAACTGATTTCACATCAGTTGCCCGCTGCTGAGGGTGATCACAGCTTGCTGGTGGTGTACTCACACAACCCCCTTTTAAATGGTTAAGGCCATAGTCTAGTCCACAGGTTCTCCTGCATTTATAATTCTGACTTTTCTCATCAGTGATTACCCATGCAGGCCTCTGTTATACGCCCTTCCAAAAAAAGCCGATTATTGCTTTTTAATAAACCTTACGGTGTTTTGACCCAGTTTACGGACCAGGAAGGACGGCAAACCCTGAAGGATTTCATTAACATTCCCGGCATCTATCCAGCGGGCAGGCTGGATCGAGACAGCGAAGGGTTGTTACTGCTGACGGATAATGGCCAGTTGCAAAACCTGATTGCCTCACCTGAGCACAAAATGCCCAAAACATACTGGGTTCAGGTGGAAGGAATCCCGGACTCTCAATCCTTAGACCATCTTCGTACCGGAATAGTTCTGAACGATGGCCCTACTCTCCCGGCCCGGGCAGAAATCATTGACGCTCCTGATGTCTGGGAAAGAGTGCCACCCATACGGGAAAGAAAGTCGATTCCGGATTGCTGGATTCAATTGACTATAAAGGAGGGAAGAAACCGTCAGGTAAGAAGAATGACCGCTGCTATCGGCCATCCAACACTCAGGCTGATTCGCTGCCAGATAGGATCATGGAAAATTGACGACCTGCAGCCAGGTCATTGGCGTGAGCTGGAAATCCCTGCTTCACTGAAAGACAAACTTAATACAAACAGATCCAAACGTGTAAAGTGGAAAACCTCAGGAAAGCCCCGTCACTGGAAGACGTAATTCTTCAGCACTATTTACCGGTCAGCAGAGCGGCATTAGCCATTACCCTGACAGCCATCACTATTTTGTCTCTATTGCCTATAGATAACTTCAAAGGTGTTGACCTGACATTCTGGAAGCTGCCGGTGGCTGCTGACAAAATAGCCCACTGCCTTGCTTTTCTGGTTATTTCCGGCCTGCTTGATGGCTTTTGTTACCAGGACCGTTTCAACCTGAAAAAAGCGGCTATCGCGGCTTTATACGGTATCTGGATTGAAGGCCTGCAATCCCTTACCGACTATCGCTACCCATCGTTCTGGGATATCGTCGCCAACTGCTTTGGCATTTTTATGTACTGGTTATTGATTCCTGCGTTTAAAAGAACGCCTGTTTTAAGGGTTCGCTGGGCGTTTAGGGAAACACGCCCAGGAGATAACAACGGATAATTACCGACCGAATATTTCGTCAAATTACCTGACTTAAGAAGACTCGCAAACGTTCATTTTCCGGTGCCTGAAAAAAAATCTCCGGCTCACTATCCACCAGTAACTCACCGCCGTCCATAAACAGAACCCGGTCAGCCACCTCCCGGGCAAACCCCATTTCATGGGTAACCACCACCATGGTCACCCCCTCTCCAGCCAGCTGTTTCATCACATCCAGCACTTCGCCAACCATTTCCGGGTCAAGGGCACTGGTGGGTTCATCAAACAGCATAATCCGTAGCTGCATGGCCAGTGCCCTGGCGATGGCAACCCGCTGTTGCTGTCCACCCGACAGTTGCAGAGGAAAACTGGCGGCTCCGGTGAATACTGCCAGCGCCACCACACCGGCGGTGAATCGCTCCAGATCCAAAACAGTGCCAATAAAGAAGTAGACAATGAAGATTTGACCAGCAGGGGAGTTCCCCGCACCAGCTCCACATAAACAGTCGCAAGGTGACGCAGTGCCGGATTGGGTGATATGCGCGCCAGACCAGCCAGAGCACCAAGAACAATGGCAAAAACAATAGACACCAGGGAGAGCTTGATCCGACCTTCACCACCCCTTGGTAACATTTTGATTTTAAACGATTAAATATCGTGCCAACCATATATTCGAATAGAATATATGGTTCAAAATCAAATGATTACGTTATTTTGGTGGTGAAAGTGGGCTTGATGGTCATCCAGAGTCCATTGGCCATCGGCCCAGGCTGCCAGTGATAGTTGACCGCCAACAGGTCACCTGCAAAGATCAGATCACCGTCACTGACAGCCATTTCCTGATAACCGACAACAGTCATACGCTCACTGTCGTCAACATCATTGATGAGGATTAGCTCTCCTGTTTCATTACTTTCTATGGTGCCATCAAACTCCGCACGAAGTTCATCGCGGGCCTGATAAACAATGTACTGGGGGACTCGATCCCAGCGCCAGATATAGTCAATCGCCTGACTGGACTTGTAGATACCCAGACCCAACAGCAGCAATATTGCCGCAAAAAACAGATTCCACAGAACTTTTTTATCATTATGTACGGCGAATCCCTGACCGCTTTAACCTCGTAGTTATCTGGTTATACGAGGAGAACATTCTGCATTGTACATATACTGTCGTTTTTTACCAATAATACCGACCCAACCTGTCGACATCCCCAACCCCCTATCGCCAGACCTGCTGTAAATACCCATGCAGCCTCCTTTTTGCCTGATCATGAAAACAGAGAGAGGGTGGATTAGATAAGGCTGGCTGCTGATTGCGCTGTATACCGATAAAAAGATCCTGCCCTTCCTTTATCATTTGGGAGAACTCGGCAGATGACTTCGCAGCAATGGCGTCAGCATCCAGAATAATGGACGGAGGCTGACCATTTCTGAGCAGCTCGCGATTGATCAGGTAAATAATGGTTCTGCCATTTCCGTCGAGAAAATAGTGCAAAAGCATTAATCGCTTTGCCAACCGGGCAGTGGATAAGCGAACGTCTTCCGGAGTCGGGGTTCTATGCAGCGCCTTTCTATGGTCAACCAACACGTTTATCAATACATTTTTCTTGCGAACATTACCTTTGTCAGGCTCATCACAATAGGCTCTGACCGTAACTTTGCCCGGTTTCTCATGATTTGGCGCATGGTAGCCACAAATATGAAAAATTGCGTGATTGTCAGGAGAGAGTTTATCCATTCCCCGGTATTTTTGATCGCAGCTCTGCACGAACAACATCATTTCCTGGTAACCCGACGGCGTGAATTTTTCTTTGGGAATATCAAATACATGTGATGCAGAAAAGTCATACGTTGGAGATATAGGATCGCCGTACCAGGACTTGACATCTTTCGTCAGACGTTGATGAATCTGATTCAATATCAACAGATTCACAGGTTCAAGATCGCCACGACGGGACTGCTCCAACAACCCGGCAAAGGCCTGGCAAAGATTATGAACCGTATTGGCATCATAATTTTGGGCATCAACCCCCAGATAATAGTCGTCCTTCGAACCAAACAGCATTGAAAAATAGCATACTGGAAATCCCCGGGTAAGCCGATTTCTGTCCATTGCAACCTGTAATTCCGGAAGGGATTTTCTATGGCTGATGATTCCATCAACTATTGCGTCATAACAACCATCCGGATATTTTCTATAAGCCTTAAGAAGATGATCAGCTGTCGTTTTCCTGGAACTATCCAGCCCGGAAAAAGTGGCTCTTATCAGCTGGAAAAAAACAGTCTTCACCTCAGTGTCTTTTAATACATCACCTGCCAGCTCAAAATCGCTGTCTGTGGCAGATTCTCCTTTTGCCACAAGAGCATCGATCAAAATCCCTGACACAACAGGAAAAAATCTGATAAATCGAGGGGTAAAACTTTTGTCACAGTCAGGATTTGCTGGCTGCACAAATTGCCTGCAAAACTCAATGTCATGTTTCAGGAATGCCTGCAAAGCACACTGAACCCTGGTTTTCACTTCTATCTTTTGAGCAGAGACTGGTTGAGTAACAGTAGCGATAGCCGAAAACCGCTCAGCCAAACGGCGCATCCTGCCATCTTCCTGCAAATTTGAGCCAGAATCAGCACCTGAAAGGTCATCATGTTCACAGGGGGTAACATAGTAAGAGCCCATCCTGCCACCCGCACGTTCTTGTTGATAAGAGTGGTAAGTCTGAACAATGCAAGAGTCAGGCAAGCCTGAAATTTTATTGCTATCCATATAACACCAGCAGCTCTTTCCAGTGTTGATATTTAAAAACCCGAAAAGTTCAAACTAAACCAAAGATATTCAGGGGATAATGGACGAAGACGTGGCTGAAAAATTAATGGCTTAAAAAAGTACTGCCGACATCGCCGGCAGACTTGAGCAGTACGTGTTACACAACAGTCATCAGGCAGCTAAAGCACCCATGGCGTACTGGCTGCGAAGCTCCTGAATACGGTGCATGTAGTTGTTGTATTCAGGTGATCCGTGATGTGCATAGTGCATGTTCTTGAACAGGCCGGTCAGCTTGATAAAGTAATCACGCACCTCTTCTTTATCGCTGAAGTTGTACTGCTGACGAATCAGGCTCACCACCAGATCAAAGTTTTCCTGCTGACGATGGATTGGACAGGAAGCGTCCACATCGTCAAAAGCGTCCTGCTGCAGATAGACCATGTCCAGCATGTAAGACTTCTGGAAAGTCACGTAGTCTTCCAGGGTAATACCCTCTTCACCGGTTACCTGCATCATCTGGTTGATGCTGTCACCGCGTACCAGCAGTTCCTGCATCTCCCGGACGTTGCTGACCCACTCTGGCGACAGGTTTTTTGAGTACCAGTCTTCCAGCTGATCCAGATAACGGGACCAGGAGATCAGAGGATCAATCGCCGGGTAGAAACGTTTGTAAGCACGATCATAAGACAGCCCAAGGAATGCCTTTACGGTACTCAGGGTGGCTTGGGTAACAGGCTCTTCAAAGTTACCACCGGCAGGTGATACAGAGCCAATCATGGTCAGGGAACCTTCGTCGCCGTCTTCGTTGCGAACCACACCACAACGCTCGTAAACCCCCTTGATGGCAGAGTCCATATAGGCCGGGAAGCCTTCTTCACCGGGAATTTCTTCCAGACGGTTAGAGGTTTCACGCATGGCCTGGGCCCAGCGGGAAGTAGAGTCCGCCAGGGCCAGCACGTTGTAACCCATCTGGCGATAGTACTCACCCAGTGTCAGACCGGTATAGATAGAGGCTTCACGGGCAGCCACCGGCATGGACGACGTATTACAGATAATAACCGTACGGTCGATCAGGGCACCACCGGTCTTGGGGTCCTGCAGGTGCGGGAACTCTTCGATGGTTTCAACCACCTCACCGGCACGCTCACCGCAGGCAGTGACAATAACGATATCCGCATCGCAGTAACGGGAGAAACCGTGCTGCAATACCGTCTTGCCAGAACCGAAAGGTCCGGGGATACAGCCGGTACCACCACGGGCAATCGGGAAGAAGGTATCAACGATGCGAGTGGTGGTGATCAGCGGCTGGTCAGGGTAAAGACGCTCGGTCTTGCCTTTTGCGGCCAGCGTTTCAGCGATTGACTTACGCACCGGCCAGCGCTGGTACATGGTCAGAGGAATTTCTTCACCCTTGTGGTTTTTCACCCGGGCCACGACGGTATCAACAGAGAAGTTACCTTCCTGAATCCAGACCACTTCCACTTCACCCACGGTATCAAACGGAATCATGATTTTGTGGGTAAAGCGACCTTCCGGCACGGTACCAAAGGTTTCACCGGCATGGAGTTTATCGCCGATTTTAGCCACGGCAGTGAATGCCCAGTTATGGGTACGATCCAGGGACTCAACCTGAACACCCCGCTGCAGGAAGCGGCCATGCAGATTCGCCAGTCGCTCCAGCGGGTTCTGCAGACCGTCGTAGATCATGCTGAGAATTCCAGGCCCCAGATCCAAAGACAGCATGTGCCCGGTCTGAATAATCAGGTCACCGACAGCAACACCACGGGTTTCCTCAAACACCTGAATATCCGCCGTGTTACCACGAACACGGAGAATCTCGGCCATCAGCTGCTCTTCCACCGCTTCATTGGCGCGACGGCTTGGCAGTACGTAGACCACCTCGTTCTTAACCAGCGGCTTTTTCGCACCATCTTTGCCACTGATGCTTTCGATGGTGATGATATCACCCATCACCGCTACCACCCGGGCAGAGGTCTGTTGCATCAGATCTGTTTTTGTCTGTTCAGTCATGTGTATAACCGTTGTCGTTTAATCCGGGGAACCCGGCAATTGGTGGGCAAATTCCCCTAATGCCTGCTGGGTCAGCTCATTAAACCGAACCACTGCCTGTTCACCATTGTAGGAGGTCCAGCGTGCCACCAGGTTCCAGCGCAGCAGATAGATCACCACGGCTTCAAAGTCGAAACGGTGTCTGGCACCAAGCTCGTTCAGCTTGTTCCACACCGCCTCCATCACTGTTTTTTCCAGCGTCAGGTAGTCTTTTTTACTCAGGCATTCAACCGCCACGGGAATCCAGGGGAATGCATGCTGCAAACCGAGGGTCGGATGATTCCAGTTGTGGCGGATGTAGGCGTAGCGGCTACCGTAACTCCATTTCGCCGATGTCGGTGCCTGAATACCATTGGCCTTTCGTCGCAAGGCAGCAGCGATGGTTCGCATATCCAGACGCCAGTTCACCAGCTCTTTCAGATCAGGACTGTCCAGCTCCTGCAACAGGCGCTCTGCCAGATTGATCAAATACGCTTCCTTGATCTCTTCGCCCAGATGGCTCCAGTGCACCAGCTGTTCCACCTTAACCAGGGTTTCACGATCTGCCGTGGACAGCATGGCCAGACGACGGTCCAGCTGAATGCGGGAGATAGGCGTAATCTTGCTGTTAAACAGTGAGTCAATATGCGGCAGCGATGTCAGCAGGGTATAGTAGGCATTTTCAGCCATTGTATTCTCCTCGGAAGCAGCCCAGAAACAGGGTCCGATGATGGGGCCTATGTCCGTTCACCCTGAGCACAGTCGAAGGGTGCCTGGCACGATCTATCTCATGGGCCTGGTGTTCATGCCCTTCAACAGACTCAGGAAGATCAGGGTTCGAGGGCCCACAATCACGGAACTTATTCAGGAACTACTCCTTAACATGAGCGTGAGGCAGACATTGAGCTGCCATCACGAACTGACACCGGCAATTATTTAATAATGCCTTCAAGCAGGGCACGGAAACGTGGCTGCAGGTGCTTCAGCAGAACCGCAGCAACGGCTTCATCGGTCAGCTCTACCTGGATATCCTTGTCCTTCAGACGAAACGCAATGCCACTCTGGCCAGCACCACCAACGGTGAACGTGACGCCATCCTGAAGCATCTCACTGGCCCGCTTCATGGCGAACTCCAGCAGACCACCGGCCTTGAGCAGCTCAGGTTTGTCACGCAGTTCATCCACACCAATAACTTTTCTGGGCAGGATCACTTCGATGTTGTTTTCGCCGCGCAGATTGTTCTGGCCAGCCACTTCCAGAATCATCCCTTCCAGCAGCTTGTCGCCTTCCATTGAGTGGCTGACCACTGCACGGATCTGGTCAGAGAATTTTTCCAGCAGATAGTCTTTCAGCTCAAGGACGGCATTTCGCTCAGCCAGTTGCAGCGCTTCTTTGCCTGCCCTGGTAATAAAATCCGCTTCCTCACGGGCCTTGCCAACAATGGCACTGGCGCGTTTTTCGGCATCCGCGATCAGCTCAGCGGCTTTGGCTTCAGCGTCAGAAATAATCTTGCCCGCTTCCTGGCGACCACTGTCGACGCCCTGGTTACGCAGCTTTTCGATCAGTTCCTGAACACCGACGGAAACGGTTTTCCCGGTTTGTTTTTCAGGAGTTGCAGTACTCATTATCTAATCCTGTATTTGCTTATGGGCCAGTCAGTTTTTGTCACCACAAAGACACAGAGAAATCTTTTTTGACTTTGTGGTGCCAATCATTCACCCCATCATCAGGCGGCGATGCCCTGACCCATAACCAGTGCGAATACGAAAGCAAATACCGCAAAGCCTTCTACGATCGCCGCAGGCGCAATCGAAAGACCAAACACTTCCGGCTTGTTCTTGGAAGCATTAATGGCCGCTGCAACCGCCTGTCCCTGGTAGACGGCAGAGTACATAAGGGCAATACCGGTCAGCAGACCAATACCAAACAGACCAGGAGCGCTGGCCAGAGTGACGCCGATGCCACTCAGGGTAAACATGATGACAATGCCGTAGATAACCTGGGAAGATGGCATGGCCGAGAGACCGACGAACTTACCGTAGCCGCTCTCTACATCCAGCATCGCACCACAGGCAGACTGTCCGGCGACAGAACAGCCGATTGCCGAACCCACTGCACCCAGAGCAACCGGCGCGAAAACACCTACCCAACCCAGTGCGATAATCAGTGCATCCATTGTTAATCCTCTTTACTAAAAGTTGTTTGCTGGTTAAAGGTCGTTCTTTGGTTAAAGACTTTAAATGGGTAGCCTTCGTCAGACAGTCCCCAGTTGACAAATTCAATGACGTTAAGACGCATGCCGTGAACCACACCGCTCATGATGCACAGGGCAAAATTCAGCAGGTGACCCAGCAGCAGAATGATTCCCGCAAACAGCACTCCGGTGACGGGGCTGGAATTAAGAACGTCCATGGCCAGAGAGTTAAACGTCATGGCCAGAGATGCACCGGACAGGCCGAGGGCAAACAGGCGCATGTAACTGAGCACATCACCAAAAGCACTGGTAATGTTGTAGACGGCTTTCAGGCCATCCAGCATTCTCAGAATAAGGTCCTTGAAGGATGTCACTTCACGGCTGCTGGAGAACAGGAAGACCAGCAGGGCACCGACAATCATCAGCCCCGGGCCAATGGTGGATTGAAACGCCGCTGGCAGCGTACCGGTCATCCCCAGCCACAGTGTCAGACCACCGCCCATCAACCCCGCCCAGCCCAGTGGTGCCAGGGCATAACTTGAGCCACGATTGACAATCGCCGTCATGACATTGGCAACGATCAGGTGTGCAACACCGATCACCACCGACAATTTCATCATGGCGTTGTAATCGTTGAGGTCGATAAAGGCCAGGCGGCCAAATAAGCTGCCGCTGTCGGGTGCTGCACCGAAGTAACTGCCGATAAAGACACCCCAGACAATACCCACACCGGACATAAAGTACGCCAGATTCATCAGACGACGACCGGTTTCACTCTGCCGGAGCTTGCCCCTGAGCAGGAAAATGATCAGTCCGAAAATCAGACAGTACATGGCATCGCTCATGATCATCGCAAAGAACAGCGAGAATGAGTAAAACACCACATTACCCGGATCCCAGGCGCGGTAGTTGGGTGTCTGGAAGAAACCAAGGGCATCCGCACCACCACCGGTTCCTGCCGGTTTGTCCAGTAACGTCGGAGGATTGTCGTCTACTTTCGGGTCCTCGAATATTGCCGCAACACCGTGAGCAGCCGTGAAGGCTTCAACATTGGCCTGCTCAGCCACCGGTACCCAGCCCTGCACCAGGAAGAAGCTGTCTTCATCCATAGTGCCACTGGTGGCCTGCTGCAGATCAGCGCTGTCCAGACGGGCGGCAAGCACCTGATCCAGAAGGTAGTGCCAGCGGGTCAGCGCTTCCCGCTCAGCCAGCAGATCCTCGATGGCATCCTCTGCTTCATCCAGCATCTCTTCCAGGCGGGAAAGTGGAATCTTACCCACATGAGAACGATGCACAGGCAGCAGAAAGTCTTCGGGCTCCTTGTCAGAAACCACGATAACGTAACTGTCTTTCTGGCTCTGATGAATCAGCTCCCAGGGCAGCTCGCACTGCTTAAGGGAATCCCTCAGCGCGGGCAGTTCGCCATTGGGCAGAACATAGAACCAGAGCCGTTGACCATTCAGGTCAGACAGGGCAGGAAAAGCAAACTCGCCCCAGGGGCGCACTTCCCGTATCCGTTCCTGCAGCTTGTCGCGAATATCGGACTGCTCACGGAATTTGGACTTGTTGTCCAGAATCTTATGAACAATGTCGTCTACCCGGGCAGCATCCTTGTGTTCACGAACATTGCGAACCTGCCGTCTCTGCTTTGGGCTGCGCTCCAGCCACGCTTTCGCTTCACTGGCTTCCGCCGGCTGCACCTGAACCTCAACTGGTTTATCGGTTAATGGAATCAAATGCAGACAGCCCAGGGATTGCAGCTCTTTCAGGATGCCGCTCTTCTCCTGGCTGGGCCCGTAAAGGGTGATCTTTTTCAGTCGTTTAATAGCCATAATCAATGCTTTCGCAGGTTATACCACCCGGATATCAGCCCACCTGCGAATGACCTCCTTTGGCTTCCTGGGCCAGAACCTTGCCCTTGGAGAGCTTGGCGTTCATGACGCTGGCCCGGTCCTGGTCAGACATATAGATCTGGATTTTCTGGATGTTCTTTCTGGTCTGGGGAATCAGCACCTTGGAGAACAGGTTAACCCGCTGGGAGGTGGTACGTGTCGCCTTGTCCAGCTCCCTGTGGCGCAGCTGACGAACCTGGAGTTCTATTCTCAGGCGAATCATCTGCTGCAGAAGCTCAACCAGGTAATCAACCCAGTGGGGTTTGGCCAGATCACTGTAGGGTGTCAGCGCAATTTCAATGTGCTCGACCAGAGGAACCGATGTACCGACAATATTTTCCTGGGTCAGGCGCACATCCGTTACCTTCACCAGGTTATCCACCGGAACATCTTGTCTTGCCAGCATCGGCAGCTGCTGTCTGACCAGCTGCTCCACCTCCGCCAGATGTTCCCGTGTCTGTGCCAGCGCCTCTTCGGCCTTTTTACGTTCCATCATCAGCTGCTGACGCTTGAGTTCAAGCGCCGGCAGATAACGGTTGTACGTCTTTAAACTGCGCTTCTCTTTGTTTAATGAACTTTTGTTGAGAGCTACCTTGGCCATGATAATTACGCCTCAGCTGCAGCTTCAGAAGCTTCCTCAGTTCTGTGTGAATCACTCTCTGAAGAAAGCTGCTCCGGGTTGGGCCAGTATTTTTCCAGCAGACTCTGTTTCATCAGGGTCTCTTCCGGTCCAAAGCATTCAGCCATGGTCTCCCAGCACTTATCCAGTGCTTCCTCCAGAGACATGGCAGCGTCCAGAGACATAAAGCGTCTTTTGAACAGCTTGCCGAACTTGATGGTTTTCAAGTCATAGCTGGACAGTTCGAAGGCCATGGCCTGTTTCTGGGCGGCGTTCACCGAGTCTGAGTAGAAGCGGATCATGGTGTTCATGATGGCGGGATGGTCTTCGCGGGTTTCTTTACCCTGAACCATCTGCTTCAAACGGGACAGGGAACCAAATGGATCCAGGTGCCCTTCGTGCAGGTAGAACTGACCTTCGGTGATATAACCGGTGTTGTCCGGAACCGGGTGGGTCACGTCATTGCCCGGCATGGTGGTCACCGCCAGAATGGTGACAGAACCGGCACCCTTGTAGTCACAGGCTTTTTCGTAACGACGCGCCAGCTGGGAGTACAGATCCCCCATATAACCACGGTTGGCAGGGATCTTGTCCATGGCCACACCGATCTCTTTCATGGCGTCGGCGTAAGAGGTCATGTCGGTGAGCAGAACCAGTACCTTTTTGGACTCTTCGACGGCGAAGTGTTCCGCCACCGCCAGCGCCATATCCGGCGTCAGCAGACGTTCAACCGTCGGGTCAGACGCCAGGTTGGTGAACATAATGGTACGGGCAGAGACACCGGCTTCTTCAAAGGTAGTGCGGAAGAAGTGGTAATCATCGAAGATCAGACCCATGCCGCCAAACACAACGACATCCGCCTCTGCCTGAATGGCGATACGGGCCAGGAAGCGGTTGTAGGGTTCACCGGCGACGGAGAAGATAGGAATTTTCTGGGACTCAACCAGGGTGTTGAAGACATCGATCATGGGCACATTGGTACGTACCATGCGGGAAGCCAGTACACGACGAACCGGGTTTACCGAAGGTCCGTCGATCTCCACCCTGGGATCCTGTTCCAGGGCAGGACCACCATCAATGGGCTCACCGGCACCGTTGAAGATTCGCCCAAGAATATTGGGGGAGTAGGTGGTCTTCATGGGCTGGCCCAGGAAGCAGACCGACGCTCCGGTGGACAGACCCTTGGTACCGGCAAAAACCTGGAGAGAAACCTCTTCATGGTCAATCTTGATGATCTGCGCCATGGAGTAAGTCTGTCCATCCTGCTCAATCAACGCCAGATCACCATAGTTGGCCTGGGCATTACCCTCAGCCAGGTTAGGAACGTGGACGCGAATGAGGTCACCAACGATGCTGAGAATATTGGTGTATCGCAATAGGCTCTGGGGCATTACTGCTCCTCTATACTGCTGGGAAAAAAGAGAATGGACATGGGCTCAGGAGATCATCAGTCATGCAGGTAACGCTGAGTAAGTGCGATACGCCTCATTGCACACAACATAAGCCAATTGTCGTATGTTTAAGCTAATAAGCCCAAACACTGATCTGTACTGCTGGCTCTATCCAAGCCTCCTGTAAAACAACTTTTTCGCCTCATTAACACAGTCAACTCAGTACTTTCACAGGGAAAGTACTGAGGAACCATTTCGGGTAACGAATGGAAAACGCCAGATTAAACATCTAATAGAGTAGACAATTCTACGGGTTTCGCAGAGTTCCGCCTGAGCAGCAGGTCAGACTTATTGCTTCGTGTCATTCCGGAAGGTAGCCGTCATTGACACGGACTACCGACACTCCATGAGGCTAACGACTGTTACCCAATGTTTCCACCATCACAGCCTTGATGGTATGCATCCGGTTTTCTGCCTGATCAAAGACAATGGAGGCGTCAGACTCGAACACATCCTCAGTGACTTCCAGGCCGTTCATACCAAATTTGTCAGCGACTTCTTTGCCAATCACCGTGTCATCGTTGTGAAAGGCTGGCAGGCAGTGCAGGAAACGGACATTGGCATTGCCTGTTTTTTGCAGCACTGCCTGATTCACCTGATAGGGTTTCATAAGCTTGACCCTTTCATCCCAGGCTTCCATCGGTTCACCCATGGAAACCCAGACGTCGGTGTACAGGAAATCACAACCCGCCACCGCTTCATCCACCGACTCACTGATGGTAATCTTTGCCCCGGTTTCCCGGGCAATTTCCCGACATTGCTCGATAAGCTCAGGGGCAGGGAAGAATTCTGCCGGGGCAGCAATTCTGAAATCCACCCCCATCTTCGCAGAACCCACCATCAGCGAATTAGCCACGTTGTTGCGCCCATCACCGAGATAGCAGAGTTTCATCTCACCCAGTGAACGACCATTGCCGTGTTCCTGCATGGTCAGAAAATCCGCCAGCACCTGGGTTGGATGCCAGTCATCGGTCAGACCGTTCCATACCGGAACCCCTGAATAAGCCGCCAGATCTTCAACGTGCTGCTGCAGATGACCACGAAATTCAATGCCGTCGTACATACGCCCCAGTACCCGGGCAGTATCTTTCACCGTCTCTTTGGCCCCCATTTGCGAGCCACCACCGATATAGGTGACATTGGCTCCCTGATCAAAACAGGCCACCTCAAAGGCACATCGGGTTCGGGTCGAGGCCTTTTCAAAAATCAGGGCAATATTTCGCCCGGTTAAATACTGCTCCTCAGTACCGGATCGCTTTGCCGCTTTCAGCTGTGCTGCACGCTCCAGCAAGTGGCTGATCTCCATTGGGGAGAAGTCCAGTAGCTTGAGAAAATGACGGTTCTGCAAATTCTTCTCGATATCAACAGTCACAACAGTCATATACAGTTTCCTGTGTCAGGTCATTTGTTGTTCTTTACTTACCCAATCCAGCGATCTTTAAGTAGAAAGTGACAATGTCATTACTGCCTACGGTCAGGATTCAGGGAGTCACATCATCCATAGACCGGTTATTTCTGTCCAGCTCCGAATCGAACTTCACTCGGGCATAGACTAGCGCCGGACGATACGGAAGACATTACGTAAAAATACGTTTCCAGACTTTATCCCGCTCCAGGAGGCTATTCAGCGAGACTTTTTTTGGTTTGGATCGGCGCATAAGAGATAATATTTGCCTTCAGGATTTGACAGCCGCTCATAAACACCTGACAGAAGTCACAGATATCATCAATGCTGGACGAACACTGGACAGACACCGACCTGTTTTTCATATTCACCAGGTAGAGTCTGTCGGTATCCAGGACCAGCACCAGAATCTCTTCTCGCAAAGTGGATACCTCTGGCTCAAGCTCAACAAGTATATAGTCCGTTTTGCTAGTTGCTCGCTGGTTATACATCTCTATCAAGACATCGGCTAAATCGTTCTGCAAATTGATCATTTGTCTATTCAGCTCAACATCTATCCCGGGCAGCCCGGGCATCTGCGTGGCAGGCATGTCAAAAATGAGATGTACCCCTCGCTCCTTGCGATAACCAAGCCCCAATATATGGTCAATCACATTTTTGACGGTCAGTTGAGAGTCGCGCAGATTGCCCTCAATCATGTTATTCAGCAGGGTAACCTTTTCAGCATCCTCTTTGCGGATACGCTGCAAGCCAAGACTCTGGGCGGCATAAAGCAGAATCCTCCTGTTATTTTTTGACGGATCCCCCAGTCCGAAATCCCTCGGCGGGTACTGCTGCACAAACGCCTTGACATCGATTTTATCCAGACCTTCGGCATCAGACTCTCCCTTTTTGGTCGGACGAACAAATATAGCCTGGGTTGCCTCACTGACCAGCATAAGAAACTGGAGGTATTTCACTAACTGGGTACCACTGGCAAAACTCCAATAAACCAGGCGCCCAAGGGCACGGCTCGGTACCGGCTCACCGATAGTAAATAGAAATATCAGATGAGGTTCAGTCGGGTGACGAAAAATTCGCACCACTGGTGAGACCGGTTCCGGGCAACCCGTTACCGGATTCTGCCGTGAGCAGGCGAAGGTAACAAAGAACCGGTGTTCCGGTGCCAGCTGATCAAGATGTTGCTGCATAGCGGTAAAGAACGCACGGGCACCACCGGACTTGTCAATATTCATCTGTTTGCCGCAAAGATGATCTTCTTTATCACACATTTGCTGCCATCTGGGCACCACACCGACATCCATCATCTGTCTAAGAAAGCTATACCCTCTTTGCATTGCCAGAGACTGCAGCTCGACTGGCATCCACAGTTGCCCCAAAAGCCGCTCAAATGTCTTGGTCATACTGACCATATTCAGCTTCAGTGAGGGGCGAACGATCGTTTGGGCAACTGTCGGCAGAGCAGGATGAAGATGAGGAGCCCCGGGCGGTACCAGTTCCTGAGCGACCAAATTTTGCTGTACGAAAATACCTGGCTGAGCAAGAGCTCTTTCGGCCTCCTCTACATCGACAACTTGCTGGTTGCGGGTCCCTGATAGCCCAGTTGGTCCTGAAACTGCACCAATCGCTCCAGCTTGTTCACTGACTGCTTCACTATCGAAGGCCTGGATCGGTGCACAGCTACCAGCGGCCGACGCTGGCTCAAAAAGACTCCAGTCGTACTTCTTCACCTCTTCGGCAAAATCAGTATCTCTGGTAAACTCAACAGGTGTTTTTTTACAGACTGAACACTGAGCAACCTCCCGGGTCATCACGACAGTACAGCCATAGTGGTAGTTATGTTCGCAACAACGGGAAGCCATAAAGGGAGGACGCTCAATATACTCTGCACACAGACCACAAAACCGACGCTCGATAATCTCGTTAGTTAGCGGTTGCAACTCTCTGGCCAGGCTGCTTGCACCAAGGCCTGGGATATTTGATAACTGGGCACGGCTTGGATCCACAAAGACTCTCCTCAGTAAACTGTCATCAAGTCTAGCCCGGATATTTCATAAACTGCCCCGATTCTCGCACACAACCACATGGATGTAGGAGATAGGGCGACGCTGGATGCTAAAGCCGAGGACTTTGTCGCTTGTCGCTCTAAGGGATTTTGTGAGGGAGCGCCGTACCGGGGAGTACGGTCGACTGAGCAAAACTCCCTTAGAGCGACAAAGGACAAGCGAGAGCACGTTTATGAAATATCCGGGCTAGATCCATCCGAGCGGCGTAATTCTGTCTTCTATCACTTCCCCGTTAACCGCATTTACCACCATCTTATGTCTTATATGATTGTCATCCAGAAAAATGATTTCCCTGACATTCATATTGTTTTTGACACCGCTTCGGGTTCTCAGCACAACCATCCCACGGTATTTTTTCCGTGCATTTTTGATAATCTGCTCAAGGGATATCCGCTTGCCATCCGGTTTCAGGTCATACGTTACGTCTGTGATCACTCTGCCGGTATAAGCGTCCATCGTTAACTGGCGACGCTTCACTTTAAACTGTTTGTCAGCCAGCTCTATAACATAGACCATATTGCCACCCTGTCTCTCCAGCCAGGTTCGAATTCTATTTGCTCCGGGGTACTTACTTTCCACCTTTGACAAGATCTCTTCCATTGGCATGGGTACCTGCATGGGGGCATGATCTATCTGCTTGCCACTGAAAGCACCATAAACAACGCGCTCCAACTGGTTATTGGCATCAATAAAGTCGATAACAAACACTTTCTGATGCTCTTCTTCCTGCAACCGGGCTGAGTATACAACCACGTCAGAAGCCTTGATCCCGAATGTATGTCGGGTTCTGGCTATCAGCTGGTCAAGGGGCACGATAGATCTGAGCTTGCCAGGCTGTTCAAGGTATGCAGGTGTTGCAGGCACAGTACTGTCCGCAGCAAAAACCGCAGATAAAGACAAAGCTGCGCCCGCCAATACGCCTGAAATCATCTGCACAGGGAAACTGAACACATTCATCGAGTCACGCCTCTTTTCAGACAACTGTAGAATTGTTTTGCCATAACGCAAGCAGCAATACCTGACGGGAAAACGGAAGGTTACAGATTAAAGAAGGAGTAGAAGCTTTTTAATTTTTGTCCTGCTGCCTGAAAAGATATCGGCTGAAAGCGTATCGGGGTTCCGGGCATTGCCTGTGCCAGCCTATTCAAATCCAACTGGGCAACACAGCCGAACTTGGGGTAGCCACCCAGTGTCTGGTGGTCGCGCATCAGAATAATTGGCTGACCATTTTCAGCTATCTGAACAGCCCCCAGGGCGATGCCTTCAGAAATCACCCCGCTGAAGGGGGGCGTAATTTGAGCCCCTGCCAATCGATACCCCATACGATCGCTATTGGGAGAAAGCGTGAATTGGGTCTGATAGAGACTTTTCCGGCTCTGTACAGAAAATGCCCGGGCCTGATACGACTCCATCAGATTAAGGCTCAGTGGCCCGACATATTCCGGGATATACCGGGCTGGTACCATGCGGTTTATGCCGGGTTTAACTACCTCTCTGGAAACGGTCTCAAGATAATCCCCCGGCGTTATCAGACTACCACTGTCTTCCTTCCCAATTCTGGCCCCTAACCCGCCAATACCATCCCTGACCACGGTCGCCACACTGCCAAAGACGGCGGGTGCAGCAAAACCGCTGGGAATGGCCAGATAGGCTCTCAGCCCTTTTTTGGGAAACTGAAATGATAAGGTATCGCCTTTATTCAGATGCAGGGTCCGCCACCCTTCCACAGCCTGACTATTGACTCTGGCTCCCAGATCAGCCCCGGTTAACGCCAGCGTGATGGCTTGATGCGCTAAAAACCTTGCCTGTCCACCGGTTATCTCCAACTGGGAACAGAACATAGGGTTTCCCAGAAGATAATTTGCCCAGCAATAAGCATGTAAATCCATAGGGCCACCCTGGGCCAGGCCCTGGTACCCCACTCCCGTTCGACCAGTATCCTGAAGCTGCGTCATCATCCCCGGGTCCAGGACTTCCAGTGCGACCACAAAGTACCTCCAAGCGCAAAAAACTCATCCCGTGATATAGGCTGGAACTGCACAGACAAACCCACAGAGAAAGGTGACATGGGTGTTTTGTCAAAATCAATCAAAGAAACCGGACAATTCCCAATTATCTGCCAACCGCCGGGGGAGTCGGATGGATAGACAGCGGTTTGCTGGTCAGCAATCCCGACACTGCCTGCTGGCAGCATTTTTCGGGGCTCGGACTTTCTTGGCGTGGCAATCGCGAAGTCAACTGCCCCCAGGAAAGCAAAACCAGGGCTAAAGCCGATAGCACAAACGACATAAGTCGACTTACTGTGAATCTGGATAACATCTGCCACTGTGCGGTTATGAAACTGTGCAACCTCCGGTAAATCCGGCCCCGTCTCCAGGCTGTAATAAACGGGCAAGGTGATTATCTTGCTGGCCTTCCGGGCACGATCATCTTTATCATTAGACAGAAAAAAAGCATCAACCAGCCCCTGCAGCCGACTTTTTAACGCGATAAAATCCGTTTTCAGCGGGTGGTACTGAATATAGATGGTCGTATAAGAAGGGATAACTTCAATAAGCTCTGACGAACAGCTATCTCTGATATGGTCAGCCAGAGTGCCTGTTTTTATTGCCAGCTGAGTATCAATATGATCACCCAACCGTATGATCAACGCTGATTCTGACACAGGCTGGATATCCATCATGACGCAGCGTCTGGCGACTTTACAATCTGATGAATCTGCTGGATCAGCGCTATGGCGTCAGGATTATCACCATGAACACACAGACTATCGGCGTTCAGCTTCAGCCGCTTTCCGCTGATGGTGCTCACTTCCCCCGAGAGCAAGCCTCTCACCTGCTTAAGAATCGTGGCTGAATCCCGGTGAACAGCCCCTGGCAAGGTTCTTGACACCAGCAGGCCATGATCGTCATAAGCCCTGTCTGCATAGGCTTCATAAATCAGTGGTACTGAATACCTGTCAGCTGTCTTTTTTTGCAACGCATTATTGCTCAGTGCCTGAATCATAAGCGCTGGTTTGATCTCCATATTTGCCGCGGCAATCACAATGGCTTCAAACACATCCGGGTCATTCATCATCCCATGGTAAAGGGCACCATGGGGTTTAATGTACTTTACCCGGGTGCCATGCTGCTGACAGATAGCATCCAGTGCGCCAACCTGGTAAGCCACAAGGGCGGTGATACTTTCAGGGCTGTGAGGAATGGGGCGACGACCAAACCCGGCCTTGTCATGATATCCGGGGTGAGCACCAACCGTGACACCGCACTCCACCGCCTGTTGCACAGTGTCACTCATGGTATCGGGGTCAGAAGCGTGAAAGCCGCAGGCAATATTAGCCATATCAATCCATGGCATCACTGCCTGGTCATTGCCCATTTGCCAGGGGCCAAAACTCTCCCCCATATCACAATTCAGCTGCACGTGTTTACCTGTAAAGTTTGTGTACTTCTTCCGCCAGAATAGTCAGCCCCTGTTCAACGTCCTGATGATCACGGGTATACGTCAGCCTGAGGCATTCATGCTTATGAGGCCAGTCGTCGTCTATGCCCGGAAAGAAGTAATGCCCGGAAACCACCAGCACATTTCTTGCCTTCAGTCGTTCATACAATTCCAGGCTGGAGACAGGCAGGCCTTCAAACCATAACCAGAGGAACATTGCCCCTTCCGGTTTATGAACATGCCAGGGAATATCACCCAGTTTCTCTTTGAGGCAGTTCACAGCAAACTGAGCCTTCTCCTGATAGTAAGGTCGAATCACATTCTCACAAAGAGCGTTAATGCTGTCATCCCGGATCATATCCAGTGCCAGCAGGCTACCCGTACTGTTTGGTGCCAGATTCATAATGGCATTAATACCCGACAGTGCTCTGATAACCTGCTCATTGGCCACCACAATACCGGTTCTGACCGCCGGGAGCCCCAGTTTGGACAGGCTCAGGCAAAGAATGGTGTGTTCGTTCCAGCGGGGAGTCGCTTCGGTAAAGATCAACTTTGGAAACGGCGTGCCGTAGGCACCATCAATGATCATGGGAATATCATGTTGCAGGGCCAGACTGTCGAGCCGCTCAATTTCACTATCTGTCAGTACATTACCGGTTGGATTGGTAGGGCGTGACACACAAATGGCACCAATACTGTCATCAATCACCAGCTCCTGAAAATCCACCCGGTATTTGAAGGTATGCTGATCCAGATGCTCAATTTCAGGCTTATTGGCCGCAAAAAAATCATCACTCAGCCCGGCATCGGCATAACCGATGTATTCCGGTGCCAGCGGTAACTGGATACGCTTGTGCCCGCCATCCCCATAACGTCCGGCAAACATATTGAACAGCATAAAAAAAGCGGCCTGGCTGCCATTAGACAAGGCAATATTGTTTGCCGTCAGCTGCCAGCCAAACTGACGGTTAAGAAAAGCCGCCATCTCACGGACGAAGTCTTTTTCTCCCTGAGGAGGATCATAGGTACCCACCAGCCGGGTAAACTCCGCCTGACTCTCGGTAATTTGCCGCAGTCGCTGCCTGAATACAGCTTCCACTTCGGGGATATGGGCCGGATTACCGCCGCCCATCATAATCATATCTTTACCATCAGCAAGGGCATTACCCAGATCATCCATTAATGAAAGGATGCCGGAATGGCTGGTGAATTTTTCGCCAAAGGCAGAAAGCTTCATGCTTACCCCTGATTTATTCTGGTCATAGGATAGTAAAGGTGCTGTTATATAATGATGAACAGGAGCTGTCCACCATCCAGCCTGCCACGGGCCGGATATACGAGGCAGACTTATTACCAGAAAAGGATTATTATGCCCGTATATCGTGAATCGACGGTAAGCCACCCGCTGCCGATGCGGTGTTAACGGCACGATATATCGCCTGTTCCACAGCCTCCGCCCCCACAATACCCAAAACATTTACATCAGCATCCACTTCGCCGGTTGCTGCACTGAAAATGGTATCACCATCGTACATTGAGTGTGAAGGGCGAATGGCTCGCGACAAACCATCATGCCCCATTTGTGCCATCTTTAAAGCCTGGGCTTTGGTTAATTTCCCGTTAGTCACCACCACGCCGATAGTGGTATTTGCCCCGGGCAGTGCTTGAACGGCCTGGTCATTCATTAAGAGATCCATACCAGAAACAAACTGCTGTCCATCTTCGCTCCTGGTGCCGGCAATAAGCTTATCACCGGCAACAGCATCTCCCCAGGCATTGACAGCCACCACGGCACCGACAACCAACCCTCCTCTCAGCCTGATGGCGTAACAACCGATGCCACTTTTTGTCGCCCGGTCAAACCCGGCAACTTTACCAATTGATGCCCCGGTACCGGCACCGACATTACCTTCTCCAATGTCGCAGCGACTGGCCAACCTGGTGGCTTCATACCCCATTTGCTCACTGGGTCGGGCAGAGGCATCGCCGACCGACTGGTCAAATAGCACCGCACCGGTGACAACCGGAATCCTGACGAAGCCTGTGGGTAACCCAATGCCCTGCTCCTCCAGGTAACGACTGACCCCGTTCATACTTTCCAGACCAAGCGCACTGCCACCACAAAGCACAATGGCATGGACAGAATCCACCAGGTTTTCAGGCCTTAGCAACTCCGTCTCCCTGGTTCCGGGAGCGGCACCGCGCACATCAACACCCGCTGTCACGCCCTGATCAAAGCGCAGCACCGTCACTCCGGTCAACCTTTCGATATCTGATGCATGACCAATGGCCAGGCCGCTAATGGAAAAAAGCTCATGCCGCTGAGTAGTCATCTGCAGACCCTGTGACACGGATAATAAGTGGCTGGCCACCCAGAAGGCTGACCGTTTTTTCATTCGGCAACCGCAAAGATAGTCAAACAGACCAAAGCTTGCCCTGGTTTTGAAATGCATTCCTCATCATTGGAATTGATAGACCATGGAAGATATCGTTGAATACGATGCTGAACAGAAAGGTGCTGAAGAAAATTGAAATCCTGATCAAAAACAAGACGATTTTCTAGTAGATTAGCTTGCGGAGGAGGAGGCAGATAAAAGAGAAGTTTCAGGCAGGAAATTGGCGTCCCCTAGGGGACTCGAACCCCTGTTACCGCCGTGAAAGGGCGGTGTCCTAGGCCACTAGACGAAGGGGACGCAAACCTTCGTGCATTGCTGCAGCGGATGCGTATACTAATCATCACTTACCACAGAGTCAACCCCTCTTTATTTTTTCATCAATGGTTCTTGAAAAACAGCCATTTTAACGATTAGATGGGCCACTTATCGCCCGGGAAAGGCAGAGAAATATGAGGCTTAGGGACAGACTCTCTTTTAAGCAAGTCAAATACACAGTCAGCGTTGCATTTATTCTGGGATTGATTTTCAGTGTCTTCCAGGTAACTCACGATTATAAGACTCAGGACAAGAGCATCGATAGTGCCATTCAGGCTTATCTGGACATCAGCAAGGCACCCGCATCACGTATCGCCTACAACCTGGATGAAGAGCTGGCCATAGAGCTGGTGAATGGACTCATTGAGTCGCCGTTAATTCTCAGTGCAGCAATTATTGACACCGACAACCTGGTTCTGGCCAAAGCCGGAACCGCAAAAAATCCTGACGAACAAAGACAATTTACCGACCTCTTCTTTGGCACCACACGAACTTATCAGCAACAATTGTCAGTGCCTTACGACCTTGAAGAAGAGCTTGGTACTCTGACCATCACCGCTGACACGCGCCCTTCCGGTCAGGAGTTTCTGGATCGCTCAGTACTCACCCTGGTGTTTGGACTGGTCCGGACCTTGCTGCTGGCGCTGGCTCTGCAGGGCATGTTTTATCTGATGCTAACCAAACCACTCTTGAAACTGGCCCGTCACGTAAAGCAGGTTCGAACAGGCTGCGAACATAAAACACTGGCAATCTCCGGGAAACATCAAAAAGATGAAATAGGGCTCCTGACCAGCGCATTTAATGAGTTTCAGGATGATATTGAAAAACAGCTATATCATCTAAGTCTTGCCGAGAATGAGCTTAGAAAACATAGCCATGATCTTGAACTTCGCATTGCTGACAGGACGCAGGAACTGCTGGAAAACAATAACGCGCTATTCAAGGCCAATGCGGAACTTGAGAAAGCCCGGCAGGCCGCACTTCGTTCAGCCAGAATTCGTGGAGAACAGCTTTCTTACCTGAGCCATGAGATTTGCACGCCACTGAATGGCATTTTAGGCATGCTGGAGCTGACCATTAATGAAGAACTGACCGACAAACAATATGAGCGCCTCGATCTGGCTCGTCAGTCAGGCGTTCGACTGGTCCGACTGCTCAATAGCTTGCTCGACCTGGCCAGGCTGGAGTCCGGCAAAGTTGCCATTGAACATACTCATTTCAATTTGCGTGAAATCATTGAAGAATCGGTCGTGTTGTTGAGTCAGAAGAGCTACGAAAAAAATATTCCACTGACCTGTGATATTGACCCAACGCTGCCAACCACTCTGCTTGGTGATCCTACCCGCATCAGTCAGGTCATTAATAACCTTCTGGGTAATGCCATTAAATTCACCCATCAGGGTGAGATCAAACTATCACTGGACTCAAAACCGCTTAGCGAAAACCGTCTTGAACTGATCATTAACATTACCGATACCGGGATTGGCATCCCCAAAAAGGCCCTCGAAGCAATTTTCACCCCTTTTACCCAGGCCAGCAATGCGATCTATGACAGCTACGGGGGCTCCGGTATGGGGCTGGCACTGACCAAGGAGCTGGTGGAAGCAATGGATGGATCCATCAGGGTCATGTCCCGGGAAAAGCAGGGCAGTACTTTTTCGATAAAACTGCCCTTAACACAACCTGAACAGATAACCAGTGAAGCCACCATTACCCTGGAAAACCAGCCGGTATTACTGGCCTGTGAAGAATCCACACAGCAAATCTGTCACCGGTTGCTCAGCTACTGGAATGTACCCTGTCGTATTGTTGAGCCTGACGACAGCGGTCTGAACATTGATTACGACTCAACCGAATCGCTCATTATCACTGATCAACAATCCCTGGCCCTGAATATGGCTCAACACCGTCCTCAATGTAAAACGATCTTTATCAGCTATGAACAGCCCCGTGAAATGCCTGATAATCTGTTATGGCTCTCACTGCCGGTGACTCAGCAAAAGCTCTATAAAAAGTGTGCAGAAGTCATTGGCATTCCCGACAACCGGTCACCAGAAAGCATCAATCACCCACACAATGCAACGGACCATCAACAGCCAGCCTTCAGGAAGAAAAGGATCCTGGTAGTAGAAGACAATGTGATCAACCAGCTGGTGACTGAGGGTATGCTTGAACAGCTGGGGTACAATATAAACCTTGCCAACAACGGTCAGGATTGCATCACAGCTTGCACCACTGAAAAGTTTGACCTGATCCTGATGGACTGCAATATGCCCGTAATGGATGGCTACGCTGCAACAAAACAGCTGCGAAAAATGACGAATACCAGACAGACGCCCATCATCGCACTAACAGCAAACACACTGGAAGAGCACAAAGAACGATGCCGGGACGCAGGGATGAATGGCCACATTGCCAAGCCTTTCAATAAAAAAGCGTTAGATACATTACTGAACCGATGGCTTGAGTAATTACTTTACCAGGGTCTGGACAATTGTTTTTCGTCCCGGTTTTGCCGGGCTCGACAGATCATCTTTCAGTAACTTCTGTGTTGCCTCATCTAACGTCTGAATGATCTTTTTACGCTCGAACTCATCAATACTGTTGGTATCCAGACTGAAGGAAAAGCCTTTGCTGTCGAGTTCAAAATAACTTTTCTGCTGACCAAGATTGCGGCGCAGATCGATCACTTTATAAATAGGCACCGAACGACTGAAGCCTTTTACCTGTATCTCTCCCTTGGACTGACAAAGTACCACATCCTTAACCAGCGACCAGGTTTCATGGGACAGCAGAATCTGGTTGGGTTTTGCTGCGCTTTCCAGCCGACTGGCCAAATTCACCTCACGCCCCAGGAGGGTGTAATCCATACGGGACTCGGCACCGAAATTACCCACCGTACAGTAACCGGTATTGATGCCAATCCTGATTTGAAGTGGGTTCTCGACCCCTTTGGCGATCCATTGCTTGCGCAGTACTTGCATGTGTTTCTGCATTTCAATGGCCATTGAAACAGCGGCCAGGGCATCTTTTTGATAGCCCCGGGTTTTAGGGTCACCAAAGAAAATCATAATACTGTCACCGATAAATTTATCGATGGTTCCCCCATATTTCAGAGCAATACGGGACATGTCGTTCAGGTAAGTGTTCAGCAACTCTGTCAGCACCTCTGGCTCAAGTGCTTCGGCCAGATCAGTAAAGCCTTTGATATCGGAAAAGAAGACCGTCAGTTTTTTTCGCTGGCTCTCCAGTTTGGTATTGCGCTTACCGGAAAAAATGGATTCCCATACCTGGGGAGAAAGGTATTTGGCCAGACTGCTGGCAAGCCTGCTGTAACGTTGCCGCTGTTGCTGGGCACTGAGCTGAATAGCCTGAAAATGCTGCTCTCTGAGCCTGAGGACATAGGCACAGTAGGATATGAAAATAAGCATTCCAAGCAGACTGATAAACACTGCATCCTGCCCGGCTGAAATGGTGAAATCAGGTTCAATAAAGTGATGAATAGATATGGCAGCTGCTGCAGGGGGAATGATGATCATCAGCCCCCTCAGCCCTTGAAGGTAAATCGCCCAGCCTGTCAGCAGAGCCACCAGCAGCATGCCACTGACCATCGGGAAATCGGCAAGGGTGATTAAGGCTCCAACATTCAAAGAATCCAGTAAAAGGGTAACCAGAGGCTTTTTGTTGTCCACTGTCTTTTGATTGCTGGCGCGAAATACCACGTTGATCGCCAGGTTGGAAAGCCAGGGAAAAACCGATAAATAAGCGACAGCGCCCAGGAAAACAGAAGGAAGGTACTGGTTGGCCAGCCCGTAAACCATCACCGAGGCAGCGAGCCAATAGGCCAGGACTCTTGGAGAGAGCCGGGGAGCACGACTCTGGGGCGGAGATACAGTATTCTTATTGGATTGCATTAAAATTGGTTCATAGCCAGACCTGATAATACCGTCAGCAATTTGCTGTGGGCAGGTCATTCTAACATGCAGGAACGCTCAAATCTGTAATTGGTGGGAGTGAGTTATTGATGAATGGTATAGAGCTTTTGCTGGAAAGGGTATCGACCCCCATCCTGGAGGAACCAGCACCCAGCGATCAGCAACTGGATGTCATGTTCAAGGCAGCCCTGAGAGCCCCTGACCATGGCCGTATTCGCCCCTGGCGATTTTTAAAAATCAGTGGCCAGGCGCGGGAAGCGCTGGGTGAGCTGATGGCGCAGGCAGTCCTTGAGGATCAGCCTGACCTTTCAAAAGATGCGCTGGCACGTTTCAAAGGGATGCCGCTCCGAGCCCCTATGCTGGTACTGGCTATTTGCCCGGTTAAGCAGCATCCAAAGGTGCCGGAGATTGAACAGAAGATGTCACTGGCGGCCGCAGTTCATTCTCTGCTGCTGGCGGCCCATGCCCAGGGGGTCGGGGCAATGTGGCGAACCGGGGAGCTTTGTTACCACCCACGACTGGCAAAAGGGCTGGGTCTTGCCGACAACGAGCAGCTGATGGGTTTTATCTACCTTGGCAAGCCAGCTGGCGCTAAAAAGAAAGTGCCTGTATTGGATGTTAATGACTTTGTTTCCGAGTGGGTGACCAGTGCCTGATTGGGCAATAAAAAGCCCCGTTTTCAATGAAGTCTGACGTTGCTCAGGAGCCTGTCGGACTGAGAAGCCAGGAGCCTGTCGGACTTAAGCGTCCGTCTAGGCGACCCCGTAGCGAGGATTGCGAGAAATTGAGGATAAAAATTTCTGCTTCTGAGGAGAATAGCGGGGCTATTTGACGAAGAAGCAGGAATTTTTAGACCAATTTATCGCAACCGCACGACTGCATGGATGCAGGAGCTAGGGCAACGCAGGAGCAGTTGCCGCGTAGGACAGTCTTAAGTCCGACAGGCTCCTAGCAGGCGGTGTTTTTTTTATAATTTTCATAAGCGGATATTATTCCGCTCATCCCTCCTGCTGAGGTAAGGACCAGCAACAGTATGGGGCATGCGTACCCAGTGATAAAGGAAGCCGCTGAGGTTGTCATGGCGAACTTTGATAAGTGCGACAGGAAGTCCGCCAGCAGGGTTGCACTGGCACCGGAAAGAGACCCATAGATATAGGCTTTTCTGACACATTGGCAAAACGTTTCAGGAAGCAGGTTCATGACTGGCCTGATACATTTGTACGTACCATAACCCAGTATTCGCAGGATATTGTCAGGCTGTTGCCGATGCTCATGAAGATGCTTGCCACAGGAATAAAGACCATCAACGATGCCAATAGCCACCATGGCAGAGATAATACCTGCTGCACCTTTTGCCTGACTTATATAGTCCAGTGCATCAGCAGAAATAGTGCCTGCCGCCCCGTTACATAATACTTTGGCGGCAAACTTTTTCAGTGTGTCATCATGCTGGACGACATATCGGGAATATACTTTTTGGGGATTGAGTGTTTGCAGGACTTCAGAAAAAATATCACTGGCAAAACCGTGTTCATTTAACTGACTGATGAGCGCAGAGTCACCTTCAATAGCACTAATGGTTTCGCTGGCCGTATTGCCTGCGTTCTCTTCTGCAAGCAGGAGCGGTGATTTATTGGTGCTGCCTTCGATGTCAATAATACAACAATCGTTTTTTTTACCGGGCTTTTGCAGTGCTGAAGGCTTCCCATACACGGGGGGCTCTCTATAAGCTGAGGGCTCTCTATGCCCCAGAGTATCACCCTCCTGGCCTACCGTGGATTCGCTGTTTTCTTTGCAGTTATCTTTACGACAACATGATGCTGACAAGGTGTCATCTGCCACCTCAATGGCAAGCATAAGCGGTGGCTGTGCAGGCTTGCCTTCTACCTGTCTGGCTGCAAGCCCACAATGTTTCAGTGAATGTTCTGTGCCAGGGCTGGCGTTTTCAAAACTCTGCCTTTTCGGCTCATCAACCATGCTGATACAACGGCCTGACACGGTGGCAACAGTGCCACACCGGACACGCACTGAGCTAAATGCCGGAGAGGTCATTATTGCTGTTGTTTGAGCATGGCTAACTGAGCAAAACATAAATAACGTCCTGTCATTTGATCAAAATTTCAGGGAGGTTACCGGACTGATTCATTGTATGAATGTTGGATGAAGGTCGTATTAAATGCTGTTGATCCTTCAGCCAATCATATTGTGGGGAATGATATAGTCCTCAAGATCATCTTCTGCAATATCATTTTCTGAATGTACCCATCCTTTTACCGAGATTCCGGCCTGATGGATAGATTCACAGGAGCCGGATAACAGTGGATGCCAGTCAAACAGCGGTTTCTTTTCGCTGATCAGCCGATAGGCGCAGGTTTCGGGCAGCCAGTGGAACAGCTCAACATCTTTCAGCGTCAGTACTGTACATTCCGGCACGATGTCTTTACGGTTCGGGTAGTTTTGGCATTGACAGCTGCCGGTGTCCAGCAGTTTACAGGCTACTGACGTGTAATAAACCGTATCCGTATCTTCATCTTCCAGTTTGTGCAGGCAGCAGCGACCACAACGATCACAGAGGCTTTCCCACTCATCGGCGGTCATTTCTGCCAGGGTTTTGGTTTCCCAGAAAGGTTTTGCGGTCATGTTGGGTCGTTAAATGAAAGAAACTCATCCGGCAGTTTGATCAGGTAATCATCCTGCTCTTTGGGGGGCATTTGCAGATAGAAGCCATGATCGGAAATCCCCTGAAGGACACTGGCAGTCTCTACCCGTGCCAGCTTTTTCTCCGGCGTCAGCAACAGGTCAAAAACATGCACCGGTTTGCCAAAGGCTTGCAATAATGCCTCTGGCAGGGTCTTTTCCAATATAGCTCCCTTGTTCAGGTACAGGTACATACCTTCCCTTTTCGGGCTTTTATAGATGGTCACCAGAGACTTCATTCAATGGCCTTTTTCCTGTTGACTTAATTGATTGAGCTGCTGAATCAGCGGGGTGCCGATGATATCACGACGCCAGCCCTTGAGGGTATCCGGTAGCATAAAACGACCATGATCCAGCCAGCTGCGCAGCAGTGGTGTGGTTAATTTGCCCGGCATCAGCAGCTCCATAGGCAACTGCAATTCAACAGCCAGTTGCGACATCAGTGTTTTGATCTGCTTACCCCAATCCCTGACATTTTTTGGCAGTGGCAGAGGCAGCTTTTCAGGCCTTTGTGCTTCCGGAATCTGACTGGCCGATCTGATAATATCCACTATCTGCTCGCCATGGTTGCGGATAATACTGGCACGCATTTCTGGTATTTCCCGCAGGGCATTCATGGCTTTAGGCTGAAACCTCGCCAGTGGCCAGAGGCTGCCTTTGGGGATAACCCGGTTGCGAGGAACATCCAGACTGCGGGAGGCAACTTCCCGAAAGTGGCAGAGTGCCTTTAGTACAGCCAATTGTTGGGGGCGCAATTGCCAGCCTCGTTTTACCTCTTTCCAGGCATTTCCCGGATCAAAAGGCAGCACATTCAACGTCATGGCCAGGCACTCATCCTCCAGCCAGGCCTTTTTCGGCGTTGGCACCAACAGCTGCTCCAGGTGCTGATAAATCTCCAGTAAATGTGCAACATCCAGGCTGGCATAGCGAATCTGGGCATCCGTCAATGGTCGCTGGCACCAGTTAGACCTTGTCTCATCCTTGGGCAGATCAATGTTCAGTACTTGCCTGAGCAGGGCCTGATAACCAAGGGAAAATCCCAGGTTAGCAAACGCTGCGGCCAGCTGGGTATCAAACAGTGGTCTGGGAACGGTATCGGTTAACAGCTTGAACACTTCCAGGTCTTCACTACAGGCATGAAGGACTTTAACCACCGAGTTGTCTTCAAACAATCTGGCCAGTGGTTGCCACTGATCAATGGCCAGTGGATCGATCAGAAAAACATCCGCGCCTGTGCCCACCTGAATCAGCCCTGGCTGTGGGTAGAAAGTGTCTGTACGAATAAACTCAGTATCCAGAGCGATGGCATCAAGCCTGGACCATCGCTGGCAATAGTCTTCAAGTGACTGATTGTTATTGATCCAGACTGGCTCTGGCGACAAAAGTTGCATATCGAAAGGTTCTAACGAAAAACCCCATTATAAACAGTCAATAGCAGCTGTTGATAGACCGGAGCGGTTTTTCTCAGTCCTGTCTTTTCATCTGTCCGGCGCTGGTTGACATTTAAAGATCACAAACGGTTCGACGGAAAACCTTTTTTTGTTGTGCACTGAGTGGTTAAAAAAGGCCGGGGATTACCGGCCTTAAGGGGGAACTTAATGGTGAGCGCGTAGCGCTTCAATGCGCTGGTCTAACGGCGGGTGACTGGTAAACAGGGCTGCCAGTCCACTGCGATCACCGCTGCGGATACCAAAGGCAGTCATGGTTGCAGGCATGGCACTCGGCGCTTCATACTCGGCACGCAGGCGTTCCAGTGCGGCAATCATATCTCTGCGGCTGGCCAGTTCGGCACCGGCTTCATCTGCCCTGAATTCCCGCTGACGGGAGAACCACATAACGATAGCACTGGCCAGAAAACCAAGAATAATCTCGGCGATAAAGCTGGTTATGTAAAAACCCATACCGACGCCACCTTCGTCTTCATCATCACGACGCAGGAAGGAATCAACGGCATAACCGATAATCCGGGCAAAGAACATGACAAAGGTGTTCACAACCCCCTGGATCAGGCTCAGGGTAACCATATCGCCGTTGGCAACGTGGCCAATTTCGTGACCAATAACTGCACGGGCTTCGTTCGGGCTGAAGCGGTCCAGCAGCCCTTCGCTAACCGCAACCAGCGCGGCATTTTTATTCCACCCGGTGGCAAAGGCATTGGCTTCCGGGGAGTGGAAGATACCCACTTCCGGCATGCCGATGCTGGCCTTTTCAGAGAGTTCCCTGACCGTCTCAACCAGCCACTGCTCCCGGGCTGTTTGCGGTTGTTCAATAATCTGCGTCCCTGTGCTCATTTTGGCCATGGTTTTGGAGAGTAGCAGGGAGACAAAAGAGCCGGCAAAACCGAATACAGCACAGAATACCAGCAGGGAACCCATATTCAGCCCCTGGTGGCTCAGATAACTGCCGACGCCGAGAATATTCAGTGTGATACTGGCCAGCAACAGGACTGCCATGTTTGTGGCCAGAAACAACAGGATTCTCTTCATGAGTTAAGGTGACCTCATCGTCATCATTGTCATTAAACAGCAAAGTAGCTGGCCATATGGAATCATATATTTCTGGCTACTTGGGCAGGTGCTATGCGAGGCACAACGGAGGGAGCATAGCCGTAGCTATATGACCGGAGTTGTAACGAAGCACGACTGCATGGATGCAGGAGCTAGAGCAACGCAGGAACTGTTGCCGAGAGTGCCTGAACAAGGAGTCAGAAATATATGATTTCATATGGTTAGCTACTTATATAAAGGCGACTATTTATCCTTTCAAGAGCGTCTATAAAATGCGCTTTATTTTTACATGGTACTGACAGAAAAAGAGCCGGATACCTGCCCCCATTCTGCTCACTATTCGGTAAAAAATTGCAGCGCAGCCCTGGCAATCGCTTCACCGCCTTTATTGTTAAGGGCCTGTCGGCAATGCCAAGCCATTGTCGCCTGTTTCCGGGCAACAGACGGCGGCAGGTCGTTCTTTTTATTATCCGGATTATCCGGGGCAGTGGTGGGCAGACTTAAGCGTAAAAAGCTTTTTTCCGTGAGTACCACCTGATCCAGCGCGTCTTGCCGGATCGTATCCTGATAACGAATATAGCCTTCTGAAGCCAGCCAGAGCATAGCATCAAAACAGGCTTTGTGGCGCCGGTTAGGGATGCCGTACTCGTCGGTGCCGGCGTTGGTAATCAGATCGTCAACGTAAAGTGTTGTCAGGCGGGGGAAGCTATTATAAAGCTGAACCAGCGTTTTTACGCAGTCCTGGTAAAATTCGTCAATGTGTATGTCGTTCATAGATCATCCATAAAAACGCTGAAAGGCTGACACTTTCAGAGGTTAATGTCCAAGTCAACAGCAGCTTTTCCATTAACATAATTCGCAATTACATAATCAGATACAGTCGTCTTCCCGGTAATGTCTTCGAAGGTCTGAGCCATCCTTCCCAAAGCTGCTCCGACCACTACTACTGCGGGTATGACAACAGGGGCTCTCGTCGACATGGATCTGATGAATGGTTGGCCGGTTGCTTTCGCCATCTGTTTCGCGATGTAAACGGTATTTCTTTCTAAAACAAAAGTCCCTACGCCAACCTTCAATCCTAAGTATGCCCCGACTTTGGTTAATGTGTCCGTCTCAAATTTAGTGCCACGGCAGGTGATACACGCAAGCTGTGCAAGCTCCTTACTGGTTTCAGTTGTGCCTTTCATGAGCAATGAATCCTGTGAATTTTATATTTACTGCGTCATAACCCGGGGAAATTATAGAGTAAATCTCTGCCTGTTGTGCGAGATTCAAGGCTTTTGACAATTGCCGGTTACACCTTTTTTTTGTTGGCAACAGCGTTATTAACGCCCTTGGCTCCAGCGCTGCTGCTGATTTTTTCGCATCAGGTCATGGCGGCTATCCTGGCCTGCTTCAGAAACCGGTTTTTGATAGTCCGGCTGAAGTCGGGTCTTCGCTTCAAAGAAAAACCGGGCGCTGTCTGAGTGTTGTTTCTGCCTCGGAAATATTTCTGCCAGAAAGCCATGGATATGCCCAGCCGTACTGCCCAGGGCACAGCGCATAAAAAATTCCATCTCTTTTTTTGCTTCGGGATCTTTCAGAAGCTGCAACCATTGGACGACGGTGTCGACCAGTTCCTGGTCCGATGCCTGCTCAGGCAATGGGCTGTTCCTGCGCATGGCAAGGCAGACGGATTGCTTCAGAGATTGCCAGGATATATCCAGCAACTCTCCTTTTTCTCTGTCCGTCAGGCCTACTGCCCCGTATTCTCCGTTAACATAGCGCATAATGGTCCAGGACAACTCCAGTGTCAGGCGATAAATGCCAATGGTACCCTTTCGGGTCGGATCGGCAAGGACTCTCTGGTAGCAGGACAGCTCGCTGATGATATCACCATAGGCCCGATGGGCATTGACCTCCGTGAGCAATTGCCGAATGCCACCGTTCCAGTGATCTTTTCGCATGGTTTCCGTTGCTGACAGCGTTTTTCCATAAGGCCCCATCACCTGGTATGAGTCATCCGGCATCAGCGATTCTGGTCGGTTACGGCCCTGCCAGATTCTGATCCCGGCCTTCAGTTTTTTGCACAGTTCCTTTACCAGGGTTTTCCGGCTCCGGGGCAGTGCTGGCATGACAACATCTGCCTCTGTGTTGAGAGTATCCGGCTCTTCGGGAGGCTCTTCGACGGTTCCGGTGCCTGCCAGTGTCACCGACTCAGTAACAGTTGGCGCATACTGTGGCAACAGTGCCGCCAATTCCCCTCGTAATTGCTGAAGCACGGTATGTTCGTGCTGCGTCCAATAGGCCTGGGGATGACTAATCAGATTGTCGGCCTGTGCTTTCATGGTCTTAAGCTGTTCAAAGCTTAACCCGGGGAGTCCTGTTGCCAGCGGCTGACTGCGCAGCTTTATGCGCAGGATTTCCAGTTGCAGGCGGACATCAGGCTGCTTCTGCCCGGGCATCCGCCGACAACCGCTCTCCGCCTGGATAATGGCTTCATAGGCACGGTGGTGTTCACCCTGTTTGTTCAGGATAAATGCCTTGAGCCACAGCACCGGGTAGTAGTCAGGGACTGTGGCTTCGGGTATCTGTCCATGATTGCCTGTGAACAGGGCATCCAGCATCGCTTGGGCCTGGGGATGATATTGCGCCAGTCGTTGTGAAAGTCTTTCACGCCGCGGATCCGATAACGCTTCGGACGGACAATGGGCCACGGCGTACAGCAGCGCAAACCAGTTGTGGTCAACCTTATCAACGACCAGTCTGAGGATAAACTCAATATACAGGTCGCCCTCAGGAAAATAAGGTCTGAGCGCATTCAACTGGTTCACAAACTTGTCTTTTATGCGCAATTCCATTTGGTGCGGTTCGCCATCCTTTGCCTTTGAATCAATGATTTTGTTCAGATGATCCAACTGCGCGATACATGCTTTAATGACATGACCAACAAATATCTCTTTACCAGTAAACGACGTTTGCGGATTAAGGATACCTTTCTTATTAAGCTGGTTAAGGACGGCCAGTAAATGCAGTGAATTATCCTGACCATAAGTGCGTTTATCAAACGCGGCCATGATTGTCTTTACTGAGCACAACATCTCAGAATCCAGTTCCCGGTCATGGTCGAGTACCCTGGCCAGTGACCTGGCAAACAACTCACACCATTTGGAATATAGTTTCTGTTCGGATTTTTCGTTTTTTTTCAGTGATTTTGCTGTTGGATCAACAAAAAGTGAAAAGCATTTAAGAACTCTCTTCAGCAGAGTGACAGATTCGGTTTTATTCGCCTGATCGATATTATCCGGTAAGTTTATAACAATATCATCTGTCGTATTTTTGCTGACTGATTCGCCATCATCATCGCTATCACTGGTCACACGGTATAACTCTTGAGCGATCTGACGGTTTATGTCATCGGCGATTTCATTTATTTTTTTATAAAAATTTTCCTGGAATTCCTCATAAAAATCTGCGGATTTCATCAGGCGTTCAAAAGTTGCCAGATTTGTACAAGTCGCCATTGCCTTGACGCACTCCTGGTGCAAGTCTTTACACTTGTTCATATGCTTTAACAGTTGTCCCGTATCAACACCGTGCAGTAACTCACCTCGTTCCAATGAAGCGTCTGGATTATACGTGCGAAAATTATGTTTCATGAAGTTATTCAGTGCACCCATTTCAGCAATCATGCTTTTTAAAATAAGCTGGTGTTTTTGGGCAGGTGTTATAGATTGAACTTGCCGTCCACCCAGTTTCCCGGTTTTACGTGATGACGCCCCGGCTTTTCTGCAATCATTATTGGGTGGATCCGCAGAGAGTGCTGTATTGGATGTTGTGGGAGGCAAGTTATCCACAATGATAATCCCATTGTAATTACTTTTATTTCTTCCCTGACAAGCTCAGTTATTAAATAGAACAATGGCTTTTAAACAGAACACTGGTTTTTTAATTGGTAGACAAAAATAAATAATAAAAGTTCAACCCTTTTAAGCTGTTAACTACTTATGTTGAACCTATGGGAGCCACCCCGGCATAGCCGGGGGTTAACGGTGTTAATTACTGCCGGTATCGACTGAGGAACCGTTCAAGTTTGGTCATTACGGTTTCCAGGTCTTCTGTCCTGGGGAGCGAAATGATGCGCAGATGGTCAGGCTCAGGCCAGTTGAAAGCAGTGCCCTGGACCAGCAGTACTTTTTCCTGAAGGAGAAAATCCAGTACCAGCTGTTCATCATCATGGATCTTGTGATGTTCAGGGTCGAGCCTGGGGAACAGGTAGAGGGCTCCTTTGGGCTTGGTACAGCTGACGCCCGGTATCTGATCCAGCATTTCCCAGGCCCGGTTACGCTGCTCAAGCAGTCTGCCGCCGGGCAATATCAGGTCATTAATACTCTGGTAACCACCCAATGCGGTCTGAATGGCGTGTTGCGCAGGTACGTTGGCACAGAGGCGCATTGAGGCCAGCATTTCCAGGCCTTCAAGGTAGCTTCTGGCATTTTGCTTCGGGCCGGACACCACCAGCCAGCCCGCCCGAAAGCCGGCAACCCGGTAAGATTTGGACAGGCCGTTAAAACTGATACAAAGCACGTCGTCCGCCAGCGAGGCCAGGGCCGTGTGCTCAACCCCGTCATAGAGGATTTTATCGTATATTTCGTCAGCGAATATGATCAGGTCGTGCTCTCTGGCCAGCTGTACGATCTCTTTCAGAAGGTCGTCCGGATAAACCGCACCAGTCGGGTTGTTTGGATTGATAACCACAATCCCCCGGGTTTTGGCGGTAATTTTACTGCGGATATCGTCAATATCCGGACACCAGTCTGACTGCTCATCCTTACGATAATGAACGGCACGGCCACCGGACAGATGCACAGCGGCGGTCCACAAGGGGTAGTCCGGAGCCGGGATCAGCATCTCATCGCCATTGTTCAGCAATGCCTGCATGGTCATCACCACCAGCTCACTGACACCGTTACCGATAATAATGTCTTCAACAGAAATGGGCGGGAAGTTCTTCTGTTGACAGTACTGCATAATGGCCTTGCGGGCTGAAAACAGGCCCTTGGAATCACAGTAACCCTGCGACAACGGCAAATTGCGGATCACGTCCTGGGTGATTTCATCGGGGGCATCAAAGCCAAACGCCGCGGGATTGCCCGTGTTCAATTTAATGACACGATGTCCCTCTTCTTCCAGCCGCTTGGCTTCACGAAGAACGGGGCCGCGAATGTCGTAACAGACATTGTCGAGTTTGGTGGATTTTTCAATATCCTTCATGGATGTCTTACCGATGGTTTCAGGTTCTTTGGGCTTGCCGTGTGGCATTATGAATTGATCTTGCAAGAGTTGCACTAGTGTAGATAGTTTTTAACCGGGCGGTTATCCTAGGAAAGTCTCTGTTGACTGATGAAAGTGGAATAAGAGGGCAGTATTTGATGACCGAGAAAAAATCAGATGAACAGTGGCGGGCAACGCTTACCGATGAACAGTACTATGTGTGCCGTGAAAAGGGGACTGAGCAGCCTTTTACCGGCGAATATAACTTCTTTGAGAAAGATGGTGTTTTTCACTGTGTCTGCTGCCAGCAAAAGCTGTTTGACTCATCGGTGAAATTTGATGCCGGGTGTGGTTGGCCCAGTTTCTACCAAACCATCGACAGCGATGCGATCACCATGCAGGAAGACAACAGCCTTGGCATGGAGCGCACTGAAGTCCTTTGTTCTAATTGCGGTGCTCACCTGGGCCACGTATTTCCGGACGGGCCGGAACCTACCGGTCTGCGATATTGTATCAACTCGGTGGCGATGAAGTTTAAAGACCGGTAGTCCTGCTGGCTACTCATGAAATAGATCAGGAAATAATTTCGGCACTCTTTCGAATGGAGCTTTTTCACGGAACTTCTGGTTGATAGACAAGTCTGACAAGTTATGAACAGTATCAGTCAATCTTGTGCAATCTGCTGGGATGAAATCAGGGAAAGTCCTGGTACAAGATGCTCTCGAACTGCAGCGGCCCTGGCCCGGAAGATCCGAATCAAAGACACGGCTACGGTCGTAAGGTTACAGCCGTGCACTCATGAATACCACCACGCATGCATAAGCAACTGGGTGAAAATAACCCCACGGTGTCCAATTGACCGCCGCTTGATAACGGGCAGTACTCCCTCAATGACCTGGCCCGTAAATCTGCGGAAGGAGCTGTTCAAGTCAATTGAGGGTAACCGGGTCAGGGATGTAGAAGATATTCTGGCAACCGGGTTCAACCCCGGTCAGCGCTCGTTCCTGGATAGGAAAAACCCGCTAACCCTGTCGTTAAAGCAACAACGTTGGGAAATAGCAGCACTGCTGATCAGCGCGGGATTGACCACCAACAATAAAGTAGCGCAAAACAGACTGGGCTTGATGTACCTGTACGGTCTGGGGGTGGAGCAGAACTTCGCCGAGGCCCTGACCTGGTTCTACAAGGCCGCCGACCACGGGAATGCCAAAGCACAAAACAACCTGGGCTTAATGTACCTGATTGGTCTGGGGGTGGAGCAGAACTACGCCGAGGCCCTGAACTGGTTCCAAAAGGCCACCAAGCGTGGGGACCCCGACGCACAAAACAACCTGGGCTCTATGTACTTAAGGGGCCTGGGAGTGGGGCAAAACTACGCCAAGGCTTTCACCTGGTTCCGCAAGGCCGCCTGCCAGGGATACAGTTCCGCGCAAAACAACCTGGGCTGGATGTATGCAGAGGGCCTGGGGGTAAGGAAGAGCTACGCCAAAGCCCTGACCTGGTTTTGTAAGAGTCTCGAACAGGGAAGTGTCGCCGCACACAACAATCTGAGCTGGATCATCGGGGAGTTACCTCGGGAGACCGAGCAAAACTGCATCGAGGCCTTTATCTGGTTCCGCAAGGCCGCCAAAAAGGGAGACCCCAGCACGCAAAACATCCTGGGCTGGATGTACTTTAAGGGGCTGGGGGTGGAGCAAAACTACGGTGAGGCTCTGACCTGGTTCCGCAAAGCCGCTGACCAGGGACTCGCTGCCGCACAAAGCAACCTGGCCTGGTTGTACTATCAGGGTCTGGGGACGGAGCAGAACCACACCGAAGCCCTGACCTGGTACGACAAGGCTGCCAACCAGGGAGACACCGCATCGCAATATCAGCTGGGTCGGATGTTTCTGAAGGGGCTGGGAACAGAGCAGAATTATGCCGAAGCCCTGATCTGGTCCCGCAAGGCCGCCGACCAGGGAGACGCAGGTGCACAACACAGTCTGGGTTGGATGCACCAACACGGTCTGGGGGTGGAGCAGAGCTATACTGAGGCCCTGGCCTGGTACCGCAAGTCTGCTGATCAGGGACACGCCGGTGCACAAAACAACCTGGGCTATTTGTACCTGATGGGTCTGGGGGGGGAGCAGAACTACGCCGAAGCCCTGTTCTGGTTTTGCAAGTCTGCCGACCAGGGCGTTGCCGCTGCACAATATCAGCTGGCCTGTATGCACCTGAAGGGCCTGGGGACGGAGCAGAACTACACCGTGGCCCTGACCTGGCTGGAGAAGGCCGCCAGGCAGGGGCACATCCCTGCACAAAAAAATCTGGCCCGGCTGCATGGCAACAGCCTGGAAAGAGCTGGACATCATCCCTGCCAGGGTGAGAGTAAAAGAGATCCTACAGGAGAAGCGGGGTATTCCCGGAGTCGCAAGACGACAATCAACCAGAAAGACGAATCACCAAAGCCGCTGAGTTGCCCAGGCATCCTATTCCCAAGTCAGCAGTGACAACCTGCATGCTGGCCTACATCATTGTTGCCAGGTTCTGTGATGCCCTGCATCTATACCGGCAGGAAAAAATCCTCGCCTGCTACGGTGGTTCGGTCACCCGCACGACTATGGCTAACTGGTTGATGCGTCTGTCCCGGCAACTAACTGATCAACCTGATTGCAGTCTGCCGCCAGGAAGGCATAACGCAGCTTGGGTGTTTTGACCATGTGAGACGTAAATTTATCGATGCCAAAAAAGGCGAGGCCAAGCCAGGCAAAAAGGTAAAGGGCAATTTTAAAGAACTGCCTTATGCCGACACGGTTGAGAAACGGGAGCGGCTGCTACCTTGGACAGTGAAAGCATCTAAAGGATAAGTCGTAAAGTTTGGGCTGGCTATGACGGCGGTTTTATTGGCGCTTACGATAAACCTGAGACTTTTGTTTGACTGTTTGCAACTAATTGCTTTTTTTATTGTCTGTTTGAGTACTGACAACAATAACCTTAGCGAGGTACTTAATCAGTTATGCAACCTGCAAAGCTCCAATCATCACCTCTACCGCTCAGCTCAAACGGGCAGGAACCATCTGACCAGTCAATAGAAAAACCAGAAAAGGCTGAAAGCAGCTTTTTTGGCGCTGTCGTTACCAGCATACTCCACGCTATTGGCTTCCTGGAAACCGGCACCGGCACAGATACGGCCCTTGCCGACAGAAAAATTTCTTCCTCTGATCAAGGCGGCCCTGCTGGTAAAGGCACACAATCCGAAACCGGCATAACAACCGATCCGCAGCCCGCAATTCTGATGGATCCGGAAGAGGCTCTGTCAGCTCTTAAAGAAGCTGTAAAAGCAAAAGATGCCGCAAGGGTTCAATCATTATTGGCATCGCTGAAACTGTCATCCCCGGATCAGGCTGCTCAAAAAGCCGGGGATATCCTGAAAACCGTCTTGCAGGATAACTTACCATCTATCCGTAGTTTGCCCCCGGAAGAGTACAATAAGCTTAAAGCGCTTATCGACTGTTTGCTGGCAGGTTGTGACCATGATGATAGTACACTGGCAAATTCAGCTCTTGAGTTGTTCTTCGACCGGAAAGATTTCGACCATGCCTGTCATATTAAAGATACCTGCAAAGCAACTGCAAATCTTGAAGCAGACCGTCTCAGGATAGCTCTCGATGAACTGGTCCAGGAATACGCACCCTTCACTGAACCTGCCAAAACTATCGAAATACTGCTCCAGCAATGCAATTCAGACGCTGAACGTAGCAAAGCTCTCGATGAACTGAACGAGAAATACGCATCAGACGCTGAAAGTAGCAAAGTTCTCGATAAACTGATCGGGAAATATGGACCAGACGCTGAACCTGGCGAACACTCCCTTTATGACCATGGCAAAGCAATACTGAAACTGGCAAATCTGCAAGATGCCCAATCCCTGGAGTTTGCCAAAAATACTCTGGCTAACGGGCTGGAAAAATGTTTGCAAGACGCTAAATGGCTACTAATACTGGACGAAGAAAAGTACGAAGACATAGTGAATTTTTTTGAGGAATTTTTCAATCACGGCATCAAGGATACCAAGCTGGCTTACTCCCTCATGAATCTCTGTTTTACCAGGCTTAATTTCGATAGAGCAATAGATATTTCAAAAAAATTCAGAGTTCACCTTACCGACAAGGACCTTGTCAAAGCCCTCATGAAAGAATCTCGCCAATGCTCTTACGATGTCGATAAACTGCTGAAACTGGCAGCTCCCGAGGCAGCTGGCAAACAAATAATTAAAGACACCCTTAAGGATATTTTGACAAAAAAGCAACGTGTAATCAGGTTCCTGGAACCCCACGAGATTTCAAATTTCAAGGATTTTATCGCATCTTACGCTTGGCACCTTCCCGGAGAGGTCAGTGACAAATTGTTCCTGCTCAATCCGCTCATTGCGTTTTGTGTCCGCGGAAATGAAATTGACATGGCAAAAAGACTGAAAATGCGTTTTGAGGGGTGTTACCTTGAGCAGCAGGCTTACAAGGAAGCTGAACAAAACGTTACTCTGTCTTCACTCGATGAGACAAAGAAATCAAAGATATTAGACGATTTACGGGATCTGACCGAGCATACCAAGAGCAAGACCGATTAAACACCGGCCTTCCCGCTTATTGTGCCTGATGAGAAATCATTGAGACTTATTGTCTAATCAAACGCAGAGCCCCTGGTTTGCTATCTGATTTACTGCGCCAGGGGTTAATATCCAGCCCACCCCGCCGCAGATATTGGGCATAGATCGTCAGCTCTGTAAACCTGTAGTGTTTTTGCAGATCAACAAACGCTCGCTCAACACACTGTTCATGGAACTCCTGGTGGTCCCTGAATGAACAGACATATTTCAGTAGCGATGCATGATCAATCTGCTCACCACAATAACTGACCACCAGCGTTCCCCAATCAGGCTGACCTGTAACCGGACAGTTGGATTTCAGCAAATGGGTATTCAACGTCTCACTGACTAGCCCATTATCAGCCGCTGATTTATCACCTGTTGAGCTTCTGGCCAAGAGCGTTGGGTCATACTGGTAACAATCCACAATGACATCAACTTCATCAATATTGGTTCCCGGCGCAGGATCAAAAGCACGAGCCTCAAATTCATTGATGGTATATAGCCGCACTGCCACCGGTGCTTTGGCTGCTGCCGAAAGGTCCCGGGCAATACAGTCTGCAACCTGTTCAGCACTGGCAAACCGGGATTGATTAAATGAGTTGAGATACAGTTTGAACGACTTGGATTCAATCAGGCAGGGGGAGCTGCAGGGCAGCTCAAACCGGGCAACGCGTACAACGGGCTTTCCGGAAAGGTTTAACCAGGAAAGCTCATAGCCATACCAGAGATCACGACCGTAAAACGGCAAATTATCCGGATCAATACCCAGCTCTATACGCTTGTCTTGCCGCTCAATGGGAAACAGCAGCGAAGGATCGTATGCCGATTTGTAGTCGCTGTTTTTACCCAGCGGTGAAGCATGCAGAACATCATTCATTGCCAACAACCATCAACTTCTCAGACCTCGACCCGTTTTCAGCAGGTGCAAGCTGTAAGCACCCAGTAACAATATCGCCAGCAACATTACCGCAAAAGCAAAGCGGGTATCAACACCACCTGCCTCCCCCAGAAGTCCATAGCGAAAGGTATTCACCTGATAGAGAATCGGATTCAGCATAGAGACTTTCTGCCAGAATTCGGGCAGGATTTCGATGGAGTAAAAGACACCACCAAGGTAGGTCATGGGCGTCAATACAAAGGTCGGAATAATGGATACATCGTCAAACTTTCTGGCAAAAATGCCATTGATAAACCCTCCCAGGGCAAACAGGGTGGCGGTCATGACCACGGCCAGTAAAGTTGCAAACACATCATGGATATCCAGCTCAACAAAAAACAGGCCCAACCCCATGACGATAGCCCCGGTAATCACACCCCGGGCCACCCCTCCCAGCACATAACCCGCCAGAATGATCCAGTTGGGCACGGGAGATATCAGCACCTCTTCAATGCTTCGCTGAAATTTATTGCTGAAAAAACTGGAGGCCACGTTACTGAAGCTGTTGGTAATCACCGACATCATGATCAACCCGGGCAAAACGTAAGTCATATAACTGAAGCCGCTCATGGTACCAATGCGCGAACCAATCACCGCCCCGAAAATAACAAAATAGAGCACCATGGAAATCGCCGGTGGTAACAGAGTTTGCGGCCAGATTCGCATAAAGCGCCGCACTTCCTTGGCAAAGATGGTGACAAAGGCAACCCAGTGATAACGAAACTCACTGTGTTGCGGCCTTTCTGGCAATCCCCGACTTCCCCCATGTTCCAGGCCTGACATCACGCTTCGCCTCCCGTTGCGCTTTCACCTTTCAGGGCACCTTTGGTCATATTGACAAAAAGCTCTTCCAGTCGGTTGTTTTTATTTCGCATGCTGGCGACTTCTATTTTAAGTTCACTCAGCTGCCGGAACAGATCGTTCACGCCTGTATTCTTATCCACTTCAACTTCCAGGGAGTTGTTGTCAATTTTGTTCACCTTATAGCCTGAAAACACCGGTATCTGTTCAATAGGCTGGCGCAAATCCAGGACAAAACTTTCCTTCTGCAACAGGCTGAGCAGCCGTTTCATGCTGGTGTTTTCCACGATTTCCCCTTGATCGATGATGGCAATATTACGACAGAGTTGCTCCGCCTCTTCCAGATAGTGGGTAGTCAGAATAATCGTAGTGCCCTGGTCGTTGATCTCTTTGATAAACTCCCACAGACTTCTACGCAGCTCTATATCCACGCCTGCGGTGGGTTCATCAAGAATCAGTAATTCAGGTTCATGGATCAACGCCCTGGCAATCATCAAACGTCGCTTCATACCGCCCGACAGCATTCGGGACTGGGTAAAGCGTTTATCCCACAAGCCGAGTTTTTTCAGGTAGTGCTCAATACGGGGTCTGGCCTGCCTGGCAGAAAGGCCATAATAGCCAGCCTGACTGACCAGGATGTCTTCAACTTTTTCAAACTGGTTAAAATTAAATTCCTGGGGCACTACCCCCAGGGAACGCTTGGCCCGAACCAGGTCACGCTCAATGTCATGGCCGAAGACAGAGACACTCCCGGCAGACTTTCGGACCATTGATGAAATCACGCCGATGGTGGTTGATTTACCGGCACCATTGGGACCCAGCAAGGCAAAAAAGTCGCCTTTCTCGACCTCCAGGTCAACCCCTTTCAGAGCAACAAACCCGCCGTCGTATACTTTTTTTAAATTCTTGATGGCCAATGCCTGAGTCATGGTTCTCAGCCTTGAGATATCTATAATCAGTTATGAAATCTTATAATAAAAAAATCTTTGAGACCGTTAATTTATTTACACGGTCTGCAATGATCAGGATAAGAAACGCCCCCGGCCAGTGAGGAGCGTTTATCGCAGGTAAGCAAGCAGTGATGCCAAAGCCTTTCTGGCATTGGGGTAAGCGAAGGTAAAGCCTGCTTCCTGAAGTCGCCTGGGCGTCACCGCCTGCCCTTCCGTTAGCAACTGTGCAGACTCTCCAAGCATCAACGCAAGAACACTTTCTGGCGTGGTCAAGATGGCCGGTCGGCGAACCGCACGCCCAAGCTCTTTGGCAAATGCCTTGTTGGTCAGAATCTCCGGGGAAACGGCATTAAAAACCCCTTTTGTTTCCGGATGGTTTACCAGATAGAGCAATGCATTGAGCATATCGTCCATATGGATCCAGGACATGATCTGTCGGCCATTGCCAATTGGCCCCCCCAGCCCCAGACGGAAAACAGGTAGCATCTTCTGCAACGCTCCGCCACTGGGGTGCAACACCACACCGATTCTGACGATACAGGTGCGAACCCCCAACGTCTCAACGCGCCTGGCCACCTGTTCCCAGCGATCACAAAGGGTTGCCGCGAAGTCACTGCCCACTTCTGCGGACTCATCCAGCTCCTCGCCGGGACGGGAGAAGCCATAATATCCGATTGCAGAAGCACTGATGAAACAGCCCGGTTTATTTTCCATCCGCTCAATCAGGTCCACCAGCTCTGACGTTACCCCAATACGGCTATCCAGCAGGGTCTTTTTGCGAGCCTGGCTCCATCTTTTATCGAGAATGCCCTCCCCGGCGAGATTAATCACCGCATCAAAATACGAGGCTGGATTAACAGCGGATAGCGAGGAAACAGGCTTTACCCGGGTAGAGAGTTGCAGACGAACTTCTTTAGCCGGTTGACGACTCAACACGACCACCTGATGCCCTTCATTAAGCAGACGATGAACCAGTCGGCGCCCAATAAACCCGGTACCACCGGTAATCAGATATTGCATGAATCCATCAGCTCCATTGCTCAGCCCCAATCTGACTTATTGCCAACAGGGGCAGGGAAACTACATTTGATTAATAATACTCACATCCGTTAATAATCGTAACATTTTCTGGAAAGATAAAAAAAAGCCCAGGTCCCCTCAAACCTGAGCTTTATTGACTGCCACCCTGATGCTCCCGCTTCTATTCTAATTTCCATGCTGTGGTGTTGACTACCCAGACCCGGAGCAGGGCATTTCTTGTTGTTTGACCTGCTCTCGTTGATCCAGTGCACGCTTTGAATTATACGTAAAAGCCGCACGCGATCACTTGATCCAGATCAAGTTATTTCGAGATATACCTACCCGTCTGTTAATAGCTTCATCTACGAACCAACAGAATCTGACAAGCTCCTTAGTAAAGCATCCAGTTGGTCTATTCTTATGGACTATTGTTTTTCTCCTCCAACACTAACCGAGACTGACTCAATCTGATTGCAGCAGGGTATCTGTACTCCGTCGCCATTTATAACGGGCAGGTGTTGCAGTTGACCGGTTACTATCCAAGAAGCGGTCTGACCGGTTAATCCCTTTCCGGAGCCACCCTCATGATCAAAAGTACTTTCGGTACGCTGCAAAAAATTGGTAAAGCATTAATGCTGCCAGTTGCCGTACTGCCTGTAGCCGGGATTCTTCTGGGCGTGGGCAGTGCAGGGTTTTCGTTCATACCGGACCTGATTTCCAGCATTATGGCCCATGCCGGCGGTGCCGTATTCAGCAATCTGCCGCTGATTTTTGCCATTGGTACGGCCATAGGGCTGGCGGGAAACGACGGTGTTTCTTCAGTAGCTGCTGTCGTTGGCTTTGTCATTATGCTCGGCACCATGGGTATCATGGCCAATCAACTGGGCTTTGAACCCTCATCGGTGATGGGCATTAGTACCATTGATACCGGCGTCTTTGGTGGCATCATTGTCGGGATACTGGCTTCAGTGATGTTTAACCGATACTACAAAATTCAGTTACCGGAGTATCTTGGTTTCTTTGCCGGTAAACGGTTTGTCCCCATTGCTACCGGCATTGGTGCCATTTTCCTTGGTATTCTGCTGAGCTTTATCTGGCCTCCAGTCCAATCCGTTATCAATAACTTTTCCCATTGGTCAGTGAATGAAAACCCGGAGGCGGCAGGGTTTGTTTACGGTTTTGTCGAAAGGCTACTCATCCCTTTTGGCCTGCACCACATCTGGAACGTGCCTTTCCATATGGAAATGGGTGAATTTATTGACGAGTCCGGTACGGTATTTAATGGCGATATTGCCCGCTTCTTTGCCGGAGACCCAACCGCCGGTTTTCTGGCCGGCGGCTATCTGTTCAAAATGTTTGGTTTGCCTGCTGCTGCCATTGCCATGTGGCATTGTGCAAAACCGGAAAACAGGGCAAAAGCTGGCGGTATCATGATCTCTGCAGCACTGACCTCGTTACTGACAGGCATCACAGAGCCCATTGAATTTTCTTTCCTGTTTGTTGCTCCGCTGCTCTATGGTATGCACGCGTTGCTGGCTGGCATGGCTTACACCATCACCAACTATCTGAACATCAAGATGGCCATGTCCTTTTCCAATGGCCTGATCGACTATGTGCTCTATTTCGGCATTGCCACCAAACCTGTCTGGATCATTATTCTCGGGGCACTCTATGCCGTTCTTTACTATGTTATTTTCCGGGTATTGATTCTGGCACTTAACTTGAAAACGCCCGGGCGCGAAGATGAAAGTGACAGCGAAGTCAATGTCGGGCCATCCAGCGAGCTGGCCGTTAACCTGATTAATGCGTTTGGCGGTCAAGGCAATATTAAACACCTGGATGCCTGCATTACCCGCCTTAGAGTCACCGTTAACAATACAGAAAATGCCGATATTGACCGGATAAAACAACTGGGCGCAACCGCAGTTGTGGTAGTTGGCCATAATATGCAGGCGATCTTCGGGCCCAAGTCCTGCAATATCCGTACCGAAATGCAGGAGGCAATGAAAACCATGTGATAAGGGAATCACGCCAGAAGCATCCTGGCCTCAGGACTTCTGGCGGTGCTTATGAATGACAGGAATCAGCCGATAGAAAAATTTTCATAATTATCGCGGAGATAAGCGCATGCATGGAGTAGGAGGCACTCAGCAGCTCGCCAATCTGGCACCAGCAAACGACAGCAATGCCCAGACTGACAAAGGCTTTTTTGGCCAGCTCAAAGTCACCGTTGTTAAAGGTGTAAGAAATATTCTCTCTGCAAATTATTCATCAATCCCCGACAACGCCAAGCTTGCTTCACGAAATATCACCGTGCTCGCCTCCGCCCTGCACCCCTTGTTTAATGAGAGGGATAACGACGGCATCAAAGACATCAGCCAGGATTTTGAGCAGGCTTTGAAAAAGGCAAGTAATAACCCAAAGTCCATGAAACTCTTTTCTCAAATCAACCAGGAATTGGAGAAAATACAACAGTTACAAGAAGAACTGTCAGAGCTTTATAGCACTAACGACAGGCTTCTGAGGATTCCCGGGGCAGTCAATGGCCCGCGACACACGGAAGTCAAGGCACAGATCACTGAATGTCAAAATGTCATGGCTGGTGCCAAACAAAAGGGTACCCGTGCCCAGCAAAAATTCAATAAAACGGTGGGCCCTCAACTGAAAATTGATATTGACGCATTACAGGTGCCGGAGGAAAAACGCTCGCCTGAATCTGCTAAAGACTTAGCCAAGTTTGAAAAAATGAAAACTGATCTACTTAAGCGCCAGGAGCCTGTCGGACTTAAGCGTCCGTAGCGAGGATTGCGAGAAACTGAAGATAAAAAGTCGGAAATTTTTAGTGAATAGTGGCTCTATTTGCTAAAAATTTCTGACTTTTTAGGCCAATTTGCTGCCACCGCACGACTGCATGGATGCAGGAGCTAGGGCAACGCAGGAGCAGTTGCCGCGTAGGGCAGTCTATTCTCGGTCAGCCTCCTAGCAAACACGGGATTCGAAACATCCTTTATGGGAACATTCATTCCGTCAAAGATACCTTCTGGCTTGCACTCATTCATTAGCCATACAAGCCGACAAATAGACTATATTTCACTATCTTCTTAATTGTGCTGGGGAGACACTGCGATGCATGGAGTCGGCGGCGACCATCAACCTGTCAACCTGACACCGACAATCAACGACGTTAAAACTCCGGAAACCAATAAATCAGAGGGAGACTTTCGCGGGTTTAAGGTTACAACAACAAATACATTCAAGTCATTCCTGTCATCCCTGTTATCCCGTTTTTCGTCAACACCCGAAAAAACCAGCATCCGGGACAGACACGCCCAAAAGTACAAGCCAACACAGCAACACGGCCCAACCATCAGTGACAAACCAGCAAGAGGCAAGAATGTTGAGCAGCCAGCAAAGCAGGCCAATCCAGCCACCATCAAAAGGAATTTTGACACCCTTTGCTCTACCTTGGAGCGGATGCAATCTTATAAAAATGACTTACAAAACCTGACACGCGGTACGGAAGAATTCCGAGTGTGCAGTCTTGAAGTTCAGCTGGTAAAAGCAGACTATAAAGCGGCGGTCAAAAGCTTCAATAAATCCGTCAGTGCGGATAAACAAATTGACGCATCAGACCTTGAGATGGCAATGGCAAATAAACACTCGCCAGAATTTGCTGAAGACGCAGCGAAATATAAACAAATGAAAATCCCTGCATTTATGTCAAGCACGGAGAGAAAAGAGAGTGTTGAGCAGCCAATAGATCTGGCCCTCAAAAATCCAGACACTGAGAAAAAATTCACCAACCTTTGCGATACCCTGAAACAGATGCAAAAGTGTAAAAATGAGTTACAGGACCTGAGTCATAGAAGTAATACTCACATAGCGTTTGAATCTGACCTTAATGTGGCTAAAGCAAACTTTAAACAGGCAGTAGAAAGCTTCAACAGTGTCGTTGGTGATGATCTGAAAGTTGACGCTTTCGACCTTGAGATGGCAATGGCTAATAAGGACGCACCAGAATTTGCTGAAAACATAGCCAGGTTTCAACAAATGAAAATCCCTTCATTTATGCCAAAAAACTGACTTTGTCGTGTTTCTGCGCGACACTTTTCCTGCCTGAACGGTTTTTGTATAAGCGGACTTTTGTCAATGGCCAAACCAGTCTGGCTGGCCATCATTGAAAGCGACTCATACCAATTCCGCCTTCTAAATATGAGATCGAGCAAGTCATTTTGGACAGCTGGGCAAGGCGGAATGACGAGTAATAGCAGGGCTATTGCGAGGAATTCCAACGAAGATCCAGCTGTTCAAAATGGCTGCGCAGTTCATATTTAGAAGGTGGAATTGGTATCACTTCATATATACAGTCAACAGCGTATCAATCCCAGCCTGCACATTCCCTGTGGACTTCTCCAGATGACTGACATCATCCATATTGGAGATCACAATGGGCGTTACCACACTTCTCGCCTTTTCCTTCAGCAAAGTAAGATCCACTTCAACCACAGGATCACCCGCTTTAATCCGCTGCCCTTCTGTCGCTATCCGTTTAAAGCCCTCCCCTTTCAGCTCCACGGTGTCAATGCCAAAATGGACAAACAGCTCAACGCCCGAGGGGGTTTCCATACTGAAAGCATGATTGGTTTCAAAAATCTTGCCAATCACACCATCACAGGGCGCGACCATAATATGCCCGGTTGGACCAATGGCCAGACCATCTCCCACCACCTTGTCGGCAAACACCGGATCCGGAACGTCCTCTATGGGAACAATCTTACCCGTCAAAGGTGCCTTCAGGACTGTTCCCTCATTCGAGCCAAAGCCCAGACTTTTTTTGAGAGAGTCAAAGATAGCCATAACTGTTACCTGCGGCTGTTACAACAATCTTCTGTGAAGCTTGCTCGTGGCATGAGATCGCTTCACAGATGCGGGACCGGCTGATACCGGCTGGGAGGAAAGCAAAAAGCCTCTTGTTCAGAGGCTTTTCCGACTTAAAGAACTTTAGTCATCTGCTGATCAGCATTCAACCATTGGACACCAGAGAATCAAACCGAAACGATTTCAGCCACTTTCATCAGGTGATTGTCAATCTGGTTGTGCTTACTGATTGCTCTTTCCAGCGGGGTTTTCACCACCTGCTGGTCACGAACGCCGACCATAATACCACTGTCGCCATTGCGCAGCGCTTCTACAGCAGCAACACCAAGACGACTGGCCAGAACACGGTCAAAGCAGGTAGGCTTGCCACCACGCTGGATATGCCCCAGCACGGTAACCTTCACTTCATATTCAGGAAAGTTTTCTTCCACAGCGCGGGACAGTTCAAAAACACCGCCACTGCGATCACCTTCAGCAACCACAATAATGCTGGAGGTTTTGCCCGCACGGCCACTCTTCTGCAAAGATTCCATGAACACTTCAACCGTCTTTTCCTGCTCAGGAATCAGGATATCCTCTGCACCGGAAGCAATACCCGTGTTCAGAGCAATAAAGCCGGCATCACGGCCCATCACTTCAATGAAGAACAGGCGGTTGTGAGAAGTTGCAGTATCACGAATCTTATCGATGGCTTCGACAACGGTATTCAGGGCTGTGTCATAACCGATGGTGAAGTCTGTCCCGTAAATGTCATTATCGATGGTACCGGGAACGCCAATACAGGGCAGACCATGCTCTTCTTCCAGCAGCATGGCACCGGTGAATGAACCATCACCACCGATCACCACCAAACCATCCAGCTCAGCAGCCCGGGCATTTTCGTAAGCCTTTACACGGCCTTCTTTGGTGCGGAACTCCTGACAGCGGGCTGATTTCAGGAAGGTCCCCCCCTGATTAATGATATTGGCAACCGTCCGGGCATCCGCCACTTCCATACGGTTTTCAATCAACCCTTTGTAGCCTTCCTGAATCACTACGGGAACAATACCGTAGTAAATGCAGGCACGAACAGCGGCACGGATGGCCGCATTCATACCGGGAGCGTCGCCCCCGGAAGTCAAAACTCCGACTCTCTTTAATTCGGTCATGCCAGGCTCTTCTCCTTCCAAGTGCCTAACTGCTGGTAAAGCAATTAGAAATAAATAGGTTCTGTTGACTCAGCTTACGCTGATAATCTGCATGGTGTTGGTACCACCTTCGATTTCCTGACTTTCGCCTTTGGTCAGAATAATCTTGTCGCCTGCTTCCAAAAGACCAAGCTCTTTGAGGACATTAATTGCACGTCCATTGACTTCCGGGCCGTACTCAGTACCACTGTCAAAAGCCACCGCTTCCACGCCACGATACAGGGCAACCCGGCGCTCGGTAGTCTGGTAACGCGTCAGGGCAAAAATAGGAAGGCGGGTATTGATTCTGGACATCCACAGCGGTGTGGCACCACTTTTCGTCAGACAGACGATGGCCTTAATGTCACTCTGATGGTTAGCTGCAAACAGGGTTGCCTGAGCGATGGCCTCATCAATATTGGTAAACTGACCAATGCGGCGCTCCGTCATGTACTCAACGGACTGTTTTTCAGCACCGAGACAAATGCGACTCATGGCCTTGACCACTTCATCCGGGCGCTTACCGGTGGCGGTTTCACCGGATAACATCACGGCATCAGTGCCATCCAGTACCGCATTGGCGACGTCAAACACTTCTGCCCGGGTTGGTTGCGTGTTGTGAATCATGGACTCCATCATCTGAGTGGCGGTAATGACCGGTTTATTCAGACGACGGGCTTCACTGATCATGTGCTTCTGGGCACCAATCAGCTCAGGATCACCAATTTCGACACCCAGGTCACCACGGGCAACCATCACGGCATCGGATGCGGAAATAATTTCAGCCAGCAGGTCATGGTCGTTCACCACCTCGGCCCGCTCAATCTTGGACAGTATAGCGGCGGTTCCGCCAGCTTCATGGAGTAGACGACGGGCTTCTTCAACATCGCTGGCATGACGGACAAAAGATACTGCCAGATAGTCCACTTCCAGCTCAGCCGCCAGAAGAATGTCCTGCTTATCTTTTTCCGTTAATGCCGCCGCAGAAAGACCACCACCCTGAAGGTTAATGCCCTTGTTGTTGGACAGCTCACCGCCATTGATCGCTTTGGTCTTTATGCTCGGACCATCAATAGCCATGACTTCCAGGCTGATCCGCCCGTCATCAAGCAGCAGTATGTCACCAACCTTGCAGTCGTTTGGCAGATCTTTATAACCGAGCCCCACCTGGGTTTCATCGCCGTCATCAATGGGAAGGCTGGCATCCAGGTGAAAGGTTGCGCCATCCGGAAGGTGAATCTTGCCATTCTGGAAACGGCCAATGCGAATCTTTGGCCCCTGCAGATCACCCAGGATAGCAACCGGACGGTTCAGCCTTGCAGCAATTTCACGAATGGTTTTGGCACGGGCTTTGTGATCTTCCGGATCACCGTGGGAGAAGTTGAGGCGAACAACGTTGACGCCAGCTTCAATAAGCTTTTGCAATTGTTCTTCAGATTCTGTTGCAGGTCCCAGGGTTGCGACAATTTTTGTGCGTCTGAGCATAATAATCCTCTCGCTTGTGAACCCGCCGCTGTCGTGGGAGCCTTCAGCCTCCACCGGAGTCATTACAGCAAGCGACAGGCCTTAAGTAGTTAACCAAATGAAATTTGGCCAACTACTTAATGGATTAATGATGTGCATGGCAGCCGTTCACAACCTGTACACCTCTGCTCTGCAGGACAAATGTATTGAACGGAGTGCAAACAAAAGAAGAAAGTGCCGTTAGAGTATAGGAGCCATCTTGCCCCGTAGCACTGTCTTCTCTTTGTTTACCAACAGCCAACGTATATCATTTATCGTAACCAGCACAGGCCCGTTAAACGAGCCTGTGTTGAGTTCACTGGGTGAATGCCTTACGCGTTCATCAGGGCCTTGGCCGTATCCAGCATACGGTTGGAGAAGCCCCACTCGTTGTCGTACCAGGACATAACCTTAACCAGGTTGCCCAGAACACGAGTCTGAGTAGCATCGAAGTTGGAAGAGAACGGACTGTGGTTGAAGTCCATGGAAACCAGCTCTTCGTTGTTCACAGACAGAACAGTTGCCATGGCCGGGTTGGACTTGGCAGCAATAGCAATGATTTCGTTCACTTCTTCAACGGTGGTTTCACGTGCAGCAACGAAGCTCAGGTCCACCAGAGAGACGTTGATGGTCGGTACGCGAACCGCCATGCCGTCGAACTTGCCTTTCAGTTCAGGAACAACTTCACCCACAGCAGCAGCAGCACCGGTAGCGGTTGGAATCATGTTCATGGCAGCGGCACGGGCACGGTACAGGTCAGAGTGGTATACATCGCTCAGACGCTGGTCGTTGGTGTAAGCGTGGATAGTGGTCATCAGACCCTTATCAATGCCCAGAGCATCGTTCAGAGGCTTGGCGATAGGAGCCAGACAGTTAGTGGTGCAGGATGCGTTAGAAATAACGGTCATATCTGCAGTCAGAGTGTCGTGGTTCACACCGTAAACGATGGTAGCGTCAACGTTTGAGCCAGGCGCAGAAATGATAACTTTCTTGGCACCAGCATCCAGGTGTGGCTTGCAGGAATCTTTGGAACGGAAAACACCAGTACATTCAAAGACAACGTCAACACCCAGCTCGCCCCATGGCAGCTTGGAAGGGTCACGCTCAGAGAAAGTCTTGATTTCATCACCGTTTACGAACAGAGCACCTTCGCCTTCTTCAACCTGTGCGTTGAAACGGCCATGAACGGTGTCGTACTTAGTCAGGTGAGTATTGATTTTGGTGTCACCCAGATCATTAATGGCAACAATCTGGTATTCATCGCGACGGCCAGCTTCGTAGAGTGCGCGCAGTACGTTGCGACCGATACGGCCGTAGCCATTAATAGCAATCTTGATCATGATGTCTCCAATACCGTTAATCAAAGCGGAATTACCGCCCTGCCTCTAGTAAAAAGGATTTCGTCAGCGAATGCAGCACAGTAAATACACCTATCGCAAACCCCAAACACCTAACTACAGGGTTTAACGGCAGATCACAGATTTTACCCAGTCACAGCACCACTAAAAACAAACAACAACATTGATTAGCTGTCGCATTTCGAAATCCACTCCACAGGACTTGTATCCCTGAAGCACATAAACTTACGGACAAGGGTTGACTTCTTGGTGGTACGAAGTTACAAATATGCAAAATAAAACAATACATAACACATAATTTCACACCGCTTCTCATCCGGGATCAACCGATTGTCGAAGCCACTGGTTAGCTTCATAGGTCACCAGTGTGATATAGAGTTTGATCGAAAAACCGGAATTCAGCAAAGCCGTCACAGTTTTGATTGATTCCGAATTCTTATATGTACTCCCAACGAACCACGCTATTACGCTGTCTTAGCCAGTCAGCAAGATCCGTTGTCATCATACATTCAGATCAGCACCTTTACCTAAATGGATAATGCGGACTGTAATCCCCCTAGTCAAGCCCGTTACAGGCCCACTCACCGCTACACCAATGCAAGATCTTATTTATCGACATTATCAAATATGAACATGAATCGGTGACCACAGAGTTCTAATCACAAGACTCTGACGAACTATTCAACAATAAAAAAACGACAGAAACCACCTACGTATCTGAAGAGATACGCTTAAAATATCTCAAAGCTGCCGTAACTCAGGGTTGAAAGCAAAAAAACAAAAAAAACCAATTTTAAGCAATATAATCCATTAACAAGCACACCAACAGAGACAACTGTTCCATCCCATCAAAAAACAACAACCAAAAAAACATAGTTACAAGACAGAAAGCAAGACATCAGTAAATGTATGATCCTTTCACCACCAGAAAAATGTAATTTTTTTGTAATCAGTCATTTTTAAACGCCAGGCAATCTGACTGGTTATGATTAGATTCATCAAATATTTCATTTTTTATAAATAAAAAATATAACCGCAGAAACAGGCCCAAAAAAATTAAACACTCAATAACATCACAGAACACAACAAATCGATTTTTCTGCTGATACCCAGACCCTCAACATCAAGTAAACTGGTAATATCATTCTTCTTATCGTTTATTAATATTGGTCTTTTATGAAACAGCTATTTATTGTCGGGATGCTGATTTTTTCTTCCACGATCACCGCCGAAGTGCTGAATTGCGAGCAAAAGCAATCGGTTTGTGCAGCCAAATGCAAGGCATCGAGTCTTATCAATGAGCAGGACAACAGCACTTGCAAAGCACAATGCCTGGGAGAGCGAACTGCCTGTGAACTGGAACAAGGCAAGGAGTCAGCGGGAAAACTTGCCACACAGGCAAAAGATGCAGGCCAGTCTCTGATGGACAAAATGAAAGCCTTCTGGGATGGACTAACCCACAGCCAATAACAACTACTTAAAAAAAAATGCCTCTAACCAAGCTCTGATTAGAGGCATACGACCTATTTCAGACGAAGGTTATTTGCCGTAATAAGCCTTGGTGAGCAGTGCCTCAAGCTCGGAAATCAATGGCAAACGAGGATTCGCCGTTGTGGTCTGATCTTCAAAGGCGTGGTTAGCCAGCATGCTGATTTTACTCTTGAACAGCGACTCATCCACACCAATCTCCTGAAGGGACGCAGGCATATCCAGGCGCTTCATCAAATCACGAACCGCATTGGCCAGGGATTTAACGCCCTCTTCCGGCGTCTTGGCGGGCAGGCCCAGCATTTTGGCAATCTCAGCATACTTCTCGTGGGCAATGTAATACTGATATTTCGGGAATGATGCCACCTTGGTGGGATTAGGGCAGCCGTTATACTCAATCACGTGAGGCAATAATACCGCATTGGCCTGGCCGTGAGAAATATGCAATTCATTACCCAGCTTATGGGCAATCGCATGGTTGACGCCCAGGAAGGCGTTGGCAAATGCCATGCCGGCAATACAGGACGCATTGTGCATTTTCTCGCGGGCTTTTCGGTCAGCGGTTTCATAAGACTGCGGCAGATAATCGAAGACCAGCTGAATCGCTTTCATCGCCAGAGCATCGGTGTAATCTGAAGCCATGATCGACACATAAGCTTCCATGGCGTGAGTCAGCACATCCAGGCCGGTATCTGCTGTCACTTTCTTCGGAACAGTCAGTACCAGGTTAGGATCAATAATGGCCACATCCGGAGTCAGCTCATAGTCAGCCAGTGGGTACTTGGCCCCTTTTTCCTTATCGGTAATAACAGCGAAGGACGTTACCTCAGAACCGGTACCGGAAGTGGTCGGAATCGCAACCAGCTTCGCCTTCTTACCCAGATGCGGGAACTTGTAGACGCGCTTGCGGATATCCAGGAATTTCTGGGCCATACCGGCAAAGTCAGCATCCGGCTGTTCATAGAAAAGCCACATTCCCTTGGCTGCATCAATGGGTGAACCACCGCCCAGGGCAATAATCACATCCGGATTAAACCGTGCCATTTCCCGGGCACCATTGCGGACGGTTTCCAGACTTGGATCAGGCTCAACCTGATTAAAAATTTCAACCTGAACCGGCGTTGTACGCTTTCTCAGGTGGTAAAGGATTTTATCGACATAACCCAGGGACTGAATAATCTCATCAGTAACAATAAATACACGAGAGATGTCCTGCATCTTTTCAAGGTACTGAAGAGAGTTGGCCTCGAAGTAAATCTTTCTGGGAAGCTTAAACCACTGCATGTTGACCCGGCGCTTGGCAACACGCTTGACATTGATCAGGTTTACCGCAGATACGTTGGAGGTGGTACTGTTACCACCGTAGGTACCACAACCCAGAGTCAGGGAAGGCATATTGGTGTTGTAAATATCACCAATGGCACCGTGGGTACTGGGTGAGTTGATAATGATACGACCGGCTTTCATGGCCAGAGAGAACTCATCAATCACCTGGTTATCCTGGGCATGCAACACGGCAGAGTGTCCAAGACCACCAAAATTGAGCATTTGATCCGCCAGCTCAACAGCATGATGGGTATCTTTCGCCTTAAGCACTCCCAGAACCGGAGAGAGCTTTTCCCGGGACAGCGGAAACTCAGGACCGACACCTTCAATTTCTGCAGCCAGAATACGAGTATTCCCAGGCACCTTGATACCGGCGAGTTCGGCAATATAAGACGGCTTCATACCGACAATCTTACTGTTGACATGCCCGTCATGAATGACAACTTCAGCCAGTCGACTGGTTTCCTCTGGCGTAGTGAAGTAAACATTCTGGGACTTCAGCTCTTTGACCACCGCTTTATAGACCGCCTGATGCACAATCGCGGCCTGCTCAGAAGCGCAGATCATGCCATTATCGAAGCTCTTGGACATCACCAGGTCATTACAGGCCTGCTTGATATCTGCAGACTGGTCAATAATGCAAGGTACGTTACCAGAACCTACGCCCAGGGCAGGCTTACCGGAAGAGTAGGCTGCGCGCACCATGCCGGAGCCACCGGTCGCCAGAATAACGGCGACTTCAGGGTGCGTCATCAGCTTCTGAGTCGCTTCAATGGAAGGGTACTCGACCCACAGCACACAGTCTTCAGGGGCACCGGCCGCAACCGCCGCATCGCGAACAATCCGGGCAGCTTCACTGGAACATTTCTGAGCGGAGGGGTGGAAGGCAAAAATAATCGGGTTACGGGTTTTGGTAGAAATAATGGACTTGAACATGGTGGTGGAGGTCGGGTTAGTCACCGGAGTCACCCCACACACAATGCCTACAGGCTCAGCAACCAGCATGAAATCTTCTTCGGCGTTGTCTTCAATAACGCCTACGGTCTTATCGTATTTGATGGAGTGGTAAACATATTCGGTGGCAAAGATGTTTTTGGTCACCTTATCTTCCAGGATACCACGACCGGTCTCCTCAACAGCCATTCGAGCCAGCTCCATATGAGCTGCCTGACCCGCCAGAGCCATAGCCCTGGTGACCCTGTCGACATCTTCCTGAGTCAGCTTGAGAAACTTCTCCCTTGCCACCATTGCCCGCTCAATTAACGCATTAATCTGAGCATCAACATCCTGAACAACTGCATCTTTATTTACAGTTTTTCCAGCCTGCTTTTTTCCGGCCATGATTATCGCCCTCTATCTAGTAGTTAACCAAGATAACCTTTAAAAAAACTATCTATTATTCCGAGGCTGTTTTTTTATATCTTTGCCCAGAATAGAAATGCTGTTTAATAAGCTGGCAATCATCAGGTCTCCGTCTTCTATTTCAACCTCCTCAAGATAGTGCATCCTGAGTATTAATGCCTGACCATTGCCATTTATTGGTAAACTCTCAACTTCGATAAAATTGCCTGCGTTAGGCTTTGCAAGTTCATTGGGTATCACAAAATTTTTATTCCAAATAATTATTTAAAAATATTTTTTATTTGACTTAAGGTATATATCGCTCTCTGTCTTCAGCATTACAACACAAGAAAACCTCAAAAAAACTGATTCAAATCAAAAAACCACTATTGATTTTTTTTGCCAAAAGAGGACCAAAATAGATCAACAGCATTCATACATTGACATGCTTTTTTCCAGACTAAATCTTCGGAAAAACTGTTAAAAAACGGCCTTCTCAATAAAAACCAATAAACTGAAACAACACTTTCAAAATCCGGCCACTGAAAAAAACACAACCACATTGAAAAAAACAGAAACAGACAACAATAAACAACAGTTATAAAATCCCCCCGCCATAGTTTTTTATTAATCAGGAAAAAAGGCTTTACCTGTTGTAACCTTTCCGTATCATTAGCAAGGATTTGAAGTGTCTAATCCGGAATTTCTCAGCCCTGATGACAAAATGCCGAACGATTCGGTTATGTCGCTATGCTCAGGCAGCTGCAAGAATAGAAGTCCTGACCAGACACGGTACTCAAACTGAAACACACTGTTAACCCCTGATCGAGGAAGAATCAGCCACATGTCCCAAAAAATCCTGGACCTGGTAAAGCCAGGCGTAGTTACCGGCGATGACGTTCAGAAAATCTTTGAAGCTGCCAAGGCCGGTGAGTTTGCGCTGCCAGCAGTGAACGTTGTTGGTACCGATTCAATCAACGCAGTTCTTGAAGCTGCGGCAAAAGTGAAGTCTCCTGTTATCATTCAGTTCTCCAACGGTGGTGCGTCCTTCTTCTCAGGTAAAGGCCTGAAGACTGACCCTGCCGGTGCCCTGGGTGCCATTGCCGGTGCAAAATACGTCCACGCAGTTGCTGAAGCTTACGGCATCCCTGTAATCCTTCACACTGACCACGCCGCACGCAAACTGCTGCCATGGATCGATGCTCTGCTGACTGCGGGTGAAGAGTTTTACGAGCAGCACGGCAAGCCACTGTTCTCTTCGCACATGATCGACCTGTCTGAAGAGTCTCTGGAAGAAAACATTGCCACCTGCGCCGAATACCTGACGCGTATGGCCAAGATGGACATGACACTGGAGTTCGAACTGGGCTGCACTGGCGGTGAAGAAGACGGCGTTGACAACTCTCACATGGACAGCTCCATGCTGTACACCCAGCCAGAAGACGTAGCCTACGCTTACGAAATTCTGAGCAAGATCAGTCACCGCTTCACCATCGCCGCTTCTTTCGGCAACGTTCACGGCGTATACAAGCCAGGTAACGTTCAGCTGACACCGAAGATTCTCGACAACTCCCAGAAGTACTGCTCTGAGAAGTTCGGCCTTCCGGCCAAGTCACTGAACTTCGTATTCCACGGCGGCTCCGGCTCTACCCTGGAAGAGATCCGTGAATCCGTCTCTTACGGCGTAGTAAAGATGAACATCGACACAGACACCCAATGGGCGTGCTGGGAAGGCGTTCTGAACTACTACAAGAAGAACGAAGCTTACCTGCAGGGCCAGCTGGGCAACCCTGAAGGTGCCGACAAGCCAAACAAGAAGTTCTACGACCCACGGGTTTGGCTGCGAGCTGGCCAGGAGTCCATGATCTCCCGTCTTGAGCAAGCCCATAATGACCTGAGCAGTATCGACGTGCTGTAATCAGAGCCAGGCACCGGCATTTGCCGGTGCCTATCCCCCTTCGCCAGAACCTCTCAAGCCAGAATCCCCCCTCTCAAAACATCAAAAGCAGCGAAATCCCCCGTTTCTTCTAAACTCTTTAGTACTTTTGACGATAAATCCACACAACTCTAAACAAAAAAGAATGGGGGAAGACCATGCCCAGACAGAAAGCACAACCCAAAAGCACCACCACAAAAAATAAGCAGCAAGCCAAATCATCCAATGATGAATGGGTCGGGCTCAGCTTCCGAGTATCTCCTGAGTTTTCCAGGGAATTCAAGGTGTATGCGGCCAAGAATGACTTTAAGCTGGTTGATTTACTGAAAGAAGGCTTTAAAGCTCTGAAAAAGCAGAGACGTCAGTCCCAGACTCGTTAAGGCTCACTTAAGCCAGAGATCGATCCAAGTCAGAGTAAGACAAAGGATTGGTGGGTAAAGGGGAACAAGAAAATTCACACAAAAAAAATCAGCCATCAGGCTGATTTTTTTTGATTGGATGTTTAAATGAGGCTGACTCTTGTAACAAGTAAGTTCTACCTCAACGCTGGCAAGCGCTGTATTCTGCCAACTGAGCTATTCTGACTGCGAAGGTGATTTTAAGATTTTTTCAGCCCCGACTCTCTGAAAGAGAATAAGTGGCGTCCCCTAGGGGACTCGAACCCCTGTTACCGCCGTGAAAGGGCGGTGTCCTAGGCCACTAGACGAAGGGGACGCAAAACCTCCTGACTTAAATGATGCAGTCATCACTTAAGCTCTAGATTTGGAAAAAAGCATGCACTCTTGTCACAAGAAAGCGTGACGCCACCCTGGAAAAAGCGTGGTCTAACAACCGAGTAATTACCGCAATAGAAATGGTGGAGCTAAGCGGGATCGAACCGCTGACCTCAACACTGCCAGTGTTGCGCTCTCCCAGCTGAGCTATAGCCCCATATCAACCTGTCGCATTATGCCATTCTGGATAACAAATACAACATTTTGATAATAAGTGGCGTCCCCTAGGGGACTCGAACCCCTGTTACCGCCGTGAAAGGGCGGTGTCCTAGGCCACTAGACGAAGGGGACGCAATCCTTCTGATCCAAGCAACATCAAGCCACTTGAACTCTAGATTTGGAGCGGGAAACGAGGTTCGATCTTGTCACAAGAAAGTGCGACCTCAACCTTGGCAAGGTTGCGCTCTACCAACTGAGCTATTCCCGCAGTGAAGATATTAAGGATTCTTCAATTCCTGCTCTCTGGTCAGAGAATAAGTGGCGTCCCCTAGGGGACTCGAACCCCTGTTACCGCCGTGAAAGGGCGGTGTCCTAGGCCACTAGACGAAGGGGACGCAATCCTTCTGATCCAAGCAACATCAAGCCACTTGAACTCTAGATTTGGAGCGGGAAACGAGGCTCGAACTCGCGACCTCAACCTTGGCAAGGTTGCGCTCTACCAACTGAGCTATTCCCGCAGTGAAACATTTTAAAGACAGCTTCAAGTCTGAATCTGGAGCGGGAAACGAGGTTCGAACTCGCGACCTCAACCTTGGCAAGGTTGCGCTCTACCAACTGAGCTATTCCCGCAGTGAAACATTTTAAGACAGCTTCAAGTCTTAATCTGGAGCGGGAAACGAGGTTCGAACTCGCGACCTCAACCTTGGCAAGGTTGCGCTCTACCAACTGAGCTATTCCCGCAATGAAGACATGTTAAGGATTCTTCAAACCCTGCTCTCAAGTCAAGAGAATAAGTGGCGTCCCCTAGGGGACTCGAACCCCTGTTACCGCCGTGAAAGGGCGGTGTCCTAGGCCACTAGACGAAGGGGACGCAAACATCGAACGATGTTTGGTGGAGCTAAGCGGGATCGAACCGCTGACCTCAACACTGCCAGTGTTGCGCTCTCCCAGCTGAGCTATAGCCCCAAAACCTTCGCAGTAACAATACTTATCGTATTCAACAACTGCTTTTGCTTTAGCACCTTTCGAAGGAAGCATTGTTTTGCCACCCCCGAAACGCAGGGCGAATGATATGGATGCCCCCCTATCCTGTCAAGCGTCGCTTATAAAAATTATGATCAAATAATAGTGCAGTTATATATGCATCTATAGAACAGGCCGGTAGACAACCGGCCTTAGCCCAAAGAAGCCGCCGGGTTAAAGCGCTGCAAACTCTTTTTCCAGACGTTTCGCTTCTTTTTTGGAAACGCCACCCAACACCTCAACAGCATGGCGCAGGCGTGCACGCGTCATATCCGGGCCCAGGATCTCCATAGACTCCATAACAGACCAGGAGTTCGGCGTACCGGCAATAGCAACAAAGACAGGATGATTAAAATCACCCAGCTTAATGTCCATCGCTTTGGAAAGCCCTTTAATTTCCGCGAAAATCTGATCACGCTGCCACTGGCGCAGCTGTTCAAGCTTCCAGAGCGTGAACTGCAACACCTTCTTAACATCACCCGCTTCCAGCTTTTTATGGGCAAAGTCTTCAGGCGACAGATTCAGCATACCTGAGAACATAAAGGCAGCAATAGGAGCAAAATCGCTGAGACGCTCAACCCGCTCTTTCGCCATTGGCAGAAACTTCATCAGGTAGTCACGGTTCAGTAACCAGTGATGCAGGCGATCAGCAAATTGCTCTGTGGTCATGTTTTCGCGAATCCAGCTGGCATTCAACCAGGACAGTTTTTCCTGGTCAAAAATCGGGCCGCCCAGAGAGACCCTTTTGAGATCAAAATCCGCCAGCATCTCTTCCAGGCTGAACTTTTCCCTCTCATCTGGCATGGACCAGCCCATACGACCCAGGTAGTTCAACAGTGCTTCCGGCAGATACCCCATATCACGATAGTAAGTAATACAGGTTGGGTTCTTGCGCTTGGACAACTTGCTCTTATCAGGGTTTCGCAACAACGGCATATGACAGAGCACAGGCATCTGCCAGCCAAAGTATTCGTATAACAACTGATGCTTGGGCGCAGAGTTGATCCACTCCTCACCACGAATAACATGCGTGATTTCCATCAGGTGGTCATCAACAACATTGGCCAGGTGATAGGTTGGCATGCCATCGGCTTTCACCAGCACCTGCATATCCACCTGGGACCAGTCAATCTCGATGGTACCACGGAGCATATCATCCACTGTGCAGACGCCACTCTCAGGCACTTTCATCCGGACAACGTGAGGCTCGCCCGCATTCAGCCTGGCCTGAACGTCGTCTTCAGAAAGATGCAGGCAGTGACCATCGTACCCGGGTGTCTGCTTGTTCGCCGTTTGTTCTGCACGCAGGGCATCAAGACGCTCTGATGAGCAGAAGCAACGGAACGCATGCCCTTTATCCAACAGGATTTGAGCATGATCAGCGTAGATTTCCCGGCGCTCACTCTGCCGATAAGGGCCGTGTGGGCCGCCAACATCAGGACCCTCATCCCAATTCAAACCAAGCCAGCGCAGCGAGTCGAGAATCTGTTGCTCGGATTCAGGGGTACTTCTGGTTTGATCCGTATCTTCTATACGAAGCAGGAACTGGCCGCCCTGACTCTTGGCAAACGCCAGATTAAACAGGGCGATATAGGCAGTACCGACATGAGGATCGCCGGTAGGGGAAGGTGCAATACGGGTGCGTACAGTCATGGAATTGCTTTCTCAATAACGCCCGGGCCCCAATGGGCGCAGGCTGACAGAATGCCAAAACAGGTATTATAAGGCTGAGAGCCAACAGCACCCAAATATTGATTGAATTCAGTGGCTTCAGGCTTCCCTTTTTATCCCTAAACGGGACATCAACCAGCCAATGGTAGTACCCTGAATCAACAGTGAGAAAAGAATAACGGCCAGCGTCATTTCTATGATCATGCGCTTTTCAGGCATGGAGTCCGGGATCGATAGCATCAGGGCAACAGGCACAACCCCTCTCAATCCGCCCCAGAACATCACCTTCATTGAATTGCTGTCCACTTTATTACTCAATGGCATCAGGTTACTGATGGGCAGCAACAGATATACCACCAGAAAGCGCGCCGTAAGAACGGCGACAATAGCAATGATTAACGTGGGGTAGATCATACCGAGCCGCTCAATACTCCGCAGCAGGAAGTCCTCACTTAACCCTAACAGCAGGAAAATAAAGCTATTGGCTACAAATGCCATAAACTCCCAGTAAGGATCCAGGTGACGCAATGTCATAAAGTCAGCCATGGCCCGACGGCCGTAGCTGCGAGTGACAATCCCGGCAGCGATAACCGACATGACACCGGACGTTTCAAAGACATGGTCAGCAATAATAAAGCTGGTAAAAGCCAGGATAGTTGTCAGAGCAATATGCACATAAGGCATCCCCCGGGACAACCTGAGCAGCACCAGCATGGCTGCCCCCATGGCCGCACCCACAAAAATCCCGCCAAAGAAAACCCTTAAGAACTCGACAAAGGCAGCAAAAGCCGTGCTACCAGACAGCCCTGTTCCCGATTGGATAATCGAGAGCACAATGCCAAACATAACGATCGCGGTTGCATCGTTAAACAAACTCTCTGCATCCATCAGCAGAGACATCCGTTCAGGCGCTTTCACCTCTTTAAACAGCGCAATCACGGCCACTGGATCCGTTGCCGAAATCAGCGCACCAAACAGCAGCGCGCTCGCCAGCGTCAAAGGCGTCAACTCACCCAGAATCACACCGAGAACCAGGGTAGACAAAATCACTCCCACAATGGCCAGCATCAATACAGGCACCAGCTCTTTCATCAGGGCGGAAAACTTTATATTGATGGCCGCCTCAAACACCAGTACGGGGAGCAAAACGTACATAATCAGGTCATGAGTCAGGGAAAGACGGAGTAGAGGTGCCAGTATTTCAGAATATTCAGCCGCCATCCCCAGGGCCATACCGATCACAACCAGCCCAATGGTATAGGGAAAACGCAGCTTTTTAAGCAGGATTGCCGAAATGGCCGCCAGTAAAAACAGGCCGCAAAAGATCAGCATAGGGATGGCGAGACCAGCGCCAGAGTGTGTTACCGACATTTCCTGTTCCGTTAATAAATAAATGCCGAAATGAAGAGGGATCATAAGCTCGGCATTTCAGGCCAAGGGTACAATTTACCCGTGGCCATATTGACCGGTCAGTCCATATCTCGACATACATCAGGGATGGCGAGGTGAGAAGTAATACCAGAGATAGCGGAGGGCAACATAAAGTACGATCCCCGTCGCCACCAAAAGTTCAAAACCGGCCAGATTGTTAATAACATCACAAACTGTTTGATAGCCCTGTTGATGAAGTATATCTGCCAGCTTAAACAACGCTGTAGCCCCAATTACCATTGGAAATGTGAAAGCAGCATATCCTGGCGAAAACGGCAGGCGCAGTAAGCGAACAAACGCAACATAGACCAGACTCGTCATAAAAATAGCCAATGGCAGCAGGACCGCAACCAGTAAGTAATTCGGCTGGTCAGTTATGGACAGGTAGCCCGCCAGAGAAAGACTCGCCGGTGCCGCCATAATGGCAAATGTGGGCAGTGCAGCATCAGGAATTTTCTCTCTGAAAGTCAAACGATACAACATCACTGGCAGCTTTATGAAGTAGCAGCATAGTCCAAAAACAAACAACGTAAAGACAAGTTTCTCATGCCCCATACCCTTGCTGGTCACTGCCGCGACAATAATGCCAACGGGCGGCACAAACCAGCTTGGAACCATTTGGTGCAAATGGAAATAGTTGGAATAAAGATATAACCCAACAGCGAATAAGAAAAATCAAACTTATGGATAGTGAGATTAAGTTTTATTGATATCTCACTAGCGAAACCGGGTCCATCCAGAATTACCGAAAATCCCCGACGACCCGGCGCTATGAGAAAAGCCTGCCTACAGAGCTTCTATAGGCCCGCCGTATTCAATCACCAGTGTAAACTCATCGCGCAACCACTGCGGAACATTATTCTGCAGGTAGAATTCCACGTCGGTGAGCAATTGCTGCCTCACCTCCTGGCTGCAATCGTGATTAGCCATAAGTTTCAACTGAAGTTGGCCCCTGGTGCTGCCCTTCGCTGCGACACCGCACACGTGTACATTCCTATAAGTCAGAACTCCAACAGATTTCGTTATTACATTCTTCATCTTCATTATCAAGGCCCTTTCTGAATCTATATCTACGGATGAAGTACCCGCTGCGTCAGTGCTGGCAACGCCTCGAAAAGCTCCGTTGATTTCATTACGGAGAGGGCCCTGTACTAATTCCACATTTCTGTCTGTTATCGATTCAATGCCATTTGTAGAAATCGTTTGTTCTGGCGGATCCAGGCCAGGTGTCGGACGCACAGCGCCAAGTGCAGCAAGGGCGGGGGATAACAAATGATCACCCGCACCCGAAGGGGTAGCATAACCTGTGGATTGCGTTATAGTTACAGCAGTGACATTTTGCATAATCATTTTATCTACGTGAACGTGATGTCAGGAATCGAGGAAATTCGATATCGGAACACAAACCATTCAAAATCCTGGAATCAAACATTAGCTGCTTAACGCTTGATGGCCAGTTGTAAAACTGGATAAATGACGCAGGCCCCATCAGAGTGTAATCCGTTAATTGAACCTCAAAGAACGCTCCATTCTTCTTCCTTAACTTTTTAATCCCATCCCTGAGAACCTTGGGATTATCTTCATATCCTTCATGCATATCACTAAACAAACCACCCTCAACAGTGGTGCAGAGCATCTCCCCTCCCCGTCGGATAAATTCCGTGAGCACAGGGCCTAAATACCCTTGGGGATATCCTGAAACCAATAAACAACTACTGCAATCATCAGGCAGGCACTTGTTAATATCTTTTGGGAACTCAGCTTGTTCAACAGGTAAAAACCTGGTTAGCGGTTCACGGTCGTAGCATTTCACGCCGACTCCTCCCATCGAATCAAAACATTTTTCAAGAAATGCTTGCCCCGAGCCAATGCTGATAACTGTTTTTGGAAAAGCATCTTGATAAGCGCTTTCACATAGAGAGAGCATAACCCCCAGAAATCTTACAGGATCTAAACGACCGCAGCCGGGAACCGCTATATAAGGAAATATTATATTGAAACACTCAATATTATTCATAACAAGTTCACATAAAGCCTTTTTTGACTTACTTTTTGGTTCTTGCGAATCATCATCAGACTGAGGTTTAGAATGCAGGGAATACAAAGCTAACATTGTAACCGCAGCCTTATGAAACTCTGGGTTACGAAGGCAATATGCTATTGTTGGATTGTTTGCAATAAAAGTGGAAACCAGTGTGTCTGCTGATTCCCCGGAGGGAAGCTCAGAGGCTGAGTTATCAGGCTTTCCCGGGGATTTGTGTGTACTTCCACTACAGACTGAAACGGCACTGACTTTATGCGTGTCAACATTTGCCTTTTGGGAAGTTTCCGGCAGAACCGGAACTGTAGCTTGATACCTTAAACTTACTGTTGCATCAGCGGAAGCAGATTGAACATCGTGATTCCCCAATACAGCATTTTGTGTCATTGATTCTTCATAAGACGGTGATTGATCAGCTCCAGTAACAGGAGAAGAGGAGGGAGAAATCATAAGCATAACCTTACATTTCTTAAACTCGGATCAGTGCAGACCACAAAAATCCAGATAGGTTCCTGCTTAATTTCATATTTTAAATAAAGCTGTGTTTTTTCAAGTTTTCAGCATGTCCAGGCGTAAGTAGTTAAGTAGTTGGCCAAATGGAATCGTATATTTCTGGCTAAGTGGGCAGTTGCTATGCAAGGCGCAACGTAGGGAGCATAGCCATAGCTATGTGACCGGAGTTGCAACGCCGCAGAGTGACTGACAACTTAGTCAGAAATATACGATTTCATTTGGTTAACTACTTAACCAAAGATTGAAATATCCAAATCCTGTTCTACCTTTACAACTCCAGTCCAACAAAAATCAGCCTGCACGACAAAACATGAAACTTTCTAATGCTCTAAAAGCATTGATCCTCAATACACTTGTCTTTGTTTTGACCGGCTGCACTCACGGCGAGAGGTTTAAAAAAGTGATTCCCCACGTTCAACTCAGTTTGCAATCCGGCTTTAAACTCCAACATGGAGCTTATAAGCCAGTCTCCGATTCAGACGAGAGTGACGATACAATCAAGTCAGAAATATTAAAGCGCTTTCAAGAGGTTTCAAAAGTTAAAGTAATTGAACTTTCAGATTTTGACAAAACATTACGCCCCATTGGCGTAGGCATGCAAACCATTTTCGAACAGACACTCTCAAAGCTAATTGAAGAAAGAACCGTCACCAGGGTGATGGTGTTATTTCATACGAAAGCCCCTGCAACCCCGCTGGTTTCTCCCGAGAATACAGCCCCCCCTGAAGCCATGTCCATACATATGCAAGGTGACAGTGCACGGGCGAAAACCATTAGCGACAGAACTGTCACCGTTAGAAACCTGGCCAAATCAGACCCTGAAAAAGTGACCCTCTACATAGCCTACCCTGAGAGCGGTATGCAGATCAGAGACACCAAACAGCAGGCAATTTATCAGGGAGAAATGGCCAACGAACAGAACAAATGCCTGAAAGATCTCCCATTGTCACATCAAAGTATGCCCGATAATTTAGTAGGAGCTTCTTACATCATGACCGGCACTGATGCAGACAAGGACAGCCAACCGCTCTATTTTGGTCTCAGAGCAGTCCAGGCTATAGATGGCAGTGAGAAAAAAATGAACTGGACATTCTGGCTGGGAGAACTCAACAGCCCGGAGATTCAGCCCCACTATCAAGAGTTGAAATCCTATTTGCAAAGTGGTGTTGCAAAGGATCTGGATCTGAAACTGCCATAGCCCAAAGGTATAGCCCAAAGTTATATAAAAAAGACCCCGGCGAGACAATACAAAGTGTATTGATGCCGGGGTCTTTTTTGTCAACGATTTTGTCAACTGTCGCTACTACCACGATATGGTTGTAGCGACATCTACGTAGTTGTTCAATGTCAGCTTTTACATGCCTCAAGACTTGCTAGTAAACTCCGGATACGCTTCCATACCACACTCAGTAAGGTCAGCACCCTCGTACTCTTCTTCTTCGGAGATACGCAGTCCCATGATTACCTTGATCACACCCCAGACAACCAGGGAAGCACCGAACACCCAGGCGAAGATGCTGCCAATACCCAACAGCTGAGCACCCAGGCTAGCGTCGCTGTTGGTCAGAGGTACCGCCAGCAGACCCCAGATACCCACAACACCGTGGACAGAGATGGCTCCCACCGGATCATCAATACGCAGTTTGTCCAGCGCCAGGATAGAGAAGACAACCAGTGCACCACCAACAGCACCGATCAGCGTTGCACCCAGGGCAGTTGGCGTCAGCGGCTCTGCGGTAATGGCAACCAGACCCGCCAGGGCACCGTTCAGAGCCATGGTCAGGTCAGCCTTACCAAACAACAGTCTGGCAACGATCAGGGCAGCAATAACACCACCGGCGGCACCAGCATTGGTGTTGACAAAAATCTGGGCAACAGCGTTGGCATTTTCAACATCAGCAATCTTCAGCTGAGAGCCGCCGTTGAAACCGAACCAGCCCAGCCACAGGATAAAGGTACCCAGAGTAGCCAGTGGCAGGTTAGCGCCAGGCATGGCATTAACGGAACCGTTAGATGCGTACTTGCCTTTACGGGCACCCAGCAGCAGCACACCCGCCAGGGCAGCAGAAGCACCCGCCATGTGCACCACGCCGGAACCGGCAAAATCCTGGAAGCCAGCTTCGTTCAGGAAGCCACCGCCCCATTTCCAGAAACCCTGTACCGGATAGATGAAGCCCGTCATAAAGACCGCAAACAGCAGGAAGGCCCACAGTTTCATGCGCTCAGCAACGGCACCGGAAACGATGGACATGGCAGTAGCTACGAAGACCACCTGGAAGAAGAAGTCAGAACGCAGAGAGTAGTAAGGTGCATCTTCACCACCACCCAGCACCGACTCGACGCTGTTCTCAGTGCCCAGCAGCGTACCGAACAGAGGCATGATGCCGCCTTCGTTAGCCCCCGGATACATGATCTGATAACCACAGAGCAAGTACATGGTGCAGGCAATGGCAAACAGGGCAATGTTCTTGGTCAGAATTTCAACGGTGTTCTTGGAGCGCACCAGACCGGCTTCCAGCATGGCAAAACCAGCGGCCATCCACATGACCAGTGCACCACACATCAGGAAATAAAAAGTGTCGAGCGCATACGACAGCTGAGTTATATCTTCCACGGGACCCCTCCCAGTAAAATTCACATCTTTTTTATCTTTCTTTTCAGCCCAGGGCTGTATTTAGCTCAAAGCTGTATATCACTGATACTGCTCGGCGATGTCATCAGTGGCTGCTGATGAGTCATGCCTTTGACTGGCACTTAAATAGCGTCGATGCCAGTCTCTCCGGTACGGATCCGAATAGCCTGCTCCAGAGAGGTCACGAATATTTTTCCGTCACCGATTTTGCCGGTATTGGCGGCATTGGACACTGCTTCAATCACCTGATCCAGCAGATCATCCGAGATAGCCACTTCAATCTTTACCTTTGGCAGAAAGTCCACAACATACTCTGCACCGCGATACAGTTCGGTATGGCCTTTCTGGCGACCAAAGCCCTTGACCTCTGTCACAGTAATACCCTGAACGCCGATATCAGAAAGCGCTTCCCGCACGTCATCAAGCTTGAACGGCTTGATAATGGCTGATACTAACTTCATGCATTATTCTCCTGGCTCTACTTAATATTCATCCGGGAGGGGTGACCTGGATGCGATAGCTTCCAAAGTCTACGCTTTTCCCTTTGTGTTACAACCGTCTGTTTTATTTCCCGGCCTGTAAAAGGAAAAACCAACCCTGCCAGTCTTGATTTCAGGCATCCCGCCCGGCACTGGTTAAATGGTTACTCCTGTTTAAGCAGGCTCTGTGCCAGTTTTTATCTATCCCCATAAATGGGCATGGTTGAAGGTTTCATGGACTCAAATGAGCGGCGAAATCGGATACGCACCCATTTGATGCACTAAAACCAAATCCCCCACCCAAAAAGGCGCACCAAAGCAGTGCATCCATCAAAAAATCCTGCAACTACCCAGACTTGATGCCTCATCACAGAGCAGCTGAGTCGATGATGTAATATCAGTACAGAAAAGCGCGAATACCTACAGTACCATACTGGTCATGGCCGCCCTCAGTAGGTGTAGTTGCAAGGCCTGGCCATATTATCACTAAAGAAACTCACCAACCAATACTTGTCAATTGTCGTTTAATATATCGACAATAGCTGATCGATCGTCCCTGAGAAAAACCACTGCCGCCGCCGGTGATCGTCACATTTTTCATGGCATTCCCTCCCCCGCTTTTTGGTTATTGGGGTGAGCCTATCTCTCCCACCTGTTCAGCGCGGGCGACAATAGAGCGCCTTTACCTCACCATCGGCATATGATAAATCCTACTGGCAAATAATAAGGCAGGAAAAAATACCGATGGCAAATGATATACGCAATGTATTGCACACCTTTAACGATGTGTTTTTCAATCAGCGTCTGGATGAGGTCATGGACTATTTTGTGTTTGACGACGATTTAAACATTGTCAGCAAACAGAGTTATGGCCACGCGGCGATACCTAAATTTGTCCGAGGTGTTGCTCCGCGCTAAATTGATTAACAAAATAAGATGGGGTAGCTGCGGTGAATCGCTCAAAAAAACATCATCTGCCGAATGGCGGCTTTCGCAATAACGATGCCATGCAAATGCATCATCGCTCGTTATGGAACATCTTGAAATGGAAAATCACCGAGGCACTGCCGGAGAAGGTTTCTATTCCGGTGGTAGACGATGATTATTCGGTCTTTGAGAATTCAGATAAATCCCTGACCAGCTGGATTGGTCATGCGACCTTTTTAATTCGCCACCAGGGTATGAATATTATTACCGACCCACACTTTTCTGAACGGGCGTCTCCTGTACAGTGGGCTGGCCCCAGGCGTTACTCTCCACCAGCGATCGATATTGATGCCTTACCCCATGTGGATGTGGTGGTGATTTCTCACGACCACTACGATCACTTGGATCGTAACTCGGTATTAGCCATTCAGAACAAGCAAAAAGACAATCCACCCTTGTTTATGTTGCCCCTGGGTTTAGGTCAATGGTTCAACAAACATGGTATAGCTAACTGGGTCGAGCTGGACTGGTGGGAATCCCATACCCATCGCGGCTGGACATACACGGCAGTACCTTGTCAGCACTTCAGTGGCCGTTCAATATTTCCGGATCGAACGCTCTGGTGTGGCTGGGTATTTGAAGCGGCAGCTGAAGCATCTGAACCGGGTAAGCGCTTTTATTTTGCCGGGGATACTGGCTACAGTTCAGATTTTAAAGCCATTGGTGAGCACTTCGGCTACATGGATATGGCCATGGTGCCGATTGGTGCCTACGAGCCACGCTGGTTTATGAAAGAGATCCATGTCAATCCGGAAGAAGCCGTGCATATCCACAACGATGTTGGCTCACGCTTGTCGCTGGCGACGCACTGGGGCAGCTTTATGCTAACCAATGAGCCGATGTTGCAACCACCGGAAGATCTGCAGCTCGCCAAACAGCAGCATGGCGTTGCCGATAACGATTTTATTGTGATCAAACCCGGAAAGATTACGGCTTTATTTGAGCAATTATAAGTTCCGGATCGTTACCTTGCTGTTATTGCGGTATCCTTCTCTTTTCTGACCATCAGCCAAGCGATAACCATGATCGATAAAGCCGCCCTGATTAATACCATCGCCACCAAAGCCGGTGAACTCTTTAACGGTGACAAAAGCCAGACCCGGGAAGATATCGAAAAAAATATCAAGGCACTGGTGGGCAGTGCCCTGTCAAAACTGGAGCTGGTCACCCGTGATGAGTTTGATACCCAGGTTGCTGTTCTGAGGCACACCCGTGAGCGCCTTGAAGCGCTGGAAAAAGATATGGAAGCATTTAAAGCAGAACAAGAAGTGCCGGAAGACAGCAGTAACGATAACCAGCAAAGCGCTGACCATTAATCACTCTCCAGCCTCTTGCGCCTGCGGCTTAAGACAGGCGCCAACTTGTGAACTACCCTGAAATAACTTTGTCAGATCCTTTCAGTAATAAAACGGTATATTTTATTTTCCGCTTCTGCACCTTCCGGGCAGTGACCCGCTTCACCGAAGAATGCTATTTCACTATCAGAAGACATTGCCGCCGTCGCTCTCATATCTTTCGGCGAAGCTACCGGGTCATCTTTGGTATTAATCACTAGCAACGGTACACTGGTGTGGGGTTTACCATCAAAGTAGCCCTTGGTTTTCAGTGACAATGGAATGGTATACCGCCCCGGATTATCAAGCCCTTTATAAGTCAGCCCCTGACGTGCAAAAAAGGAATCGACACTCATTGCCGGCAAATACTGCAACTTTTCAGGTTGAGTCAAAACACCATCTACCAGTGCACAACGTGCGACCACAGCCTTAAGTTGAGGGGTAGCAACAGTGAACTCCATTAAACTCAGCCCCCCCCCGGAAGATGACAATGCCGCCACCCGTTTTTCATTCAGAAGCGTTGAGTTTTTCACGTAAGCCAGAGCGGCATTATGTGCCTCAGCTTCTGTACCCGGAGAAACTTTTAATGCCCTGTTCAGGCCGCCTCCGGGAATATCAAATGTAATGACCGCATAACCGGTGTCTGTATATTTTTTAGCACTCTGAAAGTGCTCAACCAGAGTTTTGTCTACGCCTCCGGTCCAGAGAATAACAGGCAGTTTTTTGTCGTTTTCTGCCAGTTGTCTGGGTAAATGCAAAAGCCCTTTGATACTGCCGCCCTGCGACAGAGGCATATCAATGATGGCGATACGCTGCCCCATTTTCAGCCCTGCTTTCACGTAATAATCAACGGCATTTCTCAATGCCGCCTGCTCATGATCGCTGAGAAGGTTCGGATAAGAGGCGGTTAAATAGAGTCCGGATACTCGTTGTAAAAGAGCAGCAGTCTGAGCTGAAGGTGGCTGTTGAGACGCTACTTTCTCTGCATGCCGGGTCCATTCGTAAGTCCATTGACCGGGGCCATATACCGTTATGGTGTCCCGCAGTGGACCGCTGCTATTGATCCGTGGCAGTACGGTTTCAAAGTCACTTTCGGTAACTCCGAGCGCTTTCCAATCCGACAACCGTAGTTCACGATACCAGTGCTCCTGATCACTTGACTCGACTTCACCGCCACGAAACTCTTCGTGCTGCTGAAGATTAGTGTCAGATGCCTTATTCTGTAACGCTGTGGGTTGAATGCCCCCCGTGCATGCAGCTAATGCTGCAAACAAAGGAGTTAACAGCAACAGCCTTTGAGTCCTTTTCATTTTATTAACCTGCATTGTTTACCATGATTTCCGCTCAATCTTATAAGTACTTTTGTGAACAAGTCGTGAAGTAGTAAGCTTCACAAAATGTTCACAGGCCACATGATATCCAGAGCCTTCTCTTTTTTTTCCGTTAAGCCATGTTATCCGTTAAGCCATGCGTATATTAATCGTTGAAGACAATGCTGATATCACCGCCAGTATTGCCGACTATCTTGAATTCAAAGGTCATCAGTGCGACTACGCCTATGATGGCATGTCCGGCCTTAACCTTGCGACCAGCCATGAATATGATCTGTACATCTTTGATATCGCCATGCCAAACATGGATGGTCTGGAGCTATGCCAGGTTCTCAGAGGGCACCGGAAAGATAAAACTCCGGTCATTTTTCTGACCGCCCGGGATACACTGGAGGACAAACTGGCGGGTTTCGCCTCCGGAGCCGATGACTATCTGGTGAAACCTTTTGAACTGAAAGAGCTCTACGCCCGCCTGGAAGCGATTAGCCGACGTTTAAGCACTCATTCCTCCACGCTCAATCTATCTGACCTGACAGTAAATATTGATACTCAGGAGGTTCATCGACAGGGGGAAAAAATTCAGCTCTCTCCTAATAACTTCAAGCTATTAAGAGTACTCATGGAGCACTATCCAGCAGCAGTTTCCCGCAAAACTCTGGAGTATCAGCTTTGGGGAGATGAACTGCCCGACAGTGACTCCCTGCGCAGCCACATCTATAAACTTCGTCAAAAGATTGATAAACCCTTTGGGCAACCCCTGATTCAAACCGTTCCGGGCTGGGGCTTTCGGATGGCTCAACAGGAAGGTGATGATGAAACTGGTCAATAGCCTTCGGTTCCGAATACTGGCAGCCTGTCTTATATTCGGGTTGATAGCCAACGTCATCTTCAGTCTGTTTCTGTTCGTCGCCTTTGAAACAGGGGAAGACACCATGTTTAACTGGCAGATAGCCAATGAGGCAGAGCAGTACCGTTCTCTTTATCTGGATCATTTCGAGGTATTAAAACGCCTGAACACAGTGGGCACCTGGAAGGTCGGCAATGACTCGCAGTTACTGGCTTACCTGGGCCATGACGCTTTAACAACGGAATCACTTTCTGACTCCCCATACATTGATGTCTATGTTGATACCAGTCAGCAAGGCTTTGAGATTTTTGAATACACCCACGATCAAAAGGTTTTTCAGATCGTTCGGTCTCCTCTACCCCAGAGTTATGGATCAGACACATTTTTTTATTACTTAATCGATATCAGCCAGTTTGACCGGGGCCAAAGCGACACTCCCTGGAAAATAGCACTCTCTATTGTTGTTTGCAGTCTGGTTATGCTGGGTCTGGCATGGATAACTGGCTTGCAGGTCAGCCACTTCGTGATTGCGCCATTGACCCGGCTGAAACAGGATCTGGATACCCTGGATTTCTCCAGTGAACAACAGCTGGCAGGCGACTATTACCACGATGAAGTGGGCGCGGTAGCCCGATACATTAATAAACTGCTCCTGCGCATCAGCAGGATGATAGATCGGGAAAAACAATTCACCCGGGATGCCAGCCATGAATTGCGGACACCGATTACTAACATTGCTATGGCTTCCGAAATTCTGCAACTTGCTGTCATTGATAACCCCGGTATTCAGCGCCCATTGCAACGAATAACCCGTGCCACTGAAGACATGAAAAATCTAATAGAGAGTTTTCTTCAGCTCAGTCGTGAAGAGTCGATCTGTGAAGCAACTCAAACCATCAGCCTGCACACCACGGTAGAGCAATCCCTGGATCGGCATCAATACCTGGTAGCTCACAAACCCGTCACACTGCATAATCAGGTGCCGACCTCGGTCACCGCCTCTTTGCCTCCGGTCATATTCAGTATTATGCTGGATAACCTGGTGCGTAACGCCTGCCAGTACACAGACTCTGGCGAAGTGACCATTTTTGCTAATGACAGCAGGCTATGGATACAAGACTCTGGACCAGGATTTAAAGATGAAGCCATTCCCCGTTTACTGAAACCCTGGGAAAAAGCACACGTCAGTGGTCTGGGGCTGGGATTGAGCATTGTTGCACGAATCTGTCAGGCACGACACTGGCGGCTGGAGATTAACAACCGAAAACCCGAAGGGGCCGACACGCCATCAGGAGCCGTCATCAAGATACTGTTTTCACAACCTGTTCACAACGCAATCACAAACTGATCACTCTCATGATCTTATCATCGTTGCCAGTTTTGACAGCAACGGATGACAATAATGACTGTACGATCAATTGCGACTGCAGCCAGTCTGCTGGCCACTTTTGGACTGGCCAGCACTGCCCATGCCGCAGAAAATGACTGGGAAATGATCCTGGGCCTGGGTGCCTCCCATGAGAGCAGCATTTATAAAGGTGTGGATGGCGAAACCAATCCTCAACCCATTGCCCACATTGAGTATGGTGATTTCTGGGTGCGTGGAGAACAGGCGGGTTACACGCTCCTTGAAGGGAACAACTGGAGCCTGTCTCCGGTGATCAGCCTGGGAGTCGGCTCTGGTTTTGAACAAGACAATGTTAAAGATAACGATCTTTTCAAAGGGCTGGATGAACGTAAAGCAGGTATTGGATACGGTCTGACTCTGGGATACGACATGCAGTGGGCTGAACTGACGGCATCCGTCCTTAACGACACCAAGTCCGATATCAGTGTCGGGTTCGAACTGGGCAGGGAGTTCCAGATTACTGATCGGTTTAGCATTGAAACGGCTGCGTCCGCAACCTGGCGTAGCAGTGGTTACAATGATTACTACTACGGCATTTCCAGCAAAGAAGCCGGTAATAATCCATTACTCTCCACCTACAAAGCCGACGCCGGAGTGGATATGGGTCTGGAAGTGATGGCTACTTATCAACTTTCTTCCCGCTGGCTTTTGGTCGGTGGTGCTGAGTACACCCGTTTCAGCAGCAGTGTTACCGACAGTCAGCTGGTCGACAAAAGCAACCAGACCTCTGTGATGGCAGGTGTTGCCTACATGTTCTAGTGCATCTAAGCGCTGATACACAGGCACCTCGTTCCCACGGCCCTCCGTGGGAATGCTTACCGAACCTCTCCGAAAATATAGCCCTCCATTAAACTCTCATGATTCCGGGCAGAAGTTGATACCCACAAATGCAGCTTCTCCTTAGTGGCTCTGTCGATATTTAATCCTGGGATGTTGCGATTGTTGCTATGTTTCTTGAACAGCCTGAGTCACCTTGGGGGGTTAACATTATGCAACCTGCAGCAGGGTTAAAGACCAGTACCGATGTCGATACAGCGGGCAATGAAATCAAGCCTGAAGTCGTCCGTGATATGGCTCGCTTTGATCACCGGTGGGTTCGCGTCCCCCAGGAAGTGTTCGCCAAAATCGCCAGCTATTTATCAATCAGCGATATCAATAATTTTGGGCAGGCATCGCCGCCAACAAGCGATCGTCTGCGGTCATGCGGCCTGGCGGAGGTCCATTACTTCCTCTCCCTGACCAGGCAGGGGCAGTCTTCGTGTCGGGCAATCATTCAGTCCAGTCAGCAACTCCTTGAGCACCTCAGGACGTTGTCCATATTTTCTGTTCGACACTTCCCTGCGCAACTGGGCCCGGCTTTTTACTCATTTTATGCCAGTCATTTGCGCCAGCAGATTCTTGACGGGGCTGCACTGACCCTTATACCCAGTGGCAGCAGAAATCTTAATCGCTCTACCCGTCATCTGTGTGATCATATTCCCATCCTCATCGAGAGGAAGTCGGAGAATTACAGTGATATTCTGGCTCTGAATCATGGTCACTGGGTCAGTAAAGCTGAAATCAAACACGATTATTCTGCCTGTTTTCGTCATCAGCATGCCGACCATATTTTATTTGTCCCGCAATCGGTAAGCAGTGGGAGGGCGAAACTTTTTTCCCGCAACTACAGTGGCAAAGAGCATTTACTGTCTGTTTATGAATGCAGGAATGGTGAGTGGGTTGAGCAACAGCAACTGACAACGGGTGACGTTTTTCCTCAACATAATGACAAGCATATTAGTAAGATATACCTGTCACCTGATGCCAGGTCACTGGTCTGTATTAACCTGGAGCAAGCTGGCGCTATTCTTGGTCGGGGGACTGATGGCCAGTGGGTCAATAAAGGCAACATTAGTACAAATTACAATCATACTTTGCTGTTCAGTGCCGACAGCAAAAATCTTGTGCTTTATCATAGATCACGCATTACGGTAATGGGCCAGGCAGACGATGAATCCTGGTCACGAACGGCTGATATTATTGTTGAAGATCGTGCTGATGACCTGGAACTCACACCCAATGACGATAAAATGAGCGAATATGAGCTTAATCTGGAAGTGGTATTCAGCCCGGATAACCGCCATTTTGCTACATGGATTAGCAATGATTTTGATGCGGATGCTGTCAGGCGAGATTATTTCTTTGTCGCCATTTTTGCCCTCGGTCCTGAAGGGCAGTGGTGTGAAAAAAAGAGAATGATTAAAACCTGCAACCCACCAAGATATTACTACCATCTTAAACCCAATTTCAGCCCCGATGGTCGGTTTCTGATCATCACCACTCAAGTTAGTTTGGATATCTGGGAATTAAATACTGACGACCAATGGCTGCCCGCTGTTCAGGAGAAGTACCAATGCGGTCGTGGTACGATTCATTTTTCTGCGGACCCCTGTGAATTCATCAGAAAGAGGTTGCGGTGCGTAACAATCTGGCGCAAGGCGGCGTCCGGCATGTGGGGTCGGGCACAAACATTCCCGGCTAAGTCCCTGACAAAAGTCAGTCCCAACGGTGAAACCATTGTGTGTAACGATCCAGCAGGCCATACGGATATCTATCAACGTAAACCTGTTGGTGAACTTTGCGCTAAACCCGCCGGTGAGTGGGTCAGGCAACGCATCGAATTTTCCGTTGAACAAGTAGGTTTCAATCAAGAAGGCTACCTGCTGGCTGTGGTTCCTGAAACGGATTCGCACAGCCTGATTCTGTTCGGGTTGACGGCAGACGGGAGTTGGCTTGAAAGGAGCCGTTTGCAAACAGAAAACAGTATTTGGAAATTTTGCTTCAGCCCGTGCAGCCGCACACTTCTGGTCACCAGTTTGCTCCCTGCCGGTGATCTTTTAGTGCCAAAGTTTGTTTCCTTCTGGCAGATCAGGGATCATCAGCCGGAGAATGCCTGTTAGGGATTATCCCGTTGGCTGGTGCGGTATAAGTAGTTAACCAAATGAAATCAACGTGTCTGAACAACCTCCTGATTAACCGCTTTTATCCTGAATACCCGGTAAATTCGCTCAAGCCACCTTAGGCATCTCTTGTCGTACAACATCCCAGATAAACCTAACCAGTTCCCGGGCAATGGCAACAATAATAACCCTCCATTAAACGCTCATGATTCCGGGCAGAAGTTGATGCCCACAAATGCAGCTTCTCCGTAGTGGCTCTGTCGATATTTAATCCCGGGATGTTGCGATTGTTGCTATGTTTCTTGAACAGCCTGAATCACCTTGGGGGGTTAACATTATGCAACCTGCAGCAGGGTTAAAGACCAGTACCGATGTCGATACAGCAGGCAATGAAATCAAGCCTGAAGTAGTCCGTGACATGGCTCGCTTTGATCACCGGTGGGTTCGCGTTCCCGAGGAAGTGCTCGCCAAAATCGCCAGCTATTTATCAATCAGCGATATCAATAATTTCTGGCAAGCATCGCCGACAACGGGCGATCGTCTGCGGTCATGCGGCCTGGCGGAGGTCCATTACTTCCTCTCCCTGACCAGGCAAAGGCAGTCTTCGTGCCGGGCAATCATTCAGTCCAGTCAGCAACTCCTTGAGCACCTCAGGACGTTGTCCATATTTTCTGTTCGACACTTCCCTGCGCAACTGGGCCCGGCTTTTTACTCATTTTATGCCAACCATTTGCGCCAGCAGATTCTTAATGGGACTGCACTGACCCTTATACCCAGTGGCAGCACAAATTTTGATCCCTATTCGCATAAACTATTGGGTAATCATATTCCCACCCTCATCAAGAGGAAGGCGGATAATTACAGTGATATTCTGGCTCTGGATTATGGACACCTGGTCAGGAAAGCTGAAATCAAACACGATAATTTTGCCTGGTTTGGTCATCAGCATGCCGACCATATTTTATTTGTCCCGCAATCGGTAACCGGTACGTGGTCGGAACTTTATCGCTACTACTACTGGAGCGGCGAAGAGCATTTACTGTCTGTTTATGAATGCAGGAATGGTGAGTGGGTTGAGCAACAGAAACTGACAACGGGTGACGTTTTTCCTCAACATAATGACAAGCATATGAGTAAGATATACCTGTCACCGGATGCCAGGTCACTGGTCTGTTTTAACTTGGGGTACACGGGTGCTATTCTCGGTCGTGGGGCTGATGGCCATTGGGTCAATAGAGGCAGCATTGATACACCTCATAGTCCGTGACAAAAATCAGTCCCAACGGTGAAACCATTGTGTTTAACGATCATGCGGGCCATACGGATATCTATCAGCGTAAACCTGCTGGTGAACTTTGCGCTGAACCCGCCGGTGAGTGGGTCAGGCAACGCATCGAATTTTCCGTCGAAAAAGTAGGTTTCAATCAAGAAGGCTACCTGCTGGCTGTGGTTCCTAAAACGGATTCGCAAAGCCTGATTCTGTTCGGGTTGACGGCAGACGGGAGTTGGCTGGAAAGGAGCCGTTTGCAAACAGAAGACAGGATTTGGAAATTTTGCTTCAGCCCGAGCAGCGGCTCCATTCAGATCGAAAGTTTTCAGGTCACCGGTTTGGTTGTTTCCTTCTGGCAGATCATGCCCGATACAGACTCACGGTAGGCTGACCAGGAATTAACTGACCTACTGCGGTTGATTTGAAGTTCCCCTGGATCTCTTTCTCACTTAATCCTTAATGATATTATCACCTACAAAGTCGATCATTTTTCTGCTCTCTTCCATTATTTTATTTTGTGCATCTTGCAGCATTTTTTTAAGTTCCTGAGGTTTTTTGTTTTCTGATTCAATCTGTTGCTTTGTTTCACTGATTGTTTTTTCAAGTGGTGCTATTTTGTTATCAATATGATCAAAAATATTATCTACTTTTTCACGCAACGAGCTACTATCAAACTGGCTGCTTTTATTCGTCAGTTCATTAGTCAGGTTATCAAGAAGGTTTTCGTATTTCATATCTTCCTGATTAATAGGTGTGCCGGCCTCTGCAAATAGTTCTTCTACCATATTATTTCTTTCAGTCACTCTTTCGTTAAGCATTGTTTCCAATTTATCAAGAGACTGATTTAACGTGTGAATGAGTTCGTAGTTTTTTCCAGCGTCAGGATCGAGTTCAAACTTATTCAGTGCATCCTGAATGGTTTGCATCTCGATCTTATTGCCTTTAAGGAGACTACTCACCTCATTCATAGAAAGAGCGGTAATACTCTCAAAATCCTTTATTGACTTATTACCAGGCCCCTCTCCTTTTGCCTCCGGAAGCTGATTGAGAACATCTGCCTTTGTGACCGGGATTCCTTTAAAGCTCCCCTTAACATCAGCAACAGGAGCCTCAGTCGTTAAATTATTAACAGCAGCAGCATTTGAATTATTAACATTCATCGACATCTGCTCTCTCCGTGAACAATTAATGAATAACTCTTCAGAGTTTAGATCATTGAATAACCACAACATTAGCGAGACTTGCAGTACTCACAAAATGAGCCTACGCAATGAGATTGTAATGTGCTGCCTCGATAAACCACTGACTAATGACAGAGTTTTGACAAGAATATGTCCTTAATGCTCAGTTCAACAAAGGCATAAACCGCTTCACTGGCCACCACCGAGCTCAACAGCCAGCACCGCAGCGACCTGATAAAGGCCCCGAATCAGCAGTGTCAACCCAAACTGACCATGATTATTACCCAGGTTATCCTGGCCATTACTGGTGAAATCCTCAGGGTATTGGTATCGGCGATAATTAATTTTCTGATCTGGGTAGACTTCCGCTGGATAACACCTGTTTTCATTAATACTGCGGGCAAAACAATCAGAATTCAGATCCTGCCGGGCAGTCCATAATGTGGTTTCTGCCGTGGTTTTTTCCAGCCATTGCTGGAAGATTTCCGGCGATTCAAAATACTCTGCGGTTTTCACCGACCTGCCGATCAGTCCGGATAAAAAGGCCCCGATGGCCTGATCAATAAAAGCACCGAGTTTTGCCCGGCCTTTGGCATCCTTATAGTGATAATCCGAGTCATCCCGATGCATTCTGGCGTAATGGAGCACCGCTGCCACCATATTTTCACAAAAAGCGTTCATGAATGCCACACGCTGATCAAAGCCTGGTGGCATAAAAGCAGTAGTATCAGCGGCATCAAAATAGCTGGTGATTCCGGGGTAAAATTCCATATCGCCAATATCCCTTAAACCGGAGTACCCCCAATCCGATTCATCAGTAGCCTTGCTGTCCCAGGCCGTTAATGCTCCTGGAAATGCCCGGGCATGGTTAAACATAAAACAGAGAAACAGCTCTCGGCGGTTATCTTGAAACGAATGGTACGCCCGGATCGTGGAGGTGTGCACAGCGCCCAGGCTGCTCCACACCCCCAAGTCATAACTGGCGTTAATCAAGCCCTGCTCTGCGCGGGTGCTGTTACCGTCAGGGTCTTTCTGATGAGCCAGTGTGCTGTAATCCTGATTGCGTGTAGTGAATTGATACGTCAGATAAAAAGACCGGCTGTCCACCACCACCGTTTCCAGCCTTGAACGAAAGTCAGCAAAAATGTCTTCAGGCATCAGTTCAACCGGTACCAGCTTCAACCCGACAGGCCTCGGTACTTCACTTTTCAGCGATCCCCCAAGCCAACGGTGGTTCCAGACAAAACGGTGGACGGCCTCTTCCCGGAAAAAATCTTTCAATGGCTCCCCGCAGCGCAGAAATTTCATGCGGGATATCTTCGTACGGGTGTTCATCATTAATGCCCGCCCCCCATAAACAGTACAATTCCCGGATAACGGCTCCGTCCATACTGGCAACTGTGCCTGGTGCAGTCTCTGTTTCTGCTGGCAACAGTGCTGCTCAATGCTTTTCTGTAGCGCATGCCCCATGGCAAGGTTGCGCAGGGTAAACGGAGCACTGCTTAATAAGGCTTTCTGCAAAAATATACTGCTGGAAAACTTGAGTTCATCAAAAGGTCGCGGCTCCAGCGGTTCCAGCAAAATATATCGATGCATTATCGGCTTGCCCCGTTGTCGGCAGGACAATGGCATACAGGTATCCCCCCTGGCTACCATTGCCTGGCGAATGTCCTGTGGGAGATATTGAGGGGCAATGGCCAGCAATAAATCATAAGGTAGCTGGTGGCGAAGGGGTTCAGGCACATGCTTTATGGTTTTTAAATTTGGCGCGGCAGCCTCAAGGGCCAAACAGCAGACATCCATGGTTCTTAACGGAGCTGGAATTTTTTTCAGGGAGTATAAGCCACTGCTGGCCGCCAGGAACAGAAGATCGGGATGATCCTGAATTTTTTTTTCTGGCACAGAGCAGTTCAAGGGGGAGATTCTCAGTATGCGACGGTACAAGTCCACAGTTCGAAACGACTCAGGAAAAGCCCGATCTGAATCACCTGCCCTTATTGCCCGCTCGACCCATTCAGGATGAGCACGCATCAGGGATGGGGGGCACCCGGAAATAGAGCCAGGCCATTTATCCAGGTATCGCCGGCAAAAATCTTCTGTTTTTGCCGAATCAGGCAATTGCTTCAGGAGCGAAGAACTCCATTGCCGGTGAAAAACCTCATTGGCCAGCTCCGGGTGCTCCAGGAATATCTGGCGAGGGATAAAATCAAACTGATTCAACAGGTCAGTTTGCCTGATAGCCTTAACGCAGCGCTGATACGTACGTAAAGACTGCGGCATATCCTCCAAATCAGTAATTCCCAATTGATCAATCAGCTGATCTGCTACCGATTCTGAAATAGAGTTGCAGAGAAAGTTTAATTTCTGTACCGCCATGGAACATAATTCGGGGTAAAACGTCGCACAAGGATTCACAAACTCAATTAACTTGGGTTTTTTTTTGATCGCCTCCAGGCACAGGGGATAATTTTGATGCTCGGGGGGCACATACTTCAGGGTATCCGGACAAGTCGCCACCAGATCAGGAAACTGAACTGACCGGACATAATCAGAGGCGATATTGACTGGCAGAGCACCGATCCGAAGGCAAAATTTATTAAATGAACGGGTTTTCAACCGGGCCGGGAGATTTTGATAAAACCACTCCAGCCCGACATTTTTTTTCAGGCACTCCCGGGCAAGGGCTTCAGTGATTGCAGCCGGAGGCAAATCCTGGAGATACAATTCATAGTCTTTGACCAGGTCAGCCGTCAGCACACTCTTAAGAACCTCTACCCGGGTATGTTGAAGCACCCAGGCTCTACTCAGCCAACTGGAAAATTTTATCCTTTGGTTAAACTCTTCTTTACTGGTTATTTCCTCTGGCAGCTGTAAATAACAGGCAAGCAACTGGCGTTGATGGCCAGATACAGGACGGGCAGGACCATCAATAAAAGGGTCAGCAGAAGGTTGAATAGCAACAGAGCGAGGTAGCCCGGGTTGTTTTGCCTCTGTTGATTTCAGTAACCCCGCAGTGGATGAAAATGCCTTCTGTATTACTCCCGCTCCAACTTCGGCTGAAGCGACATTGGTAAAGGCAGAAGACGTGATGAACCAGTGACTGTCACTATCATCAGATGAACTGGACACCGCTGTTTGCGTATCTTTTTTTTGTTTCTTCGCTGGTAAAGCATTTCTGCAGCAATCAACCGTATTCATAGTTCGACGCTTTTAATAGACTTATTTTTTATCCACCTGGATGCTGTAAATGTAAACTTTTATTCGATCTGACTATTACGATGCAAAGAAGTTCCTGATTAACATTGTTGAATGTTTGAATGGCGCAAATTACACAGTAACTCTTTCATAAGCTGCTATCTTTGATCCATTAACGTTGTTTAATCGGTCAATAATAACAATGCCTTCAACACTGGCGCAGGTTTACACTCGGGCAAATCAGGGCATACGTGCACCTGCGGTTTCGGTAGAAGTCCATCTTTCCCAGGGCCTGCCCGGTTTGAATATTGTCGGCCTGCCGGAAGCGGCGGTTCGCGAGAGTAAAGACCGGGTGCGCAGTGCACTTATTAATAGTGGCTTTGAATTTCCCGATGGTCGCATCACGGTGAATTTAGCCCCGGCCGACCTCCCGAAAGAAGGCGGTCGCTTTGATCTGCCCATTGCCCTGGGCATTCTGGTGGCTTCGGGACAACTGCCGGGTGAGGCTCTTGAAGATAGGGAATTTCTTGGTGAACTGGCGCTTTCTGGTCATCTTCGCCCTGTCCGGGCGGTGCTTCCTGCTTCATTAGCCTGCAAAGACATCAACAGGGCATTGATTCTTCCTGAGCAGAATGCCTCTGTTGCCGCCATGGTCAGCAGCGTCACGATTATTGGCACCCGCAGTCTCCCGGAGGTTTGCGCTTTCCTGCTGGAAAAGACGCCGATTGAACCGGCAAAACCCGACCGAAACAGTTTTACAACAAACTATCCAGACCTGGCGGATGTCCGGGGTCAGGAGCAAGCCAAAAGAGCGTTACTGATTGCCGCTACCGGCTCGCATCACCTGCTCCTCTTTGGTCCACCCGGTACCGGGAAAACCATGCTGGCCAGTCGTCTGCCCGGATTGCTGCCACCGCTGACAGAGAGCGAAGCCCTTGATGTGGCCGCAATTCATTCACTCACATCCAGCTCCATGGATACCCTCTGGCAGCGCCCTTTTCGCACACCGCACCACTCCTCTTCATCGGTTTCCCTGGTGGGCGGTGGCAGCATACCGCAACCGGGGGAGATCTCTTTTGCCCATCATGGTGTTCTGTTTCTGGATGAAATGCCGGAGTTTGCCCGCGCGGCCCTGGAAATACTCAGAGAGCCCCTGGAAAATGGTGAGGTAGTCATCACCAGGGCCAAAGGTCAGGAGCGTTTTCCAGCCCGATTCCAGCTGGTTGGTGCCATGAACCCCTGCCCCTGTGGTTACCTGGGTGACAGTCAGCGAACCTGCCGGTGTTCACCGGACCAGATCAGACGCTACCGGAACAAATTATCCGGGCCATTACTGGATCGTATTGACCTTCAGATTGAGGTGCCATCCCAGACTATCCAAACCATGATGGAGCCTGCTGTTCAGAACAACGATGAAACCGGTTCAGAACAGATGAGAGAGCTGGTGATCAACGCCCGGAAGAGACAGCAGGTCAGACAGGGAAAAATCAACTGCCAACTGTCGTCCAGGGAGCTGTTTGAAGTCTGTGCGCTGGGTGAAAAGGAGAAAGAGCTGATCACCAGGGCATCCGCGCAACTGCAAATATCAACCCGAGGGCTGCATCGGATTTTACGAGTGGCCAGAACCATTGCCGACCTTGCTGGCAGTGCCTCGGTGCAAAGCCCACATCTGGGCGAAGCCCTGCAATATCGGCAGTTGGATCGTCAGTCACTGGAATAGTTTTCATTTTCTGCTGAAATTACCCAACCTTATAAGCGGTAAACCTCTTGCCAATTTAAGGGATTCCCTACGGGATCCTCGCCAAGACTATTAATGTAATGCTTTGCCAAGAGTTGATAACTGTATGTTTGCTTATTACAGAGAACAGGATCATCAACCTCTCCCAAATCAATACAACACTCTTTAGATATCCCTTCCCGGGATATCTCAGCCGGTAGTTCGGGTATCTCATTGAACGGAACAATATTTGATTCAAGAATCCCTACAAACTCCGGCTTACTCTCCTCCGCAGAAGCCTGTCGGCCGACATCGGCCCTTTCCCGGATCATATTCGCCACCAAGCCCTCAATAACTGCATTGGTCATCTGCAGGCGGTCATTATCCATAGCGTTACCGGGCATGCACTCTGAGACAAGTTGAGCAATATGCCGGTCACGTAGCTGAGGCTCATTGCGAAGATCTATACGAAGCGGTGCCTGGCCAGGAACCACCAGGTCAAATATTTCTGGCTGACGCACACAGCACGGACAGAAAATCCTTTTTATACGCCGCATAAAACCCGAGCCTCTTTCCTCAGAACGCCCTTGAACTGAGTCCTCACGAGACCTGTCCTGTGTAGGCCAAAGGTCATAACTTGCGGATCTTGCCTCCACGGAAATCACTCCTCTTAACTGCCAGGAGCCTGTCGGACTTAAGACTGTCCTACTGCGGTTGCGATAAATTGGTCTAAAAATTCCTACTTCTTCGTCAAATAGCCCCGCTATTCTCCTCAGAAGCAGAAATTTTTATCCTCAATTTCTCGCAATCCTCGCTACGGACGCTTAAGTCCGACAGGCTCCTAGACATAAGTTATGTTATTTAGCCGCCCATTAGACTCCACAAACCGGTAATTTATCCTTCCTGCCAATAAAAAAAACCGTGCCCACGATAAACGTGGGCACGGCTGCAAAGACAATCATTTACTGCTCTTTTATCGAGCTTAACTATCAGGCCAGGGCCAGTTCGCCGGTTTCCGGAGCCTGACCACTTTTCATCAGCTCGTTCATCTCGGTCTTGATCTGATCAGAACGTGGACCAAAGATGGCCTGCATATTCTGGCCTACCACCAGCACAGCGGTGGCACCCAGAGCCTTGATGGCTTCAACATCCACATTCTCTGGCTTATCCACAGTGACACGCAGACGGGTGATGCAGGCGTCAATGCTCTTGATATTGCGCTGACCACCAAAAGCGATGAACAATTTTCTGGCCAGCTCACTGCCAGCTTCAGCAGTATTCCCGGTTTCTGCTTCCTGTTCACGACCCGGTGTACGCAGGTTGAACATCTTGATGACAAGCGTGAACACGGTGTAATACAGCGCCGCGTAAGCCAGGCCCCATACCAGAATCATGGCTGGTTTGGTACCAATGCTGAATGACAGGGCGTAGTCAATCAGACCGTGGGAGAACGAGCCGCCCATTCTGATTTCGAAGAAGTTGGTGATCACAAATGCGATACCTGCCAGCAGTGCGTGAATTCCGTACAGGATTGGCGCAACAAACAGGAAGGAGAATTCGATAGGCTCAGTAATACCGGTCAGGAAAGAGGTCAGAGCCGCAGACATCATAATACCGCCCACCGCTTTCTGGTTTTCGGTTTTCGCGCTGCGCCACATGGCAATCGCCGCCGCTGGCAGACCAAACATTTTGAACAGGAAGCCACCCGCCAGGAAGCCAGCAGTCGGGTCACCGGCAAAGAAACGTGGAATGTCACCATTCACCACAACGCCAGAAGCAGTGACAAACTCACCCATCTGAGACTGGAAAGGTACGTTCCAGATATGGTGCAGACCAAATGGAATCAGCAGACGCTCGATAAAGCCATAGACAAAGCCCATGGTCACAGGATTACCTTCAACGGCGTAATTACCAAAAGCATCAATGGCATTACCGATGGGTGGCCAGATAAAGCTCAGCGCCACACCCATCACGATAGCAGCAAAAGCGGTGATAATCGGCACAAAGCGCTTGCCCGCAAAAAAGCCCAGGTACTCAGGCAGCTGGATTTTATAGAAGCGGTTGAACATGACCGATGCCAGAATACCCACCAGGATGCCGCCAAACACACCGGTATCAATAGAAGCGATACCCATGATGGTTTTGGTTTCGATACCCAGAGTGTTGGCCATAACCCCCATGGTAGCGAGCAGAACCACATAGCCTACAATCGCTGCCAGAGAAGAAACACCATCGTTATCCGTCAGGCTGAGTACCACGCCGATAGCAAACAGCAGAGGCAGATTACCAAAAACAGCCCCCCCCGCCTGAGCCATGATATGGTTCAAGATTTCAGGAAAGATTGAAAAGTTTGCACTACCTACCCCCAGCAGGATACCGGCAGCGGGCAGAATTGCCACGGGCAGCATCAGCGAGCGCCCGATTTTTTGTAGAAGGGAGAATGCTTTTTGCACCTGTTTACCTTTAGTTGCCGTTTTTTAAAAAAAATATAAAAACGTTGCCAAGACAGCTCTGATCATCTGAATTTGGGCGCGAGATTTTGATACATTTGCTTACCTTATGAACTGACTTAGATCAAAAAACGATCGACTTTCTGTTATCTAAAGGCACTTTTTTATTATTCTTTTATAAAAAGTTGAGCTGATTCGAGCACCATACCGAAGTCGTTACCCAATTGGCTATTAGCAAGAAAGGTTGTCGCGAAAGTGACACAAGCCTTAAACCACAAAGGACACCAAGCTCACGAAGTCATCTTTTCAAAGACTTCGTGCTCTTCGCGTCCTTTGTGTTTTCAAAAAAGCACTCTACCTTTCGCGCCCTCCCCTGTGCAATCGCCAGGGGAGCTCCGACTCTTTTTTATCGCGGCTGGACGGGAAGAAGGTTGATTTCTACACGACGGTTTTTGGCACGACCTTCAGCGGTTTTATTGCTGCCAATAGGGTCTGAAGAGCCACGGCCATAGGCAACAATGCGGTCACCGCTGACCCCCTGAAAAGCAATATAGTTAGCAACACTGTCAGCCCGGTCCTGGGAGAGAGGTACGTTTATCTTATCCCCTCCGGTACTGTCGGTATAACCAACCACTTCGATCATGTTACGGTCGTACTCCCTGAACACTTTCGACACAGAACCCAGCACCGGATAGAAAGCCGATCTGATATCGGATTTGCTGGAGTCGAAAGTGATATTGGATGGCATAATCAGTTTCAGCTCATCACCCTGGCGGTATACCTGTACGCCGGTTCCCTCCAGCTCTGCTCTCAGTACTCTTTCCTGTCGATCCAGATAATGGCCATAACCGGCACCTGCCGCACCACCGATGATGGCACCTTTCAGTGCACCATCACCACCATCGGCGATAGCACCAATCGCAGCACCCGCCAGAACACCACCAAGGCCATACTTGGTTGACTTGCTGGCCTGCTGTTCACCGGTGTAGGGATTGGTTGTCTGACAGCCTGCCAGCAAAGACCCCATCAACAGGGTGGCAACGGCAAATAATCTTTTCAATGACATAATGGTTTTCCTAAGCAAATCAGCCGCGAATAATACTATTTTCACGAATTTCTTCACCTATTGTGGTATCAGGACCGTGTCCGGTGACCACAATGGCTTCTTCGTCCAGCGTATAGAGTCTTTGTTTGATCGATCGTTCAATGGCTTTGTAGTCTCCGCCCCACAAGTCTGTTCGCCCAATTGACCGGCGGAACAGCGTATCCCCGGCGATCAGAAGCTTTGGCTGTTCAAACCAGAAACACATGGAGCCGGGCGTATGCCCCGGAGTGTGCATGGCCACACCTTCACAGCACGGCAGTTCTTCATCATCTGTTAACCAGTAATCAGGATCTGGAACCGGGCTATAAGGAACACCGAACATACGGCATTGCATTTCAAGGTTGTCCCAGAGGAACTTATCCCCCTGATGGAGATAGATGGGCGCACCGGTCTGTTTTTTGATGTCGCCACTGGCCAGGAAATGATCCAGATGAGCATGGGTGTGGATAAGCGCGACAACCTGTAGATCCAGCTCCCGGAGCTTGGTCATAATAATGTCAGGATCGCCACCGGGATCTACGACAAATGCCTTACGGGTGACCGGATCACCAATAATTGTACAGTTACATTGCAGAGGCCCAACAGGGAAAGTCTGCCGGATAAAGGCTGGTTGGTTTGTCATTTGACCTTCACAGTAGTTTGCTATGTTCGGCCAGGATTCTAATATTATTTTTCTGTCGGGTCTTTCCTTATATGCAGTGGGCTACCATGGCCAGCAATAATCACGAACGGCTTATTTAGATCGCAGCATCTCACAACCTTGAAAAGGTTCGCCTCCCTGACTGAAGTCTCATTTTCTGCATCAGAGCCACACTGGCATTGACCAGGCCAGCAGGATCAACCCGCAGAAATGCTTTCTGCCCGGGATGGGGAAAGTTCCATTCCTGTATGTACTCATCCGCATCATCTGAATCCTCTTTGGAAAAGACCTCCGGGATCAGGGAATATTTATGATAGATCCATTTTTTTCGGGTCAGCCCGGGCCTTGGCTCAGCGATGGATAGTGAAAAGTGGATTTGTCTCAACACGTTACTACTCCTCAGTAATTCAGCAGGCGTCACTTTATGGAATCATTAGTGTTCAGCTGCACGGGCCTTTGAGGTAGGTAGTGTAGTCAAAAAAAAACTGGTCATAAGTACCAAAAGAATATTCCACCGCAAAAATAATTGAGCGAAAAATTATTCATTAAATTAATAAATGAAGTCAGTCAAACTGCCCCCATAAAGCCGACCAAATAACAGTCAATCTGACTAGGAGCCTGTCCGAGGAATAAAGCTATCTCTACCAATAGTGACTATGTAAATACCAAAACAAAATAATAACCCGTAAAAATCGTGTCTATTCTCAGAGTTCAATCCAGTAGACAGACCCCAAAAGCTATGCAGCCAGGTAACAAAAACACGGAAAAACAACCCATTATAAATGGCACTATGATTCTACTCATAGCCGGACTGTTCGGAGTTATCACCGGATGGCTTGACCTGAATGCACTCAATCAGGCCGGTGATGTGGTATCCGACCTGTTTATACGCATGCTGAAACTGATCAGCCTCCCCATTATCTTTTTTGCCCTGGTTTCCACTCTGTCCGGAATGGGCGAAGCGTCAGAGGTAAAACGCCTGGGTGGTCAGGTTCTGAAATACACGGTGATCACTACCCTGATTGCCGCTACTGTTGCCCTGGTCCTTTACTTATTCATTGCTCCGGCGGGAAAGGCTGATGCATTAGCCGGAGCCACCGAACCTTCAGGCCCCTCTGGCAGTTATTGGTCTTATCTGCTCGGCGTGATTCCTGCCAGTTTTATCGAGCCCTTTTACACTCATAATGTGATGGGCGTGTTGTTTCTGGCCCTTCTGCTCAGTGCTGCCATTATGGCTCTGGAAAAACGGCACAAGGCTGTTTTGCATGCCTTTTTTGACAGTATGTTTGCTGCCATCATGAAGATGACCGGCCTGATCCTGAAACTTATGCCTCTGGCGGTCTGGGCATTTGTTAACCAGTTTATCCACGATCTGCACAGTCAGAAGGTTCTCCAGGACCTTGTTCTTTATCTGCTGTGCGTGGTGCTGGCCAATATCGTACAGGCTGGCCTTATGTTGCCGCTGTTGCTGAAATTCAAAGGCATTTCTCCCTGGCAAACCATGAGAGCCATGTGGCCAGCGCTAACCGTGGCTTTTTTCGCCAAATCGTCGGCGGCGGCTCTGCCCTATGCGGTTGATTGCGCTGAAAAAAACATGGGGGTTCAGAGTAAAGTGGCCCGTTTCAGCCTCCCTTTGTGCATTACTGTCAATATGAACGCTTGTGCTGCTTTCATATTGATAACGGTTCTGTTTGTTTCACAAAGTAATGGCGTCATGTTCTCACCCCTGGAGTTACTCTCATGGATCGTCATTGCCAGTATTGCCGCCATTGGTAATGCCGGTGTGCCCATGGGGTGTTATATGTTATCCAGCGCATTTCTTGCCGCGATGGGAGTACCACTGCAACTGCTGGTTATTATTCTGCCGTTTTATGCGTTGATTGATATGCTCGAGAGTGCCATTAACGTGTGGTCAGACTCTTGTGTAACCGCTATGGTGAACGCAGACCTGTTACCCGCTATGGGGTTGGCAGAGGGAGAGAGCCAGGTGGACCACAATGGCAGTGATCCGACTTAGTACATCCTTTCAATGAGTTTGATGCGCACAATCTCCGTTCACCCTGAGCACCCTTCGACTCGGCTCAGGATGAACGGACGAAGGGTGATTGGCACAGTCTTTATCAGGGTATGGAGTTTGCGTCCTTCGACTCCGCTCAGGACGAACGGAGTTTGGGGGGCAATAATAGATGGAACCCATCAATTGCCTTGAAACCTTGTACCAGGTTCAATAAGTTTTATCTCCTTTAATCTGGTTTATCCAGTGCAACAGTTCAGAGGTTGCGTAGACTGCCTCTACGCCCTTGTTCATGTGATCATCACCGGCTCTTTTTTGCGCGTCCTCAACGCTATCTACTCCGATGACTTCATTGATCACAGGTTTTCCGAAGCGTTCTGTGACATCCATGAATCCTTCAAATACACCATGAAGTACCATTTCATCGTGACTGGTGATCCCTTTCAGAACCACACCAAACGCCAGGATAGCATCCAGCTCAGGGTCTTTTTCAAACAGAATTCGTGCCGCAAGCGGCAGTTCCAGTGAGCCCGGGACTTTGTGAATTGAGATATTCTCCGGCTTGACCTCCAGTGCCAGCAGCTCTTTTTGAGCCCGGTTAATCATGGCATCGACACAGTCACTGTGCCAACTGCTGCCGATAATCGCCAGTCGTGCATGGGGAATTTTGTGGAACTGTTCCGGGGTTTTAGGAAGGCCAGCGCCCATCAGGAATACTCCTTTAAGTTACGGTTAAATAATAGTGTGAAAATGAAAGTTAGCTGGCTACTGCTCTTGCGGCAAACCGGTTCAGCGGCTAACCCGATGAAGCACCCGACAAATAGCGCGACACAGTGCTTTCAGCTCATCGCTGGAAATGACGTAGGGTGGCATCACGTACACCAGCTTGCCAAAAGGCCGGACCCAAACGCCCTCTGCAACAAACAACGGCTGGATTTCAGACATCACCACCGGTTCTTGCAACTCCACGACCCCAATGCCACCCAACACCCGGACATCAGCAACAGCAGGCAGGTCAACACAAGGCATCAAGTCTTCTCTGAGCGTTTGTTCAATCGCCGTCAACTGACCACGCCATTCGCCTCTGGATAAAATCTCCAGGCTGGCATTACCGGCAGCACAGGCCAGTGGGTTGGCCATAAAGGTGGGGCCGTGCATAAACGGACCATGTTCAGAAATGGTGCGGCTGACCTGCTCGGAGCAGAGGGTTGCCGCCATCGTCATGTAACCACCCGTCAGAGCCTTTCCGACACACATGATATCCGGAACAACGCCAGCATGCTCACAGGCAAACAGCTTGCCGGTACGACCAAACCCTGTGGCAATTTCGTCATGAATCAGCAGAACTTCATAGTCGTCACACAGCTGGCGCAGACGCACCAGATATTCCGGGGAATAAAAATACATGCCTCCGGCACCCTGAACAATGGGCTCAATAATCACCCCCGCCAGCTGGCTTCCCCGTTGGTCCAGCATCTGCTGCAACTCATTAATATGACTCTCTGCCAAAGCTTCACCGAAACGGCACTCAGGGCGGGAGACAAAATAGTGCTGTGGCAGAATTCCGGTAAACCAGTGATGCATGCCGCCATCTGGGTCACAAATAGACATGCCACCGGTTGTATCGCCGTAATACCCGCCCCTGACGGTCAGCATCTTGTTTTTTTCAGGTCGCTCCCGGGCAATCCAGTATTGCATGGCCATTTTGATGGCGACTTCAACAGCCACAGAGCCGGAGTCAGCAAAAAACACCGTTTGCATCGGTTCCGGGGTCATGGCCACCAGTTTTTTTGCCAGGTCAATCGCCGGTTTATGGGTCAGGCCACCAAACATCACATGGGAGAAATCATCAATCTGATGCTTTAGTGCCGCATTCATTTCAGGATGGTTATAGCCATGCACCATGCACCACCAGGAAGACATGCCATCAATAACCCGGCGACCATCATTCAGGTGCAAATAGACACCTTCGGCCCCAACCACCGGGAACATATCCACCCGATTAATGGTCTTACTGTAGGGGTGCCAGATATGTTCGGCATCAAACACCAGTTCTTCCGGGGTTATAACAGGGCTCAAGCCTGACTCCTTTTGATACGTATTGACCTTTCCGGTAGGAGAAGATAATCGCGGGGCTGTTCTGTAGCAAGCGTAAACAGTACTTTATACCCATCAATTTATCAGGCCCATATATGGGCATGAGTCCGCTTATGGCTGTTTTCGGGATCCTGGCCTACTCTGCCCCTGTGGATAATTTGAATAGTTCGTTCCAAAATCAGATGATTTTCAAATCCATTCACCATTATTGATTGTGGAAGTAATATGCAGGCTCTGTTCGTAAACCAGCTGACTACCCTGGACTTCAGTTACCTCTGTCCAACGCGAGGACTGGTGGGTGAAACCTGGCTTGTGGATGTGGTGCTGGGTGGTGAGCTTGATCATCAGGGCATGGTGTTTGATTTTGGCCATGTAAAGAAACAGGTTAAAGCCTTACTGGACAGCCTGTCGGATCACCGCCTTCTGATTCCCCTGAAGGCAGAAGCAACTTCCATTACCCATAACAAAGATCAGTTAGTTGTCAGCTTCAAATCACGTCGTGGGGAGATTACCTGTTCAGCACCGGCACAGGCTGTGTTGCTGGTGGATGCCGAAACGATCACTCCGGAGTTACTCACCCCCTTTCTGGAGGATGCCGTACAACAGGAGCTGCCAGACAATGTTACCAGGGTTGAACTCAGGCTATACCCTGAGGAGATTGGCGGGGCTTACTATCACTACAGCCATGGGTTGAAGAAACACGATGGGGATTGCCAGCGGATTGCCCATGGCCATCGCTCACAGATTCAGGTTTTTGTCGATGAACAGCGGGATCAGGCGCTGGAGGCATGGTGGGCAGCAAAGTGGCGTGACATCTATGTAGCCACAAAAGAGGATCTAAAGGACTCCTTCACGGACAACAACCTGGATCATTACCGATTCAGCTACACGGCCAAACAAGGTTACTTCGAACTCAGCCTGCCAAGTGCTCACTGTTATATCATCGATACCGATTCCACGGTTGAACTGCTTGCCAGCCATATTGCCCGCTCTCTGGCGGAGCGAAAGCCAGGTAAAACCATCCGGGTCGTCGCTTTTGAAGGTCTGAATAAGGGAGCTATTGCTATGCATTCAGAGCCTTCAGTGGGTTGAGAGCCCTCAGCTGATTAAGAGCCTTCAGCGGGTTGAAAGCTGTGTCGGCAGTCTTTGGGCTGGCCTTTTCAGATCGATTCCAGACCTTTTCGTGAAAATAATAAGCCACTGTATTCACAGCAGGCTCAACCATCGCCAGGGCACCACCGATCATAACATCACCGGTCATCAGGTAGCCTACTGAAAACGCAACACAAAAGTGGACTGCTGCAAAAGAAACTGTTTTAGCCATGGTGTTCTCCGGTCTTGATAATTTTTCGTCGTTATTGGCTTTATTCTATGAGAATGATTATCAATTATAAAAATAAAACAACACAAGCAAACTGATAGAAAAAAACTATCAACTAATCTTTAGGTAATGGCCAAAAAGGAGAACGTGCTATGTCGTCGTCACTGACGGATCAGATCAATAACCGCCCATTCCAACCCGACCCTGTTAGAGACCCGCAGATAGGCCCTTCAGTCCAGGCGGCTGCCGAGGATAAAGTTGAAACCAGCTATACCAATCAGCTGACGGAGCTCCCCAAAATGCTGGAGATGGATTTCGATAAAGTAGAAAACCTGCTGGCCAACCTGTCGGCTGCCAATCCGTTTCGCCCGGATATGGCGCTTGGCAAACAGCCCGAAGTGGCAGTTATCGATGCCAGTAATAGTGTTCAGGAAGCCCCTGTCGCTCCGGTTGGCGCTGCGGTGGATGCAGGCCAGGTTAGCCAGCTGAAGCAAGTGAATGCCGCTCTGGCAGAGTACGATGTGCGACTTCAGCAGGTATTTGATGCAATGGCTCTTTCCCGTTCAGGGGGAAAACCGGACCTGCAAAACATGGGCACAGAGTATGAGCGCCTGATGACCTTTGTCCGTCAAACGGAATACCATTTAACTCAAGCGATCAAACTGATCCCGGAGACACTCCCGGAGAATACCGGCGAGTCAATGGCTCAGTTAATGCCCGAGTTCAGCCAAAGCCTGGTTCGCTATGACAGTGAGTTTCAGCAGATCTACGGTGCTATTCAGCATGAATTAAAGCAGGCAGAGATTGCCAGCAAGCGCTTTCGCTGAGCCTGTAAAGCCACTCTCTGCTGAGAGTGGTTCCAACGCCTTTCCTCTCAATGCCATAACCCCCTCGTGAATGAAGTTCTTCCGGGAAATGTATGCATCGATAACAAGTCAACAAAACCAGAGATCCGGTCATCCTGCGGCTGGTGTAACCGTTTGCCAGCTCTGCGGCCCTTGACACTGTCCGACTCGGTGGTGTGGTCACCCACAGGCTGGACAATTATTGGCGGCCTGCGGGTATCCACACTGCTGACTCTAGCGGTAGTACCAGTACTTTATTACCTGTTTAGAAAAATGCAGGGGAGAAACCTATAAGAACGAAAATATACCCGTACAAACTCTTGAGGCTTGTGTAGAATTACTCGTATAAATGATAAAAGCGGGCTTTAGCCATTTGAGCAGCTATTCGAACAGGAATGAGCCGTTCGAACTTCAGAGAATCACCGAAGCGGTGGAATTTCCCGGGCCCACTATAACCAGGAGGTAATAGCATGTTAGAGCACGCCGTCGATCGTTCAACCTTTAATCAGGTTATGGTTCCCAATTATGCGCCCCAAGCCATGGTGCCTGTGCGTGGGAAAGGGTCACGAATCTGGGATCAGGAAGGAAAAGAGTATCTGGACTTTGCCGGCGGCATCGCCGTCAATGCTTTGGGACATTGCCACCCGGCCCTGATTGATGCCCTGAAAAAGCAAGGTGAAGAACTGTGGCATCTGAGTAATGTTTATACCAATGAACCGGCTCTCGAATTGGCTCAACAGTTAATCAACAACACCTTTGCGGACAAAATCTTCTTCTGTAATTCCGGTGCAGAAGCCAATGAGGCCGCGTTTAAGCTGGCCAGAAAGTACGCGTACGATAACTTTGGCCCGGATAAGCATGAGATCGTCTCATTCTACCAATCGTTCCATGGCAGAACACTCTTTACTGTGACCGTCGGTGGACAAAAGAAATACTGTGAGGGCTTTGAGCCAGTTCCCGGCGGTGTTCTGCACACCACCTACAACGACCTTGAGGCACTCAAAGCCCTGATGTCTGACCGTACCTGCGCTGTTGTCGCTGAGCCTATCCAAGGTGAAGGTGGGGTTATTCCTGCTGACCCTGAATTTATCAAAGGGGTCAGAGAGCTCTGTGACCAGCATAATGCCCTGCTGGTTTTAGATGAAGTCCAGTCCGGTATGGGCAGAACCGGCCAACTCTTTGCCTATATGGGCCTTGGTGTCACACCGGACATTCTGACCAGCGCCAAATCCCTTGGTGGAGGCTTCCCGATCGGTGCCATGCTCACCACCAACAAAGTAGCGGAAAGTTTTGGTTTTGGTACCCACGGCAGCACCTACGGCGGTAACCCACTGGCCTGTGCCGTAGCCCTGGAAGTGATCAAAACCATTAATGACCCACAACTGCTGGCTAACGTCAGTAACAAGCATGACCGCTTCCGTAAGCACCTGGAATCGATTAACAGCAAATATGGCATCTTTGCTGACGTGCGGGGTAAAGGCCTGCTGATTGGCGCTGAACTGGTTGAGAAGTATCACGGAAAGGGTAAAGACATTCTTGCCGCTGCAGCAGACGAAGGGCTGATGCTGCTGGTTGCCGGGCCGAATGTCCTGCGCTTTGCACCATCACTTATTATTCCTGATGAAGACATTGACGAGGGTATGGCACGGCTGGAACGAGCGGTTGCTACCGTGGTTTCTGCCTGAGAGCCCTGAACGCCTCGCCATGTCGGCAGAGGTACTTCTCGTTCCCGCGCTGCGCGTGGGAATGCATACCCTGCCTGATCTGACACTCCATACCCGAAGTAAAAACAGAATGAGAATGTCGTATGGTTAAGCCAGCAAAAACCCTTCCCCCTGAAATTCTCCCCTGGCTGGATTTACTCAATAATCAGCATGATGAAATGTTGGCCAGAACCATTGAACTGGCAGAAATAAATTCTGGCAGCCTTAACCGTGACGGTGTCAACCAGGTGCTGGAACAGCTCCTGACCCTGACCTCTGACTTATCAAAAGACCATGAACGCATACCTGTAAACCCATGGAAGGTGGTAAACGACAGCGGAGAAATCATTCAGCACCCACTAGGTGATGCATTAAGAATTCGCAAACGCCCTGAAGCACCTCTTCAGGTCTTTCTGTGCGGTCACATGGATACGGTTTTTCCAGAAGACAGCCCTTTTCAAAAGGTCCGCTGGCTGGATGATGACACCATCAATGGCCCCGGGGTTACTGATTTAAAAGGCGGTATTCTGGTAATGCTCAAGGCGCTGGAAGTGCTTGAGCAAAGCCCATGGGCTGAACAGATCGGCTGGGAAATACTGTTTAACCCGGATGAAGAGATTGGCTCTCCCGGCTCAGCCCCCCTGATTCAAGAGGCTGCACAACACGTCCATCTGGGCATGATCTTCGAGCCCTGCTTTCCCGATGGCAACCTGGCCGGGCAACGCAAAGGCAGTGGAAATTTTACCGTGGTCAGCCATGGCAAAGCGGCTCATGCAGGCCGTGAACATCACCTGGGGCGCAATGCCATTCGTGCCCTCTGTGATTTTGTTGCCGCCATGGACGACCTGAATGGTCAACAACCCGGGATCACCTTTAACCCCGGCTACATTCATGGTGGTGGCCCGACCAACATCGTGCCTGATCGCTGTATTCACAAGTTTAACATCCGCCTGGAACAGCCGGATGATGAACAGTGGTGCCTGGAAAAGCTGAGCGAGATCATCGAAAGCATCAATCAGCGCGATGGCATTCAACTGGAACTGCATGGCGGATTTACGCGCAAGCCCAAAGTACTCAGTCCTGCCAATAAACAACTGCTGACACTGGCAAAAAACATCGGGCATGAGTTGGGTATTCCCCTGGACATTAAACCGACGGGCGGTTGTTGCGATGGTAACAACCTTGCCTCAGCCGGGATTCCCAATATCGATACGCTTGGGGTTCAGGGAGGAGCGATCCACAGTGATCAGGAATATTTAAACGTCAAAAGCCTTGTGCCAAGAGCCAGGCTCAGTGCGGCATTATTATTGAGTCTGGCCCATGCCAGCGCCTCGGGAGAAAATATGAACTGGTTAAAGAGCGATTAATGACTCATTCTGTTATGGATAACCTGAAAAGCCGGTCATTTCTGAAGACGACCTAGGAGGCTGTCCGAGAATAGCGCCCGTAGCGAGGATTGCGAGAAATTGAGGATAAAAATTTCTGCTTCTGAGGAGAATAGCGGGGCTATTTGACGAAGAAGCAGGAATTTTTAGACCAATTTATCGCAACCGCAGTAGGGCAGTCTATTCTCGGACAGCCTCCTGGTAGTCATGGCAAAATTCCGGGTAAAAATGACTGATTCAACACGGGAGCATCAACATGCAACTCACTATCCAGCAACTATTGGACGCCATGTGGCAGGACTACCTTGCCCTGACCCCCGATGCTAAACCGATTCACCAGCTCTTTGCCGATCTGAATCACGGTCAGGTAATCAACGACCATATCGCCCTGCGCACCTACAATCTTGAAAAAGTGGCACTGAATAACCTCGCTCTTCCTTTTGTTGAAACAGGCTATCAACCCGTTGACGACTATCAGTTTCCCACCAAGAAACTTTATGCCCGATATTTTCAACACCCGGATAAAACCCTGCCCAAAGTCTTTATCAGTGAGCTGAAAGTAGAAGAGTTGCCAGACAACTGTCAGGAAATAATTTATGACCTGGTAACGCAGGTACCGGAAGCCACTGTCGCCCATCAGAATTTCTGCTACTCTGGTCGCCCCTGGAGCCTGACCTCTGACCAATACGAAACCCTGGCAGTAGAGAGCGAATACGCCTCCTGGGTGGCTGCCCATGGCTTTCGCCCCAATCACTTTACGGTATCCATCAACCATTTGAGTTCACACCCGGATATTCAAAGCGTCAATCAACTGCTGCTGGATAAAGGGTATGACATGAATACCAGTGGCGGCCTGATCAAAGGCTCCCCGGACGTCTTGCTGGAACAATCCTCAACCCTGGCCAAAGCGGTGGACGTGACCTTTGATGACACCACCATGAAAGTCCCTGGCTGCTATTACGAGTTCGCCCGGCGCTACCCAATGGCCAACGGTCAACTTTACCAGGGGTTTGTGGCGGCGTCTGCGGATAAGATATTTGAGAGTACGGATGTGGTTCCACAAGATGTTCCGCAAGGGAATGAAGACAGGGTGTGAATTTTTCAGACTTTGGGCATGACTCTCCTAAATTGGTGGATAGTGAGTAAAAGGATTCAAAGAATGGAAAGCAGCAAACATCCGCTTTACCACAGCGACTACCCCAAATGGCTTGCCCTTCAGCGAACACTTTTGGCCGAACGCCGTTTCGATGAGCTGGATATTGATAACCTTCTGCATACCATGGAGTACCGCATGGGGGATTTCGTTGATGAACTGGAATCGCACCTGGTCAATTTGTTACTTCATTTGCTGAAACATCATTACCAGACCCAAGTCATCAACCCACGCCGGGATGAGCCGCAGGAATTTCGCAGTTGGTTTGACAATATTGATTCTGCCCGTGGTGAGATTAGCCGGCTGCTCAATAAACATCCGTATCTGAAAAGCCACCAGGATGAAGCGGTGGTAACCAGCTACCCTTACGCCAAAAAACGTGCCATTAAACAAATGAATCAATACCTGCCCCATGAACAATGGCTCACCGACACCAGTTTTCCTGAAGCCTGTCCCTGGCCATGGGAACAACTGCTGGATGAGGACTGGCTACCCTGAGCCGTCTGTGTGCCACTCTTTTGCACCACACCGTAATCCAACGGCGCACGCAAGGGCATAATGGCCCCGGTCAACAACCGGCAATTTCGGGCCACAGTGGCGTTATTCTCCGGCAGTTCAGGTCCACGCCGGGCAACTCGCCCCGGAAGCCTTGTGTACCAATGCTTATTTTCACGGATCACCTGCTATAATTTTTTGTCAGACAGACTGAGAACAAACCAATGGACGACAAACTGTTTAGCGACCTCATAGAAATCGGCATCAGCAAAGAAACCGCCCATGCCGTCGCCGCCTCCCTCAGTCCTGACCATATTGCCACCCAACAAGACGTATTGCGGCTGGAAAAACTGATTCTCGACTCACGCCTGTCTGCCAAAAAGGACATCATCCGGCTGGAGCAAGCCCTGAAAAAAGTGGACGTGGAATGGCGCAAAGCCATGGTGGAGCAACAGGCCAAATCCACCGAACTGTACGCCAACAGCAACCGCCAGTTCATCATCACCTTTCTCGGCATGATGCTGACGGCGTGTGTGCTGTTTGCCATGAATTACTATTTTCATTGAACAAGGCTCTGGCTAAATTCTGGCTGAAACCTGTAAACCTGACACAAGCTCCTCAAGATTCTCAGAACGTGAAATCCGCGAGCTGAAAAAGCGCGTAAACGAACACCATGAGCAATTACTGGAGGCATGGCATGAATTCTTCAAATATTGATTCACGCCCGTTAAGTAGTTGGCCAAATGGAATCGTATATTTCTGGCTAAGTGGGCAGTTGCTATGCAAGGCGCAACGTAGAGAGCATAGCCGTAGCTATGTGACCGGAGTTGCAACGCCGCACGACTGCATGGATGCAGGAGCTAGAGCAACGCAGGAGCAGTTGCCGGGAGTGACTGACAACTTAGCCAGAAATATATGATTTCATTTGGTTAACTACTTAGCCCAAAACATTCAGTTTACGGACTCTGAACTGATTGTCACCTTACTGGATGGCAGGGTCATCCATATACCCATCCCCTGGTTCCCCACTCTGGCCGATGCAACCGAAAAACAACGGGCCAACGGGGAGGTACTGGGAGGTACTGGGAGAAGGTGATGGCATATACTGGCCGGAGTTGGATGAAGATCTAAGTGTTGAGGGGCTTGTTAAAGGTACCCACTAAACCACCCCAATAACATCCCGGTAAATATCTGCAACAGGCAGTTCAAGCCCAACCGAGCTCAATACCAGTTGATCACCCTTTTTCATCTGGGTTAATTGCCACTGCTCGCCGGAGCGACGGTAAAGATCCACCAGCATATCCTGCTGATCCACCAGCAGGTACTCTTCCAGACTGGCAATTTGCGTATAGGCAGCCAGCTTGCCCAAACGATCATGCTGCTCGGTATTGGGCGACAACACCTCAACAATCAGCTTCGGGGTTTCTTCTACATAGGGGTCTTTTGGAGTTTCATCAGAGGTGTGACTGCAAGCAACCATCACATCCGGGTAAAAGAACATGGCGTTATTCTTACCACCAGCGCGGACTTTCATATCGGAGGCAAAGACCTGGCAGGCTGTGCCCTGAAGATGATTGCCCAGCAGCCTGGAGAGTGTCGACGTTAACAAGTTATGCCGCCGACTGGCACCGACCATGGCATAAACGTAACCATTGACAAATTCGTGTTTAACCTCAGCTGTTTTCTCCGCTTCAAGGTACTCGGCGACGGTGATTGGGTAGGTTTTCATAAGTGGTTGCATGGTCGTTCCTGATGGTGTGTTTATTATGTGGTATTCAGGATAGTTGGGGAATGATAGGTAACAAGGAGCCAAATGATATCAAGTTGAATTCTTACTGAAATTGATACGCTGAACAGATAAACTACCCGGTTTTAAATGTTCTGATCCATTTGGTGCCACCATGCGAGCCATATCAAAAGCAGAGCTTTTTCTGTTGGTTGCTTTCTTTTTTGTGCTGCCCATGTACGAGGGCCCTAAAAACCTGTTGTTAGTGGTTTATATCATTACCTGGTGTGTACAAAGTTGGAGAGCAAAGGATTTTGGCGGCAAGCTTCGCTCTTGGGAATGGTTTCTTGTCCTGTTTCTTGCCGCAGGCTTTATCTCGGCCCACACCAATCCGTTTGGGTGGGATAAGCCGGTAGGTGGGGCACTGACTTTTGCCAAACTGATTATACCGGCACTGCTGATTTCCAGAACAAGTATCCCAACACCGAAAGTCAACCTTTTGGGATCATCAATCATATTGGGAACATTGATTGCAATACTTGAGTCTTGGTATGTCTGGCATCGTGATGGTGGCGAGTATCCAGAACTCAACTCGGTTGGTCATGTTAATCAGACAGCGTTGTATATTGCCATTGCCTTTGGTGTATCTCTGTCACTGTTCATGCTTCAGAAGCGCTGGATAAAAGGGTTCTCTGCCATTGCTGCTCTGTTCTTTGCGATTGCCATGGTGCCTACTATCTCAATTACCGCTGTTGCTGTTATTGCTGCAATGGCCATTGCCGCTATTTTTATGCAGTTCCGGCCTGACCAGAAACACCTGACCCTACTCACTGCAAGCGTGATTATTATCGGGATTTCACTCTTTGTCGCCAGCAACCATATTTCCACGGTAAAAAGTTTTAAAGCTAATATCGCCTATCATATACAGGGCGGCGATACTGGCAGCTCATTCCTAAGCAAGCGGGATGTTATTTTTAACTCCGTTATTTTTGTTCTGCCAGACTTCCCAATGTTTGGTGCGGGCGATCGTCATTTTGACATTGCCACCAGTGAAGAATATATGCAGTCTGTCGCTGCCCTACGAGGAATTCCGTATGAATCTGAGCGTTTTTTCCATACAAACCATGGCCATAACATAGTTACTTCCGTTCTGCTGAACCGGGGCTATATTGGACTGTTCTTGATGCTCACTTTTATCCTGGTAGCCGCCTGGAAGCATCTACAGTGGCTTATTCAATATTACTCTGAACGGAAACTGGAACTCGAACCGGTCATCGGTATTATGACAGGCATATACATTATTGTTGGAGGTATGGGCAACTCAACCCTCTATGTTGAACATGGTCAATTAGCATTCTGTCTGATCGGGCTTTCCATGGGATACCTGCAGAGAAAGACCAATCGAAAAGTGATTGATTCTCAGACTTATACTATTTCTGAGCACTCAGTGGAAAAGTCCAGCCCCAGCCAGAGCTCAGAAGATCATGTGCTTTAGCTTGAAGGAAAGCATAAGCTAGCGGCAAGAAGCCTGCTTTCTGCTGCCGTTATAATTTCCACTGATCTATACTCTCGCTTGAAAGCCATGAAGGTAGAGTGAAATTTGCTATAAGTGTCTTCATGGTGAAAACAGCAAGGCTTTGCGTATGAAAATTCTGGTGACCAAGTTTCGTAATCTCGGTGATGTTTTACTGTCAACACCACTGTTTGCGAGCTTGAAAGCAATCTATCCTGACTCGGAGCTTCATGTTTCCGTTAACGATTTCTGTAATCAAGTAGTAGCCGATAATCCCAATGTTGATAAGGTAATCCCCTATTCCCGAGGCAAGAAAAGTGAGCAAACCTTCTGGCAGCGTATTCGTACGGAAATTGAGTTTTACCGGCAGTTTAAAGGGCAGTACGACCTCGTTATTAACCTTACTGAAGGGGATCGAGGTTGTATCATCAGTGCTCTTTCGGGAGCAACCCGGCGAATGGGATACATTAAAAAGCCGACATTGATCAACCGGCTTGCTCGTTTTGATACGACATTCAATAGCCAGCAACGTATCCCTACGGTTCAGAAAGACCTGCAATTTGCTGAGGCCATCGATTCCCAAAAAGTAATAAAGAAAGTCACCTTGGGCTGGCGGAAAAATCATGAAGAGATGATCGACGAACTATTGTCCAGACTAGAGCTAAATGAAGGTTTTGTGGTCGTCCACCCGGTTTCACGATGGATGTACAAGTGCTGGGACTCAGCCAAAGTCGCTCAGTGTATCGACCATATCCAGAAAAAATGGCAAAAACCCGTTCTTCTAACGACGTCTTCCGACCCTAAAGAAGTCCGTATGGCAGAGGAAATTGCCAGCCACTGCCAGCAAAAGCCTCTCCAACTGCCACAGCCAGTTAACCTGCAGGCTTACGCTTACCTGACATCAAAAGCCTGCATGTTTTTTGGTATTGACTCAGCCCCCATGCACATTGCTGCTTCTACAGATACACCTGTAGTTGCACTTTTCGGAGCCAGTGAACCAAACCTCTGGGGCCCCTGGGACAATAAACAGGGAAGCAACTACCAGCTGATGACAGGTGTTCAACATAATGGTCTTCACCGTGTAGTATCCAATGACAATCTGGAACTCTACTTTGAAAATGATTGCAAACTATCAAGAGGAATGATGGCAATTCCCCTCCCTCAGGTTATATCAGAGCTGGATAGCGCGTTTGATCAACTATCGCATAACACTGAGGCAACTAATACTACTGACACTGCCCAGCTCACCTCTGGTGCAGTTGCAATATAAATATAGTAGTGACTCAAATTTTTAACCCAGACATTTGATAATGAGCAAACCATCTAACCTTCACTTTGTCCTGAATGATAAAGATCGCTGGCAGGATTTACTTTCCGGCGACCTGCCAGCACCAACAGAAATCAAACACAGAGTCATCACCGGAGAGGATATTTGGATATCATTAACCTACTTACATTTTAGACTTGCAGGTTACCAGGTGACCTTAAGCAGCGAGGCCCGTTCAGACAAAATAAATGTCATTGATGGTGTCAAATCCGGTCCAAAAAATACCTTTGCCAACTACTTCTATGTAGCCTGCAGAAATGATGCTCATTACCCAGAACTGGCACATTTTGTTCTTCATCAGAACTTAATCCTGACGGGAAAGCATAACGAAGTTTATGTTCCCCAGTGGCCACAGCCCGGCTTGATTTTGCGTGACAACCAACGCGGAAATAGCATCAAAACAGTGGCATTTTTTGGTCAGCCCAAGCGAAACCTGGCGGAAGCATTCCAGTCCGAAGCATTTTTGTCCGAACTGAAAAAGCGCGGTATCGAGTTCATTATTAAAGGAAAGAGCAACGATAGCGTTGAGTGGCACGATTACTCTAACGTAGATATTGTGATTGCTGTCCGGGATGTGCCGGTAGAGCTGCTAAAAATCAAACCCGTCAATAAAGCCACCAATGCCTGGCTTGCTGGAGCGTTATGCATTACGGGTGATGAGCCTGCCATAACAGCTGCATTTAATAGTAATAAAGCCGTTCTACATGCCACTACTGTCAATGGCGTCCTGGCAATTATTGACCGTTTGCGGGAACATTCTGAGCTTTTTTCAGAACTTGTAACAGAGTGCCAAAAACTTGCCCTGGACTACAGTGAGCCATCAGTACTTTCTTACTGGGTCAGAATGGAGGAGCTGGTTACTCCAGAATTTGAATGCTGGAAAAAAACCGGGAAGGCAGAGAGGCTGATCAACTACTCTCGGAGGAGAATACTTAACCGGTTCAGTAAATCAACCCACAAGTGGACCATTTCCCGGCATATCTAATCTATTGCCGGAGCCTCTTGATTTCTGTTTACTATCTTGCCAAGGCCTGAAACGACTATGAGCTTATACAAAAAGCTGGCTATCTTTTTTAAGTACCACAAAAAGAAGTTCAAAAAACTTGGCGAGAATGTTCAATTTAAAGAATTGGATTCAAAGTATCTTCACACTGAAAACATTGTGCTTGATGACCACTGCAAAATTCTTGGCCAAGCCTATATTGACGGCAGTGGTGGTATTTTCATAGGCCGCGGCTCAGTACTGGCACCTCTATGCACTATCATAACCAGTAATCATTTTTATGATGAAAATGACCTTAAATTTCTGCCTTACGACAATCGTATGGTCAGAAAGCCCGTCAATATTGGCAGGTATTGCTGGATAGGTCGTAACGTAATGATTATGCCGGGAATAACCATCGGTGATGCATCAATAATCGCTGCTGGTAGCGTTGTTGTAAAAAATGTTCCGCCTTATAGCGTAGTAGGTGGAAACCCGGCTCAAGTCATTAAACAGAGAAACCAGAATAAGCTGGAAGTATTAATTCACGAAAAACGATGCTATGAAGATCCTGAAGCCAATTCGGACAAGAAGAAAGTCTTTGTATAGCAGAGAAAATCGTTGCTACATTGTCAATTATTAATATTCACATCGCATTAATCCCACTGGCTATTGAATAACCAGTGGTTCAGTATATAAGCCGAGCCATTAATAAGTTAATCCGCCCCTCGGAATACCGACTCCATATCATGCACCATTTTAACTTTAGTACAGTTGGCCAAAGCATAATCCAGACTGTACCTTGCAAACTGCTCTCTCTTTTCAGAATCATTCACTAGTGTTTCAAGAGCTTCACGAACGGTATTCTCATCTCTGGTCTTAACCAATAGGCCATTTTCCCCCGGATGGAGAACCTCAAGAATACTACCAACATCGGTAGATATAATCGGGAGCCTGCACAGCATAGCCTGCATAATTCCTTGAGGAACCCCTTCATTACCATAGGAGGGAAGGCAGAAAATATCCATCAACTGAAGCCAGGGAACAACATTCTCCTGATTACCTGGCATAGTTACCTTGTCTGAAATACCAAGTTCTGAAATTTGCTGTTGAACATTTTCAAACTGTGGTCCGTCACCAACAATCAGCAGATGTATATCGTCCCTGGACAACTGCGCAAAAGCATTGATCAGATATTCATGCCCTTTCCAGGACCGCAGGGTTGCAAGAATACCAATAATGGTTTTATCCAAGGGTAAACCCAGAGCCTGACGGATTTCATTTTTGTTATCAGCCGGTACAAAACGTGATTGATCGATACCGGTAGGAATCGACTTCATCTTTTCCAGCGGAATGCCGTTGTGGCTGTGCAATGTTTGTCTTAGCTGCTCACCAGTTGTGACAATAAAATCGTTCCCTTTATTGTATAGCCACAATGTGCTCCGGTTGTTGTGTACCGCTGTTGATAGGTGGCGGGTTCGTACAATTCTTGGACGGTGCTTTTTCCAGGCCAGACAGAGCGAAACCAGCCAGCTATCGGTAGAGCTGTGGGTATTAACCACATCAAAGTGATGTGCGGATAAATACTGATGCATTGCCCATAAAGAAGATAGCTTCTTTTTCTGAATCGGCAGAGCAACCGCCGGAATACCTCTTTTCAGGGCCGCCTCATAAATCTTTGAGTGTTCAGGACAGGCGATGGTAACCTGATGGCCTCGATCAATCATACCTTCAGACTCAGTCAGGGTTCTGATTTCCTGACCACCCCATCCACAGGATGACTCTGTATGTAAAATTTTCATGCTTTTCTCAAGTATTCAATATCTGGCTATACAGAGACAACAACTGGTTTGTAAGCCGTTCTGAAGTGAATGGTTTAATGATTTCCCGAGCCATCATACCCAGGCTCGTGGCATGGCCTTTATCAGTAAATGCGTTGATGGCAGAGGATAAAGCGGGTATATCCAGGGCATCACAGCAGTAGCCATTACGTCCTTCCTCAATAATCTCCGCTCCGCCACAGCTGGTACTGGTGATCACGCCAAGGCCTGATGCCATGGCCTCTAGAATAACATTCGGAAAAGGGTCATAAATCGTGGGTAGAATAAAGCCGTCAGCAGCACCATAAAAACGACTACTGTCGTTCTGCATCCCCATAAAATGAACACGCTCAGCACAGCCCAGATCACGGGCCTTCTGCTGATATATTTCTTCCTGTTTATCCTTGCCAACAACAATCAGATGCGCTTTTGTAGCTGCAACGGCTTCCAGTGACGCTGACAGACCTTTTCGCTCAAACCCGGACCCCACAAACAGCATCGCCGTTTCATCTGCTTCAATTCCCAATGCTTCCCGGACTGCCACCCCTTCAGCCTGTTTCAGGGAAGGATCAAATTTTTCCTGATTAACACTGTTGTAGATAACGTGAACAATCTCTGGCTTGATGGCGAACTCCCGGCACACTTCCTTTTTCACCAGATGGGAGTTACAGATCACTGCTTTCAACTTCGGATGCTCAAACATCTGCTTCTCCGCATCCATCACATAACGGTGAAAGCGATCATTTTTCATTCGTTTAGCCTGAGCTTCAGGGATAATTCTCGAGCGATGTTCCAGCCAGCATTTATGCACACCATCTCCAGCACGATAAATGGTACAACCCGGGATACGCTCATGGCTCTGAACAATATCAAAACTGGAGAAGTGTTTCTGTGCAGCCCTGGCAAAACCTCGTTCACGACTGACACGGCCCCATTTAAACGGGTTGCAAACCTCAATATGAACAGACGGGTTCTTTAAACCATTCCACTGTCGTGTTAATACGGTAATATCCAGTTGCTGCTGCTCTGAGAGAGCAGACAACGCAGATGCAACAAAACGCTCAGCACCGCCATCGGGCCGATATTTTTGTCTGACAATAGCAAGCTTGATCATAAGTCAGGTGCCCGTTATTCACCGGCCTGCCTGCGGGTTTTACTCATAGCCCACAGCGCAGCATATTTATTGAAGGTATACTGGGTAACCACCAGTGAGAGGAGGAGCCCGTGGCCGCCATCAAGGAAGCCCTTCCTTAGTAAAAAGGTTTTAATAAACGCACCCAGCGCATGGCCAAAGGCAGATCCCAGACCGACCTTCTTGCCTTGCAAAAAACGCTCTTCAGCCCAGCTTCGGGCATATACCAGTTGCTTTTGCTGAAACTGCATATAGTCATCGCAGGTACGATGCAGCAGGTCACCCTGGAGGTTGATCACTTCAGCTCCGGCAGTTTCAACGGATTCGTGTACCAGGTTGCTGTTATAGGTTCTCTCGTTATTCAGATAAAGACGCAGGACTCGATCCGGATACCAGCCACAATGCATCATGTAGCGGCCAAGAAACCAGTTACGCCGGGCACAGGAATACACTTTATTGGCTTGACGCGGTTTTGACAGCACTTCTGAAATGCTCACCTTGAGTTCATCGGTGACCTGCTCATCTGTATCCAGCATAAATATATAGTCAGATGTCGCATATTGCTGGGCAATTTGACGCTGCCTGCCATAACCCTGCCAGTCAGTGTGCTGATACACCCTGGCACCACAACGGGTGGCAATCTCAGCTGTGTCATCGGTACTGCCAGCATCGAGAAGAATGATTTCATCGGCCCATTGCACGGAGTTCAGGCTACTCTCCAGGGTAGCACTGCTGTTTTTGGCAATCAGGACAACAGAAAGGGTAGTCGCTTGAGACATGAGTGGCCCGGGTCGCTTTGTCATAAGCTGTCTCGAAGATCCAGCCAGCAAAAGAGACGAATCATATCGGCTTTGCAGAACCCCGTAAACGACAGGCTTTATCAACCTGACATTTCCGCCCAGTACGCTTTCAGTTAGAATAGCCCGACTTAATTTTTCACGGTAACCCTTCACTATGAAAGTCACTGTTTTCGGTATCGGCTACGTTGGCCTGGTACAGGCTGCGGTTCTGGCAGAAGTGGGTCATGATGTTGTCTGTGTCGACATTGATCAAAACAAAGTTGATAACCTGAAGCGCGGCATTATTCCTATCTACGAGCCAGGACTCGAGCCTATTGTGAAAGAGAACAGTGAGGCTGGCCGACTGCACTTCACGACGGATGCCGCTGAGGGCATCGCCCATGGCACATTGCAGTTTATTGCCGTGGGAACGCCACCGGATGAAGATGGTTCTGCTGATTTGCAATACGTCCTCGCTGTGGCCGGTACGATTGCACAGCAGATGGATGACCGGAAAATCATTGTGAACAAGTCCACGGTCCCTGTCGGCACAGCCGATCAAGTGGCCGCCAAAGTGGCAGAAGTCCTGCAGATGCGAGGTGTTCAGCTTGAGTTTTCTGTCGCTTCTAACCCTGAGTTCCTGAAAGAAGGTGCGGCGGTTAATGACTGCATGAGACCGGATCGAATTGTGGTCGGTACCGACAGTGACCAAGTGACTGATACCATGAAAGAGCTGTACGCTCCTTTCAACCGCAACCATGACCGCATGATTTTTATGGATGTCCGCAGTGCGGAACTGACCAAGTACGCTGCGAACTGCATGTTGGCGACCAAGATCAGCTTTATGAATGAGATAGCTGGCCTGGCTGAACGACTGGGTGCTGATATTGAGATGGTGCGCCAGGGGATCGGCTCTGACCCCCGCATTGGCTTCCACTTTATCTATCCTGGCTGTGGTTACGGTGGCTCCTGTTTCCCGAAAGATGTTCAGGCCCTGAAAAGAACCGCAGAGGACATTGACTTTGAGCCCCTGATCCTGAGAGCCGTTGAAGAGCGCAATGCCCAGCAGAAAAATGTTCTGTTCACCAAACTCAGCAGACACTTTAACGGTCAGCTGGAAGGGAAAACCATTGCACTCTGGGGGCTGGCATTTAAACCCAATACAGACGATATGCGCGATGCGCCAAGCCGGGTGCTGATGGAATCACTCTGGCAGGCCGGTGCACAAGTGCAGGCCTATGACCCGGAGGCGATGGAAGAGGCACAACGCATCTATGGTCTTCGGGATGACCTGACACTGTCTGGTACACAACAAGCGGCAATTAAAGGCGCTGACGCACTGGTTATCTGCACTGAGTGGCGTCAATTCCGTGCTCCCGACTTTGACCAGCTGAAAGCGTTATTGAAAGAGCCTGTGATTTTTGATGGCCGTAACATGTACGAACCTCAACGGATGACGCTGAAAGGCTTCAAATACTACGCCATTGGTCGCTAACGCGGACTCTACTCATTCAAGCATCTTTTATAAAAAGATTGTGTACACAAAATACCCTCAGGGCATAAAACACTGAGCAACAGGTAAATCTTGGTGATCTTTATGCCCTTAGTGGTTTCAAAACAGGTAAACCACGATGAAATATCTGGTCACTGGAGCCGCAGGCTTTATTGGCTTCTTTACCACCAGGCGTCTCTGTGAAATGGAGCATGAAGTGGTTGGCATTGATAATCTCAATGACTATTACGACGTCAGCCTTAAGCATGGCCGCCTCAATGAACTGGCCCCACTGAAAAACTTTCGCTTTGTTGAACTCGACCTGGCGGATCGCGAGGGTATAGCCGCACTGTTCAAGCAGGAACAGTTCAACCGGGTGATTCATCTGGCAGCTCAGGCGGGCGTCCGTTACTCCATCGACAACCCTATGGCCTATATCGACAGCAACCTTGTTGGCCATGCCACCATTCTTGAAGGTTGCCGCAACAACGAGGTAGAACACCTTGTCTATGCCTCTTCCAGTTCTGTTTATGGCATGAATACCAAAATGCCATTTTCAACGACAGATGCTGTTGACCATCCGGTTTCACTCTACGCAGCGACCAAGAAATCCAATGAGTTAATGTCCCACACTTATTCGCATCTCTATGGCTTACCTACCACTGGCCTGCGCTTTTTTACGGTGTACGGTCCATGGGGGCGTCCGGATATGGCTTACTTCAAATTCACCCAGATGGTTAACCGTGGAGAGGCCATCCCCGTCTTTAATGAGGGCAAACTGAAAAGAGACTTCACCTACATTGATGATATCGTGGAAGGTATAGTACGCATTCAGGATGTTATTCCAACAAAGTCAGATCATTTTGACAGCACTGATCCGGGCCGCAGCTCAGCGCCCTACCGGATTTACAATATCGGTAACAACCAACCTGTTGAACTGATGACGTTTATCACAGCACTGGAAAATGCCATTGGTAAACAGGCCGAGAAGCAATACTTACCGATGCAGCCCGGTGACGTTTATGCAACCTATGCCGATGTCAGTGATTTGATGGAGACGGTCGGTTTTAAACCGTCAACGTCCATTGAAGAAGGGTTACAAATGTTTGCTCATTGGTACATGAACTGGCAGAAATAACGAAACGGCTTGTTTCAGAGCAGAAGATGTAAGTAGTTAACCAAATGAAATCATATATTTCTGACTAAGTTGTCAGTCACTCTGCGGCGTTGCAACTCCGGTCACATAGCTACGGCTATGCTCCCTACGTTGCGCCTTGCATAGCAACTGCCCACTTAGCCAGAAATATACGATTCCATTTGGCCAACTACTTAGAGACACATTCACACTCTGCATCTTCATCCCTGTAAATCGTTTGAAAAGCATCTATCGGAGGTGAGTCTCAGTTTGACATCACATCAAGCCACAGAGACAGCATCCATATTGTCATTGGCTCTTCTCAAACGTGCCGCCGCTCGATCAATCTCATTGATATCCTGATCCCTGTAGCGCTCATAATCATTCAGCGCCTGTCGGTAGCCAGCTTCAATCTGCTCAGGCGTCAATTCTACCTCCGCCGGTAAACCCAGCAAATTCCGGTCTATTTTGTCTTGCTCCCGGGCCTGATGAACCAGCCTGGCCTGTAACTCCCGCCTTTTTGCCTCTTGCAAATCCCGTTGTGTGACAAATCGATATAATTGTTCCTGAGCGTGTTTGACCAGACTCACCTCCCGGTCAAAGAGCTCATTTGGTAGTCCTGACTGCGCTTTCTCATTGCAACGGGCTTCTGCAGCCTGATAAATATCGTCTTTGGTAACTGCCTCTATATTCTGATGAATTCTCAGCAGCTGTATTGCTGCACCGATATTCTCAGGAGGTGGCATGGGAAAATAATTCGACGACTCTGTATTCCCAACCAACCTGTCTCTGATAGGGCGATTAATAAAGCTATCTTTATGGTAAAGACGCCCCTCATTCATTTCATGATTGGAAAGAAATACAAAATCCAGGGCTACCTTGGCGCATCCCAGAAACCTCAGGCCAAAAGCAGTGCCTGCAGCTACTGCTCCCGTAGCCAGAATACTGTAGGGAGACAGAGTGATTAACGACGTGAAAAAACCAAGTAAGCTGCCATAGACCCCACCAACCACCATGCGACTGCCAAAATACGTCAGTTTATTTTCATCACAGCGTTCCCCCTGAAACGGCAAGTGTCTCAGCCAGCGAAAGCTCAGAAAATCCCCAAGAACAGGCAGATCCTCTATCGGGAGTCTGTCTAATAGTACGGGCAGGCGATCCGTTGGGAACTGATCACTTGAATAATATCGCAGTACGGCCTCCCCTATCGCTTCACAAGCCATAATAATGATGCCGGTCAGGGCTGATTTAAGAATGATCGGCAAGGCCATCATACCAACCATAAAGGTAGCGCCAGCCATGGCCCAGACAGCGAGATAGCCGGCCCAGTTGAATGCGTCCATAATATGCCACATGCTCGTTTCTACGGCACAGACAACCCTGCTGAACAGCGACTTACAGCGCTCAGTAAAAGAGAAGGGTTCTTTTGTTATATAGGTTCCATCAGGCTCGCCAGGTGCAATATGGCTACTGGCAATTGCAGGCTGCACAGAAGAGGGTTCACTCGGCTCACGAGGCTGCGGAACCACAGGCAAAAGAACGGGTGACTGAATCATAGGTGTTTTTGGTGAACTGTTTTTACCACTGACAAAGTGAGCGAAACGGTATCATTTCCTGAATTATTGAAGCTAAACTATAGGTGCATTTTTTCTCTTTGCAGGGTCTTTCCATCAATAAAAGTTGAGGTAACATTTCCAGGTCTCTTTATGTCGCGATAACTAACTGACTATTAAAACAAAGGCAAAGTCTGACTATGATTGTTATTCGTCCCATTCATGAGCAGGATCGTGAGGCCCTATGGCAAATTGCCAACCAGACGGGTGCCGGATTCACCTCCCTGCAACCTCACCGCCCCATGGTTGATAATAAACTGGCATGGGCACTCACCTCCTTTAAGCAGGCTTCGCTGGCTGCATCGCAGGAAACAGGTACTTCTGCCGCAGAACCGAAAAATAATCTCTATCTGTTTGTGATGGAAGATACCGAAACCGGTCAGGTTATGGGCACTGCGGGTATCGAGTCCGCCGTCGGGCTTGAGGCTCCCTGGTATAATTACAAGGTGAGTAAACAGGTTCATGCCTCACAACAACTGGATGTCTACACCATGGTGGACACCCTGATGCTCTGCAGTGACCATACCGGCTTCTCAGAACTTTGTACGCTCTTTTTGCTGCCGGATTATCGTCATTCCAAAAACGGTACGTTTCTTTCCAAGAGTCGAATGTTGTTTATGGCGGCCTTTCCGGAACTGTTTGCTGAAGGCCTCTTTGCAGAAATGCGTGGCTACTGTGATGATCAGGAAGTGTCTCCTTTCTGGGAAGCCCTGGGTCGGCACTTCTTTGCAGTGGACTTTGCCGAAGCTGATCGCCAATCCACCGTCGATAAAGCGTTTATTGCCGAGCTGATGCCTCGCCACCCAATCTACACCAATTTGCTGCCGGATGAAGCCAGGGAGGTCATTGGTGTTACCCACGAAAGCACAACGCCTGCCCGACATCTGCTGGAATCTGAAGGCTTCTACTACACTGGCTATGTGGATATTTTTGATGGAGGTCCGCTACTGGAAGCCAGAGTCAAAGAAGTACGCTCAGTAAGAGATTCACGACAGTACAAAGTTAAAATTGTTGAGAACAACACAACGGATCAGCGCCACTGGCTGATGGCCAATAGTGAGTTGAACGATTTTCGCTGCATCATGGGTAATCTTTCCTACGAAGGACTGGAGTTTGTCATGATCAGTAAAGAGCAGGCATCAGCACTTAACGTTGAAGAAGGCCAATTGCTTCGGGTGGTGCCCTTATCCAGCTAGTCAACGAATTGAGAGGATTACGACCATGGCAGACACAAATGAACAACAATGCCTGTTTATCAATGGACAGTGGCTTAAGGCAAATGGCAAACCCTTTTCATCCGAAAATCCGGGAACAGGCAATGTGCTCTGGCAAGGAGCCAGTGCCACCACAGAGCAAGTAGACCAGGCAATAAGTGCCGCCCGGGAAGCCAGTCATCATTGGGCGTTTCGCCCATTTCAAGAACGAGAGGCGTTCATTAAGGCGTTTGCCAATGAGCTGGAGCAGAATAAAGAGGGCCTGGCAGAAATCATTGCCAGAGAAACTGGTAAGCCACTCTGGGAAGCCAAAACGGAAGCGGCTGCTATGGCCGGGAAAATTGCCATTTCAATAAAAGCCTACCATGAGCGAACGGGGACCGTTGAAAATGCCATGCCCGTAGGGAAAGCCGTGATTCGTCACAAGCCTCATGGGGTTGTTGCGGTATTTGGCCCCTACAACTTTCCGGGCCACCTTCCCAATGGACATATTGTTCCCGCACTGCTGGCTGGCAACACCGTGGTTTTCAAGCCCAGCGAGTTAACACCGGCCGTTGCGGAATACACGATAAAACTCTGGCAGGAGGTGGGAATACCCGACGGAGTTATCAATCTGGTTCAGGGCGAAAAAGAAACTGGCATTGCTCTGGCCGGGCACCCCGGTCTTGATGGTCTGTTTTTCACCGGCAGCTCAAACACCGGCAAGATGATCCACCAGCAGTACGGCGGACAACCGGGTAAAATTCTGGCGTTGGAAATGGGCGGCAACAATCCGCTGATTGTCACCGAGATGGCAGATATCAAAGCCGCAGTACACGACACTATTCATTCAGCATTTATTACCGCCGGTCAGCGCTGCACCTGTGCCCGCCGACTTTTTGTTCCCGCAACGCCCTGGGGGGATCAGTTTGTTGGTGCGCTGACTGTAGCGGCGGCCAGGATCAAAGTAGGTCAATGGGATGATCAGGAAGCGCCGTTTATGGGAGCGCTTATCTCTGAAGCAGCGGCCAAACAGATATTGTCAGCCCAGGAAACGCTGCAAAAGCTGGGCGGCAACAGCCTGCTTTTATCAACACATCTTCAAGCGGGAACCGGGTTAGTCTCTCCGGGTATTATTGATGTGACCAATATCAAAGACCGCCCCGATGAAGAGTACTTTGGACCACTGTTGCAAATTATTCGTTATGATCGTTTTGAAGATGCCGTTGCAGACGCCAATAACACCCGTTTTGGTCTCTCCGCCGGATTGTTCAGTGAAGCACCAGAGCAGTACCAGTTCTTTTTGCAGAGAATACGTGCAGGTATCGTTAACTGGAACCGGCCAATCACCGGTGCCAGCAGTGCTGCACCTTTTGGCGGCCCAGGAGACAGTGGCAACCACCGCCCCAGTGCCTATTTTGCTGCCGATTACTGCGCCTACCCGGTGGCCAGTGTTGAGTCGGAGTCACTGAGTATGCCCAAAGAACTCGCACCCGGGCTTGATTTGTAAACGGTACCTTCGCGTTGAACCAATGGTGAAGTAGTCAATAATGAAAACAATAGAAGCCAACTTTGACGGACTGGTGGGCCCTACCCACAACTATGCAGGGTTATCCCAGGGTAACAAGGCCTCAATCCATTATGCGGGCAAAGTAGCAAACCCAAGGGAAGCCGCTCTCCAGGGTCTGGAGAAAATGAAGGCGCTCAGTGAACTGGGCTTTATCCAGGGTGTGTTAGCCCCCCATGAGCGGCCGGATATTGCCACACTGCGAAGGCTCGGTTTCACCGGCAGTGATTCACGGGTTCTGTCTGACGCGGCACAACAGATGCCGGCAGTTCTGGTAGCCTGCTGCTCTGCTTCCAGTATGTGGACCGCTAATGCAGCGACAGTCTCCCCCAGTGCGGACTGTGCTGATGGTAAAGTACATTTCACGCCCGCTAACTTAATCAATAAATTCCACCGCTCTATTGAGCATGACGTTACCGGAAAAATACTAAAATCGACATTTAATAACCCTGACCACTTTGTTCACCACCAGGCTCTGCCATCCACCGAATACTTTGGTGATGAAGGGGCCGCAAACCACACCCGTTTTTGCCATGAATATGGCGAACAGGGCGTTGAATTTTTCGTTTATGGCCGGGAAGCATTTAACCCGCAAAGTACCTCGCCACAGAAATACCCTGCCCGCCAGAGTCTTGAAGCCAGTCAGGCTGTCGCCCGTCTGCATCAGCTTGATACGGACAAAGTGGTATTTGCCCAGCAAAACCCGGCGGTTATTGATCAGGGCGTTTTTCATAATGATGTTATCGCTGTGGGCAACCGCAACCTGCTGTTCTGCCATGAACAGGCATTTGTGGAGCAGGCTGGTGTCTATGAGTCATTAAGAAAGGCTTATGGGGCGCAGGACTTCCATATTGTTGAGGTGGCGGATCAACAGGTTTCTGTAGCACAGGCAGTTGGGACTTATCTATTCAATAGCCAACTGCTGTCGCTGGACCATGGCGGGACAATGATCGTTGTCCCCTCTGAGTGTGAAAATGAACCCGCTGTCTGGGATTACCTGCAAACCATACTCAACGACGCAAGTTGCCCAATTACGGATCTGAAGGTTTTTGATCTGCGCCAAAGTATGAATAACGGCGGAGGACCGGCCTGCCTGCGACTGAGAGTCGTATTAAACGACCAGGAACTGGCAGCGACCAATCAACATTGTCTGATCAACAACCAGCGCTTTGCCACCCTCAGCCGCTGGGTCAAAAAGCACTATCGTGACCAGTTATCTGAAAAAGACCTGGCCGACCCGCTTTTACTGACGGAATCCCGAACGGCCCTGGATGAACTGACACACATTCTTAATCTGGGTTCAGTCTATCCATTCCAGAATTAATAGCCTTCAAACGTATGTAAGAAACAGCTCTGAAATAACTTCCACATTTCTATAGACGCTGCCCGAAAAGCCAGAACCGCTTGTGCTTTTACGGGCAACGGGTGGCGATCTTTTTTACTTACCGCCAAACACTTTTTTATCTTCTGCAATCCGGTGCGCCACGGCTGGATGCTGGAAAATCCTGTCAATATACGCCGCCAGCCCAGGATACTCAGCAGAGTCAATCTGGACTCCAGCATGGACGAGATTAATAAAGTGGCTGGCCAGGGCAATATCAGCCAATTGAACCTTCCCTCCAAACAGAAAGTCAGTTTCCGGAACCTGAGATTCCAGATAAGCACAAATCTCTGGCAGTTTGGTTTGTAAAACTTCCTGCACTTTGCCTTCGTCAGCAGGCTGGTTAATCAGCTTCTTGGCAACTCGCTCAAAAAAGACCGTTCCCAGTACCTGGAGCATCGCCGTATCGGCATACTCTTCAAACCAGCGGGCCCTGGCTTTTTCCTCAGGTGTCTTTGGGTAGAGAGCCTGTTCCGGATAACGGTCCTCAAGGTACTCACAGATCACCGAAGAGTCGGCAATCGTCACCTTGTCATCTTCCCAGGCAGGAATTTTTTTCAGGGGACTGATTTTTTCAAAGCCTGCCGGTTTCATAAACGGGGTAACCGGCACTAACTCATAGTCAAGTTGTTTTATTTCAAGAGCCAGCAGTACTTTTCGAACCATGGGCGACAGTGGCACCCCATAAAGCTTACTCATGGTCACATCCTCTATAGTTATTGTTTTCAACCAACAGCTATCCTACCTTTTACTCCAGCCTTTGCAATATCCAGAAAACCGGAACCCTTCCCGCCCTTATAAAACGAGTCTCTGCATAGTGAACAAAACATCAAAAAGCTTCATTCCAGACAGCTTTTTCAGTAGACAGGAGAGGAATTAAGAGTCCAGGTAGATGGCTGTTGTCAGGGCAACTGTGCTAATAGAGGCTGCGACCATCACCCCCCCGGCCATGCCATGGATGCCTGAATTAATACCAGAGGCAAGAAGGCTGGAATGATCAGAACGCACCAAGACACCAACAAAGAAGCCGGCAAGGCCAGCAGCACCAATGCCAAGGACTCCGCCCTTGCTCAAGGAAATGGCCAGACTGTGATGACCGTTTACGGGCAGGGCAGTATAACCACAGGCTAATGCAGAAGCACCAGCTAAAACATGAGAAATGCCGATGCCACCAATGGAATAACCCGCGACCATATAGGCAGCGTCCGGCTGATAAGGTAGAAATCGAGCAAAGGTGTTAATCAATCCCCCTCCAGTGGTAAAGACCATGCTGCCAAGTGCGAAGGGGCTGTCCAGAAAGTTAGTCCTGAGGTATGAGGCAGCAGCTGGTACTGTTCTGATTAAACGCCTGGTTATGGTGATACTCCTGCCATGTATGTGATCAAGGTCCAGCGGTGCCCGGCAGGCAGGGCAGGTCGGGTTGTTGCTTCCCCAGCGAATGATGCACGATCGGCCAAAGACATGATGACAACTCAGGTTAACTGCTTCATGGCCAGGCTGGCTGGTAAAATCTTCCATGCAAATCAAACAGTGACTCGCACTGTGATTGGCTGGAACAGAGCTTATTTCCATGTCTATTTTCCTGCTTTGGTTGGCCGCACGTCGTTGCACATTCACTGGGTAAATTGGCCACTGGTATCCAGACGCTTTTTCATCTGGACATTTTTTCCTGGAAATAGTTCAACGGCGATTCATTATTGCGGTTACTTCGTCTGAGGATATGGATATCCATGAACACGACATTTCCAAGGCGGATGTAGTTTCAGGGTCAGATCAAGGATCGCTGTTTATGAAATATCCGGGTTAACAGGCGCAAAACTCTTTTGCTAAAGAGTGTCTATCTACTGTCAGTAGATTTTTTATCTTCAAACGATTCAGCAAGACTCCCGGGCGGAGGTGGTGGAGGTGGTGGAGGTGGTTGACTAACTGCACTCGAAGCGTCATCCCCTGACGTTTCAGGTATCATGCTATCCTCTGACGGGGCCATAACCTTCGTATCTTCCCGCGCTGGAGATAAACCGGAAGCTCTATCAGCTTCTTTGACACTATTTCTCTTATCGTCATCCTTCTTTTTTTCAGCGTCTAACACTACACCAAAGCCTCTATTCAGCCTATGAAATCCTCGTTCATTACCATTGGATTCAGGCACGCCCAGCGTCGTGCAGAGTTCACTCATAATAAGCTGTGAAAAAACTATCATTTCAAAAGCATAGGGGTCATCAGGATCATTGGTCATTAAATCGGTAACACCCAGCACCTCTGGAAGACGGCGGAAAGAGTGTTCAGAGAACGTGCCATCCAGAATCACCTGGGCAAAAATTTTCTGGACTAAAAGCCCCTGATCGTCCAACGCTTTGATCTTCTGAGCCACGGCACGCTGTGACAAGTTTTGAACGTCCATCACGTCATTGTTGTAAGGATCCAGCTCAAGGTACTTATGGGTAGCAACGTCAATGGCCAGTTTTATCGGTTGAGCCATAGTTTCGTCTCTTATCTCTTTACGTACCTGATCTTTCGACGCATTCTGCCAATCACCGTTTCCGGTATAACAGGCAAACAATGCACGGAATAAGCCGACACCATCATCATCCTTCACCTGTAACTTGCGGGCGGATGATGGTGGTTCTCCCGTTTTATCACCAGAACGTCTGCGAGGATTTGAGCGTTGCGGGCTGGTCAGGGAAGATACCGAGACACCAGAATCATCATCACTCTCAGGCTTGCCTTGTAAACGTTGTTCCAACTCCGCCATTAACATCGCTTTGTCATCAAGAATTTCTTCACTGGTGTTTTTTTCTTGCTGATACCAGGCATAACCGAGGTCTCTGTATGCTTTTCTGGCTCTTTCAACCCGTTTCAAGTGATCAGCGTCAACAAGACTTTCATCCCCAAAAGCTGAATCCCCCTCGTCAGGAACTGTCAATGCCCTCTCAGGATCATTGGTAATTTTAATAGAAGGACTTGGTTTCACAGCCTCGGGAGTACTATGGTGCTCTGGTCTATCGGAAGAATGCTGGCTGCTGCCATCAAAAGAAAGGCTGATAATCGGGTATTGTATGGCATGATAGCGAGCCTGGAAGCCCAGAAGCTCTTGCTCGGATGAGCCGGTCTGCGCCAGCTGGGAAAGAAGAGTATTCAATTCCCGGGCACCATCAGTAATTGCCTGCTCGATAAGACCAGCATCATAAGCAGACTGCTTTTCTGATTTCAGCTCATTTACTAACCCCAGAGATCCCTGCAGCCATGACTTCAAGTCAGATAAATCCAGATTATCCAGCTCAGGTGGAATTAAACGAACCCGTTGCCCACCGGGTAAATTAAAGGTTACTTTGACATCATTGGAATTATTTTCTTTCAGTTTTTTAATGGCCTTCTTGTGCGCTTTTTTAAATGCAACCTTTAAATCGTCATTTGAAAGATCCCATTTGCCATTCATTTCTTCCTTGATTTTTTCCAGTGCAGTTATTGATGCATCTATGTATTTCATCTCCTCCTTTTTTCGGAAGCCTTGTTCCAGAGGCTTATCATCGGCCAAAAGCTTATTCAGATCACGTTTGATTCCTTCTGCCCCCCCCGGTCTATTTTGGGAAACCGTACCTCCGGGAGCATTTGCTGGCTGAATATTGTCAGGTAGCCCACTACTCCTGACAGGGTTATCATTTGTGGGAATGCGCTTTTCGACTGGATGATGAGGAGAGACGGTTTGACTGGTGGACGTTTGACCTGTCTGGGCTGTTTCTCCAGCACCGGAATGAGGTGGAAGCACTGAAGGACCAACGGGTGTTCCAGATGGCGGCGAGCCTGGAGGGTTCATAGAAAATCCTTTTCAATCAACGTTGATTCAGTTAAGAGTCCATTAATAAGTTAGTTTAAAACATGCCAGCCCTTTACGATGAATATAACAATATTAGAAAAAACAAAATATTAGAATCGCTTGTTTTTTTGACAAGCAATGCACAGAAACCAGAAAAAATTCAAAATGTGACACTTGCTCAGCACCATATACAGCCAATTAAAAATAAAACACCCATTACTTGATAAACAAAAAAATCAAGAACATATTTTTATAAAGGAGTGAATCATCATCAGATGATCACCTTGCGCAGCAATACCGTATTCAGGTAAGCCTATGATTAACTTCTTGATCAAATCATTCTTAATACCTTTTTTTCTTGTTGCTCCTGCCGCATGGTTTGGATTTAAATTTTATGCTGAAATCCAGTTAATACAAGCAATAGACAAATACAAACCTGTAACATCTGATTACGCAGAAGTTAAATTTGATACCGTTAATGTTCATATAAATGGCAAAGTATCAATAACAAAAATAACTTTAACGCCTAAAAAAACGTTCAAAAGCCCAATCACTATAAAAAGATTAACCGTTGTTTTCCCAAGCACTTTGACAATGATGAAGACAGTGTATGATGTCAGCAATGGAGAACTATCAGAGCTGCCCGATTCCCTGCGCGTCCAGTATGATGGAATTCAACTACCACTGGAGGGTAATGAAGAGTTTTATACCTTATTCAATGATCAACGCCAGTTACGACTCAAACAAGAGCTGGGCAGCATAGTAGAACCTACCTGTGGTATTGAATATATTGTCGGCCTGAATGAATTTCAACAGATGGGCATTGATACACTCATTGACAGACATTTCTGGGAATATAAATACACCCCTGAAAATCAGAAACTGTTTGTTCGATTTGGTATCAGCGCCACAAATCTATACAAGGCATCACTACAGTCAAGCTTTTACAAAAAAGGGTCTCCTGTCATCAACGACTTTATGCAATTACCCTCCCTGACCAATGCTGAACTGACCTACCAGGACGAGGGCCTGATCAGAATGAGCAGCCAGCATTGTGCTAATAGCTCAGGTATTTCCAAAGACGCATACATTAACCGTCTAACAAATTTGCCAGACAGCTTTTACTTCTATAAAGCAGGCATTGCTCCGAATGAAGCGATGAAAAATGCCTACATCAACTTTCTGAAGAATCCTGACACAGTGACCATCAAGGCGCATTTCCCCCCCAACTTCCATCCTCAGGCCTTTTCTGTCTATGACACTGAGCTCTGGGTTTCATCATTTGGTCTCACTCTGCTGGTGAACAACAGCCCTGTCTCTCCCTTTGAAATCATCACCCCGGGGCAATTTGGCCCGGCAAAGGATTCAGATGATATGGACATGACGGAACCCTCTTCCAGGAATACCAACCCAAATGTCAAGAAGGAGTGGCAATCTCAGCCTGCCCATGGAGAAGCACCCAAAACCTACTTCTTTGTTGATGAACTGCCTGCAACCAATCAGGAACCGGAATTACTGAACCAGCAGTCCAGGGACATTCCAATCTATGAGTTACCAAATCATATTGGTGCCTGGTTAGAGGTTGCTGTCGAACCGTCGAAACGTTTCAGCGGAGAACTGCTTGGCGTCGAACGCGAAAGACTGTTACTGAAGGTGCGATCTGCCGGGGGCAGCATCACAATGCCCATTAAGCTGCATCGCATTAAATCGATTAAGGCCAGATAAAAAAGCCCACCTTAACGTGATACTGATACCCGATACGAACTATTACTCTCCATCACAACATTTCTTAATACGGTGCCTCAGTTTTTGAGGTGCCCATAAACAAGATCGATGATCGTAAAGCTTTCCACGATATGAGAGAAACCATCCGCATTGAAGATATTACTAATAGCTATAAAAAAAATTATGTTTGGCTGAAATAATTATTGAATAGAGTGTTTATGAGAGAAACTAATACAAAAAGAAAATGTCTTAAAACATAATTCAATAATTTTATAATTCAATGGATCACTTTACTCAATTACTTCCATTCGAGATTGCTTTTGGCGAACCTTATTCCAGATCACAAGAACCAAAGCACCAGGATGCCCAAAATGAACAACAGCCGACGTATCAAGGGATACCAGTTCAGGTGCTGAGTACTCCTTTTCAGGTGTACCATAGTCAATCAGACAAAGACAACAATAACCCTGGCCCGTTTGGTTCATTGGATAAATATAATATTGCCTTTCTAACTCATGCCGATCAGGAAGCCCCTCATGGAACTGATATTGCTGAGGTTCCACAGTCAGGACGAAATGAATATTCTTTTTGTCATTCTGACACTACCCCTTTAGAGGATGCGCCACTTTCAACGCCAGACACCCACCTTACTCAGCTGCTGTGCATATTGGGGAGCGAGCTTGAGGTTAACGAGCCAATGCCAGCGAGCCATTCTGCCTCGGATTATCAGTTAACTAATCTTCCTGATATGCTCTCTAACCCACAAAATTCAGGGACAGTTACTGTAGTTAACCTGCAAAACCAGAACCAGACGACAATTGATAATCAAACGCCCCAGGCAGTAGAAGATGTTAGTAATAACACTTCAGCAGTTGAGCACCAAAAGAGCTATCAGAATCATCCTGATCACTCAAAGCGCATCAGGGCATACCAAAGAAGGAGTCATTTTCGGAATAATTCAGCTTACGCAAAACGCCAGAGGGAGAAACAAAGGGAGCGTTATCGCAATGATCCCGATTACGCAGAACGCATAAGGGAGCGCCAAAGGGAGCGTCTCAAAGATCCCGTTTATGTTGAACACAATAACAGGCGGCAGAAGGAGCGTTACCAGAATGATCCCGATTTCGCAGAACGCATGAGGAAGCGCATGAGAGAGAACATGCGGAAGCGTTACCAGAATGATCCCGGTTACTCAGAACGCATGAAAAAGCGCATGAAGGAGCGTATGAAAGATCCTGCCAAGCTGGAGAACGATAAGATACGCAAAAGGGAGCGCCAGAGAGAGTACCTCAGGGAATACCGAAGGAAGCGCCGTAGCGAGCTTCGCAAAGACCCCGCTTGCGTAGCTATCGCATGTACCAATCCTTTTAATCATGAATTATGCAAGGTTACAAATAAATATTGAATGGGTAATATCAAGGAGGAACTTTTACAAGAGGACGTGATCTTATGCTTTAGTTCAGTTATTCAATACTTCAATGCATAGCCTTATTACTTACTTTCAATTACCAGCAGATTCTGATCAATTTCTTTCTGTTCAGGATGTTACTATTTCTGAGCCTGGTGCATCAGGGCAGGCCTTCTCCCGTGGAGTTCAAGAAGCAGACTCTACTCTGTGTTCCATGTGTACTGATGAGATGACTAAAAACCACCTTCAGCAGCCAACGGTGCCTTTTAATAATCCATTCAATGATTACCGTTTTAAAAAAAGATCAGTAGTAATCGTTTTCAGCAATACTATAAAAGATCAACCACTTCACTTACCAGTCAGAACAGAAGCACTGAATGATAAACCTGCTCCTACATATACTCCTGATAATGAACGTTTTTCGATCCAGTCAATTTTAGGTTTAAGTCCCTTATCCCTGCAAAGCTCATCAGTTGTTGATAACAGCCTTCATCCGACAGAAAAAATGTATAACCAAGAATCTGCTGATGCTTTTTTTGAGTCAGCAATACCCGTTGCAATTATTAACCCTCAACCAGAAAGTGTACAGCATCAACAACCCACTCCCCCAGCAGAGATTGACTGTGCAACGGAACCCTCTTTTCATGCTAACGAATACCACAAGGAACTTCACAAAGATCCCACATACGCACAGCACTACAAGAAGGAGCGTAATAGAAAACGCCAAAGAGAGCTTCGCAAGAATCCTGCTTACACACAACGGGAGAATGAGCGCAGAAGGGAACGCTACAAGAATGATCCTGCTTACGCAAAGAAGATAAGGGATGGCGCAAGGGAGCGCCAAAGAAAACGTCGAAGAGAACTCTACAATAACCCCGCTCTCCTAAAACGCGAAAGGGAGCGCCTGAGGGAGCGTCACAAAAATCCCGCTTACATGGAGCACCAGAGGCAGCACCAAAGAGAGCGCTACCGGAATGATCCCGATTTCGCAGAGCGTCAGAAGAAGCGCCAGAGGGAGCAATATCAAAATAATCCTGATTACGCAGCACGACAAAAGGAAAACTGTAGGAAGTACCGCATAAAGAAAACTATAATCGCGAAAGAGAAAACCATTCCGAGTTACCGGGAAACTCAGGTGAATTACAACTGACTACTAATTTGGTAAATTCGGTTCTGCTTCAACGCGTCGCAATTCATTCAGTACCCGATGTCGGAGGACATTATAGTTTGGTAAAAAAATGCCTCTTCAGAGGTTTTTCCCAAGAACTTTCTAACTAAAGTTTGGTAAAAAATAAAAGATAACATTAAAATTTGGTAAAATGTCATTTTTACCTTGAAATCAATGATATGCATACCATCTGATATCTGGAGCGTAACTATTCAGTGAACCCACCAAACCAGCTTACCAGACTGGTAAGGAATACCTGCCTTATAAGGGCTACGGATTTGGATGAGCTTTTTTCAGCCAGGTGGGTCATGGATTCGCAATTCTTTGAGACGACTTTCATCCATCTGCCAAGGTAGCCACTGGCTTAAATCTTCTGGTGGCTTCCGGTCATTAGCAATGCAAGCCTCAAGATAGCCCTTCAACCACAGCTTCTGATTGATCTTCCAGATCTTCAGGCTTGTCAGCACCGTAAAGAACCAGGCCGCCAGCTCCATACTCCAGTCGCTCCCGCTGCCGTAGTAGTTTTTCCGGCCAACCACGAGACCTCGCAACGTCTGTTCAGCAATATTGTTATCCATCGGAATTTCCGGATTTTGAATAAACCGGCAGAGCCCTTCCCAATGGTTCACAAGGCTCTCAAGTATCTTTTGCGCTTTTTCAGCCAGCCGTGGTCGTACCAGTTCTTTATCTCGCTGAGAGGCTATGCGTTCAACATGTTTTTCCAGTCTCAACTGGCGGGTCGGCCACTGCTTTGGGTCTTCCCGTACAAGAAGTCGTTGCTCGTTTAAATAATATAAACGAGCAATTCTATCTACCCAGGCAATGCTCCATTTTTCCAAATCCGGGTCACCACGACTGGCAGCAATAAAGTCTCGCCTGACATGAGCCCAGCAGAAGGCCAGAACAATCAATGGATGGTCTTTGGCCAGTTTCTTGTAGGCAGAATACCGGTCGCAGACAAGGGTTCCCTCGCTATCTCCAATAACTGATTCAGGGACAGAGACAGCGCGACTATTACTGATGCTGAAGTAGGCTGCCTCATCGGAAACAAATACCCAGAGCCAATGTTTCTGGCTGCCCTCTGAATCATCACACCACTGCAACCATCGGGTTTCATCGGCATGCATTCGATCACTGTGGCAAACCCGCTCTCTGCAAGCTTCCACGACCGGTTCTATGAGAGCAGGCAGTGTTTGCATTCCCGAAATAATGGTTCCGGCCGCCAGATCAAGCCCGTGTTGTTTGTACGACTAAAGCTGTCTGTTAACCGGAATAACAAAAGCATATTTGTTGATAATTAAATCAACCCAGACAGAAACTCCCAATGTTCCTCTGTTAATCAAACGTGCTGGAGATGGGGCGGTGATAATTGCGGGTGTTTCAGGACATTGGCAAGTCTTGCGATATCGCTTGCGATGGTAACGCCTCTTGTGTGGCCTGACCTCAATTTCTACAACATCACAATGATCACAGCCAGGAAACGGGTCGAAGGGCAAGCGACAGATGGCACAACACTTCTCGTTATCGGGTAGGTCAACGCCCTGATCAACCACCGGCGTTCTCATGTTTTCTCCGACCATGGCTTGGGGAACCAGGTTGCTGGCCACGCTTACGAGTCGTCGGTTATCGTGTGGTATTTTTGCTTTGCTTTTCCTGACTGGGTTTTGAGCGATTTTTCTTTTCAGTAGAACGGCCAAAGACCATGTGTTTCATATGACTCAGCTGAGAATCGCGTTCTTTAATTGTCGCCTTGAGTTGATCGACTTCAGCCTTATTACCCTTTTTCACGCGAAGGCCGACTTTTGACATCACATAAGGCATGACTACACCTTAACCAACCTGCCCTCTAAAACAGATTGCTTAATAGCCGGTGACAGTCATGCCTGAAGAAGAGTTTATCATTAATGTCTTTTGTCTGATTGATGATTTATTCCAAAAGCTTTTTCCCACACCTATACGTACTCGTGGCTATGAGCCCAAGCTCAGTGATAGCGAGGTTATTACCATTGAAATAGTGGGTGAATGGCTTGGACATCACAAGGACAAAAATATCTGGAAATATTTTCGACGACACTGGCTACACTTTTTTCCAAACATTCCCGCCAGAACCAAGCTGGCATCACAGGGGGCGAACCTCTGGGCTGTGAAGCAAAAAATCACAGAGCATCTGGTGCAAATATTGGGCGCTGACAGGGATAATGTTCACCTGATTGATGGTTTCCCCATAGAGGTTTGCAAGCGGGTTCGGGCAAAACGTCGGAAAATATTTAATGACGAAGTGGCTTATGGCTACTGTGCTTCAAAAGACAGGAAGTTTTTTGGTTTTCAGGGGCATCTGTTAATTTCAATGACGGGCATTCCAGTTTCACTGAGCCTGACACCTGCGAACGTTGACGAGAGAGATGCAGCTTACGATTTGATAGAAACGATAGCCGGGTTGTTGTTGGGAGACAAAGGCTACATTAAGCCGATTTTCAAAGAGGATTGCGAAGCGGTTGGTATCGACCTGCAAACGCCATTGAAAAAAAACATGAAAGATAACCGGCCAAAAAAATTCGTCAAACTGATTATGCGGGTCAGGCGCAGAATCGAAACCGTCATTGGACAGTTGGCACATTATTTCGATATTGAGCACAGTGGCTGCCGTAATATGTGGCGCATGACAGCAAGAATGGCCCGCAAGTTACTGGCTTACAACGTAGGTGTATTCCTAAATGTACAAGCTGGTAAGCCTGCTATTCAGTTTGAGAATTTAATAACTGCTTGAAAACGCGGTTTTCGGGCATGATTAGGGAGCGTCTGTTAAAAATGCCGTTTCGGCCGACCATGTAGTATTATTTATTGATCTATGGGTCAAAAGTCGGTCTTCGCGTTTTTTCATCAAGGCAATGGTGGCCAGTAATTCCTGCTCACGAACCCGGGTCCGTTTCCACAGATCCCGGTAGTGGTTGACCTGCCATTTGAGGTCAATGAACTCCTGCTTGGTCAAAGTGACTTGAACAAGGCTGAAAGGAGTACAGGATTGTTCTAAAGTGCATTCAGGCGTAGTGATTTCAAGCATCTATCAAGGATAGCTGAACAGGGCTATTGATGCTTGAATAATGGATTTAGCGAATGGTTACTCTGGAGCTAAGAACGATTCTTAGTTCCAGATATCAAAGTGTTATTGCCTACCCAGTTTGGAAATGGGCCCACACTCATTAGGAGAGTTCAGCGTTTCCATCGCTGCGACAATTTCAGAGATGTTTGATGGTTTAGAGAATTTCGTTACCACCTGTGTAATTTGTGAAAGAAAATATACTCGTCAGGAACATAGCCATGGCTATGGATGGAACTAATTATTTTATCCGACCTTCACCACCCCTTGGTAACATTTTGATTTTAAACGATTAAATATCGTGCCAACCATATATTCGAATAGAATATATGGTTCAAAATCAAATGATTACGTTATTTTGGTGGTGAAAGTGGGTTTTATTAATAGTCACAGTAAATAGTTTGATTCGGTTTGTGTGGAAATTATGTGTCAATTATTAGCAACTTCAACTTCAACTTCAACTTCAACTTACAACTTCAACTTATACAACTTCAACTTATGGGTCAGGTCTTTCTTTGTGCATGCAAGATTAAAGATCTGCCCCCCTGATTTTTGCTCAGACAGCCTCTCAGTAGCAGGACATTTTGTGATAGGTCCGTGCGGCTGAAGAAACCATCAATTTAATTGGATTCGAATAAATGCAAATTACGTCTTCCCTCTCAAAAAGTATCAGCTCACAGATAATGGCTTCCTGCCAACAGGAGCCTGACAAGGGTGGCGGTATAACTTTCTGCCAGGCACGCACCCAATGTCGTAATGACCAGGCGCAAAAGCCGGAGCCCAAACCGATTGTTGGCTATGGAATAAGACCGCTGGCCGATTGTGCCTTGCAGGTCGGAAAGAGACTGGGGCGCGTTGCAGCGGGTTTTGCTTTCAACCAGATAGTGAGTTCACCGTATATCGGTGCAATGATGCCAGGGCTTAAACCGACACTGCTGTTTACGCTGGCGGTGATAAATAATCAGTTACAGCCGTCGGTGGCATGTCGGTCCGGTCAATTCCGCTGCGATAAAGACAAATGCAAGCTTGACTTTGAGCGATGTAATGGGGTTGAAAATTGTAGAGATGGCTTGGATGAGCAGGGGTGCACACCAGAAAAATGTATCAAGTTAGGTCGACCTTTTCGCTGCAACAACGGCCAATGTATTGAAAGAAATCGTCAATGTGATGGGAGTAATGTAATTGGGTTAGGTAATTGCCGTGATGGCTCGGATGAGTGGGAATGCACACAGAAAAAATGTACCGAGCTGGGTCGACCTTTTCGCTGCAACAACGGCCAATGTATTGAAAGCCATCGTCAATGTGATGGGAATACTGATCGGTCGGAAGGAAATTGTAGTGATGGTTCTGATGAGAAGCCGGAGTTGTGCACTCAGGCCAAATGTACCGAGCTAGAACGTCCTTTCCGCTGCGACAACGGACAATGCATCAACCTTGATATCGCTAATCAGTGTGATGGGAGAAACGATTGCCGCGATGGCTCTGATGAGAAGCCGGAATTATGTACAAAGGACAAATGTATCGAACTGTGGCGCCCTCACCGCTGCGGCAATGGCCAATGTATCAACATTAACACCGACAGGCAATGTGATGGGAGTATTGATTGTCGCGATGGTTCTGATGAGAATCCGGAGTTTTGCACAAAGGACAAATGTATTGAGCTGGAACGTCCTTTCCCCTGTGATAACGGCCAATGTATCAACATCGGCACCGCTAATCTATGTGATGGGAATGAAGATTGTCCTGATGGCTCTGATGAGAAGCCGGAGTTCTGCACACCGGTCAAATGCCTGGTGCTGGAACGCCCTTTTCGCTGCAACAACGGCCAATGTATCAACATTGAACGCAAAATGCTATGTGATGGGAGTAACGAGTGTGACGATGGCACTGATGAGAATTGTACCCAGGACATATGTAGCAGGTTAGAACGTTCTTTCCACTGCGACAACGGTAAATGTATTGAAGCCAAGTTGCAATGCGATAAGTGGGATGATTGCGGTGATAATTCGGATGAGGGTTCCTGCACGCAAGACAAATGCATCGAGCTGAAACGTCCTTTCCTCTGCGACAACGGCCAATGTGCCAACGTTCACTATGACTTTAAAACCGATGATCCACGATGTGATGGGTCTATTGATTGCATAGATGCATCAGATGAGAAATCGGAGTTATGTACACAAGCCAAATGTGAGGAATTAGAACGCTTTATCTGTGACAACGGCAAATGTATTTCCGCTGCTTGGAAATGTGATGGACACATCGATTGTAAGGATGAAGATGAAGATGAATCAGATGAGCGGCCGGGGATATGCAATCTTGAAAAAAAATCTGCAGGAACTACAACCCTTGTAGAAACAACAACGCCTTCACCCATCGTTCCTGTAGCTAATACTACCAATATTGAATTGGAATCCTCAGCCAGATGGTCTGCTGATACAACGGCACCACAAACCCCAATGCCTGGACAAACCCCGGTACCGAGATCAAACACAACGCTAGCACAAACAACCCTGCCTTCACCCACCGTTCCTGTGGCTAATACTACCGATATTGAATTGGAATCCTCAGCTGGATGGTCTGCTTATACAACGGCACCACAAACCCCAATGCCTGGACAAACCCCGGTACCGAGATCAAACACAACGCTAGCACAAACAACCCTGCCTTCACCCACCGTTCCTGTGGCTAATACTACCGATATTGAATTGGAATCCTCAGCTGGGTGGTCTGCTTATACAACGGCACCACAAACCCCAATGCCCGGACAAACCCCGGTACCGAGATCAAACACAACGCTAGCACAAACAATCCTGCCTTCACCCACCGTTCCTGTAGCTAATACTACCGATATTGAATTGGAATCCTCAGCTGGATGGTCTGCTTATACAACGGCACCACAAACCCCAATGCCTGGACAAACCCCGGTACCGAGATCAAACACAACGCTAGCACAAACAACCCTGCCTTCACCCACCGTTCCTGTGGCTAATACTACCGATATTGAATTGGAATCCTCAGCTGGGTGGTCTGCTTATACAACGGCACCACAAACCCCAATGCCTGGACAAACCCCGGTACCGAGATCAAACACAACGCTAGCACAAACAACCCTGCCTTCACCCACCGTTCCTGTGGCTAATACTACCGATATTGAATTGGAATCCTCAGCTGGGTGGTCTGCTTATACAACGGCACCACAAACCCCAATGCCCGGACAAACCCCGGTACCGAGATCAAACACAACGCTAGCACAAACAATCCTGCCTTCACCCACCGTTCCTGTAGCTAATACTACCGATATTGAATTGGAATCCTCAGCTGGATGGTCTGCTTATACAACGGCACCACAAACCCCAATGCCTGGACAAACCCCGGTACCGAGATCAAACACAACGCTAGCACAAACAACCCTGCCTTCACCCACCGTTCCTGTGGCTAATACTACCGATATTGAATTGGAATCCTCAGCTGGGTGGTCTGCTTATACAACGGCACCACAAACCCCAATGCCTGGACAAACCCCGGTACCGAGATCAAACACAACGCTAGCACAAACAACCCTGCCTTCACCCACCGTTCCTGTGGCTAATACTACCGATATTGAATTGGAATCCTCAGCTGGGTGGTCTGCTTATACAACGGCACCACAAACCCCAATGCCCGGACAAACCCCGGTACCGAGATCAAACACAACGCTAGCACAAACAATCCTGCCTTCACCCACCGTTCCTGTAGCTAATACTACCGATATTGAATTGGAATCCTCAGCTGGATGGTCTGCTTATACAACGGCACCACAAACCCCAATGCCTGGACAAACCCCGGTACCGAGATCAAACACAACGCTAGCACAAACAACCCTGCCTTCACCCACCGTTCCTGTGGCTAATACTACCGATATTGAATTGGAATCCTCAGCTGGGTGGTCTGCTTATACAACGGCACCACAAACCCCAATGCCTGGACAAACCCTGGCAACGGGACACTACTCAACGCTTGCACAAACAACCATGCCTTCACCAACCATTCCTGTAACTGGCAGTGATTTGGAATCCTCCGCCGACTCCTAAAACGAACTCTCAGCCTATGATGCCTTGTACGCTATACCCGTTGTCTTGACAGTGGGAGCCGCCACGTACGGCCTTTGCGCTTATGCCAGCTACAGGGCCATCAGGGAGGCAAATCCGTTATTATCAACAGGACAAGCTTTTCACAATCACTCAGACATCCGCTGTCTTTCCAGCGGACACAATATCAACTGGCCGCTTTAGCTGACCCATCAACTGGCTCTGGAAGAACGCCGGAAGCACTTGAAATGAAGACGGTCGTTTAGAAAATTAGGTATCAGGTCTTCCTTTGCATATGCAAGATTAAAGATCTGACCGCCAGTGAGGTGGAACAATTTGCACTGGAGTCAGCTGCATGGCAATGGCATCACGACAAGGATGCGCTTCCCCGCCTGGAAGGACTGGCGATGAATGCGCTCTATATCGTGATGCTTCATATGCACAAGGTTCCCGGGACCGGATGCGATGGACAACCTGACACAACGCACTTCCTCGACCAGCTTGAAGCCTGGAGCGCTCTCAGCCCTGAGCAGCCGTGAGCAGCCCTGAAGCGGCCAGAACATTCTGGCAAGCACAGGGTATCTGGCCTTAATCTGGTCGTTGCCGTCATTATTCTCTGGAACACTGTTCACCTTGAAGAAGCTATTACTAAAGTGAAAAAGCAGAAAAAAGTGCCTGAAGAGTACCTGAGCTATCTATCTCCCCTAGGGTGGGAGCATATCAGTTTGACAGAAGACCTAATAAATGATGATTTATAGTGATAATGGATAAGCTTCATCCCATGATTACCAAGGATTTTTTCCTTTCTATGGCGTGACCCCTGTTATCCACCCAAGTTAGCAGAAGACTCAGTTTTTACCAAACTATAATGTCACTTACCAAACTTTAATCCGACCTTCACCACCCCTTGGTAACATTTTGATTTTAAACGATTAAATATCGTGCCAACCATATATTCGAATAGAATATATGGTTCAAAATCAAATGATTACGTTATTTTGGTGGTGAAAGTGGGTTTAATGTCCTCCGACACCCGAAACAACCCAGTGAGTGCATGAACTCTGAGGACAGGTTTTTTATAAGAGAGAGGCCGCTATCCGGTCATGATTCAGACCGGATACAGGTTAGATTGACATGCTATTTTCTACTGGAGGTGGAACGACCAAACACTCGATAAGTGAGTGGTCGCTTGCGGTGTAGCACATTCAGGCTAGCTACCTGCACGACTCTCGTCGTATCACATCATGCCGCCCATGCCACCCATACCGCCCATGCCGCCCATATCAGGCATAGCTGGCGCGTCGTCCTGTGGCTCATCAGCAACCATGGCAGCAGTAGTGATCATCAAGCCTGCAACAGAAGCTGCAGCCTGCAGGGCAGAACGGGTAACCTTGGCTGGATCCAGAATACCCATTTCGATCATGTCGCCGTATTCACCGGTAGCAGCGTTGTAACCGAAGTTACCTGAACCCGCCTTAACCTTGTCAACAACCACAGAAGCTTCGTCACCAGAGTTGGTAGCGATCTGACGGATCGGGCCTTCCAGTGCACGCAGGATCAGCTCAACACCGGCACGCTGCTCAGCGTTAATGGTTTCAACGTTGATGGCAGACAGGGCGCGAACCAGGGCTACACCACCACCGGCAACCACGCCTTCTTCAACCGCAGCACGGGTAGCGTGCAGGGCATCTTCAACGCGGGCTTTCTTCTCTTTCATCTCAACTTCGGTAGCGGCGCCTACCTTAACAACGGCAACACCGCCAGCCAGCTTGGCTACGCGCTCTTGCAGCTTCTCTTTGTCGTAGTCAGAAGAAGAGTTTTCGATCTCGGCACGGATCTGCTCAACACGGGCAACGATGTCAGCCTGAACGCCAGCGCCGTCAACGATGGTGGTGTCTTCTTTGGTAATCTGTACACGCTTGGCAGTACCCAGATCATCCAGAGTTGCCGTTTCCAGGGACAGGCCTACCTCTTCAGAGATAACCGTAGCGCCAGTCAGGATAGCAATATCCTGCAGCATGGCCTTGCGACGGTCACCGAAGCCCGGTGCTTTAACAGCAGTGACTTTCACGATGCCGCGCATGTTGTTCACCACCAGAGTCGCCAGGGCTTCGCCTTCAACGTCTTCAGCGATGATCATCAGTGGCTTGCCAGCTTTGGCAACGGATTCCAGAACCGGCAGCAGTTCGCGGATATTGGAGATTTTCTTGTCAACCAGCAGGATAAATGGGCTTTCCAGTTCAGCGGACATTCTTTCCTGGTTGTTGATGAAGTATGGAGACAGGTAGCCACGGTCGAACTGCATGCCTTCAACCACTTCCAGTTCGTTTTCCAGACCGCTGCCTTCTTCAACAGTGATAACGCCTTCTTTGCCAACTTTTTCCATGGCTTCGGCGATGATCTGGCCAACCAGTTCATCGGAGTTGGCAGAGATAGTACCAACCTGTGCGATGGATTTGCTGTCGGCACAAGGAGTAGACATAGCCTTCAGCTGCTCAACGACAGCAATGACCGCCTTGTCGATACCGCGCTTGAGATCCATTGGATTCATGCCGGCCGCAACGTACTTAAGACCTTCGTTCAGAATAGACTGGGCCAGAACGGTCGCCGTAGTCGTACCGTCACCGGCCTGATCGTTAGCCTGGGAAGCCACTTCCTTAACCAGCTGGGCACCCATGTTCTGGAACTTGTCTTTCAGTTCGATTTCCTTGGCAACAGACACACCATCTTTAGTGATGGTAGGCGCGCCAAAAGACTTCTCCAGCAGAACGTTACGGCCCTTGGGACCCAGAGTAGCTTTTACAGCGTCAGCCAGGATGTTGACGCCCTTGAGCATTTCTTTGCGAGCTTCGTCGCCAAATTTAACTTGTTTAGCTGCCATGGTTGGTGACCCTGTGCACTATTTTGTGAAATCGGAAAAATACCGTGTGATTGCCTGACAATCAGCCTTCCAGAACGGCGGAAATGTCACTTTCAGACAGAATGATCAGCTCTTCACCGTCAATCTTCACGGTGTTTGAGTCTGCATACTTGCCGAAGATAACCTTGTCACCAACGTTAACGCCAACAGGACGCTTTTCACCATTGTCCAGAAACACGCCATCGCCGACTGCAACCACAATGCCCTGGTTAGGCTTTTCAGCGGCAGAACCTGGCAGTACGATGCCACCAGCAGAGGTAGTTTCTTCTTCGACACGACGAACGACCACGCGATCACGCAACGGACGGATTTTCATCGATTCTTTCTCCAACAGTTTGCTTATGCCGTGCAACCTTTTACAGGCTGCTCGCTATCAACGTAATGGCAGTAAAACGATGCACTATCGCTTCACTATGGCCCGGTTTACCCGAACCTCCCTGGTATGCACCCGGGATGAAGTTTACTTTGGCACAGGCCTTAACTAAAAGTTCAAGGCCTTACCGAAGTCTTATCAGGTGTTCCCCTTAGTATGGGTAGCTGGCGCAGTTTTCAAGAGGCAGATGAAAAAAAAACTGACTTTTCCACAAAACTGAGGCTCTAAACTCAAGAAAGAGTGAAAAATTCGTTATATGCTCGCAAATCAAGGCTTATCAATTAATGGCGCTTTTGGCTTCCGGAACGGCCATCATCATTTTCCCGGGTATAGTCCCCATCAATGGTGTGGTTGAGATGGGTTTGATCATGATGCCCTGATGGCTCACGACGATACTCAGCCTCATAAATATTGGTTTGCTGCACATTGACCCCGCTCACTTTCAGCCAGCGCCGGATCAGCAGCTGACGAACCGGTGGAATCAACAGGAATACCCCCAGAAAATCAGTGATAAAACCGGGGATCAACAGCAGCAGGCCACCCAGGGCAATAGCCAGGTTTTCCAGCATTTCCATAGCGGGCAGTTCGCCTGCCGCCATCTTCTGCCGGGCTCTTAATGTGGTTCTGAAGCCCTGGCGGCGAATCACTTCGATGCCAATAAATACCGACAGAATAACCAGGGCAACCGCATTCCAGGCTCCGATGATACTGCCCACTTTAATCAGCACCACCATTTCCAGAATGGGTAAAAGGATAAATAGCACAGAGAGGAAGCGCATAAGAGGCCCCGTTAATCATTGGAGCCTCCTATATAAAGGCAGTGTCGTTTTTTTTCAAGGGTTGTCAGGAAGCAGGAAGGTTGTACTCGCCCCTTAATGAAAAAAACTTCTTACCCGGGTACACCAGCCTCGCAAATAAATCAAAAACAACCGGTAAGTCGGTCTCTGTACAGCCCGCCCGCTCTCCAAAGAGAGGATTCTCTTATGATAAATTATTGTCTTTTATTCACATCCGTTTCAGGATAATCAGTGTACCTTCTACCAATAAAGCATAAGAACAATGAACATCAAAAATAAAAATATCCTGATCACCGGTGCTGCCAGAGGACTTGGTCTGGCAATAGCCAACTGGTTTGCAGAACGTGGTGCCAATATGGGTCTTATGGACCTTGATACTCCCGAACTTTATCAGGCAGAGGAACTCTGTCGTTCAAAAGGGGTTAACGCGATAGCATTGCCAGCCAATGTTGCTGAAGAAGCTCAGGTTGAAGCAGCTGTTCAGAAAGCCTATGCAGAACTCGGCCCATTGAATGGCCTGGTCAACAACGCCGGTATTCTCAGAGATGGTCTGCTGATCAAAGCCAAAGATGGCAAAGTGACCGAGAAACTCTCCTTTGACAAATGGCAGTCCGTAATCAATGTTAACCTGACCGGCGTCTTCCTCTGCGGCCGTGAAGTAGCCGCCAGCATGATCGACAGTGGCTCAAAGGGCGTCATCGTCAATATCGCCAGCATTGCCCGTGAAGGGAACTTTGGACAAAGCAACTACTCCGCAGCCAAAGCCGGTGTCTCAGCCATGACCGTGACCTGGTCCAAAGAGCTGGCCAAATACGGCATCCGTTGTGCAGCTGTCGCTCCGGGCGTTATTGAAACCGCAATGACCGGCGGCATGAAGCCAGAAGCCAAAGCCAGGTTAACCGCGGGCATTCCTGTTGGACGCATGGGTACCCCGGAAGAGATTGCCCGGACCGTTGGTTTTATTTTTGAAAATGATTATTACAATGGGCGGGTTTTAGAGCTGGATGGTGGGTTAAAACTCTGAACATTCGGGGCAGTTTATGAAATATCCGGGTTAAGTAAATCCCTCCATGCATTGGTCTGAAGACCAGACATATCGTCCACTCCCCTAACCTTGTTATACTGAGATCCTTAATTTCCATGACTTGCCTGAAACAGAACGCGTGCAAAGACTCAATGATCGACAGGCTGAGGCCGTAAAATACATCGATACTCCCCTGCTGGTACTGGCCGGTGCCGGCAGTGGTAAAACCAGTGTTATTACCACCAAAATTGCCTATCTGATTCAACAGTGTGGTATCAGCGCCAAAAACATTGTGGCCGTTACCTTTACCAATAAAGCCGCCCGGGAAATGAAAGAGCGGGTTGGCAAGCTGGTGAAAGGCAAAGCCTCTTCCGGACTGACGGTTTCTACGTTCCATAATCTCGGCCTGAATATTATCCGTCGTGAGTACCAGATTCTGGGCTATAAACCAGGGTTTTCGATTTTTGATCAGCAGGATGCCCGATCACTGATTACCGACCTGATGCAGCGGGACACGTCTGCAGATGATAATGGTGTGGATCAGATCCAGCACTGTATCTCCAACTGGAAGAATGATCTGGTCTCCCCGGCCCAGGCGTTACAAATGGCCAGACAGCCCTGGGAGCAGACGGCAGCGATTGTTTATGAGCACTACAATCGCATGCTGAAAGCCTATAACTCAGTGGACTTTGATGACCTGATCATGAAACCGGTGGAGTTATTCAGACATTATCCGGAGGTCCAGCAACGCTGGCAGGACAAAGTTCACTATATGCTGGTGGATGAGTACCAGGACACCAATGGTGCCCAGTATGAGCTGGTCAGGCGACTGGTGGGCGACCGTCGTAAGTTAACCGTCGTGGGTGATGATGACCAGTCAATTTATGCCTGGCGCGGAGCCAAACCGGAAAATCTGGCGCAACTGAAAGAAGACTATCCCAGCTTAAAGGTGATCAAACTGGAACAGAATTACCGTTCCACCAGCCGGATCCTGAAAGCAGCAAATACCCTGATTGCCAATAACCCACATGTGTTTGAAAAAACATTATGGAGTGAAATGGGCGTTGGGGATGAAATTCGCGTGATTAAATGCCGAAACGACGAAATGGAGTGTGAGCGGATTGCCACAGAGATCATCGCCCACAAACTTCGCCACGATAACAGCTATAAAGATTATGCTGTTCTCTACCGGGGAAATTTTCAGTCGCGGCTGCTGGAGCTGAAACTTCAGCACCATGGTATTCCTTACCACATTAATGGCGGCACCTCGTTCTTTGCCCGGGCAGAAGTGAAAGACATCATGGCCTACCTTCGCCTGCTGATTAATCAGGATGATGACAACGCCTTTCTACGGGTGGTGAATACCCCCAAACGGGAGATTGGGCCATCGACACTGGAGAAACTGGGCAACTACGCCAACAAACACCACATCAGTATGTACAAAGCCTGTGAAGAAGCTGCCCTTGCAGAGGACCTGGCACCACAGTATGTCGACAGGCTGCGACGCTTTACCGGGTGGATGGACGACGTTTCACGACGGCTGCAAACCAGCGAAGACCCTATGCAGGTGGTTCGTGAAATGATTGCTGATAGCGATTATGAAAACTGGCTGATGCAGCACTCCTCAACGCCAGCACAGGCTGAAAAGCGCATGGCCAATGTCTGGTTTCTGGTGGATGCCCTGCAGCAAACCCTGGAACGGGGTGATGAAGACAGAACGGTTGCCGATGCCATTGCCCGGCTGATTCTGCGGGATATGCTGGAGCGCAATGAGGAAGAGGAAGATGCCGACCGTGTTCAGTTACTGACTCTCCATGCCTCCAAAGGTCTTGAGTACCCCCATGTTTTTATGATGGGGATGGAGGAAGAGCTGCTGCCTCACCGAACCAGTATTGAAGAAGATAATATTGAGGAAGAGCGTCGCCTTACTTATGTCGGCATTACCCGGGCCCGGAAATCACTGACCATGACACTGGCCGGGCAAAGAAAGCAGTTTGGCGAGATCATTGATACGCTGCCCAGCCGCTTCCTGGATGAGTTGCCACAGGAAGACCTGGTGTATACCGGCTTTGATGAATCGTCCCGCCAGGAAACCAAAAAAATGGCGGGTAAGATGGGACTGGATGCGCTTTACAAGTCTATCGGCGTATAGCCGAAATAAGCAGAAGTGAAGGGCAAGGTTCCCTGCTTCTGCTGCTTTGTAGCTGTAGAAACGACTTGAGGCTTTTACTCTGAGCCTGTTTCTAGGAGCCATACATAACCCGGATCGATTTTTTTGTATCCATACCATGTCTGCGCCCTTTGCCGGTGTTGGTTAGCCTTGGATAAATCAGTCATAGCCCAGAGACTGAAAGTATGCCCCATGGAGCTGAACAGACAACGCAGTCTGAATCTGATTTCAGCATCGACCTGAGGGTCGTCGGCGATTTCCGGTTGTTTCAGCATTGCCTGCACAGCATTCCAGATGACTTCAGGGTTGATGTCAGGGTCAATCTGATCCAGTTCCAGACAATGCATCAGTGACGGCAAAATAAATTTATTTCTGGCATCCAGCACCCATTGCCTGGCCTTCTGTCTCATCGGTGCATCGGGAATGATAGCCGAGCGGAAAAAATCATCAAACTGATGTAGCTCCGTCCAGGCACACTCCTCCCAGATTCGCTCAATGCCAATACAGGTTTTTAAAAGAGGCTGATTCAACAACTTCTGGTATATCTCCCGCTCGCCGGTGATATCCGAACGGGCCCTGGCCGCCCGGATACACCGGAGTGTTTGCAGAATAACCGGATTCCAGTGTCGGGAGAGCAGTTTTTCAAATGGCTTTATGGCCCCCCTGGCCGACTGTACCTGGAAACCCTGAGAATCAGACGATGGACAGGCAGCATGATGTCTGCCGGATCGAATCACCCTGATCACTGGCGCAACCTCCTGGTGAGCTGGCTTGTTCACCTCCAGCTCGCGACCCTCAGCTCCACTCACCTTCGGGGATTCAATGACATCATGCTCTGACTTGTTAACAGACTCATTTTTTTGACCATTGCGCTTCCTGCCTTTATTTCGGGCAAGCCCCACCGGCAGGTTGGCAAACTTTGGTACCTCTTCAGAAAACTGTCGTAAAACTGCGTCAAAATCGTAGTCTTTATCTGAAGCCACTGCCTGCCCTGTTGGTGATTCCGAAAAGGCAGACAACTCCATGGTCCGCTCACTGGTATCCCTCCAATACTCAGCCAGCAGAGGGCTTTTCTTCAGATAATATCTGGCATATTCAGTTGCTGCATCGGCAGCCAACTCCCACTTACGGGCTTTAAGGAAAAAAATATAGGCACTTGACCAGTGATTAGGGGACATTTGTGCGGCTTTGCGATATAAGTTGGCTACTTTCCAGCTATACATTGGTGATGCAGAATGTGCTCGCTGATGGATGCTTGCCAGAAGACAGGTGACTAAAGCATGAATGTCGCCCTCTCCTTGAATGTAGTCTTTTCGGGCACGAGCGACGGCTGATTGAAACCTCCTGTCAACCTCCAGTATTTTACGCCTGCATGGCTTATTTCTTCCGTTCATACCTCCGGCATACAACAGACATTCTGTAATCAATTCCCTGACTATATGAAAGAGTTCAGAACTTAACTCTGAGTCAGAGAACCAGTGTGAGCCTTTATACCGCTCGTCTACCAGAAAGTGAGCGTTCAACTGCTGTAAATAAGACATCACCATTATCTGCATTGCAGCACCAAGCTTGGTTTGTGGTGGCACATTAGGCTGATCGACAAACAATGACGTGAAGCTCACCGGGGCAAAACGCACATAATCGTAGGGAGAGAAGCTGACCGGGGACAAATAAAAAAACATTTCCTTGATGATTGTCGGGCAATAGGCGAGCAAGGTAATGCCCTTGTGGTAGTTAGCGCCATCCTCAAAGAACGGCAACCCGCCCATAAAATAGAGCAGACTTAATGAATAAAAATCCATCATCATGCTGGCTTGACGGGTCAACTCAGCAAAATCATTCAACACACTTTGATTCAGGGCCTGTATCAGATGCTGACGGTCAGTTTCAGACACCGGCTCACCCCGAAGCATATCGCTATAACACTTCAACAGCACCCAGTTTCGGAAATAGGTGGCCATATCCTCATGCATCAGTTTTTGCAAGCCCAGCAGTTTTCCTGTTGTCTGGGTCCGATCTTGCTTCTTCTCCAGCCAGGCAGCCACATGCCTGTTCAACACCCGCTTCAAACCAGCAGACCGCAATTCCTCAGCGGTCAACCTGCTACCATCTACCTGCAGGTTAATGTTGGCAAACATGTCCAAAACGTCGTTACCGGGTACCGCAAACCGATCCAGGGGAATATCCAGAAAGCGGTCAAGCCAGTATACAAGCCCAGAATTGCCATCACTACCCTGATTTGTTGCCGCTTGCACGACATCGGTCTGTGATTCTTGTGGCGTAGCTGTTGCAGAAGCCGCATTTTCAGTACCGGGTGGCTCAGAATAATTCACCACTCTTGCAACAATGCTAATACCACGGCTGCGAATCTGATCAGCAGCAGCCCCATCCAGGCAAATCGACGCCGAGGCAACCTCATGACGGGTGTTAGCGACTCTGTCGACCAGCCACACGTTTAAACGACAACGGTTTTCAGTACGCTCCTGTCGCTGGGTGCTGCGCTCACCAGAATCAGGATCGGCGCGATTACGCTGACCATCACTGCCACGGTCAACTGCCGGAGTATTGGTAATTGGACTAGTGTCACTGCCTGTGCCATGACTGAAACGGCTTTGCATCGGATTGCTTCTGCATGCTGCATGAAATCTTTTTTATTCCCTATGACACTCATTCCTCAAAAAGGTTCAAATGTATAACTGATAACTTAACTCGGGTTAAATTGATCTGGCTGAACAAGCCCCGCGAGCAATGAACTTATAATCTCAGCTTGTTGCTGCAAAAACCTCATAAATTGACAGTCTGACGTTATGCTTTGAACAGGCGGTATCGAAACAGCTACTCTGTCGTTTCAACCCATATTTTATAAACCTCTGCTTCGACCAGGTGCTCACTGGAGTCCCAAAAATCCGAATAGAGAATATTCACCTCCTGATTCGCAGCAGCAGCATCTTCTGCATAGCGGCAAAGACTTTCCTGATAAGTGGTAAACTGTCCAACATCAGGGACCAACGGATGGTCGTTACCTGCCCCACGTTTTTTTACGGGCAAACTTACAGTTTTCTCATCCGATTCATGGTGGAAGCTCTGTTGGGGTATCCATTCATCCCGATAACTGACAACACGTCGATTGCCGCCTAAATGAATATCAATAATACAAAGATCACTGAACAAACGTCTGTTTATCCGCTGAACTCTGGTGACCAGCCCACTGTCGACTTTCTCACGATAAAACCAGTTGCTGTGATAATCCCAATCAACTTCAGCCCCTTCCGGGAATGTTTTAAAAGAGTGAGAAGCGGAAAAATCCTCTGCCAGAGAGGAAATATCCGTAAGAATGAAGTCACTTTCGGAACTGAAAGGACTGCTCCAGAAAGCTTTACTTCTAAAGAAAAAAATCAGCACATCTGCATCTGGTGTAGCAACCAGATCCTTCCAAAGCTCCCAACCCGATGCTTCGACAGAAAGTAAATATTGAAATGAAGGGTACTGCGAAAGCTGCGACGCTTTACTTGCATGCACCGCCAACTCCCCGGAACTCCACAAAACCCCATTAACCCATTCTCTGGAGCCAGGGATGCCAACCAATATCCCGGTTAGCCAGCTATTTTGACTATCGACGATAACCGCATCGTTTGCTCTACCACTCAAGGCCTCTCTCGGTGAAACCTGGGCAAACTTGCCCGGGTAATTCGCTCCTGACCTTCCTGTGGGAACAAGAAACAACACCATAAAAACAATGATGGTCATCCATTTCATCATTAGCTTCCCTGTATGAGTTTTAACATCCACTGTCGCACGCATCGACCGGCCATGCGAGCAGAGGGCAATCCCAAAACCAACGGTTCTTCAAATGCAACAACTCCTGAATTGCCCCAAAGAACGAACGATCACCCTGACAATATCTTTAAGATAACGAAGGTTAGCGATTAAGAACAGGGGTAGATCTTATGTTGGTGCCATCATAAGTAGTTAACCAAATGAAATCATATATTTCTGACTAAGTTGTCAGTCACTCTGCGGCGTTGCAACTCCGGTCACATAGCTACGGCTATGCTCCCTACGTTGCGCCTTGCATAGCAACTGCCCACTTAGCCAGAAATATACGATTCCATTTGGCCAACTACTTAGACTTCATCTGACCAACCTTCACAGAGCTGACGTTTCCATAGCATCGGCACCTGCCATGGCTGCATCTTTAATCTGGTGTTCCATCAGGACAATTTCATCCATGGAATAAAAGAAGCCACCAGCTACATGGCGAATCAATGCCAACAGTCCGGGACGATCCATGAACGCATGCCTTGCCACATCAACAGAAAGCACGCCTGCTTTTGCATAATGGTTAAATCGCATAAATTAAAAATCACTCAAAGATTATTTGCAAAATTATATAACGATTCACAGAAAAACCATTTTATTAACTACAAGATAAAAACCATAGTACTAATTAAAAACAACCTGACAAGAAATATAACAACTACTGCTTTATATATATTGATTATGAAAACCCCCTTATATGAAAAAAAAACATTTATCTATTTTTTTATATAGCCATACCATTTTGCGGAAATAAAATATTACTCTAGAATCCCTTTTAGTATCTCTCCATGCAGTAAGCGAGTTCCATTACCGAGCTTAAATTAATAAACAGTCATGAAATATTTCAAAAAAATATATTTAAAGCTAGGAATAATAAGGCTCGCTTACTGTCCAACCGTTCGGTTCTGATCTTTATTTAGAGAGAACCGTTTTTCTTAATTAAAACAGCCATCCGGATAAGGGGTTAGCATGTTTAGAGGAAAGTGTTTATTCATCGTTTTATTGTTATCAATCACATCGGCAACATGGGGAGCCCCTTCCGATACCAGAGTCGGGGTTGAGGATGGGTATTCAGGCGGGAGTTCTTTGTCAGCCATTCTCAGTAGCGGTACTTTCTCTTTCCTTGAACTGGCTGCTCATGCGACCATTCTTATAGGTGGCGGAAACTATGCTCCGGAAAGCCCCTTTACAAAAGTATTGTCATACATCCCGCAAAAGGTTTATGACTTCGGTGCTACCAACGTTCTTTCCAACCGTGTTGCCCACAACGTCTTCCTGAGCCAGCTATTAAGATTACTGCCCGTTGCCAACGACTACGTCTGTGGCATGATGACACTGACGACCGAGGATGGCTATTATATCGACAGCGTTCTGGTAAATCAGGGATCAATACAGAACGACTCACAATTTGAGCATATTGGCGACAATCTTTTTGTGCCAAAAAACAGAGGTATCACCAACCTGTTATTAGTTAAGCAGATGACCGGGTGGTCAACGGCAGGAAGCGCATACATCACTGAAAACCCAATTGACTTATTCGTCACTGTTTCTGATGGTCGACAAACGTCTACTATCAATGTCCAGAAAAGCTCATGCACATTGTACAGTTATGGAAAAGCTCAAGCCTCTATCATAAAGGGTGATGATGTATCTTTCTGTCTGACAAATTCTGGAACCGACTCAAAAGTATCAACGATTACTGCACTAACATCTGCCTACGGTAAACCAGCTCTTATGCGTATTCCCGGGGAAGCCTGCGAAAGCTATTAGTCCGCGATATTCTAAATGATTAATGTTAATCTCTGACAATATCCAAACAGCACCACCCTCTGAGTAAAACAGGGTGGTTTTTACCTGAACAAATTATACCGGATAATAGCGACTGTCCGTTGCAATACCAGACATGTCTATATCCCAATGTTCTACAGGAATCGATTCAACTTTCTGACACTCATGGGCAAGGCCGATAAGTATTGGCTTTTTTGCAGTCCGGGTAAAAGCAAATGTTCTGTCATAGAAGCCTCCACCCATGCCAAGCCTTCTGCCAGCTTCATCAAAACCGGTTAAAGGTACAAGGGCAACATCCAGCTTTTCCGGTGAAATCGGTTCTACCTCCTGCAAGGAAGGCTCAGGGATTCCAAAACGATTCAAAACCAGATGAGTGTTGGGCAGGTATTCAATAAACAGAAGGTTGTTATTGCTCCCAATCACTGGCAGATAACATTGTTTGCCAGAACTCCAGAGAAAATCACGGAGAACGTCCGGATTTATTTCACCATCACTGGCTATATAAATTGCAATGTGCTGGCTATCTGCAAGCTCAGGCCGGGCACTGAGAATATCACACAACATTACACCAGCGCTGACCTGCTGGTCAGCGCTTAATGCCCGGCGGCGTTCGCGGAGAGAGGTTCTTAACTCAGAACGGGATATCATCGTCAAAATCGTCAAAACCTCCAGCAGGCTGTGGCTGGGGAGTTGATTGCGGTTGCTGCGACTGCGCTGGTTGATGCTGTTGCTGTTGTTGTGGTGGTGATCCGTATTGCTGAGGCTGCTGCGGAGCATAAGACTGCTGCTGTTGCGGTGCCTGCTGCTGGTAGCCACCTCCCATCGGAGCACCCATAGCGCCTTCCTGGCGGCCATCCAGCATCTGCAGCTGGCCACTGAATCCATCAACAACAATCTCGGTAGTATACCGATCCTGACCGTCCTGACCCTGCCACTTGCGTGTCTGCAGCTTACCTTCGATATAGACTTTTGATCCCTTACGAAGGTACTGCTGGGCGATCTCAGCCAGCTTGCCGAAAATAACCACCCGGTGCCACTCCGTTTTCTCCTGTTGCTGACCGGTATTACGATCTTTCCAGGACTCACTGGTTGCCAGACTCAGGTTGGCAACGGCACTGCCATTGGGAGTAAAACGTACATCCGGATCGTTACCCAGATTACCAATCAGTATTACTTTATTAACGCCTCGAGCCATTTAGCTTCTCCGCCATATTCACTCAAACTCAAACAGCCTCCAAGAACAGAGTCCATTCATTGAAGACACCATGGAGTGACCTTACAGGACCACTCCATATTAAAAATTCTCTATTAAAACAAAGGCCCTGTATCTGGTTCCCCGTTTTTATTCTGTATCAACCCGCAGGTTTAATATCTGAACCTAGGAGGCTGACCGAGAATAGACTGCCCTACTGCGGTGGCAGCAAATTGGTCTAAAAAGTCGGAAATTTTTAGCAAATAGAACCACTATTCACTAAAAATTTCCGACTTTTTATCCTCAATTTTCTGCCATCCTCGCTACGGGCGCTATTCTTGGTCAGCCTCCTAGGAGGCTGTCGGACTTAAGACTGTCCTACTGCGGTTGCGATAAATTGGTCTAAAAATTCCTGCTTCTTCGTCAAATAGCCCGGCTATTCTCCTCAGAAGCAGAAATTTTTATCCTCAATTTCTCGCAATCCTCGCTACGGACGCTTAAGTCCGACAGCCTCCTAGCACTGCCCAAACTGCCTTAACTCGGACCAGTTCAGTACCTGCTTATCAACTTTCAGATAAGCTGTTTTCTCAGCGGCAAGCACAGTCACTTCCTGAACACCGTCAATACCAGCAAGTCGCTCTCCCACCGAACTGACATCACCAAGCTCAGGATTCAGGGCCATTACCATAGTACTCACATAAGGTGGTTGCTTCATAGTAACAGACAACCAGCACCACAGGGCAGTGGGAATTGTACAAAGCATTATGACAGCGGGAACACCGCCATACTCCATGGCAACGCCCCCAAGGCTGCCGCCCAGGGCAGCCCCCAGAAACTGACTGGTTGAGTAGCCTCCCATGACAGTGCCACGGGTTCCCACAGGTGCGAGTTTGCTGACCAGGGATGGCAGCGTGGCTTCCAGAAAATTAAAACCAAAAAAGAAAATCAATAAGCCAGCCAACAACATCGTGGCACTGAGCATGCCTTGATAAAACAGCGCAAAAGCCACGAACAGAATGACAATGCTGAAGCTGTAGCACTGCTTGAGCAGTCGCTGACGCTCACTGAAAATAATAAGGGGGATCATCATAACAAATGACAGGCCCAGGACGGCCAGATAAATACCGCCATGGGCAGAGCGATCAAAATCTTTGCTCAACAGCTCGGGAATAAAAATAAATAAAGCCATCAACACAAAATGGAGGGTAAAAATGCCAATAATGTGCCTCAGCAACTCCGGGTTAGTGAAGACCTGATGCAACACCTGACGATCAACAGAACTGTTTAAGTCCCGCCGTTTAATGACCGGCGTTGGCACCAGCAGGATAATCACCAGCATCGCTGCCACCGCCATCAGGGCATTAGCGATAAAGAGTCCGGACAGCCCCCAGATATCACTGACCACCGGCCCCAGTACCATGGCAATGGCAAAGGCAAGGCCAATGCCCATGCCAATCATGGCCATGGCCTTGGTTCGATGCTGATCCCGGGTAAGGTCAGCCATCAACGCTGTCACCGCACCGGCAATGGCACCACACCCCTGTAAAATACGCCCGGCAATCACCCCCTCGATGGTGGTAGCCTGTGCCGCCAGCAGGCTTCCCAACAGAAAAATAAACAGTCCCAGCAGAATAACGGGCTTCCTGCCCCAGCGATCAGAAAGCCAGCCAAACGGAATCTGTAATATGGCCTGGCTGAACCCATAGGCACCAATGGCCACCCCGATCAAACTGGGCGAAGCTCCCTGAAGATCGTCAGCAAAAAGAGCCAGAACAGGCAGTACCATAAACAGCCCAAGCATCCGAAAGACAAAGACCAGGGTAAGGGATACAGCCGCTTTTAATTCAACAAATGACATGGGATAACAGCAAAGTCCTGAATTTTTTTGGTGGTTATAACTGATAAAATTACTGATAAACAGTGTCGCCGCAAGTCTATCAGGATTCAGATCCCGGATGCTATGCAGAAAGCATGCTCACGGATTATAGCCCAGGGGTAATCATCATCAGTGATGATGAGACCCGTTGATGCTTTACCCGGCACTCAGGCAATCGTCGCCAGGTCAGGTGGTCAGGCAAAAACACTCTCTTGCGTCTGCGACAAAATGTCACTGTTGCTACCTTAACATGCTGACTATAAATACAAGTCAAAGCCTCTTGAAAATTCGTTGTGTGCCTATCAAAAACATCAAAATCATCAAAAACAACAGCCGAGCACACGTATCAGGATCTGGTTTACCGCTGGCGGCAGCAGCCTGACATCGAAACTATCAGGAATAAGTACGCTATCCTCACGTGAGTAGATTAATTAATGAGTGATATTTTTAAAAAAAACATCTTTCTTATATTGGTCATTTGTTTTCCCTTACTTGCTGCAACTACAGCAATTCCTGCTGATACATCAGTTTCAGAACCCCCTATTTCGGCACATTACAAAAAGCAAAATAGTGATGGCACAGAAACCAGCTGCATTGTGACCGGGAATGAAACTCAAGAAGAACGAGAAAGACTGCACAAAGCTGGCTGTACTCTGGAAACACTTCGAAATAACCCTGATATTGATGTTGAGGTCACATTAAAAACAAACACTGGTCCCAGATCGATCCTGATGACATCCAAATACTATTTAATGTGGTTAAACAGCGGCCTCCATGCCGTCAATATCTCTCGCACCTTACCTTTTGCTGTCCTCAATCTGGTGGTTTTTCATCCTGGTGAAGCACTGAAATACCTGGGTTTTTCAGCACTATATAATGTAGGCTTGTCCCGTAATGCCAACCAGACACTCTACCCATTCCTTGGTAAACACCTCTCATCTTACTTTTATCCTGATGGCCGGGATAACAGTAATAACGTTGAACCTGAAAGCCTTGGCCTTGGAGGCCACATCCTGGTCATCAGTGCAGATCTTATTATGTGGTGGCTGGAGGCCCCTGACTTTGGCTTTAACATAAACAGTCTGATGCTCGGTCTGGATTTATTACACTTTGTCCTTGATATGGCAATATAAACCGGACAAGGCATTTTCTATAAGTAGTTGGCCAAATGGAATCGTATATTTCTGGCTAAGTGGACAGTTACTATGCAAGGCACAACGCAGGAAGCATAGCCGTAGCTATGTGACCGGAGTTGTAACGCCGCAGAGTGACTGTCCACTTAGTCAGAAAATATGATTTCATTTGGTTAACTACTTAAAGTGCCTGACTGACGCAGGAGCCTGCAAAATCAAATAAATTAATCTTTTGGTTGGTACCCTTTTAGAACGCTATTCAAAACCAGCACGTTGGTTGGAGAGTAAACCAGAGGGATAAACGTTATCCATGTCAAAAAGCACCTACACCGTTGCCAAGAATAATAAAACTATCAAAATAACACGGCATTTGTTTAATTTTTGGTTTCAATGCATCCCGGCAATGCTGCTTACCATTTCTCTCCCATGTCTGTCCGACACTATCAAAGAAGAAACCACAGGCTTCTCGATGTCAGCCAGCTACATGACAATTAATGAACACGGAAAAGAAACCCTTTGCACAATCTCAAGTAACGACCACATTGAAAAATTGCAAGCGTTGAAAAGCACAGACTGTAAGCTCCCCATGTCAAATGCCCCTAATGATCAGTCAGTCATTCTGATCTCCCATAGCCCCTACCATGAAACCAGGCAGATATTACTCACTACCCGCAACCTGCTGATGTGGTCCTATATGGCAGTGCACGTCTACAAACTCCTGGACTCGGGAAATATCCTCTGGACTCAGCAGGAAGCCTGCCCCTGCAGCGGGAAATTAATGGATATCAGCAATAAACCGGACAGGTTAATGACCAAAGGTTTCTTTTTTACCTACTACCTCCTGAGCCTCGGATATCATGGCTGGCGTTATATTCAATCCTATATAAATCCTGGTGCCGCAGCCCCTGACAACAAAACATCTGAGTTCAAGAATGATGAAACTGCATGGTCCGACACACTGAACAACGTCATATCCAGAGTTTCAGAGTACCCTTATGCCGGTCAAATTCTGACCTTGGCTCTGGATTCAGCCGCACTGAAATGGGACTGTCGATGCCCCGGCTATTTTACCAACAGCAAAGGTGGCCTTTACTTCAACGGCCACCTCTGGATGCTTTTGCTGAATGTCGCAATTTTTACTACAGACTTGGCGATCGACTACTTATAATACTCCGTTTGCTCTCAGAGCCTGTTGGTGACCTTTTTCAGCTTGCAGAAAGGCCACCAACAGGCTCTCTCACTGGCACGGAGAAAAGGCTGTGGAAAAGATTACCGTACAGGGCGCACGTACACACAATCTGAAAAACATCAACCTGGAGATGCCCCGTGACAGCCTGATAGTAATCACCGGCCTATCGGGTTCCGGTAAATCTTCCCTGGCCTTTGACACGCTGTATGCAGAAGGCCAGCGTCGTTATGTTGAGTCCCTGTCAGCCTATGCCCGCCAGTTTCTATCCATGATGGAAAAGCCCGATGTAGACCATATCGAAGGACTCTCGCCGGCTATCTCCATTGAGCAGAAATCCACCAGCCATAACCCGCGCTCCACCGTCGGTACGATCACAGAAATCTATGACTATCTCCGGTTACTGTTTGCCCGCGTCGGCATTCCACACTGCCCGACACACCACCTGCACCTGGAAGCTCAAACCGTCAGTCAGATGGTAGACCAGGTTCTGGCACTGCCCGAAGGCACCAAACTGATGCTGCTGGCCCCGGTGGTCAGGGGGCGCAAGGGTGAACACCTCCATGTATTCAACGAACTGAGAAGCAACGGTTTTATCCGTGCCAGAATCAACGGGATTGTTACGGATCTTGATACACCACCAAAACTGGATAAAAAGAAGAAGCACACCATCGAAGTGGTCATAGACCGCTTCAAGGTGCGTGATGATTTACAACTGCGCCTCTCCGAGTCGTTTGAAACGGCCCTTGAGTTGACCGATGGCCTTGCTACTGTCAGCTACATGGATGATGACGCTAAAGACGACATTGTCTTCTCTTCCCGTTTCGCCTGCCCGGAATGCGGTTACAGCCTCAATGAGCTGGAACCACGGCTTTTTTCCTTTAACAATCCGGCCGGAGCATGCGCCACTTGTGATGGGCTGGGTGTTAAACAGTTCTTCGACCAGGATCGTATAGTACAGCATCCTGAATTAACATTGGCAGAAGGCGCAATCCGTGGTTGGGACCGGCGCAGCGTTTACTACTTTCACTTGCTGAAATCACTGGCCGCTCACTACGGCTTCAGCATTGACACCCCGTTTGATGACTTAAGCCCGGAACAGCAGACCATTATTCTTCATGGGTCCGGTGATGAAGAGGTCAATTTCAGTTACGTCAATGACCGGGGGGATGTCTATAAAAAACGACATATTTTTGAAGGCATTATTCCCAACTTTGAGCGACGTTTCAGGGACACCGACTCCCAGTCCGTCCGGGAAGAGCTGGCCAAATACCTCAGTACCCAGCCATGCCCATCCTGTAAAGGCACCCGTTTACGCAAAGAAGCCCGGAATGTATTTGTCCAGAATGAAACCCTGCCGGACCTGGTTAAATTACCCGTTGAAAAAGCGCTGGTCTATTTTCAGGATCTTGACCTGCCCGGTCGCCGTGGCGAGATTGCCAGAAAAGTACTTAAGGAAATCTGCGATCGACTGAGCTTTCTGGTCAATGTCGGCCTGAACTATCTTACCCTGGAGCGCAGTGCGGATACCCTTTCCGGTGGTGAGGCCCAGAGAATACGACTGGCCAGCCAGATTGGCGCAGGTCTGGTTGGGGTAATGTATATTCTTGATGAACCCAGTATCGGGCTGCATCAACGGGACAATGAACGTCTTCTGAATACGCTGACCCGTTTGCGAGACCTGGGTAATACGGTGATCGTCGTTGAACATGATGAAGATGCCATTCGCAGCGCAGATCATGTGATCGATATTGGCCCCGGTGCCGGTGTTCATGGTGGCGCCATCGTTGCCCAGGGAACCCCCGGACAGATCATGGACTCCCCGGATTCTTTAACGGGTCAATACCTCTCAGGTATTCGCAGGATCAATGTGCCATCCAACAGAACATCCGCAGACGCAAAGAAAACCCTGAAACTCAGTGGTTGCAGCGGCAATAACCTGAAACATGTCACACTGGAAATTCCAGTGGGTTTAATGACCTGTGTTACCGGCGTTTCGGGCTCTGGCAAGTCCACCTTAATCAATGGCACACTGTATCCACTGGCCGCCACAGCGCTCAATAAAGCAACGACATTAACCGCTGCTCCCTATAAAAAGCTGACCGGCATTCAGCACTTTGATAAATGCATTGATATTGACCAGAGTCCCATTGGCCGGACACCACGCTCTAACCCGGCCACCTACACCGGGATTTTTACCGCCATTCGTGAACTCTTCGCCGGCACTCAGGAGGCTCGTTCACGGGGCTATAAACCCGGCCGATTCAGCTTCAATGTCAAGGGTGGCCGATGCGAGGCCTGCCAGGGAGACGGTGTTATCAAAGTAGAAATGCACTTTCTGCCAGATATCTACGTTGCCTGCGATGTCTGTAAGGGCAAACGTTATAACCGCGAAACACTGGAAGTAAAATACAAAGGCAAGAACATCCACGAAGTACTTGAAATGACCGTGGAAGAAGCACTGCAATATTTCGATCCAATACCCGCGATCAAGCGCAAACTGCAAACCCTGATGGATGTAGGGCTTTCCTATATTCATCTCGGGCAGAACGCTACCACCTTGTCGGGTGGTGAAGCCCAGCGGGTGAAACTGGCGAAAGAGCTGTCCAAACGGGATACCGGTAAAACACTCTATATACTGGACGAGCCCACCACCGGGCTCCATTTTCACGACATTGAACAGCTACTCACTGTCCTTCATCGTTTGCGGGATCATGGCAACAGCGTGGTCGTCATTGAGCACAACCTGGATGTGATTAAAACGGCAGACTGGATTATTGACCTGGGCCCGGAAGGTGGTGATGGCGGCGGGCAGATTATTGCCACTGGCACCCCGGAAGCCGTATCGGATGTTCCAGAGTCTCATACCGGCCGCTTCCTGAAACCGATGCTTGCTTGACACGCGACTATCTTAAGGTGCAGAAAAGAAGCCAAATCTGCACCTATTGAGAAAAGCATCCCTATCTACTTCATTCTGGTCGATCTGGTACGTCATCCCCGGCTGCTTGTCGCTCACACGCATCCAACAAAGTACAGACTCGCTCGAAAATAAAGCCACCAGGCCGCATACATACCTGTTCGGCAATTTTCGTAACAATCACAATCACAGGAGATATACAAATTGCCTCTAGAACAGTTACCACCTTCATCGCAGTGTCTGATTCACGTGCTATTAACCGACGTCCTAGCTCGGTACTGGACAACAGGTAATGATGTCCGATACAACCTACACAAAAAGGTACTGCCGCAGTAATAATGGCAACGCATCGGCCAAAATCTCTTGCTTTTTTCCTTATATGGCGTGAAACACCAGCCGATGGCAGATTGTCAACTGCATCGTGGGCACCTTGTTGAACCTGGTTTACACCTGAAGCCTGCATAGTAACAACCTCTTGGAATGAGCAATTAAACGAATTGCATTACCGATCATAATTTTTGGACAAGATTTGTTGACAAAAGTTTCGTTATATAATCATCCTTTATTAGCCCCCAATTAATGCCTCACCCTGTCGGCAAAAGCCATGGACTTTTACTTTCAATTATCAAGATAAATGCAAATAGGAACACTTTGTTTCTATTACTCGAGTAATAAACTTGACTGCACCATGACCTGAATCCAGTAAACTATTTCTTCCAGTATCATGACTGGGTTCTGACTGGCAAGCCGCTATTAACACCACTTCTGGTCAATCTGTCCACCGGCAAACATTACGAACGTGGAATTGACTAGGAGGCTGACCGAGAATAGCGCCCGTAGCGAGGATGGCAGAAAATTGAGGATAAAAAGTCGGAAATTTTTAGTGAATAGTGGTTCTATTTGCTAAAAATTTCCGACTTTTTAGACCAATTTGCTGCCACCGCAGTAGGGCAGTCTATTCTCGGTCAGCCTCCTGGGAGGCTGTCGGACTTAAGACGGCCCTACACGGCAATGGCTCCTGCGTTGCCCTGGCTCCGCTTCAGGACGAACGGAGCCTGGACATCAATGATAGAAATAGAAGGAACCCATCAATTACATTGAAACCGTGTCAGAAAGGAACTTTTATAAGAAAGAGTAATCTCTAGCTGTAAGTCAGTAATAATACAATTCAATGAATCACCTTAATAACATACCTTCATTCGATTCTTATTTTACCGGCCTTTATTGCGGCTCGTTAGATTTGCCAGAGCAAACGTATAAATTCAGTGTCAGTGGACAACAGTCTGAATACCAGGGCATGTCTGTTCAGACACTGAACGCTCCTTTTCCGGTTTACCATAATCCGTCAGATACACATAAAAATTTTGCTGGTTCTATTAATTCATTGAATAAATATACTATTAATTCTTCAACCCTTGCCGCTTCAGCAAACACTTTCGCAAATGATATTCCCGAGATACCTCAATCAGCTCTTGACCAATATGTACCCTGGAATTCTGATGACCAACAGTTTCATTATACGTTGCCATCGACATCAGATATTCCCTTTATTCAGCAATTATGCTTATCGGGAAGCGAGCCTGAGATCAGGGAACCAGCATCAGTAAGCTATTTGAATCCAGATAATAAGTTAACTCATTTTCCTGTCATACCCGACAATCCAGAGGATTTACAACCAACTGCTGTAGCTAACCCACTCAGCCTGAACCAAACAACCCGGGCACAAGGAATAGTTGATGGTAACTCTTCAATCGTTAAGCACAAGAAGGCGCTTCAAAATAATCCTGCTTGCCCGGGGAACCAAAGGGGGCTCCAAAGGAAGTGCCACAAGAATGATTCTTCATACGCAGAGCGCCAAAGGATGCGCCAAAGGGTGTACAAAAAGAAGCGTTACATGAATGATCCCGATTTCGCAGAGCGCCTGAAGAAGTATCAAAGGGAGTATCAAAGGGAGCGTCGCAAAGATCCTGCTTACCTGGAGTACCTCAAACTGCGCCAAAGGGAGCTCCGTAAAGACCCCGCATTCTCTGAGCGCGAAAGGGCGCTTGGCAGACAACGTTACAAAAATCCTGATTACGCAAACTGCCAAAAGGCTCTCAGCCGTGAGTGGCAGAGGAATCGTCGCCAGGATCCTGCTTACCTGGAGCGAGAAAAAGGAGACTCGTTATGGATCGCAGGAAAAGATCCCAATTACTCAAAGCGCAAAAAGAGTGCAGTACAAATTCGTTAGCAAAAATAAAGCCCTGTGCTGCCTCAGACAACACAGGGCTTCAATAAGTATGGAAAAAGATACCGCGCTCAGTGATGCGTTAATCAAATATGCTGCACTTCATCGATCTCATATTCAACACCGCCAGAAGGCGTGTTAACCACAACCACATCCCCTTCTTCCTTGCCGATCAGGGCCCGGGCAATGGGTGAGTTGACAGAGATCTTGTTCACTTTGATATCCGCTTCATCATCACCCACAATCTTGTAGGTGACTTTCCGGTCATCATCCAGGTTGATCAGTACAATCGTGGTACCGAACAGCACCTTGCCGGTCTTGGTGATGGTGGTAATATCAATTACCTGGGCATTGGAGAGCTTGGCTTCAATCTCGTTGATGCGACCTTCGGCAAAGCTCTGCTGCTCACGGGCGGCATGGTATTCAGCATTCTCCTTAAGGTCTCCGAGCTCACGTGCTTCAGCAATAGCCGCAGAAATACGAGGACGTTCCACCCCCTTCAAATGAGCCAGTTCCTCACGGAGGGCTTTTTCACCCTCCACCGTCATGGGAATTCTTTTCATCCAACGTTACCTTCGTGTAGATCCTGAAGCCGTCTGACCAATCTTTCAGATCCAAAGGCGATCGAACGTGCAATCGCTTCTGCTCCCGCCATGGTGGTTGTATATAGCACCTTATTGGTCAATGCAGAGCGACGGATCAGATAAGAATCAGCAATGGCCTGACGACCTTCAGTCGTATTGATGACGAAGGCTATATCACCATTGACGATCATGTCCACCAAATGCGGTCTTCCCTGATGCACTTTGTTGATGGTGGTGACCGGCAAACCGGCTTCTTCAATCACTTTTGCCGTGCCGGAGGTGGCCAGTAGCTCAAAGCCGATATCCATCAGCAGACGAGCCACCATCGGCAACTCCGGTTTGTCAAAATCCCGGACGGAGAGAATGACCTTACCCCCCTGTGGCAGCTGCATGTTCTCAGCCAGCTGCGCCTTGTGGAAGGCTTCCGGGAAGGTAGCCCCAACGCCCATCACTTCGCCGGTGGATTTCATCTCCGGGCCAAGAATCGGATCCACGCCGGGGAACTTATTGAATGGGAAAACCGCCTCTTTGACACTGTAGTATGGGGGCACAATCTCAGCAGTAAAGTTCAGCTCATCCAGGGTTTTGCCCATCATCACCCGTGCCGCAATCTTGGCCAGGGAGTGACCAATGCACTTGGAGACAAATGGCACGGTACGGGAAGCCCTGGGGTTCACCTCAATCACGTAGATCTGGTCATCCTGAATGGCCAGCTGCACGTTCATCAGACCCACAACACCCAATTCCAGCGCCATGGCACGAACCTGCTCACGGATTTCATCCTGATGACGACGGTTCAGGCTGTAAGGCGGCAGCGAGCAGCTGGAGTCACCGGAGTGAATACCCGCCTGCTCGATGTGCTGCATGATCGCGCCAATCACCACACGCTCACCATCACACACCGCATCGACGTCCACTTCTACCGCACGGTTCAGGAAGTAGTCCAATAGCACCGGGCTGTCGTTCGATACCTGAACAGCGTCTTTCATATAACGCACCAGCTCATCTTCGCCGGCGACAATTTCCATGGCACGGCCACCCAGAACATAGGAGGGACGAACCACCAGTGGATAGCCAATCTCCGCCGCTTTGGCCACCGCTTCCTGCTCACTGCGAACCGTGGCATTAGCGGGCTGCAACAGACCCAGTTTCTGGATCATCTGCTGGAAGCGCTCACGGTCTTCGGCACGGTCAATGGCTTCAGGGCTGGTACCGATAATCGGCACACCTTCGGCTTCAAGGGCACGGGCCAGTTTCAGCGGCGTCTGGCCACCGTACTGAACAATAACCCCGGTGGGTTTCTCAACATCGATGATGGCCAGCACGTCCTCCAGGGTTACCGGCTCAAAGTAGAGTCGGTCAGAGGTGTCGTAATCGGTAGAAACGGTCTCCGGATTACAGTTAACCATAATGGTTTCGTAACCATCTTCCCGCGCCGCCAGTGCCGCATGGACACAGCAGTAGTCAAACTCGATCCCCTGACCGATACGGTTTGGCCCACCGCCAATCACCATGATTTTTTCACGGCCAGAAGGCTCGGCTTCACACTCCTCGTCATAGGAAGAGTACATGTACGCTGTCGTAGACCGGAATTCAGCTGCACAGGTATCCACGCGCTTGTAGACGGGCTTGACCTGTTGTTTACGACGATAGTTGCGTACTTCGGCTTCTTGAATACCCAGCAGCTCAGCCATACGGGCATCGCTGAAGCCTTTCTGCTTCAGACGGAACAGGCGCTCTTTCGACAGAGAGGTCAGACCTTTGTCATTAACCGCGTCATTAGCCAGTAACGCTTCCTCATTCACCAGATCCTGGATCTGCACCAGGAACCATGGATCAATCATGCACTCAGCAAAGATCGCTTCCAGGGTCATACCGGCACGGAAGGCATCAGCAACGTAGTAGATACGGTCAGCTTTCGGTGTCACCAGTTCACGACGGATTCTGGCCAGTGCATCTTCACGTTCTGCATCAGAGCAGGCATCCAGTTTGATATCAAACATGGAGTTAAAGCCCGTGGCACCGGCTTCCAGGCCACGCAGTGCTTTCTGCACAGACTCCTGGAATGAACGACCAATGGCCATTACCTCACCCACCGATTTCATCTGAGTGGTCAGACGGTCATCTGCCTGAGGGAACTTCTCAAAGGCAAAGCGGGGGATTTTGGTCACCACGTAATCAATGGATGGTTCAAAAGAGGCGGGAACCACACCACCGGTGATCTCATTGCTCAACTCATCCAGGGTGTAACCCACCGCCAGCTTGGCAGCAACACGGGCAATGGGGAAACCGGTGGCCTTGGAAGCCAGGGCAGAAGAACGGGATACCCGGGGGTTCATCTCAATGACCACCATACGACCGGTGTCCGGGCAGATACCAAACTGCACGTTGGAACCGCCGGTTTCCACACCAATCTCACGCAGTACCGCAATGGAGGCGTTACGCATGATCTGGTATTCCTTATCGGTCAGCGTCTGGGCTGGCGCGACGGTAATGGAATCTCCGGTGTGAACCCCCATGGGATCAAAGTTTTCGATGGCGCAGACAATGATGCAGTTATCATTGCGGTCACGAACCACTTCCATCTCGTACTCTTTCCAGCCAATCAGCGACTCATCAATCAGCAGCTCATTGGTGGGCGAAAGGTCGAGGCCACGGAAGCAGATCTCTTCAAACTCAGCTTTGTTATAGGCAATACCCCCCCCGGTGCCGCCCATGGTAAACGACGGACGAATAATACAGGGGAAGCCAACCTGATCGAGAACGGCACGGGCTTCTTCCATGGTATGGGCAATACCGGAGCGCGGCGTTGCCAGACCGATATTTTTCATGGCCTGGTCAAACAGCTGGCGATCTTCGGCTTTGTCGATGGCCTGCTGGTTGGCACCAATCATGGCCACGCCGTACTTTTCCAGCACACCTTTATGGAACAGATCCAGGGCACAGTTCAGCGCGGTCTGACCGCCCATGGTGGGAAGAATCGCATCCGGGCGCTCTTTTTCGATAATCTTCTCGACGGTCTCCCAGCGGATTGGCTCAATATAGGTTGAGTCCGCCATGGCCGGGTCGGTCATAATGGTCGCCGGGTTGGAGTTGACCAGGATGACCCGAAACCCCTCTTCCTTCAGCGCCTTACAGGCCTGCGCTCCGGAATAGTCAAACTCACAGGCCTGGCCGATAATAATTGGACCAGCCCCGAGTATCAGAATACTTTCAATATCAGTACGTTTTGGCATCTTGTTCTCACATCAAAACGGGGTTGGTTACTTTGCTGCCTTCAGCATCTCAACAAAACGGTCAAACAGCCCGGCCACATCGTGTGGGCCAGGGCTTGCTTCAGGGTGCCCCTGAAAGCTGAAAGCAGGACGATCAGTCCGCTCAATACCCTGGAGGCTGCCATCAAACAGTGACTTATGGGTTGCCTGCAGGTGCTCTGGCAACGAGTCTTCCGCTACTGCAAAACCATGGTTCTGGCTGGTGATCATGACCTGTCCGGTCTTGAGATCCTGAACCGGGTGATTGCCACCGTGGTGACCAAACTTCATCTTCTCGGTCCTGGCACCACTGGCCAGAGCCAGCAGCTGATGTCCCAGACAGATACCAAACACCGGCAGAGAAGTGTCCAGAATTTCTTTAATGGCGGCGATGGCGTAATCACAGGGCTCAGGATCACCGGGGCCGTTAGAGAGGAAAATACCATCCGGATTCATGGCCAGAACCTCTTCGGCCGGTGTTTTGGCTGGCACAACGGTAAGACGACAGCCTCGCTGAGCCAGCATGCGCAGAATGTTTCTTTTAACACCAAAATCGTAAGCCACGACGTGAAACGGCAGGTCCGTCACGTCGGCATGACTGTCGGTCTCCAGATTCCAGACGCCTTCTGTCCAGGTGTAGGGCTGGTCAGTGGTGACTTCTTTTGCCAGGTCCATCCCTTTCAGGCCCGGAAATTCACGGGCCCTGGCCAGTGCTTTGGCTTCAGCCGCTTTTCCGGTCAGGGCGTCTCCCGCCAGGATACAGCCGTTCTGCGCACCTTTTTCCCGGAGAATTCGAGTCAGGCGGCGGGTATCAATACCAGCGATGGCGACAATATTGCGGGATTTCAGATAATCATCCAGAGACATTTTGCTGCGCCAGTTGCTGGCCAGCAGTGGCAGGTCCTTGATGATCAGACCGGCGGCCTGGATTTGTGGGGATTCTTCGTCTTCCGGAGTAATACCGGTATTACCAATATGGGGATAGGTGAGCGTAACGATTTGGCGGGAATAGGAAGGGTCGGTGAGAATTTCCTGATAACCGGTCATTGCCGTGTTAAAAACCACCTCACCACTGGTCTCACCATCAATACCGATGGCAATTCCCCGGAAAATACTGCCATCTTCCAGAGCTAAAACAGCCGTCTTAGTCAAAGGATCCTCCCGAACTTGAACCTGAGCGCCTTAAGCCCGAACGCTATGATGCTTTAAGTCCTCCAGTTTGAAGACCCAAAAAAAGCGAGATGTTTTAAAAAACTATCTCGCTTTTGATCTTGCACCCTGTCGCAAACACCATAAATTCAAGGCAAATTTCAGCTATTAGACTATAAATCAGCTAACTTGTCCACTACTTTTTTGGTCGCCAGGTGATTTTTGATTCAGAGCATCAAGAGGCAGCAACTCAACCCAGTCTTGTTTATTCATATATTCTTTAACCGCTCTTCCCGCCCCTCCGGCCAACCCTGCACAATTGGACATCTCCCGAATCGCCTGATTATACACACACGCCCTAAACTTCTTCTGCAACTCCTCCTGCTTAAGTTCAAGCGTCAGTTGTTGAATCTCTATTTCCAATTTAATCAGTTTTCTTGAAGATTCATCGTGTAAAAGTACCTTGAATGCATACTCCATAGGATGCATTAAATTACCCAGACTGCGTCTGCAGAAACCTAGATTTTCCAAAACTCTCTTCGCCTTGTTTTCTTTGCTTTTCAGCTCACTCTTTTTTTTCTGTGTTTCGATCAAGAGCTGTAATCTGTTTTTTTTGATGATTCCCTCCATCCGATGCTCAAAGCATATCCTGAATAAATCAGAGTTACGGCTCTCCCTGTGGTTATTTGCTGACCCGGGCGCGTTGTTTTTACTCAAAGTGGGTAGCTCATTTCTTGCTAATTTCTGAGACACCACTTCAAGGTCCGTGCATGCAGGCAACGGCCTTTTCATCGATTTACCCATGCTTCCCGCTGGAACAGAGCCATTATAAGGCGCAATATGACGGGAACAAAGGCTGTGGGCAGTTCTGTCGCAAGCTGTATTACTGCCCGGAAGCATTTTTTTCTGTCCTTCAGCTGTCCTCGGGAAACCTTCAATGCCATCAAGAATGGCATCAAGACTCTCATTCGCCAACCAATCCCCCCACCCCTGAGGGGTAACAACGCCGGATACTATCATCACTATCAACCTCCTTTTTCACCCATTTTCCGCATTATCAGCGCACCGGGCAGTGATTTAAGCTCTCTTCAGTAATCAACCATGCAGCCAGACAGTTGATCTCAGGTTCATCACTTCCCGTTTAATCAGTTACTACAACGCCATCTGTGCAAAAACGAAGGGTATTGTTATACCCCAGGGAATTGTAATGATGATGACAGGTCAAGCATGAGAGCCCCTTGAACTGCAATCATTCATTGAAATCCAGTGGATTCAGGTTTTCAGCCCCAAAACATCCTGCATATCGAACAGGCCGGACTTTTTATCAGAAATAAATCGAACCGCCCGCAATGAGCCCCGGGCATAGATCAACCGGCTGCTGGCTTTATGGGTTACCTCCACGCGCTCACCTTCACAGGCAAACAGCACCGTATGGTCACCAACCACATCTCCGGCTCGAACAGTGGCAAAGCCAATGGTTTCCCGATCTCTTGGCCCGGTATACCCTTCGCGACCGTAAACAGCGCACTTTTGCAGATCACGCCCCAGGGTATCTGCCACCACTTCACCCATTTTCAGCGCCGTTCCGGAGGGTGAGTCCACCTTATGACGATGGTGCGCCTCAATAACTTCAATATCTGCATCATCACCCAGTACCCTGGCAGCCATCTCCAGCAGCTTGAACACCAGATTGACCCCGATACTCATATTAGGCGCAAAAACGATGGCGGTATCCTCTGCCGCTTTGGCGAGCTCTGCCTTCTGATCATTGCTTAAGCCAGTGGTGCCAATCACAATGCCTTTACCATACTGCTGGCACAGGGCAACATTCTGCATGGTCAATTCCGGGGTGGTAAAATCAATCAAAACATCAAAGTCATTAACAGCTGCCAACAGGCTATCTGTTAATGGCACACTCAGTGAGCCAACCCCTGCCAGGTCTCCTGCATCCACCCCCAACAGACTGTCGCCAGGCTTGATAATTGCTGCTCCCAGCTGGCACTGCTGATCAGCGGCAACGGCCTCCACCAGCATTCGCCCCATTCTTCCAGCGGCACCTACAATGGCAACTCTGGTCACGTCACACTCCCTCTGGCATTTTAATCGGTTGCAAAAATCCCTCGTAGTCTATCGGACTACCCACAAACAGCAAGCAGGGCAGGAAAAACAGCAATCCGGCTTTTATTTTTTAAGGAAAAAACGATAACCTGCCCCCACTTCGTGAAAGTTACAGGTGCAATGATGATCAGACAGTTTGTGCAAGACGTTCGGGAGATGCATTGGGCTCCAAGGCTGTTTATGGCCATGGTCATTGTGAAAACCCTCTCTGTGATGATTCGGGAAGCACAGATACTTTAAAACTGAACTTTTTAACCTTACGGATATTCTAAGTTCTGATTCCTGAAAATGGATTCACTCCAAATCCATTAAATTTAATTCATAAAACTTTGGAAATAATGATTATGAATACGGGTCAGATTACAAATTTTTCTTGAAAAGTATTTGCCCGAACTGGTCAAATCACCAGAATCGTTGTAGCAACCAATCAGAGAAAAGAGAAAGTAGCCTACTGGGACACATCGGTTAGTCACACCCCTACGAAAAAGCCTGTTTGAATCGATAATCCGGCATCAATGATGCCATTATCCTACTCCTTTGGGCACGCCATCTATACGAAGAGACAATAAAGCTCGCAATAGGTTATATTACTCCGCTAATGATGCTGATTCTCATCCAAGGTAGTCATGAGCAAGAAAGTAGCAGTTATAGAAGGTGAAGAACTTGCGGCCATCGCTGAACGCTGCGAGAAGCTGGTAAACAGCCATCAAACGTTAACGCTTTCCACACTTTCTCCACAAGGGAGACCGGAAATCAGCTACACTCCCTACCTGCGGGGGGAAGACGGTACTTTTTATATATTCGTCAGCGAGCTGACTCACCACACTCCCAATCTGCTGGCTAACCCTGTGTGCTCAATCCTGTTTGCAGCCCCTGAGTCAGAAACCAAAAACCTGTTTGCCCGCGAGCGCGCCTTTTTCCACTGCCAGGCCGATGAGCTGGCAAGAGGCACCGAACGCTGTGACCACTGGCTGGACCTGATTCAGGAAAAATTTGGCAATACGGTGGAAGTCTTGCGCAATCTGCCGGACTTTCACCTCTTTGCCCTGACGCCTGAAAATGGCCAGTATACCGTTGGTTTTGGCAAAGCTTTCAAAATCAATGCGGATGGCTCTTTCAGCCATATTGTTATCGATAAGAAAAAGTAATAACCGAGGTTCCAATGACCCAAGAAGCGATAGACAGTGGCTTTATGGCTAAGGCTATCGAGCTGGCTCGCTCAGGTTGGTATACAACCATGCCCAACCCGAGAGTTGGCTGTTTAATTGTAGACGTCAACGGTCATATTGTTGGAGAAGGCTGGCACGAAAAGGCAGGAGAACCTCACGCCGAAGTGCATGCACTACGCATGGCTGGCACAAAGGCCAAAGGTGCCACAGCCTATGTAACCCTGGAGCCTTGCAGCCATTTTGGCAAAACACCGCCCTGTGCAGAAGCCCTCAAGGCTGCCGGTGTCGCACGGGTGGTTGCGGCAATAAAGGATGACAACCCGGCCGTATCCGGTAAAGGCATGGCCCTGCTTCAGCAAGCAGGGATAGAAATCCAATCCGGTGTTCTTGCCGATGATGCCCGGGCCCTGAATGAAGGTTTTCTCAAGCGCATGTCGACGGGCATGCCACTGGTCAGAGCAAAACTGGCCATGAGCCTGGATGGCAGAACCGCCATGGCCAGCGGTGAATCCCAATGGATTACCGGCCCCAAGGCACGCAGTGAAGTGCAAAAACTCAGGGCACAGAGTTGTGCAATTATCACCGGGGTAGGTTCGATCCTTCACGACAACTCGTCACTGACGGTTCGCCCCGATGAACTGGGTTTGGCCAATGCAGAAGCGATCTGCAAACGCCAGCCTCTGCGGGTGGTTCTGGACTCCACACTGCAAACGCCCGTTGATGCCAAAGTTATTTCAGGCCCCGGGCATTGCCTGATCGTTACCACCTCACCATGCTGCCCTGAGAAAAAAGCCCAGCTGGAGCAAGCGGGTGCAGAAGTGCTGGTTTTAGATAATGCCGAAGACCAAACGGCTGGCAGAGTAAACCTCCCGGCAGTGTTAGCAGAACTGGGACGCAGGGAGTGTAACGAGGTGCTACTGGAAACCGGCGCTCAACTGGCTGGCAGTATGATGGCTGAAAACCTGATTGATGAGCTGGTGGTATTCATGGCTCCGATTCTGATGGGCTCAGCAGCAAGACCCCTATTGAACATACCACTGCAAAGCATGTCTGAAAAAAAAGAGCTGGTCATCAAGGATATCCGGGCAATAGGTAATGACTGGAAAATCACAGCGCGACCATTGTCTTGATGAGCTGCTCCCAACAAAAGATGAAAAGCAAGCCTGCCGTCACAACACAGCTATCTCTCGCCTGTCATGTAGTGCTTGCCTTCTTCATCGTACACAAATAATTCTGCCTCAGGGTATTGCCCCATGACTTCAGACAATGTTTTTTTTGGATACTCTTCAAGCTCACCTTTAGAGCCAAGAACGTTGATTACCGTTTCATCAAGATCGCAAACAATGATCCTGCAATTTTGTGTACACACCATCAGACGAAGATCAATCTGTTTGGCATAATTATAAGACTCCTTTAAATTTTCAATTTGTTTTTTAAATAAAGAAGTGAGTGCCGGGTGAAACTCCAGCTTACCATTACCATCCAGGCACCTTTTTCCCTCATCGTAGGATTTTTGTCTTAATTCCGTGATGCTGGCATCACGTCTAATTTTGGACATACCATCATAAAAACAATTGCCATCGCGAACCGTCTTAACAAACTTCCGGTGGTATTTCTCGAGTATGGCTGCCGCCTTTCGCTCTTTCCGGATAGCTTTTGCTCGTCGAACGGCGTCCGATTCTTTACTTGAAGCGAGACCCTGCGTCATAGCGGGATCACTTTCAGTAATCTTTGAAGTGCCTGAGTCCAGGCTACGCTGAATAGCCTTTGCCACATCTGCTCGCTCTCTGTCACTACGCATTTGCTCATCCTGTATCTGCGACTTTCTGCTGAGCGCTAACGCCCGGGCCAAAGCGGGATCATTCTCATCAGTTGCAGTAGCCAGGCTACGACGTATAGCTTCTGACAGCTCACTGGCCTCCCGGTCTCGGTCAGCACGTCTCAACTGATCCGTGACCTCAGTCACCATGCTCTGCTCTATTGCTTGCTGGAGATCATCATTAAATACGTCAGCATGGTTATGGCTCACAGGGCTCTCAGAATAACCTTCATCCTGCGCTTCATCAGGAAGCCTATATACACGCTCCGTGTCATCTACATCCAATGGGTCAGGAATGTCACTCAGATTACTGGCCGTTTCATAACCTGAATCATCGCCTGACTCTGTCGATCCGGTTGTCTGACGATTTGCATTCTGGCCACCCTCGATTGCTGGCAATGATTGCTGATATGGTATGTGACTCACAAAGGGCACCCCCCCCTTGTTAACCCCTGCAACATACCGCTCCTTTATGCTTTTCTCTATGGTGGGTGCCTGGAGCGCTTCCTCCATGGTTTTCCTGTAATGGGGTGCGAGGAGGAAACATTTGACATGATTGACCAGATAAGAAAAAAAACCTTCCTTGACCTCCAGCTTATAAACCAGTCGTCCATCTGACGTATTCACCTTTTGCATATCCAGGGATCGCCAGCGGCTGTGGTTACCTTCACTGTTCCAATTTTCAAGAACGTCAGCAGAAGACTTTAATACATCCGATGCATTTCCAAACATTATAATTAGTCCCTTTATCATTCCATTGAATAGTGACCAGCCAGATAAACAGCATTAATACGTCCAGAAACATTACAGGCAAATCACAACAAAGCACAGATTCCCCACAAACCGCTTTTAACCCCTGACGAAAAGAGTAAAATAGCCGCCACACATTTTTTCGCTTATAGCTGATAAGAAATCGTACCGGAAACCACCGGTTATCAGAGGGACATTATGCAGCTGAACTCCATCGAAGAACTTCTAGAGGACATTCGCCTCGGTAAGCCGGTCATACTGATGGATGATGAAGACCGTGAAAACGAAGGTGATCTGATCATCGCTGCGGAGAAAATCACCCCGGAAATTGTTAACTTTATGACCCGTGAGGCCAGGGGGCTGCTGTGCCTGACACTGACCGGCGATCGTTGTGATTTCCTTGGCCTTCCACCAATGGTGGGGGTTTCGGACAACCAGTCTGGCTATGGCACACCATTCACCGTATCCATTGAAGCGGCAGAAGGGGTGACCACGGGTATTTCCGCTCAGGACCGGGCCAGAACCATTTTAACGGCGGTTGACCCACTTTCACGCCCGGCCGACATTGTCCAGCCAGGTCATATTTTCCCACTTCGTGCCAGACCCGGCGGGGTATTGAGCCGCGCTGGCCACACCGAAGCCGGTTGTGATCTTGCCCGTCTGGCAGGACTGACACCGGCAGCCGCCATTATTGAGATCATGAATGAAGATGGCTCAATGGCCCGTCGCCCTGACCTGGAAGCGTTTGCAGAAAAGCACGACCTGAGAATCGGTACTATTGCCGACCTGATCCACTACCGGATTGTCCATGAAAAAACCGTAGAAAAGGTTGAGCAACGGGTCATTAATACCGACTTTGGCCAGTTTGATCTTTCGGTTTACCAGGACAGCATCAGCGACTGCAAACACCTGGCGCTCAGCAAAGGCTATATCACGCCGGACTCACCAACCATGGTTCGTGTTCATGCCATGGAACCGTTCCGTGACCTGCTGGCAGCCCACAGTGACGCTACCCGCACCAGCTGGTCTCTGCATAAAGCCATGGCCAGGGTCGCCGAAGAAGGCTGCGGGGTTGTGGTACTGCTGGATTCCGGCAGCCACCAGGACTTGGGAATGGCCTTGGAGCGCTTTGTTGATGCCAATGAGCGTTCGTCTTCCGATGGGATGTCCAGAGCCTACCAGGCCATTGGCACCGGCTCACAGATTTTGCGCGACCTGGGCGTTGGCAAGATGCGCCTGTTAAGCTCGCCCATCCGCTTTGCGGCTCTTTCCGGGTTTGACCTGGAAGTTGTGGAGTATCTGCCATTTGGTGAGTAACTCATCCGAAGGAAATAGCCCCTCAATAGCGTAAAAAAATCACAATGAACGTTACCCGATCATGTAAACTGATCGGATATCGTTCATCTGTATTTAATACAGAAGTTGCCTTTGCTATTACTATTTGGTTGGTTCACCTTCTGGTGGTACACCGCACTTTGATTGCGTTGCTAACGAATGTGTTTAAAAGCCGTCTCAGGTTAATCTGGAAGATGAAGTGCTTCCCCTTGATGCTCTGACGGTAACAAACCTGGTGGCCGACAAAATCTGGCAGCAAGGGCGGAAAGGCCTGTGCCTTTCAAATGATATCCCTTTTATAGAATCTGGAGGCTTGAGGTGAGCACCTCGCCAATGAATAACCCACAAGGCAACCCCGTTCAAAAGAAGAGCGCAGACCGGCTTAACCCGTCGGCTCGCAGAAGAGCACGACAGCTGGCCCTTCAGGCACTGTATCAGTGGCAAATTGCCAAATCACCACTGAACCAGATTGAAGCGCAATTCCGCACGGACAACGATTTCAGCAAAGTGGATGCCGACTATTTCAGTGCCATCATTCATGGTGTGCCCAATCAAACCAACCAGCTTGATGAAGCGATGACCGCCGTACTGGACCGCCCATTGAGCCAGCTTGACCCGGTGGAGCTGTCAGCCCTGCGCATCGGCTGCTTTGAACTGATCAACCGGAAGGATGTTCCTTACCGGGTGGTGATCAATGAAGCCATTGAACTGGTCAAGCGCTTTGGTGCCCAGGACTCCCATCGCTATATTAACGGCATCCTCGACAAGCTGGCACCACGCCTGCGTTCTGAGGAAGTGCAAGCCTACCGGAAAAAATAGGCTGATTATAAGCTGCTTACGCCGTGACGGATGTCAGGCACAGAAGACGACTTGACCATGTAACGGGGATTTATGGCCACTGGTGTAATGGGTGAATTCGAGCTGATCAAACGCTATTTTGCTCGCCCTGAGATCGCACAGATTCAAGGGCAATATACCAGCAGCATTCTTGGCATTGGTGATGACTGTGCGCTCTTTGACATCCCCCCGGATATGCAGCTTGCCCAGTCACTGGACACTCTGGTGGAAGGGGTTCACTTTCCCGGTGAGTGCGATCCTTTCGCCCTTGGTTACCGTGCCCTGGCCGTCAGCCTCAGTGATCTTGCCGCCATGGGGGCAGATCCGCACAGTTTTACCCTCGGCCTGACCCTGCCCAGAGTTTCCGAGCTCTGGCTGAAAGAGTTCTCTGAAGGTCTTGCCCAGCTTGCCCAGCGATTTAAAATCCCGCTGATTGGTGGAGATACCACAAAAGGACCACTGACCCTCTCGCTACAGGTCCAGGGGCTGGTCCCCAAAGGACAGGCCCTGTTACGCAGTGGTGCCCGGCCCGGTGATCTTATCTGTATTACCGGCACCCTGGGTGATGCAGCCGGGGCTCTGCCTTCTGTGTTGAGCGGCGAGACACCGGAAACCTGCGGTGATGAAAGCCTGAAATACCTGTTACATCGCTATTGGTATCCATCCCCCCGTCTATTCGCCGGGCAATGGCTGCGCCAGGCAGGTGCTACCTCGGCCCTGGATATTTCCGATGGGCTGCTGGGTGATCTTGGCCATATCCTCGAAGCCAGCAACGTGGGCGCAGAAATCGAGCCCGATCTGGTTCCCAGGTCTGCGGCCCTTGGCCGTTGCCATGACCAGGATACCGCCCTCACCCTGGCCATGACCGGTGGTGACGATTACGAACTCTGTTTCACGATTCCCCGCCACCTGGCTCAGACGCTGCCAGCAAAACTCTCAGATGGCTGTCGCATTACCTGTATTGGCCAGATTAATGATGAGTCTGGAATAATCAGAGACCCACAGGGCAACCTGCTCAGCAAAAAAGCCTACACTCATTTTTGATTTCTGAAAGAATATAAAGCCCATGACGCTCTCTACCAGACAAGGCATAGCACCAAGAGAAACCTGCTGGAAAAATCCTGTTCACTTTCTTGCCTTTGGCTGCGGCAGCGGGCTGGCTCCTAAAGCGCCCGGTACCTTCGGCACCATTGCCGCCGTGTTCTTTTACCTGCTACTGCAGGGATTAAGTCTCTGGACATACCTTGGGGTTATAGTTGTCGCTTCCGTGGTGGGTTTCTGGCTCTGCGGGCGGACCGCAAAAGATCTGGGGGTGCATGACCATCCAGCGATCGTCTGGGATGAATTCTGCGGCTTCTGGATAACCATGATTGCTGCCCCGGCAGGATGGCCCTGGATTCTTCTGGGCTTTGTCCTGTTCAGGCTGTTTGATATCTGGAAGCCCTGGCCGATCAGCTGGCTGGATAAAAAAGTTCACGGCGGTATGGGCATTATGGTTGATGACCTGGTGGCAGGCGTCTTTGCATTTTTATGCCTGCAGGCCATTCACTATGTCTATCTGAAGGAAGTTCTCACATAACCCTACATAGAGATTGTTAACCTGGCTTAAGCCTCTGATATCATCAAAAGCAATAAGTATAAGAAAAGAATACATCATGAGACTGTCAACCTTTCTTCTGGCCCTGGCCATAAGCACCCACAGCTATGCCAGCAATATCAACGTTGTTGGTCTTTTTTCCAATAAAGCACTGGTTATCATCGACGGTCAGCGGCATTTACTGGCTACAGATGGAAAATCGGTGGCAGGCGTAAAACTGCTGAAAGCGACCAGCACCAGTGCCACCCTGGAAGTCAATGGCAAAGCTGCAACCTACCAGATGAGCCGGGATATGAACGGTGGCATTCAACAGCCTGAGCAAGCCATCATCAAAATATCCCGAAATAACCGGGGACAATACATCACCCGGGGACGGATTAATGACCGCGCCATTGATGTTCTGGTGGACACTGGTGCTAATGTTTTAGCCATTAACTCACTGGACGCCAAACGTCTGGGCATCGATTATCAGGCAGGAAACCCAATTAAAGTAGCAACCGCCAGCGATCTTGTTGATGGTTACCAGGTAAATTTATCGAGCGTGATTCTAGGCAACATTCGGGTAAATCACGTAGAAGCAACCGTTATCGAAGGCTCCTACCCTGATATCGTATTACTGGGCATGAGCTTTCTTAAACACGTCAAACTGTCAGAGCATCGTGGAGTCATGCAGATTGAGGCAAATTACTAACCCATTGTTCCGGGTCAGCCGGTAGTTCTCTCTATTTTTCTGCCTTATTACCATACTCGCCTGACGCCTCACAGACTGATACAATCCGGTCACGAACTACATAAGGAGCAGTGAGTGTCTGTTAGTTTTGTTGCAGAGTCTCGCTTACCCACGCCCTATGGCGAATTCATCATGTATGGCTTCGAAGACAGTGGTACGGGCAAGGAGCATCTGGCATTAACCATGGGGAATGTCAGTCAGGGGGGACCGGTACTTGCCAGGGTTCATTCCGAATGTCTGACGGGTGATGCACTGTTCAGCATGCGCTGCGACTGCGGCCCGCAGCTTCAGGCGGCCCTGGAGCGCATTGCTGAAGAAGGCCGGGGAGTATTGCTTTATCTCCGCCAGGAAGGCCGTGGCATTGGTCTGCTGAACAAGGTTCGCGCCTATCACCTTCAGGACAGCGGCATGGATACGGTTCAGGCAAACGAAGAACTGGGTTTTGAGCCGGATATGCGCAAGTATGACATGTGCAAAACCATGCTTGATCATCTTGGCGTTTCCAGCCTGAAACTGATGACCAACAATCCACGCAAAGTTGAATCCCTTACCAACCTGGGCATTCAGGTTGCCGAAAGAATCCCGCACCAGACCGGTCAAAACCCTCACAACGAGCGTTATCTGGCCACTAAAGTGTGGAAGCTGGGGCACATGTATAACATGGCCTGAACAAATCCAATAACATCAAAAAGGGAGCCAGCTGGCTCCCTTTTTTTCATCTCGACTTTGTCGTGTGAAAGACAGTTGTTCAGGGTAACCCCCCTAAGGAATGCCCCGAAATAATTTCCACATTTTGAACTCGATCTCCGTTCATCCTGAGTCAGTCTGTCCTGAAGGCAGTAAGCAGTCGATGCCCCTCACCCCGTCTCTGCACTTATACAAGTAATCAGAGACAGGTTAAACATACAAGCTTGTCGAAGGGTGATTGGCACAATACATGAGGCCGGAGTTCACGCCCTTCGACAGGCTCAGGACGAACGTAGTTTTGAAACCCAGAAATGTGGAAATTATTTCAGGACAGCTCCTAAGCCGGAGTAGCCGTTTTGCCAAGGTGAAATGACTTCCGCTCTATCCGCTCCATCCGGTCACGAACCGAACGAATAATGCCCTCCTGATCCAGCCCGCACTGAGCCAACTGCTCCTTATGGCTCGCCGCTTCAATGTAAGTATCAGGAATACCAAGGTTCAGCACCGGCACAGTAATTTCCTGCTTCTGCAGATATTCCATCACGCCTGAGCCCGCACCACCGGCAATACACCCTTCTTCCAGGGTCACCAACAACTCATGGTTAGCAGCAAGCTCTTTGACCAGCGCTTCATCCAGAGGTTTAACAAACCGCATATTGGCAACCGTGGCATCCAGCGACTCAGCAGCTGCCAGGGCATTCCCCAGTAAGGTGCCAAACACCAGCAGCGCTACCCGGCTTCCTTTACGACGAATTTCCCCCTTACCAACAGGCAAAGGCGCAAGATCAAGGCAAATCTCAGCACCTGGTCCTGTTCCCCGGGGATAACGAACCGATGCCGGCCCTTTATAAAGAAAACCTGTAGACAACAGCTGCCGGGTTTCATTTTCATCACCCGGCGTCATCACCAGCATATCGGGGATACAACGCAGATAGGCAATGTCGTAGCAGCCACCGTGGGTTGGGCCATCTTCCCCCACCATGCCGGCACGATCGATGGCAAACAGCACATCCAGATTCTGCACTGCGACATCATGAATCAGCTGATCATAAGCACGCTGCAGGAATGTCGAGTAGATCGCAACAACGGGCTTGAGGCCTTCACAGGCCATGCCTGCCGCCAGGGTGACACAGTGCTGTTCAGCAATCGCCGCATCGAAGTAACGCTCCGGAAAGTGATCCGCAAAACGAATCAGGTCAGAGCCTTCTTTCATTGCCGGCGTAATACCCATCAACCGCTCATCCGCTGCGGCCATATCATACAACCACTGTCCAAAAACATTGGCGTATTTGGGCTTTCTGGGGGCAACCGTCTTCAGATTCTCTGTTGCCTGTGGCTCCAGCTTGGTAATGGCATGGTAACCAATCGGATCCTGCTCGGCCGGATTAAACCCTTTCCCCTTCTGAGTCACCACATGCAAAAACTGAGGGCCCTCCAGGTCTCTCATATTTCTCAGGGTATGAACCAGCATGGGCAGGTCATGACCATCAATAGGGCCGATATAGTTGAACCCCATCTCTTCAAACAACGTTCCGGGAACCACCATTCCCTTGACGTGTTCTTCGGTTCGTCTTGCCAGCTCCCAGGCATGGGGAATAACATTCAGAACCTTTTTACTGCCTTCACGAATATGGTGGTAAGTCCGGCTGGCAAGTATTTTGGCCAGATAGTTGGAGAGCCCGCCAACACTTCTGGAAATGGACATATCGTTATCATTAAGAATCACCAGCATATTGGCCTTTACATCCGCTGCGTGATTCATGGCTTCATAGGCCATACCCGCCGTCATGGAGCCATCGCCAATCACTGCAACAGCGCGCCTCTTTTCACCTTTAGCCCGGGCGGCAATGGCCATGCCAAGCGCCGCACTGATAGACGTACTGGAATGCCCGACACCAAACGTATCGAACTCACTTTCATCTCTTTTCGGGAAAGCGGCGAGGCCATCCTTTTGTCTCAGGGATGACATTCTGTCCCTGCGCCCCGTCAGAATTTTATGCGGATAAGCCTGGTGACCCACATCCCAGACCAAACGATCTTCCGGAGTGTTAAACATATAGTGCAGCGCAATGGTCAGCTCCACTACACCAAGCCCGGCACCAAAATGCCCCCCTGTCCGCCCAACGGAATACAATAAAAACTCCCGCAGCTCCCGGGCCAGTTGTGGCAGACGGGATTCTTCAAGTGCGCGAAGCTGTTCCGGATTATTTACCTGATCCAGTAAAGGAGTATCAGGCAGTGTCTTGGGTATCTCGTGAAACATGTGCTCGTAATAACGTCTGGGATGATCCGCTGGCTGGCATTGTACACCCAACCTGACTGGAATAGCATCGCACAATCTTGTTGTGCAGCCTAGCCCGTAGAATTGACAAATCAGATAGGTTGGATTCCTGAAGCCACCTACAACACTAATAGCTTCTTCGAATGATGTAATCGGCAATCTGGCGAAGAAAATCAGCACGATGGTCGAATCCGGAAAGGGCGCTGATCGCAGCATGGTGAAGCTCTCTGGCATAAGCTTTCGCTGCCTCCAGCCCCATCAGGGAAACATACGTTGGTTTGTCCAGAGCCATATCTGCTCCCTGAAGCTTGCCCAGCGTCTCCGTATCAGCAATAACGTCCAGAATATCGTCCCGAACCTGGAAGGCAAGACCGATGGCTCTTGCATAATGTTCCAGTGACTGCAACTCCTCGCCCTGTAACGGCCTGGCACACAATGCTCCCATACGGACACTGGCCCGAATCAGAGCACCGGTTTTATGGGTATGCATCAACTCAAGCTGCTGCTGGCTCAGCTCCGTCCCGGCGGCGCATTGGTCCATCGCCTGACCACCCGCCATGCCAGCCAGTCCTGACGCCTGGCTGAGGATCGTCACCAGCTGCAATCGAACACTGTCAGTCAGGGTTGAATCAGGACATAAACGGGCATTGCCCAACACCTCAAAGGCCTGACTCTGCAGCGTATCGCCTACCAGAATCGCAGTTGCCTCATCGTATGCCTTGTGACAGGTTGGCTTGCCCCTGCGCAGGTCATCATCATCCATTGCCGGCAAATCATCATGAACCAGTGAGTAGGCATGGATTAATTCCACAGCACAGGCGGCAGGGTTGGCCTGCTTAACATCCCCACCCAAAGCATGACAGGCAGCATAGACCAGCGTTGGTCGCACTCTTTTGCCACCATTAAAAACACTGTATCGCATCGCTTCCAGCAGCAGGGGGCTGACCTTACTGTCATCAGGCAGGACTTCAGTGAGCGCCTGATCCACCTGTAAACGACACTGCTCGATAAATTTTGAAAGCGGCACAGGGCTTGCCATCTTCACAGCCCTCTATCTGCTGAAGGCTCTGCACCGTCAGCAGCAAATGGCTCTGTGGTCAGTTCACCATTTTGCACAAGCAGCTGCTGAACTTTCTGCTCGGCATCGGTCAATGCTTTCTGGCAGCCACGGGTCAGTTTAATGCCCTGTTCAAAGGCTTTCAGAGATTCTTCCAGGCTCAAGTCGCCGGACTCCATTTTCTGGACCAATGTCTCCAGCTCCACCAAAGACTGCTCAAAGGCAAAGCTCTCAGTATCCACGGTATTTTTTGACATGAATGAGCCTGTTGAAGAAAACATTCATGGCACGTTATCAACGAGCCATGACGAGAATAGTTGGCGAAAACGATTTTCGCACTGGTTTGACCAACCGCTTTCGACCATCCGCAATGATCAAACCATTATCCCGTTGGCCGATATTGAAAGCAATGCCCCGGCAAGATCATGGACTTTAATGATGGAAGAACAAAAACGGCAGGCAGTTTACCACAACTCAATGCTGGGCCAGATCCTGATAAAAAAAGGATATATCTCTCCAGAGCAGCTTGATGCCGCCATTCACCAGTCAGCAAGCCATGAGCAGCTGCTTGGAGAGTACCTGATAGAACAGCGCATGCTGTCACGATGGCAACTGCGCAGGGCACTTTCCAGCCAGAGCCAGCTGCGTTTATCCGCCTCCCTGTCAATGGCTCTGCTCACTCCGGTTTACCCACTGCTTGCGAAAGAACATGCGGAGCCGGTTGATAGCACGCTGGAAACTCTGCTCAAGCCTCTGCTGATAGCAGGCTCCGCTGACACACTTGAATTCAACCCTGATTTGTCAACGATTGAATTCAGGCACAATGGCCTGATTCGACTGCGGATCCCAAGCACGCTTGGTGAGCTGAACTTTGACGGCCTGCGATTGATAACCGATGGCAGCAAAAACCACCTGGCGTTGTCCCTTGCAGATCTTGAGCTTACAGATGCCCGGTTATTTATCCGAACCATCCACAACCGGCTTGATCCAGCCCTGCCTTGAAACGTTTCAGGGCTGGATCAAGCCGGTCATGAGTGGAACTTTTTTCAGACTCCGGGCTCATAGAAAAAAAGGTGAACAAGGATCTATATTATGTTTCCAGCCCCTGCTGTATCACCCCGAGTACAGTCGTACATTCTTGATCCCCAAACCCCTGACTCGTCAATTCCATTTGCGTTTTTTGGTATCAGAACCGTAAAAGAAGTACATTGCCAACCTGATAGCTGTTATTTGAACAAACTTCCTGATGAACTACTGGTTCTCATTGCCAGTAATTTATCTTTTTTTGATTTTGTTCATTTCAGTGCGACTCATACACGTCATGTGTCGTGCCTTCGATCAGACTATGTTATTAAAAAAATGTTGGTCAGCGATAAAAGCATGTCATTGTTGCTTTTTGAAAGAGCGGACAACAAAGCGAAATGTTACCTGAGGGGCCTGCTATGGAATGACCTTCAGCTCACACCAGATGAAGTGGTTAATGCTTTCCCGGACAGGCCGGAAAGCAAACTGGGGATAGCGCGCTTCAAAGCGAATTGTTGCATCAGGGGCATGCCGCTGAATGGCCAGAAGGTCTCAACGGAAGCTGTGGTCGAGGCGTTCCCGGATAGCACGGAAGGCAAAGAGAGGTTAGCGTTCTTCAAAGCGCGTTGTTGCCTGAAAAAAATGCCGCTGCATGGCCAGAAGGTCTCAACGGAAGCTGTGGTCGAAGCTTTCCCGAATACTCCGAAAGGCAGACTTGAGATGGCGCTCTTCAAAGCTCAATGTTGCCTGAAGGAACTGCTGCTGCATGGTCGGCAGGTTTCACCGGAAGCTGTGATCGAGGCTTTCCCGGATAGTCCGGAAGGCAAACTTGAGATGGCCATCTTCAAGGCACAGTGTTACCTGAGGGAACCGCCGCCTCACGGCCGGCGGATCTCACTGAAAGAGGTGCTTGAGACTTTCCCGGATAGCCCGGAAGGCAAACTGGAGATAGCGTTCTTTAAGCAGGGATGTTGCTTAAGAGGCCTGCCATTGGGTAATCCGGTCTTACCACACATGGTGACCAGGGCTTTCCAGAATAGTCCGGGAAGCCAACTGGAGATAGCGCGCTTCATAGGGCAATGTTGCCTGAGGCGTATGCCGTTCAGAGGCCAACAGCTCAGAACGGGCGATGTGCTTAGTGCTTTTCCGAATAGCGCGAGAGGCAAACTTGAGATGGCGCACTTCAAAGCGGCATGTTGCCTGAGGCAACCGCCGTTGACTGGCCAAGAGATCACACCGGATGATGTGGTCAAGGATTATACGGCAGCGAAAGCAATGCTGGCGCTGGTGCGTTTCAAAGCGGAATGCTGCCTGAACGGCCTGCCATTAAATCGCCAGGCGATCTGTGCAGATGAGGTTGGCAGGGACTTTGAACGTGGCGGCTGGTTGGCTGAAAGAGACGATTTTTATATTCGACTGAAGTGGAAGAAAAGTCAGTTGAACAACAATCATCTTGCATAATTTTATGAAGCGACAGTTTTCAACTTTTGCCGTGTCTCCCCCACAATCAGGATCGTTCAGTCTTGATCCTGAAATTTTGAACCTGATAATCATTTGAAGGTCAAACGAAGGTCAAACGGCGGTATTTAGGAATTGTCTTTTAATAAGTTCCCGATTTCCGTTCACCTTGAGTGCTAAGATTGTCGAAGTATCGAAGGGTCGTGCCACCGAACTTCGACAAGCTTGCACTCAGTCCGAACGGAGTCAGGCAATGAAAATAGGGAAGTTATTTCCAGACAACTCCTTAGGATAAAAAAAGGCCACTGAAAAAGTGGCCTTCACTGATTTCAGCCAAGTCAGAATTAAACGTCTGGTGCCGCAGTGCGTTTAACTTTTGCCTTCTCAGAGTTTTCAACCGGACCTGAGCTGTGCTCGGTCCATACGTCTGCGTCCATGGTTTTATCAAGGAATGGGAACTTGCGACGATTGAATACCGGTGTCACACCGGATGCCACCTGATCATCGAAGTCCTTCAGAACCTGAACAACAATACCAGAAAGCATCAGAATAGCCGTCAGGTTAATCAGTGCCATGATCCCCATGGAAGCATCAGCAAAAGCCCACACTGTTGGCAGGCTGCTGCTTGCCCCCCAGATCACCATACCCAGTACAGCAATACGGTAAACGTTTACCAGCCAATTCTTGTCCATGATAAAGCGCAGGTTTGATTCACCATAGTAGTAATTGGCAATGATCGAACTGAAAGCAAACAACAGAATAGCCGCAGCTACCATGTGCTTACCGACCGGCCCCACCTGGCTTTCCAGAGCCAGCTGCGTCAACTCGATACCTGTTACACCAGAACCGTCCATTACGCCGGACATCAGGATAATAGAAGCGGTCGCAGTACAGACAATGATCGTATCCATAAATACACCCAGCATCCCCATCATGCCCTGGTTGGCAGGATGATTCGAGTGTGCGGTTGCCGCTGCGTTAGGGGCACTACCCATACCCGCTTCATTGGAGAACAAACCACGCTTGATGCCCTGCTGCATCGCCTGGGATACCGCGTAACCCGCTCCACCACCGACAGCACTATCAAGACCAAAAGCGCTCTTGATAATCAGGCTGAAGACCGCCGGCAGCTCTGTGATATTCATAAATACCACCACCAGGGCCACACCCAGATAGCCAAAAGCCATGATCGGGACGACCATCTCTGCCACTTTGGCAATGGAGCGAATACCACCGAAGATGACCAGGGCACTCACCATTGCCAGCCCCATACCAATAGCTTCCGTTGGAATTTCGTAGCCACTGAATGCTGCTGCAATGGAGTTAGACTGCACACTGTTAAAGGCAAAGCCAAACGCAATAATCAGGGAGATGGAGAAGATAATACCCAGCCAGCGCTGCCCAAGGGCTTTCTCAATGTAATAAGCCGGGCCACCTCGATAAGTACCATCACCGTTATTGGTCTTATAAAGCTGGGCAAGAATATTCTCGGCAAGACTGGTGGACATACCCAGAACCGCAATCAGCCACATCCAGAAAACAGCACCAGGCCCACCCATAGTGATGGCAACCGCGACACCCGCTATGTTGCCAGTACCTATCCGTGCAGCAAGACTTGTACAAAACGCCTGAAACGGAGAGACATGAGTAGAACAATCAGTCGCACGGCTGCCCAGCATGGTTTTCATTGCCAGAGTAAACCGGCGAATTTGAACAAAGCGGGTTTTTACCGTGAAAAGCAGACCTGCCCCCATAAGCAGGTACATAAGAATGCTGCCCCAAAGCAGACCATTGATGGAGTCTATTAAGTTATTCATAAAATTTCCGGCGCATTGTGTATTCTCGATTTTTATTTCAAATTAAGATTTATAACATTAGGGAATAAACCTTGGATGATAAGTATAAACACCTACCAATCAAACAATGGAAATCCTTTAAAAACTTCCTGGAACCCTTTAACAACAACACATCCTATGTCCAATTCAGGCCAAATAACAAACCACAAAAATACGCATAAAACGATCACCAACACGTACAAATAACAACTGATGCAATTGAAAGCCTGAACAAAAATTTAGAATACCCTTACGGTAAAATAAAACATTTCTTAAACAATCAGGAAGCCCCACCATTTCAAAATAGCAAACTACAAAACAGGCTTTTTCATCAGGAAACAAATAATGAACACACCAATTATCAATTAAATGACACTATTGATAATAATCTTTCATTGTTTAATTTCAGATAACACGAGGCAATGTAAAAGACTACCTTGTCAACAACATTCCTCAAATAAGCAATACCTGATAAAGATCAACCAACATCAACGTTTCAACTTTTGCTAACAGGACTTCGTCTCCTGAAAATTGGCATTACCAATGCGTTCGAGTGAGTCCTCAGATTCAGGTTTATGAACCCAGACATCCTTATCAATCGTTCGATCCAGAAAAGGAAAACGAATGCGGTTAAACTCAGGGGATCGGCCGGATCCTGACTGTAAATCGTAATCCCTCAATACCCGCATAACCGGGCCACTGAGCAACAGGATGATCACAAGATTAATCAGTGCCATCAGCCCCATGGCAAGGTCAGCAACCATCCATACCATCTCGAGGGATGCGATTGAACCAAGAAAGACCAAAAATACGACAACAGATCGATAAACCTGCAATAAACGGGGACTGTTACGGATAAACAGAAGATTTGACTCACCATAGTAATAATTGGCAATCACCGATGTAAAACCAAAAAAGATGACAGCAATGGAAATAAACCACTGCCCCCAGCCACCGACAATACCAGCGAGCGCAGCCTGAGTCAGCTGGATACCATTGAAGGTACCGCCTGATCCCAGCTGGTCGGATAGCAGCACAATGGCTGCGGTCGCTGTACAGATCACAATGGTATCGATAAACACGCTGATCATCGACACAATGCCCTGAGCCGCCGGATGGTTTGGTTTGGGTGTCGCAGTTGCAGCAGCATTGGGACCACTGCCCATACCAGCCTCATTGGAAAACAGGCCTCGCTTGATTCCTTGCATCATGGCCTGTGCTACGGAATAACCAATAGCACCACCTGCGGCTGAATGCAGACCAAATGCACTGTCAAAAATCAACGTGATAACGGCAGGCATTTCATTCAAATGAAAAGCGACAACACCAAAAGCAATCAGCAGATAAGCCAGTGCCATTACCGGAACCACTAACTCTGCAAAATGAACAATCGAGTGGATCCCTCTGAAAATAATCACAGCGGTCACACCGGCAATGACCAGGCCGACCAATACCGGACTTATCGCCATATGACCGGAAACCGCCTGGGATACCGAGTTAGCATGGACCGCATTGAAGACAAACCCGAAGGTCGTTAACAAGAGAACTGAAAATAAAATACCCAGCCAGCGCAGGCCAAGTGCCTTCTCTATATAGTAAGCAGGGCCACCACGAAAAGTTCCATCTTTATTGTTGGTCTTATAGAGCTGCGCCAGCGTGTTCTCTACAAAACTGGAGGCCATTCCCAGCAGGGCAACGATCCACATCCAGAACACCGCACCGGGGCCACCGATAAAGATAGCAATGGCAACCCCGGCCAGGTTACCAGTACCCACGTGTGAAGCCAGGCTGGTACAAAGGGCCTGAAAAGAAGAGATTTCATTACCTGATGTCTTTCGAGACCCCAGCGTCAGCTTCCATGCGTGAAAAAAATAACGAAACTGGACAAATCGGCTTCTGACAGTGAAGTAAACACCAGCACTCAGCAGCAGATAGATCAGTAAATATTCCCAAATGAAGGTCGTAATTTCTAAAAAGATCGTACTCATTTGAGCCCCAATGATTTTTCACACCAAACAAGAATAGCAGAGGATTTTTGACACAAAGGGGGATTTTGCAGGGTAAAAACTGCCCAAAAAGACAAAAAATAAACAATGCCTTTGTTTATCAATGGCCAGTGGGCTGCCCGGGCAATAGAGGTCGAAGCAGAGCCTGAAGGTGGGCCAGCCACTCAAAACGGTTAATAATTAACGGTTTGAGACGAATGTAGTAATATCGTCCTAAAATATTAGAAACCGTTATGTTCAGGGAGTGAACACAAATGTCTCAGTTAATCCGGGAATTCAAAAGTGAACACGTGCAAATCAGTGACCTGCTTTTACAAGCACGTGAAGTGGGTGTTGACAACCAGCAAGGTCGAAATTTGATACTTTCCGCAAAAAAAATGCTGCTGGCCCACTTAAACAAAGAAGATAAGTACCTGTATCCGGTATTGCGGGAAGCCGCTGAGAACGATGACAGCCTGAAGTCTACCCTGACTGACTATGCGCTGGATATGGATAAGATTTCTGCCGACGTGATGGTTTTTTTCGCCCTGTATGAAAATGGTGATAATACCAACGAAAACTTTCAGCAGGACTGCAACAACATCATCAAGGCATTGAGCAAGCGAATCACCAAGGAAGAAGCGATTCTCTACAAGACTTACGATAGAATCAAAGGTGTCTGAAACCGGCAGTTAAATGATCGGCTGGTTCTCAGCCGATCATTATTCCCTTCTAGAAGAATACAAACCCAAGCAGCACCACACCCAGAACCATCCGATAGATAACAAATGGCATAAGCCCGATACGGTTGATAAATGCCAGGAAGAAATGCACACAGAGCCAGGCACTGACAGCCGACACCAGGGTTCCAAGGGACAGTGTCGGCCAGTCCACCGGCACCGTGCTTTCTGCCAGATCCAGCATCAACAGGCTACCCGCCCCCAGAATCACAGGAATGGACAGCAGGAACGAGAATCGGGCAGCCGCATCACGGGTAAAGCCCATCATTAACGCGGCCGTCATGGTAATACCAGAACGGGATGTGCCCGGGATCAGCGCCAGTGCCTGGGCAAGGCCAATCAGCATCGCCTGCCTGAAAGACATCTGCTCCAGGGGTTGAATACGTTTGCCTTGCAGATCTGCCCAACCCAGCAGGGCACCAAAAATCAGGGTGGTACCGGCAATAACCGCAACGGTCCGCATCGCCTCATCCAGACCCATTTTTTTCAGGACCAGACCAAATACCACGGCGGGCAATGTGGCAAAAATCAGATACCAGCCAAGACGGCTGTTAACGGTAGCGCCCTTCCCCACCAGAGAGCCCAGCCAGTCACGGGCAATGGCAAAGAGGTCTTTCCAGAAATAGGCAATGACGGCAGCCAGCGTACCAATGTGCACAGCGACATCAAATGCCAGCCCCTGGTCCGTCCAGCCAAGCAGCTGGGCGGGCAAAATCAGGTGACCCGAGCTGGAGATTGGAAGAAATTCGGTAATGCCCTGGATCAGCGCCAGGATAATGGTCTGTAGAGTGTCCATAACGATCCGTCCTTGTCTTAACGTTCTGATTTTTTCAGAGCTACCTTATCCCGAAGGTAAACCGGCATGGCCTGCTCCGCAGGCAGCCCTTTACCCCGTTTAAAGTCGGCAGCAGCCAGCAGGGCTATATAATGGGCCCTGGGCCAGGCTTCAATCTGACAATCAACCACGGTGGCCGACAGTCGATGTCTGAATGCCCAGCCAGTGCCCATCCCGAACCAGTACCCATCCATAACCGGTACTACAACGTTTTCTGGCAGGGTCACTATTTCCGCAGCAACCGGCACCATTAAGCCATCCGACTCGGAAAACGCACCCCAGTATACCTCATCCATTCTGGCATCAATGGCACTCAACACTTTTGCTGCCTTGTGCTCCCTGAGCCCCTGCTGAGCCAGAGCAGCCAGCGTCGAGACCGGAACCACCGGCAGATCAACCGCAAACGCCAACCCCTGAACCATGGCGGTCGCCACCCTGAGGCCGGTAAATGCCCCAGGCCCCCGGCCAAAGGCCAGGGCATCCAGCTGCTTAAGGCTTAAGCCGGCCTGAGCCAGAACGTCTTCAACCATTGGCAGCAGATCACGGCTGTGTCGGCGGGGAGTCAGCTCAAATCGTTCAATCACTTCGCCATCAAGGTTAAGGGCAACAGAACAGGCTTCCGTTGCGGTATCAAGAGCAAGCAGTTTCATGGGGAGTCTTTACTGTTTTGGTGAGCGTCAGCAACATGGCCAGCCGACTATTTTGATAAGACCGGCAGTTCATTACAACCGTATTTTCAGTCATTACAAAAAAGCCGGTGGCGCTTTCTCACACCCCCGACTTTTGTTTTGATCAACAGTTATTGCCCGGGCAACAACATCAGGCAACTATCTCACTCAGGCGAGAACAGGCTTCAGCGCGTCCAGCACCTGCTGTTTGATTTCATCAACAGAGCCGACACCTTCAATGCGGCTGTAACGGGTATCGCCACCCACTTGCTGATAGAACTCAACCAATGGCGCAGTCTGATCATGGTAGACCCCCAGACGCTTGCGTACCGTCTCTTCTTCATCGTCTGCGCGCTGCACCAGGGCTTCACCGGTCACATCATCCTTACCCTCTTCTCTGGGTGGATTAAAGACCACATGATAAGTACGACCACTTTCCGGGTGCACGCGACGGCCACTCATGCGCTTGACGATTTCTTCATCATCAACCGCGATTTCCACAACGTGGTCAATGGCAACACCGGCATCACGCAGGGCTTCTGCCTGGGGAATGGTGCGTGGGAAGCCATCAAACAGGAAACCGTTGGCGCAATCACTCTCAGCAATACGCTCTTTGACCAGGGCAATGATGATGTCGTCAGAAACCAGCGCCCCGGAATCCATGACGGCCTTGACCCTGTTGCCCAGCTCAGTGCCGTTCTTGATCGCAGCCCGCAGCATATCCCCGGTAGAGATCTGGGGAATACCATACTCTTCCATGATAAATTGAGCCTGAGTCCCTTTACCGGCGCCCGGTGCACCCAGCAGAATAACGCGCATGAAAAGCTCCTGTTGCCAGCCATCCGTTCTCTGCGGCAAGAGATCGTATTATAGAGACATCGTCTGGCTTGGAATGTGACAAATTTATTGACGTATTCAATAAAAAGCGGACAAGCATATACAGCCGGAAGCCCGGTGACAAGTTTGGACTTATCACCTGGGCCTGGTACATGGTTGAAGTGAGTTTGACGTGTAAAATCTCCGTTCACCCTGAGCGGAGTCGAAGGGTGCTTGGCACGATCTATCAAAGTCCGGAGTTTCCGCCTTTAGGCCCTATGGGTCCTTCGACAAGCTCAGGACGAACGGAGTACGGAGGCACGACAGCCCGTCAAACTCATTGTAACCATGTCCCAGGAACCAATATGAAAATTACTGCTTTTCAACCACCACACTACCGATGGAGTAACCTGCCCCGAAAGAGCAGATGACACCTTTATCCCCTGATGTCAGATCCAGCGAGTGTTTATGAAAGGCAATGATCGAACCGGCTGAACTGGTATTAGCGTACTCATTAAGAATCACCGGCGCTTCCCGGGGCTTCGGCTCACGGCCCAGCAGCTTGCGCGCCACCAGTTGGTTCATATTCAAGTTTGCCTGATGCAGCCATAGACGGCTCAAATCTCCGGGGGTAAGTGCAAGAGACTCAAGGTGATCAGAAATATGCTTCACCACCTGTGGACAAACTTCTTTAAAGACTTTCCGGCCATTCTGGACAAACAGTTTGTCGGGCTTGCCGACACCGGTTTCATCCGCACGATTCAGAAAGCCAAAGTTGTTACGGATATTATTGGAGAACTGAGTCCACAGGTGACAACCGAGTACCCGGTAGCCATCTTTCCGCCTGGCAATGTCTTCACTCTCCAGCAATACGGCAGTACAGGCATCACCAAAAATAAAGTGACTGTCCCGGTCACGGAAGTTCAGATGACCCGAACAAATTTCCGGGTTCACCATCAATACCCGTTTTGCAGACCCGCTGCGAATAGCGTCGACGCCAGCCTGGATACCAAAGGTAGCCGAAGAACAGGCGACATTCATGTCATAACCATAACCACCGCCACCGAGAAACTGCTGGATCTCAACGGCAATGGCCGGGTAAGGGCGCTGCATATTGGAACAGGCGACAATAATCATATCCACGCCGGATGGCTCTACCCGGGCCTGGCCAAGAGCCCCTCTGGCGGCATGGAGTGCCATTTCGCACTGGACAGAGATATCCTCATTGCCACGCTCGGGAATTCGTGGAACCATTCTCTGCGGATCAAGAACGCCTTCCCGGTTAACCACGTAGCGGCTAACAATTCCGGAGGCTTTTTCAATAAACTCACTACTGCTTCGGGCCAGCGGTTCCAATTCACCGGCGGCTATGGCCTCTTTGTTGTTTTCATTCTGCTGGTCGACCCAGGCATTGAATGCATTGACCAGCTCATCATTACTGATGGCCCCCGGCGGGGTATATAACCCGGTACCACTGATCACGACTTCCGGCACAATCACTCCATCACATGCTTATTGTCTTTTATTTTTCGCATCTTATAGCAGGGTAATTACCAAGGGAACCAATAAGTAACCAACCTTATGAAATTATCGTTTCTGGCGTCAGGGCTTGCCGGTTCCCCGCTTTTGTCTTGATGCCTCCAGCTCCGGGCTATTCCCCCCAAGACTCCAGTTTCCGGGCTCCTCCTCTTCAATGACCACCCAGACCGCCTGCTGAAAACGATCTTCACCACCTGCTGCAACCTCCACCAGCAGCTTAGAGATTCCATCCATCACTTCCTGCTTCTGGATTTCATTAAACAGCCCCTTGACCGTTTTCACAGAGACAAACGGCATAAGCACTCACCTCACAATAAATACCGACCCTCACAGATTAGCTCATTTTCACCACAGGCACTGAAAGCACCAAAGGTAATAAATGCGTGGTCATCCTCCATTCCCAGCTGACGCACCTGGCACAGTAATAACAGAGCCTGAAGGCCGTACCCAAAGCGCCCCCATAACTTGATAAAAAAGATCAGGTAAAACGGTTTGGGTTGATTAAGGATATTAAATTGCGACATAACAGCTCCGGACTAGGAGGCTGTCCGAGAATAGCGCCCGTCTAGGCGACCCCGTAGCGAGGATGGCAGAAAATTGAGGATAAAAATTCCGTTTTGTGAGGTGAATAGCGGGGCTATTTGCCGAACAAAACGGAATTTTTAGACCAATTTGCTGCCACCGCACGACTGCATGGATGCAGGAGCTAGAGCAACGCAGGAGCAGTTGCCGCGTAGGGCAGTCTATTCTCGGACAGGCTCCTAGGTTCAGGAAGCACACTTCGCCAAATGTACCGATGGGACAGGCTGAAAAAGGAATAGAGGAACTATTTGATAGTTATTAAATCCAACAATAATCAATAAACAGAAATTAATAATCACCTTATGACTATATCTTCAGTTAATCAGACTCCTGCGCCCGGTTCTCGCCCGGCAGATGATATTGTCAGCTTATTCAAGGATGGCAGATTAATGGTTCGGGCTGTTGATGCACGCAAGGGCAAATGGCTCGGCTGGGAAACAAAGCCGGTTACCCGGTTAAGTCCCCAATGCAACAACCCCTTAACTAAACATGGTGAAGAGCAGGTATTCAGCGGGGAATCATGGGTAGTGACCATGTTGGGACCAATAGAGAGGAATGAGGTTGAGCTGGCATGGGCCTATAAACATGATGCCTTTACCGATGCCCAAGGAGATTTTCAGCCGAACAAAACACATTCCAAACCGATAAAAAAAATCACGGATTACGTAACGCTGAACATCAAGTTGGAAGAAAAATATTGGCAGAGCAAAACCATCTTCCCTGATACCAAAACCTCCGGGCGTATTGACAGCACAGGTTACCTGCTGCATCAGTTATCCAGCAGGAAAAACATCGAAAAAACCTACCCGGAAATTATTTGCCGCATTAATCTGGGTCTGATGCACTGCGGATATCTTCTCGACTTTAACCGGGAAGCTACGTTTGACCGGGTCGCAGATATGATGCAAAACATTTTACTGCTGGAACTGGGAGATGACGCCAGTGCCGCTGGGGAATTTCGCCAACCTTTACGGCTGTCGGTATACGATAGCGAGCGGGGTGTGCTATTCCCGCCGCTCAAACTGCAGCGCCATGAAATAGAGGCGATTTCGGCAAACGCCAGAACATTCTCGAAATATGCTCAAACCATGGGGCAGGCTATCACGCTGTTCAAGGTGCTGGTGCAGTCCGGTGTTGATCGTTTTTTGCAGCTGCTGATCAATATTCCGGAAAGTATCAAACCCGTAGCAGAGGCAGAAAAAAATCTGGACCTGATAAAAATATTATCTACCGGGGACATATTATGTAGCTTACCCGAATTACTGGAAGCGATAGAAAATGCCCGGTTACTTAATGTCAATCTACCTGTGCAGTTATTGGAAAAATTGATTAGTACGTCCTTTTTCCCTGCAAGTGATTTAAGAGACTTCAAAGACCGGGGAAACTGCATTTTCCTGGATATGGATTTATACGGAGATCGTTGGCAGGAGACAAAATCGAAGCTTGGCAAGCAAGCGCAGACTTGCAGGAAGGCATTGCTTAACAGGTTATTTGTCCCAATATTGTTGCAAGGTCATTGTGATCATTACTCCAATCGTAACCCATTAGTCGTCTGTCTTCTGATTGTCCATGGAACCAGGGTCGACTTTCAAAAAAAGCATCTTTCTAACGTGACCGGTAGCCTATGGCTGTTACTGGCAGCCAGGTATTTCTGCCAGGAGAGTTTGTTGACCCGGGATGAATTCAGGATTATCCGCCACGAGATCCTGTGGCAGATTAGCTGCAACAAGATGGTTTATACGGAACGCTTCTATACAGAGGTAAAGCCGGGGCAAATGGCACCCCCTGAGGGAATCCCGAATACTCTGGCTACGTTTATAGACAATCTGAAAAAAGTTTTGGCCCGTCAATCGGTATCCACCGGAGCCGACTGGGTTGAAAATCTGTGCCGGGAACTGATCGGCGAAAAAATATACCACCAGTTTTATCTGAACAAAAATGCTGACGGGCAAAAATTGCTGGATTACCTGCAAAATGGCTTATCGCCGCAGCGGTTTAACGATGAGCAGTTAATCGAGCATTTTCGCTACATGACCACTATCCCACTGTCAAACAATCCATTATTCAGCTGCTTAAAGATTTTTCACCAAGAACCCAAGGTAAATAATTTCTGCGTTATCCGGTTGCCTGATAAGGAAACCGGCCAGAGCGAATGGCTCGACAAATTTCTGACCGCCCCACCGAACTTTGTGCAAGGTGAGCTTGACCGTATTGACCACTATCCTGCCATCACCCGGGTAGCGGGTTGGCATTATTACCAGAATCTCCATCCCACCGTAGCAAAAGTCATACTGGAAGGGGGCAAACCCCGCTCCCGCAAAGTTCACGGCCTGGATCACGCCCTGCGAACCCAGCTGGCGACCGAGTTTCTTGTGGAGGTATTGCCTGGCATTCATGCGCCATTTAAGGAACTGCTGAAAAACCAGCCCCTGCTGCAGGAATTACTGCCCATTGCCGAGCTATACCACGACGCAGTTGCTGAAGATGAGCATAAAGATGTGGAAGAGCGTCGTGCCGCTGAACTGTTCCAGCGTGATATGCAGAGTTTGCATCACTACCCGGATGAACTGATCGGGTTAGTATCCAGTGCCCTGAAAAATAAAAACAGCAACCAGATGCAGCCGGTCAGGGCTCCTTTCACCAGTGACCAGCAATGCTCCGCAGACGAATTATTGCTTCGTCAGGTGCTGCGCTTTGGTGATATCGTCGATATCGTCCGGGTCATCCCCTGCCGGGAGGATTTTCCCGCGATCCGACTGACGCCGGGTTCTGCAGAGCCCGGAGAGAACCGCTACTTTAACCCGGAAGCTATTGAGCTACTGCGCGTGGTCAATAAACCAGAGTTTACCCGGCTGATCCGGGCAGCACTGGTGAGCTTCAGGCATCTGGCCTGCATTACCGGGGGCTGGCACCACAAAGACGCCAACCCGTTCACCACGAAATACCGATTGCCGGTGGATAACACCAAACGGCGATTGATGATTGAACAGGCATCTGATCCGCAGCAGTGCATGCGCGACAGCCTGGATGATCTGGTTCGGCTGGTGATGGCAGCGAAAGCGGGCATCAAACCCTGCCTGACCGATCACCCCAAACGCTCGGACAACCTGCCCCTCCCCGATTGCTGGGACCCGAAAACCGGCTCAGCCGGTGCCTACCGAAAGCTGCACAATGAGCAGGAACTGAGACAGATTGAATTACCTGAAAATATGACCCTGACAGAAAAAATTATCGTGGCAGCGGATGAACTGAACCACACAATGTCCTTGCTATCACCTGCCACCCGCCACGGCATGCAATCAGAGATTGAGCGGTTACAACAGAAGGGTATCCTGCCCGCAATCGGTACGCCGCCGCAGTCCGAGCTTGAAAAAATATTTCGGCAGCCGGACTGCACCGGTGCCCGGATACTGAATGAACGAGGGCTAAAGGTGGTGTCTGATGAATATGAAGGAAGGGTCGTCTATCGTATGCAGCCGAACGGCCAGCAGCAACAAAAAAAGGCGGCACGGTGAGTTTAACCATGACGCCTGCTACCACGATAACGACCCAGCTGCTGTTAAGGAACAGTCCTGAAATAACTTCGAGATTTCAGTAAGCGCTGCCCGCAAGAGACAGGCCGCCTGTGCTTTTGTAGTTAGCGGCTAGTACATGGTTTAAATGAGTTTGACGTGTACAATCTCCGTTCACCCTGAGCGGAGTCGAAGGGTGCTTGGCACAATCTATCAGAGTTCGGAGTTTCCGCCATTAGGCCCTATGGGTCCTTCGACAGCCTCAGGACGAACGGAGTGCGGAGGAACGACACCCCATCAAGCTCATTGAAACCATGTACTAGCCACCTTAACAAGTCCTCAGTCAAAGGCGGTATTTATTCCGAGACAATTCCTTAATATGACTGCGGCACACTCTCAATTAGCCAGTATTCCGCATACCTGCCGCAATACCGGCAATGGTGATCATCAATGCCTGTTCCAGCTCCTCGCCCACTTCCGCATCTTCTCCCGCCATCTTTTCATGGGAGCGAACCCGCTGCAGCAACTCAGCCTGAAGGAAGTTCAGAGGATCCGTGTAAGGGTTACGCAGACCAATGGCTTCTTTGTTCTGCGGGTGTGATGACATCAGCTCATCCCCCTCTTTAAGATCCAGCAGCACTTCGATGGCAGACGACAGCATGCGTCTGAGTTTTTCGCCCAGGTAGCGCAGATGATCGGGCACCAGCTGATCTTCATAATACCTGGCCAGCTGGGCATCGGTCTTGGTGAAGACCATCTCCAGCATTTCCAGACGTGCCTTAAAGAACGGCCAGTCGGTCATCATTGCTTCCAGCACATCCCGGTTGCCATTGTTGACCGCATTCTCCAGCGCTCCGCCACAGCCCAGCCAGGTTGGCAGCATCAGGCGAATCTGTGTCCAGGCAAAAATCCATGGAATAGCCCGCAGACTTTCCACGCCACCATTGGGTTTCCTCTTGGCGGGACGGGAGCCAAGCGGCAATTTACCCAGCTCCATTTCCGGCGTTACGGCCCGGAAGTAAGGTACGAAGTCTGGTTCTTCACGAACAATGCCCCGGTACACCTTCACGGAATCCGCTGACAACTGATCCATTACCTCACGCCATTCCTGCTTTGGCACTGGCGGCGGCAACAGGGTTGCTTCCAGTGTGGCGCTGGCATAGAGCATCAGACTCTGGACGGCTACTTGTGGAAAGCCAAACTTAAAGCGGATCATTTCCCCCTGCTCAGTCACCCGCAGGCGGTTATTGACCGACCCCGGAGGCTGGGAAAGAATCGCCGCATGGGCCGGGCCACCACCACGGCCAATGGTACCACCACGGCCATGGAACAAGGTCAACCGGACATCGGCCTCAGCGCATACCGCCGTCACTTCCTCCATGGCGCGGTACTGAGCCCAGCCAGCCGCCATCCAACCCGCATCCTTGGCAGAATCAGAATAACCAATCATCACCATCTGGCCACCGTGGCAATAACCGCGATACCAGGGTAATGACAGCAGGTGACGAATACACTCCGCTGCGTTGTCGAGGTCGTCCAGTGTTTCAAACAGTGGTGCAATGGGCATGTCGAAATTCACACCGCATTCTTTCAGCAGCAGAGCCACCGCCAGTACATCCGATGGCTGTTTGGCCATGGAAATCACATAGCAGTTCAGTGCCCTGGAGCCCTCAGCCGCTATGACACGACAGGTGTTTAAAACCTCCTGCACGTCCGGTGATGGCGACCACTTCAGGGGCCCTTTGGTATTCGGCAAGAGAGGTCTTGGGTTTTGCAGCTCTTTCAGCAGGAAGCTCTGTCTTTCCAGTTCTTCCCAGTGCTCATAATCCCCCAGACCCAGGGCCTTGGTCAGCTCGCTAAGCACCTGGGTATGACGGCCAGACTCCTGACGAATATCCAGTTTAATCAGCGTCAGACCAAAGCAGTATGCCCTTCTCAGGGTATCCAGCAGAGGGCCATCGGCAATAACCCCCAGGCCACAGGCATGGAGAGAGTCGTAACACAATCTTAATGGCTTGATCAGATCTTCATTATCAAGCATGACGCCCGCCGTCGGTGTTGCCGGTGCATCCCCGGGTCTGGCCAGACCTCGCTCACACCACTGACGGGTATGTCTCAGTTTTTCCCGCAACTCTCTTAACACAGACCAGTAAGGTTCCCGAGAGTCCCCCACAAGCGCCCGCAGCTCATCACTGCAATCGCTCATGGAAAGCTCACTGATCAATGGTTTCAGATCCCTTAAAAACAGGTCTGCCGCCATCCAGCGACTGAGCAGCAATACTTCACGGGTCACTTCAGATGTTACAAACGGGTTACCATCCCGGTCGCCCCCCATCCAGGAGGAAAAGTGCACGGGTGCCGCCTCAATTGCCAACCGGTGACCGGTGAACGCTTGCAGGCGGTCATCCATCTGACGGACAAACTGTGGCACCGCATGCCACAGGGAGTGCTCAATGGTGGCAAAGCCACCTTTTGCCTCATCAACCGGTGTTGGTCGTTTACTGCGAAACTCATAGGTATGCCAGGCCTGAGTAATCAGCTGGCGAATGCGCTGTTCAATGCGCTGCTGTTCGTTATCACTGAGCGACTGGTTTTCCAGGTCACTCAGGCACTGGAATATCTGCTCATATTTCTGAATTAATGTACGACGGGTTACTTCGGTCGGGTGCGCAGTCAGTACCACCTCAACATCCAGCTCTGATGCTTTCTCGGCAATCTGCTGATCGCTGAGACCTTTCTGCTTCAGCGCCTTGAGCAAGTCACTGAAGTGATCAGGAACACAGTGGCTGGTTTCACAGTCTCTGGATACCAGGTGGAACTGCTCGGCAATATTGGTGAGATTCAGGAAATGGCTGAAAGACCGTACCACAGGTACCAGCTCATCATCAGGCAGGCTGTGCAGCAGGTCTAACAGGGCCTGCTGTTCATTCAGACCGTCATCACTCTCGGCATCACTGCGGGCCGCTTTGGACAACTGACGAATAGCCTCGATTTTATTGAAGAAGTCCTCTCCCTTGTGGTCCCGGATGACGTCACCCAGCAAGGTACCCAGCATATTGACATTTTGACGCAGCGACGATGGGTTCTCTGTTGGCTTTTCTGACATAGCTCTTTGCCTTTCGATGTTATTCCGGCCCACTTTGCCTCTGTAAGTCTTGGTAAGCCTGACTCGTATTAACCCACGACAATTTACTTGTTAAATGAGTACAACAAAGCGCAGCCTATACCAGATACACGTAAGAAAAAAGGGAAATCACCTACTCACAAAAAAACCCATACCCTCACAGTAAAACACCCTGCTCCCTTTCAATTTCTTCAATGTTCAACACAGTAAAACACCGTCGTTTTTATCAGCGAAGCGCAAGTCGACTGATATGAAAATACGGTGTCGTAAGAACCGAAACCGAAGTACGAAATACTGCGTCTAACCCTGATTCTATCTTGCACAGCAGACTTATAAGCTCTCAGGCAATGCAAGTTTTAACTCTGATTTCTACAACGCTTGTAAATATCCCAGGGGGAAACAATGAAAACTGATGACCAGGAGAAGGTCTCCATTGGAGCCTATATAACACTGGCATTTGCTGTCGTGTTCTTTTCCGGACTCCTGAAGTCTAATGAGTGGTACGGTGTCTTTGACTTCACCACCCTTAACGGTAGCTTTGGCAAGCTGATGAAAGACGCCACAGGTGGCATGGCCGCTTTCCGTGGTGTGGGTGGTAGCGGTGCGGCCGATGGTTTTTTGTTTGCCCTGGGTCTGGTACCAACGGCCATGTTCGCCCTGGGTATGATTGCAGTGCTTGAGCACTATGGCGCGCTGAAAGCTGCCCGTAAAATGCTGACACCTCTGCTTCGTCCTCTGATGGGTATTCCCGGTTCAACGGGTCTGGCCATTATCGGTAGTCTGCAGTCCACCGACGTGGGTGCGGGCCTGACCAAATCCCTGGCGGATGAAGGCGAACTGACTGACACAGAAAAAGATGTCTTTACCGCATTCCAGTTCTCCGGAGGTGCACTGATCGTCAACTTCTTCGGTTCCGGTGCGATACTGTTCACCCTATCTGACACCACGGGTGCTGCCGTTCCCGGTTCTATTGGTCTGGCCCTGGCGGTAATGTTTATCTTTAAAATCGTCGGTGCCAACATTATGCGTTTCTACCTCAAGGCCATTGACAAGAAATCCGGCGAACAAGCCATCACTGCGGAGGCTAACTGATCATGAGTGCTGCACCTGAAAGTAAAAAGATGATCACTGACGTCTTTGTTGAAGGCGCCCGTAAGGGTTGGGGCATTGGTATCGGGAGCATTATCCCAAATATCATGATGGCCTTCGTGATCATCAAGATTCTGTCTCTGACCGGTTTTCTGCATGTTCTGGCCACCGTGTTTGGCCCGATCATGGCGCTGTTTGGGGTACCTGGTGAAGGGGCTGCCGTACTGATGGCAGCGGTTATGTCCATGGGAGGTGCCGTTGGTGTTGCCGTAGGCCTGTTGAATGAAGGCGCCCTGCACGCCCGCGACATTGCCATTCTGGCACCTGCTATCTACCTGATGGGTTCCACCATTCAATACGCTGGACGTATTCTTGGTGTTATCGGGACGGAGGGTCGCCGTTACCCTGTCCTGTTTGGCATCTGTATCCTGAACTCCCTGATGGCCATGTTTGTCATGAATCTGCTGGTGTGAATCTTTATTCAACGCTATGATCCGGGTTCAACAATAAAAAAGCCGGGGACTTCCCCGGCTTTTTTTGTCTGGATGACTTTATATTTGTGAAGGTAGTTACCATGAATGAGAAAGATCCATTTGAAAGCCTTGCCTGTAACTGCGTAGAAGTTGGCACCATTATTAAAGAAGACGATACCGTATTGACGATCGATCTTTCTGGCGTCAATGCTGAATCACGATTTGATGCCCTGAAAGAAGAGGCGGCAAAAATCGGTTCCGGTAACTGCAAAATCTCTGCTGAAACCGTTGATCAACATGGCCAGACAGTGATTCACGCCATGTTTGAGTTTGACTGCACCGCTGAAAAGCTGATTTTTCAGATGAAGAACGCCTGATTCTCCAGCCAAAAAGACAGTCACCGGGCGAATGGTATAAACTGTTCGCTGGCTATCCACCTCGCACTCCTTGCCAGGCCTCCCGAAAATAAGCCAGACATTAACGCTCATGCCCAGACCCCTATGCCCTCGATGCCAACGCCCGGAAACGCAGTGTTACTGTTCAGCGCTGAAAGAAGAAATCGCCTGCATGGATATAATTATTTTGCAGCACCCCCGGGAGTCCAGGCACCCATTGAATACGGCTCGCATTCTGGAGCTGGGCATCGGTAATTGCGAGGTATGGGTGGGTGAAGATTTTAGATCAGCTATGTGTAGGCGAAACAGTTTTGCTGTCTTTAATGTACAGTATTGCTAACACCTCTGTCATGACGCTAATAAGAATGTTTGTATTATCCTAATTGCTTTAGCTATGGGATGGCGATATGCCAGTTGTTTTTGTTTAAAGATAAGTAAAGCTGAGACCCTGAACTGACTGAGGTTTATGATGCTTGAGGCTTGGCACAAGTTAACCCATACGACTATGCAGCATAATTGCAGACTTGGTTGCAGTGATTTCCTTCTACCACTCAAATAAAAAGGTTTTGATCATGGATCGTACATTAAACTTTACCAGCCCTGCGCGCTGGAGCAATCAGTTAGCAGCTGAAGAAAATGTGGAACCTGCGACTGAAACATGGAGTACCAACACCGATAGCCAACTCCATCAGGTCGGAGATGGACAAAATCCCCCTTACGGTACAGATTATGCGCAGCAGCCCCTGTCCAGTCGGCATGTTACAGAATTACCTCCGAACAATTCAGCAAATCAGACTGCATCAGATTTGGTTCCTGCAGCAACTCCCGGGCAAGCACCAGCTCGCTCTTCCGGATGGACTCTCGAATTATTCAATGATTATTTGAGTTTTCACAAATGCCCTTATGAAAAAGATATCTTCGGAGATGATTTTTACTGGCAGGCGTTCCATCCATACTTTGAAATGTTCGATATTTTTTTTGATTGGGTCGCCACCGCGTACACGAAAGATGAAAACTACAATGGTGCAGCGAGATTACGTCAATACTTGCTACCAGAAGAGAAGCGTTCTATTGAAACCTTAAATCTTATCGGTGACACGCTTGTTTACGATGATGGAATGATTGGTTATCTGGGTCGAGTTTTAGAAATGTATCCCATTGATTCTCACCATCTTCGTCAACTGGAAGAAAAGTTTGTCGGCAACGAACTGGAGCTCGATAAGTCAGCTAACTTTGCCAAGCTCTCGGATGAAAGAAGAGAGTTTTATGCAAGCCACACTGCGAAAAAGGAAAAAAGCTTTTTTGATCACATCTATAGCTACCTTAAAGATAATCCCTACCGTTTAGAAAGAAATGGTGCATTAAAAGAGCTAATCAGTGATTTTGACAGGAATGGTGTTGGCCAGCCATTTCATGAATATGTCTTAGAAGGCATTGCCCTCACAAGAAAGCAACAACCTGGTATTGACATATCTTCCTTATCAAACAGATCCATATATGAATGTCTGGGTCATTTGGCTGTTTTTTGCAAACGCTGCCATAGTGCACTCTACCGGGTCGGAGTAGCGGATCAGTTTTATGTAATTTCCAGGCGGCAAGAACAAGAAAGACGTGATCAATCCTTGATGGCTTGATGATACACTACACGTTTGTCATGAATCTGCTGGTGTGAATCTTTATTCAACGCTATGATCCAGATTCAACAATAAAAAAGCTGGGGACTTCCCGGCTTTTTTTGTCTGGACGACTGTATTTTTGTGAGTAGTAGCCATGAATGAGAAAGATCCATTTGAAAGCCTTGCCTGTAACTGCGTAGAAGTTGGCACCGTTATTAAAGAAGACGATACCGTATTGACGATCGATCTTTCTGGCGTCAATGCTGAATCACGATTTGATGCCCTGAAAGAAGAGGCGGCAAAAATCGGTTCCGGCAACTGCAAAATCTCTGCTGAAACCGTTGATGAACACGGTCAGACCGTGATTCGCGCCATGTTTGAGTTTGACTGCACCGCTGAAAAACTGATTTTTCAGATGAAGAACGCCTGATTCTCCAGCCAAAAAGACAGTCACCGGGCGAATGGTATAAACTGTTCGCTGGCTATCCACCTCGCAGTCCTTGCCAGGCCTCCCGAACATAAGCCAGACATTAACACTCATGCCCAGACCCCTATGCCCTCGATGCCAACGCCCGGAAACGCAGTGTTACTGTTCAGCGCTAAAAGAAGAAACCGCCTGCATGGATATAATTATTCTGCAGCATCCCCGGGAGTCCAGGCACCCATTGAATACGGCTCGCATTCTGGAGCTGGGCATCGGTAATTGCCAGGTATGGGTGGGGGAAGATTTTTCCGATCATACACACCTCCAAACAACGCTGGCAGAAAAGGACTGCTATCTGCTATTTCCCGGGGCTAATGCCCACGCCAGCCAGGATATTCTGCGAACAGCGATGCCGGAAGCACTGATCATCCTGGATGGAACCTGGCGCAAGGCCAAAAAGATCTATTACCGCAACCCACAACTGCAACAACTCCCCAGTATTGAGCTCACCGAGCTTGCCATATCCGACTATCGCATTCGCAAAGCACCGGGAGAAGGTGCCTTATCAACGGTAGAAGCAGCGGTTACCCTGCTGCGTCAGGCCAGCCGGGATAGCCAGGCACATCAGCAGCTTCTGGACACATTCAGCCTGATGATTGACCAGCAAATCAACGCCATGGGGCAGGAGATTTTCAAGAAAAATTATCCGCAGAGAAATGGTTGAGTAACTATTTACGCCACTTGATGTTGCAACCGACACTGGGCTTTTGATCTTCACTGACTGGCAAGCCCTTTAGCAAAGCGGTCATGGCACTGCGAAGATCATCTCCTGTCACCGGTTTACCATTCCCCGGCCTTGAGCCATCAAACTGTCCGCGATAAACGCACTTCAAATCTCCATCAAAAAGAAAAAAGTCTGGCGTACATTCCGCTTGATAGGCTTTAGCCACCTGTTGAGTTTCATCATAAAGATACGGAAAGCCATAGGGCTTTTGGGCCATCAACTCAGGGCGATCCTGGGGGTAATCGGTCACGTCATTGGCGCTGATCGCGACAATGCCCAGATCCGTGCCATGAAACTCTTTACCCAATGCCACCAGCGCTTCTTCAATATGCACAACATAAGGGCAATGGTTACAGATAAACATCACCAGAAGCCCTTTACTTCGGGCCACCTCAGCCACAGTTTTTTCGGTCCCGGAAAAAACATCCGGCAAACTGAAATCCGGAGCCTGAAAACCAAGTTCAACCATAGAAGAGGGTGTGAGCGCCATGATGTATCACCTTTGTTATTTAACCTGTTTAACCATAGTGGATATGGTGGTCCGCGACGTTTCTGCAATTCAACGAAATCATGGCATAAGCCATGCCCTGGCACCACAAGGCTGTTTACAGAGGTCAAAACTCTGCTAACTTAGGGTGACAATAATCAATAGTAAGCCTATGGGAAGATCATCCTCGTTCAATCGACAACAGGTGTTAAGCGATGCCCTTGAGCTTTTCTGGTCCAGGGGGTTTTATGCCTGCTCATTGAAGCAACTGGAAGAGGTTACCGATATGCATCCGGGTAGCCTTTATTATCATTTCCAGAATAAAGAGCAATTATTTCTCTGCGCTCTTGATCACTACCTTGAATGGCAGCTGCAACCAAGAATCGATAAGTACCTGGCCTACAGTCCCACGCTATTGGATCTCCGACGCTTTTTTACCTCCGGTTATCGTCATGGTCAGGAGGCCAGCTACCGCAACTGTTGTTTCCTGGTGACCACCAGCAATGAGCTCCATCTACTGCCGTCCGATGCATCAGAACGGGTGCAGAAAGGCATCCAGATGCTGCGAACAGGCTTTATTGATTTTATTGAGAAATATACAGAACCGAAAAAAAACAGCAGCGCTACTATTAATCATGAAGTTATCGCCAGCGAGCTGCTGAACCTGTATCTGAGCATTCAGCTGATGGCCAAAGTGAACCCGAATCAGCATGCCCTGGACAAACAGGTCAGGCAGAGCCTGAATAACCTCTTTACTTCCATCCCGCACCAGTAATGCCTGCCATAATGAACTTGATCCATTACCCACCTTCAGGCCGTGCCGGGAGTTTGTCGAGTAAAGCAAAACACGCAGAATCCCTGTACCATATCGAGCTATCAATTCGGACTTTCCAGCATCAAGTCATGACCATCAAACAGATTATTGTGCACAAACTGGACCTTGCCCATGGTTCAGAGCAGTTACAGCCCACTCCAGCTTCCCAGAGCCTGGTCTCCTCCCCCTCTCTGGAGCTGGTACTGGATGACTTGCTGCAAACCTATAATAAAAAACCCGATAAGTGTTATGGCCAGTTCTCCGATCTGGCAGAGGACAGTTTTCCCGAACGCCTGAAGCAATATATGGATCAAGGCTCCGATGAACAGGCCGCCGGTTTTACCCAGTTCACCACAGAAACACTGACCAGCCTTGGGCAAAACCTCAGTGAGGCCGGAGCCATCAATGGTGGCTACGTGATGTTCGCAGACTATCAACAGGGCCTGACTCGTTATCTGCTGCTTTGCATGCTCAGCAGCCAGAACAGTGTCACCATTACTGATGAGCTGACCATTCAGGACACGTCCTATCTGGACACTGCTCGCATGTCCCTGGCCTGTCGCATCAACATTACCGACTGGCAGAAAAACCCGGAAGCGGGGCGCTATCTATCGTTTCTCCGGCCAAAAGGGGGCAAACGTCTCAGTACCGTATTCCAGGAGGTGATTGGCTGCAGTGAAACCAGCAGCAGCAAAGACGAAGCGGACACCCTTCTCAAGGCTGTGGAGGCGTATTGCCAAGAAGAACCGGTAGAAGAAAACCGCACGATTGTAAAACGGCAGGTTTATGATTACTGCCAGAACAAACTGGATGAAGGGGAAAGTCTGTCAATGCAGGAGCTGACAGGCCACCTCAGCGAAGCTGGCCCGGATGACTTTGCCCGCTTTGTCAACACCCGGGATTATGACATGAGCACCCCCATGTCCCCTGAACGCCGCAAGCTGACCCAGCTGGTACGCTATACCGGGCGAAGCAAGGGACTCAGCCTCTCTTTTGATGCCGAGCTGCTGGGCGGGCAGATTCGCTACGATGAAACCAACGATCAACTGATCATCACCGGGGTTCCTGACAAACTGAAAGCACAGCTGAAGCAGAATTAAGCAGTATCCATACCAGAACAAATTTGCTACAAATAAACACAAGGGATTGATCTGACGCCCAGGGATGGGTGCCTGCATCACACTGCACACGCTTTTATTCGCAGAGGGTATTCAGGTCTGCTTCCTACAGCAAGCATCCCGCTTGCCGATAAACACCTGATGAAAAACAACCCGGAAGCCACTATGATTTTTCGTGCAGTTTTTCGTGCAGCTTTTCGTGCAACAACGGTCATCACCTTGTCCACAATCCTGCTGGCATTCGGTGTAAAAGCGAGCGAAAAAGAATCCCCTGCCCTATCTCCTGCCACCATTATCCAGCAGCAAATAATGCTCAACGACATACTGATCAGCATTCACCGCCTGCAGCTGGATTTTCTCGATCAGGATGCCAGAAACGCACTGCAGCTGGCACAGCAATCAGTCAACATCACCATCAATACGCTGCCAGAAAGCCTTGATGATCCTGAAGCCAATAAACTGCTGGTCACCGTCGTATCCCTTTGGCCGGTGGTCAACAAACACATTACCTGGCTGAGCACCATTCCAGCCAGTTCTGCCCCCCCCTCTGGAACCTCATTACTGCGGGTACTGGCGAAAATGGATCGCCAGCTGTTGCTGCTGAGGCAAAAAGTCACCGACGTCCTGGCTGGAGACAAGGCCAATCTGCGCTTTCTGGAGCAAGCGCTATTGATGCAATACATGACCAGAGACTACCTGAACCTGCTGGTTTCAGAACAAAATACCGAGATCACCAATACCAACCAAATGCAACTGAAAGCACAGGCCAACCGGTTCCATCAGCGAATGACAGCTTTTAATGATGAGTTAGGTGATCATCCCCACGCCATGGTACCCGTCAAACAGGCAAACGCCGCCTGGTCGTTTATTCACAGCAGTTTTGAGCGGTTTCCGGAACGGAAGATACCTGATCTGATTGTGCGCTATGGCAAACGGATTGTTCGCAGGCTTTCTTCCGTCCAACGTATGCTGTAAATAAGCGCTTTTCAGCCACGGCTATCACGTACAAAAGCATCATTCTTCATTCTCTACCATACCGCTCTCCGGAACGATACAAGAATAGCTGTCTGACTCATGACTCCCTGGTGCCATAATCGTCAGCACTTCAGTTGCCGACATCCTTTCCTGCAGAAACACCTCCGCTTCACCCCACTCAAAAGGCACCGTGAACTGATCAGTCACCTTAAACGCCTGCTGATGCAGAAATGGTTGCAGCGCATAGCTGACGGTAATAATCCTGATGCCAGCGGGTAGTTCAGCCAGGCGCTCTGCCAGCCCGGTTATGACATGATCATCAAGATTTGAGCCATACAGATAGATAATTGATGCGCTTTCCAGTGGCGACGTCAGATAGTCTTCACAGCGAACATCAATGCCATGCAACCGCATACGCTGGCTGGTGCGCTGCAAGCGCCAGCAAAACAGTGGAATCTGCTCAATAGCGGTAACCTGGCACCCCTTAACCCCCTGCAACCAGATACTGGTAAAACCACTCCCGGCACCCAGTTCAAACACATGATCGTCCGAGCTCACGCCTGATCTTTCCGCAATTAACTCCAGGCTGGTCAAGGGAGTTTCACCGTAGACATAAATGTTCTCCGCCTTGATACGACGCTGATAACGACGACTGACCGCGTACGGACTATCCAGCAGATAACTGAGCTTCAACCATAACCATGGAAAAACAAACCTTGGGTTTCTGCCATAGCGCTTCAGCTCCCTGAAACTCTGTCGCCACTGATAACGCCATTGCCGAAAAGCCAGTATTAACAATTCCCTGTTAAATGCCATGCCTTTGCCCCTGAACGAAAGTGATTTCGAAAGTGTGCCCTTATATTAATACCAGCCATTGCCCGGAACGCAAAATACCCGATGCCGCCGGGCAAATTGATAAATCGGTCAAAAACCATCCCATCACCTTTCCGCCGATCTCAGAATGTACTATGTTTGGGCTGAAGAAAGGGAGTTATGACCATGAGCCAAGATACTTCAGCGCCTGTTGCCGATAAAAAGCCCATTGCCAGTTCCGCCCAACAATCCAAACGGCTGTATCCTGAAGACCAGCAGCGGGTTGATCAGTATTTAAAAGAAGGGGTTAATGAGGTCGAGCGTTCGCCATTCAAGCCTCTGCGCCTGATGGCCTGGCTAACCGTTGTTATTGTTGTGCTTGGTGTTTTAAGCCGGATTATCGGCTATCTGGTTTTACCTGACTGAGAGGATGACCTGCAACCAGAACGCAGGCAAAAAAATAGCCATGAACAGTAAATTCGGCTCTCCGGTGAAACAATAACAGCCCCCATAACAGCCATACATAATTAATAGAAAAAACTGGAATCAATGTGAAGAACAAACTCCATAGAATCGTGATCGTTGGTGGTGGAGCCGGAGGACTTGAACTGGCCACCGGCCTGGGCAGGAAACTCGGCAAAAAAAAGCGCGCTGAAATCATCCTGATTGATGCCAATAATACCCATTTCTGGAAACCGCTCCTGCACGAAGTGGCCGCTGGCTCCCTTAATGCCTTTGAGGATGAATTAAGCTATCTGGCACAGGCCAAATGGAACCACTTCAAATTTATCCCGGGCAAGATGGCCAGCCTGAATCGCGTAGAAAAGTCCATCGGACTCAGCCCTGTTAAGGATGCCAGCGGTCACGAGGTAGTGCCTGCCCGCACTCTGGCCTACGATCAGCTGGTTATTGCCGTAGGCAGCACCGCCAACGACTTCAATACACCCGGTGCCAGAGAGCACTGCCTGTTCCTGGATAACCGTCAACAGGCAGAGAAAATCCACACCACCCTGATAAACCACTACCTTCACGCCCAGGCAAGCAATAACGAAAGCACCAGGCTTCGCATTGCCATTATTGGTGCCGGTGCCACTGGCGTGGAGCTGGCCGCAGAACTCCATTTTGCCGCCATTGAACTGGCCCACTATGGACTGGATGCCATCAAGCCGGAGGATCTGGAAGTAACCATCATCGAGGGAGGCGAAAGAATACTGCCTGCACTGCCGGTTCGAATCAGCAACAGTGTTCAAAAGCAGTTAAGCAAAATGGGGATTCGGGTAATGACCCGACAGATGGTGAGCGAAATCAAGGCTGACGGGGTAACCACCCGTGATGGTGAGTTTATTGAATCCGACCTGAGAATCTGGGCAGCGGGGATCAAAGCACCTGAGTTTCTGTCCGATATAGATGGCCTGGAAACCAACCGGATCAATCAACTGGTTGTCCGTTCCACCTTACAAACGACGCTGGACGATCAAATCTACGCCATGGGCGACTGTGCAAGTTGTACCCTGACTGATAGTAACAATGACTGTATTACCATTCCTCCCCGGGCACAGGCGGCCCATCAACAGGCATCCCTGCTGACCAAAAGCCTGATAGCCCAGGCCAATGGCTCCACAGCGCTGGAATTCAATTACCAGGATTACGGCTCGCTGATCTCCCTGAGCCGTTTCAGTGCCGTGGGCAATCTGATGGGTGCCATTACCGGCGATATGATGATTGAGGGAACACTGGCCAAATGGTTTTACATCAGCCTGTACCGGATGCACCAGATGACACTCTTTGGCAAACTGAGAACCGGAACATTGATTCTGAAGGACCTGATCAGCAGGACAACCCGACCACAGCTTAAACTTCACTAACAAAAAAGCCGTTGGCAAAAAGTTCACCAACGGCTATAAAAACTGGAAAATGGTGGGTCGTGTAGGATTCGAACCTACGACCAATTGGTTAAAAGCCAACTGCTCTACCGACTGAGCTAACGACCCATTTCTGCACCAGCCACAGGCTGATAGACAGAACGCTCCTTGTTCACAACCGACTGCGAACCAGAGAGGCGACGATATTACCCATCCCCATAGAGCTTGTAAAGCCCGAGGACGAAAGTATCACTCAGTAATTCCCGCAACCCGTCCCATAATAAAGTGATCTGCCATAATTGTGGAGCAGTCCACTGCACGGTAGAAATCCTGAAATCATCCAGCGTTCTTTAACTCGCCATCAACCAGCGTCACCACATCATCAGCCTTTAAACCAACGGCACCTCGTACGACCACCCGATCACCGGGATACACATCCCCCCGTATCGTTACATACAGCTCACTGCCAGACAGCACTTCAATAGCTACAGGCTGCGCTTGATAAACCTCGCTTTCCCGGATGATCTTAACAACCTTATGCCCATCACCGTCCATGACCACGGCATCCCTGGGAACCCTCAATGCTTTCAGCGGTTTTTTCAGTGGTATGGCAACCTTCACCGGAACGCCGGGAGCCCAGTTAACGTCAATCGGGCTCAACCGCACCTCCATTAACCTGGACTTTGAATCTGCCGCCCCCGCCCGGTTAATCAACTGTGACTGGTAAGTTTTTTCACCGTCGCGGATATCCAGCAAGTTTTGCTCATCCAGATAGCCTGACAACTCAATGGGCACCTGAACCTTCACCTCAATCTGTCCGGTATTAATCAGTTGAACAAGGGGGTCACCAATAGAGACAAATTCACCAGCAGCCGACATTCGATCATTAATCACTCCGGCGAACGGCGCTCGTATCTTTGTTCTTTGCAACTGATCAAGCGCCTTCTTATGATTCACAGTAGCCAGCTGCCAATCCAGTTTGGCAATCCGATAGTCATGTTCCGCTGTATCCAACACACTTTTTGAAATACTTTTCTTCTTATGCAATGCCTGAAGACGCTCAAGCTCTTTATTCAAATACTCAAACTTCTCACGGGCCCTGAGCATTTTCAGCTCTTGACTGTCCACTTCCAGTGTTAGCGCTGCATCATCCACTCTGGCCAGCAAATCACCTGCTTGCAGTGGTTGTCCAAAATCCGCCAGCCAGACAATACGACCACTCACTTCTGCACTGATCCTGGCACTCTCCCGGCTGATCACAGAGCCGTTCAACCAATGAACAGGAGCTGAATAATGAGTTTCCACCACAGCCGTGGTTACGGCGGTAGAACTGAAGCTAACGGGAGCAACCAGCATCAGCAGGATCAACATACCGTTGAGACGTAATAGTTTCATGCGCTTGACTCCATTTCGGTATCAGCCACCTCTTTTTCCCCGACCCGTAACAGACTCGGAAGCAGCACTAATGTAAAGACCGTACTGATGGTCATGCCGCCAATAATCACGGCTGCCAACCCACGATATATTTCACTGCCCGTTGCAGGACTTAATAACAGCGGCAACATGCCAAAGATACTGGTCAATGTGGTCATAAATATCGGGCGCATCCGGGTAACCAGTGCCTGCCGGACCGCCTGTTTTCTGTTCATTCCTGAACGCTCACCACTTCGAGCCTGATGAACCAGTAGAATGGCATTATTCACCACCAGCCCCAGGAGAATAATAAAGCCGACCATGGTCAAAAGATCCATGGGCTGAGCGGTAATACCATTCAATAAAACCATCGCCAGCAAACCACCCACCGTGGCCAGTGGCAGCGTCAGGATGACCAGCAGCGTGTCTCTGAAGGACCTGAATAACCCCCAAAGCAGGATCATTAAAATCAACAATGCAAAGATAAAAATATTCAGTAAGTTGTTAATCGCTTGCTTGAGGCTATCAGCATTACCGGAAATTTTTATCTGGCCACCGTCTTTAATCCCGTCTTTAATCAATTGAGAAGCTTTCGGGACAATGGTCTGCTCGACAAAATCCAGTGTGTCTTCCAGGGTCATATCATCGGTTGGTGAAATTGACAGGGTCAGCGTCCGTCGCTGATCGACCCGGCGAATACTTTCCGGCCCCAGTCTGGACTCGACCGACAACAGCTCACCAAGAGGAACAACAAACCCGGCAGGGGTCATCAACGGCGTCATTTCCAACACCTGAGGGGAGCGGATTTCATTGCTGCGCATAATAATGTCCAGGCTCTCCTGGCCATCAAAATATTCTCCCAGATGAATGCCTTCTCCCAGACTCTGTATGATCACTGGCAGACTGCCCCGGTACCAACCCACTTCAGAAAGGCGACGATCATCCGGCAAAAGCCTTAGTTCCGGTGCAGTAAAATCCAGCCCGGGAAAAGGCCGTACATCAGCACCGGGCAACTCCTCCTGTATTAGCCCAATCACCCGCTTTGCTACGGTATAAAGCCCGGGAAGGTTATCTGACTGAAGATCAAGATTGACGCCATTACCACTGCCATAATTGCCAAACAAGTTGCCCTGGCGGGCAAAAGCCGTTGCATCGGGAATATCATTGACAATGTCCTGTCTGACCAACCTTTCCAGCACTTTCACCTGGCTCTGGTCTTTCGCTCGAATCCCCATGGTTGCGCCACCGGGCCACAGAATAAAGTAATAATTTTTCAATGCTGGCTCAGCAGTACCTTCCATATACGGTTTAAGCCGTTCAATCAGGAGTGGAACCACCTCTTCCTTAACCGATGAGACACTGGTTCCCGGAGAAAAATTAAACCAGACGTCAACAGCATCCCGTTTAACTTCCGGCAGATAATCCATTCGGGGCATAGCAACACGGGTTAATACGATTGGCAGCCCCATCAGAACAACAATAATCAGCCAGCGGCGACGGCTGGTTGAGGTCAGGCGAACAATCCAGTCACTTATTCCCTGCCAGATATGGCGGTAGTGGTCTTTAAATTCCTGTTGTGGTAACCACCGTGCGGCAGCGGTGGGCAGCACCGTCATGGCAATCAACAATGAAACAGCCACCGAAACCGCAATAGTCAGGGCAAGGTCAGCAAACAGCTGCCCCTCCACATCATTCAGAAGCATAACGGGAAGAAAGATGGCGATCGTCGTCAGCGTTGATGCCAGCAGTGCGCCCCATACCCTGGACGACGCCACTTCCACCGCTTTAACTGGTTCGATATTACTGTTCTCCCTCTGTCGTACGATGCTTTCCAGCATCACAATGGCGGCATCCAGTACCATGCCAACAGAAAATGCCAGCCCGGCCAGAGAAATAACATTTAAGGTACGGCCAGTGAAAAACAGAATACCCAACGTAATCATCAGGCACACAGGGATCGACATGGCAATAATCAACGTTGCCCGCCAGCGCCGCAAAAAACACCAGAGAACGGCGATGGCCAGCAAAATCCCAAAGAGCAGGTTGGTACTGACCATATCCAGGGCGCGCTGAATAAATACCGAAGCATCAAAGGACTGAACCATCTTCACCCCTTCAGGTTCCAACACATCGTCATTCAGTTTTTTAACTGCTGACTTGATGCCCAGTAATGCATCCAGGGCATTGGCACCAGACTCTTTGAAAATCTGCATGCCAATGGCCGGGTTGCCATTCTGAATGCGCAGCGTTCGCTCCTTACCCCGGCTTATTGAAATATCTGCCAGATCACGAAGGTACACTGGCAAACCGTCACGCCAGGACACCACCATGTCACCCAGCTGGTCAATCTCATATTTACCCGCCAGCCGCAGTTTATACTCACGGCGCCCGATATTCAGGGTACCGCCGGAGACATCAAAACCGGTGGCTACACGAGCTGCCAGTTCAGGAATAGTGACCCCAAGCTCTGCGGCACGCCATGGGTCAAAAACAATATCCAGCTGCTGTTCCCCTTCGCCACGGACAGCGACACCAGCAACACCGGGAATACTTTCCAGCACCGGTTTCACCCGGGAATCAATCAGCCCCTGATAGCTTTTAATGGAACGATCATTGCCCGGTAACTGCTGAAGAAAAAACCAGGTCAGGCTGTCATTGGAGCCACTATTATTGACAAACGGTCCACGGATATTGTCTGGCAGGCCAGAAACCCGATTCAGGCGATTGATCACCTCAAGCAAGGTTTCCTGCATGTCCGTGCCCAGGGCAAATTCCATATCAATTTCAACACGTCCACTGCCGGAATCACTTTCCATCATCTTCAACCCTGGCAGACCTTTAAGCGCCTGTTCCAGTGGATCTGTGACTTCTGATTCTATCTCCTCCGGTGCCGCTGCCCTCCAGAACACCTCTACCGATAAGTGAGGACGGTCAATATCAGGAAACAACTGAATGGGCAGCTGACGTATACTCAACAGGCCAAACAGGAAAGTGAGCGCAACCGCAATAGCAATCACGGCCGGGTTGTGGATGGAGAAGCGGGTCAGGTTCATATTACTTTAGTTCTTGTTTTTATCTCAAAAAATCTACATATAAAGGTGATAGTCTTTCTGTTGTCTCCCCATATTGAGATCAACCAGCTACACGTTCAGTTCCTTCATTCGATTAACAATTCTCTAACCAGACGAGTCTCAACTAACTGCCCCGCCTCCATCTCCACACGATATGCTGCAGCACCCGGCCTTGAAGACACTACTCGACTCAATTCCCCATTGATGTAATGAAGACCAACCCCATCATCTGCTGCAATACCCGGGGAAAGGCGACCATGTTTAATCAATTCCTGATAGGCAGGCCTTCTGTTTTTTTCACCATCATAGTGTGGACAATGGCTTCCTGGTAAAAAGCCCAGGCATGGGTATGGCTGCAAATCACCGCCAAAGGAATCAGTAACCCCTGCTTCAAACCAGCAGATTGAACCGGCACTTAACCCACACAGCACGGTTCCACTGTTCAATGCTTTTTTCAGCGCCTGATCAACACCATGAAGCTGCCAGATAGCCAGCATATTGACCGTGTTTCCGCCGCCAACATAAATCACATCCTGTGAGCAAAGAAAAGCCTCAATATCCCGGCCATCTCTTCGGAACAGCTCAAGATGACAAGGTTGACACTCCCGTTGAGCAAAACGCTGATAAAAACGAGTAATATAACTCTCACTGTCACCGGATGCTGTGCCTAGAAAACAAATCCTCGGATTATTTCCACCTTGCCGAAGGATATAATCATCCAGTACCGGTGAAGACTCCATGGAAAATCCACCGCCACCAAGAGCGATAATCTGCTGACTACTCATAAATTCACTGTCTTTTATTAATTCTTGTATTTCAGGGTAAGCATCTGATTTTGACCAATCCCGTTGGTGGCAACTTTTTATTATAATCGGGCACTTCCAGCCTCCTCAGGCTGAAAGTGCCCGATAACGTACCTGCCACTGGTTCCCTAATCTGCTCTTTGATTTCTGGCAAAAAGTCATACAAGCTCAATTACCGTTTGTTAATCCTGCCCATATGGTAAACACCAACATACTCACCGTTTCGAAAAGCATAATCCGGTGACTCGCCTTCTATCTGAAAACCAAATTTTTTATAGAGCTTAATTGCAGGTTCATTATCCACAAACACCGTCAACTCCATTCTTCGCAGGTTCAGCCAGTTATCTGCCAGATCCACCATGGCTGCCATCAAGGCACTGCCAACCCCCTGCCCCTGGCTGTCATCATGAACGGCCATTCCGAGATAACCTACGTGGCGTCGTCGCGGATTGGGTGGATTATCCAGAAACAGATAACCAACCACTTTCGAATCTATTTCTGCCACGTATTGATGGACACTTTCCCGATTGCTCTTCTCCAGGCGGTTTTCCCAGAGCTGCAGAGATGGTCGTGGGAGCTGCATTGTACCGGAATAAGCCCGCTCTCCCTCGTAGAGTTTTCTGAGATGATCCGCATCGTTCATTTCTACGGATCTGACAATAATTTCAGCCATTGAGCAAACTCCTTTTTAAATGGCCTCCTAAACCTGACAGGAGGCGAAAGCACGACTGATATTACCAGATCTTTACCCGGTCTTCTGGTTTACGGTACATACCATCACCTTCTTCCACCTCAAAGGCTTTATAGAATTCATCAATAACGTTATCAACCAACACTGACATTCTGGCTTTTGCTTCCGGTGGAAAGTACGTTTTCACGTACTCCTTACCCAACAGTTCGCCAAGTACATCATCCGCTGAGTCAACACCCCGCTTCCAGTGTGGTGCAGGCTCTTCAATACCTCTTAACGTTCTGCCGTAAAAATCAAAACGTACCTGGGCAAAGGGTTCACTTAAAGACGACGCATAACTGTTTAACGTATGGAATGTCAGGTAGTTTTCCATGTCGAGATATCAGTACCGCTGATAATGAACAACAGTTTTCTAAAGTAGCCCGGCTGACGCACAATGACCTGGTCAACATCAACACCGGCCTGCCGGAGATACCGGGAAAAATCAAAATCCCCCATTAATTGATTGGCATCAGCTACTGTCATTTTGTTGTAGGCTTTTATCGGATCACGTCGCTCCACGCGAGACCACTGAACTTCAGCCAGCCTTGTTTCCAGCGCCATAATCCCCGTTGCCACTTGTTCCGGCTCTGGTTGACCCGCCAAGACCAAAAGTTCGGTCATGTAATCCCGCTATTGTTGCCGGATAGCCTTATATCGCTCCCCCTCTTCCAGGTAGTAGTCCCGATCAGGAAGCCCCAACCCGGATTGACTCACATAGAGTGCATTCACTTCAGATTGTCGTGCATCATAAAGTTTGCTAAAGGCACCATAGCGTGATTTGTCTTCCGGTATCTCTGTTTTATCAAGCCATTGACCATTCACATAACGATAGAAATCATCCTGCGGACGCACGGACGAATCCATATTGTCATACTCAATACCAGAAACCTCAGGGGCCTGAGCTACTTTCTCGTGCTTCTCAAGAGAATGATGGGAGCTAACTGCACAGCCTGTTATTAACGCGGTACCGACAATAGCAACTGTCAGGAGTTGCAACTTCATAGGCTTAACTCTTCGTTTCCTGATCCATATGGTTTAAACAATCAGTGTATAATTTCGGTTTATTTTAAACGACGATATCTGTCTGTTTGCAAAAATACGGTTGCAAAAGGCCTGATAGACTTTAACTGACCAGCGACAACCTTTCAGACTCCTGCACTACAACATCCTGCTGTGCCTTAAACATATCCCGATACAACCCCGGCTCTTTCAGCAGTGACTGATGAGTTCCACGCTGAACTATTCTGCCTCTCTCCATCACCAGAATCAGATCTGCGTCTTCAATAGTGTTCAATCTGTGGGCTATCGCTAACGTCGTTCTGCCCTGCCTCAGGGTAAACAACGACTGTTTGATCGACAGCTCGGTTTCACTATCGATATTGGCAGTGGCTTCATCCAAGATCAGAATCGCAGGGTCCTGGGCCAGCGTTCTGGCAAACGACAACAACTGTTTCTCACCACTTGACAGTGACTGCCCACGTTCCCCCATTTTCTCTTCATAGCCATCATGAAGCTGCTCTATAAAGCCAGATGCCTGAACCCGGTTTGCTGCTTCTTTTACTCCCTGATCAGAGATGTCAGCCTTTCCCAGGTGGATGTTCTCAGCAATACTGCCCTGAAAAACAAAAGGCTCCTGAAACACCAGGCCAAGACTGTTTCTCAAGGCCTGTTCAGAAAATAAAGCCAGGGGCTGGTCATCTATCAGCACTGAACCTTTCTGGTATTCATAAAACCGCATTAACAGGTTAACAATGGAACTTTTCCCACTGCCGGTATGGCCAACCAGTGCGACAAATTGCCCGGGCTCAACGATAAAACTGATACCATCCAACGCCTTGTTAACCCCATCATAAGACAGCTCAACATCACGAAACTCTATACGACCACACTGAATAACCACACCATTCTTACGCTCCGGTCTATCCTCAACCGGTTCATCCATCAACTGGAAAACCCGCTCAGCAGAAACCACTGACTGCTGCCAAACCTGCATCTGCATGGTGATATGGGTCAATGGCTCAAACATACGATCAAGATAGTTTATAAACGCATAAAGCAACCCGATCTCTACCGGCCCGCTCAATGCCTGACCAGTAAAGCCACCGACCATTAATGCAAGCGCCAACATGGCAGCAAAATGGACCATTGGCCTCAAGAGCACGCCATTAATGATCACCAGACGATTCTGAATCCGCTGATACTCTTGACACGTATCTTCAAACTGCTGACTGACCCGCTTCTGCTGACGCAATACCTGAATAACCGACATCCCCTGTATGGATTCATTAATCCGGGTATTGATATCACTGAGCACAGCGCGGGATGCATGAAACACCGGATGGCTGTATTTCTGATAAAGATAAATACAGCCAACAATAATGGGCAGAATACCCAGACAGAACAGTGCCAGCCGAACATCCAGCAAAAACATGGCAATGATGACGCCAATAATGGTGACAACACCTTTGATGGTATCGGGCAGTGCCTGAACGAACAGGTCCCGAACGGTTTCTGTATCGTTAGTCACCCTGGAAACCAGCTTGCCCACCGGCTCCCGGTCAAAAAAAGCCATCGGTAACCGGAACAGGTGATTAAACACTTGACGACGAATATCGTGTACTACCGACAGCGCCACCTTTTGAAACAGCATGGCTTCAAACCAGCTCATCACGGCGGCCATCAGGTACATTGCCATAAAACCAACCGCCAACAGGATCAGGGCATTCTGATCCCAGTCACGGGGAACCACATGGTCATCAATAAACGTTTTCATTAATACCGGCGCATAGAGCGTGGCAACGGTACCCAGTAACATAAGCAACAGACTGAGCACCAGCTGCCGCCGGTAGGGTCTTCCATAATTCAACAGCCGTATAAACTGCTGCTTATTGTTCTTATTCCTTTCCAACACGTTTCCACCCAGTTCCCAAGGCCCGGAAGACAGAGTTAAGTAGCTCACCATATGGCCAGCTACTTAGTCACCCTGATGTTTTTATTTCCAGAGACTGACGTTTAAATATTCTGGCGTACCAGCCATTCCCGGCGATCAACTCCCTGTGCGCCCCTGATTCGCTGATCCGGCCTTGATCAAGCACCACAATCTGATCCGCCTTGTTCAAGTTAGTCAGTCGTTGGGTAATCAGAACAATGGTTTTCTGTTGACCTGATGTTATTAAGTTGTCGAGAATTCTCGCCTCAGTCTGCATGTCCAGAGAGCAAAAAGCATCATCAAACAGCAGAACATCCGCATCCAGCAGTAATGCCCGGGCAATGGTCAGCCTTTGCTTCTGGCCACCGGACAGGTTGACTCCTTTCTCACCAAGCATGGTTTCATAACCATCTTTAAACTGGACGATGTCGTCATGGACACAGGCCAGCCTGGCAACCCGTTCAATCTCTGCACGGCTGGCCAACGGTTTTCCAAAAGCAATGTTTTGTGCAATGGTCGCAGAAAACAAAAACGGCTCCTGAGCCACCAGGGCGAAGCGGCTTCTGAGCTGATCCAGCGAAAACTGTTGATGATCAACACCATTTAACTGAACACTCACGGCAGCATCGTCGTACTGTCGTAACAGCAGCCTCAGCAAGGTGGACTTCCCACTGCCAGTTCTGCCACAAATACCGACAAACTGCCCTTTCTTCAGTTTCAGCGACAACCGCCCCAAAGCCGCCTTATCGGCACCCGGGTAGGTGAAGTTTTTAATGTCAAAGTGGATATCACCATCCAGGCTTTTAACTGTCTCGAATTCACTATCAAACACACCGGGCTTTTCACCCATCAATGACTGAAGGCGATTGAGCGAAGCATTCCCCCTTTCCACAATATTGAACAGCCAGCCAAAGGCAAACATTGGCCAGACCAGTAAACCCAGATATATGGTAAATGTCGTCAGTTCACCGAGCGTCATCAGGCCGCTGTCAATGCGCCATGCACCGAAACCCAGACTTCCCAGGATAGAAACACCCACACAAATGGAAATCGTCGGATCAAACATCGCATCAATCCGGGCCACTTGCATATTGGCAGCGACGGTAGTTTCTGATTGAGCTGCGAACTTCTGCATCTGTGAACGGTTCAAATCATGGGCCCTGATCGCCCGCACTCCGGAAACCGCTTCCTGAACCCGGTTATTGAGATCGGAAAACGCCTCCTGGGCCAGCTTGAATCGGGAATGCAGTAAGCCCGCATACCTGAACATCAGCCAGGCCATGACCGGAAAAGGCAGCAGCGCTGCCACGGTCATCTCCCAGCCACACACCAGAATCATGGCAATAATCACCGCAGAACCGGCAATCATGGAGTCCACCAGAGTAAGCACGCCCTCTGCCGCTGTCATTTCAATGGCTCTTACGTCATTGGTCCCGTGAGCCATCAAGTCACCGGTATTGTGTCGTTGATAGAACTCCGGCGACATCCGGGTAAGGTGATGAAATAAACGCAGACGCATAACCCTGCCCAGCTCAATCGCTCCACCAAACAGCATAATCCGCCAGCCATTTCGCAGGGCGTATATGGCAAGACCAATAAAGGCAATAAGCAGCGATGACTGCAAAACACTGGCAAAAGTAATGCTGCCCTGCTGCACCTCATCGACGAGATCACCAATAATCCAGGGCGGCAATAACTCTGCCAGAGACACCAGAATCAGAAAAAGTACACAACAGCTGTAACGCAGCCAGTGTTGCTTAAAGAACCATCCCAGGTTCCAGAAAATAGACATGTATCCCCCAATGCCTTTTAAAATTCTGCCGATAACAGGCTAAGAAATGAATACGTCAGGGTCATGTATTCACCAACCAGTCAAAACCGATGGGAACAGCAATACTGTTCGAGACAAGACAGCTGACAACAACACTTGGTTTGATTGAAAGAAAACAGCGTTAATAAGATGTGCAGCTATCCTATGGCAGGGGGTTTAGCAGACCACCCATACTGTCCACAGCGACAAGTCCATGGATGCACACAATGGCAAACGTCGTCATAGTGAGTTTCTGGGCGGTATTAATCATGGAATACTCCTTGACCTTTTTTGTTATCAGCTTTTGACCGTTTATTTGATTCCCTGTCGCAAAGGTTGAGGCATCAGGAATAAGTATTATTCCTGATGCCTATTTTGCTTTCAACCTGTCTCAGGCAATGTTGTCCAGTAATTCCTCAAAACGGACCACCTGTTTTTCTACAATGTCGAGGCTCGCATGCCAGAACTCCGGTTGACGGATATCCTGATCAAAATGTTTCTTTATCAAGTCCTCTGAGGTCATACGGCCTGTGTCCATCATTACGGCCCGATAAACATCGCTGAATTGATCACCATATTGGTCTTTCTTGGCATAAATACCGAGGCTGAACAAATAACCAAACAAGTAGGGATAGTTGTAGAAGCTCATTCCCGATATTGAGAAGTGCATTTTTGCAGCCCAAAACATAGAGTCACAGCCTGACACACTGTTTTGATACCATTTACTCCAACTCTCACTCATCATTGCTGACAATTCACTGGCTGGCAAATAGCCCTGCATTCTTGACTCAATCAATTTTGACTCAAAATCAAACCTCGCCGGAATATTAATCAGAAACTCTGCGGCACTTATTGCATCTTCCCACGACGTTGCCAGTTTTTCCTGATCATTACTCGCCTCTCTGGCCAAAGCATCACGCACAAGCGTTTCAGCAAAGATACTTGCCGTCTCGGCCAGGGTTGATGGATAGATCGTTTCTACAAACGACAAATCTCTCATAACCCAGTTATGCCAGGCATGGCCAAGTTCATGGGCCAGAGTAATAACGTTGGTAATGGCCCCATCCCAGGTCATAAATACTCGAGGTTCCCTGGCGCCGGGAAACTTTGAACAATACGCACCATTGGCCCTGTTATTGGAAGGTCTGGCATCAATCCACCCCTTCTGATACATCATTTTGGCAAAATCACCCATTTCCGGGTCAAATTGGCTGAAGGCATCTGAAATAAGATCAATGGAATCTGAGAAAGCGTGATAACTCCCGGACAGATCATGATTTAATTTGGGGCATGGCGCTAAAATATCCTGTGGCTCCAGTTGACCAATACCCAGCCCTTTTGCCATTCCCTTCAGGGCACGATGACCAATGCTCATCCGGGATTCCGTGGTATCCATCAAGGCACTTAACGTTGATCTTTCAATCTTTTGGCGATGACAACTCACATCCAGATAATGAACTGGCTCAATGTTTGACCGCAGTTGATTCTCTTCATTCCGCCAGCCATTGACCGCATTGAGAATCGCGGCAGCTGTTTCCTCACGGCTACGCCAGGCGTTCTGGATACCCTCCCATGCCTGTTTACGTTTTACCGGGTCATGTTGCAATGTCAGATTAAATGCACCGGCAAGGCCCATTTCCTGGTCGCCGACCTGGCATCGCAATGAACCTCTCAGATCATTATAAAGACGCCACCAGCTATGCAGGCCGTCCACTGACAGGGCGGAGATCGCCACTTCCTCATCGGTAGACAACAAATGTGCGTTACGTTTTCTTTCATGCTGAAAATAAAACTGATAGCTCGCTGCAGCGCGATCAGCAAACACTTGCTGCAATACTTCATCTGACGCTTTTAGCAAATACTGTTTAAAGGGTTTAAATGCCTGGTCAATCCTGGCACTTAGCGTATTGGTTCTGGCATCCAGCCTGGATGCATCTTCATTTTTAGCATCGACACTGCTGGTTGAACTGGCGAAGGTGGAAGCGGTCCAACACAGAATACTGGCTTTTTCATCAAGCTTAATAGCCTCAACCAGTATTTTAACCACCGTATTTTCATTGCCGGTATCGAGTGCTAAAGCTTTGTCGCTCAATGCATCGCATATTTCGGTGATAGTTTTAAGGTCTTGTTTGAGAGCCGGATCGTTAAAATCCTGATAAATGTGAGTGTTATCCCATACCGGGATTGAGTCATCCATTTTGATATTCATGATTTCCTTCACATAAAAAATCCCTCCCTCCCCGTGGATTTAACCACGATGGCAGTTAAGGGAGGGAGGAATTTATTTGCCGATTACTGGTTATTCAGGTCCTGTTGCAAAAAGCCAATCCAGGAGTTGGCCTGCCCTCTACTGCTCTGAATAGACGCCGCTTTCTCCATATAACCCAGTGATTTTCGACTATCTCCCAGCTGATAGTGGGCCATTCCTGTTAGAAAAAGCATCTCTCCCTGCTGCTTCTCGCTAATCCCGTCAAAAGGGTTGGCAACCAGCGTCAGTAACTCCTGATAACGCTCGGAACGAGCCAGCATTCTGGCCAATTTAACCTGCAGATCAGGATCTTGCTCAAGTTCCAGCGCTCGATTAAAAGCATCAATAGCCTTGCTATTCTCCCGGGCATGGGACCAGAAATTGGCAAGCTTCTTCAGGTTTTCGAAATTACTGTCAACCAGCCCGGCTTCCATTCCCTGTGAATAAACAACGCCAGCCTGATAAGGCACTTGTTGATAAGTCAGGAAGTTTGCCAGCTGTGTGTAGTCACTTTCCTTATCAAACAGGCCATTGCGATAGGCCGCCCGCAGCGCTGCCAGTGCCGCTGCATCCCGCTTGATGGACATATTCATGCCTGAAAGCTGCAGCCAGTACTGTTTTTTCTGCGGGGCCAGAGTGACCAGTATTTCCAGAACATCGATGGCTTTGGGAATGTCTTTCAACTCATAATGGGCGGCCAGCAACAGGGTATACCAGGACTCCGGAGGTGCTTCCGACGCTGCAATTGCCTTCTTCGCCGGATCTACCACATTTTTCCATTCCTGCATTCTGGAATAGCCGTTGGCCAGCATAATCCAGGCACTGGCCGGTATCGCAACTTTCTCATCCAGATTAGCCATCCAGACTTTCAGCTGCTCTATCCCTTCCCGGTACTGACCTTTCATCATCAACAGCTGTGCAAGGTTATAGCGAACTTGCTGAGCTGCGGGTAAATGCAGTGCATCATCAGCCAGGGCTGATCGAAAATAACCGATGGCTTTGTCGTATTGCTCCTGGTTGGCAAATACGACGCCCAGCATCTGGTTAACCGCCGCCTTATCGAATTTGCTGTTTTTTACTTTGCCAAGCACATGCTCAAGGCTTTGACGAGCCGAGGCATAATCATCTTCAGCCATTTGTTCCTGGGCTTTGAGAATGTACTTATAGGTAATCTGCCGCAGCTCTGGCGCTTTTTTGGGAGCGGCCATGGCCAGCGGAGCACTTATGCCCGCCAGCAGCACAGAAACCATAGCCGTCTTTTTTAGACTTAACCTTATACTGTCCATGGTTTACTCCACTCGTTATTCCAAGACGAACTCATATTCCTGCTGCTGTGTACGTGCCACCGCAACACCGTCTTCCATTGCCGGTTTAAATTTCCATTTCAGAGCAGCCTTTTTAATCGCCTTGCCGAATCCTTTACCACGGGGCTTTTCTTTGACAATTTTTACGTCCGATACCCGGCCATCGGCATTAACCGTGTACTGAAAGACCACTGAACCGCCCACACCACTTTGCAGTGCTTTACGGGGATACATGGGGCTGAACTTATTCAGAGGAACCGGACCACCACCAGCAGAAACACCACCTGAGGCATACAGGCCAGCACCGTCGCCTACGGCCAGGTCCAGATCCACATCCACCTGGGGCACTTCCATCTTCACCTGCTCGATCACCGGCTTATCCACCTGCTGGGAGATTTTCATCTCTGGCGGTGGCGGTGGCCGTTTAGGCTGGGGCTTTGGGATTTCCCGCTTTTTCTCTTTGATGGTTTCCGGACGCTGCAAGCGAATAAACTCGCTGATCCGGTTATCATCGGCCTCGACCAGTTCATGGCGGTTGTTGTTGACCAGGGCATTCATCACCGCAAACAACCCCAGTGCCACCACAAAACCGAGACCGAGTGCTGCTAAATAACGCATACGCACCTCTCACTACACCGATCCAACAGCTTTATGGTTCCCGTGCAGACACGGAGATGCTGTAAACACCCGCCAGTCTCACCTGGTCCATGACTTCTACGACAATGCCAGATTCGGATTTCTTATCCGCCTGGATTACCACCGCACCTTCCGGGTTTTCTGCCTTCAGGCGTTCAACGTTGGCACGAACCGCACCCACTTCTACCCGGCGTTTGTCAATCCACACCGCACCGGTGTCGCTCACGGCGATCATGATATTGCCTTTTTTCACCACCTGGGCGGAATTGGCCGTAGGCCGGTTAACATCAATACCGGCTTCTTTAATAAACGACGTTGTTACAATGAAAAAGATGAGCATGATAAACACGATGTCCAGCATCGGTGTCATATCAATCCCCGCATCTTCCTGTGCGCCGTTGCTATAGCGTCTTCTCATTATTCTTTCCTCTCACCCGTTGCACTGCCGGGGGCAGTGCAATGGCAATTCAATCAATGCTGCATGGAATCGGCGACTTTATGGCTCACCCGGTCGGCACGCTTCTCAAGCAATGCGCTGAAATAAAGACCGGACAGTGCGGCCACCATTCCTGCCATGGTAGGAATCGTGGCCTTGGAAATACCCGAGGCCATGGCCCTTGGGCTGCCGGTACCGGTGACGGCCAGTACATCAAATACCTGAACCATGCCCACTACTGTTCCCAGCAGTCCTAATAATGGACAAAGGGCGATCAGGGTTTTGATCATGGGCAGCCCCTGCTTTGCACTCAGGGAGACCTCGGAGATCATGGCGGTACGAATATGCCGGGCCTGCCAGGACAACTTGTCCGACCGGTTCTGCCACTTCTCAATGGTTCCCTTAACCAGCTTCGGGCTTTCGAGAAAAAAGAACAGATAACGCTCAATTACCAGCACCCAGAGCATCAGGGTCAGCACAAAGAGCATCATCAGTACATCACCGCCCATGCCTAAAAAGCGGCGAATGGAGTCAATTTCTTCCAGTAACCAGAGCATGGATTACTCCTTACGCCGGTTCAGCAGCGTTGACGGACACCGTAGTACGAGCATTACGTGCGCCAGTATTCAGGTCCTGCTCCTGATGACGGGCAATAAAACCGGCGCTCTGCTCTTCAAGTACCTGAATCAGACGACGACTCTTGCTATTCACCAGGCTGTGGGTAAACAGGGTCGGAATGGCGACAACCAGGCCCAGCATGGTGGTTACCAGTGCTTCGGAAATACCGTTTGCCATCAGCTTCGGATCACCCGTACCAAACAGGGTAATGGCCTGGAAGGTAGCGATCATACCAACCACGGTTCCCAGCAGTCCCAACAGTGGTGCTACTGAAGCGATCAGTTTGATACCACCCACACCGCGTTCAATAGAAGGCGCTGCACGCATGATGATTTCATCAAGTTTCAACTCGAGGGTTTCAAGGTCGGCATCACGGTTATCCTGATAAGCCTGCATGATGTCACCCAGAGGATTACCTTTGATGACCTGATCGGTTTTCTGCTGTTTGCGAACACCCTGACCAATTCGTGTCAGGTTAATAAAGCAGGCAGCCGCCAGCAGCAGACCAAAGGCACCCAGACCAAGGATGACATAGCCGACAACACCACCCTGATCGATTCGTTCCCCAATACTTGGGCTTTGCACCAGCAGTGAGAGAATCTGACCACGAGATGGGTCTACATAGAACGGTGTATAACCGGTGGCAGAGGCTTCCAGCTCAGCAACGGCAGAGAGAATGCCTGACTGTGGCTGACGGGACAGCTCCTGGAACTTGCCAACGGCTGGAGAGTAAGTCAGGTATTTACCATCGGCGATGGCATTAAAGCTACCGACACGAATGATGTCTTTCTGAGCCTCATCGCCTTCTCCATAAACAACCGTGGCCGACATGTTAACCACACGACCGGATTCCACCATTTCACGGAGTACTTCGTGCCAGAACTGTTCCAGTTTGGCGGTTGTGGGCAGTTTTTTACTTTCGGCCATTTCCGCCATAAAAGTGGTTCTTTCAGGATATTGTGCGGTGATCATGGAGGCTTCAAAGATACCTTTGTTATCACCGGCAAACTGACGCACAACACCGAACAGTTCTTTCAGCTCTCCAGAGCGAATATCCAGCGTATTCTGAGTTTCCTTAAGAACTTTTTCATTGTCGTCCGACTGCTTGAGCAACTGGTCACTCAGGTTTTCCTGGGCCTTAAGCTCCGCTTTAGCTTCTGCCAGCAAACGCTGTTGTGAGTTTTTATCACTTAAGAAGCGTGCTTCACGGGCTTTGTTGTCACGGCTTTCGGTAACGCTGTCTGCCTTGATTTTATTCAAAAGATCCTGCAGCGCAGCAGCACCTTCGCTGGCACCGGCCGAGAATGTCAGGCCAAGCCCCAGGGATACCACCAGTGGTTTTACCACTGCTTTTGTAATAGCGGTAATGTACTTCATTATGCATCCTCCGCAGCGCGTACCGGCAGTTTGATCAGGTTGTGGGGTGCCTGTTTGCGGGCAATCTTCAGGCCCTGGTTAACACCGGCACGGTAGTTATCCGGGAGTACTTCCCAGCGGCGGGTGTCGCTGTTCCACTGGCCGGTTTCTTCGCCATCCAGAGATTGGTAAAGCAGCGCCAGGCGACCGATACGAAGGAAGTTGTAGGTACGGGTATCGTCACCTTCACCGAGGCTGGCTTCATAGGCCTCGATGGTACGACCGAAGTCGTTTTCAATCTGATAGGCTTCAAGAATTTTGCGGTATTTTTCCGAGGTAGTGACGTTCGGGCTATCCATGGTTTCCCTGAGACGGGCGACACGGCCAGTCCGTTCTTCCAGCTGGAAGGGCACATCCAGGGCAATAAAGTCTTCCAGACCATCCACCATTTTCAACATCAGTGGTGTGATTTCGATATTGGTCTGATCCAGTGTTTCGATCTGGGCCAGCATGGATTCAATTTCTGCTTGCTGAGCATTGACGACTTTTTGCAGCTGGCGGTTATAAACGGTTAACGCCTCAACCTGACGAATGGTGCTTTTGTAATCAGCCAGCAGTTCCTGGGTCTGGTCAGAAAGGGTATTCACCTTCGCCTGGGAGCGCTGGGATGCTTTATCGGTTTTCTGCTGTGTTGTGAGTGCACTGCTCAAAGGGTCCTGGGCAAATGCGGTTGGAATGACTATTGAAGCGGACAACGCAGTGCTGAGTAGCAGCGTGCTGCACAGGCTCTTCACCTTGTGGGTTGTTTTCTTTTTGTACATGGACTGCCATTTCCCATGATGTTTTTGTTGTGTATCTTTCAGAGGAAAGCTGAACGCTTCCCTCTGAAAGATATGAGCGATAGTGTTGGCGTCCTTTCCATGTCGGAGCATCCATTTAGGGTTTAGATATGCATTCCCACACGGAGCGTGGGAATGAAATCAGTTACAATTTAGAATTTGTAACTGGCCTCAAGGTAGTATGCCCTACCTACTGGATTATCATAAGTTTCCGCGTAATATGGCGAGGTACCATCCAGAGGGTCAGCTGGCGGTGTCTTATCAAACAGGTTGGTAATACCCATACCAACCACTGCCTGTTCATTCACACGATATTTAGCCGACAGATTGAATGTAGTCATACTACTCACTTTGGTTTCATAACCCGCCGACTTGGCTGCTTCACAGTCAGTAAAATAATAATCATTGGCAAACTCTGAGCAATAAGAGTCGCGATACTTCACAAAGAGATTCGAAGACAGCTTGTCATACTCCCAACCCAAATTAACCGATGCCTGAATTCCTGGCTCATGGTCTGTAACATCTTTCATCGGATCAGTATCAGAAGTTTGAGTTTCACGTTTAATTAAATAGGTAGTGGCAAACTCTGTTGAGAATAAACCAAAGCTGGTTTCAGGGAACTGGTAACGAACACTGAGGTCTATTCCTTCAACATTTTCACCCGCCTGATTGACAGGACCATAGATAACTTTATCAATGGTGCCATCGCCTTTACGGATTACCTGAGTACCTGCATAGCGGCTCGGGTCAGCAATAATGCGCCCCAGATCAGGAGTAACAACCAGATCAGTCAACTTAACTTTGTACCAATCAGCCGTTACCGTCAGATCATCCATAGCTTCCCAAACAATACCGAAGGAATAGTTTGTTCCTTTTTCTTCTTCAAGCTCTTTATTCGCACCAACTTCAGTATCAAAATATTGAGTACCGCAAGCCTCCACTATCTCTGCGGGCGTGCCACCAGAAGACTTCGTTGCTTCACAGTAGGTTGGATCAGAAGAATTGTTAAATCCTTTTGTCGTGCCACCAAACAAACGCTGCATGTCGGGGGCTCTGAAACTTTTACCGACCCCACCCCGGACCATCAACACATCTGCTGGACGATAGGCAAAAGAAGCTTTCGGCGTGAATGCTGATCCGGTTTTTGAGTCATCATTGTAATCATCAAAACGACCGGCAAGGGTAACTTCCAAATCCTCAACAACTGGAACCATCACCTCACCACCAACACCATATTGGGTTCTCTCACCACCGCCTGAGGTACCACCTTTACCTACATAGATGCCATCAAGGGTGCCTTGATCCCTGACATCCTCATACTCAGTGCGGTTAATTTCCGCAAAGGTAGCAAAAGCAGCAGTTCCGGAAGGCAGCTCCATCAGGTCACCAGAAAAAGACCCTGTCCAGCTGATGATGGAAGATTCTGAGTCAATTTTAGAAGTACCTCGGGCTGCATCAACAACACTTTGAGGAATCTCTTCCAGAAGATTCAACGTTCCAGCCTTCACCATATCATCGATGGTTTTCTGGATAATTTCTTCGCTTGTTACATCCATTGTCTGGATGGTATAACCAATGGTAGTTTCCCAGTCATACTGATCATTAAACAGGCCATTGACTCCAGCCATGGCTCCAAGATACTGGCTTTCACCGCCACTGGATCGCTCTCCAAACTCCACCATTCGGCGAGTAAATTCTCCTTTCTGAGCGCCTGGAGTACCAAAGGTTGGATTACCTGGATCGGTAGCTGAAAGTTCAACGTCGTAGGCATTTGGCTCAAAATAAGCCAAGGTCTCTTTCTGACCAAACCTCAGACGGGAAAATGCGGTCATATCATCAGAAAGGTCATACTCAAAGTTCGCCATCAAATCGAAACTTTCATTTTCCGGCTTGAGAGTCCTATGTGCTGAACGGTTATAGCCACACTTCCCATCAGATCGAAGTACAGCATTTTTACCAAGCAGGCCTTCGCAATCAGCAGGTATAGTCACTGTTTTATCCGCTGCCTGAAAAGAAGCACCGTATGAACTATAAGCAGAAAACTGACTGCGATCGCTATCATCATTATTTGCCCAGTCACGATCGGCATTACGAAGCATTTCATTGTTTTGGAATTGGGCGATAAACGTTACCCTGGATCTTTCGCCAGCTGTACCGGCCAAAACTTCAAGCCTGTTATTCTGGTAACCACCTTCATGTGCGTCACCAGTGCGCAGCTTCACTTCAGCCCCTTCATAATCCTTCTTCAGAATTACGTTAACAACACCACTCATTGCATCAGAGCCATAGATAGCAGAAGCACCATCTGTCAGTACTTCGATACGCTCCACTGCCGCAATAGGAATTTGTCCTATGTCGGTGAAATTTTCAGCACCACCAGCACCAAGGGGGAACATGGGAAGACGCTTACCATCAATCAAAATGAGGCTTCGACCAACACCCAAGCCCCTCAAATTTACCGCTTGCGCTGTTGGGGTAAAGCTAAAACTGTTTTGTTGATTTAATGAACCACCCGTATTTTGATTCAATGAATTCAGTGCTTCAAAAATATCGGTATAACCTCTGCTTTCAATATCTTCAGCAGAGATAACCACTACAGGAGATGGACCCTCAACATCCACCCGAGAAATCCGCGACCCGGTCACCTGGATTTTCTCCAGCTTTTCAACCGAATCCTCATTAGAATACGCTGCCGACGAGACAAACGAAGACCCTAAAGCAACAGCAACCGCTGTGCTCAACACCGTCCTTCTAAACATTATTTTTCCTTGCTCACTTGTTGTGTTTATTATGGCCAGCCTGAGCTTTTGGCTCCCTGCCTGTACACCGCCGTGGCGGGCTACGCTCTTACTACTTCCATCTCCGATGGAGACATCCCCTTGTAGCTCCCCTGTGCTGATCCGGTTATTAGCCTTCACAACACTATTGGCTTATCACCAATTTATACTGCAATTGTCGGTTAGACATTGATGCAGTCATACCTGTAATGCTTTCACATCCATAAACGCGACCATGCAATCATCATTCCAATTTTTACGTCACCCGCAAACACAAGGATTAAAAAACAGAAACAAATTATACTTACATAGCCGTACGTATATTTCATTTTTGTTACAGGTAAGCGCACTGTAAGTTTTTTTAAAGAGAAAAATCAACCAAACAACGCAAAAAAATAGGTATTTTCACTTACAGGCATCACAGAAAGGATATTTTACTAGCCAATTGCAGATAACAAAGGCTTTTACTCTGTAATTTTTCCAACCATCCCCTGTCAGTAATCTTTTCTATCTTGCGCCATATTGGTGCATTTTGCTTTATGGCCGCACCACTAAACGTCATAAGACGTATTATTAATTGAAAGGTGACGAGATAGGGATAAATACGTAGAATTCGTTAGCAGCTGATCAGCCAACACCTTGGCTATCTCTGGAAAATGTATGCGTTTCTGGCTCAACATTTGCCCAACGCATGGCGAACAGAAGCCCACTGGCTCTGACCTCCGATAACAATAAAGAGAACAATCATGCCGCAAAGTCCCACTTCAAAGTGGGCCGCTATTCTGACTGCAACTCTAGTGCTTTCGGGATGCTCAGGCCCCTGGAATGACCCGAATCCCCCAGTCGATTCAAAAGACGTGACCTACTTTGGCAGTTTCATTACCCGGCCCAAACATCTGGACCCGGTCCGTTCCTACAGTGCGGAAGAGAAGCTGTTTATTGACCAGATTTATGAGCCACCACTGCAATACCACTTCCTCAAGCGCCCTTATGAGCTGGAGCCTGCTACTGCTGCATCAATGCCAACACTGGAGTTGCTTGACGAGAATTTAAATCCGGTATCTGACGACAGTCAGGATGTTGCATTCAGCCTGATTACCATACGACTCAAGCCGGGTACAATGTATCAGCCCCACCCTGCACTTGCAGAAGACGACCAGGGCAAACCGGTTTACCTGTTTAATTCTGCACAAGAAAGTGAACAGTACAGGTTGCTCGGTGACTTTCCCGTGACTGGCACCCGGGAACTGAAAGCAGACGATTACATCTATCAGATCAAACGGATGGCTGACCCGGTCAACAAATCACCGCTGCTTGGTTTGATGACCGATTACATTGTCGGCATGAAAGATTTTGGTGCATGGGCCAAAGAGAACCGACAGGAAGAGGCGTGGCTGGACCTTCGCACTCACCCCATGGAAGGACTGACCAGGGTGGATGACTATACCTTTTCCATTCGCATTGAAGGCATTTATCCGCAGTTTCAATACTGGCTTGCCATGCCTTTCTTTGCGCCTGTCCCCTGGGAAGCCGATCGCTTTTACCACAACCCCGGATTTCCAGATCGCAACCTGACGCTGGACTGGAACCCTATTGGTACCGGTGCCTTTATGATGACGGTGAACTCACCCAATCGTGAAATCGTTCTGGAGAGAAACCCGAATTTCCGACAAGAACTCTACCCTTCTGATGGTTCGGTCGATGATCAGAAAAAAGGCTACCTGGCCGATGCTGGAAAGCCGCTGCCGTTTATTGACAAAGCCGTTTTCCGCTATGAAAAAGCAGCCACCTCCATGTGGAGTAAGTTCACTCAAGGTTACTACGACCGTTCCGGTGATGGTGACCCCAACATCAATACGGCCACTTTTGACCAGGCGTTTACTGTCGGCCCGGATGGACTCGAGCTGACCCCGGAACTGGAAACACGCAATATTATTGTTGATGAAGAAATCCGCCCCTCGCTCTTCTACACCGGCTTTAATATGGTCGATCCTGTCGTTGGCGGATATACAGAAGATAAGCGCAAGCTTCGTCAGGCCATCAGCATCGTGTATAACGATCAGGAGTACATCGATATTTTCCGCAATGGTATAGGACAGGTAGCCCAGGGCCCCATCCCACCGGGCTTATATGGTTATGCCGAAGGAGAAGCGGCAACGAACGCCTATATCTTTGACTGGGACCCGGCAACCAAAACACCCAAAAGAAAATCCATTGAGTACGCCAGGCAATTACTGGCTGAGGCGGGATACCCCAATGGACGACACCACGAAACCGGTAAGCCGTTGATCCTCTATATGGATACCACCTCTGCGGACAGCAGCCCAAGGGCGGACTGGATCAAAAAACAGCTGGACAGGATTGGCGTACAACTTGAGTTCCGCACCACCGACTACCCGCGATTTAAAGAAAAAATGCGCCAGGGCAATACCCAGATGTTCGGCTGGGGATGGCTGGCTGACTACCCGGACCCTGAAAACTTCCTGTTCCTTCTGGACAGTCGACAGGGCCTGGTGAAATGTCAGTGTGCCGGCAGTAACTCTACCAACTATGACAACCCGGCGTTTGATCGTTTATACGACAAAGTTAAAACACTGGCCAATGGGCCAGAGCGGCTGGAAGCTATCAATCAGATGGTCGCGATTGTCCAGAAAGACAGCCCATGGATCTGGGGTTTTAATAACAAAGAGTATTACCTCTCCAACCAGTGGGTGTACAACACCAAGCGCCACGGTATTAGTCAGGGAACCCTGAAATACGTTCGCGTTGATCCTGCGCTCAGAGAACAAAAGCAGAAAGAGTGGAACCAACCCATTGTCTGGCCATTGATGGCCAGTATCGGCTTATTATTCCTTTTGGTTGTTCCGGGTGTCAGGGCTTATCGCCGCAGGCAGAAACTGACGATTGATGCTTCGTAGAGATAAAAATATGTTTTCCTACATAATTAGAAGACTGTGCTACGCCATTCCAATTTTGATTGGCGTAAATCTGCTGACGTTTGTTTTATTTTTTATCGTCAACACGCCTGAAGATATGGCAACGGCTCATCTTGGGGATAAATACGTCACCGAAGAAGCGGTACAGGAGTGGATCGCAGAAAAAGGCTATGACCACCCCCTGTTCTTTAACGGTGATGCCGATGGACTGGGAACCCTCACAGACACCATCTTTTTTAACAAGTCATTAAAACTGTTTGCTTTCGATTTCGGCACTTCCGATGCCGGCAGAAGTATTCAGTCCGACGTTCTGGATCGCATGGGGCCCAGCTTGGCACTGGCTCTTCCTACCTTCTTTATCGGGATTTTTGTCAACATCTCGGTAGCTCTGATGGTATTGATGTTTCGTGGCAGCAGCCTGGACCGTTTTGCGGTGGTGGTCTTTGTCACCCTGATGTCCATCTCCTATCTGTTCTATATCATTTTCGGCCAGTACTACATGGCGAAGATGTCTCGCCTATTCCCGGTATCCGGATTTAATGACGGGATAGATGGCTGGCGTTTTCTGATATTGCCCATTGTGATTGGTGTGATCTCCGGCATTGGTGCCAGCGCCCGATGGTACCGCTCGCTGTTTATCGAAGTAGCCGGACAGGATTTTGCCAGAACGGCCCGGGCCAAAGGCGTCAGTGAGGCAGGCGTGCTTTTCCGGCATATTTTGCCCAATACCATGCTGCCAGTTCTCACCGGGGTGGTGGTTGTGATTCCAGTGTTGTTTATGGGTAGCCTGGTGATGGAGTCATTTTTCAGTATTCCGGGCCTTGGCAGCTACCTGCTGGACGCTATTCGTGCACAGGATTTTGCCATTGTCAGGGCGATGGTCTTTCTCGGCTCTGTTCTTTACATCATTGGTTTGATTCTGACCGATATTTCGTACACCTGGGCAGATCCCCGGGTGCGATTGAGCTAAACAGCGAGGGACGTAATTATGGATTTCGAAATCGGACCCGGCCTGTTTGGTGAAGGCTTTATGTGGACCATTTTATGGAGTGATGTGCTGATCTTTTTGCTGGTCGGTGCAATCTCCCTGTTTGTCGCCTCCTTTCGGCGCAACCCCCAAAACATGGAACGCTGGCGACAGGTGTTCGCCACCAGACTGGGCATGGCAACCTTTGTTATCATCATGTCCTATGTGGTGATTGCCCTGGTGGACTCCGTCCATTTCCGTAAAGCACTGCCTGCTGCAGAAGGTCAAAGCAGTGAACAGGTGTTTTACAGCAATGATGTGAACAGCCTGTTGGATCTTGCCCTCGGTGAGATGGGTGAACGACCTGAGCGTACCTACTCAGCACCTTTTGCCCTGAAATCATGGAATAAGGAAAACCTGTTACTGCCGGATGGAGAGCGGGTTCGGGATTACCCGGAGCTGGCCTATGGCGGTGCGCATTTGGCAAGCCCGGAATCATTTGTTAAAGATATTGCTATTAACTCACTGATCGGAATTGGCAAAGGCCTGGCTGTTGCCCTGGCACTGATCGGCCTTCATGCCCTCTGGTTGCGTAGAAGCCAGTCTGCCGGTGCTGGTGAGATAAGCCCTCTGCCCTGGAAGTCAGCCTGGATTACCTTTGCCATTATCATGGCTGTGCTTGGCTGGTTGATCACCCTGGGCAATCTTTATCATGTTCTGGGTACTGATCAGGCCGGAAACGACACGCTCTTTGAAAGCCTGAAAGGCATTCGGACCGGCGTATTGATTGGCACACTGGCTACCCTGATCACCATGCCTGTGGCTATCAGCCTGGGGCTGGCAGCCGGTTACTTTAGAGGCTGGATTGATGATGTCGTGCAATATATTTATACGACGCTTATCTCTATTCCCGGTTTGCTATTGATCGCAGCCTCCGTTCTGCTGTTCCAGGTCTGGATCAACAATAATCCACAGTTCTTTGAGATTGGCCTGGAAAAAGCCGATGCCAAGTTCCTGGCACTGTGCTTTATTCTGGGTATCACCAGCTGGACAACCCTCTGTCGTCTGCTGCGAGCAGAAACCCTGAAGATCAGTCAGCTTGACTACGTTCAGGCTGCACATGCCTTTGGTGTCAGTCATTTCCAGATTATCAAACGGCATATCCTGCCTAATTTGAGCCATATCATCATGATCTCCTTTGTACTGGACTTCAGCGGCCTGGTACTGGCTGAAGCCGTGCTTGCCTACATTGGTGTCGGTATTGATCCTGCCATGGCCAGCTGGGGCAATATGATCAATATGGCCAGTACAGAACTGTCCCGTGAACCATCTATCTGGTGGAATCTGTGCGGAGCTTTCTTCCTGATGTTTACCCTGGTGCTGTCCGTCAACCTGTTCTCTGACCTGGTGCGCGACGCGTTTGACCCAAAAACCAAACTGGAGACGGCATGATGACGGTAACAATGACTGAAGCACGATCCACTGCCTACGTTCAAACGGCCACCAGTGAACTCACTATAAAAAAGCAAACAGTCGATAAGTCGCTGGCGCTTTCCGTCAGCAACCTGAACGTTCGCTTGCGTCATAAGCCATATACGACCATTTTGAAGGATGTCAGCTTTGACCTGAAAAAAGGTGAAGTGTATGCACTGGTTGGCGAATCCGGCAGTGGCAAATCCATAACATCCCTGTCCATTCTGCGACTACTGCCGGATGCACTGACCATTACCAGGGGTAAAATCTCCTTGCCTGAAACCAGCCTGTTCGCTTTAACGGAACAGGAAATGGGCGGTATACGCGGCAAAAAGATCGCCATGATTTTTCAGGATGCACTGACTGCCTTGAACCCGGTACAGACCGTTGGGGCTCAGATTGCAGAGACCTTGAAGATTCATACCTCGCTGAGTTCTTCAGAAATCCGTGAGCGGACGGTTGAACTGTTTCGGGAAGTAGGCTTGCCTGACCCGGAGAAGCGGGTTGGCTGGTATCCCCACCAAATGTCCGGTGGTCAGCAACAGCGTGTGATGATTGCCATGGCTTTGGCCTGTGAACCCGATATTCTCCTGGCGGACGAGCCAACCACCGCTCTTGATGTGACGATTCAGAAACAGATTCTGGAACTGATTAAAACGCTGACCGTAAAGCGAAAACTGGCCGTTCTGCTGATCACCCACGATATGGGGGTTGTTCGCCAGACTGCTGATCGGGTCGGCGTTATGTACCAGGGAGAGATCATTGAACAGAATGTTTGTGAAGCCTTTTTTGCCGATCCAAAAGAAGCCTATAGCCGACAGCTGATTGATAGTCTTCCGGATATGGACGAGTACCGTTCACTGGAAAAAGAAGCGTCCCTGTTAACCGTGGAAGACCTGACAATCCACTTCCCGGTGCGCAAAGGATTATTTCAGCGGGTACACAGCTACACCAAAGCCGTTGATGGCATCAGTTTTGCCATTGGCAAAGGGGAGACTCTGGCCCTGGTTGGTGAATCCGGGTGTGGTAAGTCCACAACGGGGCGTGCCATTCTTAACCTTGAGAAAGCCACTGCCGGCAACATCTGGTACAACAGCCTTTGTGTCAATCAGCTAACCCGCCGGGAAATGCTGCCGCTGCGCAAGAAGATTCAGGTTATTTTCCAGAACCCGTTCTCTTCCATGAACCCACGCATGACCGTTGGGGATATTATTGAAGAGGGAATGGTCAGCCTTGGTCTTGAACTTTCTAAAGAGGAGCGGATTCAGCGCATTGAATCCCTGCTTGCCCGAGTAAGGCTTGAGCCTGAGCATCGTCACCGCTACCCACATGAGTTTTCAGGGGGTCAACGACAGCGTATTGCCATTGCCCGGGCCCTGGCCGTAGAGCCGGATCTGATTATCTGTGACGAACCCACCAGCGCCCTGGATGTTTCCATTCGGGCTGAAGTACTGGACTTGCTGTTAGAGCTTCAGAGGGAGTTACAGGTATCCTATCTGTTCATCACCCACGATCTTTCCATTATCCCTCACATCGCCCATCGCGTTGCGGTCATGCAGGGTGGCAAGATTGTTGAACAGGGTCTGACTGAACAGGTTTTGACTCAGCCACAACATGAATACACAAAAATGTTGCTGGATGCGGTTCCTTCGGCCCATTGAATTGAGAGTGAAGTTGGTGTGCGTTCCCACCGCTCCGAGTGGGAACCCGGACACCTCAGACAATTATTTCTTGCTCTCTTACCTGCTCCTTTCCGTATTTTTTTATTAATGACCTGAACTGGTCATAACTTAAACTCAACATTTCTGCTGCCGCTTTTTGATTATGCCGGCAGTTTTCCATGGCATGATGGACAAATGAGCGCTCTGTCTCTGCCAGGACGCCTTTCAACTCTACGACCTGCCCTTCTCTCATCTGCTCAAGCCATAATTCCAGCTGTCCAGTTTTATTGGTTACATCAATATCAGAAGAAGAGCTTCGATATTCATCTTTGGATGTCTTTACGTCTGGCTCGTTCGATGATTTTAATCCGGAAAGCCATGGGGAACTGAATGGGTCAAGCACAATGTCCTCAATGGGTTCACCCGGGATGCCATGACATACACTGCGTTCAACAACATTCTTAAGTTCCCGGACATTGCCAGGCCACTGATAGTTATCCAGCGTTTCAATCGCTGAGCCTGAAAAGCCTGCAAAGCCTATGTCGTCCTCTATCTCTCCCAACTCGTGAGAAATTCGCACTGCAAAATGATTGGCAAGTAACAGGACATCTTCCTGTCTGGCTCGCAGAGGAGGGATAGCCACCACATCAAACGCCAGTCGATCCAGAAGGTCTTCCCTGAAGCGTCCTTCTCTTGCAAGCTCAGGTAAGTTTTCATTGCTTGCGGCTACCACCCTCACATCAACCTGCACAGGCCTGGAGCTGCCAACCCGGTATAACTCGCCATATTCCACAACCCTTAGCAATTTTTCCTGCAGCCTTGGCCCCATGGTCGCCAACTCATCGAGAAAAAGAGTTCCTCCATCAGCCGCTTGAAAAAGACCCGTTCTCGCCTGTCGTGCACCGGTGAATGAACCGGCCACGTGGCCAAACAGTTCTGAATCCAGTAGTTCATCATTGAATGCGGCGCAGTTAAGCTTAACAAGATTCTGTTGCCATCGTGGTGACAGATAATGCAAACGACTTGCGACCTCTTCCTTACCCGTTCCCCGCTCTCCCATCACTAATACCGGACGCTCATGGCGAGCATAGCGGGAAATTGACTCAAGCATCTCAAGAAATGCAGGCGATGAGCCGATCAAAGTCTTCTTCCTGGAGGAAATGATGTTGGGCATTGTTTTTGTTATTCGAAAGCTTTTGCGATTTAAACCATTGTCTGGTCTATCAAACCACATAGTGGCCAAAAAGACCACGGCCAAAAATTGTCAGCTCTAAACAGAAATTTAATAATTCTATAATAAACAGCAGGTTATTGTAATTTGTCAGGTTGGCACAGTTTCTGAACTGTTAAATGGCAAGTAAATAGTTAATGAAAGGAATTCTAAACATGAAAGCACTGCTTCAATCTGTTATTGTCTCACTTGGTTTGATTAGCACAGTTGCTCTTGCCGATGAGCTGCCACCGTGGGCAGAAATGATTTCTGACACTGAAATCAAAGCACTGCAAACGGAAGCCATGGAGCAAATAGAACAAGAACTGATGAAAGAGCTGCCAGCAGATATCGCCAGACATCACCAGTTGATTAATGAGCACCTCTTTGACCAGCAGCCATTAAATGAGACCGTTCAGCAAAATGACAACAACAGCCATTTAAACAAGAAAAAAGACGAAAAACGCATTATTAATTTTTTGAAAATCAACCCGAATCAGGGAGCGCAGTCATGAGTATTTTTTCCCGTCTCAGTGACATCCTGAATGCAAATATCACCGCTCTGCTGGATAAGGCAGAAGATCCTGAAAAGATGGCTCGCCTGATGCTTCAGGAAATGGAAGAAACCCTGGTTGAAGTGCGCTCCGATGCCGCAGGCCTGATCGCCGATAAAAAAGATATCGAACGACAGCTGGCGAACAGATTGAGCAATATTGAAGAGTGGACCGCCAAAGCCAGACTGGCACTTGAGCATAGCCGTGAAGACCTTGCCCGCCACGCGCTGGCAGAAAAGCAAAGATTGCTGTCAGAATCCCGGGAAAAAGAACAGTATCTGGCAGAAATGGAACAGCAGCTTGGCCGCCATGATGAAGACATACAGCGTCTTCAAAATGCCATGAAGGTAGCTCGCAAACGTCTTGATTCTCTGCGCCTCAGAAGGCAGGTGAGCCAGAATCGTCTGAAAATGCGGGAGAGCACCCGGGAAAAAGCCCGGTTGCGCCAGGAAGCCAGGTTCGAAGAGATGGAAAGGGATCTGGATGCATTGGATAGCCAGTTAGAAGCTGAAGGTCTTGGTACTTCAAAACTTGAGCAGGAATTCCAGAGTCTTGAAGTGAACAGTGCAGTGGAACAAGAACTGGCCTCTCTAAAAGCATCTCTGTCCACAGAAAATCCTGAAAAAGCCGTTTGAGAATGGTTAAAACAACAATACTGAATTGATCCAAAAAGGGAGTCACAATACCTATGGAATATGTCATCGACGGCATTGTCCCTATCAGTGCCATTCTGATTTTATTCCTGTTCCTGCCCTGGCTTGTCTTCCACTACCTGACACAATTGCGTCAGGCCAGACAGTTGGATGAAGATTCTCAGGAGCTTTTTGAAGCCACTGTACACCGGGTAGAAGTCATGGAAGAACGAGTTCATGTTCTGGAGCGTATTCTGGACAATGAAGTTCCGGGCTGGAGGACTCGTCAATGAGAGTGATCAGAAAAATTTTCACTCAGCAAAAGGAGGGTGAAGCCGCTCCCGCTATCATGGGCGTGTGCAGCTATATTGCCAACCGATTTCATCTGGATGTTCTTGCGGTTCGGCTCAGTGCAGCAGGTATTGCTTATTTCACGTCAACCTCTCGTGCCATCCTTGCCTATATTGCCATTGGTGTTGTCCTCAGCATTAGCTCAGGAAAAGACACTTATCGAGGGCGTCGGATCAAGAAAATAGAAGTAGATGTAAACTCTGAGTCGGCAGAACAAAACGACGATGTCCTTATTAATGATAAAGAAGCAGCGCCTGGACTGTCTAAAAACTCTGTCAGTCAACTGGCCCGTAAAGTAACAAGACTGGAAAGTCGTCTGTCCCGAGTCGAGGACAGCGTAACGTCAAATCATTTGAAATTCGCTCGTGAGTTTCGAGATCTGCAATCTTCAGAAAAACCTGCCAGGCAAGAATCATAACCTCCCCCCCTGCTGATCAAGACAGATTGCAATACATATTCATATCTGTTCTTATTGGCAAGTTGTTTGCTAACACAATAAAAACGACTTCGTAAGCGCTTATTTAAGGACGTCTTCAAAACCCATCATCTGTCTGCCACGCTAACCCCTGTTTCAAAAACAGGAGCGAGCCGTGAATCAAAAACAACCAAACCGCCGCACTTCTGAACAGTGGCAAGGCCTCATCGATCAACAGCAGGAAAGCGGCATCAGCCAGAAAGCCTTTTGCCTTTCGCGCAATATCTGCCTGTCAACCTTCACATTGTGGAAGCGCAAACTAAGGCAGGCAACCGAAAGGCCTGATCAACCAGCACAACCAGACCCTGACTGGTTCGAATTTAAAACTGATTTTCACAACACACCATCAGACCTGCCTCCATGGGAAATTGAACTCGAATTACCCGGTGGTGTAACCCTGCGTATGCGGCGTTGATCATGTTTTTTCCTGAATCACAGGTGCGGGTCTGGCTTTATAACCGCCCCACCGATATGAGGAAGTCATACAACGGCCTGGTTGCTCTGGTGAAAAATACCCTTGAGGAAGACCCGTTGAGTGGGCAGTTGTTCGTCTTTATCAATCGTCGCCGAAACCAGTGCAAGGTGCTGTACTTTGAACGTAGCGGTTACTGCATCTGGAGTAAACGACTGGAGCAGGGTCAGTTTCACTCCCACGCCGGTCAGGCGGTTAAACAACTGCTGGCATTGACCGACCTGAAGCTGATCATTGACGGTATTGATACCCGTTCTATCCGCTATCACAAACGTTATGTAAAACCTGATACATCGAACAGCACAACCTCTGAATAGCAGCTACATTCAAGGGCTATGAATCTTCCTGTTCCTGCCAATCAACCCTCTCACCTGCAGCTGCTCAAGCAGTTGCAGGTGCTGTTGCAGGAACACAAATCTGCGAACGAACACCTGAAGCAGGAAAACGAGTCCCTCAAACATCAGCTGGCCTGGTTTAAACAACAGCTGTTCGGTGAAAAATCGGAAAAGAGACTGATAGAAAACCCGGACCAGCTGGCTCTCGGGGAGATCCTCAAGAACATTGAGTCTCCAGAAGTTCCGGAAACAGAAACCATCACCTATGAGCGCAGAAAGAAGCACAGGCCGGATGACTGTGTTACCGATCAGGGATTGCGCTTCACGGAAGGTGTACCTGTTGAGCTGATTCATATTCCGGCTCCTGAAATGCAGGGTGAAGACGCCGACCAGTATGAAATCATTGATCATAAATATACCCATCGTCTGGCGCAGCGACCGGGCAGTTACGTTATTCTGAAATACCAGAGGGACGTCGTTCGCCACAAGGCAGACCAAACCCTGAGCACGGCGGCAGCCCCCTCCGGCCTGTTTGACCGCAGCTTTGCCGATGTGAGCTTTATAGCTGGCCTGCTGGTTGAGAAATACCGCTACCGCTTTACCGTCAACATCAGAGACTGGAAGCCAGCGGTATCACCGTCAGTCGTGGCACGCTGACCAATCTGGAGCAGCGTGCTGGCCAGTTGTTACAACCTGTCGCCCATGAAGTACTGAATAGCTGCCTTGAAAGTCACACCCTGGCACTGGATGAAACACCCTCAAAAGCTGGGCTGAAATGTAAGGGTAAAATGAAAAAAGGCTACTTCTGGTGCTTTTATGGCGACCACGAAGAAATAGCCTTTATCTACTCCGACAGCCGCTCCTGTGATGTGGTTGAGCCTTACCTGAAAGAATTTGAAGGGGTATTACTCACAGATGGCTACCCCGGCTACGCTAGCCTTTGCTCGAAATACCCAAAGATCACTCATGCCGAGTGCTGGACACACAGCCGACGTTATTTCGTCAAGTCAGAAAAAGCGGAACCCGAAGCGACAAAAGAAGCCCTGAAACAGATCGGCGCACTGTACAAGGTTGAAGATGACATCCGTCGTCAGGGGTTGGAAGGCGACGCACTGCGTGATTATCGCCAACAAAAAGCCAAACCCCTGGTTGACCAGTTCTTTGAGTGGAACCGGGAGCAGCTGAGACGGCTTGACCTGGTTCCCAGCAACCCTCTGAGCAAGGCACTGGGCTATGTTCACAAGCGGGAAAAAGAGCTTCAGGTTTACCTGAACGATCCAACGGTAGCGATAGACACCAATCATCTTGAACGTGGCCTTCGTTGCATCCCGATGGGAAGAAAGAACTGGATGTTCTGCTGGACGGAAGAAGGCGCAGACAATGTTGCCGTGTGCCAGACGTTGATCACCAGCTGCCAGCTGGCGGGCATCGATCCCTACAAATACCTGGTTGATGTTCTCCAACGCATCAGCCTCCACCCGGCCCGTGATATCAGGGAATTGATACCGCGACTCTGGAAAGAGAAATTCGGGGCCAATCCATTAAAAGCCGATCTCGACAAGTAGGGGGAGTCTGCTCCCTGCTTGAACGCTTACACGACTTCGTACTTCTATATATCGCTACGTTGTTGAGCATGGATACCCTCCGGGCTTAAGTAGACTGTCGATACTTACTACATAAGAAGACCATGAAAAGAGGAAGTAGCACCCGTGAAAATCAAACAATTCAAGCAACTTAAAGCTGGCTTGCTGGCTGTTTCTATTGCGCTTTCCGGCACATTGCTAACCACTCCGGACAACGTATCCTGAAGCCTGAAACTGCTGCGGGTTATGCTTCCCTTCTTTACACCATCAAAGGTGCTGAAGAGTACAACACCGGCAAGACAGGTCCTGAAGCGCTTGCAGTAAAAGCCATTGATGATAGTACACTCGAAATTACACTTTCCGGCCCGGCCCCTTACTTTATTGCACAGCTGGCCCATTACACCGCCTTCCCTGTTCCGAGTCACAAAATCGAAGAGCTGGGTAAAAACTGGGCAAAAGATAGCAACATGGTCAGCAATGGCGCGTTCACTCTGAGTGAGTGGACACCTAACGCTCAGATTCGCCTGGAAAAAAACCCGCAATTCTACGACGCTGCGAATGTATCGCTGGATGAACTGCTTTACTACCCACAGGAAGACCGTTCAGCTGTACTGAAGCGAGTTCGGGCTGGCGAGGTTGATATTCAAACAGACTTTGCTTCTTCAGACCTGAAATGGCTGGAGAAAAACATGCCGGACTACGTGCGCATCGCACCGTATCTCGGCGTTTATTACTACCCTCTTAACCTCGATGATGATGCGCTGAAAGGCCTGCGTGTCCGGAGGGCACTGGCGATGACCATTGATCGCAAAATTCTCACTGAAAAAGTGTTGAGAACGGGTGAAGTAGCGGCATAAAGCTTTGTACCACCCGATACTGGCGACTACGGCTCATCTCCTGAAGTCAGCTGGAAAGGAATGAATCAGGCCGAGCGTGTCGCCGAAGCGCAAAAGCTGATGAAACAAGCGGGTTATGATAAGTCGAATGCACCTATTTACCACTATGTATCCAAAAACCTGATAAGTCCGAAGGTTGATGGCTGGATTGATAACGTCTCCGATATCCATCGGGCCCGATACCTTTCTATTAAGTAACTGGACAGCCTCCTGCTGTTGTACAGCAGGAGTGCGCTCAAAAGCTGTCGTGTGCCACGGATGGTCATGAATAACAAAACGAAGAGGGAACTCCAGAGGAAAGAGCGAATTGTCCATGTTCTCCTATAATTCTCAAGCGGTTGCTGACGGCGATTCTTTCCCTGGTATTTGGTGCCTACCTCGCTTGGTTACCGGTTGCAGGCTGGGGAGATGGCGCTGCCAGAAACCTGGTGTTACCCCAATGGCACTGACTTAAGGCCTCAGCCCTTGATAATTCAAGGCTTACTCGGAAAGAAGCGACTATAAAGAGTCACAAACCTAAATATTTCCCTTCCGAGCAAGCCATGAACAAGTGTAGCCAAGAGTTTCTGTCCCTCGCAGATGAATGCCTTCACCAATTTGCACAGACTGAAAGTGATGAATTTTCATCAATCCTTACCTCTGATGACCTTAACTCTTTTCAGAATTGTTACCCCGGCTGCAGGGTAAGGGATTTTCCACCCATCAAAACATTAATCTTGTTCATGCGACAGGTGGCCAGCGACACCAAGTCATGCCGCCACGCCCTCATTGATGAAGCGAGAGACCAGGTTGTCAAGGGCAACAAGAACAAGGTGCCCAACACTGACACCAGCGCATATTGCAAAGCGAGGCAACGGTTGAGTGAAGTATCCGTAAGAGGTTTGCTGCGCATATCTGGCAATAGCCTTGATCACGCCTCACCAGAATCATGGCTATGGCATCAACGTCGTGTACTGCTTACTGATGATTCAACATTGTTGATGCCTGACACCGAGAAAAATCAGAAAGAATATCCTCAGCCTGGCACTCAAAAAAAGGGCTTGGTTTCCCGATTCTCAGAATTCTTGTTTTAATATGTCTTGGCAGTGGCGCATTGCTTGATTTTGCTGTGGCTGCCTACGAAGGGAAAGAAACCGGAGAACAAGCTTTGCTCAGGAAATTGTTCTCCCATCTGCAGGATGGCGACATCCTGTTAGGTGATGCGAATTTTGAGAACTACTTCCTGTTGGCTTTGCTGTTACAAGCCAAGGCTGACGTGGTTTTCGAGAAAAATGGTGCCCGCCATATTGATTTCCGGAAATGCGATCACAAGCTGGGTAGCAAGGTTGGATTATTCAAATTAACAAGACCAGTCCGGCCTGAGTAGATGAGTCAGGAGCTTTATGATCAGATGCCTGCAGAGCTGGTAATCCGTGCTGTCAAGAACAAACGTCGCACCATCATCACCACTTTATTGGATGCTGAGGAGTATCCCCGGACAGAGATCATTGCGCTGTATCTGAAACGCTGGCACGTCGAGATTGATTTTGATGTCATCAAAACGACCATGAAAACCGCATAAAAGGCTCCAACATTCAAGGTCGCAGGCACGCAGACTCAAGAAATACCAAGGGAAGTGAGCTTAAGTCAGTGCCATTGCGCCATAGACTGATATACCTCGGTAATCTCTTTTTAAAGCCTAATCAGGGCTGGAAGCTGGTTGCTTACCTGCAGAATGAGCAAGCAGAACTGAGTCCGCACTATTTCAGGGTCGAAGCTTTAGCTGATTTGCGGATTGGGCAGTGGTTTCAGGATCGAATACCTGAGCCCATGCCAGCAGATGAAACCTTTTGGGTAACCCTGCCCGGCAAGAGTGATTGGAAGGTAGAGACTGCTGCGAATGCCATCCCTGCCAGTCTGTGGCCTCTCTACTCTCAGCCAGAACTTTGTCAGCAACAGATGTATGTTTTTCGACAAGGTAACAGAAACTATGTTTTGCCTGTTATCGAACTAGCGAGAGCGTTACTGATTCGAAACAAGCCTATTGCCCGACAGTTGTTTATGCCTGCAGGTCTCAACCAGTTAGCACCGGTGAATCAACACAGGCCATTTCAGGGGCAGGCTGAGATAAAGTTCAGAGAAGAAACACCTCTGTATCTGATCGATAATCCGCAGGTTCTGTATCATTTAATCTGGTTGCTGTTACATCCGGAACCGTCAAGATTGTTCTCCAGCGTTTACCGGCATATGGTGGAGCAACAGGAAAGCAGGGTATCCCAAACATACAGGCGGTTTACCTTCATCATGGATATACCCGATCTTCCGGGTATGAAGGTGGAATATGCAGGCCCTATATGGGGGAATACGGTATTTGTTAGGGAGGTGCTGGGATTTACCCGGCTGCCAGATCATGGCTACAAACCTTTGTTCTCTCACCCTGCACGGAAACAACCTGTCAAAAATGGCGGAGTTCAGGCTTCTGCTTCACCTGTTTTTACTGGGTACACCTGAAACACTGGAGATTGACGAACAGGAAGATGATGCTGGAACTGGACGGCATACCCGCTTTGCTGAAATTCGACCAGTGACGTTTGAATACGCTGTGGACCCCGATGTTGAACTGGTTTATGAAGGGGAGCAGCAAGCAAATCATGGCCAGCAAAGGGGGGATTCGACCAGCAGAAGAGGCCGAAACAGAAACGGGCAGTCTTGGTGATCCCTCAAAAGACAGTCCCAGCTAGCCGGTTGATTATGGTGAGATAGTCTGCTCAAACCAGGATAAAACCGGAGGCCTTCGCCTCTTCAGGGAGGCCTGTGAGCAACTGGCAGTCTCCAGAAGCTGGGGTATAACGCTGGAGTACTATGAGCTGCCCAGTGTCTCCCGAACCAGTTTCAGGTTGCTGAAAGACCGACCAAGACAGGCGGGACTGGCCACTTTCTATCAGCCTGATAGAATGACACGACACCTGCTGGAAGTACAGATTTCTGATGGCCGTTATCTTTCTACTTTAATATTTGTATAGCCCAGATCATGTTCATCAAGGTTTTGTGAGAGGGCGGGTAAAAGCGTTGCTCTGGGCATTGGTTAAGGGGGGTGGCCACTGGAAAAAATCATTGACTCAGCAAATTCGCTTTGGCCCGTTGCAAGTCAGGAAGATCCGACATCCAAATGGACTGGCAACTATGAGAAAAAGAGAAGCTATAACCGTCTGGGGGGATAAGTTTCGTACTGTTCTGGATCACCAATCGGATTGCCTTAAAGAAAAATGCTCCCAGAGAGGTTCATGAAGCATCAAGTATGAAACTAGATTCACTGAAATCATCTCTGGCTGGGCTACGCAGGAAGAGGGCTGTTAATTTTGGAATCAAGAAAAAGGTTTCTTCTAACTTGATTTCTTAAATTTCCTCCTCAAAAGTAATGGTTCCATTGCAAAGACTTCAAATAATGCATATGAAAATGATATAACCAACCCCATGATTGCTAAATCACTAATGCTACTTGATGGAAGAAAGTCAAGGTAGTGAAGTAGTAGCAGCGAAATAGAGTATGCGCCTACGGCTGATAAGAATCGTTGAAATAAAAACATTTTTTTCATGGCTAATCTTCATGAGAGTTAGTGTTGTTCCGGCGTAATAGCTGCTAGCAACCAGTAGAAAACTATGAAAGCGACAATTTCAAATGGCTACCAGCAATTTTTTGGTTACGATGTGAGCTATTTCATGGTGTACATAGCCAATCTCATACTTGCTCCCATAGCGGCCCCAAAGATGGCCCCACCAATTGCACCCGGCAAACCTAGCCTTGAACCTGCTAGTGCGCCTGTTAATGCTCCAGAGAGTGCAGCACCACCAACTTCTCCAGCGCTAGGTACTCCGCCACTAACTTCTTTGATTTCACTCTTATCTAATTCTTTCATTTTGTATTCCATTGTTAATCCTTGTCTACATCCTAGCCGACAAAACAAAAGTTAATTGCACAATGATGAAGATGTCAATACCATTAACCAGAAAAATGAATAGAACTATGCGGATATGTCAGAGACGAAAAGTTTATTTCGAAAGGAAGTGATTAACTATTCTCACCGGTCAGATCGTGGCAGCATACTGATTATCAACCCTTTTCCCCATCTCTATCTAGTCATTTTTGTCTGTACCCTACTGTGCGCCTTAGTAACTTTCCTGCTCTGGGGCAGTTATACAAAGTCAGAAACAGTCATTGGGGTATTGCAACCAACGAAAGGGCTAAGCCGGATAATCGGTGAACAGTCTGGCACTGTTGTGGATCTTTTGGTAACTGAAGGACATAAAGTAACCGTAGGTTCGCCCATGCTGCGTGTAAAAACCGACAGGCAACTGGTTGGTGGCAGTATGGAAAAGCGACTTCAGGAACAGCTAAAGGTAGCTATTGCTTCTTTTCAACAGCAGATCAGCCAGCAGCAACAACTAGCTCAACTTGAGAAACAACGACTTGCCTTGTTACAAGAAGACCTGAAACACCAAGCAGGTTTTCTTACGGAGCAGATAGCTACCCAAAAACAACATGCCGATACTCTTGAGCAAGAACTCAAAGGGCTTGAAATCCTGCTGAGTAAAGGGCACCTGACGCAGGTTGATTATAATGCCAAACTCACTGTGCTGCTCAGTAGCAAGCTAGATCTCCAAAGCCTGCAGAAAGAAAAAGTCAGCCTGTACTCCCGACTGACGGAAGCTGGAAATCAGTATGAGCGAGTTGATGTAGATACAGGAGTTAGCCTGTCTTCTTTGCAGGCAGTGATCGCAGAACTTCGGGAGCGGTCTATAGAAACAGAGGGGCGCTCATCCTATCTGATTACGGCTCCCGTTAGTGGTACGGTTACCAGTGTATTGGTACGCAAAGGAGGCCTCATTGTTCCTGGTCGCCAGATATTGGCGATCCTGCCCGAGCAGAGTAAGTTGCAGGCAGAGCTGTATGTCCCCACCAGAGCTATCGGGTTTACAACAAAAGGGCAACCTGTGCAGATTCGCTATCCAGCCTTTCCTTATCAGAAGTTTGGTTTTCATCGGGGACAGGTTTCAGATATATCTCGCACTATTATTGCTCCTGACGATATACCCGCGCCAGCCAGCGTGACAGAACCTGTCTATCGAATCACAGTCGCGCTAGACCATCAGTCGGTCACAGCTTTTGGTGAACAGTACCCTTTGCAGTCCGGAATGCTGCTAAGTGCTGACCTTATGGGGGAATCCCGTTCCATTATTGAATGGTTGCTGGAGCCACTTTACAGTCTGAAAGGCCGTAGCTTTTTTTCAGGCTGAGCATGCCTAAAAAAATAGAAACAACCATTGGGTGAGTCCGCTATAACAATAACCACCGGGTGTCAGCATGGAAGTTTTTAGTCTCCTGAATTTTGGGTTTAAACGCCGACTCCCCATTGTTTTGCAAAGTGAATCGGCTGAGTGTGGCCTTGCTTGCCTTGCCATGGTGACCAGTTACTTTGGTCATGAAATTGACCTGAATACTCTGCGGAATAGGTTTTCCGTCAGTCTGCGTGGCTCCACTCTGGAGCAACTGATGAATATTTCCGAACAGCTGTTGATGAATAGCCGGGCATTGCAGCTTGATCTTGATGAAATAAAAGAATTGCGTCGTCCATGCATTCTGCACTGGAACCTGAATCACTTTGTAGTGCTGAAATCAGTCAGCCGCAAAGGCATTCTTATACACGACCCTAGTTCGGGTGTTCGGCATGTGAACTGGGAAGATACTTCCAAGTCGTTTACCGGCATTGCATTGGAGCTACAGCCTTCCCCATCGTTTAAACGAAAGAAAGAAACTAAAAAAATGGGGCTTTCAAGCCTCTGGACCAATATCAGTGGCCTGAAACGAAGTCTGGTACAAATTTTTTTCCTGGCGCTGGCGCTGGAAGTTTTTGCCCTGGTCACGCCTTATTTTATGCAGCTCACCATTGATAATGTGGTGGTGAATAATGACCGAGACCTAATTTTTGTTCTGGGGCTGGGTTTCTTGCTACTCACTGTCTTTAATGTGGCCACTTCTGCCATCCGGTCTTGGGTTATTCTTTTCCTGCGTAGTCATCTAGGAATTCAGCTGGCCAGCAATCTGTTCCGGCACCTTCTGCGCCTGCCACTACCCTGGTTTGAAAAGCGACATATGGGGGATGTGGTTTCTCGATTCAGCTCATTGAGCCAAGTTAACCAGATGCTGAGTACAGGCTTTATTGAGGGACTGACGGATGGCCTTATGGCTGTCGTCACACTGGCGATGATGTATATTTATAGTCCCAAACTGGCAACTGTTGCCTTGGGAGCAGTGCTGCTATACACCCTGTTTCGATTGGCGTTTTTTCGACCTCTCAAAACACGTACAGAAGAAAGCATTATGATGGCTGCCAAGGAGGATTCTGACTTTATGGAATCTGTAAGAGCCATCCAGCCCCTGAAACTATTTAACCGGGAAGCGGTTCGTATCTCGAAATGGCAGAACAGTTATGCTGACTGGGTGAATGCGGATATTCGAGTGGGTAGGTTACAGATTGCCTGGAACACTTTTCACCGCCTAAGCAGTGGTGTGGAGTACATAGTACTGATCTGGCTGGGGGCTTTACTGATCCTAGATAATATTTTTTCAATCGGCATGCTCTATGCGTTTCTGGCCTGGCGACAGCAATTCTCAGGAAAGGCCCAGACGTTTATAGACAAGCTGTTTGAGTACCAAATGCTCACTTTACATCTGGACAGAATTGCAGATATTGCCCTGACAGAAGATGAGGAACATCTCGATACCCCCCATACCACGCTAACTAAAGCCAATGGAGAAATCAGCCTTAGGGATGTGTGCTTCAAGTACAATGATGAAGAGCCTTGGCTGTTGGAAAACATTAACCTGGATATTCAGCCTGGTGAGTCTGTTGTGATTGTTGCACCTTCCGGATTTGGCAAAACAACACTAATGAAAATTATGATGGGATTAATCCAGCCTTGTAAAGGGCAGGTACTGCTGGATGGAAAAGATATACGACATCTTGGTCTTAGAAACTACCGGCGGCAGGCGTCTGCTGTGATGCAGGATGACCAGCTATTGTCCGGTTCAATAGCTGATAACATTGCGTTTTTTGCCGCCCAACATGATCAGGCTCGTATCGAAGAATGTGCAGCCAAGGTGGGTATACTGCCTGAAATAATGGCTATGCCAATGGGAATGCAGACTCTGGTAGGTGATATGGGTAATACACTTTCTGGAGGTCAGATTCAGCGCCTATTACTGGCAAGAGCGTTATACGCAGACCCTGCGATTTTGTTCCTGGATGAAGCGACCAGCCACCTAGATACCATTTCCGAGCAGCAGGTAAACAAGGTGTTAAAAAATTTGGGCATCTCCCGGATAATGATTGCTCACAGGCAGGAAACCATTGCCATGGCAGACAGGGTGATTGACCTGGCAGAAATGCAGCTAGCTCGACTCCATACTGTGCGTGCAGTCGAAGAAGTGAGTGCCAAGATAAAGGCGACAGGATTTGAAAACACCAACAACAGCACTTCATAATAGTTAAGAAAAATGGCTCCCCGAGCTGGACTCGAACCAGCGACCCAATGATTAACAGTCATTTGCTCTACCAACTGAGCTATCAGGGAACTAATCGACAGTTTTGCTGTACTGACAACAGTCTCTTCAACAAGGGACTTTTTATGAGTCTCAATGCTGTATGGTGGGTCGTGTAGGATTCGAACCTACGACCAATTGGTTAAAAGCCAACTGCTCTACCGACTGAGCTAACGACCCATTCTTACATCAGCCACAGGCTGACAGATAGAATAAGTGGCTCCCCGAGCTGGACTCGAACCAGCGACCCAATGATTAACAGTCATTTGCTCTACCAACTGAGCTATCAGGGAACTAATCGACAGTTTTACTGTACTGACAACAGTTTCTTCAACAAGGGACTTTTTACAAATCTCAATGCTGTATGGTGGGTCGTGTAGGATTCGAACCTACGACCAATTGGTTAAAAGCCAACTGCTCTACCGACTGAGCTAACGACCCATTCTTAACAAAGAATCTTTTAAAGAACGCAATGCTTAGACTATCTCTGACCCTTATTGATCAGGATAAAAAAACCGCCGATTTACAGGGCGGTTTATGCTTCAGCATAAAATAAAATGGTGGGTCGTGTAGGATTCGAACCTACGACCAATTGGTTAAAAGCCAACTGCTCTACCGACTGAGCTAACGACCCGCTCTTATGCCAGCCACAGACTAACATAAAGAATAAGTGGCTCCCCGAGCTGGACTCGAACCAGCGACCCAATGATTAACAGTCATTTGCTCTACCAACTGAGCTATCAGGGAACTATGCCTGGCAGCGACATCTCGTCACCAACCAACGGCAGCGAATGATAAGGTTATTTTGCCGTGAGTCAAGTATTCCACTGCAAAAAACTTTTTAAAAAGGCTGTATATATGGCATTTATCAACCTAGAGACCATCTGCACTCTCGGACAGGTATTGGGCCACACCGTCTGGAGAGGCTGTCATGCCCTTGTCGCCCTTGTTCCAGCCAGCCGGGCAAACTTCACCGTGCTGTTCGTGGAACTGCAAGGCATCAACCAGACGAATCAGTTCATCCATATTACGGCCCAGCGGCAGGTCATTGACGATCTGGGAGCGAACCAGACCTTCCTTGTCGATCAGGAAAGCACCACGGAATGCCACACCACCTTCTGATTCAACGTCATAAGACTTACAGATGTCGTGTGTCATATCAGCAGCCAGAGTATATTTCACCTGACCGATACCACCCTGGTCCACAGGCGTATTACGCCACGCATTGTGCGTAAAGTGAGAGTCAATAGAAACGCCGATCACTTCAACACCTCGCTCCTGGAAAGCACTCATACGGTGATCCAGGGCAATCAGCTCAGAAGGGCATACGAAAGTGAAGTCCAGAGGGTAGAAAAACAGCAGACCGTACTTGCCACGAATGGCTTCGGACAGGGTAAAAGCATCAACAATAGAGCCGTCACCCAGTACAGCAGGGACTGTGAAGTCAGGAGCCTTTTTGCCTACTAAAACGCCCATAAATATTTCTCCTACGCTTTATGAAACTGTCATTTAAAAAGCTGTCATATAAAAAGCTATCATTTACAAAGTTGTGCGTATTAATACGAGAGTCCAAGTAATATGTCATCTCACATTGAATCACGCATCACAAAAACTGCGCATACAATGATACACATGACCACGGTTTTCGCCTACCGCAGTAGAAACAAATGACTACTTTTTTTATCACAAGCCACATACAGATAAAGGAGCAAGAAGAAAAATACAACCCGGAGCCTGTTGACGTGCCGCCTTTCTAAAGACTGGCCCAGCCGGAATCCACTCTTTTCCTCCCCCCACAAAGCAGAGTTTATTGCGGTAGCAAATCCTGAATGAAGACAGGGTTCAGAAAGCTTTTTTTTTTTCGCACAAAAAAAATGAACTAATTGGGAATTAAAACATCAAAGTATGTGTAGAAATGACTTTACTGGCGTGTGTTTATGCAAAATACTGGCGTTCCTACTGGAAAGACGCTGCTTTTCTGGAATGAAGCACCCGATAATGGTGTCAAAAAACCAAATCCCACAAGAAAACCAGATATCGGACATACCAGCGGAGGGCTGAAGGTTACCCCACATCCGCCATCAAACTACGTCCTGTTTGGAGAAGACTCTGCATTTTCTCCCCTTGCCAGGAAATCTGAACAGACAACAAAAACGCCGCAAAATGAATCAGAAAGCGATTCAGAGTGTGATCAGGAAATACTGGAAGCATTTGCTGGCATATCAATCCCAGATCACACTAATATCGATAAACATCAACGCCCCGGGCACAAAACTGAACATTTTAATGAAAGGGCCATGTTAAAAGCCAAAACAAAGCTATCGTACAAGAAAAAAAATGGCCCTCCAAAACCGGTAAGGCTCCACTCTTATCCCGGCACTTCAGGGCAGCAGGTAATATCCGCAGCAACTTTACCCATAGCCTTTGTAACAACAGATGCAACAATGTTCAGCCCGGGCAATACCAATACTGAGCCTTCGCCCAAAAAGCTGTGCAATTCAGCACCTCCGGTAAATGCTGCCATAAACTGGCTAGAGCCTCAGGATACTCTGATGGCTGAACAGTCAGACTTATTTGGTTTTCACTCCTTACCTTATGACTTTGCCCCGGGAAAGGAGCCTTTGGAGTAATTACAGCAGAAAGGAGATACTGACAGGGACTCAATGAGTCAGGTACTAGGAGGCTGACCGAGAATAGACTGCCCTACTGCGGTAGCAGCAAATTGGTCTAAAAAGTCGGAAATTTTTAGCAAATAGAACCACTATTCACTAAAAATTTCCGACTTTTTATCCTCAATTTTCTGCCATCCTCGCTACGGGCGCTATTCTAGGTCAGCCTCCTAGGAGAAAGATAACCTTCCGGTTTTATCACACCGGAAGGGAAGGATGAAAACGATTGCAAAATCAGTCTTCTGCACCTTCAGCAGAACCAGCCGCTTCAGCAATCAACTGCTGCAGTTCACCGCTGTTAAACATATCAATAATAATGTCACTGCCACCAATCAGCTCACCCTTAATCCACAGTTGTGGGAAGGTCGGCCAGTTAGCATACTTGGGAAGATTGGCACGAATCTCCGGGTTAGCCAGAACATCCACAAAAGCGAACTGTTCGCCACAGGCCATCAACGCCTGAACCGCCTTGGCAGAGAAACCACACTGGGGCAACTTGGGAGAGCCCTTCATGTACAGCAGAATAGTATGGGATTCAACCTGTTCTTTTATTTGCTCCATTACGTCCATGAGACGACCTCTTCTTCATTGGAATCATAAAGCAGGATATTTTAAAGAAAATACCTGACTGTCACCATATGTTATTACATATAGTCGAATAGAAAAAACCAACAACAGGATTGTAGACATCCAACTTTCCTGCCACCATCGGCTGACCTACTATGGAACTGCAAGTTAGGAATCAGCCATGTATGTACCGGATAAACCCCTTCGCTCTTATCCTTGGTGGCTAATGCCTTTTTTCTGGAGCCAGAAGCGTCGCTATGGAAAAGTCCTTAAGCCGGGCTTGTTATGGGCAAGAGTTCCCCGGTTATTTGCCGCTGTAGCCACGCTCTACGGCGTGCTGGATCGAAAAAAGTCACCCCTGTCACCGGAGCTGCGCTCGCTGGTTACCGTCAGAGTATCCCAGGTTAACTGGTGCTCCTTCTGTGTTGACATCAATGCCATGACCCTGGCAAAACGTGCAGGCAGCATGGATAAAGTAGAAGCATTGGATAACTGGCAAGACTCTGATCTTTTCAATGCTCAGGAGCGTATTGCCCTGGAATATACCGAAGCGATTACCTATAGCGACCAACAGGTAACCCCTGAACTGATGAAGCAGCTAAAAGAGCATTTCAATAATGACGCTGTTATTGAACTGACTGGCCTGATCGCTTTTCAGAACATGTCCAGCAAATTCAACGCCGCCCTGGATGTGCCAGCAGAAGGTTTCTGCAAAATTCCGAAGAAATAAACATTTCCTGCAAGTGCTGGCACCAATAAACCCGACAGGATCATCAATCCCTGGTGAGGCTTCTTGGCACCACGGGTGATTTGGCCAACTTCTTTCTGCGTTTGGGCATTTCACCGTGACTACGGATGGTACTCAACTCTGCGCTGGTGCCTGGTCTCGATGCCATGCTTTCGGCGTTGTCAGTGCTTTCCAGAAGTCCAAAATATCCCGGCTCGCTGATATCCGGTACGACTTTGTTCGTCAGGAAGTCCTCAAATGTTTTATTTGATGACGACGCCTGATGGTCCAGGCAGAAATTGAAATAGGCCGATAGAGTCGCACCTGTCACCTCAAGAGCGGGTGTGGTTGTCAGGTCAGGGGCAAGGATTGGTGACATTAATTGCAGGGTGACAGGATCAAAGTATTTCGCGTTATGTATTTGGCTGCTGTCGCTGCAGTTAGGGTGCCTGTCCCTGTATTGCATCAGATAACCGTGTATGTCGTTAAGGTAATGCATGGCGGAAGCTGTGTCAGGGATGATCTCTGTTTCTACTGTTTTAGCGATTTGTTCGTGGCTCTTTGCATCCTCCCGCCACTGGGCACAGAGTGGAGACAGTTGCTGGTCCCGGCCTTTGAACGCCCTGCAGATCATCAGTTGCAGAACATCACTTTGATGATTGCGCCAGATGTGGGGCTTGGTTACCAGCATAAATGCAAACGCGTCAATATCATCAATGCAGTGAATACCTTGTTGCAGCATTTGCTGAACCACTTGCTCAAATCGCTCGTGACGGTCGTGCGTGGGAGAGCTACCGCGCAAATAATAGAGATTGGAAGACATTTCCCAGGCAAACGTAACCAGCAGGTGACTGACTCTGTCGATGGCACAGATATTTCCACAACTCAGGGCATCAAACCAGATATCCTTGACAAGTCGTAAAAATGACAGGCAATCCAGTGGCGCTAACTGAAAGTTAAGTTCATTGGAACAGATACTTATGCTGGAGCTGAAATCCACTTGTACAGCATTGTCAACCAGCAGCTCTGGCCAGCTTTTGCAAATAACAGCGCCCTGTCGTTGCAACGTGCTGGGCCATTTATTGACCATAGTTACGATGCTCTGGCGATCTGGCCAGAAGGAAGAGTATTGACGATTGAGATTCTCAGCGGCGGTTTTTACACATGATTTGGTGTAGCTTTGCAGTTCGATCAACAATCGCAGTTTGCCCTGAACCCCTGCTGTTGAACTCAACCCGTTTTCAATACACTGTTTAATGGTGCCCAGTGTATCACCGTTGTCTGACTGAAGATGACCAATGATCTCACTGTTGCTTGGGGTGATATTGCGCTGGACCAGGGCTTTTTCCGACCTGGCGATTTCCTCGGTGGAATAGCCATGAATCTTCAGGTGCTGCTCTTCATGAGAAGCCAACGTCGTATTTCGCCGACAAAACGCCGTAGCTTTATGGGTATCCGGCAAGTGGGTGGCGGCGGAACTTGCCGACTGATCATCAGGGGGAGGGAAATTCCAGCCAGAGTGCACTGCACCAGAGATTGCCGGTTGCGAAGATGGGTTTGACATACCTTTCCTCTTATCTTCACAGAACGAGTGAAAGTTGGGCAAAATCCTGAATATGACCGGCATTCTGACAACCGCTGAAGAATAAAGTTCACCGCCGATCTCTCGAACGGCCCCGGTTTGACACAGGGCTCATGCACGAGTACCCTCCCTCGCGCTTTGAGGACCGATTAACTCCTTGGAATCAATGTTTGAAGTAAACGTCGGAGTTTAAATATAAAAACCGAATAGTTTATGTTCAAACTGCAAAAAAACCACAGCTGCTGATTTCACAGTGGCCAACGACCCAATTTCAACGTTCACATCTTTTGGCAGTTGGGAAACTTCAACCAGGCATGGAAGGGTTCCTTAAAGAACTGCGTTTACACCTGATTAATGACTATTCAATCTATTACCAAACCACTGATCGTTCTGCTGACAGCTGCCGCTATTCTGGCTACCCCGCCAGCCCGTGAGTGGCTATTTGAGATGATCCGAATTCTTTCATCGCTGGATATCGACAAGGTACGCACCTACATTCTCAGTTTCGGACTGTGGGCCCCTCTGGTTTCAGGACTGCTGATGGTGATCCAGGCAGTAGCAGCGCCGCTGCCTGCTTTTATTCTTACCTTTGCCAACGCCGCCATTTTTGGCTGGTGGCAGGGGGCACTGCTATCCTGGAGCAGCGCCATGATCGCGGCTACACTCTGTTTCTTTATCTCCCGCTGGTTTGGCCGGGAGGGAGTGGCCAGGCTGACCAGTCACTTTGCCCTTGATCAGGTCGATGACTTTTTCCTGAAGTCTGTCTATTTCCGTGAATCGAGGCCTGTTGGCAATGAATAAGAAACCAGTATTATCCCAATACCTCAAAAGATGTATTTTCTTCTTCCTGCTACTGATTCTGCCCTTCAGGTTCGCCTATGCAGTACCGGAGGATTATTTTATCAGTGCAGAAACGGTTGCCAGCAATCCCGACCATTACCTGCTGATCGATGCCCGGGCATACTCTGAGTATCTCAAGGGACATATCCCGGGAGCCCGCTCAGTTCAGTGGCAATCACTTTCTGATATGAATGGGGCTGCCGGTAGCGAGAACTGGGCAACAGTTCTTGACAATAAGGAGCTGGAATACCAGATACAGAAGCTGGGCCTGAGCCCAACAGACAATATTGTCGTTTATGCCGATGCTCAACGGGGGTGGGGTGAAGATGGCCGAATTGCCTGGAGTTTGCACGTGGCAGGGTTAAAGAATGTCCGCATTCTTAATGGCGGGTACTCTCACTGGAAAGAAAAAGGGCTGAAAACCACCATCATCCCAACCTTCTTCAATACCAAAAGTGATTACACAATAACCCAACGGGATTCTTCAGCCACCATTCATACCAAAGCCCTTTACCGGGACTACTCTCAGTTTCGCGTTATCGACTCGCGATCACCAGAAGAGTTCCACGGCAAAATGGACTTGGGTGAACAGCGCAAAGGGCATCTTCCCGGGGCAGTGAGCTTACCATTTCAGCAGCTGTTCACAGCCAGTGGCATCTTGAAATCATTTGACGACATTAGCAAAATATTATCGGATCAGGATATTCAAAAAAACAGCCCGATTGTCGTCTACTGTACCGCCGGTATCCGGTCCGCACACATGGTGATGGTGCTGAAGGCGGCTGGCTACACCAATGTCAGGAATTATACGCCCTCGTTTTACCATTGGGCTGCGTTATCCTACACCCCGATTGAATGACAACATTGAAGGTCCTCAGATAGGTACCGAAGGTACGGAGGTTAGTGATGACTGAGCCTTTAGAAGGCTGATGATGTCTGAGTAGGATTTAACTTTTGCTTCTGCGACGGTCAAGCCTGATCCCTGCTGCCTCACAAGGAATGAGGTGAGGCCTAACACTTTTATCTTTTTAGCTTTCATCAGCTCAGATTCTGCAAGTTTCAGTGGTGTCATTCCGTTCTGGGCTCTTTCGTTGATGGAAGCTCCTCTGACAAGCAGGTGCTGAACTGCTTTTACATGACCTCCCTGGGCTGCATAATGGAGGGGGGTCATCATGCCGATGTTATCTATCTTAACCATCGCATCCGGTATGACCGGTTGGCCATTTAATAGCAAGCCTCTCAGGCAAAACTCCTGTTTGAAACGCTCCAATGCCAGTGCTGCCATGGCTGACTGATAACCCTCAACCTCCGTCCACCTTGTAACATCGACCCTTCTGTCGGTGGTAGCATTGACAGAAGCACCACGGTCAATCAGTTGAACAATAACGTCTGACTTACCTGATTTAGCCGCAAGATGCAGAGGTGTTTGTCCCTCGTTGTTTCTGCCATTGACGTCAGAACCAACCAGTACCTCAATGGCGTCTTGCGGATGGCGGCTGTAGACTGCACAGTGCAGGGGCGTCCATCCCCGGTAGTCACGGGCATTCACATCGGCACGCCGGGTTATCATGGCCTGGATTTTGTCTTTTTGCCCCTCTTTAACCACCTCGTGAAAGGCTGATTGACCGGAACCTGGATAATGAAGTTTATTAATGTCCGCATTCGGGGTATTGGCGAACAATTGGTCGAATAAGTTCCAGTCATTGATTTCAATCAATGCGCCGAGTAATCCTGCACGCATATCGTCACAGGGTGCCTCAGTGTTACTTATAGCAAGGGTTAACGACCTGATTATCGGTACCGTCAGTTTGTTTTCGTTGTTTATCCAGCTCCATAGCGTCTCACCACTGTCAATAAGTACATCAGTGGCTGCACCAGCGGTCAGCAGGAGATCAACGATCTCGGCCTGGCCGGTGTCAATAGCAATGTGAAGCGGTGTTTTTCCGTACAGTCTCTGGCAGCCTTCCCTTTCACCGTTACTTACCGTCGATTTGTCGGTTCTCTCCCTCATTTCCACTTTCATAAGTAGGTGTCTTACCATTTCAAACCCAAACTGTTTTGACAACCGTGAGGATTGGGCATTGATATTGGCACCCCTGCCAAGCAACAGCCGGATGGCATCATGTTTTCCATGTTCCACCGCAAAATGCAGAGGGGTCCTGCTACCGATGTTGATATCAGCACCTTTGTTAAGCAGAACATCAATGATATTGAGGAAACCATTTGCAGCTGCAAAGTGAAGTGGGCGTCTTATATCCGGGGCGTGGCCATTAATGTCGGCACCGTAGTCAATAAGAGCTGTTATGGCCGCTTCATGACCATTAAATACCGCAAGCTGAAGCGGAGTCTCAGGGTAATCCGCTGTTGTGAGCGCATTGACGTCGGCACCCTGTTTGACAAGATGCCTGATAGTCGCCTCATCACCTTTGCCAGCGGCGCAGTGGAGGGCAGTTATCCCGTCCTTGGTGCTGGCATTGGCATTGGCACCGTGTTCAAGCAAGCCATTGACAATATCAGAGCGACCTCCGGCGGCTGCCACGTGGAGTGGCGTCTTCTCAGAGTACAAACAATGAGTAATTTTACGTTTACACATTGGGCAACCAATATCGGCATGACCTGGACCACTTAGCCACTTATCAATGCACGACTTGTGATGGATATGGGTGCAGGGAAACATTGCTGCAATGGGACTTTTATCCAGACCATCAAGGCAGATAACGCATTTTTCAGTTTCTTTACCCTCTCGTTCAGAGACTAACGGGGCTGCTGGTGGTATCCGATTACAATCGTTGAATGAGAAGGTATTCACACTTAAATATCCCCGTTCTAACTTATAATTTGAACTGTCTGATTAATGGGTCTGACTGACCCATCGGCTATTAGTTCAGTTCCTCATGCAGAAAAAGCCGGGCCCCTTACTTCTCAGAAGCATCGATCGAAAAATACGCGAAAATGGTTGGAAAGAAATCAGTGTCTTTGACGAAGAATGGATTGGCCGGGGCTCATAACAGTGTTGAGTAATCTATGATTACCACAGGTTTTTAGTAGCGGTATGGATCCGGCCAATCCCGTAGAACTTATGGATTAATTGCTTTTGCTAATCGCCTGCCTGTAAAGATGATCCACTTTCCTGATATTGGCATTCAGCCCGTTTATACGGGTATCGTGGGAAGGGTGTGTGCTCATAAATTCCGGCACACTGCCACCACTTTGCGCTGACATCTTTTTCCACAGGCTGACAGAAGCCTCCGGGTTATATCCAGCCCTGGCCATCAGCTCTAAACCGATAAGGTCAGCCTCGGCCTCATTGGTACGACTATTAGGCAAGGTAAGCGCATAATTTACCACGGTACTGCCAACACTCATTAACTCAGGACTGACCCCCAGCAGAATCCCCAGGGTATCCTGCCCCAACTGCACTGCATAGGCCTGAGACATAGACTCCCGCCCATGTTCCCTGAGTGCATGAGCCATTTCGTGTCCCATAATGGCGGCAATTTCATCATCCGTCAGCTTCAGAGTGTCAATAATGCCGGTGTAAAACATAATCTTGCCCCCGGGCATGCAGTAGGCATTCAGCTGTTTATCCGTCATCAGATTAACTTCCCACTGCCAGCTTCGGGCATCCTGCCTGAACACACCAACATGGGACACCAGCCGGTCAGCAATCCTGCGCAGACGTTTCACATCTGCTGACTTGCGGTTCAGCACTTCTTTTTCCCGAGCTTGATTCAGAGCTTCCTGATAAGCCCTGGCAGACATGGCATTCACCTGGCTTTCAGAGAGCAAAGAGAACATTTTCTGCTCACGCTGAACACCAATAGTCCCTGAGTTGGTTGTTGATACCGTCTGACACCCTGCCAGAAAAATACTCAGGCTCACGACCAGAACTTTTAACCATTTCATCCCCAATACCTGTTTCTTCACAACGTTATGACTGCCATTAAACCAAAATCACTACCGGTAAGCACGGCTATCTCGGTATTTAATAGCAAGTTATTGCACAATTCACCCGAGGTATTGATAGCGGACATAATAAAAATAATTAAGAATTACACTTATATACAATTCCAGACTACTTTTATTCCTGATTGTTTCAAAGACACATGACTAACCATTTACAGGTAAAGAGATCATCAAGACACACATACTAAATACTGGCTGATTCGCCACCTGATATTCCTATTTCATCAGGCAATTAAAAACCATTAAGGGTAGTTAAATGGACGGCATTCACTCTAAAACCTATCAACAGACATCTCCCTTGGTTAAACTGTTAACACAACCCCTTCAGGAAGCAGGACCATCAAAGCCTTCTGTCATTAGTATTGCCCCAACCAGATATTTACCGGGCGCACAGGGTGAAATCCCATTTTTCAGGTCATTCACTCATCAATCTGTTGGTATGCCACATCAGGAAATCTCATACTCAACAACTCACAATGATAGCGCAGTTGACTCTCCAATACTGGCATCTATTAAAGCTTCAGATAATGCAGCCAGCATAAATCGTAAAAGAACAAACCCTGATTATTCAGCAAATAAAAAAAATGAACAATGCAACAAGGAACCATTAAATACTTCAAACGAAACCTCAGTCAAAAGATTGAGACCACATGAACAAAAAATAGCAAAGCCGGACAATAAATATTCATCGTTTAAATACCATAACAGAGACAAAAAGGATAAGGAGTGCATCTCAATTGATCAAATGAATAATAAATCTGGAAGAATAGCCAGCGCCATCGCTGAATGCAGAAGAAGAAAAAAACTGACTAAGCTATATTCTGACATCAATCATGTTCTTAAAGATATAACAACTATAAGCATCAAACCAACAAAAAGAAATTTACTATTAACCTGCATCGGGATTGTAAAAAAGAAAAGTGCCCCCAATCATACCTGTCCTAATCGTAAAAACAGGAAAACATTATCCTACTCAGCCAACACTAACCCAAAAACAAAGAAATTTATAAAAAATCTCAATGAAGCCAATCGCCGAAAAGAAATTCGTGAGCTAATTAATGAACTTTACCAATCCATTCCGGGAACACACCGCAAAAAAAATAGCGAACATATCACGCTCAAGAAATTTCTGTCATTTATTACCAAGAACCCAGAATTAAAAACATCACAAACCCAAGCAAATCAAAACTTATCTTCAGTGATAAATAAGGAATTAAGTCCAAGATTAAAACCGAGACCAAAACCAAGATTAAGACCAGAATTAAGATCAAAACCAGAATCTAGCTTAAGATCAGAAGAAAATATAGATGAAATAATATATTTTAATACAAAAATAGAAAAAACTGCCAAAACAGACACAAATAGAAAAAAAGGTGACAACACACAAAAAGACACAAACGAAGAAACAACCACAAGAAAAGACAAAATCACAGAGCCAGAAATGGTTTCAGAAAAAGAAACTGATTCAGAAACTGATTCAGATACAGATACAAAAGCAAGCATGACAACCAGTAAAAAAACAAACTTAGATAAAAAAACAGATAAAGCAATAAATCTTAAAATAGCAGAAGTTTCAGCAACAGCTCCCTTAGAAGAACCCGATGGTATAATAGAACCTGATTCACCTTATATAAAAACAGCTACTTTTGACTCATTACATGCCATTAAAGAGCCTGCAAACAGTAATAGCCAAGTTAACTCCATGATACAGAAAACGTTGCAAAAACCAGGGGAAACAGGAAAAACACTCGAGTATTCTGAGCAACCCTGGATTTCAGCCCCTGATTTTCAGTTTCTTGAGCAGGAGTTAGTATGCTATGAAAAAGAGCCGTGCAAAACCGTTGATGAATGTTCATGGAACAGTCCGAAGGAGACTAAAGATACCCATTCTCTTGTTACCCCATCCCACTCCGCTATTCCAAGTCCACAGGAGCAAAACGAACAGGTGCAACCCCATACCTGGATTCCATCCCCCCCATCTCATCCTGATATCAGCATATACAAACCACAAACTGGCACCAATGAAGAACTGTATCCAACAGGTGACTTATCTATAATGAAGGCCGTTGCTCCACAGGAAATTTTCCCATGGCCACCTTGTCAACAGATGCACGATGACCACTCTTCTTCAGGATCATCCTGCACTTTGCAACCACAAACCGGGGAAGCACCGTCTTCAGAAGATGAGGCTATCCCCTTTGTCTTCCAGCAATACAGCCCCGGAGGGAGAGGGGCTGTACCGGATGAGATATGGGGTTATCCAGCTTCAGGACATGAGACAACACCCTATGGCTTTCAACAACACAACCCTGAAGAAAGAGGGGCTGCTCCAATTGAGGCCCTGGGTGTTCCAGCTTCAGGACATGAGACAACACCCTCTGGCTTTCAACAACATACCCCTGAAGGGAGAGAGCCTGCACTATACGATATGACAGAAACTTTACCATTAGCATCAACACCAGAGCTATTTCAGGTAGCTCCCCAAGATACCCCACTGATAACATATTTAAAAAATCAGATTGTCAAACTGAAGACGAGGCAGGCAGACCTGGAGTATAAAGACAGGAAAACTAAAAATTTCTTAAATGGAGTCATAAACGAAAACCTGCAATTATCAAGAAAATCATTAACTCTTGAACAGGATCTGGAAATGCTTAAAAAAGAATTTGCACTACTCCAGAAAAAAGATCAACTATCAGAGAGCCTGGTAAAATTTGCTTTTCATGATGAACAAAAAAAGGTGGCTGACCTTGAACAAAAACTCAACGCTTTACAGGCCGAACGGCAGCTGATGATTGATAAAATAGAAAAATCAGATAGAGAAAAATCCCAGTTAAAAGAAGCCCTGAAAAATAATCAAACCAGAACAAAAAAGACAGAGCAAAAAATTTATAAAAGCCTGAGATTATAAAATAAAAAATACGGTACTTTTCCTATATTATTTAAGCAAGTGTAAAAAGCTGGGCTCTTTTTCAGATTTACTACTCATGACCCAGCTTTTTTTCTTCAGCCAGCTTTTTTTTTCAGGTAGTGGTAACCTCACTTAACCGGATCTTAATATTTTCGCAGCTGCAACCATATTTCTTAAAGCGTCTTCTACCTCCTGCCAGTCTCTGGTCTTTAAGCCACAGTCCGGATTTACCCATAAACGCTGTTTGGGTATTTTTTGTGCCGCTTTAGTCATCAGCTGTTGAATCCACTGAATACTGGGCACATTTGGCGAATGAATATCATAAACTCCGGGTCCAATCTCATTCGGGTATTCAAACGCTTCAAAAGCATCCAGCAGTTCCATATCTGAGCGGGAAGTTTCTATGGTGATGACATCCGCATCCATGGCGGCAATATATTCAATAATGTCATTAAACTCGCTGTAACACATATGGGTATGGATTTGGGTTTCATCTTTGACGCCACTGGCAGCAATGCGAAAGCTCTTCACCGCCCACTCCAGGTAAGCAGGCCAGTCTGCTTTTCTCAAAGGCAAGCCTTCCCGAATGGCTGGCTCATCAATCTGAATAATGCCAATACCCGCATTCTCCAGATCAACAACTTCATCTCTTAAGGCCAACGCTAACTGGAGACAGGACGTTTCCCTGCTCACATCATCTCTTGGAAATGACCAGCAAAGAATGGTAACCGGCCCGGTTAACATGCCTTTAACCGGCTGGCTGGTCTGCTCCTGGGCATAGCGGCTCCATGCAATGGTCATCGGCTCAGGGCGGCTGATGTCACCAATAATAATGGGGGGTTTTACACAGCGACTGCCATAGCTCTGTACCCAGCCATTGGCTGTGAAGGCAAACCCTTCCAGCTGCTGGCCAAAGTACTCAACCATATCATTACGTTCTGCTTCGCCATGGACAAGAACATCCAAACCAAGCGACTCTTGCCTTTTAATGGTCTTGCGTATTTCCGCTTGCATCGCTTCGATATAAGACTGCTCATCCAGCTCCCCTTTGCGAAACTGTAAGCGCTTCTGTCGTATCTCCCGTGTCTGGGGAAAAGAGCCAATGGTGGTTGTAGGAAATTCAGGCTGATTCAGTTTTTCATGCTGTAGCCTTGCCCTTACCGCATAAGGTGAGCGACGATGATCAATATCCCTGTCATCATTTAATGACGTCAACCGTTGTTCTACCGCTGTATTATGAACCCGCTGAGAGTGTTGCCTGGCAGATACCGCTTTTTCGGCCTCGGAAATCAATGTCAACACCACCGGGTCCTGTGCCTGATGCCCTCCGGATAAAACCCGACCAATCACGGAGACCTCTTCACACTTCTGCCTGGCGAAGGCAAACCAGGATTTCAGCTCGTCATCAAGCTCGGTTTCCTGCTCCAGATCAACCGGAACATGCAGTAATGAGCAGCTAGGCGCTACCCACAGCCGATCACCCAGCCGCTCCTCTGCCTCCTTCAATTGCCGCACTATCTGCTGCAGGTCGGAGCGCCATATATTCCGACCATTAACAACACCCGCTGATAAAACCTTGTAGGCAGGCAGGCGATCAAGCAGTGCCGGTAACTGATCCGGATCCCGGACCAGATCAATATGCAGACCATCCACCGGCAGATTAACGACCGTGGTCGTAGTACCATTGAGACCACCAAAGTAGCTGGCCAACAGAATTTTTACATGGCAACTCTGCAACCGGTTATATACCGATTCAAACGCCTGATGCCATTCCAGTGGAAGATCCAGAGCCAGAATGGGCTCATCAACCTGTACCCACTCCACATTCATTTCAGCCAGTCTGGCCAGAACTTTGCCATACACCTCGACAACACTGTCAAGCAACTCCAATCGGTCAAAAGACTCGCCCTTGACTTTACCAAGCCACAGCCAGGACAGCGGGCCAATCAGTACCGGTTTTGCCCTGAGGCCCTGTTCAATAGCCTCAGCGGTTTCATCCAGAATAGCGGTGTTAGACAATTGGAACTTCTGGCCTTTGTGCAACTCCGGCACTATGTAATGGTAGTTAGTATCAAACCATTTAGTCATTTCACAGGCTGCTGCTGGTTCTCCGGTAGGTGCTCGACCTCGGGCCATACGAAAAAGGGTATCAATATCACCAGGGTCCGCTTCCGAAAATCGCTCCGGCACCGCACCCAGCATCAAAGAGTGGCTCAGCACCTGGTCATACCAGGCAAAATCACCCGTCGGAATCAGATGAATACCTGATTCTTTCTGCAACTGCCAGTGTCGTTTACGCAGGCGACGGCCTTCTTCCAAAAGCTCTGCCCTGGACAGGTCACCGCGCCAGTAACTTTCCTGAGCCTTCTTCAGCTCACGGTTAGCACCTATTCGGGGAAATCCAAGGTTATGGGTAGTGATCATGAAATAACTCCGGGCTGATCGTCAGACTTATTGTTTTCAGGATGGATCAAAGAGTAGTCACGATTCTGTTGGAGAGTTAGAATTGAATCAAACTCATTTTTCTAATAATAAAAATGAAAAAAACTAATAATGATGCTCTTGTGAACTGACGATAGAAGAAAGGCAAACAATGACAATGCAAAACCTGGGTCTTGAGTTACGTTACCTTAAAACACTGAAAGCCATTCACCAAAGCGGCAGCCTGGTAGAAGCCGCCAGCCGTTTACATCTCACCCAATCCGCTTTGTCCCATCAGTTGAAAGAGCTGGAGCATCGTATTGGGATGGAAGTGTTTATCCGTAAATCCCGGCCACCCCGGTTTACCACTGCCGGGTTAAATATTCTGGAGCTGGCTGAAGAAGTGCTGCCAAGATTCAAGGCTACAGAACAACGCCTGATGAGATTGGCGGGCGGCAAAGCCGGACGGTTGCATATTGCCATTGAGTGTCACAGTTGTTACCAGTGGCTAATGCCAACCATCACAGAGTACCGGCAACACTGGGCAGAAGTAGAAATGGATTTCTCCACTGCCTTTAATTTTGCCCCCTTACCGGCTCTTTCCCGGGGTGAACTTGATCTTGTGGTCACGTCTGACCCAGTGCCCATTGATGGCATCGAGTACATCCCCCTTTTTCGTTATGAGATGCTGCTGGCCATTGCCAGGACACACCCATTAAAAGAACGAGAGTTTGTCACACCTCTTGACCTGCAACAGGAAGTACTGATCACCTACCCTGTTGAACAAGGTCGTTTGGCGGTCTTCTACGATTTTCTTGACCCGGCAGATATTGAGCCTGCTGATATCCGTACAGCAGAGTTAACATTGATGATGCTGCAGCTGGTTGCCAGCCAGAGAGGTGTTTCTGCACTGCCATGCTGGGCACTGGCGGAATATCTTGATAAAGGGCACGTTGCGGCAGTTCGACTTGGTAAAGAGGGGTTGTGGTCAACACTGTATGCAGCGATTAGAGCAGAACAAAAGGAGCAACCCTATATTGCCAGCTTTATTACCTCAGCCAGAGAAACCTGTTTTGCAACCCTGAATGCTATAAAGCCAGCATAATCAGGTAATACCAATTCCGCCTTCTAAATATGATATCGAGCAAGTCATTTTGGACAGCTGGGCAAGGCGGAATGACGAGTAATAGCAGGGCTATTGCGAGGAATTCCAACGAAGATCCAGCGGTTCAAAATGGCTGCGCAGTTCATATTTAGAAGGTGGAATTGGTATAAACACAGGGATCATAAGTTTTAACCAGATGATCGGTCACTTTCGGCAACGGCAACTGAGTTGCTCCCGGGAGACTGACCAAACAGCCATTAAAGTTCATATTCGAGCCCCAGCCCAAGCACTTCTGGCGTGTTCAAATAATAGGCCTGTAAAACATCGCCATGGTGTTTCAGGGCATTCATGCGGGTCTTGCTGGTCGGGTGTGCTGAAAGGAATATATTGACCACTTCTCGCAGACTTCCACTATAAGCGATAGCCCTGCCCCAGACTCTGGAGCATTCTGAAGGGTCATATCCAGCCAAGGCTGTCAGGTAGATGCCTATTTCGTCAGCCTGAGTTTCACGATTCTGCAAAATTGAGTTGGCAAACGGAATACTGGCCAGGGCCAGCTGATTCAGAAAAAGGACATCACTTAAACCCTGCCCCATGTGCCTTGCCAATATATGACCCATTTCATGTCCCAGAAAACAGGCCATGCCAGCCTGATTTTTCGCCAGGGGAAAAGACGAATGATAAATCGCAATATTATAGCCACTGGTTGCAAAGGCATTGGGAACACCACTATTCATGGTTGAGATTGTCCAGTAATCGGCAGGGATATCAAAAACCTGCTCAGCAACGGCCGTTAAACGTTTGGCTACCGGGTCGAGAAATTCGGAGTATTTCTGTTCAAGCTCGCGGGATGTCTCCTCACGCAGGACCCAGTCCTGCAATTGTGCTAATTTGTAAAACCCCCAGCCAAGTGGCAGGTGAAGGTAATCGAAAGGGGTCTTTAAATACGTTCGGGATACCACGGAAAGAGTCCCAAGCGCAGCCCCGGTCAGGAATGCCCTGACCGTAAAATCAATAAAAAACGGGTTGGCACTGTTTTTTGTGATTGCCGATGCAAGGCCAGTCCAACTGACGCCGATCATTGTACCAACAGTGCCACTGGCAACCGATGCAAGGCCATTGTTTTCAAACTCTTCCAGCAGGCTTCTATCAACAACTCGATGGAGATTATTGATAACATCGTTTCTATTTAATGTATGAACCTCTTGATTCCCATGAGCGCTGGAAACGCAGGAAAGCAAGTAAATACATACAGTTAATGAGGTTATGGATAAACACTTGACTCTGGAAAACACCTTCAATCCTCTAAAATGATTCGACCCGCTATAGAGTTCAGACAAGAAAAATATAGTTTGGTTCCATCATTCTATTCAATCAGGGTTCGCCATTACCAATATCTGTATGGAGCAGTTGCCGAGAGTGACCGCCCATTTAGTCAGAAACATATGATTCCTTTTGGCCAACTACCTACACCATCTTGTTCTAAAAAACTCTCTTGAATATATTCAAATAAAATTAAATTTCACCAGTTATGGAACTTTTCATCAAAAAAAATAACTAATTTATATCATTATTAAAATAAACTTCGCTAAAGGAAGTCATTATGGATATTTCCACCACACCAATTACCCCCGATGCCAACATCCAACGACCTCTTGCAAAAAAGTTCCACGGACAAGTTGCAAAAAAGCTCCACGGACAAACCATGACAAATGGCCGGATAAAACCAGCAAAATCCTGTACATTCATGCTTAAAGAAGGTTCAGAGCCACAACAAGATGTAGAGCAGTCAAAGCCCAGACATATATCACCGCAAGAGAGAACCGTAATTGAGTTTTCAAGATTTTGTTCAAGCACTTTTCATTCAAACGCCGACAGTAGAAGCAGCAAATTTCTGGACAAACAATACTCCGAGGATGCTGAAACTGTAGTAACAAGCTTTTGCATTATGATGCGATTGTTCAGCCATACCCACGAAAGCCTTTTTCGTGATATTACCGATACGATTGGAGTCACCTATGATAGTAAAAAAAATTCCTTGCAAACTCTGAAAGGATTAATTCATTTAAAAAAATACGATAATATCCCTGGCATTAAAGCAGCACGAAATGCTATCCCCGGTAAAGTAAAAGCAGCTCCCCATGCAGCAAACTCTGAAACAGGCCTCCTGAAATGCCAAAGTTCAGTTCAAACAGTAACTCGCAGATTCCGGAAACATCCCTTAGCGGAAACAACATCTACAGTCAGAAGCCAGGGTAAATCACACTCAGAAGGAGAAGCGAACTCCCGGCCAATTAAGAAAAGAAAGGTAACTTGCCAAAACAAATCTTCTAAAAATCACCCTAAAAGAACTAAAGCAAGATTAGATGCGGTTAAAGACACTATTAATGCCTGCCTGCAAGAGCCAACCTCAAAAAAAGATATTGAAATTACCATCAATCGTATATTTCGTCGAGGCAAACACTGGAAGAATCTGACATCTCTGAGAACCAGCCTGAGACGCTGGTTTTACGATCTTAATCCCTCTATGACCCAGGGATTTAAAAAAGAAGAAATTAAAAAGGCAGAAGAGGTTTTTGCAAGGCTTATGGGGGTCTATCCATCATCAGGAACAAAAACAAAAACCTAGGTCATCGTTAACCTTCGTTATTTGTCAAAGTTGATGGCAAGTCGCTATTCCCTGGCTGCTGCGCTACTTCCATCTGCTGTTTGAACTGGTCAAGCCGTTAAGCGACAGAGAATACATACTTCCTGCAGGCAGCCAGTAACGCTATGAAATTAAACAGTAATCAGAATTTTCATTATTTTCATTATGCCTGTTTCGTAATCGATAAGCTTCATTTTCGGCCTGCCGGTATTGTTGCCGATAAGGCTCATTTCCAGCCTGCCTGTTTTGCTGTCGATAAGGTGCATTTCCAGCCTGCCAGTTTTGCTGTCGATAAGGTGCATTTCCAGCATGCCGGTTTTGCTGTCGATAAGGCTCATTTCCAGCCTGCCGGTTTTGCTGTCGATAAGGCTCATTTTGCAGTCTATAAGCTTCATTTCGATATAAGTCATACTCCGCTGGCGATACGCTATAGCCACAGATTTCCTGATAATCCGCATGATCAAAGATGTGATTTTCATCCGCTTTATCAAACAGCGGGTCAATGGGACCAAGCAAAGTGGACATAAGGTAGAAGCCTTCTGTAAAGGGAAAAGCTGCGCCCTGGTGCCCCTTCACTTCTCTCATTTCTGATTGGAAATCGTCAACAACATGAACGTTTGGCTGCTCATCTGCCTCGTTCATCCACTCGACTGATGACTCTAGATCAGTACAGGCAACCAGGCACACCGGACTCCTCTCAGCCTTTCGGTGTTTCAGTAATTCAAAAATATGCTCTTTAGAGCCTCCGTTATTGGGCTCACCATCATTAAATACATAGATAATACGGGGGGGAGATTTCGGAGAACGTTCAGACTCTTCTATGCTTTTTAACATAGCAGGATAGAGCGGGGTTGAAGGGAGTCTCTTAGCCCTGAAAATACTGTCCAGACACCTCTTCATCTGCATCGCAACCTCGGCTGGCGTGCCACCGGTATCAATTGGTGGGAATTCCTGAGTGAAACTTTGAATTTTTATTCCCATCACCGGAATATGGGCTAATAAATCGGCAACATGACTCAACCGATAGACCGCCTCTTCAAACCTGGACATTCTTACTCCGACCTCAGGATGTACCATGCCATCCTGGGTATCCATTGACATGCTGTTATCAATAATAAAATGCAGTTCATAATTTTTCAGGGCGGCCAGTCGATAGGCCAGCCAGGTTGATCCGTTGATTGAACCACCCAGCACCTGCTGGATCGCATATTGCTGCTCAGGTGTAAATGCTCGTTGAAACTTTTCTATGGGCGAGGGAAACGAGGTGGTTATTGATGGTTGAGAGCCAACCCCGGACTGTTGGTCATCGGTTCCCGGGTATGGAGGCGGAGGATCCGAGTATGGAGGAAGATCCGGGTATGGAGGAAGATCCGGGTATAGTTGCGGGCGAACAGTGGCTGTTGATACAACACCTTGCGCCAGATAATCAACGTTTCTCACCTGCCCCGAATTGGTATTGGGACGGTCACTGGGAGCATGTGCCAAATGTTGTCTATTGGGATCTTGTGAATTTAAGGAGTATCCAAAGTAATTCACTGATTCTCGATGGCCAGAACCAGCGGGTAATCGACATGCGTCGGATGAGGAAAGAGGCGCTTGTGATTGTGGATAGGTTACCTGCTGGTTATTAACAGGATTTGCTTGATGACCTTTCGTGTCCATAGCTAAAACCTCTGTATATTATTTTTTCTTTAGGCCATCAAAAATAGACAAAAAAATAAGAGAATAAAATTTCTGTTAAAAAAAATAAAAAATTTACAATTAACTTGAAATCAGACAAAACCCAATGCCTCCCTCTGATTGCTAAACCAGAGAGAAGCAGCGCTTTTTTATGACTATAATGATACCGTCTCTTATCAAGGCATAGCAGCAGGGAAGTCCAGGCCGGTCATTTCATCCAGTCCAAACATTATGTTCATATTCTGAACGGCCTGGCCTGCTGCCCCTTTGACCAGGTTATCAATAACAGACAATATCACCACCGTATCCCCGCCCTGTGGACGATGGATGGCTATACGACACTGGTTACATCCGCGAACCGACCGGGTTTCCGGGTGGCTGCCCACAGGCATAACATCAACAAAGGGCTCATCGGCAAAGGTACTCTCATACAACCCTTGAAGGTCAATACTATGATCTTTGACGGTGCAATACAGCGTGGAGTGGATACCGCGGATCATTGGGGTCAAATGGGGAACAAATACCAGGTCGCCGGTAAATGGCGATACCCCCGTTTCTGGCATGCGCTCAATACCCTGGCGAATTTCCGGCAAATGACGATGACCGGCAACACCATAGGCCTTGAAAGACTCGGAGGCTTCGCAGAGCAGCGTGCCCACATTGGCACCACGGCCAGCGCCGCTGACTCCCGATTTGGCATCGACAATGATATTGCCACTCACCAGCCCTGCCCTCAACAGGGGTAATAAACCCAGCTGCGTTGCCGTTGGGTAGCAGCCGGGGTTGGCCACCAGCCGGGCGCTGGCAATATCGGCACGGTTCATTTCTGGCAGGCCATAGACCGCTTCTGCCAATACCTCCGGGCAGACATGCTCAAGACCATACCACTGCTGCCACAGCGCTGTATCGCGCAAACGAAAGTCAGCCGCCAGATCAATCACCCGAACACCGGCAGACAGTAATTCCGGCACAGACTCCATGGCAATACCATTGGGTGTGGCAAAAAACACCAGGTCACATGAGGTCAGCTGTTGGTTATCCGGAAGCGAAAAGTTCAGATCAAGCTTTCCCCGTAACCCGGAAAAAAGTTCACTGACCGGCTTTCCCGCTTCAGAACGGGAGGTGATCATACGCAACTCAACATTTGGATGAACCGATAGCAACCGCAACAGCTCCGCTCCGGTATAGCCCGTTCCACCGACAATCCCCACTTTAATCATCTGCTGCTTCCGTTACGTCTGGATTATTGTTTGAACCGGCGATCTTACCAGAACTCTCCGGGATATCGTCGCTCCAATGAAGGAGACTACTGAGTGATTTTTAATGGCGTAATCAGGTCATTCAACCCATTGACCTGAATCTCCAGAGTCAATGCCAGCAGCTTACCCAGCTCACCCTCCGGAAACCCTTTGCCAGCAAACCAGAGAAGATAGGGCTCTGGCAGGTCGATCAGTCTTCTGCCCTGATACTTCCCGAAAGGCATGGTCTGGTTGGCGATTTTGAGCAGGTCTTCTTTATCGAACATCGGGTTTTCTCAGGCTAATTACAATAATAGGCGGATCAGCCATGGCACAAGCAGCGGCATGTAGACAGCACACAGGCACATTCCCAGGCTGGAATAGACTCCCATGGTCAGATCCAGCTCAAAAGCCCGGGCCGTGCCGCCTGCATGAGCGTTTACGCCCATGGCAAAGCCAATGGCCCTTGGATCAGTCACGCCAAACTTGCGACACAGTGCTGGCCCCACCAGCGATCCATAAACGCCGGAAATAATGACTACCGCCGCTACCAGGGAAATAATAGCGCCATACTGTTCGCCCATCACCAGGGCAACCGCTGTGGTTACGGCTTTGGTAGAAATGGATAACACCACGTCTCTTGAGCCGCCGGTTGCCAGAGCCATCCCCATACCCATAAACGCCGCCAGCAATCCACCGATCAGTAATGTACACAGAAGAGGTCCCGCTAACTGACGAAGAGTGTGCAGCTGTCGTGACAGAGGAACCGCCAGTGCTACCGTAAATGGTGCCAGCAACATCTTCAGCAACTCGCTGTGCCTGGTATACACATCGGGCTCAAGTGGAGAACAGTGAATCACCAGAAAAACCAGCAGACTGGTGGTAAACAGCGGGTGAAACCACCCTTTGCGCCCCATACGATTAAACAACTTTTCCGCCAGCAGGTAAGCGCCCAGATTGATCAACAAAATGGCAACCGGGTTGTTCATTTGCCGCTGTAATAGTCCGTAAGAGAAACTGATCACCTCATCCATGATGATTCTCTCCGCAGGTGCTGGCAAAGCGTTTCAGCAGCCATTGCAGAAGAACAGCCGTTAACACCAGAGAAACAGGAGTCGCCACCAACATGGCCAGAGCGATAGGCAGCCATTGCTGCAAGAGCAGGTCACTCAGGAAGAAAATACCAACACAGCCCGGGATAAACAGCACGGCCAGGTAACGGATACAGAACTGGCTCACCGTATCCAGCGACTCACTGACACCGCCAGACAACTGAAGATAAATAACCAGAAGTATCAACCCCATCACAGAGCCCGGAACTGCAAGACTGAATGCGTCACTTAATACATCACCCAGCACGGTAAAAAACAGCAAAATGACAATGCCTGACAGCGTTCCTGATGACATCGCTCGATCTCTCCTGAAGCAGCTATATGCTGCGCACTAGTACATGGTTTCAATGTAATTGATGGGTTCCTTCTATCAATGACTTCCAGGCTCCGTTCGTCCTGAGCGCCCTTCGGCTCGGCTCAGGGTGCACGGAAGAAGGGTGTAAACACCATACCCTGAATAAAGACTGTGCCAATCACCCTTCGACTCCGCTCAGGGTGAACGGAGATTGTACACATCAAATCATCGAAATAATGTGCAAAAATCGTTCAATCATACCTGAAAAGTAAAACACTGTTTTAACAGGTAGAGAGACGCAATGACAATCCGGTAAACTGCAAACTACATACGTCAACCGACGTTATTTAATTCCGGCATAAGCGATTACTGAAGCCCATAACCCTGAAAAAGTCATATTTTCACCCCATGCCAGGAAACAAAATCATCTGATAACCGCTCAGCAACGGAACAACTTTACCCAGGCGGCGTCTATGTTTAACAACCCCTCGATACAGAATTTAAGGCTGCGTCTGGCGCAATCAGAAGCGCTGCCACAACTGACCCTGATGGCACTGATGACCGGGCTGCTGGCCGGAGGCTTTCTTATCGCCTTTGAGGATTTGCTGTTTTACTTTGGCGTTGTTTCTCAGCGTGCCCTGATATCTGAACAGGTATTTGCAACACTCGCATCGGTGGAAAGTGGTTATGAAGCTCTCCCTCCCCTGGTTCGCTTCCTGTCACCTATCGGGGGAGCCATTGCCCTGATCCTGTTAATCAAGCGCTGCCCCCCCGGGCAAAGAAGCTTTGGCATTGCCCATGTGATCGAGCGCTTGACCCTGAACAGGGGCTGGTTACCCATTACCGGCACCATCACCCAGTTTTTGACGGCACTGATCGCGCTGGTCAGTGGCTTCTCGGTGGGGCGTGAAGGGCCTGCGGTACATATGGGCGCAGGGGCAGGCAGCTTTCTGGGCCAGATGCTGAAACTGCCAGCCAACACTCTGGGAGTACTGGCGGGTTGTGGTACTGCCGCAGCCATTGCCGCACTTTTCAATACGCCCATGGCCGGGGTGATCTTTGCCATGGAGGTAGTTATGAAAGAGTATTCACTGGAAAGCTTTATTCCGGTCATGGTATCCGCTGTGGTGGCTTCCGTTCTGACCCAAACGGTTTACGGCCCTAACCCGGCTTTTCAGATCCCGATCATTCCTTCTGCCGTACCCGAAGACCTGATGCTGACGGCGATCACTGCGGTCATTATTGGCCTTCTTGCCGCAGCGTTTATTCAAATTAATATCTTTGCCATGCAAAAGCGCCAGAATAAGGTCGTATTCCCACTGTTAATCGCAGGGCTTCTAATGGGCATAGTCGCCGTTCTGGTCCCTGCAACCATGGGCATTGGCTATGACACCATTGAAGCCCTGCTGAACGGCGACGAGGTAAATCTGCAGTTTCTCTTTATCCTGCTGGCGGCCAAGCTGGTGATTACACCACTGGTCATCGGTCTGGGCGTTCCCGGCGGAATGATCGGACCATCGTTGATGATCGGAGCCGCAGTCGGTGCCTGCTGTGCTATACTGGCTGACCAGTTGCCGGGGGTTTCTACCAATATCACCTTTCATGTCATCACCGGGATGATCGCCATGATGGCGGCGATCTTTCAGGCTCCGTTGACGGCCCTGATTACCGTGCTGGAGCTGACCCACAGTTCCCAGATTATTCTGCCAGCCATGTTGGCTATCGTGATCGCCTGTCTGACCTCCAGCCAGATCTGTGGCCAACAGAGTATTTTTGCCATGCAGTTCCTGGCACGTGGACAGAGTATTCAGCTTTCCCCAATGGCTCAGTTGTTGAATCGAACAGGGGTTGCGGGTTTGATGGATAGACAGCTGGTGACATTATCGTCAGAGTCTGTACCAAATGAACTCAGGAGGATAAACAGCACAAACAGTCATTGGGTCGTCCTGGGCGATCGACAACCCGGGCAAATTATCAGAACTAAAGACTTGCTTGAATGTCAAAAGCAAGAGGAGGATGTAACCAGTCAGATAAGAGACAACGTTGTTATACAGACACTGCCCATTGATATGCAGTCTACCTTATATGAAGCTCGTAAAATCATGCTTGATAAAGGTCTCGATGTATTGCTGGTCATGGAAAAGAACGGGCGGAAAAAAGTAGAAATATGCAACGCTGTTGGTGTTATTACTCTGCAATCAATTGAGCGTTTTCTCAGTAACGCACAGTAGTTGTACATTAATGACGAATAATGATGCTTGAGACATTCAGCCAGCAAGAATATTTGATAGATTCACGTCTATCGGGGGCAAATGGGTCCCTGTAGCCACTTTATAAACGATTAGAAAGCGAGAAGATCAATAAAAGGGTGTAACCGATGGAAGTCAACCAGTTGGGAGCAACCTCAAACGTTGGCGCTCTGCCAGAAACGCCAAGTCAAGATGACAATACCACTGAGCCTTCTGCCAGGCCCGGCTTCATGGGGCGTGCAGTCAAGGGCATCCGCCACTCTTTCAGGCGAACCGGGAAAACGCTCGATATTTCAGCAGGGACATCAATGCTTGTCTCAGCCAGAAAAAAAAATCGAACCAACCTTTATTCAGCACTCTCTATTGATGTCCAGGGCATTTCGGCTGAAGCACTGATCAGGGCTAAAGTTAAAGCGTTAGCTACTGGCCAGATAACCGTTACTGATTTCATGTCATGGTATGAGCCTGAGCAAAGAGCCGCCGTTTCCCCAGCAGCTCTTTACACTAATTTCGACAAAATAAAAAAACAGCTGGCGAAATTAATGCAGTTACCTGAAGCAACCAGCCTCTCACAAGACAAGCTTGTGCTTTTAAACGGACAAGCAGAAGAAAAAAATGCTCAAGATTTTGAAGAACTGCTCAACATACCTAAGAAAATGCCAGACATCGACGAAAAACAAAAGGTCATTTTAGAAACAATCCATCAAATCTTTCATGAAATAAAAACCATCCATGACTGTTTACCAGAAGAAGAAGATTCGCCAATTCAACTTAATTCAGGCTGGTGGCCATCATTTGATGAGCAATGTGAAGAAGACAGCCCGGAAGTACCCAATTCCCCATGCTTTAGACTGTTGAGCAGCCCAGAGCTTACTCTTCAGTTACATGAGCATCCAAATACCTATAAAACAATCACCTCCGAATTGACACAGTTAATGAAAGAGTGCGAAACCAGAATTTTAACGGGGGGCAGAGTTCGCCCAAAAGGGTTTTCCAGGGAAGAGTGCAGACGCTTTTTTTTCGCCTGTTGCGTCTGGGAATCTGACGACATTCAATTGATCAACCCGTTACAAAAAGTTAAACCTCAGAAACAGGCGATAACACAGCTGGCAACGCTGATATGCGACCACTTTATGGAAGAAAGCCTGAACAACAGGACTTCTCACTCCTGGCTTACCACCCGTCAAGATAAATACAGAGAAGAAGCCAAACTGGCCAGAGGCCGCTGTGTCCTGGAAGAACAAAAAACCGAACGCGCATTACTGCAAAACATCATCGGCAGACCTCAGGGGCTCCGGGAAGATCTCAGGCTTCTCTGCGACAAAATCTCCGAGTTGATGATCAGCAGACCAGCGTTAATGAGCAGCAGGAAAGATATCAGAAAAAAACTGGTCAAACTCAAAACAGAATCAGAAATATTCCTGGCCGATAGAATTCGGAATAAAGACTTACTGGCAACAAATGACTTCGTCATCTCATGTTATCACGGTTTACGGGCAGCTCTCCGAGATATCCCAAACCCTCCATGGTGGTCGAAAAACTGGCCATACCTGTACGCTGATTATATGAAAGCAAGCAGTGAGGAAAAAACAGTAACGGCTATAGATCCACAGCCCCCAAAGCGTTGAATCAAGAAATTTAAAGCATGCAACTTGATTTACTTTTCTAACCTGTAAGAATGCTTACAAATTCAATAACAATCGGGTTTAACCATGCTTTGGGTAACAGCTTTCCACATTATCGCCATGACCTGCTGGTTTGCAGCTCTCTTTTACCTGCCGAGGCTGTTTGTCTATCACACCATGAGTGAAGACCAGATCAGCAGGGATCGCTTTGTCATCATGGAAAGAAAGCTGATGCGCGGCATCGCCACCCCCTCCATGATTGCCACCCTGACGCTTGGCCTGTGGCTGTTACACTATATCCCCAGCTACATCAGTGCCCCCTGGATGCATGCAAAACTGACCCTGGTAGTTCTGACCGTGGGCTATCACCATATGTGCGCCCGCTATATGAAGCAACTGGCCAACGGCACCAGTACCCACAGCCACACATTTTTCAGGGTTTTCAATGAAATTCCTGTGGTCTTCCTTGTGGGTATTGTCATTCTGGTGGTTGTTAAGCCCTTTTAGAAGGCTGACCATCTGGAGCATAAAATCCAAGGGAACCCACTGCTCCTTTACGATATTTATACTCCCTGGGGTTAACCACAAAAAAGCCTCAGTCTCCACCATGCCCGCCGATAACCTGTCTCAGGACATATTTCAGGACAGGTCGCCATGGATGACTCATTCTATAAACTGGTTTTCGAAGGAGAAATACTGCCGGGTTTTAAGGAAAGAAAGGTTCGGAAAAACCTGAAAGAGCTCCTGAATGCCGACAAGGCAGAACTGAAATGTCTGTTCTCAGGAAAGCCGGTTATTATTCGCAAGAATATGACCGCCAGTGAAATCCGTCCTTATGAAAGAGCCATGATGAAGGCAGGAGCCCATTGCCGGATTCTCTCTATGACCAGTAATGAAGAACTGCCCCAAACGCCACCGGAAACCATCCCGGAGCAGGAGCAGAAACAACCGGCCGAATCATCCGGGCAGTTTCAACTGCTCCCCAGAATGGGAAGAGTACGATTTATCGCCTCCCTCTGGGTAATTGCGCTGCTGGTCGTCTGCGCCTGCTGGGTTCCGGGGCTTTTAACCCCTCACCTGACACCTTTCTACCCACCTCTGGAGTCACTGCACCTGACACTGGGCCTGATGACTATTGCCTGCCTCCTTATGCTGACCATGGCTGCCAGAAGGCTTCATGATTTTGACCGCAGTGGCTGGAAGAGCCTGCTGCTAGTGATCCCGGGCATCAACCTTCTGTTTCTGTTATGGCTGACCTTTTCCTCAGGTACTGCCAGTACCAACCGGTTTGGGCCAACTCCCTATTCCGCCGGGAGAATTGCCCAGGTTTTTGGCCTGTGGATTCCATTACTGGCCCTGATTGCCGCAGGATCCTATGGCTGGCTTTACCAGAATGAGCTGCTGCAGCTGGCTGCCAATGTTCCGGAAATGATTGATCAGCTGGTTCTTCCGGCACTGGAACAAAACCTCTGATATGCTCTGACACATTGGAGAACAATTAACCACAGCCTTGTTACGATATACGCATCAATACGCAGTCCACCGACACAGGTCAATGGTTATAATATTTTCATACCGCTTTTCTACTTTATACAAGTCATGATCATCCGGGAGGTTGCCTTGGAATAGACCGTCCTGCTGCTGTGACAGCACATGGGTTCAGACATTCGTTTTTCCGGTAAATAGCACCACTATTCACCGCACAAAAACGATGTTTCCTCCACAATGTTCTGCCATCTCCGTTACGGACATTATTTCCAGACAGCCTCCTTGTGATTGGTTCCGGCCGCGGCGTTTGACGATATTCGTGACAATTCGCTTACATTAAAAGCATTAAACGGGCATTTTCGAAAACTGTGCGGTCATTTTCACTGGTAATAGATTCTATGAGCAAAGACAGCGTTCTGGTTATCAACTGTGGCAGTTCTTCCCTGAAGTTCGCAGTCATCAACCCGAAAACCAAAGAGGAAAGCATCAGTGGCATTGCTGAATGCCTCGTGGGCAACGAAGCCTCCATCACCTGGAAACTGAACGGTGAGAAGCAAACCCTGAATCTTGGCGCTGCTGGCCACGAAGGTGCTATCGAAGCACTGGTGGGCATTCTCCGTGAGAACAACCTGATGGAACACATCGAAGCCATCGGTCACCGCATTGTTCACGGTGGTGAGAAGTTCACCCAATCCACCCTGATCACTGATGAAGTAATCCAGGGCATCGAAGACTGCAGCCACCTGGCACCTCTGCACAACTCTGCTCACCTGCTGGGTATCCGTGCCTGCATAAAATACTTCCCGGAGCTGCCACAGTCCGTGGTATTTGACACAGCATTCCACCAGACCATGCCGGCAGAAAGCTACCTGTACGCGGTTCCTTACAACCTGTACGAAGAGCACGGCCTGCGTCGTTATGGCATGCACGGCACCAGCTACCGTTATGTCAGCAAAACCGCTGCCGACATGCTGGGTCTTGACCTGGACAACAGTGCTATCCTGGTTGCGCACCTGGGTAACGGTGCCAGTGCCTGTGCGATCAAAAACGGCGAATCCGTTGATACCACCATGGGCCTGACGCCGCTGGAAGGGCTGGTAATGGGTACTCGTTCCGGTGATATTGACCCGAACGTCTTCAGCTTCCTGAACAAGCAATGCGGCTACTCCCTGGACGAGATCATCGACCTCCTGAACAAAAAATCCGGCATGCTCGGTCTGTCTGGATTGGACAACGATTGCCGTGTTCTTGAAAATGCCGCAGCAGAAGGTCATGAGCGTGCCCAGCTCACCCTGGACATCTTTTGCCACGTTCTGGCCAAAAAACTCGCTGGTTTTGCCGCTGAACTGGGCCGCATTGATGCACTGGTCTTCACCGGCGGTATCGGTGAGAACTCCAGCACGATCCGTAAGAATGTCATGGAGCGTCTGTCCATCTTCGGCTTTGACGTTGATGAACAAGCCAACGAAGAGACCTTCCGTGGCAAGAGCGGTGTTATCACCAAACCCGGCTCAACCGTAGCCATGGTTGTCGCGACCAATGAAGAACTGATGATTGCCCGTGATACCGAAGCGCTGATTGCTGGCTAAACTGGTTATCTAAATGATGTAAGCAACAGGAGGTTTCACCTCCTGTTTTTATATCAGTATTTCATGAGAAGGATTCGTCCGGATATGCGTACATTTTTCCTGGCACCAACACGTTATGGTGTTGGCCTGACCTCCGTTACCCTGGGCCTGGTTCGAGCACTCGATAATCTCGGTCTCAGGGTCAAGTTCTTCAAGCCCATTGCCCAGTTGCATGTAGGCGACACTGGACCAGAGCGTTCCACCAAACTGGTCCAGCGTATCATGGACCATGAGCCGCCTACCCCCATTACCTCCCACCGTGCTGAAGACCTGCTGGGTGATAACAAGGGCGATGTCCTGATGGAAGAGATCGTAGCCCTGTTTGAACAGGCTTCTCAGGACTGTGACGTGATGGTGGTAGAAGGTCTGGTTCCGACCCGGGAAATGCCCTACGCCAATCGCCTGAACAGCAGCATTGCCAAAACCATTAATGCCGACATCATCCTGGTGTCTGAGCCCGGTAATGATTCTCTGGCAGACCTGGCCGACAAACTGGAAATCGCTGCCGACAGCTTTGGTGGCATCAAGAACCCGAATGTCGTCGGCTATGCCCTGAATAAACTGACGCCGGACGTGGTTGCCAGCCTGAATAAAGACGGCCATTTCCAGAGCCTGCCAGAATTTGCCCGCAAGCCATTCCAGCCGCTGGGCTATATTCCGTTTGACAATAACCTGGCCTCCCCAAGAACCATGGATATTGCCGAGCACCTGAAAGCAGACATCATCAATGCCGGTGAGATGGATACCCGTCGGGTGACTTCTTACACCCTGAGCGCCAGAACGCCCACCAATATGATTCATCACCTGAAGCCAGGTAATCTGGTGATTACTCCGGGCGACCGTGATGACATCATTCTGGCCACCTGCATGGCGGCCCTGAACGGTGTTCCCCTGGCGGGTCTTCTGCTGACCAGCGGTATCACTCCCTCCAAACCCGTGATGGAACTGTGCAGCAAGGCCATCGGTACAGGTCTTCCTGTCATGCTCACCGGGGAAGACTCTTACACCACGGCAACCCTGTTGGATCGTCGCCATAACGAATTGCCGGTTGACGACGCTGCTCGTGTTGAACTGGTTATGGATACCATCGCTGCCAACCTGAACACCGAGTGGCTGAAGCAACAATGCTCTGCCCTGGCAGAGCGCAGACTCTCCCCCCCGGCCTTCCGTTACCAACTGGTTCAGAGAGCCCTGGGTGCCAATAAGCGTATTGTTCTGCCAGAAGGCGATGAGCCACGCACCATTCAGGCTGCCGTTATCTGTCAGGAGCGTGGTATCGCCCAGTGTATCCTTCTCGGGCAGCGCAGCGTTATTGAACAGGTCGCTAAAGACAACGGCATCACACTGCCGGATGGCCTGATCATCATGGAACCTGAGAGCATCCGCACCCGTTATGTTGACCCGATGGTTGAGCTGCGCAAGAACAAAGGCCTTACCGCCCCGATGGCGGAAGCTCAGCTGGAAGATACTGTAGTACTCGGCACCATGATGCTGGCTCTGAACGAGGTAGATGGTCTGGTTTCTGGTGCAGTACACACCACCGCCAACACCATCCGTCCGGCGTTCCAGCTGGTCAAGACGAAAAAAGATGCTGGCGGACTGGTTTCCTCCGTCTTCTTCATGCTACTGCCTGACCAGGTTCTGGTATACGGCGACTGTGCCGTTAATCCAAACCCGGATGCAGAACAGCTGGCCAATATCGCCATTCAGAGCGCTGACTCCGCCACGGCGTTCGGTATTGAGCCACGTATTGCGATGATCAGTTACAGCACCGGAACCTCTGGTATCGGTGCTGATGTAGAGAAAGTGCGCGAGGCCACTGAAATCGTTAAAGCCAAACGTCCGGACCTGATTATCGATGGCCCTCTGCAGTACGATGCTGCCTCCGTTGAGTCGGTAGCCCAGAGCAAGGCTCCCGGCAGTAACGTCGCGGGTCGTGCGACCGTGTTTATCTTCCCGGATCTCAACACAGGTAACACTACCTACAAAGCGGTACAACGCAGTGCAGACGTTATCAGTGTCGGTCCAATGCTTCAGGGTCTTAACAAGCCAGTTAATGACCTTTCCCGTGGTGCCTTGGTTGACGATATCGTTTACACCATTGCCCTGACTGCGATTCAGGCTGAAAACGACTAAGTTCGTTTAATTCTTCCCATACAAAGCCGGACAGAAATGTCCGGTTTTTTTTATGGCTGTCAGTAAACGGTCATATTCCCCTTTTATGCTTACATCATAACTGGCCTGATTCATGCCGCTCTTTTTATAAAAAGTCAGATAGGGTAGTTTGAAAAGAGGTGCTTTTGTTACGTGTTTGTTCGTCAAAAAACGACAGTGCACCTTGTTTTACGTATTCATTGTCAATAAACCAACACGGAGGCCGATAACTCTATCCTATGCCCAAAGAGAAAAATGCAACGAACGGCACAAGAAGTGCCAGGAGAAAGAGTATGTCCAGTAAAAACTATACCTTAAGCGCAAAAACTCTTGTATCTACGTCCATCATCACCTGCCCGGACTGTCTGCACCATGCGGTTGAAACCATGCCTCAGGATGCCTGTGTTTACCTTTACGAATGCAGAAATTGCCAGAAACTGATTACCCCACAGGAAGGCGATTGCTGTGTTTTCTGTTCACACGGAAATCAACCCTGCCCTACATCACAACGGGATAGAAAAGCCTACGCTGAAATGACACCCCTCAGTGAAGAAGTGGCTGAAAGCGTCTCTGCCTCTGGTTTATGACCCCAATAGCCCGTACTATACCCAATTGACGATCCTGTCTTTTACCAGCCCGAGGTTTTGGAGTGTCTGCTTACTGTACGGGCAGCACCTCTTTACTTCCGGGAGCCTTAGGAGCCTGTACATTGCCAAAGGCGAGAGGGTAAAAAAACCGTAATCTGTCATCAATCAAAACGCCGTGCTGCCGCTATTAACAGAAGTAATTCTGAAAAAGTACCCGGTAGCAATGAAAGTCAGAAAAACCCTGATTTTTCCCCTTGAACATCAACACTCTGACAATTTAACCAGACACTCGCTGCTCTATCGTGCAGCCAACTGGCTGGAAACCACTATGCGGGCTTTACAAGAACAGCGTGAAGAGAAGCAACTTACTGAGCAGCCTGAGCAACAGAAACCGGCTTTCCCACCCTCAAGGCAGTACCCGTTCCGGCGCTGCCTGATAAGAACCCGGTTTTTTATGCCCACAAGAGGACGACTGCCAGTATGCACCCACCTGCCGCGCTCCGGACCTCACCATTGGTAACCAATCCCCATTTTGATTCGGCTGTCGACATTTCTGGTCTTATCCACCGGGTCACTGTCGTAATCAACAATATGCGTCAGATTCCAGGTAATGCGATCGGTCAGTCCAATGTTTAACCCCTGATTGACATTAACCAGTGTCGTAGACTGTTTTAGCCGGAAGAACGTTCGGCTGTTGGCAAAATATTCCCAGTTATTCATGAGTCGTGTTCGGTAGTTAAAGATCCAGGTCAGGGCATAATCCCGCTGCGATTCATTGGTAATATAGTCTTCCCAGAGCTGACTGATACCCCCACTGGTTTTCAACGCCCTTTCAGCGGTTTCCCAAAAACGATAGCCCAAGGCACCACCCACTGATGTACGGGTTCTCAGATCGTCTTCCGAATCATATTCCTGTTCTGCGGCTCCCTGCACAAACCAGTGCTCATCCAGGTAACGGCTGTATGAATAGCCAACCTGCCACTCAGAGCTTTTAATACCGTCATCATCTTCCACTTCAATATCCCAGTAAAAAGCATTTTTATTCCACTGATCATCAATATTGAGCTTGCCTTCAACACCAACCAACAACTCATCATCGTTGCCGGATTTGCTGTCCAGCGTGGCCACCAGCTTACCTCCCAGCGCCCAGGTATCGGCAATCACCGGCTTTTCAATATGGATAGCGGCAACCGGCCATACTGCTGAGAAAGAGCGCTTTCGACCACTCTCATCAATAACCGTAACGCCTGTCTGCTGGCCTTCAAACCGCCGCAATCTGGCCTTCTCTTCACCAATCAGGCTGACCCAGAATGTTTTATCCGAGTCCAGGGCCGTGACATAGCGCCAATCCAGTTCAATAGTACCTGCATACTTTGTTTGTAAACTCAGCTTGCCAGAATCCAGCTTGACAATGTCGCCAGACAACACATCGCCATTGTTCATCCAGACGGTATCAGCCCATGTCATACTGATAGAAAACAGACAGAATATTCCCAGCAGCCTTGATAAACAGCGAAGGCTCCTTTGGAGCAACATAAAAGGAATTCTCCTGAACAGGTTATCCACCTGTAAAACTCATAAATACGACAGGCTCCACAATTTCCTTTCCCATTCCAAACTTTTCAAATATCCTGACATCTATTATTTGTGGTCGAACTTATGATGAAGAGTATCATGGCGATCATCATAGAAAGTATCGTGGAGAACCAACATTGACCGCCCCCTTTACCCCTTCGGAAATATGGTATCTGATCAGCAGGATTCCGAAAGGCTGTGTGGTAACCTATGGCCAACTGGCAGATATGGCAGGAGCCCCCGGTTATGCGCGCGTTGTGGGCAATATCCTGAAACAGCTGCCCGCCGGGACCGACCTTCCCTGGCACCGGGTTATTAACGGCAAAGGTCAGATTTCATTCCCTGATGGGTCGAGTCGATACAGCCTGCAAAAACAACGTTTGGAGCAGGAGGGAGTGACAATTTCATCCGGAAAAATCAACCTGAAAGCGCATCAATGGCATGGAGAGTAAATACATGGATGGAGCGTCGGAAGATATTGCCCTGGCCGTCGAAATTATTCGCCAGCTGGAAAACCTGAATTATCCGGAAGAAAATATTCTCAAGGCGATGGTTCACATCTGTCAGGATACACTGAACAAACTACCCAACGACGGAACCCGGGAATTTTGGCGGCAGAGACTGATTGCCGAACTCCTGGACTCATCAAACGACACACCGGCTGAAACCCATTAACAGGATGTTGCAAAAGGCTGAATAGCCTTTTGCAACACACTCTCTGTCTCAGGAACAGCTACCCTCTTCAGAATACGTTTTAGTTACCGCCTCATGACGTTCCAGCAATCGCCCTACATACGACACTAACCATAAAACCGGCAGCCCCAGCAGCGCTGAGCCAATAAAGAAGACCGGATAATCCAGGGAATCCACAAAGGTGCCTGAATAACCGGCCAACAGCTTGGGCAGCAACGTCATCAGCGAACTGAAAATAGCGTACTGCATGGCCGTAAAGGCCCGGTTGGTCAGGCTGGATAAAAAGGCAATAAACGCGGCGGACGACATGCCACCACTGAGATTATCTGCCGCAATCACCAGGCTTAGATAGAGGCTGGATGGTTCAAGATTGGCCAGAAACGCAAACAGCACATTCGACAATGCCGCCAGCAATGCGCCTACCCAGAGAATTCTCAACACACCGAAGCGAATGGCTAACACTCCGCCCAAAAAGCCGCCGACAATGGTCATGATCAGGCCAAAGGTTTTGGTAATGGTAGCGATTTGCTCTTTGGTGTAGCCCATATCGTTGTAGAACACATTGGATATGGTGCCCATAACAATATCAGCAATACGGTAGGTGCCTACCAATAACAATATGTAGATAGCTACTTTACCATAGCGCTCAAAGAAGTCGGCAAAGGGAGCGACATAAGTTTCCTTCACCATTGCTCTGGGTGCCAGATGAACTTTCACCAGCAACCAGGCAGTAACCCCAGCAGCTGCCACACTGCCTGCAAATCGACCGGCACCGGCCAGAAAACCGGCGATGGGCGTAGACAGCCCGGTCTCCACCAAAAAGGTTTTCAGAGCACCAAAGGCATCAGCCAGCTGAGTAAAAGAGATGACAAATACGGTCGCCGCCAGGGCAAAGAGCAACAGAAAGCGAAGATAATCAACAGTGCTGTGTACCGACTCGGAAGTACGATCAACATCCGGCTCAGCAACCATCAGAGTGGTAACCACCCCAATCAGCATAAACACGGCCATACAGCGATAGGCCCAGGCCCAGGCCAGATAGTCGTAATTGCCTTCGTCCGTCATGGTAAACCAGCTGGCCAGTGCCAGGGTGCCAGCACCGGCCACCAGCATACCCACTCGATACCCGGCAATGTAAGCAGAGGACATCATGGCCTGCAGGTCATCATCCGCCGCTTCTATTCGATAGGCATCAATAACGATATCCTGTGTGGCCGAGGAAAAGCCAAGCATTACCGCACCACAGGCTATCCAGAACAGACCTTCAGCAGGGTTATGGGCCGCCATAAACAACAGCGCGGCAATAACCGAGGCCTGGGATAACAATAACCATGACCGACGACGCCCAAGCAAATCATGCAGAACCGGCAGTGGAATGCGGTCAACCAGCGGTGCCCAGACAAACTTGAAGGAATAACCTAACGCTGCCCAGCTGAAAAAAGTGACAGCACTGCGTTCTACCCCAGCCTCACGAAGCCAGAGGGAAAGGCTACTGAAAATCAACAGAATGGGCAGGCCTGCTGAAAAACCAAGAAAAAGAAGTGCAATCACCCGACGATTAAAAAAGCTTTTCCAAGCGTCACCCCAATTCTTCGAAGAATCTGCTGCCAGCCCCATGCAATATGCTCCATCGCAAATATGAAATTCTACAGCGCCATGCTTCTTGTAATAGACGTTCTATTTTAAAAAAGAAGATATCAGCTTAGCCGAGAAATAAAAAACCGTTTCCATCATCCAATGAAAACGGTTTTCTGTGTCACAAACAGTCAATCAATCTCTGAAATTATTGTACTGCAACGGCATGTCCAGATCGGCTTCCCGCAAAAAGGCAATCACAGTCTGCAAATCGTCCCTTTTCTTGCCGGTCACCCGAACCTGATCGCCCTGGATGGCGGCCTGAACCTTCAGCTTGGCATCCTTGATCATTTTCACGATCTTTTTGGCAATATCCTTTTCCAGCCCCTGCCGAACCACCACTTCCTGCTTGACCTGTTTGCCAGAACCGTAGTGGTCTTTTACTTCAAGGCATTTAACATCAATACCCCGTTTGACCATCTTGGTTTTCAACATTTCTACCATTTGAACCAGCTGAAAGTCGGCATCGGTGGTCATAACGATCTGTTTTTCGCCACTTTTCTCAAAGCTGGCAGCAACGCCCCGAAAGTCAAAGCGGGTAGTCAGTTCACGGTTTGCCTGGTCAACAGCGTTGGCCAGCTCATGCATATCCACTTCAGAGACAATGTCAAATGAAGGCATAGCGAATGATCTCCTTGAGAAATCGAAAGAAACAATTAACAACTATTGTATCCATGATTGTATTGGAAAGACCATGGAGAAAATCAATACACCAGTGACAAGGTTCAGGTGAATATGCAGGATCAGATCCTTTTGACGGAAACTACTGATCTTTGCCCTTAAGCCTGAAGCCAATTTTTACCGTCACCTGCCAATGGGCAATTTTGCCATCCTCGATATGGCCTCGTTGCTCCACCACTTCAAACCAGCCCATATGCTCCAGGGTCATGCCAGCGGCGGCGATGGCATTTTGAATAGCATCATCACTACTGACCGTTGAGCTGCCTACCAGTTCAGTCATTTTATAGGTATGACTCATTGTCTATCTCCCACTCTTGTTTAGAAAAGCTGTAAAACACCAGCTGTTTGAGTATAGGCAGCAAATGGTAGACTCGGCGTATCTTCATTCGCTGATGGACTTTAGAGATTAATGGACAATGATCCCTGGTATATTCTGGGCGCAGGCAGCATCGGTTGCCTTTGGGCTGCCAGCCTTTTCCATAAGGGGGAAAGCCCCCGACTGATCCTGAGAGAAAGCAGTTATCAGCAATTTAACAAGAAACGCATTTCACTTAAGTTATCAACGCCAGACCAGACCTCTCGATTTGCTGTCGATATCGTCTCGCCAGAAACCATCGACAGCACCATCAACCGTCTGATTGTCTGCACCAAGGCGCAGGACTCACTGTCTGCACTGAACAGCGTAAAGCCACATCTGGCGGATAACTGCCAAATACTGTTGCTGCAAAATGGCATGGGGAGCCAGCAGACCATCAGGGACGCTTTACCAACACAATCGATTTGGGCAGGCTCCAGTACCGATGGAGCTTATCTGTCAGCCCCTTTTGAGGTACATCACGCTGGCCAGGGTCAGACCTGGATTGGCCTTCTCCGCAATCAGCAACGATCCGAACAGGGCTTTCATGAGCTTTGCGACAATTTCAGATTAAAGGTCAACCACTGCGATTTCATTGAGCAGAAGTTATGGGAAAAGCTGGCCATTAACAGTTGTATCAACGGCCTCACGGCATTGTTCGACTGCCGTAATGGCGAGCTGCTGGATAATGGTGAAAAGCAGGTCTGGCTGAATCAATTAATTATTGAGACCAGCGAGGTTCTGGAGGCGCTGGGGATTCCAGCCACCGCACTTAAAGACAGCGTGTACAGTGTCTGCCAGATCACTGCCAGCAATCTATCATCAACCTGCCAGGACGCACGTAAGGGAAGAGCCACGGAACTTGCCTATATCAACGATTTTCTGATCCAACAGGCCAATTCCCTGGGAGTCACCGTCAACGGCCATCACCAACTGATGGATCGGCTCAGCGCTGTCGGCGTCAAAACAGGCCAGCCTGCAACGGCTTCTCCTTTATGTATATAATCCTCGCCAAAGAACACCAGTAACCTCCGGAATGACCATGAAAGTATCCTATACACTGCCTGAAAACCTGAGCCCGGTTGTGCGAGACCAGCTTCACGGTGCCGTAGAAACCAATGTTCGTCAGGCATTGGCTGAAGATATAGGTTCCGGAGACATTACGGCATCCCTGATTCCAAAAATCCAACAATCTGTCGCCAGAATTATCTGTCGAAACCATGCCATCATCTGTGGACGCCCCTGGTTTGACGAGGTCTTCCGCCAGATTGATCCCAATGTCCAGCTGGAATGGCATATAGATGAAGGTGAACGGGTTGAGCCGAACCAGGTGCTGGTAGTCCTGAAAGGTTCTGCCCAAAGCCTTCTGACCGGCGAAAGGGCCGCGATGAATTTTCTGCAGACCCTCTCTGGCACCGCAACCCGCTGCCAGCGCTATGCTAGTCTGGTCAGTAATACCAGCGTCAAATTGCTGGATACCCGCAAGACCCTGCCGGGCCTGCGGGTTGCCCAGAAATACGCCGTCGCTGCCGGAGGCTGCCACAACCACCGAATCGGACTCTTTGATGCCTTTTTAATTAAGGAAAATCATATTGCCGCCTGTGGCGGCATTGCTCAAGCGGTCGGCAAAGCTCACGAAATCGCCCCCGGCAAACCGGTAGAGATCGAAGTGGAAAGCATGGAAGAATTCAATATTGCCCGAGAGGCTGGAGCCGATATCATCATGCTCGATAACTTCCCGCTGGCCCAGCTGGCCGAAACCGTCCGGTTGAACCGGGAACTCTCCGGAAAAGCGCCGAAACTGGAAGCCTCCGGTGGTATTAATGATCAAACGCTGGTGCCCATTGCCGAAACCGGAGTCGACTTTATCTCTATTGGCACACTAACCAAAGACTGCCAGTCTGTGGATCTGTCCATGCGGATCATCGAGCAGCTTTAAAACACACGGAGGCAGCCTTGAGCAACAACACTATGAACAAAAAAATTCTTGTAACCGGGGGCGCTGGCTATATTGGCAGCCACACTTGCGTCGAACTGCTCAACGATGGTTATGACATCATTGTGCTGGATAACCTCAGTAACAGCAGTGAGGAGTCTTTGAAGCGGGTTCAGGAAATCACTGGTAAGACACTGAAGTTTGTCAAAGGGGATATTCGCGACCATGAGCTGTTGCACTCACTGTTCAGCAACCATGAGATATCCTCTGTTATTCATTTTGCCGGTCTGAAAGCCGTTGGCGAATCCGTCTCCATGCCCTTGGCTTACTACGATAACAATGTACACGGAACACTGGTGTTGCTGGAAGCCATGAAACAGGCCAAGGTGAAAACCCTGGTGTTCAGCTCTTCTGCCACGGTGTATGGCGACCCCGCCAGCCTCCCCATCAGCGAGGACTTCCCGACCTCGGCCACCAACCCTTATGGTCGTTCGAAGTTGATGATAGAAGAAATCCTTCAGGACCTTCAGGTATCGGACAATAGCTGGCGAATTGCCTTGCTGCGCTACTTTAACCCGGTTGGTGCTCACCCTTCCGGTAGAATCGGTGAAGACCCGAATGATATTCCCAACAACCTGATGCCTTATATCTCTCAGGTTGCCATTGGCAAGCTGGACAAGCTCAGTGTCTTCGGTAACGACTACCCAACCCACGACGGAACCGGAGTCAGGGACTATATCCATGTGGTTGACCTCGCTATTGGCCATGTGCGAGCTATCGAGAAGCTGCAGAAAACTGAGGGAATCCATGCCTGGAACCTGGGGGTTGGTACAGGCTACAGCGTGCTGGAAATGGTCGCCGCTTTTGAACAGGCATCACAACAGCCAGTCCCTTACCAGATCGCCCCAAGACGCTCCGGTGATATTGCCGCCTGTTATGCCAACCCGGACAAAGCCCTGAGCGAACTGGGCTGGAAAGCGGAAAAAGGGTTGGAAGATATGGTGTCTGATAGCTGGCGCTGGCAGTCGGCGAATCCAAACGGTTATCACAGTTAACCAGCGTTGGGGCTGCTGAAAAGCTAAAAGAGGGGTACCACCCGCCTTTTCATGCTTTAATCGAAGCATGAAAAAAATAATACCGCTCCTGTTAATCTTTCTTCTACAAGCCCGGGCAGATAACTGCCCACATTGGGATCAGGGAGAAGCCACTGAGCAGATCAGCAGGCTATTGGATGAAGTGGCTTACCATGATGAACTGTATTTCAACCAGAACGCCCCGATTATCAGCGATGGTGAATACGACGACTTGCTTGCCAGACTGAAATACTGGCAAGCGTGCTTCCCTTCCATTGCAACAGAGAAATCCCTTAACCAAACGCCTCACAATAAATACACAATTCACCATCAGGCTCCAATGGGCAGCTTGAAGAAAGCGCAGTCTGCAGAAGAAGTAAAACGCTTTTTACAGCGAATCGCTGACAGTGGTGTTTTGGTACAGCCGAAGATTGATGGCGTTGCGGTGGAGCTGGTCTATAAAAACAGACGGTTAATCCAGGCTTCCACCCGGGGAAATGGCGAAGTTGGAGTCGATATCCTCCATCATATCCGGCAGATGCCATTGATCCCAAAAACACTGGGTAATGATGAAAAAAACCAACTCATTCTTCATGGAGAGCTATTCACTCGGCTTGATATAATTGCTCCATCAATTCTTAAGCAGTATGCCAGTGCCCGACACCTGGTTGCCGGTCAGCTCAATCGGTCTGATCCAGAAACGGAAGCCGTAAAAGCCTTTGATTTTTTCCCATGGCAGTGGGTAAACAGCCCGTTTAATAGCGGTTTACAGTCAATAACCGCTTTAGCGAACATGGGCTTTCCTCTGACCCTGGAGCATACCCACAAACCAACATCCTACCCTGAAATCAAACAGCGCCTTGAGCACTACGCAACCATCAACAAACCCGTTTTTTTAATGGATGGAATTGTGATTAAGGCCGACAGCAAAACTTTCAAAAAGCAGCTGGGCTGGACAGGTGATACTCCAGCCTGGGCCATGGCATGGAAGTTTCCACCAGCAACCACCACATCAAATGTGGAGGCGATTGAATTTACCATTGGGCGAACCGGCAATATCACACCCGTGGTTCATATTAAGCCCGTACTGTTCAAAAACAGAACCCTCTCAACCCTTTCACTGGGCACTGTTCAGAATCTGGAAAAGAAAGCGATTGCCGTGGGGGATCAAATCAGTATCAAGCTCAAAGGGAGTGCCATACCGGTCTTTGGTAAGGTGTTGTTTCGTCCGGCAAACAGGGTAAGCCCGGAACTCCCGGATACAAGCCGTTATACGCCCTTTACCTGCCTCTCTATGGCACCGGGTTGTGAACAACAGTTTATCGCTCGCCTGGTATGGCTAACCGGTAAGCAGGGGCTTGATCTTGCAGCGATCAGCAAGCCAGCCATTCATCAATGGGGTCAAACGGGAACCATCCAGACACTGGTGGACATTCTGCAGCTGACACCCCATTCACTGCAATCGGCAGGGATGCATCCGCAGGATATCCAGCAATATCTCGAATCCATTCGACGACCAAAAAGCCTGGAGCAAGAGATCCGTGCGCTGAGCATTCCAGGCATCGGGAAAACCAATGCCCGCGAGTTGGCTGGGTGTATCACGGGTTTACGAGGATTGTTATCCCGGCAGATTTCAGACAAGTGCCCAACGATTGGCAGTAAACGGATGGAAGATTTACAGGACTATGTGAACAGGAAGCAAGTTAGAGAGTTGATTGAGTTTCTGGTTGAGCCTGGTAGTGGGAAAACCGGGTAAATACACAGTCTACCCCCAAGAGTCTCGTTCCTATGCTCTGCGTGGGAATGCATACCAGAGCTGGCCAAATGTTCAGCCATTGTTTTTATAGAGTTTGTGGTGAATTGCTTTCAAGCCTTGGGGCTTGTTTGAGAGCGGGAGCTACTGGTATTTGCGGTTGGCATTCCCACGCAGAGCGTGGGAAAGAAGCAACGAGGCAAGGGTTAACCTCCAAAAGTACCGTCAGATTTACCGCTCCATTGCTTGGACTTCGTGACAGCATCTGTACCACAAAGATTATTTGCCGTTGTATCTCCACCATTTTGGCAAGACATCTTCCAGTTACCACCGGTAGCATCCGATTGGAAAATCAGAGTTTGAGCACCAAATGAACTCCCTGGCGTCACTATCAGCTCTGCATAAGTATTGTCTATGTATGTACCAATGGACACTCTGGTGCCATCCACCGTGGGTACACCGCTACCAGCAGCTCCAGGTTGACAGGATTGAATGGTAGCTGTCTGTGCGCAAATCGCTACAGCTGTCTGAAATGCTTTCACTTCGCTCAGTGCTGCCTGAGCCGTTGAGTTCCTGGTATACGCTTGATACTGTGGAATCGCTACCGATGCCAAAATACCAATGATCGCCACAACGATCATCAATTCAATCAGGGTAAAACCCGACATCTTACGGATTTCCGACATCCTTGTTTTCATATTTTTTTCCTCGACCAATGAGTTTTTTGACAGCGCGCTGAAGTCCATTGCTCAATCTGTCGGCACCGTCCTGCAGCCCTTTAAACAGGATAGTTAAGTGCAGTAATGGTGCAGGGCTACCCACTCACAAACCCGGTGGCAGCAAAACCCTGTAAGTCGTTTTGCCAACAGGGCAAACTCACCATAAATACGACATATCCCGTTGATTAGAATAATAAAACCACTAAACCCGACTTCTTATAGAGTGAAACCATCCATACCGCTTATCGTGCAGTACCCCCAGCCACACTTCTTTTGACAGATCAGCTACTTTTTTTTGCCATTCGTCCGATAGCCAAAGTAATGACGGTACTTATTCAAGAACGGTTCAAAAAGGCAGGCATGGCTATGCAAAATAAAACCCTGGTAAATAACCAATTAGGCTCATGGCTGGCACGGATTGGTATTGCATTCATCATTGCTCTGTCAGCCTTTATCACTGGCTTTATCAGTCTGCAGTTCTTTTATCAGAAGAAAGTTGACAGCTATTTCTCGAATCTGGATATCAACAGTCTCTCGACCGATAAGTCAGCTTTGATTATCCGAACCAAAGATCACTGGATTACCACCACCGGCCAGCACCGGGAAACCTACAAGCCGCTATTAGCGAAAGAGCTGGGCAATTATAAAAGTCATCAATATGTTGGCTGGTTTTCCAGTTTTAGCGACTGGCTGGGCAGCAATGACGGGCTACCATTTACGCTGCTTTATGAAGTTGAGTATGAGCATGGCGTAAGCGAAGAAACTTTTCTCTTCAAGGGGCTGTTGTCAACAAAGCTTGTTGCAAGACAGGTAAGGATTAATTAACTATTCATATGTGTTTTGACAAGTTCCAGAACAAAAATTCCAAAATAGATATGGATAGCGCACATTGGTTTCGTGCACAGGTCGATCCCCGAAGGGAGCCGACTCGTGAATGAGTTAACCAGATGTTGAGCATTTAGCCACCTGCATAAACTAAGAGTGACTTGGCAGCAGCTCTGCTGGCATATAAACGCTTAACTCACCACTGGCCACCAGCTCCGATGCCTTCTGGATATCAGGAAAGAAATACCGGTCCTGATCATAGAACGGTATATCCTTTCTCACTGTTTTCATCACCCGCTGCAACGTTTCCGAGGTTTTGCAGGGTTTCCTCATATCCACTCCCTGTGCCGCCGCCAGCAATTCGATACCCACAATAGACGCCGTATTACTGTTCATCTCCCGTAAACGACGGGCACCATAAGTTGCCATGGAGACATGGTCTTCCTGGTTGGCAGAAGTGGGCAGACTATCGGCAACCGAAGGATGGCAGAGGCAACGATTTTCACTGGCCAGGGCAGCCGCCGTGTTATGGGCAATCATAAAGCCGGAATTGACGCCACTGTTCTTCACCAGAAATGGCGGCAATCCGCTCAGGTGTTGATCCACCAGCAACGCAATGCGGCGTTCACTGATGGCACCGATTTCGGCAATGGCCAGAGCCAGTGCTTCGGCAGCCATGCCGGTTGGCTCGGCGTGAAAGTTGCCACCGGAAAGTATTTCATTCTGCTCAGCAAAGACCAGGGGATTATCGGTAACACCATTGGCTTCCACTGCCAGCAGACCCGCGGCATAACGCATCTGTTCCAGGCAGGCTCCCATCACCTGAGGCTGGCATCTCAGTGAGTAGGGATCCTGAACCTTGTCACAATCTATGTGTGCCTGCTCAATGTCACTGTGATCCAGCATGGTACGGTAGGCATGAGCAATATCAATTTGCCCTTGCAACCCCCGCGCCTCGTGAATGCGCGGGTCAAAAGGACGACGGCTGGCCATGGCGGCTTCAATGGAGAGGCTCCCGGCGATGATGGCTGATGCCATTAAATCTTCCGCACCAAACAGTCCCTGCAAGGCAAAGGCCGTACTGGCCTGGGTACCATTCAACAGTGCCAGTCCTTCCTTCGGTGCCAGCTTCATGGGCTCCATACCGGCGTAGGTCAGGGCTTCCATGGCCGTCAACTGCTGACCATCCACCAGGGCATGCCCCTCACCCAGCAATAAACAGCTCATATGAGCCAGCGGCGCAAGATCACCACTGGCCCCTACGGACCCCTTCTCGGGGACACAGGGGTAAACCTCCAGGTTAATCAGTTGAATCAGTGCTTCAATCAATTCCAGCCTCACTCCCGACAATCCCCGGGCAAGGCTGTTGATTTTTAATACCATCATCAGGCGGACAGTGCTTTCATCCATAAACTGTCCAACACCTGTCGAATGCGAAAGCACAATGCTCCTTTGCAAATCCTCCAACTCCTGATCCGGAATCCGGGTATTGGCCAGCAGACCAAAACCGGTATTGATACCATACACAACCCGATTTTCTGCCAGCGCATGATTCACGCAGGCCACACTTTTATGAATGGCTTCATAACAGTCCGAGCCCAGCTTGATCTGAACCTCGTGACGACTAACCCTGTGCAGGTCACTCAGCGATAATTTTCCGGGGGAAATCACTAACTCATTCATACCTTTGCCCTCCCGACTGCATGGGCAGGTCCAGACCATTGTCCTGTGCGCACTCACGGGCAATGTCATACCCTGCATCGGCATGGCGCATGACTCCGGTTCCCGGGTCATTCCACAGCACTCTGCCCAGTTTTTTCCGGGCTTCTTCGGTACCATCAGCGACAATCACCACACCGGAATGTTGGCTGTAACCAATCCCTACACCACCACCATGATGGAGACTCACCCAGGTTGCCCCCGAGGCAGTGTTCAACAGGGCATTCAGCAAAGGCCAGTCAGAGACGGCGTCACTGCCATCCTGCATCCCTTCGGTTTCCCGGTTAGGGCTGGCAACCGAGCCGGAATCCAGATGATCACGACCAATCACTACTGGCGCACTCAGCTCACCACTGGCCACCATATCGTTAAAGGCCTGCCCAAGGCGGGCCCGGTCTTGCAAACCCACCCAGCAGATTCGGGCTGGCAGACCCTGGAAAGCGATGCGCTCTCTGGCCATATCCAGCCAGTTATGAAGGTGTGCATCGTCGGGAATCAGCTCTTTGACTTTCTGGTCAGTCTTGTAGATATCTTCAGGGTCACCGGACAGGGCTGCCCAGCGGAAAGGACCAATACCCTGGCAAAAGAGTGGACGAATATAAGCAGGCACAAAACCGGGGAAGTCAAACGCGTTTTCAACCCCAACCTCTTTCGCCATCTGTCTTATATTGTTGCCGTAATCAACAGTTGCCGCCCCCCGCTTTTGCAGCTCCAGCATGGCCCTCACCTGCACAGCCATAGATTCTCGTGCAGCACGGGTAACAGCCGTTTCATCCGCCTGACGACGTTCGCAGGCCTGTGCCAACGTCCACCCTTTGGGTAAATAACCATTCAATGGGTCATGGGCAGATGTCTGATCTGTCACCACATCCGGCGTAATATTGCGTTCAACCAGCTCGGGGAATATATCCGCCGCATTCGCCAGCAAGCCCACCGAAATCGCCTTGCCTGCCAATTTGGCCTGTTCAATCATCGCCAGTGCTTCATCCAGCGTCGCCGCTTTTTTATCCAGGTAACGGGTTTTCAGGCGAAAGTCGATTCGGGACTCATCCACTTCACAGGCCAGCATGGAAAAACCGGCCATGGTCGCCGCCAGAGGCTGCGCGCCCCCCATGCCGCCAAGGCCACCGGTGAGAATCCACTTGCCCGAAGCATCCCCCTGGAAGTGGGTTTTGGCCATGGCCACAAAGGTTTCGTAGGTACCCTGCACAATGCCCTGGGAACCAATGTAGATCCATGAGCCTGCGGTCATCTGGCCATACATCATCAGCCCTTGTTTATCCAACTCATGGAAGTACTCCCAGTTTGCCCAATAAGGCACAATGTTCGAGTTGGCAATCAACACCCGGGGAGCACCGGGGTGGGTCTTGAATACCCCGACCGGTTTTCCGGACTGAACCAGCAATGTTTCATCGGTTTGCAGACGTTGCAGAGTGGCCACTATCTGGTCGTAGCAAGCCCAATCCCGGGCAGCCCGGCCAATACCGCCATAAACCACCAGCTGTTCAGGATGCTCTGCCACCTCCGGATCCAGATTATTCATCAACATACGCAGAGGGGCTTCTACCTGCCAGCTGCTGGTATTCAGCTCAGAACCTCTGGGAGCCCGAATGATTCGGTCCGGATCAAATCGCTGATGGCCTTTACTGCCGGTTTTACCAACGGGTTCTTTACCACCGGCTATAAGCATCTTCTCCTGTTCACTTGCCATATTCACCGTCCTCTACGTTACGCTGCTTTATTGTGGAACTGTCACCTGCACAATCGTTGTTATTGCCCCGGAAGGCTGTCGGTGTTACTCCTGTGATCCGACTTGTCGGCAGGTCATCAGGAAAACTGTAAATGGTCTCCCAGGCGGTATCGGTCACCGGGGTGCATCAGCCTGGCCAGACTGACGACACCGTGCCGACACCAGCTTCTTCTCGTGATTCTCAGACAGGGAGCACCGGCTTCCATAGCCAGAGCTTCGGCCACTTCTTTTGAAGGCAATACTGCTTCCACGACATGTGTCGCTTCTGTAAGCGCTGCAACCCCGGTCAGATAAACATTGGGCGTTTCCCTTGAAAAATCCTGTTTCAGGTAATCCGGAGCAAACCGCGGGTTAATATGACGTTCTTCCCATTGCAGTGGCAGGCCATTTTCGTAGTGAATAATAATGGAATGAAAAACGCTCGCTGACTCCGGTAACTCAAGGGAAACCGCAATGGCCTCGGACGCCTGTTCTTCAGACAGAAGCAATACCCGGTTGCTGTAACCATGCCCTCGCCCCCTGATCTCGTCGGCAATATTTTTTACCGTCAGTATTGACGATTGTGGCTCGATAGGAGCCACAAACGTACCCAACCCTTGCTGGCGCATCAGTACGCCCGATGCCGTCAGCTCCTGCAGCGCCTTCCTGGCGGTCATCCGACTTACCGAAAATTGCTGGCAGAGCTCATTCTCAGAAGGCACCTTGCGGGATTCTGTCCACTCACCGCACTCAATCTTGTCAAGAATATAGTGCTTAATCTGCTGATAACGGGGTAACAGGCTCTGATTCATAATTTATTTGTGCCAATTGGAGCTTTTCAGACGTTCCGGCGATCCCGGGGATCCTGAGTTTGATTATATTATCTTATTGTATATAGTTGTATATACAACAAGATAATGCAAATTGTACGATTTCGCTAAAAAATTCAAGGATTTTCTCGAGGTTAGAGTGAACAACGTTACCAGTGATCAGTGCAGTATTTGTCTGGGAGAATATGATGATGTTCCCACACACTATCGGGCTTTAATGAGTTGTGGACATACTTTTGGACGCTCATGCATCGTCCAGTGGGGAGAGCGAAAACTGAACTGCCCTTTATGCCGACATGCATATTTTCCCTTTGAAGTAGACAGGGCAGGTGACTGGAGCATTATAGACAGGGTATTGTCTCGTCGGAGTATTGTCGCAATTTCTTTATCGACGTTATTTGCTTATAACTCGATTACCTTCGAGGACAATGCCAGAATACTTTCACTGGCTATGGAGTTACGCTCCTTCTTTTCCTTTGCAAAATTTCTTGATCTGTTGATCGGAGTCGCTTTTATCCGACCCAACAACAATAACCCCGTTGACTTCCCCAGAATGGCCAGTGAGTTGTTGAGGCAGGAAGTGGACGCTATTCTTGCCCTGATTGTGGAAGTACTCCTTGGCATTGCACTTGGTAATATGATCGCCGCCTTACTCAGAAGATAATTTCACACGGCTCTTTTCCCAAGAATGGATATGGGAACCGATTACTTCATTAATCGAGTATCGTTTGAACTTTTCTGGCAAGTATTTATTTTGACGTTCATGCATTATCTAAAGGAGACAACAAATGCTGATTACTCCTGAAGCTGTGGCTCATCATTCAGTCAACCAATAACGGCCTAACACCATGAACAACAGTAACGCTGATCCATCACTGACCGCCTGTGACCTATTCATTCGGAATATTCACCTTGCCACCATGGACCCGGCCCGCACTGCCACCTGCCCCTATCACAGCGTCAGCCAGGGTGCCGTGCTCGTGCAGGACGGCAAGATTGCCTGGGCAGGAGCAGAGTCAGAATTACCGCCAGGTAGCAATGCGAAAGAGACCATCGATGGACAAGGACACTGGCTAACACCCGGCCTGATCGACTGCCACACCCACCTGGTCTATGCCGGCGACCGCTCCAGAGAGTTTGAACAGCGGCTTGAAGGCGTCAGCTATGAAACCATCGCCAAACAGGGAGGTGGCATTCTCTCCACCGTCAAAGCCACCCGGGCAGCCACGGTTGAAGAACTGGTTGACGACTCCCGCCCACGACTTGAGGCATTACTGGCTGAAGGGGTGACCACACTGGAAATCAAATCCGGCTACGGCCTGGATACGGAAACCGAAACCAAAATGCTCCGGGCCGCAAGTCTGTTGGCCAGTGAGTACCCTGTCACTGTCGTTCGAACTTTTCTGGGTGCCCACGCTTTGCCGCCGGAATACAAAAACCGGGCTGACGATTACATTGAACACGTTTGCACTGAAATGATGCCTGCGGTGGCCAGAGAACAGTTGGCCGATGCCGTGGATGTGTTCTGTGAAAACATTGCTTTTTCACCGGAACAGACTGAACGGGTATTTAAAGCAGCCAAAGCCCATGGGATGAACATCAAACTCCATGGCGAGCAACTCTCTGACAGCGGCGGCACCCAACTGGCGGTAAAATATCAGGCGCTATCCGTGGACCATCTGGAATACCTCAGCCAGTCCGGTATTGAAGCGTTAAAAAACAGCAACACGGTAGCCACTCTGTTGCCGGGAGCCTTCTACTTTCTTCGGGAAACCAAGTTGCCACCTATTGAAGCATTAAGAAAAGCTGGCGTTCCCATTGCCATTGCTAGCGATCTGAACCCTGGTACCTCCCCTTTCGCATCTATACGACTGATGATGAATATGGCCTGTACCCTGTTTCGTATGACGCCTTCCGAGGCACTGGCCGGTTGTACCCGCCATGCGGCACAGGCACTGGGTCTGCAAGAAAAAACTGGCCGAATCAGAGCAGGACTGGATGCCGACCTGTTACTCTGGCCTGTCAGCCATCCAGCCTCTCTGGTGGCCGGGCTCACGGGCATCTCCCCTTCCCTGATCATAAAAAGTGGCCAAATTGTGCAATCAACCATCTCCAGAAACCCACCATTCTCCTGGTCTGGCCGCATCGATCAGGAAACCGATCCACAGGCTGCACAGCGCTGGCACCAGAAAGTTCGCCCTTATGCACCGGGGGGCGAACCAGGAGCTGCTTTACTGGGGTTTGAGTCTGATGAAGGCGTCCGGAGAAATCAGGGCCGACCCGGGGCCGCCAAAGGGCCCGACCATATTCGACAGGCACTGACCAACCTTCCCTGGAATCGCACTGCCCCGGTTTGGGATGCAGGCAACCTTCACTGCCATGGCACCAACCTTGAACAGGCACAACAGGACTATGCCGGGCAGATGTGCCAACTATTAGACAATGATCAATTAGTGATTGGTTTGGGAGGAGGCCATGAAATTGGCTGGGCTTCTTACCAGGGACTGATGATGCATCTGGAAAAACAGAGGCAGGGTAAAGACCCGATCAATGTCGGCATTATCAATTTTGATGCCCACTTTGACCTCCGTTTACCCGAAGCGGGTCCCAGCTCAGGAACGCCATTCTGGCAGGCTTCTGAATACGCCCGAGAGCACCGTATCCCGTTTAACTACCTTTGTTTTGGCATCAGTGCAAGCAGTAACACTCAGGCGCTTTTTAATCGAGCTGATCAGCTGGGTGTCGCCTATCGACTCGATAAAGAAATGACACTGCTGAACCTGCCATCGTTACAGCAAGATCTCCAACAGTTTATCGACCGGGTGGATCATATTTATCTGACCATCGACATTGACGCCTTCCCTGCCGCCCTGGCCCCCGGCGTCAGCGCACCCGCTGCCAGAGGCATTCCACCGGAGGTTGTCGAACCTTTGCTGGATATCATCAAACATTGCGGCAAGCTGAAACTCTTTGATATCGCTGAAACCTGCCCGAAACATGATATCGATGCACACACGGCCCGACTGGCAGCACGGTTAATTCATCAGCTGGCTGGACAAACCCGGTAGATTATTCAGAATGCATCAGCAAACCATATATACGCTCATCAGGGGATTGAGGAAAATTAAAAAAATGGTTCGAGGTATGTAAAATACCGCTCCTTTTTGCAATTGCTCGGTCAGCGGATCAAGGTTCTCAGCGAAGTATTCCAGCGTGTCGTTCAATCATCTGGTTTCTTCGGTAAATACTGTTCTCAGTCTTAGCGTTTTACAGGCAGATTGATTGTCATTTTATCAGAGCTCAAGCAATGAACCCTGGACAGCATCACCGCTTTGATCTGCCCTCTCACCGTCAATCAACAGCTCCCCTTCCTGGTCACCCTGCCCATCCAGAACACGGTAGAGCAGAGAATAAGCGACCCGCCATTGTCTTTCAGCCACCTGCAGGGAGACTGATTTAGTATTCAGACGAAGGACATGACCAAAATGTTCTTCCCCATGCTTATCTTTAAAACCCAGCAGATCTCCCACAGCAATGGCATGGCGACTCAGGCCTTGTTGAGCTTCATGATTAACGCGGGCATCGGCACCTTCAAGATTGAGCATGTAGTAGGGCACCGTCCAGCGTTTGCCATCAGAAAAATCCAGTACCAGTGCCCGCTTTTGCCTAAGCTGCAACACCTCGCAGTCACGCAGCGAGTTGCTGTTTCGATCAAAGTAGCTCAGCTTTTGTCCAACGGTCAGCGCCGCCTTGATCCGGCCAATACGCTCTGACGACTCTAGCTCACGATCAATCATGGCATTCAGCCGGAACAGATCAAAGGTGCTGGCCTGATTCAGGGCTTCCAGCAATTGGGCATAATCCATGGTTGGTTTGGCGGGGGAGTTACTGTTATTCATTAGTAGTCAGTACCATGATTTAGTTATGGATGTTTGATCCCAAAGGCAGAACAAATTGATGGCCGGTTACCGGTGCCTCAACCACTGCCCGTGGTTGGTTTTCTTTGCATAGCATTCATAGCATTGTTGCATTTATGCCGACGTCTGGTCACAGGCTTTTCGTCTGTCCAGCATTATAGTCATAAGTCGAAGACCAGCGAGTTTTGCAGAGAGTTCGCCTGCCTTTCAACCCCTGTCAGGAATACATCGATTAAATAAGCCTTATTTTTTCTGCATATAATTTTTGAATTCCCAAACGAGGGGCGTTTGAACGGCTAATTGGATTTACCGTGTTCCATGCTGATATAGCCAAATCACCTAACTCGTTTTTTGTGAGCCTCTCTATATCGTGCTAACATTTGTACTCACAGCAATAAGGAAACCACGATGGAAACAAGAATACAATTTCGAGTCGATGAGGAAACAAAACGCCTGGCTCAAAAAATGGCTGAAAGTCAGGGGCGCACTATCAGTGATGCATGCCGGGAGTTTACGGAGCAACTGGCCGAACAACAGCGCAAGTTATCCTCCCACGATCAATGGCTAACCCAACAAGTCAACCAGGCATTTGAGAAACTGGACTCTGGAGCAGCGGATTTTGTTGAACACGATAAAGCCAAAGACGAGATGGCTAAGCGCAAAGCAAAAATTCGCAACAGAGGCAGTCAGTGATGGTTTTATGGGAAGAAGAGTCTCTGAATGATCGGGAAAAGATCTTTGAGTTTCTTTATGATTTTAATCCTGAAGCCGCAGAAAAGACTGATCTGATCATTGAAACGAAAGTTGAAAACTTATTAGAACAACCGCTTATGGGGGTTCAGCGTGAAGGCATCCGTGGCAGATTGCTGATCATTCCGGAAGTATCCATGATTGTTTCATACTGGGTGGATGGGAAAGATATTCGTGTAATGCGAGTTCTTCATCAGAAACAAAAATTCCCAAAAAAGAAAAAGGGCGTAAACTTTTGAATTTACGCCCTTTAATCTGCCTGACTCTGCCTGTGTCGGCCTGAGTCAGTTTTGGTGGTTGGTGGAGGCGGCGGGACTTGAACCCGCGTCCGCCAGCTCTACGCCTTCGGCTCTACATGCTTAGTTTCCGTTATTAAGTTAACGCAGAACGACCCAACGGTCAGGGTGACACTGCGCGATCCTGTGGATTTAACCCACCGGTTCCAGGAAGACCGATGTGGCGATTCTATTTTCGGTAACGATCAATTTCCACCCAACAGACAAGACAGAGTGATCGGGAGAAAGCTGTTATTAGGCAGCCATTGCTCCGTTGAAGCTATTATCGTTAGCAACTATACGTTTGTAGCGTTTTGATTTACGAGAGCCGCTACGCCCTCGACATGCACCTTGGGTTTCGTAACCGTCGTCGAATCCTGATCGCCCCCAGTAACAAAACTCTGTCGTATTTATGCCAAAAGTGGATAGCAAATGCAACTGTGTTTAGTACATAAGTATTTTTACACTGCAAAAAATACCATTGTCGTTAAATTTTCCTGAGAAAGACTATAAGCACCTTCTGTATGAAGTACTGAGCCGGGAAACCCATCGCCAGCTGTTTTTATTCACTGTACAGGCACTGCTCAGAAACAAGTCCCGAATTCAATAGCCAGGTGAATTGCATTAAGAAAAAGGAGTAAGCGGCACACAGTGAAACCGTGTGCCAGGGGTTATCAGCCGCGGTGCATAACCCGCTGCTTTTCAATATTCCACTCACGCTCTTTAGTGGCTGCACGCTTATCAAACTCTTTTTTACCCCGGGCAAGGGCAATCTGGCATTTGATCAGATGGCCTTTCCAGTAGAGTTTGGTGGCGATGCAGGCGTGGCCTTTTTGCTGGGTTACCGAGAACAGGTTAGCCAGTTCTCTGCGGTGCAGCAGCAGTTTACGGTCACGCAGAGGGTCTGCCACAACATGGGTGGACGCGGTGATCAGCGGTGTGATCTGGGCACCAATCAACCAGGCTTCGCCATCTTTGAGCAGGACGTAACTGTCCACCAGCTGGACTTTGCCCTGCCGGAGGCTTTTCACTTCCCAACCGGCGAGGGAAATGCCTGCTTCGAAAGTCTCGTCGATATGAAAATCGTGACGGGCTTTCTTGTTGACGACGATGGATGAGTCGCCCTGTTTGCCTTTCTTTGAACTTTTTGCCATGGCGCGGATTATAGGAGCAGCTAAATGTAAAGTCACTAATTCTGCGGGATCCGGACGGGTTTCGACAATAGCACCGGATCAACGAAGGTTTAGCATAGTGAATATTTCTGCATTTAATAACCTTAATATTCAAAAAACTCTATTTTAACCAATTAGACGGAAAAAACGGTTGAGATGAAGTGCCTGACCGGTACAATAGCGACCAACCTGTGTGATCTTCTCCGCTCTTCCATCAGCATGCTGTTTCATCTGAGGTAGTCTTTATAGCTGATTGTTCGGCTTGGAGGTTTACCGGGATTGTGTTGTTCCCGTGAAAATCTCGCGTGGCAATTGTTCAAGAAGCAAGAAGCCGTCTGAAATGCAGCGTTGCTGTTCTGGTTTTTGACAACCGGCCTTATGGATAAAGATGGTCGCAGCTGTATCTTATCCATAAGAATTATTCTGTGTTGTTAGACCTCACCTGCCTTTCAAACAGCCTCTGAGTAAAATAATTCGACTCATTGGGGAACCCATGTCCGGACAAAATCCAACGACATCGAAAAAAACCTGGGCCAACCGCTGGACCTTCCTGCTGGCCGCCGCCGGCTCTGCCATCGGCCTGGGTAATATCTGGAAATTTCCATACATCGCCGGGCAATATGGCGGTGGTGCCTTCGTTATGCTTTATCTGCTGTGCATCGCCGTTATGGGTGTACCTCTATTGATGGCAGAAACGGCCATTGGCCGTCATACCCGCCTGAGCCCCCTGAATGCCATTCGCAAGCTGACCAGTGACCTGGGGGCCAGCAAACTGTGGGGCATTATCGGCTGGATGGGTATGCTGGCGGGCTTCCTGATTCTCTCTTTCTACAGTGTCATCGCTGGCTGGTCCCTTTCTTATGCCTGGGACATTGTGACCGGGGCCTTCAGCGGCATGAACACCGATCAGGTGGGTGATGCTTTTGGTGGGCTGGTGTCATCGGCACCACGTCAGATCTTCTGGCACACCGTCTTTATGGTGATCACCCTGGTGATTACTGCCCGAGGTATCCATAAAGGTCTTGAGAAAGGCCTGCAGGTGATGATGCCCGCCCTGTTCGCCTTGCTGCTGATCATGCTGGGCTACAGCATGCTGGAAACCGGACAGTTTATGCGCGGTTTTGACTTTATGTTCTCCGTGGATTTCTCCAAAGTTACCGGTGAAGCGTTTGTTGCTGCACTGGGTCAGGCGTTCTTTACCCTGAGTCTGGGCATGTGCTGCCTGATGGCTTACGGCGCTTATATGCCCGCCAATAACTCCATTCCAAGAACCGCCATTAACGTTGCCGCTCTGGATACCCTGATGGCAATTATCTCCGGCCTGATTGTCTTCCCGATCGTATTTGCCTATGGTCTCGAGCCCTCTGCCGGACCCGGCCTGCTGTTTGTCTCCCTGACGGCCGCCTTTGTGCACATGCCGATGGGTGAGCTGTTTGGCTTCCTGTTCTTTGTTCTGGTGGGTATTGCTGCGCTGAGTTCGGCTATCTCCCTGGTTGAACCGGCACTGGCCTGGCTGATCGAGCGCACACCACTGAGCCGTACCGTCGCGACGGTGATTCTCTGTGCTGCCATCTGGTTTGTTGGCCTGGGCACCGTGTTCTCCATGAGTGGTGACCTGACCTTCACGCTGTTCGGGAAGAACTTCTTCGACCTGCTGGATTACTTCACCAGCAATATCCTGCTGCCTGTGGGTGGTCTGCTGGTCTCCATCTTCGCTGGCTGGATAATGAAGCGTTCAACCTTGGTGCATGAGCTGGGCCTGAGCGTGGGAGTATTCAACCTGTGGCGTGCCATGATCCGTGTGATCGTGCCGCTGTGTGTATTGACGGTGTTGATTACCGCGCTGTTCTAGATCTCAACAGCCCCTGACACTGTCTATTAATCCAAGGGCCGGAATAGGTTATTCTATCCGGCCTTTTTTTATGAAAGGCGCTTTGTATGCCAAGGATTTCCCGTTCCGCACTGGTCATGTATTCCGCTGAACAGATGTATGATCTGGTCAGCGATATTGAGTCGTATGCAGAATTTCTGCCGGGGTGTGCCGGTGGTCGTATTGACCGTCAGGAAGGCGCACAGTTGGAAGCCACCCTGGAAGTTGGCAAGGCCGGATTGCATCATAGCTTTTCCACAAGGAACCAAATGATTCCCGGGAGGTCTATTGAGATGCAACTGCTGGAAGGGCCATTTAAACACTTATCCGGTATCTGGACATTTCAGCCCCTGGCTGAGGATGGCTGCAAGGTTTCCCTTGAGCTGGAGTTTGAGATGAGCAATAAACTGACTCAGGCAACACTGGGTGGTCTGATTGGCCACATGATGAATGCCATGGTCGATGCCTTTGGCAAAAGAGCGAAGCAGATTTATGGCTAAGATGTTAATGGATGAACCCACTATCCACGTAGAAGTGGCCTATGCAAGAGCCCATGAGCAGAAGATTATCGCGCTGCAGGTCAAAGAGGGAACTACAGTTCTGGAAGCAGCCAGGAAATCGGGCATCGTTGATTACTTTCCGGAGATTAATCTGGCCGAGGCGAAACTGGGCATCTTTGGCAAGGCCGTGTTAAAGCCCGCAGAACAGCTACTTAAAGAAGGCGAACGGGTTGAGATTTACCGCCCCTTGATTGCCGACCCGAAAGAGGTTCGCAAACGCAGGGCTGAACAGGCGAAACAGAAGAATTCTGTACAGTAATAACTGAGGATGATGTTCTTCAGGAGTGGTATCAGCAGTGATTACTGCTGATTACTACCAGGTACCAGGTCACCTTGAATGGAATGGAGTTGATCGTTTACGAAAAACAGCGTAACCGTCTTCTGCTCACGGCTCTTACCACCGGGCTGCAAGCTGTAGATGTAATCCCAGCGATTGCTGTTAAACGTATCCTCGATCAATGGCGTACCCATGACATACTGGACCTGGGCTCGGGTCATGCCCGGACGGAGCTGGTCAACCATCTCCCGGGTAATGACATTTCCCTGCTGAATATCAATTTTATAGGCACCGGGGAAACTGATAAGCTTCGAACCACTGTCCGTGGAGCTGGCGCACCCTGTCAGAAGGGTGGCTGAGAAAAGTGCGGCGGCCAGGGCGATCGTGGTTTTTGGCATCGGTTTCAGACTTCCACTATCTTGCTCAAAAATGACTAGCAGCCTGCTCGCAGAGCAAAATGAAAAAGCTGCACGAAAATGTGATAATAGCAGGATTATCTTGCAAAGGGTTAGGGAAACGTGTTGGAAAATCAAGAGTTACGCAAAGCAGGACTAAAAGTCACCCTGCCTCGTGTGAAGATTCTGCAGATCCTTGAAGGTGCCGAAGAGAAGCATATGTCGGCGGAAGATGTCTACAAGGCTCTGCTTGAAGCTGAAGAGGATGTGGGTTTGGCCACCGTCTACCGGGTACTGACCCAGTTTGAGAGTGCCGGTTTAGTGGTTCGCCATAACTTTGATGGCGGTCATTCCGTGTTTGAGCTCGCCCGCGGGGGGCACCATGATCATATGGTTTGCATGGAGAGCGGAGACGTTATCGAGTTTATTGACGAAGAAATCGAGAAACGTCAGTACGCTATTGCTGAAAAGCACGGCTTTGAAATTGTGGATCACAATCTGGTGATCTATGTACGTCCAAAGAAGAAAAAATAAGCAGCATTAAAAAAGAAAAAAACAAGAGTTAACCTCTAACCTGTGAGATCACTTGCCCCCTCTGCTTCTGCCGAGGGGGAATTCATTTTTTCTTCAATAGGTTAGTGAAATTAATCAGAACGGATAGATCAACATTCGTTTCGTAATTGATCCCTTGATTTTTGTGCCAAACCAGATAGTTAAACGTAACTATCCAATCAAAAACTCCGTCAAGAGCAAAACGATGGAACTAACATAATAAAAAAATGTCTATAAAAAGACTTTCAATCAAAAGGAATCAAGCAAATGGAAATAAGAGCCAGAATCGGTCAACTTGTCCGCTTACGAGCCGGTGGTCCCGTACTGTGTGTTACGTGCGAATACCCTATGGCTGATGGATCTTATAGCTATACCTGCCAGTGGTTTGAAGATGACAGACTGAGAGATTACACCTTTCCAATCGTAGCCCTTGAACCGGTGGAAGGTGAGTTTGAAGCCAGTATTAAGGGTCAGCCCGGCACCGAAGTGGAAATAGAAGCAGAAGCAGAAGTAGATACAGAAGCGGAAGCAGAAGAGGGCGATAAGGGTAAAAACTATCACTAATACTCATTCAAGAATAAACGATGGAACTAATATGATTAAACAATGTCTATTAAAAAAACTATCAAACTTGCATAAGGATTCAAAGATATGGAAATAAGAGCAAAAATCGGTCAACTCGTCCGCCTGAGAGCCGGTGGCCCAGTACTTTGCGTTACCTATGAATACCCGATGGAGGATGGTACTTATAGTTACTGCTGCGAGTGGTTCGAATATGAAAAACTCAGACACTCAACCTTTCCAATCGTAGCCCTTGAGCCCGTGGAAGGTGATTTTGAAATTGATATTGAGGTTCAGCTCGACCCTGAAGCAAAGACAAAGGCTGATGCAGAGACAGAACCAGAATCAGAATCAGATAATGAAGCAGACAAAAAAGGTGGCAAACCAGGTAAAAATTTTCATTAACTCCGCCACATCCAAACCTGTGAGGTTGCTTTAATTCATTTAAAGCAACTTTACCGGAAGCATTTATACGGCTTGCACCTGAGCCTGAAACAGCATCTCCTGGGCATGACTCAATGTTGGTGCGGTCAGCTCAACACCTCCCAGCATTCGGGCAATTTCGTGTACGCGATGTTCACCATCCAGCTCGAGAATACGGGTGCTGGACGCCTTACGACTGACTTTTTTACTAACGTGCAGATGCTGATGGGCCTGGGATGCCACCTGGGGCTGATGGGTAACACACAGCACCTGCCCTTTTTTACCCACTTCTCTCAACATACTGCCCACAATTTCTGCTGTGCCGCCGCCAATACCGACATCCACCTCATCAAACACCAGCGTTGGCGTTGATGTGGTTTGTGCAATAATCACCTGAATGGCCAGACTGATACGGGAAAGCTCTCCACCGGAAGCCACTTTGGCCAGGGCGCGCGGAGGTTGCCCCGGGTTGGTGGTCACCAGAAACTCGATGAATTCAAAGCCCTGAGAGGCAACCGTGCGATCAGGAATGTCTGTCAGCTCGACACAGAACTTACCTTTGGGCATACCCAGCAAGGCAATGCGTTCAGACACCTGTTGTTCCAGTTTGCGCGCAGCGGCCCTACGTCTGGCAGACAGTTTTTCGGCTAACTGATTGTGTTTTTTCTGCTGCTGTTCCAGGGACAGTTCAAGGTCGGCGACCTGTTCATCATGACACTGAACTTTTTCCAGCTCTTCGCTGATCTGCTGTTGTTTTTCCAGCAACGCTTCCGGCTGGATACGGTGTTTGCGGGCCAGATCAAAAATAGCACTGAGCCGGTCTTCGATTTCCCGGGCCCTTTGCGGATCGGCATCAAAGTGATCAATAAAATGATTCAGCTCGCCAACCGCTTCCTCCACCTGAATCTGCGCGGATGACAGCATCTCCAGAGAGTTATTGATGGCGGCATGCTCAAGCTGCAGTTCACTGAGGCGGTGCAGGCAAAAAGAGAGCTGCTGCAGCAAATTATCACCATCATCACTGGTACAAACCCGGGTGATCTGATGGCAGGCCGATAAGGTTGCACCGGCCTGGGATTGCTGGCGATGCTCCTGCTCCAACTGCTCAACCTCCCCGGGCTGAAGGTTTAACTGCTCCAACTCATGCAACTGATAACTCAGCAATTGAACCCGCTCTTCCCGGTCCTGCTGATCGGACAATAAAGCATGCAATTGCGCAGAGGTCTGGCGGTAATCTGCGGCCATATCCGCTACTTCCCGGGACAGCGCCAGCGAGCCGGAAAACTCATCCAGCAGCTCAGCGTGATTGCTCTTTTTCAACAATGATTGGTGGGCATGCTGGCTGTGAATATCGATTAACAGCTCCCCCAGCCCCTTCAACTCGGCAAGTGTGACCGGGATACCATTGATATAGCCCCGGGAGCGACCTTCACGGGTAACCACCCGGCGCAAAATACATTCGTTCGCCGAGGATTCGGAACCGCCAGCATGCTCACCGTCATAATCTCGCTCCTGCAACCACTCTATTGCGGCAGGTATGCGCTGAAGGTCAAAGCAGGCGCGGATATCGGCCCGATCAGCGCCATCACGCACACAGTCGCTGCCCGCCCGGCCTCCCAGGGCCAGCCCGAGGGCATCCAGCATAATGGATTTACCGGCACCGGTTTCCCCGGTGATGGCGGTCATCCCGGGATTGATGTCCAGGTTAAGGTGGTCAACGATGGCATAGTTGCTGATGGAAATTTGGTTCAGCATGGCAGCTCTCACGATCCCAATTGCATATCGGGTTACTGTTTATTTATACAGTAAACTTAAAACCCGAATTGGTAAAGCAAATTTCCCCTTGAATAAGCTGCCATGAACCCCATATTAGGCTATCACTTAATATTTACTTTTGCCGGGGCCCTACGGAAGCAATACGGCCCATAACACGAAGACACGTTCCAGCCAGCATTTCAGGCTGGATTGACATCCGGAGAAACGTTGGAATGACTGTAGAAAACACCAAAGCAGAAGATCAGGCCGAGCAACCTGAAGCCAACGAAACTGAAATTTCTGCTGACGCTGAGGCAGCCGTTGACCCGATTCTGGAAGAGGCGGCTGATTCAGAAGATCAAGCCGAAGAGCAGGCCAACGACGATAGCGCCAGACGAATCGAAGAACTCGAAGAGCAGCTAGCCCAGGCTAAAGACCAGGCGCTGCGCGCTCATGCCGAAGCCATGAACACCAAGCGCCGCGCAGAGCAGGACGTTGAAAAAGCCCACAAATTTGCCCTGGAGAAGTTCGTCAACGAACTGATCCCTGTGGTTGAGAGCCTGGAAAAAGGTATTGAAAGCGCAGAACAGGGTGAAGGTCAGCACGAGACCATGCTCGAAGGCATGCGCCTGACCCACAAGCAGCTGCTGGATGCCCTGGCAAAATTCAGTGTTGAGCAGGTTAACCCTGAAGGCCAGCCGTTCGACCCGAACTTCCATCAGGCCATTTCCATGGTGCCCAACCCGGATATGGAACCCAACACCGTGATGAATGTCTTCCAAAAAGGCTACACACTGCACGGTCGTGTTATCCGTCCGGCCATGGTGGTGGTTTCCAAAGCGGCTTAACCAAAGAGGGGCTCCGGGAGGCTGATCGAGAATCTTGCAAGAGCCCCTTGAAAAAGCAAAGACCGCTCCCATATAGCAAACCAAGATCGTGGTAATCACCACCTAAACGCTGTTTCACCAGACTCAACATCGGTTGAAAGCATTGGGCAGCGAACAAAGATTTCAAAGTTTTCCGCCCTGATTATGGGCAATGGAGAGACTCAAAATGAGTAAAGGCAGAATCATTGGTATTGACCTGGGTACCACCAACTCCTGTGTGGCGATCCTGGACGGCGATAAATCCAAAGTCATCGAAAACGCTGAAGGCGCACGTACCACCCCTTCCATCATCGCCTACACCGACGACGGTGAGATTCTGGTAGGCCAGCCAGCCAAGCGCCAGGCGGTTACCAACCCCGACAACACCCTGTTCGCCATCAAGCGTCTGATCGGCCGTCGCTTTAAAGACGACGTCGTTCAAAAAGACATCAAGATGGTTCCGTACAAAATCATCGAAGCGGACAACGGCGATGCATGGGTTGAGGTTAAAAGTGACAAGAAAGCACCGCCTCAGATCTCTGCCGAAATCCTGAAGAAGATGAAGAAAACCGCTGAAGACTATCTGGGCGAGTCAGTAACTGAAGCGGTTATTACCGTTCCTGCCTACTTCAACGATTCCCAGCGTCAGGCTACCAAAGACGCAGGCCGTATCGCGGGTCTGGAGGTCAAGCGGATCATCAACGAGCCAACCGCTGCGGCGCTGGCTTACGGCATGGACAAGAAAAAAGGCGACCAGACCATCGCCGTTTATGACCTGGGTGGCGGTACTTTCGACGTATCCATCATCGAGATCGCTGACGTAGATGGCGAGCACCAGTTTGAAGTACTGGCCACCAACGGTGACACCTTCCTGGGTGGTGAAGACTTCGACCTGCGCCTGATCGAATACCTTGCCGACGAATTCAAAAAAGACCAGGGCATCGACCTGAAAGGCGACCCACTGGCCATGCAGCGTCTGAAAGAAGCCGCTGAAAAAGCCAAGATTGAACTGTCTTCTACTCAGCAGACAGACGTCAACCTGCCTTACATCACTGCCGACGCCACCGGTCCCAAGCACCTGAACGTTAAAGTCAGCCGTGCCAAGCTGGAATCCCTGGTAGAAGACCTGGTTGCCCGTTCCCTGGAGCCATGCCGCATCGCGGTCAAGGACTCTGACCTGGACCTGTCTGACATCGACGAAGTTATCCTGGTGGGTGGTCAGACCCGTATGCCACTGGTTCAGCAGAAAGTGGCCGAGTTCTTTGGTAAAGAGCCTCGCAAGGACGTTAACCCTGACGAAGCGGTGGCCATGGGTGCTTCCATCCAGGCTGCGGTTCTGGCCGGTGACGTTAAAGACGTTCTGCTGCTGGACGTTACTCCGCTGACCCTGGGTATCGAAACCATGGGCGGCGTAATGACTCCGCTGATCGAAAAGAACACCACCATCCCGACCAAAAAGTCCCAGGTGTTCTCTACGGCCGACGACAACCAGGGCGCAGTCACCATTCACGTGCTGCAAGGTGAGCGCAAGCAGGCGACTCACAACAAGTCCCTGGGCCGTTTCGACCTGGCAGACATTCCGCCAGCACCTCGCGGCATGCCACAGATCGAAGTCAGCTTCGACCTGGATGCCAACGGTATTCTGAATGTTTCTGCAAAAGACAAGGCAACTGGCAAAGAACAGTCTATTGTGATCAAGGCATCTTCCGGTCTGTCGGACGAAGAGATCGATCAAATGGTCAAGGATGCTGAAGCCAACGCAGCAGACGACAAGAAGTTCGAAGAGCTGGCGGCGGCCCGTAACCAGGCTGACAGTCTGGCTCACGCTACCCGCAAGACGCTGGAAGAAGCCGGTGACAAGGCCACTGAAGAAGAGAAGGCGGCCATCACCAAGGCGATCGAAGACGTTGAAGCCGCGGTCAAAGGTGACGATAAGGAAGAGATCGAAGCCAAGACCAAGGCACTGTCTGAAGCCTCTGCCGGTCTGGCCCAGAAGATGTACGCTGAAGCTCAGCAGCAGGGCGAAGCCCAGGCTGATGCCGGTGCCGACCAAAAGGCGGATGCAGCTGACGACGCCGTTGACGCTGAGTTTGAAGAAGTAAAAGATGACAAGAAGTAAGACCAACTCGATCATCAATGACTGATGATAAGGTCACAACGCGGGATTCATTCCCGCGTTGTCGTATATATCAAAATGATGGCTTTGTCAGACTTGACCATGAATCCAGTTAGCTCTGTGTTTTCATGCTCGACTGGTGAATGCAGGTAGCTCAGGGTTTTTCTGATGTCAAAACGCGACTACTACGAAGTGCTGGGTGTAGAAAGGAGCGCTTCAGACAAGGACATAAAAAAGGCCTATCGTCGTATGGCCATGAAATATCACCCCGACCGTAACCCGGGTGATAAAGCAGCGGAAGAGAGCTTCAAGGAAATCAACGAAGCCTTTGAAATTCTTTCCGACAGCGAGAAAAAAGCGGCCTACGATCAGTACGGCCACGCCGGTGTTGACCCGAACATGGGTGGCATGGGCGGTGCTGGCGGTTTTGCCGGTGGTAATTTCGGCGATATTTTCGGCGATGTCTTTGGTGACATTTTCGGTGCTGGCGGTGGTCGCAGCCGCAGTTCCGTCCAGCGTGGTGCCGATCTCCGCTATCAACTGGAACTCAGCCTTGAAGAAGCCGTTCGCGGCGTTAGCAAGAAAATCCGTATTCCGACACTGGTGAGCTGTAACGGGTGTGATGGCTCCGGTGCGAAAAAAGGCACTCAGCCTGTCAGCTGTACCACCTGTGGCGGTATTGGTCAGGTGCGTATGCAGCAGGGCTTTTTCTCTGTGCAGCAAACCTGCCCTGACTGTCGCGGCACAGGCAAGATGATTAAGGACCCCTGTAACGTCTGTCACGGTGAAGGCCGCGTTCAGGAATACAAGACCCTCTCCGTCAAGATTCCTCCCGGTGTTGATACCGGCGACCGTATCCGTCTGGCCGGTGAAGGCGAAGCGGGTGTCAATGGTGGACCAGCCGGAGACCTGTACGTTCAGGTCAGTGTTGCTGATCATCCGATCTTCCAGCGTGACGGCAAACACCTCTACTGTGAAGTACCCATCACATTTGTCGATGCCGCACTGGGCGGTGAACTGGAAGTCCCCACCCTGGAAGGCCGGGTGAAGCTGAAGATTCCAGCGGAAACCCAGACGGGTAAACTGTTCCGTCTGCGTGGCAAGGGTGTTGTCCCGGTCCGTGGTGGCAGTGCCGGAGATCTGATGTGCCGGGTTGTGGTTGAGACTCCAGTGAAACTGACGGAGCGTCAGAAAGAGTTGCTCAAGGAGCTGGATGACACCTTCAAAAAAGAAGGTGCCGGTCACCAGTCGCCTAAAAAGCAATCCTTCTTTGATGGCGTCAAGAAGTTCTTTGACGATATGACTTCCTGATCCCCCCCTCAAAAGGCCTCTGTTATCAGGGGCTTCCATTAAATGGTTGCGTTACTGCTGTTTTTGCGGTGATTTTTAGCATTGTCTTACTGTTTTTTTTCGGACATGAGCACCGGTGGTTCTCTTCTTGAGCTTTGCAGCGCAGGCAATCAGGACATCAACGGCTGCCTGCTGACCTTGCTGGGTTGCATATTTGAGGGGCGTAAACCCGTCTTTGGTTCGAGCTCTGACGTCTGCACCTTTGTCAATCAGAGCAACAATGGCATCCAGCTGGCCTTTCCCGGCTGCATAGTGGAGGGGCGTAGCCCCGTTTTTGGTTCGAGCGTCGACGTACGCACCTTTGGCAATCAGAGCATAAATGGCTTTCTGCTGGCCTTTCTCGGCTGCATAGTGGAGGGGCGTATATTTATTTATATTCCCGGCATTAATATCCGTACCTTTGGCCACCAATTCGTCGACGAGCTTCCAATCACAGGCCGCAGCGGCACACGCAAGCACTGTTGAACCTAAATTATTACATGGTGCATTAACATCAAATCCAGCATTAACAAAACTCTTGATCATTGGGACATTTATCTTTTTATTGTCGCTGGCCCTTTTTAGGGGTGTAACCCCGTCTTTGGTTCGAGCGCTGACGTCCGCACCTGCGGCAATCAGAGCATCAATGGCTTCCTGCTGGCCTCGAGCGGCTGCATAGTGGAGGGGCGTAAACCCGTTTTTGGTTCGAGCGTTGACGTCCGCACCTGCGGCAATAAGGGCATCAATGGCTTCTGGCTGGCCTTGAGCGGCTGCATAGTGGAGGGGCGTAAACCCATTTTTGGTTCGAGCATCGACGTCCGCTTTTCTGGCAATCAGTTCATAAATGGCATCCGGCTGGCCTTTCTCGGCTGCAAAGTGGAGGGGCGTATATTTAGTCTTTATATTCCTGGGGGCGTTAATATCAGCACCTTTGGCCATCAATTCGTCGACGAACCCCCAATCACAAGCCTCAGCGGCACACACAAGCATTGTTGAACCTAAATAATTACACGGTGCATTAACATCAAATCCAGCATTAGCAAAACTCTTGATCATTGGGATATCTATCTTTTCATTGTCGCTGGCCCTTTTTAGGGCCGTATCTCCTTTCTCGGTTCGAGCGTTGACGTTGGCACCGTTGGCAATCAGAGCATCAATTGCTTGCTGCTGGCCTTGAGCGGCTGCAAAGTGGAGGGGCGTCCTCCCGTCAGTGGTTTGAGCGTTGACGTCCGCACCTCTGGTAATCAGAGCATTAATGGCTTCCTGCTGGCCTTGCTCGGCTGCAAAGTGGAGGGGCGTATATTTAGTCTTTATATTTCTGGGGGCATTAATATCAGCACCTTTGGCCTTCAATTTGTCGACGAACTCCCAATCACAAGCCTCAGCGGCACACGCAAGCATTGTTGAACCAAAATGATTACATGGTGCATTAACATCAAATCCAGCATTAGCAAAACTTTTGATCATTGAGATACTTAACTTTTTATTTTCACTGGCCTTTTTTAGGGCCGTATCTCCTTTCTCGGTTCGAGCGTTGACGTTCGCACCTCTGGTAATCAGAGCATCAATGGCATCCGGCTGGCCTTTCTCGGCTGCAAAGTGGAGGGGCGTATATTTAGTCTTTATATTCCTGGGGGCGTTAATATCAGCACCTTTGGCCATCAATTCGTCGACGAACCCCCAATCACAAGCCTCAGCGGCACACACAAGCATTGTTGAACCTAAATAATTACACGGTGCATTAACATCAAATCCAGCATTAGCAAAACTCTTGATCATTGAGAGACTTAACTTTTTATTGTCGCTGGCCCTTTTTAGGGCCGTATCTCCTTCCTCGGTTCGAGCGTTGACGTTCGCACCTCTGGCAATAAGGGCATCAATGGCTTTCCGCTGGCCGTTCTCGGCTGCACAGTGGAGGGGCGTCCTCCCGTCTGTGGTTCGAGAGTTGACGTCCGCACCTGCGGCAATCAGGGTATCAATGGCTTCCTGCCGACCTGTCTCGGCTGCACAGTGGAGGGGCGTCCTCCCGTCTTTGGTTCGAGCGTTGACGTCCGCACCTGCGGCAATAAGGGTATCAATGGCTTCCTGCCGGCCTGTCTCGGCTGCACAGTGGAGGGGCGTCCTTCCGTCTTTGGTTCGAGAGTTGACGTCAGCACCTCTGGCAATCAGAGCCCCAATGGCTTCCAGCTGGCCTTAAGCGGCTGCACAGTGGAGGGGCGTCCTCCCGTCTTTGGTTCGAGAGTTGACGTTCGCACCTCTGTCAATCAGAGCACCAATGGCTTTCTGCTGGCCGTGAGCAGCTGCATAGTGGAGAGGTAACCCCGTATCGGTGATAATACAAATATCACGACGACACAATGGGCAAGTTGGATTTTTACTTGTCTTCAGCCATTTCTTAATACACGATGTATGATAATAATGATTGCAAATATTGACAGAAACTCTCCGGGAGCCGGTTATATCGTCCAGGCAAACAGAACACTGCTTCACAACGTCGGCGTGTATGGGTACAGGAGAAATGCGTTGAATAAGGTTATAACGTATGCCTGATAAGATACTCATTCCATTTAGACCTTCCTTGACGCAAAAAGTTCTATAAATTCCACACTATTGCTTATTCCACTCATAAGAAAGGAAGAATAAAAGGTGTTTCTTGCCGCTGATAGTTGGCTCAGGTTTTATCTTCAACAGTACAAGTGGCAGGGTTTGATGGTCAGGAAGATTCCTTAAGAACTATAGCGACCCACTGCCTTGGGAAGTTAAAGACAGAACCGCTGTGGTGAGCGTTACAGAAAAGACGCAGCTTGACTGCGTCAGGTGTGAGATCATGAGATGAGCACAAACAAGCTGATACGTCTCGAAATGCGGTTCGATGGCATCAAAAATGGAAGTTTGTGCTGCTCCATGATGAGTTCAGTGGATAACCAGTTATTGCCTGAGCGGTGTCTGGGACGCAGAAGTCAGATCTTCTTCAGGCCGATTTGCACTGTCCAGCATCTTGCGAATAACAAAAGAAAACACCTGGGCAATAATCACCATCGCCACCGCGGCTGCTGTCAGCATGGCAAAGTAGTCACCGTAAACACCCTGAACAAACTGCTGGGTGATTTCCTGTCCTTTTTCCATGGCAATACTGCCGGAGATCACCGCACCGATGATGCCAGACAGAGCCATGGCAATGTAGAACAGGGACACGGAGAAACCCTCAATCTTCTTGGGTGTTACCGAAAGAATAAAGGCAACCACCAGAGAACCTACAATCACTTCACCAAAGGCCAGGAAACCGTGGATCACCAGGAATACATCCGGGCTGATAATAACATCGGTATCAATGCCTTTAACTGCCATGGTCAGAATACCAAACGCAATAGTCACCAGTACGAAAGAGATGGATACTTTGCTGGCAGTAGACAGGTTAATACCACGCTTCTCAAGAGCCGTGAAACTCGCGGCAATGGCCGGACCTGCAACAATACACCACAGAGGGTTCATCGCCATGGATGCCTCTGGAGCCAGAGGGATAAAGCCAAGCAGTTCACCACGCATGGTATTGATAGTCACCATGGTCATGGAAGTCATCATCTGGCCGTAGTACACAAAGAATGCAGTCGCCAGAAATGCCATGATCAGGATGGTACCCATTTTCAGAGCATCCGACCGACTGGCTTTGAACATCAGGGAGATGAAATACAACAGTGCGGTACCACCAATGGCGTAGACAACGTACTTGCCGGTATCCATGTCGGAGAACATGAAGAACACCATACCGAGCATGATAACAGACAGCGCCAGGAAGATAGCAATGTTCATAGAGCTCAATGGCTGCTTGTCGATATCTTCACCAATCTCGACCAGTGGCTTGTGGAAAATAACCAGCATGGTAACCGCCAGAGCCGCCATGATAGAAGAGAGCGCAAAACCACCTTTAAAGCCAATAACCAGCACCAGCATTGGGTACAGATATTGACCCAGCAGGGCACCTATATTGTTAACCGAGTAGTTAATCGGGTAGCAGTTTTCAAAGTCTTCCTGAGATTTGAACGTACGCTTATAAAGGCTTGGGTAAGAAGGAGACATCAGGCCCCGGGCATAACTGGCCAGAGCAATCCCCAGCAGAGCCATTGGAGCATTGGTGATGGAAGCACCAAATGCCAGCAGCGCGTAACCTGCTGCGAATGCCATGTAAGCCAGCGTCAGTGAGCGTTTGGCTCCCAGAAATTTGTCAGCAATGAAGCCACCGGCAATGGCGAACAGAGGGCCGATGGAAGAGAAGGCACCAACGATCATCATGGTGTCTGCTTCACTGTATTGCAGCTCTTCCAGGAAGAAACGGGTCAAAATGACCATTACGCCATAAAAAGATAAGCCAAACATCATTTGGCAGAACATCATCGACTTGTTCAGTTTATTCCACATAGAAACTCTCTTTATAATGTGTGCATTCAGACGAGGGGAGCGACCTTCCCATTCTCAATTACTCCAACAACGTTGCACTGAATTACCAACACACAAAATAATTTTCTATGCCCTTTCGTAGTATTAGAGTTTCTAACAATCAAAAGCATAAGAAGTACAAGAAAAACCCACTAAAAGTGTGAAAAACCACACTTATAAACCAAAAAACGAAATCGATTTCACAAAATAAAGGTAAATACCAGCAATTGAAGGGACGCAGGACTAAAGCTGGTCTATGGCTGGCAAGCATTGCACAAAGGGTCCATGGGTTGGTGGTTCAAACACAGAACAGTAGTCACTTAAATGGATAGATGCTTATTGTCTACTGTAAGAAGCTGAACAGCACCCACCCACTTCAGCTTTGTACCCCCAGGCTTTCGACATATTCATCATAAATCTTCTGCACATCTTCTGACCTGATAACCACCAGATCCTCGCTATCCATCATTTTTTTGATTCTGGTGTTTTCCAACATTTCAGCATTGTCTTTCTGTTTGGCGACAAACTCAGAGATGTATTGATCACGGTAGTACTTACCTGGGAAAAAGAACTTATCATAGTTGAGTAGCAGATTTTTAACGTCAACCGTGCTTGTTGGTTTAACCACATGGAACGGTCTGAAACTGAGATTCTCTCTTCCGGCCAGACCAATGCTCATGGGTGCCTTCAAAGATTGGGCACGCTTGTAAAGATAGTGTGCAAAACGGGTTTGAGTCTCTTCCGGCTGGTTGCGGGTATCGATAAAGCCATTGGTCATCAGGAAGAGAGGCTTACCCACCTGGGACTGGCTTGAGGTCACTTTTCTGTAGGCAGGGATCCCATGGAGAAGACGACTGATATCGGGTATTCCATCTTCTGGCTGATCAGTCCACTGCTCAATTTTGGCAGAAGCGCCCAACAACGTTTCAAAGGTTTCCGAGCACCCGGTGGGCAGGGTGTCTTCATCTATCTCCGTCACCATCTCGTTGATCTGTTGGGTATAACGCCTCGAGAAAGAGAAAGGGAGTTCATTGTTCTTCCAGAGATCATACCAGTTTTCAATATTCTGGTTGGCAAGCATTCCCAACGATGGGACATTTGCTTCGATCCAGCGCCACTGTTTGAGATTTAGAAAGAGATTAAATGAATAGTCTACTCTGGGTTTAAACCACTTTTTTTGGACAATAAAAGCAGCCAAAACAGAACACCATCCGATATTAGTCACTTTTTTTTCAATGCAGTGCTTCAAGTGCTTAGTCAGTACCGATTCAAGGAAACCCCACATTTTCTTCGGAGGATGGTAGCGAGACGGTGCATCAAGTTGATGTTGAGCATATTCAATATGTTCCACAACCTGCCTGCAGTCATCTGAACCCGACTCAGCCATTTGATTCAAACCAGCCAATAATGACTCTTCCACCTGCCTTTGTTCTTCAACGAAGGAGCTGTCATATTGTTTGCAGGTTGACAAGCGTTCACATCCCTGACTAAAGCCTTCCAGATTGGCTTTTTTGAAATGCCCTACTACCCCGGGGGCTAAAGCAGTAAGGGAGTACTGGTCAGTCTCCCGCTCTGCGAAATCATGAACATCAATTTTTGGAAAGTAAGGATTGTGGCCATGAATATCCTCTTCCGAATAAGCACCGCCCAAATCATAGGTTTCCCAATCATGGCCATTCCAGACTTCTGCCCAGACATGGATCTCACTTTTAACAATACGGCAGGTGATACCAAAATATTGCATAATAAATTTGAAAACAGGTGCACGGTGCCTGCAAGCGCCAACAGCCTCTGAGAGCAGAATCTGTGCCAAATCATCTTTGATCTTAAGGTGACTTTGATTGTCAAACTGACGACAATATTCCGCTGCTGCGGCAATGCGCCCCTGATCATCCGTTGCGTTGATAATATCCAGTACCAACTGCTGCTTAGCGGTCAGCATTATGGGGGCTTGTGCAGCTGCCCGCACCGTATTGAACAGGACATCAACGCGATGCCTGACCGGTTCCGGACAACGGTTGCCCTGTGGAGAGATCAGGTCATCACGCTGATTACGATCATGGGGTTTGAACAGTTCTGCCGGGAGGCAACAGCATTTGTTTTTTTTCTGAGTCGCTACTGGTTGAGTATCATGCACTTTACTGACATTGGCTTTTTCAAGCAGACCAGCGTCACCGCATTTTTTGCTCAGTTTATAGTGGACATGAATACTGCAGTTGATGATTAAACCTGAAAACCGAATCCAGTGCTGGCCAGTATAGTTATCCAGGAATACCTGGTGAGCCCGCACCGGCTCCGTTCGAAGTTCAGTTATCTCCTCCCTGGGTTGCCTGCCGGGCAGAGGAAACAATTTATGGCCTGGTCCGACCTTGATTGTGTGACACCCATAAGATTCCCACGGATACAGTTGAACCGTAGTATTTGGAGCCATTGCCTCAGGAAAGACCCTGATTAAATCGCTCTTTCCGGGTGTCCAATCCTTCGTGTAAATATCGCCTTCACCGGTCACTTGATAACGAATGACATCTAACCGATATTTCATGATGTCCTCACCGTAGAATGTTCTTTCCCTCCATACAGGCTCGGATTGAGACCCGCAACATCCAATGACCGTTCTGGTTTCTATGGATTGGTAGCCATTCCCACCATCTCTCCAACCCACACGTTGCCGGGGCTGCTCTCTAACAGGAGACGTCACATTACCGTCAAGTTTCTTGCCAGTTGTTCGACGCAAGTAAGGCAAACACCGTGCAATGGCAAGAGCGGGAAGACAGCAAACCACCGCAACCGGCAGACAGGCAGGCTTCAGATAAGCCTCCCAGACTGAAACTGGCCTGTCGATGTCCACTTGCAGGTCACCGCCCAATAAGCGTTCCCAGATCTCTCTTTCTGAAAAAATGTGTCGGAACCCATCCAGGTACCTCAGAGCATCCATGTGCCCGGCTGAAACCTGCAACTCGGCAGGACCCGCCTTCCAGCCGCTGAGCTTAAATACCTCCGAAGGTAGAACGTCGCTGTCTTTTATGCGTGCACGAAACCACTGTCGCTGCTGCATAACATAGAGCGCCTTGCTTTGATTATCACCACCGACTCCCAGATCATCTGGCAGATCGGTCTCGTGCCGCCATAACCACTGGGCAGTCCGCTTGATAATTTCTGCCCTGGCATCGCTATCCGACAGCTTCTCATCAATAACGAGTTCCCGTGTCTGCGTGACACCAAAACCACCGGATGTTGAGCGCTGGATAAATAATGGTCTGTCCAGGTCGGGAATGGTTTGAAAAAGCCAGCGGCATAACCCGTGATCGTAACGATGACCATCTACCGTTGCTGGTTGCTCTGGCATTGAATCCCGAAGGAAACCAGCAACCTCCTCTTTGGCGATTTTTCCGGCTGCCATATAGAGGAAGTAATGCTGACAGAATAATGCCGTTAAATCCGATTGTGCCGTGACTGCTGCCGCGAGCTTTTGCAGATCACGGCAAACCGGGAACAGGGCCTGCCCGGATTTTTTTAACCGTTGGTAAACGTAACAATGCAGGGCGGCAATACGCTCAGCGGTTTGATCCGGGTTTTCCGGGGGTAATAATTGCCGGGCAATCCTGCGCAGCTCCTGCTCATTGTAATCATCGATTCTGATAATCCGGAAACGATCATTAAGTGCCGGTGAAAATGCGCTGCGCCCGCTGTATTCCGGTGGGTTGGTGGTGGCAAAAAGGTGGAAGCCGGGTGTGCAAGGCTCGGTCAGTACATCATTGAGTTCACCTTCAAGGTCGGCACTGCTGATCATGTTCAACTCTGAAACCACCAGAACCGTCCCTTCCTGCTGGGCTTCCCTGATGGCTTGCTTCAGTTCAGCCCAGTCACAGTCTCCGGCATTGAAGTAACGGACATTGGTGGGCCTGCCCGTCTCACCACTGGCATCCCACATATCCAGCAGCAACTTCAAGGTTGCGTCCTTGCCTCTGCCGGCCGGGCCTTCAACCAGTGTCGCCCTGCGCCCTGAATGGCGAACGCCACTTTCATGCTCAAGACGGAGGCGATCAAGATCCTGGGCCAGCGTCTGCATTAATGATTTAACGGACTGTGATGATGTATCAAATTCAGGTTTTGCCCGGTTAACATAGCGACAGAATGTGTCGTAAAGCTGATCAAGACGCAGGTCGTATCCTGTCACAGTGGCTGGCAGTTTGTGGGCCTCATAGCGGTGCTCAAACCACAGCTTTAAAATCTGGTAAGACGCCTGAGTCTGATTATTCAGTGAGTGAGCGATGACACTGTCAAACCCGTTCCAGACCATATCATCGAGCTGGGTTTGCGTGACACGCCTGCCGCTGTAATGGAGCTGACAGGCGATCCAGCCACAGACGTCGGTGAGATCCCGGGGGCTGAAGACCCGGTCCGGCAGCAGCAGTTTCAGTTGCTTTTGCAGCTCCATCACCGTGTCGGCAGTCTGCCGGGCCGCAGTGTCATCCAGCCCTTTTAAAGAGGCCCCATAAAATAGCCTGTTCAGTGTCGGCAAGACCACCTGTTCTTTCAGGAACTCAGGGCTTAAAGCGGGATAGTGAACCCTTATACCCCGATCCTGCAGGACCGTTTGCTCACTGCGGCCGGAGTAGGCACCGGGATTACAGGTGAACACAACCCGGTGTTGAGGTGAAATGTCCACTCTTTCGGAACCACAGAATATATGGGGATTGGCCGACCAGATACCGGCCAGCACGTTATCCAGAAGATTAGCGGCAAGATTCGCTTCATCCACCACCAGGGTCACCATCTCACCGGGTTCGGGCTCTGTTCTGGCCCATTTCAGGATAATTCCCGCCTGCTCTGTCATCTCACGGTCATCACCCTGAGGTTGCCAGACCCACCGTTTGAGGAGATGGCTCTCTTCTGCGCTGGGGCCAATGGTCAGGGTAAACGTAGGGCCTGACAATTTTGCTGCCTGATGGGCGAGATAGCTTTTGCCCGTACCGGTGGTGCCCTCAAGGGTGATCAATTTATTACCACGGATTCGTCGTTTGAGTCGAGCCAGCCTCCTGAGCCCCCTGCTGTACTGGGATATGCGTTTTGAAAGTATTTGCTCCAGCACCGACGGATCATCATCACTAATATTAATAAATTGCCGTTCCAGCAGGCTGCGGATCAAATTCCGCTGCTGGTTTTCGGAGGCATTTTGCTGGATTCTCAGAATCCGGGTGGAGAGGTTCTCCAGTCGCGTCTGAACCGGAATACTCTGTTGCTTCCGAAAATCCCAGCCGGCGTACAGGGCATTGTTCAGAATCCGGGTAATGACGGATGAGCGGCAGGTCGCCTCAGGCAGTGTATTCAAGAGTTCATCATCACACCCAAGTCTTTTTTTCAACGTCCGCTGGTAAACTCTGGGGGCGTGGCGACATAGCAGCGCGATCAGTGTTTTCCTGTGGCCAGGCTGGTTATAATCAAGCGCCATTGGCTCAGGGTGTGAGAAAAATCCCTCGCCGAACAGTTCAACCAGCTCCCATCCGTTGCTGGTAATATAGGCACTGTTGATCAGGTGACCATCCCCAAGAACCGCAGTCAGCTTATCAATATCCACCCAATAGCCATTCGGGTCGGGCCATATTTGTCGGGTAATTGACTTTGCGAACGCTCTGACTTGTTTTTCTTTTCTGGCGACATGTGTCACCAATGTTGCAACGGCTTTGCGATAGTGGACAGGAAGCGCTTCGGTGCCGCCCTCCTCCGCGACGATGGCATTGGCTTCATTCAGTACCGATTGCACCATGGCATCCGACAACGCTGGCCAATTAATAGTGGCAAACCTTTCCGGCAGCGTCCTTAAAGCACTGTGCAGTTTTTTCAGCCCCTCTTTCAGCTTGTGCCAGGCTTGGGAGTGTTCAGGAGCCGGCGGAGTCACGGCCACTTCCCGGGCAATTGCACTGTGCCATACCGGCGATTCCGTCCTGACACCTTCAGGCCATACCAGGTAAATTCTGGAATCCGCCGGTATCTGCTCTTTACTGCCATTGACAAAGAAGTGGCCCGGTTTCAACAGCAGGGTTTCCAGTTCAAGCTGCAACCTGGGGTTTTGCTCCAGGCCACACAAGATAACCGGTTTATTTGACTGCAAAGCCTTCATCAAGCCGGACCAGCGGAATCCGTATTGGTATCTGGCTTCAGAGGCTATGTGTGGGTTATTAACCAGCTGTGTCAGGGTCGTTTCAGGATTGACACGGACAATCTCAGCCTCCGGGTGTCTGTTGAACAGATCATTCACCAGTGCTTCGTGATCCTCACTGCGCTGGATCCGGATCATTGGCTCAAATGCGTCACCCGCCAATTGTGGCGAACTGTCAGGCCTGGCAGGAAAAAAAGACTCTGGTTGTCTGGTTTCGAGCAATGTCAGCGGAACTTTCGTTTCTTTTGCTTCCATCAGCGTTGTGAGCCGATGAAGTAATTGTGTCCACTGCGCCTCCTCCAATGACGAGGTCACCACTATTGACCCTCCTGCCTGAATGGCTTCTTTCAGAGGATGGTGTTCGCAACTCTCTCCTTTGTCGTTAATCCCCACTGTGCTCAGCCAGCTTTTAACATTAGCGGAATTGATGGTGATGAGCGGACCGTCAGGGATATTGGCTAGCAGCCTGATACTGCCAAGGAGCCGGGACCTGTCTTCCCCCCCGGATTGTCTGACCCGGAAGAACATCTCTTCAGGCAGTGACAGTTTTTCTCCCTGTGCTTCGATTTCCCTGGTGATTTTTATATTCCGCAGCGCCTGGGTAAATGCCGGATCCCCTTCGGGGGCATCGGTTATCCACAGTTTTTTAGGTGCCTCTCTCTCAATGGCTCCCGCCTCCCAGCCGAATCCATGATCGGCCTTAACACCGTAGCTCCCGAGCAGTGTTTGCCGCCAGGGAACACTGCCGTGACACAAATTAATGGAGAACTTTTCATGTTCATGGGCCGGGTTATTGTCATCCGGGGCGCAGGGAGAGATATCAAGAATAGAGCGGTGTGCTTCAGGAACGCTGGTGAGGGATGCCAGCTTTTTCTGATAATCCCAGGTATTGTCTACCCGGTTTATGCGCCGACAGGTATCGGCACCCAATGAAAAGGTATTACCGGTATGAAGCTGCTTTTTTTGCACCAGGACCAGTATCTCAACATGACTGCCTAATCTGATTTTATTTAATGCAGGGCTTTCCGGGTCAAGCAGGTCATTGAGTGCCACGGTATCGCTGGGGTGCATCTTCTGTAAATCAACCACCAGCTTGATCGGGCGACTGTTGTCAAATAACTTGCCGGGTGAACGCTGGCATTTGCCACCACCTTCCAGATGAATACGCTGGCGCAGGTTGTCCCTGGACAAATCTTCAAAACTTTGAATCAGGTGAATCTCAGCACCGGCCTCACCATTTTGTGCACGTTGATACTCAAAGGTAGACAGCCTGTCCAACAGTGCATCTACGTCATCATCAGGTGGCATGATGACACAGTCAAACTTCACCGGGTTGGCGGTATCCGCTCTCTTTTTTTCCGTTGCGGCAATATCAAAGCTATGAATTGGTCGTCTTTCACGGCCCGGGCCACTGGAAGAAGTATCATCTTCCGGTGACATCTGAAGAAATGGAGTGTATTCATCAAATAACTCGTCACTTGATGATGAATTGCCAACAGCCGGAGGACTGGAGGGGAAGATACCTCCAAGGAATAAACCGGAAATTCTTTCGAAAACATTCATATCCGCAAGTCTTCTCCAGTCAGAAGCTGGCCAAATGATCCATACAATTCATTTTGACCACAATTTAGCAAGAATGTTCCGTATCTTTACAATGTAATATTCGGAAATTTCTATCGCCAAAGATTAAATTCTCAGGCTAGAATAGCATTCCCTTGATTACCTTTGGAGCCATGCGTGGTTACGCTTGTTGCGTATGTTGTCATCGCTATTGCGGTGTCCTTCGTTTGTTCGGTGTTTGAAGCCGTCCTACTCAGTATCTCCCCGGCCTATGTGGTTAGCCTTGAGCAGAAAAACAGCAAATGGGCAAAGATTGTCCGTGAGCTGCACGATCATATTGACCGCCCTCTGGCCGCTATCCTTACCCTGAATACCATTGCTCATACCATTGGTGCGGCAAGTGCGGGTGCCCAGGCGGCGAAAGTCTTTGGTGATGCCGCTGTTGGAGTTTTTTCCGCCGTGCTGACCTTACTGATCCTGGTATTGTCTGAAATTATTCCAAAAACCATTGGTGCGTCCTGGTGGCAATCCCTGGTTCCGGTCATGGCCGTTGGTGTGCGCTTTATGGTTAAGCTGCTACTGCCCATTATCTGGATCACCGAGTTACTGACCAGCAAGCTGAGTCCGAAGGACAAAACCAACCCTTATCTGCGTGATGAAATTCAGGCGATGGCTGACCTTGGCTTTCAGGTGGGTGCACTGCAGGGTGTCGAGTCTGAGCTGATGAAAAACATGCTGAAGTTTCGTGATCTCCAGATTGTGGAAATCATGACGCCTCGCTCAGTGCTGTTTTCATTACCGGAATCTACGACCACTGACGCTTATATGAAGGAGTTCACCGGTTCCAGCTTCTCGCGTATTCCTGTGTACGGTGAAGACCCGGATGATATCAACGGCTTTGTCATGAGAAATGACATTCTGCTTTCCCATCTTCGGGAAGGCGGCAGTACCAGACTGGAAAGCCTGAAACGTCCGATTATTGCCGTGCTGGAAAAGGAGCCACTGCCAAAACTGATGGCAACGTTCCTGGAAAAACGCAGCCATATCGCCATGGTGGTCACCGAATATGGCGATATCCGTGGTATCGTGACACTGGAAGATATGATTGAAACACTGCTTGGCCGCGAAATCGTCGATGAAAGTGACGAAGTGGTGGATATGCAGCTGGCAGCAAAAACCAAGTGGGCGCATCGCCTGACGGCAACCGCTTCCTGACAGCCTTCTTCCATAAATCGGGCAGTTCATAATTTATGAAATACCTGAAACTGATCATGCTGTCGGTGGGCTTGGGACGAACGGAGTTTGGGCGTCATTGATAGAGAGAACCCATCAAATACATTGGAACCGTGTAACCGTGCATTATTTCAATGCGTTTGATGTGTACAATCTCCGTTCACCCTGAGCGGAGTCGAAGGGTGATTGGCACAGTCTTTATTCAGGGCATGGAGCTTACGCCCTTCGACTCCGCTCAGGACGAACGGAGTTAGGGGGTTGGAGCAGGTGTCGGCTCGCAAGGAGAGAGTTCTACAAAAGCTGTAACTTAGCAAAACTCTGGTTTTAGTGTTGTGACACATTTCAAACCATGTTACTTTTTTCGTGTTCTGCGGGGCTATATAAATGATAACCATAAGCTCTTAGTGGAATACACACTTAGAAAGGACGATGTACCCAGGGTAGGGTGGTTAAAAGACGCATGTCTTGCAATAAGATGCATGCTAAAAAAACTATAAATGATGTTCCCGGGGGACAGAAAAAATGAAAAAACAACAGGGTTTTACGCTGATTGAATTGATGATTGTTGTGGCAATCACAGGTATTCTAGCTGCTGTGGCTATTCCGCAGTATCAGAATTATGTTGGTCGTTCTAACGTATCTTCTGCAGTTGCTAGCTTGACTTCTAACAGAACAAGCCTTGAGGATTATGTGCTTAATTTTGGCGAGTTCCCTGATGGCCAAACAGCTGAACGGGCCGCTCAACCTGCTCAAAATGGTAACCCAGCAGTACCATTTATTAGAGGTGAAAGGCCACAAGATCTAGGTGTTGTACAGCCTAGTAACGGTGTAATTGCCTTTAATGACGACGGCAATGGTGCAGGCTACGTCCAGTTCACCTTTAATGTGGGAAATGCTGCCGTTATAAACAACGATGTAAGACTTTATCGAGCTGCTGATGGCAGCTGGAACTGCCAGACTATCATTAACTCAGACTTTGTTGGTCAGGGATGTACGCCTGTCCAAGCCTACCCATAAGTTCTGACCTCATTCCCACGCTCCCCCGTGGGAATGCATACCAGCTACACCCTCCCACAGAAAAACCTTACTGACAGAATTAGCATCAACTACGAAACAGCACACGTAAGAGTCAGGGTGAGTCAATCCCATGTTCAGCGTGGGAATGCATATGGAAGTTTGCAGATATTCTTGTCGCAGGTAGTTGGCAGGGAGTTACAGACATTCCCACGGAGCCCCGTGGGAACAAGATCAGAACCTAAACACTGGCCTGAAATACCAAGAAATCATTTTCACTCAGCACCTCAAGCCTTTGCATTTCAAACAAAAAATCAAGCATTCGGATCAACAATCACATGAGCGCCCTTTTCCGCCGCCATCTTACGGCAGGCTTTATAGTCACGGTCACTGGTGATATAAAAAGTCGGAGCAATATTGACAGTAAGGTCCGGAGCCATGCCACGTCCACCGGATTGTCTTTCGGCATTGACCTGGCCCATTGAGTAACAGACCATACCCTGTTTCTGAAGATCTTCCGCTTTATCAGCAGCCTGAACAGCACCAGCCAATAACATTCCCGCTACAGCAACAGCAATTACTTTCATTGTTTCAGTCCTTTACGTGTTTTTTTAAGGAACTGTTGTTATCGGCCCCGGCTGCGATCATTTAGCCGCTTAATGGGTTTTTCTGGCAAATGCCTGAAGCCAATACAACACCTGCAATGAAGTATATTTGGCTTCTCCAATCTCATTGGCTGATACCGATAATCTGTTCTTTCGGGTACTCCAGCGGTCTTGACGCTACGCTCTCAAGCGGTCTCTTTAAGCTATCCCTATAAAAACCATACGCAGGTTGGACCCGATGTACTTTGACCTGGATCAAGTTTTTCCGGAGTCCCGGCTTTTTTGATCAGCAAAGGCAGCGATTAATAAATAAGCAGAATAAAAATAGCAATATTTACAAGATTATTGCCTTAACCAATGGCGACTGCATTCCATTACCGCCCGTCAAACCGGTATGATGGTGAAAAACACTTCTGATCATTACATTGGACGTTAACCATGAAAAAGCTGCTGGCCATTGCCGCTACCGCACTTATCCTGCCAATCAGCAGTCAGGCCGCACCGCTGGACCGGGAACAGCAACAACAGGTCAAAGAGCTGGTGCGTGAAGCCCTGATGGAAAACCCTGAAATTTTTCTCGATGTTGTCAATGAGTTGAAAAAGCGGGAAGAGTTAGCCAAATCACAGGCGCAAAACTCGGTGCTTACCAGCAATATGGCCGAGCTTTTTCACAGTGATGACCCCTTTGCCGGTTCCTCAACCCCCAAACTGACTATTGCCTACTTTGGCGATGTGAACTGTGGATTTTGCAAACGACAGGACCCGGTTCTGGAAGTGCTGGTCAACAATTACCCTGACCTGAAAATTATCTATAAAGACATGCCCATCCTCGGGCCAAGTTCAAGAGAGGCGGCTGCACTCTTATTGGCAGCCAGGGCTGAAGGTAATGACGCCTATCTGGCGCTGCATAAAGCATTGATGTCTCATCGTGCCCGGCATGACTCGGCTTCCATTGCCAGCATTGTCAGAAAACAGGGGCTGGATGTGGAGGCACTGAAAACCGCCGTAGTAGATGATAAAGAGATTAACAAACAACTGGACCGTAATATCATGCTGGCCCAGAGGCTGGGCATTACCGGAACTCCGGCTCTGGTGTTTCCCGATGAGGTGGTGGGTGGGTTTACCCAGGAAAATGTTCTGAAGGAGATGATTGATAAAAGGCTCAGTCAAATCAAATAGGCAGGCGTGAAAGCAACAAAGGCGTGAACTCCGGCTCACCATTGTGCCAGGCACCCTTCGACTCCGCTCAGGATGAACGGAGATCAGGGTGAATGGCAATCAGGATGAACGGAGATCGTGTTCCAAACCAGCAAGTTAATTAAAGACTGTTCCTGTCAGGCTCTTTAATAAGCAAGGGTTTAAAGCATCAGATTTCAGAAACGATACAGGCCTTGCGATCTTTACCGGTTCGCTCAAGATAGTCTGAGAAATCCGCAGGAATACGCCCGGTTGTTGCCCCTTCCCAATCCACTGATGATCCATCAACGGCTTCGTAGCGAAACAAATAACGCTGGCGTGTTTTTCCTTTACGGCCACCGCTGCTTTTCTCTTCTGACAGGTCTTTGATATCACCCAGGGAGAGACCAAGCTCTTTCATCTGTTTAACCACCGCATCCAGCGCCTCTTTTTTGCGGGCCTGCTCCTCTTCCACCTCCATTTGAGCCATCACTTTTTCTTCGTAAATGGCTTCAATGCGACCGATAACGCGCTGAAGGTCTTCAGCGTGCATATCGTGAAAGAGCTTGCGCACCTGAACTTTAGACTTCAGAACACCGAGAGCTTCATCAAAAATATTCATGGTTTGAACCAATCTGGTAAATCAAAGGATCCATTAAACGCAGGGTTTAAAATTGGTAAAAAACTTAACATTGACAATTCTGCCTGTAAATAGACAAAAACCCGTGCATAGCTGGTAAAAAAGTTGATAAAAAAATGAGCATATTTTCCCATTACCTCGCAAAAATGTGTTTTCCGACATCGTTATGCGTAACGGCCAATTACATTACGACGGAGCCATAAGTCATAAGGGATAATACGAAGAATCAGGTTCCTCATCACATGGTTTGGAGAGTCAGTAAAGGTTAACAGTTAAGGTAGAAATCAGCAGCATGAAACAGGAAAGATTAATTAACGCCAGAATACTGATCAAAATACTACCAACATAATCATTAACTCGCATTTCAGGAAAAAATAAAAAGTGGCCGCCTGCTTACTTCATGAAAGCCTGATTACTGAGTTTAATTCATATTCAAAAATACGCCAAAAAACGGAATTCTGGCTGAAACTGAATCAATGGATTGAAGCAATAAGTTTCAAGCATATTAAAAGTCAGTTTAATTACAAAGCCCCGGAACGTAACGGGGCTTTGCTGATGCGATAAAATCAGGAAGCCGCTTCGTGCTTCTTCATTTCTTCGGCGCGAAGATCTTTCCGCAGAATTTTACCCACTGGCGTCATTGGCAGAACATCCCTGAATTCAACCTGCTTTGGCACTTTATACGCGGTCAGGTTCAGTCGGCAGTACTCCTTGACCTCTTCCGCCGTTAAGCTTTTGTCCTGTGGAATAATAAAGAGTTTGACAGCCTCGCCGGTTTTCTTATCGGGTACACCAATAACGGCACAGTTTTGCACTTTATCGTGCTTGGAAACCACATCTTCCACTTCGTTGGGGTACACGTTAAAGCCTGAGACCAGCACCATGTCCTTAACCCGGTCGACGATTTGCACATAACCCTGTTCATCGATAATGGCCACATCTCCGGTTTTAAACCAGCCTTCGCTGTCAATCACTTCTGCCGTGGCTTCCGGGCGCCGCCAATAACCTTTCATCACCTGCGGGCCTTTGACACAGAGTTCCCCACGCTCTCCCAATGGCAGCTCATTACCCTGATCGTCAATGGTCTTCAGCGCCGTGCCGGACATTGGCAAGCCGACAGTGCCCAGTTTGGAGTAACTGCCTGCGGGGTTCAGGGATACCACGGGTGAGGTTTCAGAGAGGCCATAACCCTCGGAAATCGAACATCCCGTGATAGTTTGCCAGCGGTTGGCAACCGCCGCCTGCAAGGCAGTACCACCGGACATGGTTAACCGCAGTTCGGAAAAGTCCAGGTTTTTAAATTCCGGGTGATTCATCAAGCCAACAAACAGTGTGTTCAGGCCGATGAAGATATTCACCCTGTGGGGCTTCAGGGACTTGACGAACGTATCCATATCCCGTGGGTTGGCGATCAAAATGCTGTGTCCCCCCTGATGGAAGAACGCCATCAGATGCACGGTGAACGCGTAGATATGATAAAGAGGCAGGGGCGCAACTGCGGTATTGCCATCAGGCTTTGCCACTGGGACACCATTATCATCGGTCTGGGACAACACATTGACCGTCTGCAGTACATTACTGACCAGGCTACGTTGAGTCAGCATAGCGCCTTTGGCCACGCCGGTGGTGCCACCGGTATACTGTAACACCGCCACATCATCAGGGTTGGCCGGTAGCGGCTTACTGTACCGGGATTTTTCCCCAAGCTTCATGGCCTGATTGAAACTCAGCGCCTGTGGCAGCTGGTAAGAGGGAACCATCTTCTTAACGTGTTTTACGGCAAGATTAATCAGTGATCGCTTGGGCCAGGGCAGCAGGTCGGCCAGTTCAGTGACAATCAGGTGCTTGATGGGCGTATCCTGAATGATTTCCTCCACCAGGTGGCCAACCACATTGAGGCAGACCAGCGCCTTGGCTCCTGAGTCGGTAAACTGATGCTTCATCTCCCGGGCGGTGTAGAGCGGGTTGGTATTGACGATAACCAGGCCAGCCTTGATTGCGCCATAAACGACGATGGGGTACTGAATAAGGTTCGGCAGCTGAATAGCGATACTGTCACCGGGCTTCAGTGTCGTATGGTTCTGGAGATAGGCAGCAAACCGGGTGCTTAGCTGATCGATTTCGTTGTAGGTAACCGTTTTGCCCATGCTGGTATAGGCTGGCCTGTCGCCGTATTGATGAACTGCATGTTCAATGACTTCGCCCAGGTTTTTGAACTTTTCAAGATCAATTTGGTCTGCAATACCGGGGGCGCGCTTGCCATCCCAAAAACTGGCTTCCATGAACACCTCATACTTATTTTTTGTTGTTATCGGAAGGCGATGAAACAGTTATTTCCCTGGCCTGCTTTTTATGAGGCAGGTGTCTTACAAAAATCCTTTTTGCTTCATCTATTTCTGAGGATCATACTATCTAAACGTTCAACCTTGAACCCAAAATGATAATTTATGCTTCTTTTTGCGCTAAAAAGCTTTCGGGCCAGCACATCATTTCGATGCGTTTGAGGTGTACAATCTCCACTCACCCTGAGCGCCCTTCGGCTCAGCTCAGGATGTACGGACGAAGGGTGATTGGCACAGTCTTTATTCAGGGTGTGGTGTTTACGCCCTTCGACTCCGCTCAGGACGAACGGAGTTTGGGCGTCATTGATAGAGGGAACCCTGCAAACTCATCGAAATGATGTACCAGGGGTCAGCGGGAACCGACCAGCTTCGGAGCGTGTTCTTCAGGCTTGCGCGACACTCTCTGATTATGGGAGTCAGCGATGGGTATCAAGCAATTTCCCGGCCCAGAGAGCACAGCAATTTTCCGGTGAGGCGAGCAAGCTCAGCTTTTGTGGGCGAGTCAGCTTTTTGATGGCCGCTTCCCGTCGGCTGGCCGAAGAACGGTTATGATTACCTTCCAGATAGACCAACTGCTGTGGCTTCCGCCCCCTGAAATACCTGGCTCCCCCGGCAGTACCGCAATGTTGACGCCAGCGCCGTTCAATATCCGTGGTGATGCCGGTATAAAGGCTGCTATCACTGGCAAGAATTATGTAAACCGACCAACATCCATCCGACATTCTTTGCTCTTCCTGAACGATTCCAAGTTGCTTTTTGATCCAATTGACCACGGCAGGAATTGTTCGGGGCCACTGAAATAGTGAGTCTATTCCCAGAAAGCCTTTTAGCCAATAGAAGGCAACACACCACTGATCACCCCAAACTGGGCAACAATCACCAAAAGCCCCACAATAATCGCAATGGCCAGTGCCGGAATACCGCCAGCCACTTGATAGGGTTCTTCCATATGGAGCTTACGAACCTTCCAGACCAGGGCCACGGGAATAAATACCGCCAGAATCACCAGGGCTACAGCAGCATACCCCAAGGCTGTGACAAAACTCCCCGGCATAAAAATAGCCGCCAGCAACGGAATCAATAGCGTGAGCGTGATGGTTTCGATACGCCCCCAAATACCATGGGAACGGCCGAACACTTCTGCCAGATAGTCAAATAACCCAAGAGCCACCCCCAGGAAGGACGTGCCCAGGGCAAAGGCAGCAAAGGCACTGATCATATAATCAAAACCGGACGCGCCGGAATGGTGGCCTATGGCATCCATCAGCGAAGTTACACCATCCGGACGGTGTGCCATGGTCACCACCACTGCAGAAGAAACCACACCAATCACCACCGCCATCCAGATCACATAAATGCTGAACGGAAGGGCGCTGCCACCGATCAGGGCATAGCGAAACCGCCGGGGTTTTCCCTGCACATACTGAACCACGGTGGGTACCGCACAGTGATAGCCAAATGAGGTGTATAACACCGGCAGCGCCGCGAATAAAATGCCAGGGGTGCTGTTCTCCAGCCGAAGATTACTCAAACTGACCTCGGGCAACAGTGACACCACGATATACAGCAGCAGGGCCAGCATCAGTGCGAACATCACCCGGTTGACCACATCAACCACCCGGGTACCGGTCACCACCAGAATGGCAACCAGCAACACCACCGCCGTTGCCGTGATGCGAAAAGGCAGGTGAATACCCTCTTTGGCCAACAGGCTGCCCAGCACGTTGGCACCACCGGAAATGTAAGCTGCGCACAGGGAATAATAGAGAAACAGCATGGCGACCACGGCAATACCCTGGCCAACCGGCCCCATCAAACGCCCCATAACACCATGCAGATTCTCTGCTTCCGGGCAGGCCCGGCAGGCCTCGGCAATCAACAGCCCGCCGTAGGTTGATAACCCCCACATCAAAAACATCAGGAATACGCCCCAGCCCAGACCGGTCAGTGCGGACACCAGCGGTAATGCCAGCATGCCTGCACCAATGGAAGTACCGGCGACCAGAAGGCTGCTACCCAACGTCTGACTTTTCATATTCGGTCCACCTGCTTGATAAAACAAAAGCCACTAAAAGTGGCTTTTGAAAGTGGGAAACTTATATAAAATAGATCGACAACATGGCTCTATAAATAACCTGTCAGTACTAATAATGGACTGAATTAGAATTTTTTCTACTTATCCGGTGTTTTGCCAGCAATCTGAAGGGAGTTTGACCCCGGGCCTATAGAGTTTTTTTGCTTGCTCGCAGTAAACCCTTAATAGACCCTGGCTATCAGGCGCAGCACTTTTTATATTTTTTCCCGCTGCCACAAGGGCAAGGATCATTTCGGCCCGGCACTTTTTCCAGTACTGTGGTTTTGGGCGTACCCTTCAACAGTTGCAGGGCAGAGGTATCCTCTGCGGCTTCTTCATCCACGTGAATCTGGCAAAACCAGCCATTCTCCAGAAACTCTTGTTCCAGCTCAGCCCGGCGCTCTTCGGTCTGCACAGTAAGAACGGCAGGGTTCTTTTCTGTTCCGAGACGGGCTTGTTTTTTACCGTCGAAAACCCGGTAAGCCTGTTTATCGTCAATTTGAAGATTGGTCTGGGTATAAAATTTGCCCATTTGATCACCTGTTAAGCTGGAAAATGTTGACCTCTCGGAACGAGAGCAAAAGGGAAATGCAAAACCGGAGCAGTTTACTGGAAGTGCCCGTCATTAGCCACCGACCAATTCTTTCCGGCATGAGAATTGCCTTATTAATGTCATATAAATTATTCACAATAAATCTGTTGTCATAATAATCAGGCAAGGAGCATCAGAATGAAGTATTTTTCACGCCGCGCGGTAAAACCCGGCGACCTCAACCCTGCATACCGACTGTTTGGTGGCACACTGCTGGCCTGGATTGATGAGGAAGCCGCTATCTATGCTTCCTGCAAAATGGGCCCGGGCAAATTGCTGGTGACCAAATATATGTCAGAAATCGACTTTGTCAGCTCCGCCGCCTGCGGTGATATTCTGGAGTTCGGTATTGAAGTGGTCAGTACCGGTAAGACCTCACTGACCATCTGTTGTGTGGTACGCAATAAGGTCACCCGACAGGTGATTATCGTCGTTGATCGTATTGTGTTTGTCTGTGTTGACGAAATGGGCAATCCGACTCCGCACCGTATCAGGGCAGAGAAGGAGTCAGAAGTGCCGGAAATGGCTTGATGCTGTGAGTAAGTGTGCACCAGTGCATGGTTCAATGAGTTTGACGTGTACAAACTCCGTTCACCCTGAGCGAAGTCGAAGGGTGCTTGGCACGATCTATCAGAGTTCGGAGTTTCCGCCTTTAGGCCCTATGGGTCCTTCGACAGGCTCAGGACGAACGGAGTGCGGAGGCACGAAAACCCATCAAACCCATCGAAACCATGCACCAGTGGCGCCCTTCACCCACAAACGATTCAGTGATTTGCCGGAGCAGTCTTAAGCTGAACAGAGGGCTTCACCGCAGTGGCAAACATCACCTGACCATTCTGGATCACTTCTGCCAACAGCTCATAGTTGCTGCCCGGATTCACCAGTTCAGGTGCATAGTGGACCACATAATCCACTACATCCACCGCCCTGCCTACCCGGATTCGCTCAATGCCAATGATGCCAGCCGGGTCATCGGGCATGGCGCTATCTTGCAGAACCACAATAATTTCAGAGCCTGGTGCAAAAGTGCCTTCACTGGCAGTAATCTGACCGCTCACATTGGCTGATTCGGTCACGTAGGTCAGTTCCTGGTCACCGCTTGCGCTGTTCAATACCAGTCCATGTTCTTTTATGGTGATATTGTCCAGTTTTGGGAACATTGCCAGATACTCTGCTTCACTGGTCATCAATGGTGGCGGGCAGGCCATTCGGTTGCTCCCCATTGAGGTAAAGTGAATTTTATGGCTGGCAACCTGGTAGTTGCCAAAGTAGCGGTTACAAGGTGCCTGGCCACCAATGCGTCCATCCAGGGCCGTGGCAGGGCGAAGCTCCATGGTGACTCTCGGGCCCGATGCCGGCTGACCGTTCATTGTCGTCAATACCCAGGTTTTGTTCTCAACCAACCGGGGCTCAACACTGGTCAGCTTGTGGGAGCTGCACCCGAACAGGGCAGCACCTGCAACCAAAACAATACAAGAGTGGATCAACCTTTTCATGTCATACTCCAGCAACGGGAATAAAGATAAACTTGCAGGCTGTCGGACTTAAGCGTGGGTGGTAAGTCTGAGTTCAGGAGACTCCTGCGGGACAGCCATCAGCGATAACCTGTAGAGGGTGACTGCCTGGGGCAGATGACCTTGGCAAAAATACCCTTTGATCAGCCAGCAAAGCAGAAACTGATAGTGTTAAAGTAGTCGATCATCAGGTATTGCCGCCATTCTAATTTTCCACCCGAACCTGGTCCCAGGGAGGCTGTCCGAGACTACATTCAGGATGAGCTGATAATTCCCATGCATCAGGGCATAAGATTCAGTATGATCAGCAGCACTGGCTCCCATTAGAAACCGCTTTATGGCTCCGAAATCTACCGCAGGAAACCAATTGATCAACCGTGGCTACAGCCTGGCTGAAGAGATTGCCAACAGTATTACTCACGGTCTGGGGGCTCTGCTCAGTGTCGCCGGTCTGACACTACTGGTCACCTATGCCGCCCATCAGGCTGATGTCTGGCGGGTGGTCAGTTTCAGCATCTACGGCAGCACCCTGATTCTGCTGTTTCTGGCCTCTACGCTTTACCACAGTTTTCAACATCCAAAAACCAAGCGCGTCTTCAAGATACTGGATCACTGTTCCATCTATCTGCTGATTGCCGGAACCTACACGCCTTTTCTTCTGGTTAGCATGAGAAGTGTGACTGGCTGGATTCTTTTTGCTGTCATCTGGACCCTGGCCGCATTAGGCATTATCTTCAAGGCGGTGTTTGGGGCCAGGTATAAAAAACTGTCGTTAACCACGTACATTCTGATGGGCTGGCTGGTTCTGGCAGCCTCCAAAGAGCTGGCAGAGAACTTATCAACCAATGGCATATACTGGCTGGTTGCCGGTGGATTGCTTTATACCGTTGGCGTGATCTTTTATTTATGGAAAAAGCTGCCTTTCAATCACGCAATCTGGCATCTCTTTGTATTAGGTGGGTCGGCCTGTCACTTCTTTTCGGTTTTATTCCATGTATTACCGCCAGCCTGAAGAAAAATAAATTTTTTTTAGCTTCTCTGGAAACTATTTGGCGATTACTCAATCAAAACCATCACATCATTTCGATGAGTTTGATGTGTACAATCTCCGTTCACCCTGAGCGTCTTTCGACTCCACTCAGGGTGAATGGAGCCTTGAGGTCTATGCAGGAGCCTGTCAATTGCATCGAAACCGTGTACTGGTAATAAAGCACTTTTTGAAGATACTGGTTTATGATCCCCTTGAACGAGCCCTCATCCGGCTATACTGCTCCGAAAACAGACATCGCTCTGAAAGACGAAGTTATTTCTCCATGTAAGCAAACAGCAGATTCCAGTGGCCATCTGGTCAAACAGGTTCCACCAATATCTTCTCCCCTGAAACAAGGTCCGTCATTGTCCTCCAATGGCCGAAAACCATTTCATGAAAAAACAAGGCTACACAGAGCCAGGCTTCCCATTATTCAAATTAAGGCCAGTGGGCCGTCAGGCAAGCCTGCCTCACAAATGCCAGAACTGACATCACCCGGTCGGCGTACGCCGCTTAATTCTCCTTCTGGCAAGAGTAGTAACCCCTTTTATAAACCAACGCCGGAACTTATGGCCACACTGTTAAAATTGGCTGGTATCCCCTCTTCCGTTTACCAGAGACAATACCCACCAGTATCCACTGTTGACACCGTTCGTGTGGGTGACGAGACAACCTGTGAACAAACCAAAAAGACGGTTGAAGATATTATTGCCTCCTATAAGTTACTTGAGGATAGAGGTTTTAAAAAATTTCTGGCAGCGGAAAGCCTGAGAGAGGAAATGTTTAATAAAGATCATTTTATGTGGAATAGACCGGGCTCTCTGCTGGAAATTGTTGTCCAGTATGCTTTCCGGTTTGACCCTGTTCTCAAAAATATATCGTTTTCTGGAGCGCATGGATATGTGCTCACATATCTTGACCATGAAATCTTAACAGTGCATCAACCGATAAGAACAGAACATATTCAGGAGTCTGAGAAGTTTAAACCGATTGAAGTCAAATACACCTGTAATGGCAGACCCATCATTCAACAACAGGCAACCAGAGGCTGTACTTACGCTGCCGCAGCAATGCTGTTACATCAACATCACCGCACCTTTTCGGTAAGTGCCTTACAGTCAACCAACCTTGGCGATGACAGGCTGATACGTCGAACATTATCTACTGCTGGCCTGACCCCGATTAAAACCCGGTGTTCAAATCTTGAAAAACTGGCCAATGCGGTTAATAAGCGTGGGTCTGCAATAGTCTCCGTAGGCAGATGCAAATCGGGAGGACACGTCATTATTGTTGATGCGGTTACAGACAAGTCTGTTCTTATTCGAGACCCATACCACGGTTGGGAAATCGAGATCAGCCGGGGTGCTTTTGAGAATTCCTGGGTAAGGGACGCCATTCAGGTGAAACAGCTGATAGAAAACTGATAAATTCCCGGTTTCAGAAAGTCCGGGCTACTGGAAAAACCAATAGCCCGGAATGATATTAACGATTGCCGTTATTATCACGACGCGGACGACGATCGCCACCACGGCCACCTTCACGACGGGCACCGCCTTCACGGCGACCACCTTCGTAGCGACCACGACCACCATCACGTCGGCCACGGCGCTCTGTCTGAGGCTCGTCACCGGTCCACAGTTTCAACTCCATTGGCCGGTTGCGAATCCTGGCACCTTTCAGGGCTTCAATAACGCTCTTGTCCATTCCTTCTGGCAGATAGACTGACGAGCAGTTATCAAACAGTCGGATATGGCCAATGCTCTGTCCGGAAATTTTGCCTTCATTGGCAATGGCACCCACCAGGTCACCGGGGTTGATGCCCTGGTCGCGACCCAGTTCGACACGGTAACGGACCATGCCATCATTGTTGCGTTCACGGCCACGCTCACCACGTCTTTCGCCATCACGACGTCTTTCGCCACGATCACGGCCTTCACGACGGGGCTGCTCCGGTTCTTTGGCATCCGGGAACGGGCGTTCTTTCTGGGCCATAAAGCAGAGCGCTGCTGCCATATCTTCATAGCTCAGGGCATTTTCCTGCTCAAGCTCGGCAACAATCTCACGGAATACATCCAGCTCTTCGCCCATGTCCATTGCTTTGACGACATCTTCCTTGAACTGACGGATACGAATATCACGCACGTCACTCATGGAAGGCAAGCGCATGGTATCAATACGCTGTCGTGTAGCACTTTCGATGGCACGAAGCATCCTGCGCTCACGATGGGTAGCAAACAGGATCGCAGTGCCCTGACGGCCAGCACGCCCGGTACGGCCAATTCGGTGAACGTAGGCTTCTGTATCGTACGGGATATCGTAGTTCACTACGTGGCTCATACGCTCAACATCCAGGCCCCTGGCCGCTACGTCGGTAGCAATCAGAATATCCAGGGATTTTTTCTTGAGACGATCCACCACTTTCTCTCGCAGTGCCTGACTCATATCGCCATTCAGCGCCGCCGCAGCGAAACCACGGGCTTCCAGTTTTTCCGCCAGTTCAACCGTGGCGGTTTTGGTGCGCACGAAAATGATCATGGCATCAAATGATTCCACTTCCAGAATCCGTGTCAGGGCATCCAGCTTGTGGAAACCGCTGACCATGCAGACCTTCTGGGTAATGGTGTCAACCGTCGCCGTTTTGGCTTTGATCTCCACCGTAGCAGGCTCTTTTAAGTGAGTATCTGCAATTTTGCGAATCTGGTAAGGCATGGTGGCAGAGAACAGGGCCACCTGACGGTCAGCGGGCGTCTGCTCCATGATCCATTCGATGTCATCCACGAAGCCCATGCGCAGCATTTCATCCGCTTCATCCAGAACCACGGTTTTCAGGCTATCCAGCTTCAGGCTTTCACGGCGCAGATGGTCCATGACCCGGCCCGGCGTGCCCACAATCACATGGGCTCCACGCTGAAGGCTGCGCAACTGGCCGCGCATATCCTGACCACCGTAAACGGGCAGCACATGGAATCCTTTCATGTGACGGGCGTAGCGTTGAAAGGCTTCTGCCACCTGTATAGCCAGCTCACGGGTCGGCGTTAAGACCAGAACCTGCGGATCGCGCTGTTTCAAATCAATGGCTGACAGCAATGGCAATGCAAATGCGGCGGTTTTACCGGTACCGGTCTGCGCCAGACCCAGAAGGTCACGACCTTCCAGCAGGTGAGGGATACTTTGTGCCTGGATGGGTGACGGGCTCTCATAGCCGACATCCTGAACAGCCTTGATTACCGCTTCCGACAGGGGCAGGTCCGCAAAAGTCATTGCGTTGTTGGTATCAGTCATTTGATACTCCGTAAATTCATTCTTTGCCATAAAAATGCCGCCATTTTGCTGTCAAAAGCTGTCAGGATCAGACGGCATTTGATCGTCCGGTAAACCGGCTCATAGTGCTGGCGACGTTTGGAGCAAACAGAAATAGGATGGCAGTACACTTTTCCGACGCTGTTCCAGTAGCATTCGGAAAATTTGCAGCCATGGACTTCCTGGTGCCGCTATCCGGAACACCCCTCTGATCGAATACAGAAAGACGTTACCGAATCGCCTGTGAGGTCCACGACTGCGTTTGGAGAGGCTTGATGAACAAGCTTGGCCTGCATTGGCAGAGGATAATAAGATCTATTGATCTTCCAGTGGCTGAGCTCTTGATTGTCATAGACTTTCAAAAGAGCGGACAGTTGCCGGATTAAATGCAGGAAACGAAGTGCCAGGACTTCCCAACAAACCCCTGTGTCCATAAGAAGGACTGCACATGGGGATAGAAAAAGGTCTGCTAGTCTAGCGTGTTTTTTAGACAGTGAATACTGTTTTTATCCCTGAATGAACTAGGGGATTATCACATCCATGGATATTACCCCAATCGTTTCAGGCTACGGCAGTGCACGGCCCCGGGCACTTACATACAACTGATACCACTGCTCACGACTTAACTGAATAGTCTCAGCCTCGCTACAGGCCCTGATACGCTGGGCATTTGTTGTGCCAATCACCGGCTGGATACCTGCGGGGTGGCGCATCAGCCAGGCCAGCACAATAGCCTCTCTGGAAACACCCAGCTGCTCTGCAAACGTTTTGACCAGCCCAGCCGTTTTCTGAATAGACTCAGGCTCACCATGAGTATCTTTCCCGGTGAACACACCGTTGCTCAGGCAGCCCCAGGCCTGCAGCTGAATATTGTGGCCGCGACAATATTCAACAGTGCCCGGGGTAAAGCTGACCGCCTGCCCTTCCGGGTGATTGAACAGCACACCTTCATCCAGCCAGTCCAGATGGGCCAGGCTCATCTGCAACTGGTTGACCACAATAGGTTGATCAAGGAATGACTGAAGGTATTTGATCAGGTGGCCATTCATATTTGACACGCCAAAATGCTTGACCTTGCCATCTTTCTGCAGCTGATGAAACGCCCCGGCAACCTCCTCTGGCTGCATCAGCGGATCCGGTCTGTGCAGCAGCAGAAGGTCCAGATAGTCGGTGTTTAAACGGGCAAGACTCTTTTCCACACTGTGCAGAATCCAATCCCGGGAGAAGTCGTAGCGATTGGGAATGCTCCCTTCGGCGAAGCGAATGCCGCACTTGCCTTGCAGGAATATCTTCTCCCTCAGCTCCGGCCGATCACCCAGCACGCCACCAAATACCTGCTCAGCCTTACCAAAGGTATAGATATCGGCGTGGTCAAAGCAGTTGATGCCGCTCTCCAGGGCACTATCGAGAAACTGGTGCGCCTGCATCATATGATCTTTTGAAACCGGGTTATTATCCCAGCCTCCACCCAACCCCATACAGCCGGCGGCGATTCTGCTGGCTTCAGGTAGGAAAATAGTCAGGGGAATTTGATTCATAAGACTCCAACCCAATCGGGTTACTTATTATATGGTGCAGACATAGTAACATTGATTCACTCAAAGGTACTTTACCATTTCATAAGTCAGTACTGCGTGGCTATTGCCGGAAAATTCCTTGGCAAATACCTGCCCGGGATCCAGCTCACCATGATGAAGCGACTTAATAAATTCTGACATACGAGCCCCTTTCGGGATAACCGGATCATCACGATGGTTCAGTGACACGATGTAAACCTTACGATCGATCAGTTTACGCATAGGGGCTTCAGCATCCAGATTCCCACCTATCAGCCACCCCAGAAAATTGGCAAGCCGGGGCCGGTCTGGCATGACAACTCTTGGCGCTGTGGTAAACGAGTCATGGGACAGTAACTCGACCCTTGAATCATCCTGCCCTCCCCTGGCTTCAAGGTGTCTGGCAAGCGAGACGGTTGCCACACCTCCGCCCAGAGAAGTCCCAGCGACGTAGACATACTCAAAATTTTCCAACGCATAGCCCAGGGCCGCAGCACCGTCCTGAACAACGGTTTCATAGGTTGAGAAAGGCAGATAACCCGACAACCCATCGCTCTGGTTTAACCCCGTCCCCCTATAGTCATAAAGAATGACCGGGCATTTTTTTTCTGACTGTATTCGTCCGGGTGCTGACCCCGGATGAAGACAACCTCTACCCAGCAGCTGTGAAAGAACCATACCATTTGGATTGTGATAAAGAATGCATTGACTATTATTCGGGTCCCAGTCGGGAGGATAACAAATCACACCCTGCAATATGCCCGAATCATGTTTAATCGGGAGCGGCTCAAACCAAAAGCCATGGGTATTGTTTGCCTCACAGGCTTCCTTAACAATCTCACGACTTTCCTGTAAGCCCGGAAATTTCGCCAGACACGGAAACTTGTCAGGAAAAGTCTTGCCAAGCCATGGAAACACTTGCGATCGCACCAGGGCAATACCAACAACCTTGGCAACCCCCAGCCGGTTTTCAATCATCCAATGAAAAGGCGTCAGGACAACCGCAGATCTTGATAAAATTGAATAGCAGGTTCCGGGGACAGAACAAATAAGATCCTTAGCCCGGGATAAATAACTATCAGGCTCGACGGATTCAGCAGAACGAGCCCCCATGCACGACTTTTGGTCATTATCAGGGCATGCTTCCTTCGTCCGACTCCTTAACCAGGGTGATTCATAAGCGTATCGATCAGCAATAGTTCCGTAAGTCATTACAGCCTCTTTATTCTAATTCTGAGTATCGATTCAGAAAAATCATTGTTGCAGTTAGAAGACAGAAAAGCGGCCATGCCCTGCCAGGCCAACTTAAAACGTTGAATATCCCGTCACTCCCGGAAGATGAAAAAAAGATAATTCAAGGTCGAAAAGCCGTTACCTTAGTAGCACTTCAAAAGCAACATCAACTGAACTTTTCTTTTCCAGACGAAACTGTTTCAGTTCTTCTAACGTGTAGCCGAAATCACTACAGCCAACGGGCAGTCTGTCCGTTTGTTGACCATGATCAATAAAGGCAGCAATGTGTCTAAAAGAAGAGCGTTCAAGTATTTTCGGATCACCTTCAGCAACGTATTTCCTGAGCACTATCAACTGTGCTGGGGGCATTTTTTCCTTGGTTCTCATTCCTTTTGAAAGAAAATTCTGAAATGATTTCGATGATAGGGGAACCAGAACTCTTGCGGAAAAGGCATCAATTCGGGCTGATATAGCATCAGCCGAACCCAACCCAATACTTTTTTTACTTAACTTTCTATCTGCAGTTAACTGAACTATCGTGCAGTCAGCGCCCTCGGAATCCACCTTGCCCACTACTTTTACAATATCGTTCTTTATCAGAAAATCCAGGCATCCTTTGTTTCCTTCAAGGTCCTTGATCAGCACCAATTTTTTTATATGTTGATCTTCATTAAAATCAGGATCGGTATAGCTGCGTACCAGCTGAGAATAACTGGAAAATCGTATTGAGCACTGCATAAACCTTTCGCCATTTTCCAGCTTTAATCTAAGGCCGCAAGAACCATCACGATGGGTAAATTGCTTAGGTAGCACCTTGTAAGTTTTACCATCAGTAGCGCACACATAGTCGTAGGTAGTCGGCCTGGCAGGAATACTGGCCGATCTGTCAGCGATGTTAACCGGGTTTGGTGTGCTGCCTGCACCTGGCGGATCATCAGGAATACTCATGCGGCTGAGTGATGCTTGCAGATCCGCTACTCTGCTGTCATCACTTGAACCGGGATTGAGAGAACTTGTCTGTGGATGTACCGGAAGCTGATCGGAAGAACTCGTTATTGGATTCATGTTAAAGCACCCATCACTAAGTTGCTGCGTGGCACAAGTTAGTCGGGTTTCATTAAAATAAGTTCCCTCTACACGTTATGTTCGACTTTATTCAATAAATTGATTTGGTAGTGTACTGGTCATCGTTTCGATGAGTTTGATGGGTTGTCGTGCCTCCGCACTCCGTTCGTCCTGAGCCTGTCGAAGGCCCCATAGGGCCTAAAGGCGGAAACTCCAGACTCTGATAGATCGTGCCAAGCACCCTTCGAATCCGCTCAGGGTGAACGGAGATTGTACACGTCAAACTTATTGAAACCGTGTACTACCCCCCCATCTGAGAAAGGTTATCCGTGCCACCCGTCCAGCCCTGCTCAAGGAAATGACTGTCGTCTTTAAGCTGCAGGGAATCACGAATTCGAGCCACCAGCACTTCCTGCTGATCATCGCTGTGCAGAAGGTCTCTCAGATCAATGCCGGACTCAGCAAACAGACAAAGCTGGAGCTGCCCCAGACTGGTCACCCTCAGTCGATTACAGTCGTTACAGAAGTCCTTGCTGTAAGGCATAATCAAGCCAACCGTACCTTCATAATCACTGTGGCAATACTCCTGGGCAGGCCCGGCGTCGGCCAGACGCATTTTTCTTACCCAGCCGCGCGCCAGGAGCAGTTCCTGAATCTGTTTTCCGGGGAAGTGGTGCTTCTGGAAAAAATCCTGATTGTTCCCGGTTTGCATCAACTCGATAAAACGAAAAGAGACGGGATAATCCCGGATCCAGCCAAGAAAGACATCAAGTTCATCATCATTAATGCCTTTCATCGCCACCGCATTCACCTTGATGGATGGCAGACCATGGTCAAATGCCTGTTGAATACCGGCCAGAATTTCCCGCAGCCGGTTGTGGCCGGTAATCAGCTCAAAGGCCCGGGGGTCAAGACTGTCGACACTGACATTGATGGCATCAATACCCGCATCCAGCCAGTCCATAACCCGCTGGTCCATTTTGTAGCCGTTGGTGGTCATGGCCAGCTTCTTTATGCCGGGGATCTGCTTGATGGTTCTGACAATGTCGGAAAAGTCCTGACGTAAGGTAGGCTCCCCCCCGGTCAGGCGAATTTTTTCCACACCGACCGCAGCAAAAGCCATTACCAGACGACGTATTTCGTCAATGGTCAGTGCTTCACTGTGATGATGGTCAAGGCAGCCGTCTGGCAAACAGTAATTGCAACGAAAGTTGCACAAGTCTGTGACTGACAGTCGCAAGTAAGGGAATTTCCGTCCCTGACGGTCCTGCAGCTCTGGTAAATTAGAATGCATAGAACACCTTTCCAATCGCGGGAGGCTGCAAAGTTTCTTTTACAGCCCTGGCAGCCAGTGATACGCACTCTGGCTGCGGCTTCCAGTCCATAGGATCATACCCATTAGGTACCGAAGCTCGGCGCTCGCTTGTTAATTCAGTTTAATCACTACGTTAAACAACCTCATTTGACTGTTAAAAAAAAATTCCCGGGAGATCGTTTTATCAACAGCCCAGTGAATCCTACCTGCTTATTTCTCGAAAAACCATGCTATCAGGTACTATTGTTTTATTGGATTACCCGGTAAACCTGCCGCCCATGGGCCCCTTTTGATTGATGAAATATCCGGACGAGCAGGTTGCAAAAAACGAAAGATGTCTTCTATGATGATACCCCCAAAGATCAGTGCCTCCATCCCGGTTATTGGTATCGCCGCCTTTAGCGGTACCGGTAAAACCACGCTTATCGAGAAACTACTGCTACTGTTAGCAGGCCAGGGACTTCGAACCGGTGTGGTCAAAGCCACGCATCACAGGATAGAACCCGACCCACCGGGAAAAGACAGTTACCGTTTACGCCATGCCGGTGCCAGTCAACTGGTGTTGAGCATGCCTGGTCGATCCCTTTGCTATACCGAGTACCCGAATGGATATGAACGACAGCTGCAGGAGCAACTGCAACTTCTCAATCAGGATCAGCTGGATTTAATCCTGGTGGAAGGTTTTCGTGAGGCTCCCATCGCTAAAATCGAGCTTCATCGCAGTGATTATGACAAGCCCTTCCTGTTTACTGAGGACCCCCATATCATCGCCATCGCCTGGGATGGCAATCCCGGCATCAACCTTCCTGGTCATCTGGCAGAACTGGATATCAACAGCCCAGAACATATTGCCAGCTTTATTGAAAACTATTGTCATGAAAAATAGCTTGCATCACCACCTGGCATCACAGAGAGTTAAACACGCTATTTTTTCCACCCGCTATGGTCAATGAACGAGGGCAATCATGAGTGACTGCTGTGCCACTGATGGATTAATAAGGCTGGAAACAGCCCTGGCAACGCTGATCAGCAGTGTCAAGCCAGTATCCGAAACCGAGACCGTTGCCCTGGAAGACAGCCTTGGCAGGGTACTCGCAGAGCCTATCGTATCGCCCATCAATGTGCCCTCCCATGACAACTCGGCCATGGATGGTTATGCCCTGGCGCTGAAGGATTTGCACAACCGTGATACTTTACCCCTGGCAGGCCAGTCCCTGGCCGGTCACCCTTTTTCCGGGGAGATTCCCGCCGGACATTGTATCCGCATTATGACCGGGGCCAGCCTTCCAGCAGGTGCCGATGTGGTGGTCATGCAGGAGCAGACTGAAACCACAGAACAAGGCATTCGATTTCTGCGGAAACCGGACCAGCCCGGTAACAATATCCGAACAGCGGGGGAAGATATTCCGGAAGGCACCCGGGTGTTCACACCGGGCCGGAGAGTTCGCCCTCAGGATATCGGGCTGCTGGCCTCGCTGGGTATTGCCAATGTCACGGTCTACCGGAAAGTCAAAGTTGCGGTATTTTCCACAGGTGATGAATTAAAGCTGCCCGGTGAGCCACTGAAACAGGGTGATATTTACGACAGTAATCGTTTTGTTATCAAAGCCATGCTGAAAAAAATGGCCGTCGACATCATCGACCTTGGCAGAATTCCTGATGATAAAGCGGCGTTAAGAGAAGCCTTTCTGCAAGCCGATCAGGAAGCTGACGCAGTGATCAGCTCCGGAGGCGTTTCTGTCGGCGATGCGGATTACACCAAAGACATTCTTGATGAGCTGGGAGAAACCGGCTTCTGGAAACTGGCCATCAAACCGGGCAAGCCGTTTGCCTTTGGACAGCTCCCGAACAGTGTCTTCTTTGGCCTGCCCGGTAACCCGGTATCGGCTACCGTCACCTTCCAGCAGCTGGCCGCGCCAGCATTACGCCATATGATGCACCAGCAACCGGAACCAAAAGTGGAGCTTACACTGGCGACGGAAACCCCGCTCAGAAAGCGCCCGGGACGCCGGGATTTCCAGAGGGCAAAGCTGGTTTACCGGGAATCCGGTGAACTGCAGGTTATGTCAACCGGTCATCAGGGGTCTGGAGTTCTCAGTACCATGAGTCATTCTGACTGCTATATCGTACTGGCGGAAGAAGACGGTGATAAACCAGCGGGTGAGCTGGTGAATGTGCAGCTGTTTGATGACCTGCTGAAATAAACCAGTACATGGTTTCAACGAGTTTGACGTGTACAGTCTCCGTTCACCCTGAGCGTCCTTCGGCTCCGCTCAGGATGCACGGACGAAGGGTGCTTGGCACGATCTATCAGAGTCCGGAGTTTCCGCCCTTCGACAGGCTCAGGACGAACGGAGTGCGGGGGCACGACAACCCGTCAAACTCATTGAAACCATGTCCTAGCTGCACTAGCCACTATAAGAATAGCCTGCTCGTTTATTCGCGAGGCTATTCCCATTTCCCTTCTAATTTAAACTAACGTTTATCCTTCACTTGATGACCACCGATGTGGAACTTAATCTCGAATATCGGGTCAATTTTATATGCTTCCGTAAAAGAACTGGTGGAAACGTGGATAACGCCCATTTCAAGGCCCCTCTCTCCAGAGAGTACTACAGACAGGCCGCCAAGGGCTGTATTCATCAACATAACAGCAGTGGCCATCTTCAGCAGCACACCGGAGAGGTTAACACAAGTCCCGGCAGGGGGGCTGACAATATCGGGAGCCATGTACCAGCCAACCGGATGTCCGGATACCTTGGGTTTAGCTTACAGCCAAGCCACGCTTCTGACTGTTACGTCAGGCAAACGCCGCCGGGCCAGAGATTACCTGCCCCCGTCGTAAATACTTCACGCACATTGACCACCCATCCCGCCCATCCAAAACTACCTCCTCCGCCTGCCAGCAAAACGGATCTGCCAGCACCGCCACCAACCGAAACTCTCCATAATCACCCGGAGGCGGAGGTTCGACAGAGTGCATTTACCGTCAGGTCAATTTATCAGCGGGTCATACCTTACAGTGACCGGTATATCCCTGACCAGCGCCTCAGAGCAGAGATTCACAGTGATTTTCTGGCCCTGGAGGACTGGATTCTTAACCCATGGGTCGACGATCAGTTATTGTTTGATGTCAGCCGGACCGGTCAACAATGGAAGCATGATGAAACTCTGGTCAATTGGGCAATGAAAGAAACACTCTGGGCTGAACTTGATGATGGTCCAGTGCATCCGGTCGTCACCGCGAAAATAAACCTTAAATCCAGGGAAGTCGGCAGGCTCAGGGAAACCAGCGATCTGCCGGATGCCGCGTTTGCACAGCTTGAAAAGTGTCGTGAATTACAGCAACTCCAACAGCGTAAAGCCGAGAATTCAGGGCGGTTCGGGAAGGATCTGGAGCTGACACCGCTGGTGGGTAAAGAACTCAGGAAACTGACAGAATCCGAAAGACTGGATAAGCTGTTGCCCCACGCTATTTTGCAGGGGTATACCAGAACTGCACAATGGTGCCTGGAAAACGGGGCAAATATCAAAACAGCGATGACAACGTTGCGCCAGCTGAAATCCCGGTCAGATCCCAATCAGCCCGGCAACATAACAGAACACCTGACCACCACAGCAACCGCCCCATCAATCAACAGGCGATCCCAGGGCATCGGCTCGTTCAGCAACGATATCAATACAACATTGCTGGAGGTTATTGCTGAGACTCATATCGATATGGCCATTCAGGCAGACTGGCTGCTGGCCAATGGGGCAAGCCTGACACCCGAAGCCTCCGCTGCGCTGCTCAACCAGGCTCTGAATACCTCCCTTTACTGCGGGTATCTTGCCAACGCCCGATGGCTGATTGATCAGGGAGCCAATCTGCAAGCCCAGCATCAATTTGAGCAGGCCATGAGCCATTATAATACCCGGGTAGCCCAATGGCTGATGGATAATCACCAGGCCAAACAGAACCCCGGTAAAGCCACCTCGGCATTGCTCAGTTATTTTGATGGCTATCTTTCCCGGGAAGAAGTGGTGGAGCCCATCTACACCCACCAGCCAATAGACTGGTTATTAGAGGTGGGAGGCGCATCCCTTGAGGAATTGCGACCATTTGCGCCACGTATCCTGGAGAGAGCATTGGAGTTCAGTGATCCCTATATCGCAGGATGGCTGTTAAAACACCAGCTCACCACCTTCAAGTCCCAACCGGAAAAACCGCAAGAACTGTTGGATAAAGAGATCGTCAGAGCCAGGGAAAAACCGAAAGAAGACAGAAAATATATGATCGACTTTTTGCAAAAACAGGTCGATCAAGAGAGCGCTTCAGACTGTTATGAACCCCCGAAAAAGAAAATCTGCTGATTGTTTGTGAAGAAGTTGTCATAAAACTGTAATAAAGACTCGATACTTTTAGCATCAACTTTATATGCACCGGGGTGCACTCTCTATGTCTGAAATGACATCTGCTTCTTCACAGGGCGCTGATTTCGAAACCATGACCACGCGACATTACGGTCGTATCTGGCTGCGCGTTGTTCTATGGATTTACGCTCTGCTGGTAGCTGTTAGTGTCATCGGCTCCGGCTTTAAAATGGCGGTGGGTGGTAGTGAAGCCGCAGCACAGCTGTTCAGCTTTGCCAACAATGCCGTTATGGGTCTGCTGGCGGGCACACTGGCGACAGCGCTCGTACAATCTTCCAGTACAGTCACCTCTGTTATTGTCGGCCTGGTCGCTGGCGGCCTGCCGGTTCACCTGGCCATCCCGATGATTATGGGTGCCAACATCGGCACAACCATCACCAACACCATCGTAAGTCTTGGTCATATTCGCTGCCATAAAGAGTTCAAGCAGGCGTTTGCCGCCTCTACCGTTCATGACTTCTTTAACTGGCTGGCGGTTCTCATTCTTCTGCCTCTGGAGCTGTTCACAGGCGTTTTGAGCAAGCTTTCTGTATCGGTAGCCAGCATGCTGGTTGGCGGTCAGAATATGTCAATGAAAGGCCTGAATTTTATTGACCCGTTAACCTCTCCGGCTGAAGACATTGTCAAAGGTTTTGTATCGGTACTGCCGGACAGCACACTGGCAGGTATTGCCATGATTGGTATCGGTATTGTCCTGATCTTTTTCTCGGTGGTTCGTCTGGGCAAGCTGCTCAAAAAGGTCATGGTGGGTAAAGCCAAAGATGCCCTGCACAAGTCCATTGGCCGGGGTCCGATCAGCGGCATTCTGTCCGGTATGACCATGACCGTGATGGTTCAGTCGTCCTCAACCACCACCAGCCTGATGGTTCCAATGGTGGCCAATGGTCTGTTTACTGTACGACAGATGTACCCTTTCACCCTGGGTGCCAATATCGGTACAACCATTACCGCCCTGCTGGCTGCCACGGCAATTACCGGTCCTGCGGCCCTGCCGGCACTGACCATCGCCATGGTGCATTTCTTCTTTAACCTCTGTGCCGTAGTTCTGATTTACGGGATCAAGTGGCTGAGAGAGATCCCGCTGTATATGGCTGACAAACTGTCTGATCTGGCAGCCAGAAACAGAATGTATGCATTTGCCTATCTGTTCATCGCCTTCTTCATTCTGCCAGGTGTCCTTATTTTCCTGACAGCGTGATCGGTAAGATTCCTCCTGCAAAAAAACCTGCTGTGCCTTGGCTGCACAGCAGGTTTTTTTTTGCAGGCTTAACCCCATGAAACAGAACGTGGTGTACGGGTATTAACGCTTTTATGCACCAGCCCGGATATTTCATAAACTGCCCCGAATATCGCGAAGGACTTTGTCGCTCTAAGGGATTTTGTGAAGGAGCGCCGTACCGGGGAGTACGGTCGACTAAGCAAAACTCCCTTAGAGTGGCAAAGGACAAGCGAGATCGGGAGCACGTTTATGAAATATCCGGGCTAGACTACGGGTCGCCTTTTTGGACAAGAACTATTTGACGATGGCCGTCCAGGAAGACGGAGAACAGGACAGCCTCCCGGGGAAACTCCTGTCAAGTTTCAACAAAATAGCAACAGATGGGGATGAAAATGAATATCAACCTGTTTGCCAATGGCACCACTTTTGGCGTGCCCTACAGTGTCCCTCCTGAGAGGTTTACGGAGGGTCAAGGGTGTAGGGAGAAACTGCATGACAGAAGTCGTCTTATTAAATCGATTCCGGTGCCAGACAAAACAGCCTACTTTGCCAATCCGTTTATGCCCATGCCTTGTGGCGAAACAAGGAATTCAATTGGAGATTTTGATTTTGAGCGTATGCTCAAAATGGTCGACACAGAAATGATCCACCTCAATCCGGATCTCCGATTTATGCCCGCTGAGATTTTTAGCCGCTGTGAAGCAATCCCCCTGAAAATACTGGCGGACAGGAAGGTTGCTGTCGTGGTTAGTGACAATAAATACCAAACGCTCGGAGAGGTTGGTGAGCAGAACAGGCGTCAATCGTTTTATTATTATTCCAATACGCCCAGGCATCCTGAATTATGTGATGAACGTATAGCTGAATTGGCAAAACCTGGATTTTTCCTTATGCCCTGGGAGGGGGAAAGAATGAGTACATTTAAATTATTGAGGAAAGAAAGCCAGCCTGTTTTCAATATCAATTTTAGCGGCACTTTCGGTGAATCACTTCATTGCTTCGACCTGTTAATCTCAGACGAGCAGCTCCCTGAATACAAACATTTAGTCGGCCATGATTTATTGCAGTACCCCATCATCGAAACTGGTCAGATTTCCCAGGCAGCTTATGTCTCTTCCGTTTATTCACCGACGAACAAAAATCACCTGTTTCTCATCAGGCCTGCTGATACCAAACTACCCATGCTGCAAGGGACTGAGCTTATCGAAACGAAGTATCAGGCAATGATTGATCGGGCCGTTAACGCTGGCCAACCAACAAGTATTAAAAATGAGGGGGTGGTCAAATCGTTACGGGAAGCGGAGTTTTTTATGGCTCCTTACCAAGAGTCTATAAGGTTTTGTCAATCGGCCATCGAGACGTTGAATGCCTACCCGCAAGAGCACCCCAATCTCTCTGTTGCCATTAATAAAGCAATCTGTCGATTGGCATTCTCCGAACAATACATGACTGATTGTGCGGGCCTGGTCAGGCAAGCCATTGTGTATGATGAACTGATGCAGCTTGAAAATACCAGTACGATGGAAGAACTGAAAATTAAACAGGAAGAAATCAGTAAGCAGTTTATCCATAAGGAGGTGGAATGGCATAAGAAAGCGGTGCAGGAAGAAATCCTTTCGGGAAAAGACTCGTATTTCCCAATGATCAACATGCATTCGCTCATCATGACGTCACTCGGTGACCTGTTAATGGAAATGGGTTATCGCAACTCACCGGGCGAAAACGCATTGAGAGACAAAATCGTTGCTCGGAAAGCAGAGGCAGAAACTCTTTGTGCCCAGACAGATGAGCTGCTTTCTGATCGGAAGACCATTCATTCATTAAAGCTAAAGAGTATTTGGGTTTCCATTGAGAGCGCAGATGCAGAGGATGACGTTGAAAATCCCTGACCCTACAGACTCTGGATAAAGGAGCGGATTGCGTTTTTGGACAAGAACTATTTAACGATAACCAGTGTCTAAGAAGACGGAAAACAGGACAGCCTCCCGGGAAAACTCCTGTCAAGTCTCAACATAAATAGCAGAGATGGGGATGAAAATGAATATCAACCTGTTTGCCAATGGCACCACTTTTGGCGTGCCCTATACCTGTAGCAGACCTCATCACAATTTTACGGAGGGTGAAGGGCATAGGGAGAAACTGCATGACCGAAGTCATCTTATTAAATTGATGCGGGTGCCAGTCAAAACAGCCTACTTTGCCATTCCGTTTATACCCAGGCCTTATGGCAAGGCAAGGTATTTATTTGGAGATTTTGATTTTGAGTACATGCTCAAAAAAAAGGTAGACATAGAAATGATCCGCCTCAATCCGGATCTCCGATTTATGCCCGCTGAGATTTTTAGCCGCTGTGAAGCAATCCCCCTGGAAATACTGGCGAACAGGAAGGTTGCTGTCGTGGTTAGTGACAATAAATACCAAACGCTCGGAGAGGTTGGTGAGCAGAACAGGCGTCAATCATTTTATCATTCCAATACGCCCAGGCATCCTGAATTATCTGATGAACGTATAGCTGAATTAGCAAAACTTGGATTTTTCCTTGTGCCCGGGGATTATGTGAATGGAGAATTTAGTAGAGAAAGACATCCCGTTTTCAATATCAATGGTATTGACGATTTCAGTGTAAGTTCTCATTGCTTCGACCTGTTAATCTCAGACGAGCAGCTCCCTGAATACAAATATCCTGAATACAAACATTTAGTCGGCGATTTATTGCAGTACCCCATCATCGAAACTGGCCAGGTTTCCCAGGCAGCTTATGTCTCTTCCGTTTATTCACCGACGAACAAAAATCACCTGTTTCTCATCAGGCCTGCTGATACCAAACTACCCATGCTGCAAGGGACTGAGCTTATCGAAACGAAGTATAAGGCAATAATTACCCGGATAACGATTGATCTGGCTAATAACGTTGGTCAACCAACACCTCTTAAAAATGAGGAGGTGTTGATCAAATTGTTACGGGAAGCGAAGTTTTTTATGGTTCCTTACCAGGAGTCTATACAGTTTTGTCAATCGGCCATCGAGACGTTGAATGCCTACCCGCAAGAGCACCCCGATCTCTCTGTTGCCATTAATAAAGCAATCCGTCGATTGGCATTCTCCGAACAATACATGACTGATTGTGCGGGCCTGGTCAGGCAAGCCATTGTGTATGATGAACTGATGCAGCTTGAAAATACCAGTACGATGGAAGAACTGAAAATCAAACAGGAAGAAATCAGTAAGCAGTTTATCCATAAGGAGATGGAATGGCATAAGAAAGCGGCGCAGGAAAAAATCCTTTCGGGAAAAGACTCTTTTTTCCAAATGATCAACATGCATTTGCTCATCATGACATCACTCAGTGACCTGTTAATGGAAATGGGTTATCGCAACTCACCAGGCGAAAACGCATTGCGAGACAAAATCGTTGCTCGGAAAGCAGAGGCAGAAACTCTTTGTGCCCAGACAGATGAGCTGCTTTCTGATCGGAAGACCATTCATTCATTAAAGCTAAAGAGTATTTGGGTTTCCATTGAGAGCGCAGATGCAGAGGATGACGTTGAAAATCCCTGACCCTACAGACTCTGGATAAAGGAGCGGATTGCGTTTTTGGACAAGAACTATTTAACGATAGCCAGTGTCCAAGGCGACGGAAAACAGAACAGCCTCCCGGGAAAACTCCTGTTAAGTCTCAACATAAATAGCAACAGATGGGGATGAAAATGAATATCAACCTGTTTCCCAATGGCACCACTTTTGGCGTGCCCAATACCTGCAGCACACCTCATTACAATTTTACGAAGGGTGAAGGGCATAGGGAGATGCGGCATGACCGAAGTCATCTTATTAAATTGATTCGGGTGCCAGTCAAAACAGCCTACTTTGCCAATCGGTTTGTGCCTGAGCCTTATAATAATTATAAGTTTAGGTATTTATCTGGAGATTATGATTTTGCGCATACGCTCGAAGTGGTAGACACAGAAATGATCCGCCTCAATCCGGATCTCCGATTTATGCCCGCTGAGATTTTTAGCCGCTGTGCAACAATCCCCCTGAAAATACTGGCGAACAGGAAGGTTGCTGTCTTGGTTAGTGACCATAAATACCAAACGCTCGGAGAGGTTGGTGAGCAGAGCAGGCGTCAATCGTTTTATCATTCCAATACGCCCAGGCATCCTGAATTATCTGATGAACGTATAGCTGAATTAGCAAAACTTGGATTTTTCCTTGTGCCCGGGGATGATTTGAGTGGAGCATTTAGTAGAGAAAGCCATCCCGTTTTCAATATCAATGATATTGATGGTTTCAGTGAAAAATATCATTGTTTCGACCAGTTAATCTCAGGCGAGCAGCTTCCTGAATACAAACATTTAGTCGGCCATGATTTATTGCAGCACCCTATCATCGAAACTGGCCAGGTTGCCCAGGCTGCTTATGTCTCTTCCGTTTATTCACCGACGAACGATAATCACCTGCTTCTCATCAGGCCTGCTGATACCAAACTACCGATGCTGCAAGGGACTGAGCTTATCGAAACGAAGTATAAGGCAATAATTACCCGGATAACGATTGATCTGGCTAATAACGTTGGTCAACCAACACCTCTTAAAAATGAGGAGGTGTTGATCAAATTGTTACGGGAAGCGAAGTTTTTTATGGTTCCTTACCAGGAGTCTATACTCTTTTGTCAATCGGCCATCGAGACGTTGAATGCCTACCCGCAAGAGCACCCCGATCTCTCTGTTGCCATTAATAGAGCAATCAGTCGATTGGCATTCTCCGAACAATACATGACTGATTGTGCGGGCCTGGTCAGGCAAGCCATTGTGTATGATGAACTGATGCAGCTTGAAAATACCAGTACGATGGAAGAACTGAAAATCAAACAGGAAGAAATCAGTAAGCAGTTTATCCATAAGGAGATGGAATGGCATAAGAAAGCGGCGCAGGAAAAAATCCTTTCGGGAAAAGACTCTTTTTTCCAAATGATCAACATGCATTTGCTCATCATGACATCACTCAGTGACCTGTTAATGGAAATGGGTTATCGCAACTCACCAGGCGAAAACGCATTGCGAGACAAAATCGTTGCTCAGAAAGCAGAGGCAAAAACTATTTGTACCCAGACAGATGAGCTGCTTTCTGATCGGAAGGCCATTCATTCATTAAAGCTAAAGAGTATTTCGGTTTCCCTTTGAGAGCACAGATGCTGAGGATGACGTTGAAAATCCCTGACCCTACAGATTCTGGATAAAGGAGCGAGCCAGGAGGCTGACCGAGAATTGCGTTTTTGGACAAGAACTATTTAACGATAACCAGTGTCTAAGAAGACGGAAAACAGGACAGCCTCCCGGGAAAACTCCTGTCAAGTCTCAACATACAATAGCAACAGATGGAAATGAAAATGAATGTCAGCCTGTTTGCCAATTGCACCACTTTTGGCAAGCCCTTTAGCATACCTGATGACAATTTTACGGAGGGTCAAGCGCACAGGGAGAAACCGCATGACCGAGATCATGTTATTAAATTGTTTCAGGTGCCAGTCAAAGCAGCCTACTTTGCCATTCCGTTTATACCCAGTTATTCTTATTATTATGGTGACGAGTATTTATTTAGAGGTTTTGATTATAAGCGCGTGCTCAAAACGATAGACACGGAAATAGTTCGCCTCAATCCGAATATTCGATTTATGCCCGCTGAGTTTTTTAACCGCTGTGAAACAATCTCCCTGAAAACACTGGCGAAAAGCAGGGTTGCTGTCTTGGTTAGTGACAATAAATACCAAACGCTTGGAGAGGTTGGTGAGCAGAACAGGCGTCAATCGTTTTATCATTTCAATACGTCTAGGCATCCTCAATTATCTGATGAACGTATAGCTGAATTAGCAAAATCTGGATTTTTCCTTATGCCCGGGGATGATATGAATGGATCATTGAGCAAGAAAAGCCAGCCCCTTTACAATATCAATGATTTTAACAATTTAACTGTATCATATTATGGCTTCGACCTGTCAATCTCAGACGAGCAGCTCCTTGAATACAAAGATTATGTCGGCCATGATTTATTGCAGCACCCTATCATCGAAACTGGCCAGGTTCCCCAGGCAGCTTATGTCTCTTCCGTTTATGCACCTTCACCGACGAACGATGATGACCTGCTTCTCATCAGACCTGCTGATACCGAACTACCCATCCTGCAAGGGACTGAGCTTATCGAAACGAAGTATGAGGCAATAATTTCTCAGATAAGGAAGGATCAGAGAGATAACGATGACTCCCCAGAAAGCATTGAAAATGAGGAGATGTTGAACAAATCGTTACGGGAAGCGAAGTTTTTTTTGGCTCCTTACCAGAAGTCTATATGGTTTTGTCAATCGGTCATCAAGACGTTGAATGCCTGCTCGCAAAAGTACCCCAATCTCTCTGTTGCCATTAATAAAGCAATCAGTCGCTTGGCATTCTCTGAACAATACATGACTGATTGTGCGGGCCTGGTCAGGCAATCCATTGCGTATGATGAACTGATGCAGCTTGAAAATACCAGTACTATGGAAGAACTGAAAATTAAACAGGAAGAAATCAGTAAGCAGTTTATCCATAAGGAGATGGAATGGCATAAGAAAGCGGTGCAGGAAGAAATCCTTTCGGGAAAAGACTCTTATTTCCCAATGATCAACATGCATTCGCTCATCGTGACGTCACTCGGTGACCTGTTAATGGAAATGGGTTATCGCAACTCTGAGGGTGAAAACGCATTGCGAGACAAAATCGTTGCTCAGAAAGCAGAGGCAGAAACTCTTTGCACCCAGACAGATGAGCTGCTTTGTGATCGGAAGACCATTCATTCATTAAAGCTAAAGAGTATTTCGGTTTCCATTGAGAGCACAGATGCAGAGGATGACGTGGAAAATCCCTGACCGGGATAAAAAAACCAATTTTCGAGTCTAAGGGTATTCAATATGATTTCATTTGATTAACTACTTAATGACGACGAACACAATACCCAACCTCTCGATTGGTGCAGAAAACCTCAAGCGCCTGTGCTGGCTCCGTGGAACCCTGATTGCGGTTGAGGGTATGGCCTTTTTCCTGGCCAGCCGCCATTTTGACATCCAGATCACCGGCCTTGTTCTGGCCGGTTTCATCGCCTTGCTGATGATTATTGGTACTATCATTCGGTTACATGCGATCAAAAGCCATGTCTGCGATCAGGAGTTCTTTGTTCAACTGCTGCTGGACCTTCTCTCCCAGAGTACGCTGTTATTCTTTAGTGGTGGTTATACCAACCCACTGGTATCGACCTATTTGATCACTGTCTGTATCGGCGCTGCACTGCTGCCGGGCAAATACAGCTGGGGCGTGACATTCACTGCAACGCTGCTCTATACCCTGCTGATGAAATGGTACGTTCCATCCGGCCCTGGTTCGATGCTTCACTTGCCAGAACAGCAGCTGATGATCGACATTCATTTGCTTGGCATGTGGCTAACGTTTGTGCTGAGTGCCTTTCTGATCAATTACTTTGTCGAACTGATGGCCTCAGCCCTGAGAAAACAGCAAAGGGATATAGCCATCAGCAGAGAACGTCAACTGAGAGATGAAAGCATTCTTGCCATTGCCCTTCAGGCAGCGGGTGCAGCCCATGAACTGGGAACGCCACTCACCACAATGGCCATTGTGCTCAGGGATCTGCAGGAGGAATACCAGGGCAGCGCACTGGCTGAGCGCTTGATATTTCTCCGGGATCAGATCGATGAATGCAAGAAAAGGCTGCAACAGTTGGTATCGGAAAGCCAATATAAAGGTATTGAGAGTATCGATAGCCAGGATTTTCTGACTAAAGTCATCCAAAAATGGCAGCTGATCAGACCTGAATCCGAGCTTTGTTACAACGCCGCTCAATGGCCTGTTTCAGTATCTATTCCCTGTGATCTGACACTGTATCAGGCAATCACGTCATTACTTGATAATGCAGAAGATGCCAGCCCGGGCCAGGTGTCACTGCACGTGATGCAGAACCGCCAAAACCTGACCCTGCAGATTCTGGATAAAGGTGCGGGCTTCCCGCAATGCAGACCCAAAAAAAGCTCAGCCCCTATAAAAGAAGGGAACCCAACCACCTTATCAAGGACGCCTTATAGCTTAAAAGAAGATGGCCTCGGGATTGGTTTGCTACTCAGCCAGGCCAGTATTGAACGGCTGGGAGGTCTGATACAGATGCGCCCCCTGACCTGCGGGGGAAGCTTGATTGAAGTCCAACTCCCCATCCTCAGCCAACCAGAACAGGAACCGTAAAGCGACGATGAACCCCGGAAAAGCTCTGGAGTTATCGACTATCTTGATTGCCGATGATGACCAGATCCTGTTACACACCCTTGCCACCTCTCTCAGAAAAAGGGGGTTCAACCCCATTACGGCAGACACCATTAGTAAGGCGACCACCCTGCAACAACAACACCGCCCGGCCAGTGCGGTTGTTGATCTGAAAATCGGCAGTGAGAGTGGCCTCCGGCTTATTTCACTGTTACGCAACGTCAATCCAGATATTGAGATCATCGTACTAACCGGGTATGCCAGCATTGCCACCGCAGTCAGCGCCATCAAACTTGGGGCTAAAGACTATCTCTGCAAGCCGGTCGATACCTTGCAGATACTCTCGGCACTCAATATCAGCCAGCGGCCTCATGAACCCGGCCCTGTCATCCCGGAAACAAGAATGCCGGTTTACCAGCTGGAATGGGAGTATCTGCAAAAAGTCCTTCTGGAGCACAATGGCAATATCTCTGCCGCCGCCCGAAGCCTGGGCATGCACCGCAGGACACTGCAGCGAAAACTCAACAAACGATCAGGCTCTCGCTGAAATTATCCACGCATTATTGCCTCTTCTCTGTCGTAGCCATTATGCTTGTGGGTTTTACAGGCAGCGGCCAGTCTTTTCCAGTGAATTGCTTATTGTTTCGTAGCGCTTTCTTGCGAGGCTCTTTTTTCAGAAAGAATCGTCAGATACTCTCACTGATGGGCCTGCTCAGTATTACCTCCCTCTTTGGCAGCACCCTGGTCACCACACTGTCGATCACCTGGCAGGACATGCTTTCCACGCTATCCATCAGCCAGTGGGCCTGGCTCTTTTCAGCCAGCGCCCTGACCATGGCGCTGGCCCTGACACCGTCTACGCTGATTGCCCTGATCAGTGGCTATTTTCTGGGGTGGACAGCACTTTTCTATATCCTGATTTCCTACCCGGCAGCGTCTGTCCTCGGTTATCTGGTCGGGAAATCACTGGATCATGGGAAGCTGATGCGAACACTCCCGCCGAACTCCCGAATACATCTGATGCTTGAGGAGCTGAAACATCATCAGTGGCCGCTGGTCGTTCTGACCCGGATTTCCCCGGTGCTGCCCTTTTCATTAATGAACCTGGTGTTACCCGCGATTGGTATCCGCCTTCCTGCATTCCTGATCGCTGGCTTTATTGGCATGTTACCCAGAACGCTGTTTGCCCTTTGGGCAGGCATGCAGGCAAGAGACCTGATCTCTTTACTGAACAACCCGACGCAAGGTAATCTGTCCGTTATCGTCGTGGTGATAGCATCGATTCTTTCCATTGGCGGACTGCTTTATCTTGCCCAGAAAGCATCAGCCACCATCATCATAAGACAGGCGGCAAACAAACGCGGGGAGACCAGAACCTATGACTGAAAAGCATGTTGCGCTGTTTGTTGATGTGCAGAACATCTATTACACCACCCGACAGTTCTATAACAGTCACTTTGATTACAACGCATTCTGGGCACTCGTCAGTAAAGACAGAAAGATCACCAAGGCCATCGCCTACGCGATTGATCGCGGAGATCCAAAACAGCGGCAATTCCAGGACATTCTTCGAGCCATTGGCTTTGAAGTAAAGCTGAAACCCTATATTCAAAGAAGCGATGGCACCTCAAAGGGGGACTGGGATGTCGGGATAACACTGGATGTTATGAGCTGGGCACCCGAGGTCGATACCATTGCCCTCGCTTCCGGTGATGGTGACTTTGACCTGCTATTGCAAAAGGTGCAGCAGGATTTTGGTCGGCAAACTGAGGTCTACAGTGTTGAGGCGCTGACAGCATCTTCCCTGATTCAATCGTCCAGTCACTTTATTCCAATTACCCATGACCTGTTACTGCCAATCAAGAGTGCGAAAAACAGTCAACAAAAAGTAACAAACACTATATAAATCAAAGCATTAATTTCTTATCCAAGCGGCTCTTCCAACCCCTGATTTGTGGTTAAAATTCCTCCGATAATTTGTTTTTCACAAACTTGATAAAATCTTTGACATCCCTTCGGACAGCTATTAGAGTTCCTATTGGCCATTATTGAGAAGAACGAAAAATCGTTTTACTTTTTGAGTACTTCCTGATCGTCACACCACTTCTTAGTTTAAGTTATGCTGCTTTGATTGCTTTACTCTTAAATAGATATATGAAGATGTGACTACACATTGGCTTAACGCGTGTACAACGCATTTTTATAGAAATATTCAGGAGACATTGCATGTCTAAATCGACCGGAACGGTAAAGTGGTTCAGTGAAGAGAAAGGCTTTGGCTTTATCGCTCAGGATAACGGCGGTCCAGACGTTTTCGTTCACTTCCGTGCCATCATTGGTGACGGTTTCAAAACTCTCGCTGAAGGTCAGGCTGTGACCTTTGACGTTGAGCAGGGCCAGAAAGGTCTTCAGGCTGCCAACGTAGAGAAAGTATAAGCTTTTCCTTTTTCGGGAAAACAGAAAAAGAGCACCATCAGGTGCTCTTTTTTTATAGGTAAGTAATTGGCCAAATGGAATCGTATATTTCTGGCTAAGTGGGCAGTTGCTATGCAAGGCGCAACGTAGGGAGCATAGCCGTAGCTATGTGACCGGAGTTGCAACGCCGCAGAGTGACTGACAACTTAGTCAGAAATATATGATTTCATTTGGTTAATTACGTAATCCAGCCCTCTTGAGAAAATCAAACCAGTAGCACTGCACAGCCCATTGGTAGAAAAAAGTTCCAAAACGATACAATGGCGCACAGAAGTTCCCATCCAATGAGGGTCGGACTAATGGAATCAAAACCCGGTTTCATTTGATCCAATGCTAACGACAAAAGAAAAACAAAATGGGAGCGTTTTACTTTTTCTACTTGAAACCTTTGTCAAAAGTTAGCACATGCTTCCATTCAAAACCTCTCCTTCGTTGAGTATTAGATAACATCCAGACAGGAGCCTTTAAAATGGGCAAAAACACGTTGCCCCACCGACAAATTCAATAACCCCAGCGCTCTTCTGGTGACCAGCGCCAGCAATGTCTGCCCTTCCGCCGCCATAAACAGCATGACATTTTTGGAATCCAGTTCCTGAATAGCCTGAATCGTTGTTGCCACTCGATTCTGAACACTTGTGCAGTGGATATCTTCCACCACAATACTGACTTCCTGAGCCGGCAATATCACTCTCAGGCCGGTTCCCGGCAGTGCTGAAACCTGATTGACCAGCAATTTCTGGTCACCCAATAACAGCTCAGTGAAACCATATTCCTGATCGTGGCTGCCCACCTGTACTTCCAGAATCGACAGTGCACAGTCATCCCGGGTTAATAAAGAACCTGGCCGACTGAGTAATTGACGACACTCGCCCCGGGATACAACCTGCCCCTGATCAATAAGCAGCAGTTTATCAGCCAGCCGTGCCACCTCTTCACGGGCATGACTCACCATAACAACCGGTATGCCAAAGTGCTGATGGATATTTCTCAAACAGGGAAGAATGCTTGTTTTTGATGACCAGTCCAGTGACGCCAGCGGTTCATCCATTAATAGAAGACGGGGTGCACTTAATAAGGTGCGGGCAATAGCCACACGCTGTTTCTCACCGCCAGACAGTTTATCAACCGTACGCCCCAGTAGATGCACAATATCGAGCTGCTCAACCACCTCGGATAATGACGGCATGGCAACATTGGCTCTGGCCCGCTGCAAGGCAAACCGGAGGTTTTCCATAACGTCCAGATGGGGAAACAGCCTGGCTTCCTGAAATATATAGCCAATGCCCCGTTGCTCCGGCGGAACCCACATTCCCTGTTCCGAGTCCTGCCAGATTTCATCATTAAACTGAAGCCGCCCCCTGGCATGACTTTCCAAACCCGCGATGGTTCTCAGCAAAGAGGTTTTACCACACCCGGAACGCCCCATCATGGCCCAGGTGTTATCGGTATCCAGTGACTCATCAACACTAAGAACAAAGCGGTCCCGGGGCAGCTGAATATCAATTCTTAGCATTAATAACGACCAGGGTGTGATTGGAGGGGTAATTGAGCCACGGGCTGACGATCAAGGCTGTAAAGGGTAACCAGCAGAATCATGGCAAACACCATCAGTCCCGCGGCAATCTGGTGCGCTTCGGTAAACTGCTGTGATTCCACGGCATCGAACAGGGCAATGGACAGCACCTGTGTCTCTCCGGGAATATTGCCGCCAATCATCAGCACCACACCAAACTCCCCAACGGTATGGGCAAACCCCATGCAGGCCGCCAGAATCATCGCCCGGCGGGTACAGGGCAGTACCACATTAAAGAAACGGTCCATGCGCCCGGCCCCCATCATGGCTGCCGCCTCAAGCAGACCTTTATCAAGTTGTTCAAACGCCCGTTGTAAAGGCTGCACGACAAAGGGCATTGAGCAGATAACAGAAGCGATCACTAGCCCGGTAAAACTGAACGCCACGGTGGTGCCGGTCAGGGACAGCCAGAGCTGCCCGGGAGCGTAATTTGGTGAGCAAAGCAACAGTATATAAAAGCCAAGGACGGTGGGCGGTAATACCATTGGCAGCCCCACCAGGGCTTCCAACAGGGGCCTTAGCCGACTCTGCATATTGGCCAGCCCCCAGGCCATGGGAATCGCCAGCAGCATCAGAATCACGGTGGTAATGGTGGCCAGTTTCAGCGTGACCCAGACAGCAGTGAGCAGCATTCAGAGCGCTTCCCTTCGATTTTCGGACGTTGTTTTATCGGCCATTGTCGTTGATACAGGGAAGTACCCCTGTCTGGCAATGGTGCGCTGGGCAGATGGTGACAAAATAAACGCCACAAATGCCCTGGCCGCCTCAGGTTGCCTGGTGCGCTTTAAGATAACCAGATCCTGCTGAATCGGATCATACAACGTTGCAGGAATCGAAAAAATATGACCATCGTGGTCTACCAGCTGCGCTTTCGCCACCAGCCCAGCGGGAATATTACCGCTGGCCACAAACTGCCAGGCCTGCTGGACACTGGCCCCCTGAACCAGACGGGTGCGGAACGAGGACCAGAAACCCAGCTTTTCCAGCACCTGCTGTGCCGCCAGACCATAAGGTGCCGTTGCCGGATTGGCAATGGCCAGGCGTCCCTGATAAACCGCCAGATCCTCCAGGGTCATGATTTTCCCTTCTTTAGCGGAAAACCCGGGGCTCCATAGCACCAGTACTCCCAGGGCATAAGGGTGTCGACTGGCCTTTAGCGTCAGTCCTTTTTGTTCCAGCAGCTTCGGTCTGAGGCTATCTGCTGACAGAAAGATATCGAAAGGCGCACCGTGGGTAATCTGGTTATACAGCACACCGGTCGAGGCCGAGGAGATCAACAACCGGTGCCCGGTGTCTGCCTCAAATGCCTTTGCCAAAACGTCCAGCGATGGTTTGAAGTTTGCTGCAACGGCCACTTTCAGTTCTTCTGCGTAGACCAACACCCCCAGGCAAGAGAGCAAGAATGCTAAAAATACTGTTCTTAACATGAAGCAGGTGTTCTTTATGAGTTCGAAGGTTAAAGCCAGCGATCTGCCGCTGCCCGGTCAGACTCACGCTCATCCACCCAGCGATCCCCTTCCGGTGTCGTCTCTTTCTTCCAGAACGGCGCACGGGTTTTCAGGTAATCCATAATAAACTCACAGGCTGCAAACGCTTCTTTGCGATGGGCGCTGGCGACACCCACAAAAACAATTCGGTCCCCGGGGTACATCTGACCAATGCGATGGATAACCCGGACAGTTTGAAGCTCCCAACGTGCCATGGCCTCATCGATAATTTCCTGCAGGGCTTTTTCCGTCATCCCCGGATAATGTTCCAGAAACAGGCCTCCCACCTTATCCCCAAGGTTCATATCGCGAACCGTACCGGTAAAAGTGACAATCGCTCCTGATGACTTATTCCCTTCCAGACGTTTATATTCCAGACCGGGGCTAAAGTCTTCTGTTTGAATGGCAATCAAGGTTCTGATCCTGTTTGTTTTGGCACCACTTTTCACCACAAATAAAAATCACCCGCCGGTCACCGGAGGAAAAAAGGCGACCTCATCACCTGACTGCAATGTGACATCCTGGCGAGTCATGGTCTGATTGATGGCAACCAGAGTACGCTCACTCATCATGACTTCACGCCAGCCTTCACCTTGGTCCGCCAACTGACTTTTTAATGCGGACAGCAAGGGAGCATACTCCCCTTCTTCCAAGGTCAACTGTTCGCAGTTCAGCTTTTCCCGAAAACTGGCAAAGAAACGTACTGTAATCATGCTGCACCACCTGTCGCTGAACCATGAATATAGTGACCACTGCGACCACCACCCTTTTCCAGCACACGAATGCCTTCAATATGCATCTCTTTATCCACTGCCTTGCACATATCATAGATCGTCAGGGCAGCAACCGATGCCGCTGTCAGCGCTTCAATCTCAACGCCGGTTTTGCCATTCAAACGACAACAGGTTTCAATTCGAATGCAGGCTTCACCATTCACTGAAGCCGCGTCTTCAAGCTGAAACTCAACACCGATAAAGTTCAGCATCAACGGGTGGCAAAGCGGCACCAGCTGGCTGCACTGTTTAGCCGCCTGAATGCCGGCAATTCTGGCCACGGCAAGTACGTCCCCTTTTTTAAGGCCGTTGTCTTTTACCAGCGCCAGTGTCTCAGGTGCCATGTAGATATAACCTTCGGCCCTGGCTTCACGGCGTGTGATGTCTTTTTCACCAACATCAACCATGCTGGCCTTACCATCACTATCAATATGGCTGAGGGCACTATTGGCAGACGACATGATTACCCTGCCTTTTTTAATTGTTCAACAAAGTTACACGGACGATGCTGGCTGTTCAGCTGATCCCTGATAATGCCTTCCCAGGCGGTCTTACAGGCATTATTGGAGCCGGGCATAACAAAAATAACGGTGCCGTTGGCCATGCCCGCCACGGTACGGGACTGGATGGTGGAGGTTTTGATCTGATCATAGGAAAGCTGGCGGAACAGCTCGCCATAACCATCAATCTGCTTGTCAAAAACAGGCAACAGCGCTTCTGGTGTGCTGTCTCTGCCAGAGAAACCGGTACCGCCTGTGACCAGCACGGCCTGCACACAGTCTGGGGACCCTGCATCACTGGCAATCCAGCGGGATACGACTTCGCGAATCTTGTAGATGTCGTCTTTTACAATGGCCTTGTCAACAAGTTTGTGACCAGCGGCGGTCAGGCTATCAACCAGTAAGTGACCAGATGTGTCGTTTTCTTCGGTACGGGTGTCGGACACCGTCAACACGGCAATATTTACAGGAATAAACTCATCAAACTGATTATGAGCCATGGCTATTCTCGCTCCAGTCTATTTTCAATCGTATTCAGGGGTGCTCATGACCAGGTGTGCAATATGGACGACATCTTACGTCTGAACAACCGCCTTATTAACCAGATTATGCCAGTCTTCTGGCGTATTGACGTTGACAAAAAGGTCTGCCATAGATGACGGCAGCGCCAGGGTCTGTCCATCTGAAAGCTGATGCAAACGCCACAGGGCATAGTCCTTCGGATTATCACTGGTTATGGCACGCTCAACGGCTTGCCGCAATGTTGAAGTGACCGGCAATATCATCGGCAGATTAAAACCCGCAAAACAGCACGCCTGCTGTTGATCGCCAAGTGTCCGGATCGCATCGGCAGGAACCAGTGGCATATCCACAGGAATCACCAGCAGCCGGTCGCCATCCTGCAGTCGCTGTAAAGCCGCATGAATGCCGCTGAGCGGGCCTCTTCCGGGAACCACATCGGCAATAACAGAGTCATCCGGGGCAAAACCGGACCCACTGATCAGAACCTGATCAATCCCGGCCCCAGCCAGCAGAGCAGCTATATGTTGGTAAAGCGGTTTGCCACACCAGTTCAGCCGTGACTTATCCTGCCCCATACGGGAGGAACGACCACCAGCCAGAACCAGGCCGTAGAGTGTGCCATGGGCTGTCATTCGATCACAGACTCTTTGTGCCAATATTCAATTTAACCCGGAGATGGTCCGGAAATAGCGTCCGTCAGAACGCCCCTGTCTCCGGACAGACAAACGGCTAGTGTAAGGTTTTCCACCCCGCTGACAAGCCTTGAGATCAATTATCATACAGAAAAGCCGCCGCTTAACCCGTTCGTCCGTTGGCTATACTGTTTTGACCACAGCAAATAGATAACAATGATCAACAATGAGAAAGAATCAGGTACTGAGCCTTTTCCAGCAGAACCAGACAGCCATCAACTGCTGGCTTATCCATCCAAGCCCAATGACGGCGGAGCTGATTGCCCACCAGGGTTTTGACTCAATAACCATCGATATGCAGCACGGCATGATTGGCTTTGAATCAGCCCTGGCCATGTTGCAAGCCATATCCACCACCCCGGTGACTCCGCTGGTCAGGGTTCCCTGGCTTGATCCGGGCATCATTATGAAGATGCTGGATGCCGGTGCTTATGGCGTTATCTGCCCAATGATTGAAACCGCAGAGCAGACCCGGGAGTTTGTCGCCACCTGCCGTTACCCCGGCAAAGGCAACCGCAGCTTTGGCCCCAGCAGGGCGATGATCTATGCAGGCAGTGATTACCCGGAAAAAGCAGAAGAGACCATTTTGCCCATGGTCATGATAGAGACCCGTCAGGCTCTGGATAACCTGGATGATATCCTCAGCACCGAAGGACTGGGAGCCATCTATATTGGCCCCTTTGACCTGTCCTACGCCCTGGGCTGTCAGCCCCAACCTGACCACTATGAGGCTCCCGTTATGGAGGCCATCGAACATATCCTTGCCTGCAGCAAAAAACATAATGTTCCCGCAGCCATTCATTGCATGGGGCCACAGTTCGCTGATCGTATGCGAAAAAAAGGGTTCAGCCTGGTCACCGCTGGCTGTGACGCTGACTTCGTCCGCGCGGGTGCCACACACACCATCCAATCACTGAGGCCGTAATCTGAAAGTCGTTCAGAAACCGCCTTATTTCACCCTGATAATATAATCAAACCAGTCCGAAGGGGCCGGAACATCTTCTTCTGAAGCGATGTCCCTGCCCTTGATGGAGAAACCGGATTCATGGACAGAGTCCGAGCTTCCGGTTTTCAGAGGATGCCATTGTGGCAGGTCATAACCATGGTAGAGCAGATGATAAGCGCAGCTGTCCGGCAGCCATGGCAAATGCTCATGCAGGGTTTTCGGGGTAAACTTGATGCAGTCATCCACATACTTGCGACGGTGTTTATAATGCCTGCAGCGGCAGGTCTCCAGATCCAGCAGCCGACAGGCTACCGCCGTTGTGTGAATCTCATCCGTATCCGCATCAATAATCTTATTGAGGCAGCAGCGACCACAGCCATCACAGAGCGACTCCCACTCTTCGGGCGTCATCTCGGTTAACGATTTTACCTGCCAGAATGCAGGTTCCTGCTCACTCATCAAACACCTGAACACGATATAACATTGGATTTAACTGAGCATACTACCCCTTCAAAAGATGGCAATACGCGAGTTCACGGTTCAGTAATTATCGCACGTTATAACCATCGATAATGGGCTGAAGGTCATCGACACTGCTTCGCTGAATTCTGGTTTGCTTCAAATTGGCGATTTATCCCTCCTCCTCTAATCTGTTCGGCAGATGGGATGCGTTGAGATGAATAACAGAATATCGTCGTTTGACTGTTGTTTTCATTGCTTTTTTTATACTCGTGATGCCGTCTAAAGTCGTGCATTAGTCTTTTGTTATTAAAAGCAATCACAATGATTATGATTTTCCTCATGAATCTGGAGAAAGAGTATGCAAACACCAACCGAAAAGAATTATGCTGCAGTAACATACCCGGGCAACGTTTTCAGTACATCTCCCGAGCAGGAGAACACTGGGACGGGTAATACCGGGCAGTTAAATGGTTCGAGTGTCATTGTTCGCTCTGCCGTCATTCCTTTTTTTCAGTCGCTCTCTCCTGATTACCAGCAGCCTTCAGCCAATAATAATGAATCAGTGCCGTATGATTCAAAGCCAGTTGCACTACCCAGCCAATCAATGCTGAATGATATCTGCCAGGGTGCTGGATTAGTCGCTCAACTGGCGGGAGCCTGGGTTCCGCAAGTGAAAGTGTTGGCTGATGTGGCTTCTAAATTATGTTTCGCTGGTAATTTTGCCGGTAAAGCCATTGACTACATGCAAGAAAAAGATGCTGTAAAGGGAGAGCTTTCCGGGCAAAAATGTACCGGTGAGAAGCGCCGACCGATCGCCCAAAGTAGTATGACCCGGGAAGTGCTCACCGCTGCTGCCATGGTCACTATGGGGCAGATACCCGTTTCTGCTGCTACACCTCCACCGAGCAATGCAACGGATCGCCCGATTCCGGTACCAAACCGGGAAACATTGGAACAAATTGGCCAAAATGACAGTTACCCGTTATCGGGTCATTATGTCCAGACTCAGGATATCAACTGCGATGTCACCATTGGCAGTGAAGATCAGCCGTTTTATGGGGATTACGATGGCGGATGCCATAAGATCACTGGTCAGAGACATTGTTTATTTGGCAAGGTTGCAAAGCATGGTGTTGTCCGTGATCTGCGCATGGAGCAGGCCCATGTTGAGAGTAATGATAAATACAGTTCCGTAGTCGTCTGTAAAATGGGCGAAGGAAGCCGTCTGGAAAACCTGCTGATAGAACATTCCAGCGTTTTGACTAACAAGGATGGCGAGCGTGGCGCAGCATCGATGACTCATGCAGGTGTGATAACAAGCCACCAGCAGGAGAATAGCTATATTGAGCAAGTTGGGGTCAATAATTGCTCAGTGACCAGTACTGGTAAATCTGGAGCTGTTGGTATTGTCAGTGGTAGGGCTGAAGGAGATATACAACATGTGACTGTAAACAACAGTCGGGTCAAAACAAATCGTGACCACTCCCGCGCCGGCATTGGTGCCGGAATCGTTGAGGGCCGAATTAACCATCTTACCGTTCTGGACAGTCAGGTTGAAACGGATGCGACTGATAGTTTCGCCGGCATTGGTGGGGGAATAATATATGACGGGGGCAAACTGGAAAAGTTGACCGCTGTGAACAGTTTAGTGAAGACCGAAGGAGTTTTTTCAGATGCTGGTATCGGTGCTGGTGAATGTAAATCTGGTGGACTGCTAGCAGGAACAACAGCAATAGCATGTAATGTAACGACCCTGGGAGATGGCGCGGAAGCCGCCATTGGTGTGGGTGAAACTCGATGTGAGGTTCTTGATACCAGGGCCATTGACTGTTTCGTCAATACCTCCGGAGATTACGCTGATGCTGCCATTGGGACCGGTTATTTTAATGGGGGAAAAACAGAGGACATTATTGCGGTGAGAGGCGGCATTACTGCCAGAGGTAAATATGCAGAAAGAGGTATTGCTGCTGGATCGATGGATCAATTCATCTATTCTACCAGTCACCCCTCTGTTATTAAAATGACAAACAGTGTTCAGGCAGTGAACGTCACTGTAAACGGCAGGTTGCAAAATGTCGGCAATGTGTCCCAGTCCTCTTTAGATCAGTTGTGTGATATTGCTGATCAACGATTTGTGACCAATGATTGTCGGGTAATTAATCAGCCTTCAAAAGGTTACGGGAACTGTACAGCAACGGATTTGCTGTTTGCACCCTCCTCCCTGCCAAGTTCAAGTGCTCCATCGACGCTGAATACCGGACTGGTGAATTATACCGGAGCCTCAACAGCATTAACCTCCCTGGTAACAGGAGTCCAGGCAGGAACAACCCTAAGCACTGGGGCCATTGTCGGGATTTCTATAGGGGTGGCGGCTGCTCTGGGTCTCGGTGCTTTATTCGCCTGGCGTTATTACACCCATCGTCAGGTTGATTCGGATGTTGTGACCATGAGCGTACTGAGAAATATGCAGATTGAAGAGCCGAATGATGATTAATCATTCATTAGCCTGACAAGGAAGAAAAGGAGAAGAAAAGGACACCCAAAGATTTTGAAGGGAAGAAAAGGACACCCAAAGATTTTAAAGCCAGGATAATCAAATATTTCGTTCGCTAATTGCGGAAATGAAAGTCACAGTCAAGGAAGAGAAAAGCAATCAGAACTCAGAAATGTTCACTTATGAGCTGCCAGAGTCTATAGCGTAGTGAAGGACAGGGGCTGAAGTCAGAGTTTTTTTCAGCTTCAACAATATGGCGGACGGAAAGTTAGCCTGCAAATAACAAAGCGCTGGTACTCTGACCATGTATCCAGGACTTTCCCATTTTTTCAGCATAACTTTTCAGTGATGCCAGCGTACCAACGGCCCGATAGAAACGGTTATTCCACTGCATGGTTTTAAACCACTCATCCGGCGGAATATCGAAAAACTTAAGTATTGAGGGAATGTTGTCGTTTAAACAACCTCGCTTACCTTGACGAACAATTCCTCCCGACCAGTCAACCAGTTCAAAATAACTACTGAGTGCATAAGGCAATGCATGGTCAGGGTTTTGTCCTGGCTCTTTGAAGGGCTTCAATTTGGCAGGTTGCTTTTTGCCGGATGGAGCTGAGTAGTATTTCGTCCGTTTGCTGATAGAAGTGTATTCAGAGGTCTCTGGCGATTTCGCCATTTTGGCTCGAACAGGGTTTAAATCAACATAGGCCATACAAGTCAGCAGAGCCGCATCGTCGAGCAGCGCCTGGCTTTTGTAACGTCCTTCCCAGAACCTTCCCTTACAGTTATCCTCTTTATTGGCTTTTCTGGCCAGATGTTCGTTGAGGCATCTCATAAACCAGCCGATATCCATCAAACGACAACGATATTCTTCAGCAAACTCATCCACCCGTAGCTTGTCTGCCTCGCGCAATTGTTCGCCAGAGAGAAATCGTTGGACCAGCATCGGGCCTGAAAATAGGGAAGACCAACGAGTGAGAATCTCATTGGTAGACCAGCTCCTGGCCTGTTTACGGTTGATGTAAAGCACGATGTGGTAATGATTGGACATGACCGCATAAGCACAAACTTCCAATGCAAAGATTGACGATAGCTGTTGAATTCGGTCTTCCCCCCATAGGCGACGGTGTTCGCAGTCCTTGCCGGAAAACGAATCTTTACCACAGAGAAAGGCTTGACGAACGCAGCGAGCCATGCAGTGGTAATAAGGTGTACAGGCTGGGTCTATCAAGTTTTTCCGAGCAGTCGTCATGACTTTAGTAGCGATCTTTAAGTTTTTGATGCTTAAAAAGTAGTCGAGATGTCTGAATGATCAAGAAAAATGTGGATGTCTTATTTTTCTCAGTGAAGAGACTCTGGCGGCTGTGACCATCAGGCTGTAAAAGTAACCGCTTTCACGCCTCCGCCAGTAACGCCCGCCACTCAACCAACTTCTCTTCCAAATCAGCAATATGCGCCTCCAGCCCAGCCAGTTCCTCTTCACCAATGTGCAACCGGTCACGAACATCATGGTGCCGCTTCACCCGCCGTTGCAGAACCGACAGTTCCTCTTCAGCCACCATCACCCGCACTGCCATGGACGGGATAGACGAGTAACTGATCTTGCCCTGGTTGTTTCGTGGCACCTGTGCCAGATGGATACGATCCATAGCAACGTCTCCTTTGATATTACTTCTGCTGAGCGCAGCAGACGACTAGAAGACAATGGTACTAAGTTCAGAAACGGTATCCCATCCCCAATATGGGAAAAATGGGATTATCCTTGGCTGAGCACCCCGGATAATCGCAAGCATTGATACGTTGCAATGCGAGTATTTTACAAAAACACGGAACCAGGCGGCTCAGATAAGCAATTGAGTCGAATTATTGTGTAAATTAGTCAGAAGTATTCCGTTGTATATTCCTTTCTAATAGATCGATAAAATTCGCGCACATGTGCCAAAAGGTTGAAGTAATCATGGGCGTAGTCGACGATGCTATTGCACTGAGAAACAAACTGATTTCTGAAGAAGGGACCGCAGTACCCGAAGAGTTTTCCGGAATATCAAAGACGAAAATTGCTGAAGTACTTCAGAGAATTGACCGAAAAACACCAGACATGGTGGATGCTGTTTTTGCTCTCCTGGATACCCGCTCCAACTGGTTCAGTAAGGCACCCATTGGTACAGCATTCAAAGATGGCGCAGCTACAGCTCACGTTGGAGCACATATTGGTATCTTACAAAGAGGCCAGAATACTAAGCTTGATCGTGAAGGAAGGGATTACTGGCTGAAACCTCTTTGGGAGAAAGGCGGCAGATCGACAGGGCCGATTGAAAAACCTTGCTGATGATACTTGGTTGTGGATTCAGGAGGACCCATCAAGAAATATTCATATTTTGCAAGCGTGATCCGCTGTCTATAAAATAGCCGACACCAGACGATTGATCTCCTCCTGAGATGGCAGCGAGCTTCCTTTTGCTCCATGCCCTAAAGCTTGCAACTGCTCTATTGTGGGGTAACGCAAGTTTCTCAGGTCTGTGGCGTTGACCTGGGTGTGCCCGTTAAACTGCCGAAAATATTGATCAACAATGGTGCTATTCAAAAACAGCCATAAGCCTCTGGCAAGATCCTGCGGCAACGGTTTGCCCAAGGCATGAAAATAGTTGGTTTTATTCTCAAAGCCTACAACGTCTACGTCAGCAACAGACGGTTCATAGAGGGAGGCAACAATCCGGCGTTTTTCTTCTTTTGCTGTCAGTCGTTTGGTCAATATATAAGTGCCGTTGGGAACCATCAGTTTGGCGGTTTCACTGTTGTTAAGCAGGGCATTCGGTTTTTTTACATTGCTTATTGGCCATACGATAGAACCATTTTTTAAATGCATGGGATAAATCAGTGGCACAGTCTGCGCTTCGGGCTCCATTCTGAGGTTATCCCTGGTCCTGAAATCAACCACTTTTCCGGTGCTGACATCAAGACCCAAATCAGACAATGAGCACGGCAAACCGCCCACCTTAACGGCGATATCGGCTTCCTGCTCTGAGGTCACAATATGGATAAAACGGTCTGGATTATCTGAATTAACCACTTCATGGAAAGGGGTGATTCGAATAATCGGTTCTGGGTCTTCAGCACAACTGCTGGATGAAATTTCCACATCCCCCTGTGGCTCCCCCTTTACCAGGTGGAAAATCACATTTTCCTGCAGGACTTTGTCGCCTTTAAACGCTTTCGTACGGCTGTTGAATACCCGGATTTTCTTCAGTGCAGTATCCTCTAACAGGATATCCCTGAATCCTTTAAAGTACGGGCCATTGCAGAAACTGCGCGGGGTAATGGCCACCAGTTCACCACCAGGCTCAAGAAGTTTGATGGCAAGTGCAACAAAGGCGGAATAGAGGTTGCCGGTTTCGATGCCTACCTGCTGGAGTAACTTTCGATGGCGGCTTTTACTGCCGATCTTGAAATAAGGTGGATTAAGAATCGCCTTGTTGTAACGAATTATAGGGGTTGCATCGACATAAATCGCCTGCAATTGATTGACAGCACTCTCAATAAAATCGGCCGGGATAATATTACTGTGCCACTGAATCTTTTGCTCCCCTGCAACTTCGGCAAACAGAGCCATGCTATTGTGCAAGTTATTAATCAAAACCTTGTCGGTTTCGTAGGCGGTAGCGGTAATTTTATTGACATCGCCTTCCTGAACCACTCTTTGCAAAAAAGCAGCGGTCAGGGAGCCAACACCTGCCCCTGCGTCCAGCAATGAGATATCGCCGCTGAGATTATCAAACATGGACGCCAACAGCTCAGCTGTTGGAGCGGGTGTCATATACTGACCTTGCTCGCTCCGTTTGGCTTGATCAAGTTTCAAGGCGGCTTGTTGCCGAATATCATCAATAATGTGTAACAAGTCCCTGAAGTCTCCATGCTTTGCTGGTTGTAATGAATCTGACAGGCTAATCGGTGCATCTGCGTTTACCAGAAAACCCAGACTGTATAAAAAAACAGTTAAACATAATGGCAAAGCTGGCCGGAAGCAACCGGGATTTTCATTATTTAAATCATTTATTGCTTCGATAGAGGGTTGATTCTAGCGGTTTATTATATAAGTAGTTAACCAAATGAAATCATATTTTCTGATTAAGTGGACAGTCACTCTCGGCAACTGTTCCTGCGTTGCTCTGGTAAATGGTTTCAATGTAATTGATGGGTTCCTTTTTCAATGACTCCCAAGCTCCGTTCGTCCTGAGCGCCCTTCGGCTCAGGATGCACGGACGAAGAGCTTAAACACCATACCCTGCATAAAGACTGTGCCAATCACCCTTCGACTCCGCTCAGGGTGAACGGAGATTGTACATATCAATCTCATCGAAATGATGTACTAGCTCCTGCATCCAGTTAGTTTTGAGAATTGCCCCCCTGCGGAGAGCTAATAGGTACTATTATCCCAAATAAACCGTCATTTAAACGCATCCAAAGGAGTATAAAATAACTTTTTTATTCAGTAATTTATAAATTAATGATGAATTCCCTGAGCTGAAATTGAATTTTTTGGACTCACAAAACTCCAACTTTAATTAACTCAAGTTATTTAAGTCAGGGATTATCAAGTGGATACTAATAACCAGCTCTTTCTATACAAACTGGACACACATTCTTCTGCTGCCCGCCGTGGCAGTGACTCTGCCCATACAGAGCAACAGACTTGCCACCGGGGAGATAAAGATCCAGGCCAACCATTTAATTTCAGTAAGAGTTTTGCGTCCACCCGGAAAAGCCTCGACAAGTACAACCCCCAGGTTGTCAGCAAAGTACACACTTTTCTCCCGAGGCGGGCTGACAAGGCTTCCTGCCTGGAACATGAAAAACTGTTCGGCATGATGATGCCAGAGATGGAAAAACCAGCACCCAAAAAGAAGAGGAAAGAGCCGGAAAGGCCTAAAGAGCTGGAAAGGCCTAAAGAACCGGCAAGGCCTAAAGAGCCGGAAAGGCCTAAAGAGCCACCTTCCCGGAAGCAAGCCGATGAGATTGAAATTTCAGACTCAGAGCTGGATGAACTGTTCGATGAAGATATAGCACTCCCTTTTATTCCTGAATTACCTGATCAGGGTTATCAGACGTTTGAAATTAAACTTTCCCAGAATTTGAGAAAAATCAGAGAGGGGAAGGGACAAAAAGCCATTTTGGAATTAAAAGAGCTATTTACTTTCAGGGCTCACGACTTTGTCTCTCCCGATAAGGAAAAAGCAGCACATCATTTTACTGAGTTCGTACGACGCGTGTATCAGCTCGACAGACAAATGCCAGCAGGAATGAAAGCAAAGGGCGAAATCATCAAGCATGCGATCGAACAAATGACCGAGAAATTGGGCATGCTGATGGACGACGTCAGAACTGCCTGCATATCGGAAGCCTTCAGTAACCCCACGTTTAAAGATGCTCTGGAGAAGGTTGAATCGGATACCGATAAATCCCTTCTTCGCAGGTTACAGACACTTTCCGCTTTTAACTTCATGAGCAATGAAGTAAACGCACTGGTAAGAGACTCTGGAGTTTCTATCCCTTCTGCTCCAGAGAGCAGAGACCCGGGCTCTGATTCTGGTGTCAATGAGCCAGACTCAAATAATGATGGCCAAAAAGAGTCAGAAGTGGAAAGAAAGCGCCGCGAAGCCATAGATAAGGAAATGGAGGAGGTAGACAGAACACTTGAAGAGGGGTGGAAATTCCTTGAACAGTCCAAAAAGAACAAAGAAGAAGAGACAAAGCCAGCGCCAGTGAGGTCGAAACCATCTACTCCACAGCCCGCAGCAAAACCTGTCACCAGCAAACCAGCTGTTGCCAGGGAAACAGCAAAGCCTGTCACTGTCACCAAAACCTACCCATCAATCGCCGACATCCGCAAGCTTAAGGGGGATATGGCTATTGCAGATGCGGTGCTGAAGTTTGTAGAAAACTGTCAAAGCGAGCCTGAAAGAAAAGAGCTGGATCAATTTCTGGAAGAGCGCTGTGCAGAAAAATCAAAAGCCATTGTCAGTGATCTTAACCGGGTCAAACAGCAGGCCATGAAACCCAGCGAATGTGTCCACAAGTTTTCACAAACCGTAGGCTACCGCCAGATTGCCGAAAAGATTGCTCCACCCTCGGCAAGAAAACTCTCTGAAATAGCAGACAATAAAAAAGTGCCTGGCAACGGGGGCAATATTGATGGAACAATGCTGCACCTGCTGAAACAATCAGTGGTCTTTCCAAAAAGCTGGGATGTCAAAGGGGATCCGGCAAAATGGACTCGCGGGGAATTTTTGGCTGAGTTTGACAAAGGAGCCTCCAGACACTCAGAGAGTCAGCGCCAATGTGTCCGGAAATACGCCGATGATATATTACGACTCTTTAAGCTGAAGCAATATCCATTCGGCTGGGGATATGACCAGGAGCGCAAAGCATCTCCTGCTGATCAGGAGTTCGAGCTTATGGCCAAGGCGATGTACGACGATTTCATTGGCAGGCCCTTATTTGATTACAGAGACTGCAAGCGGCTGGAACTATTCACAGCTCAGCAAAGACACACATTTCTGGAGACACTTTTTGGCTCAGACGTTATATCCACACTGAAACAGATCGTTGAAGGAGCCGGGACAAACACAAAACGACCAACCACCAGCGTTGAAAGGGCCAGGGCCGAGCACATCAAAAGCATGGTCATTGCCTTGTTCCATGACAAACCGACAGGTGGCTATTATCTTGTGGTTGGCAGAAGTGATCAGAGGCAGGCCTTCCCTGTAAAGGTGAGAAATCCACTGGCTCTTGACTGCTTTAATCAGGAAAAAGGGAGTAACTGCATATATAAGGCAATGGGGTTACCTGCGATTTCGGACAACTGGAATGCTGTCAGATAAGTGAGTCAAATCTGCTGGCTGAAATAAAACAGTTTGTGAGGGAATGGTTAAGAGGGAACAGGGAATTGGACTATTAACTGTGTAGCAGCCAGGAAATTTCCGTAAATGGAACTTTTTTGTAAACTTAGGATCAAAAATATAGGTAAATAAAATTTAATGACGATCTTATGCTAACCAATATTTCAAATAATCCAACAGAATTATTGCCCAAAGCTCTACCGCAATCAGCAAACTCAACAGAAGACCAACAGCGACAACCTGGCAATTTCAACTATTTGCCAGTTGAGGCGATTCAACCTAACGCAAATGAACTGGCTCAGCCTGACGAACTCCAACTGGAGCAGACATGCCATAATACCAACAAATCTATTGATCAAAGGGCTATCGAAGATTTACAGCGTCCAATTCAATTCAAGAATATGGAAGCAATAGCAAATCCTGATAAATATAAGAATTTTATATCAATTTACAACTCAGGCATATTTGAACATTCTTATACACGTTATGAATATGACCACCGCTCAGGGCTTAATTATGAGCCAAAGCAAGTAAATATAAAAAATCTCTATGCAATTATGAATCTGAGTAACACAACCCTTAAATACAGTGATAAAGTATACCCTTTGCTCACAGGGTTATTTGAAAATGGGCATGTATTTCTTATGGCACCTCGTAAAGCCTGTAATATTGTAGAAGATCCAAATAATCCCAACAATGTTTTATTTAAAGGAGATCCATCTGGTTTAAGAGTTGATGCCATTTATTCGGGGAGGACTTTTCAGGAAGTAGAGAATCTAATAAAGACAGTTCATGATAACACTCCACTATCAAACCACATCTCTCATATTCTTGAGCATGAATAGTAAGGCGCTCTGAAGCGCCTGCACCACTTTCATAAACTGGGACAGCCCACTGTCAGTGATGCCGCTGTCTCTCAACACCTCAAATTCCAAAAACTTGGATTCATATAGTTTTAGTCCTAGATTTATACATCCCACTTTCACCACCAAAATAACGTAATCATTTGATTTTGAAGCATATATTCTATTCGAATATATGGTTGGCACGATTTTTAATCGTTTAAAATCAAAATGTTACCAAGGGGTGGTGAAGGTCGGATACATACTTCTTTTGACCATAAAAATGCGATTCCATCGAAGCTGTTTCTAAAAGAGGGGTAAGGAGGCATAACAAATCAATATATCTGATGCACATCTCATATACGGAACGATTGTTCTGTTAACGCCATAATTCGCCATTCTGCCTGACTATTCGCTTTGAGCTGTCTTGCACAGGCAAGATTAAGGCTTATAAAAAAATACGCTGGATTGAACTTTACTTCTGTCAGCGTGGTCAATATTTGTTTAGTCAAATAATCCTAAAAAATTCGATTAGAGGTTCATAAATGCTAACGCTCTCTACTGCCAATAATTCCGTGGCAACTATACCACCACGGAATTCGGAGACTCTTACAATATTTTCACAGTTGAGTAAGGTTGGATTAAAAGCCAATCTCTCAGTTCAAGCTGGATTTGTTACCGCCTTTGCCTGTGATGAAATTCGCCGGAAGCATGAATTGCCTGCCAGGAATTTTGCTTTCGATAACCTGCCTCATGGTCAACGTCTTGAATACATTAAACTCAACGATTTTGGCATTACTGTCCAGGATGTGTTAATCCCGATAGTCATATTTTCTGCCAGTGGTGGCCTGACTGATTTGTATAACCTTGGTACGTCCATAGCTAAATCCATATACAACCGGACATGCAGCTACTTTGCCTGATCTCACAGATAAAAAAATCAATAATTTGTCATTTCAATCGAGGTTATACCGTGGGACCTGTCAACAACTCTGCAATTTCAGCCAATCTGCAAATGCCTCCTGCATTATCACCAATATCATCAGCTGAATTGATTAAAAAAGGCATCTTCTCAGTGTGTACTGGAGTGGCAACCGTCGCTATTTGCAATCAGATCAATGCTTTTTACAGTTCACCCGCCGAGAATTATTTTGCCAAGCGTACGACTCCCGAAGCATACCTTAAGTATCTGGAACTCAAGCAAGATGATTCAATAATTGATGAACAATCACTTGTATTGTCTTTAGTTGTTTTTGGTGCCAGTGTTGGCCATTACAAAATGTACGAAATTGGCAAATATCTACACGACAGGGCATGCAGGTTTTATGATGCTGCAATTCGACAATTGTCTCAGTAATGTTCTCAATATCCACCGTGCCATAGGGGTTGTCGCTGTGGTCGGCTCCGACGCTGAATACCCAGCACTTTCTGTCTGGAAGCTTCATGCCATTGAAATATTGGTTCTCATGAATCACCAGTGTATAAATTATTTCTATTTGTGTGTATTGAGCCAATCCGACTCACTTCAAAAAAATCCGGTTGGACACTTTCTGAACGATTAGACAAAACTACCTTCTGGTCAACCATAAAAAAACCTCGTAGATGAATAACCTACGAGGTTTATATGTGGTGGAGGCGGCGGGACTTGAACCCGCGTCCGCCAGCTCTCAGCCTTTGGCTCTACATGCTTAGATCCACCTTTAGTTTTTACACCGTAGCGACCCAGTGGTCGGGGTTCTTCAGTGCGATTCTCACAGGTTTTAACCCGTCAGCCAGAGACCTGCTGATCGTGGCGAGCCCGCTTACGATGACAGTCTGAATACCGGCCAGCAGACGAGCCGGTTAGACTGGAAGCTTCGTAGTGTTAAGTACGATTAAGCAGCGGCTGCTGCAGCTTCAAAGTTGCTATCATTGGCAACTAATAGGTTTGTAGTGTTTTGATTAACGAGAACCACTACGCCCTCGGCATGCACCTCAGGGTTCAATACCGTCGTCGAATCCGAATCGCCCCCAGAGTTAATAGTTATAGAGCATAGAGGCCGATGTCGCAATGGCTGGAGAACATCAGTGGCTACATTACGCTGTTCACGCCATGACGCACCAATGCGATCCGGTGGTGCAACAGGCCGGGCCATAATCGTATCTCCCCTGCCCGATGGTGTAGTCATTACCAAGCAGCACTGGCATACGATCAGCGGTTACAAAATGTGCTAAAAATACCCACGGGCATGACGTCCATCAGTGAATTGATATACAAGCCTTGGATACTATAGCTATCTTTGGTGATAACGCTGACTGCGAGAATTTTTCTTTACCTACCAGGGATGTTCACAATTTTCCATGTGAACACTCCTCAGACCTCACTCCACTTTCTCTGCAAGTTGGGTTATGAAAGTTGGCGATTTGTTTTCCAGGGCAATGGCGTATTTATGAAGATTTTTCAGGAAGTGTTTGGAGCCACTCGCTCCGGTAAACCGGTGTATGCCTTCCGGCTCTGTAACCAGCAAGGCATGGAAGTCACCATCCTGACAATGGGCGGTATTATCCAGAGCATTCGTGTGCCGGATAAAGCAGGCAATATGGGCGAAGTCACCCTGGGCTGTGATTCGGTGGCGGATTACGAGCGGTCCAGTGCTTATTTTGGTGCCATTGTTGGCCGTTATGCCAACCGTATCGCCAGGGGAGAATTTGAACTTGAGGGTGAACCGTTTCAGCTGGCCTGCAACAATGCACCAAATCACCTGCATGGTGGCAAGGTTGGGTTTGATCATCACCTGTGGCGGGCAGAGTCCCAGACCAGTGACGACATAAGCACACTGTCCCTTAACTATGAATCAGAAGATGGTGAAGAGGGTTATCCCGGTAACCTGAGTGTCAACGTGATCTACACCCTGAATAACCAGAATGAGCTGGGTATTGAGTATCGGGCAACGACGGACGCCCCCACCGTGGTTAACCTGACCAACCACGCTTATTTCAACCTTAATGGCAGTGACGACTGTCTCAGCCACCGGCTGCTGCTGCACTGCCGCCAGTTCACCCCAACGGATGAAACGTCCATTCCATACGGTGAGATTGAGCCAGTCATTAACACCCCCATGGATTTCACCACTATGAAGCCTATTGGTCAGGATATCGCCCAAGACTTTGTTCAGCTGAAGCAGGCCAGGGGATACGATCATAACTGGGTTATCTGGACGGAGAGGGGGAATGATCGCGCTCTGACACCTGTCGCCCGAGTAGAAGAACCAGACAGTGGTCGTACCCTGGAGGTACTTACCACTCAACCGGGAGTGCAGTTCTATACCGGCAACTATCTGGCAGGTGAGCCTGCACGGGGTGGCAGCCAATATGGTATGCGGGCAGGTTTCTGCCTGGAGACCCAGCATTTTCCGGACTCCCCCAACAGGCTGGAGTTTCCTTCAACCCGGCTGAATCCCGGTGAAACCTATCAGGAAAAAACTATTTTCCGCTTTGGCCTTTTATAAAGGCCCTTTCAGGCCGGAACCACCGGCCTGAAATTATTTTTCCATTTTTTTTCAACGAATCTGTAACATCCCACCGACTTTCCCGTTGTATTGATAAGTCCGCACTTTGCGGTCGGTTAAAAAACGACAGGAGAGTCACCATGACAACAAAAACCAACAAACTGACCAACCTGGTTGCTGCCACTCTGGTTTCCGCTGCATCCGTCACCGTCAGTGCCGATATGACCGGCTCCATCAGCTCTTTGAGCCAGGGCTATGAGGGCATTGTGCTGGCGGAAAAACAGGTGGATGAGGGCAAATGTGGTGAAGGCAAATGTGGTGCATCTTCGGCATCGGCCAAAGCGGACGAAGGGAAGTGTGGTGAGGGCAAATGCGGTGGCGACAGTGCCATGAAAGCGGGCGAAGGCAAATGCGGTGAAGGCAAGTGCGGCGAATCAGCCAGCAAGGATGAAGAAGGCAAATGCGGCGAAGGCAAGTGCGGAGCCGCCTGATGAAGCCTGTTCCTTCACTCAGCGGTGCAGGCCTTGGCCTGCGCCGGGAGCATCTTCAGAGCCTGGCCAAAAAGGTGCCCTCCTCTGTTCAGTTTCTGGAGGTTGCTCCGGAAAACTGGATTAAAGCGCCGCAACAGAGACGCGAGCTGCTGGAGCAGATTCTCGATCAGACACCGCTGGTTTGCCACGGTCTCTCCCTGTCACTGGGTGGTCCGACACCGCTGGATATGAATCTGCTGCGCGATATCAGGGCATTTCTACAGGCGCATCAGGTAGTTCGTTACACCGAACACCTGAGTTACTGCTCTGACCAGGGGCATCTCTATGACCTGATGCCTATTCCCTTTACCAAAGCGGCTTCACATTACGTGGCGGACCGGATAAAACAGACCCAGGACTTTCTGGGTGAGCCCATTGCGGTGGAGAACGTCTCTTACTACTGCGCTCCCGGGCAACAGATGCCGGAAATTGAGTTTATTCATCGGGTTCTGGAACTGGCGGATTGTGAGCTGCTGCTGGATATCAACAATATTTTTGTCAACAGCGTCAATCATGGTTATGACGCAGATACGTTTCTGAGGCAGTTGCCCACTGAGCGTATCAGCTACGGCCATATTGCCGGTCATTATGTTGAGCAGCCGGACCTTATTATCGACAGTCATGGCGCACCAGTTCGCGATGATGTCTGGCAGCTGCTTGGCAAAGCTTACCAATACCACGGCGTTTTCCCAACGCTACTGGAGCGGGACTTTAATATTCCGCCACTGGATAAACTGGTTGAAGAGCTCGATTCCATACACCGGATTCAGCACTCTGTGATGCATCAGCAGAAGGAGTACGCCTGTGGATGATTTCCAGATAGTTCAACAGCAGTTTACCGAGGCTATACGTCATCAGACTGATAATCCATTTGAGCAGATAAAGCCGGAACGCTTTGCCGTTTACTCCCGGCTGATCCGAAACAATATATCTAACTTTGTCAGCCAAGGCTTCCCGGTGTTGAAAAAGTTATTGCCGGAGGAGGCGTTCAATCATCTGGTGGATCGCTTTATTGCCGATCACCCTGCCAGCTCCCCCTACTTTATTGATATCTCCGGGGAGTTTCTGGCCTGGCTTAATACTAATCCAGTGACTGATAAGTCCCACACTCTGCCACCGTTCCTCCGGGAACTGGCCCACTATGAATGGCTGGAAACCCTGTTGCTGGGCAATGAACAGGACGAACCAGCCGCCACAGCAATCGCGGTTTTTTCAGACTGTGAAGATGCACTGATATGGTCGGTTAATGCCGTGGCCGCCGCCTACCAATACCCTGTCCATAAAATCAGCCGTGACTTTCAACCACAGGCCGCTCCCGAACAACCAACCCTGCTGATTGTTTACCGTCAGGAAAATGAAACGCGGTTTCTGACGGTGGATGCACTGGCCTGGCAGCTTTTTCAAACTGCCTCCACCCTTGATCAGCCGGTGAACCAGGAGCAGCTTATCAAGCAGACATTGCAACACCTGACGGTGGCCGAGCGAACCCGGGTCAAGCCTTATGCTGAGCAGGCATTGATGCGTTTTTATCAACTGGGTTTGATTGTGGGAAGGCTTTAAAGCAAGAATAATATTCGACAGTTATGACTAAAAAACCCAGGGGCACTCTACCCCTGGGAGCCTGACCGAGAATAGCGCCCGTAGCGAGGATGGCAGAAAATTGAGGATAAAAATTCGGTTTTGTGAGGTGAATAGCGGGGCTATTTGCCGAACAAAAGCGGATTTTAGACCAATTTGCTGCCACCGCACGACTGCATGGATGCAGGAGCTAGGGCAACGCAGGAGAGCAGTTGCCGCGTAGGGCAGTCTATTCTCGGTCAGGCTCCCAGGGTGAACCGTTAATTTTATCCATGACCGACTTCACTTCATCATCAGACGCCGGTTCACTGACGGAGTGCTCTGCCAGCTTTTTAATGGCGGCAAACTGTTTGAGAAAACGTCGGCAATGGTGGCACATGATCAAATGCATTCGCATACTCAGACGCTGTCGCCAGTTCAGCTCGTCATCCTGAAGCTGACCCGCCATTTGCTCGATATCCCGACATTTCAACATCGGCCTGTCTCCTGAAACTGTTCAATACCGGAATACAGCGTTGCCCGCGCCCGGTGCAGCAGAACCCTGACATTGGCTGCGGACTCACCGATAAAACCGGAAATATCATCCAGTGACATCTGGCTGAAATCTTTCAAGCCAAACACCAGACGCTGCTTCTCCGGCAACATGGTGATCTTATGGTTCAGGCAGTCCATCAGTTCCCGTTTATCCAATAGCGCCCCCGGCCCATCGATGTGCCAGTTGGAAGGCGGCTGTTGCCAATGGCCATCTTCTTTAAAACGATGGGCCAGCGGCGCTTCTTCCGGAGCATCGGACAGCAGCTCACGTTTCTGCCGACGATAGCGGGAACGGGCTTCATTGGCGGTAATGGTCAGCAACCATCCCTTGAAACTGCCTCTGGGCTGCCATTGAGGCAGTTTCTGATGCACCGTCAACCAGGCTTCCTGGACAATCTCATCGGCATCACTTTCGCCCACAATCGGCAGGGCAACGAAGCGCATCAAGCGATAGTAATGCTTCACCAGCACTGTAAACGCCTGCTGATCACCATTTTGTGCCTGTTTTATTATTAACGCTTCATCGTCCATATCGTTACAAACCCGGAATGAAAAAATAACCTGCACACTGTAACAATCCCACGGCTGAAACGTTGAGTGAATAACTCAATAAGAACATCCAGGGAATCAGCCATGAATAAGATCCTGTCACTCTACCAAAAAACAGCAGGTTACCTCCATCACGCTGATGGGCTTCCGTTGCTGGCCCTGCGCCTGTACCTTGCCCCCATCTTCTGGATTGCCGGCACCAACAAACTGGCGCACTTTGACGATATTGTGATGTGGTTTGAGCATGGACTGGCCCTCCCCTTCCCCTGGCTGATGGCAGCACTGGCGACCTGGACAGAGATTATCGGCGCTGTGCTGCTGGTGGCCGGCCTGGGCATTCGGTTGATTTCAGTCCCATTGATCATCACTATGCTGGTGGCTATTTTCGCGGTGCACTGGCCCCATGGCTGGCAGGCCATTGCTGACCCGGGCAGCTTTGCTGCCAATGAACACGCCGCTGAAGCAACCCAAAGACTGAATGGGTTTCTGGGCTGGCTGAAGTCAAACCATCCCGGCCGCTACCACTATATTACCGAGTTTGGCAAGCCGGTGATTCTGAACAATGGCATTGAGTTTGCCGCCACCTACCTGGTGATGTTGCTGGTGCTGGTTTTCCAGGGAGCCGGACGTTATGTCAGTCTGGATTATTTTGCCGGAAGGAAACTGCTGAACAAATAACGATCAGAAACGTCAGACAAGCGCTGACGTTTTTATCCTTTGTCATGCCAGTGGAAATACCCGGTCAATGTCTTCTGATAGAAAAGGCCGCCCTTTAGCGTTCACTGATGTACCAATAACCAGCGCATCGATGGCCAGCCTGTTATCCCGTTTCCGGAAGATTTTCTGTTTAAAACCAAATTTCAGTTTGGAAAGTCGCACGGGTTCTACTTCTACATAAAATTCATCCCCAGGTACCAGCGACATTTTGTAATCCATCTCACTTCTCAGCACCACCAGATGAATTTTCTCTGCAGCCAGACTGGCAAAGTCGATAGCGTTAGCGTGCAGAAACTCATGCCGTGCATGCTCCAGATAATTGAAATAGACACTGTTGTTGACGATTCCCTGCAGGTCGCACTCATAGTCGCGAACCTTCATCTCCAGACGGAATGACATGCTTTACTCTCTCGATCAATCGCTTGAAATGGATCACATCATCAGTGTATGGCGAGACTATGGCTTCTCATCTATTTTTACACAAGCTTAAGGGGATATGAGTTGCTCAATTGACAATAAATCCGCTCATTGGCCTAAAAAACCGGGATTGTAACCCTGATTACCCAAAGGCCTCTGATGTGCAACATGAAATGTTAAACAATAAAAACTGTCCATCGAAAATACCCAATGAAATCAAGAGCCACTGATTATTTAATATTCCTGTTAATCACAACCATTAGCGCAAGTCTTAATGCTGACGCAGGCATGGAGATCACCAACACTTATCAGCTGATACATGATCACCTGGCAAAAATCCACTCCGCAGATAAATACAAAAACGCCATAAACTCGCGTAACCAGAAACAGGAGTTACCTGAAATTCTTCTGTCCCCGGGAGAAAGACGCAGCATTCTTTTGCAAAATTTTTCCCGTACTCATAAAACGGGCAACGAGATAATGACCCATCATGCCGTTAAAGACCTGCATATTCTCAGTGGCACCGTACAAAACCCCGGACATAGCCTGCTCGGCAATTTAGGCTCTCCGATGACGGTCGCGGGTGAAATTATGTTGGCCAACCTGCTGATATCCCCAATTACGGATATAGAGGTTCTTGAAAAACGCCAAAACGCACTTCAATACTTGCTGGATCACCCCAAAGTCATCTTTCAGATTGAGGAGCAACTGATCCGCTATGCCGCGGATGAAGATGGACTCATTGCCCTGCTCGACCCTTCTGATGCCGTGAACAGCCCCCATTTTGATGAGATTGATTACCAGACATACATTCCGGGGCTCACCTCCGATGCCTTCTATGAAGAGATTGCCCGCCGATTAAACGACATCATTAGTGTTATGAGTGCATTGAATGTACCTATCGGCCTGATCGGGTCGACGCTGCTTGGCAAGTTTGACTCGCAATACGGGATTATTCATGGGCTTCTCAATTCAGCCATCAACCTGCCAGCCAATATGAACCTGGCCATCTCTGAAATGCACGATCACTTTCAGGGGCTTCCACCACCGGTCAAAATTTTCACCTTCGGTAGCTTTGCGGTACTGCAAATGATCGCCATTTATCAATCATACTGGCTCTTTCAGGATAATCGGGCCGCTTACACGTTTGTCATGGAGCGCAGCCGCAGACCCGGAAGAGCATTGGCCAGCGCCAGAGAACTAAAGCAACTGGCCCGGCATCACCCGGCCCTTGAGGATATTCTGGACCATGACAGCGGCTTCCTGAAATTTCGCAATTCCACCCAGATTCAGGAGATAGCCACACTGTTAAACGATGCGCCAGAGAAAACACCCGACACACTCACCTATCTGGTAACCAACATGGGACGCTACAAAAGAAGCCTGATGCTGCTGCGCCGAAACCACATCCCACTGATCAGGATTATGCAGGCCACCGGTGAGATTGATGCCTGGCTGACCGTTGCCAAGCTGCTGCGGTCGTCTTCTTACCGGGAAAATAATCCGTTGTGCTTTGCACAATATCAAGTATCAGCACAACCGGGTATCGAGCTTCAGGGCTTCTGGAACCCTCTGCTCTCCCCTGCCATTGCGGTTTCCAATGACCTTGCCGCCAACCACGCCATAGCACCGACCAATATCATTATTACCGGGCCGAATGCTGCAGGAAAATCCAATGCCATGATTGCTGCTGCACTCAACGTCATTATGGCGCAGACACTGGGTATATCTCCGGCTGCGTCCTTTAAACTGACACCATTTTCCTTTATTCATACCGTCATTGAGCCTGAAATGATTACTGGCGTTTCCAGTTTCAGCGCAGAATCAAAACGCGCTATCAAGCTGCTGGAGGCATTACGCGCATTGGAGACTGGTCAGTTCAGCATTGCTTTTCTGGATGAAATTTTCAGCAATACCAGCCCTGAAGAAGGGGAGATCGGTGCACTCACCTATATAAAATCGATTGGCGATTTACCCGGGACGATCAGCATTTCTTCTACCCACTATGCCCGGCTGGCCTCACTGGCTGATCAGTTCCCGGACAGGTTTCAAAATCTTCATGTCAGCGCTGAGATCAACAGTGAAGGCCGCCTGCACTATGATTATGTCCTGAAACCCGGCTTCTCAACCCAGAACGTTGCCTTCCATATTCTCAAAGAGGAAGGCGTCCAGGAGGACTTTCTTGAAATTCTTCAAGATCTTCTTGATGTTCCCGGGGAGACGTTCCCGGAAACATCAGAAACTTTAATGCCTCTGCTTCCTGGGCCAGACCAGACTGAACCGGGCTCCCCCCAGGGGACTGTGGCTGACCAGCGCCCGCCCCCCATGCCAGTACATAATCCGCCGGACGATTGAGAGCCCCAGACCATAGCCTCCTGACTTGCGTGTTCTGCTGTCGTCCAGTCGGGAAAAAGCAGAAAATACCCGTTCCCACTGCTCTTCCGGAATCCCGGCCCCGTCATCATCCACATCAATACGACAAGTGTCCTGGGTGGATGAAAAACGCACCTGAACTTTACTGTCCGCATAGCGACAGGCATTGCCTACCAGGTTCTGTATCGCCCGATGAATATAGCGCCGGTCAATTTCGACAAACCGCCTCGGGTTTAACACATTGCAGGGAATATGCTCGATCTCAACCCGGTTCTGTAATCTGAGATGCTCGCCAACCACCTGGGCCACTACTTTATCAACGTCATGACGTTTCAAACGGAGGGTCGGGGTTCCCTGCTCCAGGTTGGCATAGGTCAGAAACTCATCCACCAGATGATCCAGTTCCTGGATATCCTGGTCCATGCCCTCCAGCTGGGCCTCCCGCGCTTCCTGTGTTCTGGCATCGGCAATCAAATCCAGGCCAAAGCGCAACCTTGCTACGGGGGTTCTTAATTCATGGGATACGCCATGAATCATCTCTTTTTGCAGACTCAGCAGACGCTGAATATGGTCGGCCATGGCATTAAACGCCATGGCCAGGCGACCAATGGAATCCGCCCCGCCAACATTAACCCGTACTTCAAAGTCTCCCCGGCTAAAGCGTGTCGCCGCTCTTTCCAGTTTTCGCAGCCGCTTCTCCATTCCCCTGACCAGGATATAGATGGCAAGGCTCAGAGAGATCAAGACGAACAGCCCCAGGGTCAGGATCAGTTTAAAAGGATAAGGGTTCAGTAATTTCAATGGACCAAGATGGAGTATCTGATCACTGTCCTTCATCTGGGCATAGAGCTGGAGCGATTCATCCCTGATGTTCAACACAGTCACAATACTGCCCTGCTGCAACTGGGTGTTTTGCAGGGGCGTTAACGACGTAGCGGAGTGAACAATGGACACAGGAAAGCTCAGCGATTCTCCGGATCGCTGAGCCAATACCGTCACTCGCTCATCCGCAGAGTAATGGCTGAGCAGGTGTCTGAGAAAAACAATGGTACCACTTGCCATTTGTTCAGATATCTCCGCCACCCGTCCCTGCAACAACCACCGGTCATCAATCAAGGCGGTAATAACTGCGGCCTTTTCCGTCAGCATCTGAACATCAATCCCCCCTAAAGAGAGCTGCTCAATCTCTTTAGGTGTGAAGTCGGATCGCTCCAAAGGCAACATTGAAAAAGGAATCGACAGTTTATGTCCCCACTCTCCCAGCCACTTATGCCGCTGCTCTTCTGGCATGGCGGCCAGTACTTCAGAGACGAGACGGAAGGTCCCTCGGGCCATATCTTCCCGGTACTCGGCCAATCGAACACCATTGACAATAGTGACCACTATGCCAGACAGCACTGAGACCAGAACCAGGGAAAACAGCAGGCCGCCATAGATACGAAGAAAAATACTGCTCATGACGCTATGCCAGCAACTTACTCATTTGTCACATGCTCTTCACAAAAAGATACCCTTTACTGCGCACCGTCTTGATCAGACGAGGGTGCATCGGGTCGTCGCCAATTTTGGGGCGAATGCGTGAAACCCTGACATCGATGGAACGGTCCTGACCGTCGTATTCAATCCCGCGCAACTGGGCAAAGATCTCTTCCCGGCTCAACACCCGGCCAGCATTTGAACAGAGCAGCCAGAGCAGATCAAATTCAGCGCTGGTGAGGTCGACGCTCTGGTCATCCAGCCAGGCCTCACGCATGGAGTTATCAACCACCAGCGCGCCAAAGCGAAGGCTATTCTGCACTTCCGGCTCGTCTTCTAACGGTGCCGAGCCCCTTCTCAGCAGGGCTCTTATACGGGCAAGCAATACTCTTGGACGGACCGGTTTGGCAACATAATCATCCGCACCCATTTCCAGCCCCAGCACTTCGTCAAGGTCATCGGTGCGGGCAGTCAGCATCAGTATCTGACCATGATACTGGCCTCGCACCCGGCGACAGATGGACACCCCATCTTCCCCCGGCAGCATCAGATCCAGTACCACCAGATCGGGGCGCTCACTCAAAATACGTTCAACGGCCTTACCACCATCACCTTCCACCGACACCTGAAGGCCATTATTTTCAAGATACTCACGGGTCAGGGTTGCCAGACGCTCATCATCCTCAACAATCAGGATGCGACCCGTTTCTGCATTATCCAAAGCCATTGTTTTACACCCCAGGGTTTAAGAGACGAAATATTGAAAGCGGCAAAAAACCGGCACTTCACTGGCAATCTGATGGTTTATGGGCCGTAGATGTTACACTACCGACGATCGAACGTCCTCCCCGGAACCGGAGCAGGCCCAAACATTTCTGAATCAACGTCCGGAAGCCAGAGTATTCATGATTTTTTTCTCCGAAGCGGACTCAGAATATTTTTTTATTTTGACAAAATCCCATCTTGAGCTTGCAAACTTCTCGTTCTGTCTGAAAAAGTTACCCGGGAGTTAGTGGGCACCAACACCGAAAGAAATCCACATCTTATCCACAGCACCCCCCCGGTTTTATCGGCTTGAATTTCTCCCGACTGCGCATTATCTTGTGTAGATAAACGGCCGCTACACTATATATGGTACCCCTCGCTGCTGAGTAACACATTGCCGCCCGAGCAACCCGGCATACCGGAAATGCCTCAGGCAACAGTCCAGCCAAACAGCGGATTTACTGTTGGCAGCAGCACATAACGGAAGAGCGGACGGTAATCAGGGAAGAATGCTTATACAGATTGTCAGCTGCGCGGCCTCGCGGTTCCGCCGCTACAGCCTGTCTCGCAGAGGCGGGGATCTGACTCATCAGGTATATCCCGGACAGATTCATAGTCTCACAGCCACCGCAGTGTACAGTGGCTGGCGATAAGACAGTGATGGACAGCACGTGCAGTAATACTGTCTGCTGGTCTGACCGGGCCATGAAGCGTGCTGCAAGGTCATTGATAGCCGCGCTTGATCAAGCGTGTTCATTGAATACACAGGTAAGGGCTGAATGAATAAAAATATCCTGGTCACCAAGCGTGACGGAGATAAGGAACAACTGGATCTTGAGAAGATCCATAAAGTGATTACATGGGCAGCCGAGGGCCTGGACAACGTCTCCGTTTCTGAAGTTGAACTTAAGTCTCACATACAGTTCTACGATGGCATCAAGACCACGGATATCCATGAAACACTGATCAAATCCGCTGCCGACCTGATTTCGGCCCAGGCTCCGGACTATCAGTATCTGGCTGCCCGCCTGGCCATCTTCCACCTGCGGAAAAAGGCCTACGGCCAGTTTGAACCGCCCGGACTGTATAGCCATGTGGTCAAACTGGTGGAGATGAAGAAGTATGACCAGCACCTCCTGACGGACTACAGTGAAGCTGAGTTTGATCAGATGGAACGCTTTATTGATCACCGCCGGGATATGAACTTCAGCTATGCAGCGGTCAAGCAACTTGAGGGCAAATACCTGGTGCAGAACCGGGTAACCGGCGAGTACTACGAGAGCCCCCAGATTCTGTACATGCTCATTGGTGCCTGCCTGTTTGCACAATACCCGAAAGAGACTCGCCTGGATTTCATTGAGCGTTTCTACCATGCGGTGTCCACCTTCAGACTCTCTCTGCCCACCCCGATCATGTCCGGGGTACGTACACCTACCCGTCAGTTCAGCTCTTGCGTACTGATTGAATGCGGGGACTCACTGGACTCCATCAATGCCACGTCCAGCGCTATTGTTAAATACGTCAGCCAGCGGGCGGGGATTGGTATCAACGCCGGTAATATTCGCGCCCTGGGCAGCCCGATCCGTGGGGGAGAAGCCTTCCATACCGGCTGTATCCCTTTCTACAAGCACTTCCAGACGGCCGTAAAATCGTGCTCTCAAGGTGGTGTTCGCGGTGGCGCAGCGACCCTCTTCTACCCGATCTGGCACCTGGAAGTTGAAAACCTGCTGGTTCTGAAAAACAACCGGGGGGTGGATGATAACCGCGTTCGCCACCTCGACTATGGCGTGCAGTTTAACAAGCTGATGTACCAGCGCCTGATCGAAGGCGGTAATATCACCCTCTTTTCACCCAGCGATGTGCCGGGACTTTATGATGCGTTCTTTGCTGACCAGGAAGCGTTTGAAAGGCTCTATAAGCAATATGAGCAGGACAGCAGCATCCGTAAGACCACGCTGAAGGCGATTGAACTCTTTTCACTGTTTGCCTCCGAGCGGGCCAGTACCGGGCGGATCTACCTGCAAAACGTCGATCACTGCAATACCCACAGCCCATTTGATCCGGCAGTGGCCCCGGTTCGCCAGAGTAACCTGTGCCTGGAAATTGCCCTGCCCACCAAACCCCTGGATCATATCCATGACGAAGAGGGCGAGATTGCCCTGTGCACCCTGGCCGCATTTAACCTGGGTGCCCTGAAGGATCTGGCAGAACTGGAAGAGTTGTCAGAACTGATTGTGCGTGCCCTCGACAGCCTGCTGGACTACCAGGACTACCCGGTTGCTGCTGCTTACAACTCAACCATGGGACGGCGTCCCCTGGGTGTCGGGGTGATTAACTTCGCCAACTACCTGGCCAAAAACAATGTCCGGTATTCGGATGGCTCCGCCAATGGCCTGACCCACCGCACCTTTGAAGCCATTCAATACTACCTGTTGAAAGCGTCAAACAAGCTGGCCAGAGAGAAAGGCACCTGCTCCAAATTCAATGAGACCACGTATGCCAAGGGTATCTTACCTATCGATACCTACAAACGTGACCTTGATACGGTTTGTGAAGAGTCCCTGCATCTTGACTGGGAAAGCTTGCGTGAGGAGATCAAGTCGTTCGGCCTGCGCAACTCAACACTGACCGCCCTGATGCCATCCGAGACATCATCCCAGATCAGTAACGCCACCAACGGTATTGAGCCGCCCCGGGGCTTTGTCAGCGTTAAGGCCAGCAAAGATGGCATTCTCAAGCAGGTTGTTCCTGATTTCGTCGAGCTTAAGGATCGTTATGAACTGCTCTGGAACATCCCGAACAACGATGGCTACCTTCAGCTGGTTGCCATCATGCAGAAGTTTGTCGACCAGACGATCTCAGCCAACACCAACTATGATCCCGGTCTCTTTGAAGGCGGCAAAGTTCCGATGAAGCTGCTGCTGAAAGACCTGCTGACCGCTTACAAACTGGGCGTAAAAACACTGTATTACCACAATACCCGTGATGGTGCCGCTGACGCTCAGAATGACATGGATGATGACTGCGCAGGGGGGGCCTGCAAAATCTGATGAACATCCCTTGTCAGAACTATTGATCAATAGCGAACAGCAATCCTGTCTATAGCGCAAATGCTTATAGATAAATAACGCGGTTCGCATCACTCTAGGAGCCTGTCGGACTTAAGACTGTCCTACTGCGGTTGCGATAAATTGGTCTAAAAATTCCTGCTTCTTCGTCAAATAGCCCCGCTATTCTCCTCAGAAGCAGAAATTTTTATCCTCAATTTCTCGCAATCCTCGCTACGGACCCTTAAGTCCGACAGGCTCCCAGGCCAGCAAACCATACGCGGAAACCACTGAATTGGGGCAAATCGAACAATGACATACACCACATTTAACCGGGAACACTTCAATGCTACTCAGGAGCCCATGTTCTTTGGCCGTAATGTCAATGTATCCCGTTATGATGTCCAGAAATACCCGATCTTTGAGAAGCTGATTGAGAAGCAGCTCTCCTTTTTCTGGCGTCCTGAGGAGGTGGACCTCTCAACCGATCGCCGTGACTTTGCTGCGCTTCCCGATCATGAAAGGCACATCTTTCTCAGCAACCTGAAATACCAGACCCTACTGGACTCGGTGCAGGGCCGCTCACCGAACGTTGCCCTGCTGCCTATTGTTTCCCTGCCGGAACTGGAAACCTGGATCGAAACCTGGGCCTTCAGTGAGACCATCCACTCCCGTTCCTATACCCATATTATCCGCAATATCGTCACCGAACCGGCCCGTATCTTCGACGATATCGTGACCAATGAGGCGATTACCAAACGCGCCCGGGACATCACCCGCTACTACGACGCCCTGATCGAAGGTGTCAGCCTTTACCATCAGCTGGGTGAAGGTAAACACACCGTTAACGGCGAAGAAATCAACATCAGCATTACCGACCTGAAGCGCAGGCTCTACCTCACTGTGGTGTCTGTGAACGTATTGGAAGCGATCCGTTTTTACGTCAGTTTTGCCTGCAGCTTTGCCTTTGCCGAGCGCTCCACAATGGAGGGCAATGCCAAAATCATCAAATTGATCGCCCGCGATGAAGCTCTTCACCTGACCGGCACCCAGCATATCCTGCAACTGCTGGCCGATGGCAAAGATGACCCGGAAATGGCAGTGATTGCCCGTGAGCTGAAAGACCAGGCCAGGCAGATTTTTATCGACGCGGCAGAACAGGAAAAAGACTGGGCAGACTACCTGTTCCGTGATGGCTCCATGATTGGCCTGAACCGGGACATTCTTGGCCAGTACGTTGAATACATCACCAACCAGCGGATGGTTGCCGTCGGCTTTGAACCGGCGTTTGCCATCAAACAGAACCCTCTGCCCTGGATGAACAGCTGGCTTAACAGCGACAACGTTCAGGTTGCGCCTCAGGAGGTGGAGGTCAGCTCCTACCTGGTTGGACAAATAGACAGCGAAGTGCAGTCCGAAGATTTCAGCAACTTTTCGCTATAAGTCCTGCATTAAAAAACAGTGTAAGCAGTTCCGATACCCAACGTCCCATAGCCAGGCCTGTTTCAAGCCTGGCTGATACAGGCGAAACACCATGGCTCATATTGTTAAGATTCTTGAAGGCTTCAGCTTTATTCCCCGCAAAGAGCTGACGCTTCTGGAAGCCCTTGAGCAGGAAAACGTCGACATGGAGTATCAATGCCGTGAAGGGTTTTGTGGCAGCTGCCAGGTCACCCTTGTTGATGGTGAAGTCACCTATACCACCGACCCCATCGCCTTTATTCCGGAAGGAAAAATACTGACCTGCTGCTGCCAGCTGAACAGTGACGTCACCATTGAAATCCCGGGCGGGTGCAAAATGAAGAAACACAACTTGTAAGCCTGTTATTCCACCCTCATCAGCGGATCAGGCGCTTTGATTAATCCCCTCACACCTTTAAATTTGAACGTTAGCCTCTTTTTCTGGTCATAGTTATTAACCTCTGGTTTTATATTGGTCAGGAAAGCCCCATGCACCCTAACTCTATACGCCTAATCATTGCAGTCCCCTTACTGCTGAGCATTCTCAGTTTGTTCGCTATTGCTGACGCCACGCCACAGGCGTCTGGCATCACCGCTGAATGGACTGCGCCGCCACCCGCCAATTCCGGCATGGAGCCTGAACAAACGCCCGAATCCAATGAAAACGATCAACAGCAAACCGTTCAAAAAAGAACCGTAGACTACCGGGCCACCACTGAACTGCTATTGGAGCGTTACCCCTATGCCTTGATGAGCTATTTTTCCGAAATGGACGCAATCCTGACCTCCGATGATCCGGAAAAACAGATATTTGCTATTTTCAGGCTCTCTTACCTGGGCTCCAGACAGTTTCTATTCGTGGCGGACCCGGAAGCCATCCCTGAGCAATGGCAGCCCCATTTTACCAGCACCGCCGAGGAGAAACGAAAATCTGGCCAGACCCGCCACCAGATAATCGGCCAGGTCACTATCCCGGACTCGAACATCAAGGTCAGGGTATTTAAACTGACTGAAGACCCTTCATCCAACGCCCAGACCAAGAGCAAGATCGTTCTGGCCCTGGCCGGTGAAAAGTCCGATGAGGCTGTCCAATGCCTGGTTACCCAATCAAAACCCGCTCACCCCGGCAGCTCTCCCTGCTCTCTTGCGGTAAAACAGCTGCAGGATATCAGCGATCTCGCTGATTCCCTGAAAGATATGTATCCGGACCATTCAGTGGAGATAACCGGTTACTCCTTCAGCGGCGCTATTGCCCAGGCCGCCATGTCAATATCCGAGACCATTGAGCAAGCCTACATTTTCAACAGCTACGGTATTCACCCAAGCTGGTTGGCAGGTATGCCCGACAGCCGATTGGCCAGAATTCATCACTCCTATGTTGAAGGCAGCTTTCTTCATGGACAGGACTATAATCCGCTCAGCCGATATTCCCGATGGAAACTGCCGCCGAACAAGGTGGTGGTTGCCGGGATGAAGATTCCTTCCAGCGGGCTTGAAACCAACATACGACATATCTACCAGCTGAACCATCATGACAGCTGGCTGGACACCTTTTATAACTTTGTCACCAGCATCTGGATCTTACACTCCAAAGAGTCGGTTCTAAGGGCATTTGAGGCAAGTTTAAAGCTTGATCTCCCCTGGTAATTTCTTCAGACAAGAGCGTGAGCGGGACTGGCCAGTCTCCGGTCAGGCCGCCGCCCCTGGCCAGAACACTGAAATCCCTTGACCAACGACAGTTGAAGTGTAAAATGCCATACAATTTGTCAACCGGACTGCTTTTACCCAACAAAGAAGCTGACTGATTGACCAAAAAGAGTTAACCTGAACGACACTCACCCGGGATAAGGTTTCGATGACACTGCACATGAACCGTCAGTCAATCAAAAGAACAAGCAGAATCCTTATTACTGGTGCTAACCACTTTATCTGTATTGCAAAATAAAGCCCCTTGATCCAGGGGCTTTTTTTTGACTTGAAAATGACCAAAGGCGACAGGTATTACCCCCATGGGAAACAGGTTCTTTAACAGGAACATTATCTCCATAGCCGACCTTACCCGGGAAGATATGGAACAGATTCTTGCAGTGGCAGCTGAACTCAAACACACGCCACGCCCCGGTCTATTGCAGGGCAAAGTGATTGCCAGCTGTTTTTTTGAGGCATCCACCCGCACACGCCTCTCGTTTGAAACAGCCGTTCAGAGGTTAGGCGGCACCCTGATTGGTTTTGCTGACGGTGGCAACACCTCTGCCAAAAAAGGGGAAACCCTCGCGGACTCCATCAAAATCATCAGCTCCTATACCGATGCGGTGGTGATGCGCCACCCTCAGGAAGGTGCTGCCCGGCTGGCCTCGGAATTCTCCAGTGTCCCCATTATCAATGGCGGCGACGGCTCCAACCAGCACCCAACCCAAACCCTGCTGGACCTGTTTAGTATTCGCGAGTGCCAGGGTCGACTGGATAACCTGAAAGTCACCTTTGTCGGTGACCTGAAATATGGCCGGACGGTGCACTCCCTGGCTCAGGCCCTGACCCACTTTAACGCAGAATTTAATTTTATTGCCCCGGATGCACTGGCAATGCCGGACTACCTCCTGCAGGAACTGGATGAAAAAGGCATCCGTTGGCGTCGGGCGGAAAGCATCGAAGAAGTGGTTGCCGATACAGATATCATCTACATGACCCGGGTTCAGAAAGAGCGATTCGATGAAACCGAGTATAAGCACATCGCCTCAAACTATGTACTGACCAATGAAACCCTGAAACAGGCACCTGCACACCTGAAAGTACTGCACCCGCTGCCAAGGGTTGATGAGATAGCCGTTGAAGTCGATCAAACCCCCCACGCCTATTACTTTGAACAGGCCCGAAACGGGGTATTTGCCCGTCAGGCCCTGCTGGCCCTGATTCTCAATGAATCCTTTGATGACCAGATGTGAGGAATGATCGATGAGTAACAAACTTCAGGTTGAAGCCATCTGCCAGGGCACTGTCATCGACCATATTCCGGCGGGACAGGGGGTAAAAATCCTTGACCGTCTTCATCTGCTGAACAGTGAAGCACGTATTACCGTGGGCTTTAATTTGCCCAGTAAAGCCCGGGGCTTCAAAGATATTATAAAAGTCGAGGGACGGATGTTTACCGAACAGGAGGCCAATGAACTGGCACTGTTCGCACCCAGCGCAACCATCAACGTGATTGATGATTACCGGGTGGTGGATAAGTTCACCATGGCCATTCCGAAAACGCTGAGAGCCGCGTTTGCCTGCCCCAACTCTAACTGCATTACGCATAATGAACCGGTGGCAAGCTATTTCTACCTGCGTCAGAAAAGTCATGATATCCAGCTGAAGTGCCACTATTGCGAAAAATCCTTCAGCAAGGAAATTGTGGCAGAACTCAGATAACGGCAAGAGGGCGTTCAATGGCAGATAAAGAGCGCCTTCTATTTCCGGCCTGATCAAACAACTGATTGAAATAAAAAATAAAATCCTTCCTTTCCCACCAATGTCTAACTTCCAGACACGGCATCTCTACCTATTATTAAATTTTCAGCCAGATGGTGGGTGACAACTATGAGTTCTTGTCCAATATCTAATTTTATCGGTAATCGCTGCATGCCAGACCCTGTAAGAGCGGAGTCTGTTGGGGAAAAGAACCAGAAATTTGCTGAAGAAGCCAGCTTTTTCACCGCCTTGTTCAAAAATCTCACGGTACGACCAGTGCCTGATCCTGGCTTGATGATGGTTCTTAACAAGCAGTGGCTGGAAAGGAAAAAAAGAAAAGTGTCCAAAAAAGGCAAGTCTGAACAATTGTGGCTGGGCAAGCGGGCGGATGATGAGCCATCTGGCGAGTGGGGAAAATTCGAGGACGATTGACCAGACCGTGTTAACTGCACGGCATCCCATTTAGCCGTCGCCGGATTTGCCTGGTGGAAAGACACTATTTCCATGATTCGCGCGAATCCGTACAGTTCGTTTGATTTGTCCATTAAATCGGCGCGATAATACGCCATGTCATTTACCGTGAAGATCCTCTCAAGGTTGCTCTCACGCTATACCATACCCACTCCCACCGTAAAGTGGGCATGGTATTAACCAGCTAACTTCTTCCTCGCCCATCTCTGCGACGATCAGGATAAAGATTGTATCCTTATAGCTGGCTCACCCGGCTGCCAATTGGTAAAGCCATTGTTCAGGACTGAAAGGAACGAGATTAAGGCATTGAGTGGTTTTCTAGGATTTTTTAAGAAAAGCAGCGCGAGTAAAGACGCTTCCCCTGAAAAAGGGAAGAAAGCGCTTTCCGGCAGCAAAAAACAGGCTGCGCATTCCAGAAACAACGTCAAATCATCAAAGCGTCCGAAGCGGACAAGCAGCAGAAAGTCAGACCGTCCTGCCCGGGCTCAGGAAAGCTGGAGTATTGATCAGTTCCAGGTAGCGCCTGACCCTGAAAAGACCCGCTTTCATGATTTTGCCCTGCCCGGCGAACTGATGCATGCGATTGCTGACCAGGGCTTCAAGTACTGCACACCAATTCAGGCAGAGGTGCTGGGCAGCACTCTGGCGGGTCGGGATGCGATCGGCAAGGCTCAGACGGGAACCGGTAAAACGGCAGCATTTCTGATCAGCACGATCAAGCAGCTGATTGACACCCCGGCACCGGATACCCGCTACCTGGGCGAGCCACGCGCGGTCATTATCGCCCCTACACGGGAGCTGGCGTTGCAGATCGGTAAGGACGCTGAAGCCCTGACCCAATACCTTCCGCTGCACGTTGTCACCGTGGTGGGTGGTATGGATTATGAGAAACAGCGTAAACGTATCGGCGAAAATTATGTGGATATTCTCGTTGCCACGCCCGGGCGTCTGCTGGACTACTGTGAGCGTAAAGACCTGTTTCTGGACCTGGTTGAAGTCATGGTGATCGACGAAGCGGACCGCATGCTGGACATGGGTTTTATCCCGCAGGTACGGCGTATTATCCGCATGACGCCAAGACCGGGAGACCGTCAGACGCTGCTATTCTCGGCAACATTCACAGATGATGTATTAAGGCTTGGAGAACAGTGGACCTGGAACCCGGTAAAGGTTGAGATTGAGCCTGACAGTGTGGCCACCGACACGGTGGAGCAAAAGGTTTACATTCTCTCATCGGAACAGAAGTTTCCCCTGCTGGTAAACCTGATTAACCATCACCAGCTGGAAAAAGTCATTGTTTTCACCAATCGCAGGGACCAGACCCGCAAGCTGACCGAACAGCTGCAAAAGGTTGGGATCAGGGCAGACCAAATCTCCGGCGAAGTTCCCCAGAACAAGCGCCTCAGGACTCTGGAAGATTTCCGCTCCGGAAAAATTTCAGTACTGGTGGCTACCGATGTTGCTGGCCGGGGCATCCACATTGACGGAATCAGCCATGTGATCAACTACAACCTGCCTGAAGACCCTGATGACTACGTCCACAGGATTGGCAGAACCGGGAGAGCGGGGGCGAGCGGAACCAGCATCAGCTTTGCCTGTGAAGATGATTCGTTCCTGATTCCGGATCTTGAAGCGCTGCTCGGGGATAAACTGAAGAAGGACTACCCACCGGAACAGCTTCTTGTTGATCCCCGAAACACTAAGCACCGATAAGCTAATAGAGCAGGCGAATGCTAACGATTCGCCTGCTGACATGGGAGAGAACAGTAATAATCAAAAGAAATATCGATCAAAAAAACAGTAAAATTTTTATAAAAAAATACGATATATCCTTTCAAGCATAAGAGTAAAACACATTCACTTAAACCCTTTAGGAGGAGAAAAAAATTTTTTTATTCTTCATCGAAATTTAGCCTTGCCGGATTAACGCTTTTCGATAAGAATCAAATATGAGTAACCCAAAAACAGACAAGGGAGCTGCCTATGGGACATGCCCTGGAAACCAGGCCAGAAAACTCACCCATCACAACCACCTACATACTGGACAGTAACGTCCTGATTCACGACCCTAACTCTATCCTCAACTTTGAAGAACATCAGGTAATCATTCCCATCACCGTTCTGGAAGAACTGGACAAACTCAAGAACGGCAAACAAACCATAGCCGCCGACTGTCGTCAGGCCATACGACTGATTGATAATATTCTGGGTACTGCAACACCTGCGGAGATAGAGCAGGGAGTCCCTATCCAGAGAAGCCACAGCAAGGAAACATCCGGCACACTCTCCATCATGATGAGTCATGCCGACGATAAAATCACCACACTCCCCAGCAGTAATAACGACAACCAGATAATTAACGACATCTGTCAGTATCAGAAAGCCCATCCGGACCGGCAGTTCATACTGGTCACCAAAGACATAAATATGCGCCTCAAAGCCCGGGGCTGCGGTATTCTTACCGAAGACTATCACAGTGACCAGCTGGTCAGTGATATTGGCTTACTGACCAAAGGTTATATCCACTATGAAGGCAACTTCTGGGAACGGGTCAATGAAGTAAAAACAGTACAGCTTGATGGCAAAACCATTCACACCCTGGATAAAAGTGAGTTTGCCGAAGAGTTGTATCTCAACAAGTTCCTTTTAGACGACCAGGGGTTTGTAGCAAAAGTCATTGACCTATCGGACGACCAGGTAAGTCTTCAACACTACAGCAGAGAAAGCCTGATGCATCAGGAAGCCTGGGGGTTGAGACCCTTGAACATCAACCAGGCCATGGCCCTGAATCTGCTGCTTGACCCGGATGTGCATCTGGTGAATCTCAATGGTGCCGCCGGTTCTGGCAAGACCATTCTGGCCCTGGCAGCCGCCATTGAAATGACCATTGCCACGAAACAATACCGGAGAATTATTGCCACCCGTTCCACCCGGGGATTGGATGAAGACATTGGCTTCCTGCCAGGTACCGAGGCTGAAAAAATGGAACCCTGGCTGGGGGCTATTACCGATAACCTGGAAGCGCTGCACAATGATGACGAATCCACCAACAGCAGTGTGGAGTACATACTCGACCGGGTACCGCTGCATTTCAAATCCCTGAACTACATCCGTGGCAGGAGTTTCCAGCAGAGTCTGATCATCATTGATGAATGTCAGAATCTGACTCCCCACCAGATCAAAACCATCATCACCCGCGCCGGTGTCGGCAGTAAAGTGATCTGCCTTGGCAACCTGGCCCAGATCGACACCCCTTATCTGGCCGCCACCAGCTCCGGCTTAACCTATATGACTGAGCGCCTGAAGCATTTCCCCAATGGAGGTTCAATGCAGCTTCAGGGTGTACCAAGGTCACCACTGGCAGCGTACGCTGAAACCCATCTGTAGCTCATTCCTCTTCACGACAAAGCCCCGGATCGCCGGGGCTTTCTATTTATTAACAAATTGATCACACTCCTGCTTCTTAAAGTGATAGCCATTATCAATGGACATGATAGGTCTTATTAACCCATTCAACCCTATTAAAGAAACGCTCCCTGCTCTACTATTGTCATCATTATCTTAAGCTTGAAAAATCAGGGAGAGTTGAATGCTGCTCGTTATTTCTCCAGCGAAAACCCTGGACTATGACACACCACCCACAACAAGAAAATTCACTCAGCCAGACTTTCTTGACCAGTCCGCCCTACTGATTGAAGAGCTCCTTGAATTAAGCCCGGCAGCGATTGGCAGCCTGATGAGCATCAGTGATAAGCTGTCCCAGCTCAATGCCGCCCGTTTCCAGGCATGGTCAACACCGTTCAGTCCGGATAATGCCAAGCAGGCGGTACTGGCCTTCAAGGGGGATGTATACACCGGTCTCGACGCAGAAACACTGAGTGAAAAGCAGCTGTCATTTACCCAGAAACACCTGCGAATTCTCTCTGGCCTTTATGGCCTGCTTCGCCCGCTGGATTTAATGCAGGCTTACCGTCTGGAAATGGGCACGCGATTTGCCAATCAGCGGGGGAAAGACCTTTACCAGTTCTGGGGAAGCAGGATTACAGAGCAGCTGAACAACGAGCTGGCCAGTCAGAAGAGCCAGGTACTGGTCAACCTCGCGTCCAATGAATATTACAAGTCTGTTCAGCCAAAGCAGATTAATGGCCAGATTATTACGCCGGTATTTAAAGACTGGAAGAACGGTCAATATAAAATCATCAGTTTCTACGCCAAAAAAGCCCGGGGCCTGATGTGTCGCTATATTATCGACCATAATATTGATCAGCCAGAAAAAATGAAAAGTTTTAACTATGAAGGTTATGCCTTTAATGAGGCCATGTCCTCGGATAAAGAGTGGGTTTTCACCCGGGAAGGGGACAGGGCAGAAAATAAATAAAAACGCCGGTCAGCTAAATAAAGCTGACCGGTAACAATTTCCTCCTGCTGCCGATATCACTAACAATATTACCGGCCAGCCTACTTAATTATGTTCAAACTACCCAGAAACCCACTTTGTCACCAAGCGCCAGGAGTCGGGGGTTCAGGCCCTGTCCACACCAATTATGAGCCAACGCCAAAAGAGGCTGAGGCACCGGTTGGTAGCCATAGAGGCAGGAAAATTGAAAATGCCGATACCACAAGCTACTTGGCGGAACAGAAAAGCGTGGTAACCGGTGCAGACAGTCCATCGCCGCTAAAAACAGAAGCGACCCAGGTACCCGCTCATCACACGACGGGTTTAAAAGAGAATAAACCGGATAGCCAGGCTGCAAAACTTTTGCAGCAACGGACTGATTTACTGCAACGGGCAGACAGTGTTCTTGGTGCCATTAACGCCAGGAAAGTCGTCGGTATTTCGCTGGAAGCGCTGGAAAAAGCTCAAGCTAATAGCCCTGAGCAGGTGCTGGCAATGCTCAGGAGTATGGAGTTCCCGGCTGGCCTTAGCGTTAAAATCACCCTTAAGTCTCAGTCCGAAAAACCACTGAGCCTGATACCCCCGGGCGATGAATTGGAGAACCAGAAGAATCTTGACCAGTTAATGGAAAAAACCGTAGAGGCCCTTAAGCGTCAGCAGCATACCAATACAGAAGCAAGTGTCAGTGAAGCCGAAGAAATAAGACAGTCCCTCGTGCGCAACGATAACGAGATTGCGGGCAGGGAAACCCTGGGCCAGGGTGAAGGCGCACAGGCGTTTGACAAGCTCAGTAACAGAAAGTGTGCAATCACCGTTCATCATCGAAACCCCGTTGAGAAAAGCTATGTCGAGACCAGGCACCATGATACAAGCGCCCGGCCAGCAACAGAGGAAAGTTCGGCTATCACTGCCAGAGAAGATTCTCCGGGTATTGAGAAAGGTAATGGTCACCCTGAAGAGCAAGACTTAACCACAACAACTTCTTCCGGTGCACAGAAGCCAGCTGCCCCCATAGTCACCGATTCACCTGTAAACACTCAGCCTCCACCTCCGGTTTATCCCGTACCACTGCCTTTAGTGAGTTCGCAAACCGTCGTTCCACCTCCGCATGAAGAGGCCGAACCGGCTTTACCAAAGAGTGAACAGCAGGCTACTGACGCAGTCGCGCAAAGCTCTCCACTTATTCAGGAGACAGAACAAGAAAGCACTCCCGCAGCTGAACATACAGAGAGTATGCCAACAGAAGAAGACCTCGCTGTCACCGAGCCCGTTTCAGCTTTGAAAGAGCAAACTGACGCCGTACCAGACAGCGCAGAGAGTCCACAGGAAACAATGCCCGTTGATAGTCTCTCCCCCTTGCCGGAAACCATACCAGCACCATCCCTCGCCCGGGAAGAAATCCGGGAATCAGCCTCTGTCCCGGCAGAACAATCCGACGTTGAGCCAGCAATGGCACTGCAACAGGCAGAACCGTCAACGGACCCGATAACGGAACAGACGGCCAAATCACAAGTCCGACAGCCAGAAAAACAAGAGAACTTGCATGCAGCACTGCTCAGAGAGCTAAAAAATAGACAAAGGGAACTAAAATCAACAAAGCCAAACCAGCCCATCGAAGGCAATAGCACTCAAACCAGTGACAGACTTTCACCCAATGACGATACGGCAAACACACCAAAAGCCTCTCGGCCCGGGAGTCACCCCGAACTCATGGCGGAATTGACCAAAAAACTGGCCGACAGAAGACCCAAAACACCAGAAGAAGTTGACACTCTGGATAGCAATGTTGCCAGGAAATGGGCTCAGACGGCGGAGAGATTGGAAAATAGCCACCTTCCCTTTATCGATGAACTGATGGAAAAAGTAGCGGCAAGAAACAGAGCAATGGAAGAAACGGCTCAGCCCTCCCAGTCGGCACTATCATCCAACGGTTACAAGCCTGCTGAAACAACGGTTTCCTTTCCACCGTTCCCTGCGGCGAATGAGTTACCGGCCGGGCAGAGAAGCTCTTCTCAGACGAATAGCAAGGCAACCAGTAACATTGCCGTACCAAAGGGCGAAACGAAAACCACATCATCCGGTAACAAGACGTTTAACGATGCCCAGTTTAAAGCAGAGTTGGAAGCCGCCGTGGCAAAGATGCTGAGAAGAAGTTCAGATACCATGGATGCTGACGACATCACAGACTCGTCCGTATCTGATGACCAGCTCCCGGAGGATGTAACCGCTGACCTGAACAACATAAATGCCGCCCTCTCTCCAGAAGAACCGGGAGAAACCGCTCAGCCAATTTTGAACAATGATGCCACAACGCCATTGGCTCCCGCTGCACCACCAGTACCTCCACCAATATCCCAGGAAATATTGTCCGCCAGGACCAGGAAGGCTCCGGCATCAACCAGCACTGCTCAGGCCAATAGCCCGGACAACGCAAACAAAACGGAATCAGGTAACGGAGCTAAAAGCAAGCCATCAAACCAGGGCTTCTTTGGCAGTGAGACATTCAAAAAAGCTCTGGAAAACGCTGCTACCGCCATGGATAACAAGCGTCAGAGCAGCGACAAGGATATTGAGCAACAAATCCAAGAGGCAAAAAAAGAGGCAAAGGAAAAAAAAGAGCAGGCACCCAACCCCAATGATCTGTTTGGTTCTCTGAGAAAGAGATTGTTTCCAATCAGGCAAGCCAATGATGGTAAAGACAAAGAAGACGATTTTAATTAAGCACCACACATTCCGGTGAGTTCAATGTAACCTGGCTGACCGGTAATGTCGCCTTTAGGCGATAACGTTCCCGTATCTGTCATGTCTGCGGGGTTCTTTGAGCTTTATGATCATGAAAATGCAGTTATAACCCAATGGCACTGACTTAAGGCCTCAGCCCTTGAATTATCAAGGGCTGAGGCCTTAAGTCAGTGCCATTGGACCATACTCCCCATTTTATCCGGATCAAAAACAATCAATGGCTTCGACTCAGGATACAGGCAAGCTATATACACATTAGTGACATTTCCCGCCAGAAATGCAGGCATTGCCATAAATGCATTAACTCTTGAAGAAAAATTCACACGTTGCTCAGCTGTTTCAAAAGGCAACCCTGAAAAACCTTTTTCCCACTGCTTGAGTATGTCCATTTCTTTGTGTCTATAGCGTTCAATCACGCTACCGCATTGAGCTTTTTCTTCTACATAATCGCTGGTCGATAACTCCGACAGCACAGAATCAATTTCTTTCAGTTGGTGTGAGAAAGCCTCTAAAAATCTTGATTTATAATCTTTCGATGGCGCTATATGCTCAAGAATCTCTTCCTCTGTAGCATGGATGGATGGCGCATATTCATCATCCGAAGTAGAGCTTTCAATAACATCCATAAACTCATTTAATCTTCCCTCCAAACGATCAGACAGATGCCTTTCATAGCTTTCAATATCTGAAGCTAGCACCTGAAGAGAGAATAACACTGAAAAAAAAGCGATAAATCTAGACATAAAAATGCTCACCGGAAGGCAAAGCTAATAAGCTGCCAGTTCAAAACCAGCAGCTACCTATACTTCTTATACATTTTTTCATTTGTGACTCCTTTCGCCATAACCAAACATTTTATGTTGAACACCTGTCAACTATATTTGATTTATATATTCCAACTTTTTTGGTTATTGCCGACTTACATAATTTATACAAACCAATTCTGGGTAGGTGAACTCTAAAGAAATGCCATTTTATACGTCAACGCCATTTTATTGACAGCGCAAATAACTCACAGATTTTTAAGATATCTCTTACAAATACTCATGACCGACATTCCCGCTGTGTCAGGATAGTTGTCCCGTTCTTAACCAATAAAAACCAAACAGTGGGCGATGGACGTTGAATATGCCTCGTTTTTCAGAGGAACGTAAATCAGCTGTTTTGAAAAAACTGTTACCACCACACAATCGCTCTGTGCCGGATGTTGCCAGAGAGGAAGGTATCAGCGAATAAACCCTGTATAATTGGCGTAAAAAACTACGGGACAAAGGATTGCCTGCGCCAGGAAGCGAACAAAAATCAGAACAATGGTCTGCAGAAAGTAAGTTGCCGTGGTCGTTGAAACTGCAGCTTTGTCAGAAACCGAGTTGAGCGAGTACTGTCGTAAAAAAGGGCTTTACCCTCAACAAGTCAAGGAGTGGAAGCACGCTTGTATTTCAGGTGCTCAGGCTTCTCAGCGTGAAGACCAAGAAATCAAGCAATTAAAACAAGAGCGCAAACACATCCAGAGCCTTGAAAAAGAGCTTCTCCGTAAAGACAAGGCGTTGGCAGAAGCTGCTGCCCTGCTGGTGCTGTCAAAAAAGCTCGATGCCTTCTACAGAAGACAGTCGTCAGTGGATGCTGAAGTTTGAGCGGTTTTATAACAATGAACACCGTCATAGCTCAATCCGCTTTGTGACACAAGCACAACGTCATGAGCAAAGTATCAGTAAATCCTGAAGCACCGGAAACAGATGTATACCAAAGCGCGAGAAGCTAATCCAACGCGTTGCTCAGGAGGTATCAGAAACTGGGAGCCTGCAGGGTCCAGTAGCACTGAATCCTGAGCGATTGTCAGAAGTAAGCATTGACGAGAAAAAGGCCGCCTAAAATTCAGTTTTCGGGACAACTATCTTGAAAAACTCTTTTAGAAACAAAACATAACAGAAAATTTTTTAAAATCTGAATAATATTCCTTTCAGTTTTATTCGGCACACTTTCTGCGTGCTTCTTTCTTAGCGGTATCATCCACTGACAGTCAATTTCAGGAAACGACTTGTCAGAGTACTGCTCAATAGACTTTTGTGGAGTTTCATGTCTATGGTTTCGCGCCAAGGCCGTTTATTTATTCTTTCCTCTCTGGCTTTTGCCGTATTCACCGGTAATGCCGTTGCAGGTGGCTTTGAAAAAGCGACCATGTGGGACGCGAAATACGCTGCCCTGGCCGGTGCCGCTGTTTCTTCCGTTAATACCTCCAGCGCCGTTTTCTACAACCCGGCGGGTCTGGCTCGTATTGAGGGCAATGATTTTGCCCTGAATGCCTCTCCTACCTTTGTTCAGACCAACGGTCCTGCTGAAGGCGATAAATCCTATGTGAAAGGTGAGAGAAACTTTGTTCCCAATGCTGGTATAACCGGCGCTTTTCGGCTGAATGAAAAGTTTGTTATGGGTTATGGTTTCTACGGTGCCGGTGGTGCTTCTGCCAGTTATGAAGATGTTACTGTCGGTAGTGTTGTACCGATCATGGGTAACATGGTTGATCTGCGCATGACTGGCGAGTATTCAACCGATATCAAGATAATGGAAGCCGGCCTGGCACTGGCTTATCAGATCAATGACAACTGGTCTATCGGGGGCACCTATCGTTTAACTTATGCCCGGGCTGATATCAATCTGGCTTCAAAGGTCGGTCCTGCTGGTGCGCTTGTGGGCTACAATGACCTTTCCGGCTTTAACACATTTGGTGTGCGTCTTGGCGCGATGTATCGCTCCGATGATAACCGCTGGGGCTGGGGCCTGAATTACCGCTCTGACGTTAATATAGAAGCAGACGGCAAAGCTAGCTTTGAATTGGGCCCTATAGATCGTCCGATTTATGCAGGCAGAGACGCTACCGCTAAAACAGCATTACCAACCCAGATTTCCACAGGTGTAGACTACAGTCTGAATGATGACTGGAAGCTGTTTGGTGAAGTTACCTGGTCGCAGTACAGCTCTATTGAAGCGATCAAGTTTGTCAGCAGTGAAAGAAATCTGGCTGTAGACAGCATTAATACTAACTGGAATGACCAGTGGAACTTCCGCTTTGCTACTGAGTACACCGGCATGGACAACTGGGCGTTGAGAGCAGGTTATATTTATACAACAGCCGTGACCCCAGAAGAATACGCCGCACCAACCTTCTCCACTCCTGCTGGTGCTCATACCTTTACCATGGGTGCAGGTACCACCTTGATGGACGACAAATTGGCACTTGATATGGGAGCAGAATATAACTTAGCTAAAAATGATACGGTAAAAGGAGGTGGTGACCTGACCGCTACTTCAAAAGCCAGCTCTGGCAAATACGACACCAATGCCTGGGCACTGCACGCCACTCTGCGCTACAAGTTCTAATTTTGATTGCCAAGTGACATAAAATACCGGCGTGAACCATTCATGCCGGTATTTTTTTATTAACCCAAAACCGGTTTGAGTTCCCTGGTACATCATTTCGATGAGTACAATCTCCGTTCACCCTGAGCGGAGTCGAAGGGTGATTGGCACGATCTATCAGAGTCCGGAGTTTCCGCCTTTAGGCCCTATGGGTCCTTCGACAAGCTCAGGACGAACGGAGTGCGGAGGCACGACAACCCGTCAAACTCATTGAAACAATGTACTAGTGATTCAACACCTGCCCAAGAAACCTGCGGGTTCGCTCTGAACGTGGGTTGCTGAAAAACGCTTCCGGCGGAGCCTGTTCAATAATCTGACCTTCATCCATAAAGATCACCCGGTCAGCCACCGTCCGGGCAAAGCCCATTTCATGGGTAACACAGAGCATGGTCATCCCTTCCTGCGCCAGCTCGACCATAACCTCCAGCACTTCTTTAATCATCTCCGGATCAAGGGCAGAGGTGGGCTCATCAAACAGCATGACTTCCGGATTCATACACAGGCTTCGGGCAATCGCCACCCGCTGCTGCTGGCCACCAGACAGTTGTCCGGGATATTTATTGGCCTGATCCGGAATCCTCACCCGCTCCAGGTATTCCATGGCCAACTTTTCCGCAGCCTTTTTTGACTGCTTACGGACCCAGATAGGTGCCAGTGTACAGTTCTCCAGAATGGTCAGATGTGGAAACAGATTAAACTGCTGGAATACCATTCCCACTTCACGACGGATGGTTTCTATATTTTTCAGGTCATTGGTCAGTCGGGTGCCATCCACCACAATGCTGCCTTCCTGATGCTCCTCAAGGCAATTAATGCAGCGGATCAATGTGGACTTACCAGAGCCGGAAGGCCCACAGATAACGATCTTCTCCCCCTTCTTAACGTTCAGGTTAATATCACGCAGCACATGAAATTGACCATACCATTTATTCAGGCCACTGATCTCAATCAGGCTGGCCTGCTCAACAGCGGCTTCACGCTGAATCGTCACCTCTGGCTGGCCACTTTTCGGTAATGGCTTTTGCAGACGAGGCTCGTCAAGATAATCACTCATACCATTGGCATCCCTGATTTCATTATCGCTGTAATTGTTGTTCCAATCGCTGGCTGTACTTTGATATGCCAAAACAGAAGACCCAGAAAACCAGCCCGGCAAACAGATAGCCCTCTATGGAGTTACCCAGCCAGGCGGGATCATTCAGCCCGGCCTGAATAATGGCCAGCAGATCAAACAGGCCGATAACCAGTACCAGACTGGTGTCTTTAAACAGGGCAATAAAGGTATTTACCACCCCGGGAATAACCAGTCTCATAGCCTGGGGCAGGATAATCATAATCATCCCCTGCCAGTAACTCAGGCCAAGACTGTTAAACGCTTCAAACTGTCCTTTGGGGATGGCCTGCAACCCACCTCGCACCACTTCCGCCATATAGGCCGCCTGAAACAGAATAATGCCGATCAGCGCCCGCAGCAGTTTATCGAACACCACCTCTTCCGGCACAAACAGTGGCAGCATGACCGAGGCCATAAAGAGCACAGTGATCAGGGGAACACCGCGCCAGAGTTCAATATATCCGGTACATAAAGACCGTATGACCGGCATATTGGAACGACGGCCAAGGGCCAGCAGCACACCGAATGGCAAAGAGGCGATCATCCCGCACAGTGCCAGCAACAGTGTCAGCATCACCCCACCCCACTGATGGGTCTCCACCTTCTCAAGCCCCAACAGGTCGCCATAAAGCAAAAACCAGGAAACCACCGGCATCAGTACCAGGCTGTAGCCCAACACCCACTTTTTACCGGGTGTCGCTTTAAACGACAGCCAGGCAATCAACAGGGCCAGTTGAGCAAAAAAGAGATCTGCCCGCCACTGCTGTTCTTCCGGATAAAACCCGTAAATAAACTGATCAAGCCTTGCGGTGATAAAAGCCCAGCAGGCCCCTTCACTGCTGCAGGCAGTGCTGTCGGTGCCAAACCAGGTAGCCTCAATAAATGCCCACTGCACCAGCGGTGGTACCAATAAATACAGACCGTAAGCAATCAGCAGCGTGGTCAGCGCACTCAGCGGGTTGGCAAACAGATTATTTTTTACCCATGCCAGTACACCGACGGCTGTTGCCGGTGGCTCACGGGCAGGAATCATGTTGCTATCGTAACTGATCATTTCTCTCAACCTTACCGCTCGATAAGCGCCACACGTCTGTTATAGATATTCATCAGCAGGGATACACTCAAACTGATGGTGAGATAAACGGCCATGGTCATGGCAATTACTTCCACCGCCTGCCCGGTTTGGTTCAGGGTTGTGCCGGCAAAGACACTGACCAGGTCCGGATAACCTATCGCTGTCGCCAGTGAAGAGTTTTTGGCCAGATTCAGATATTGATTGGTCAATGGTGGAATAATCACCTTCATCGCCTGGGGAATCACCACCAGGGTCAACACTTTCCCTGGCTTTAGCCCCAGTGACGCGGCAGCCTCTTTCTGCCCTTTCTGGACAGACTCAATACCGGCTCTTACCACCTCGGCAATAAAGGCAGCGGTATAAATGGTCAGGGCCAGTAACAATGCGCCCAGCTCAGGAATGATGGCAATACCACCACGGAAGTTAAAACCTTTCAGCGCTGGCGTATCCAGAACCAACGATGCACCAGAAAAGTGCCAGATAAGCGCAGGAATGCCTATTAATAGTGCAGCCATATACCAGGGCGCACCGGAAATGCCCTTACCGGTTGCCACTCTTCTCTGCCGGTTTCTGGCCCTTAGCAATAACGCCAGACCAATGGCCACCAGGCAACTGACCAGAACCGGCAGCAGCCCCTGCTCAATAATAGGTTTGGGCAGAAAAAGACCACGCAGATTTAAAAAAATGGTATCGCCGAGGGCATAACTTTGCCGGGGATGGGGTAACGCCGCCAGAACGGCGAAATACCAGAAAAAGATTTGCAGCAGTAATGGAATATTGCGAAAGGTTTCAATAAACACCGATGCCATTCTGGCCAGCAGCCAGTTAGACGACAGTCTGGCAACACCCACCAGAAAACCCAACAGGGTGGCGAAGAAGATGCCTAATCCGGACACCAGCAGGGTATTGAGTATGCCCACAACAAAGGTGCGGCCGTAGCTGTGGGATTCGTCATAGGCCACCAGCGATTGAATAATGCCAAAGCCCGCTTCCTGGGAAAGAAAATCGAATCCGGTGCTGATGCCCCGATGCTCCAGGTTGTTCATGGTGTTATTGATCACCCAGACACCGAGCATCACCACCAACAGCACCACAATTCCCTGCATCAACAGCGGTCTGAAGGAGGCATCACGCCATAGCCTCAGCATCTCTTTCAACATCTTCTCCAAAAAGGAGGGTCTTGCATTTTTTTTATGGGATACGTGCTCAGGATCACTCACGACCTAACTCCCTTTTTCTTATCTTGTTCCCGCGCTTCAGAAGTTCTGCAGAAATGCAGGACTGTCCATACTCCCGCTCTCACGCGTTGCGTGCAAGCGGGGTATATGTCATAACGATTGAATTAACGGAAGGGAGGAGCGTAGAGGATACCGCCTTCGTTCCAGAGAGCGTTCAGGCCACGATCGATCTGAAGCGGTGATTCTGCACCTACATTACGCTCAAAGATCTCCTCATAGTTGCCCACCTGCTCGATAATCCGCAGAGACCAGTCATCATCCAGGGCAAGACCTTTACCTTTAGGGCCGTCAATACCCAACAAACGACGTACATTGGGATCAGAAGAGGCTTTTTGCGCGTTGATATTGCCCGAGTTCAGGCCCAGCTCTTCACCATTAATCATGGCGGCCAGGCTCCACTTGACAATATTAAACCACTGGTCGTCGCCCTGACGCACTACGGGACCGAGCGGCTCTTTTGAAATCACTTCTGGCAGAACCACTGCGGAATCAGGCTTGGACAGACGAACTCTCAAGGCATAAAGCTGAGATTGGTCAGAAGTCAGGACATCACAACGCCCCGCATCAAAGCCCTTTGCCGTACTGTCAGAGGTATCAAAGACCACGGGCTGATACTCCATATTATTAGCCCGGAAATAATCGGCAAGATTCAGCTCACTGGTGGTACCGGACTGGATACAGATAGAAGCACCATCCAACTCTTTGGCACTTTTCACACCCAGGTCTTTCTTCACCATAAAGCCCTGGCCGTCGTAGTAAGAGACGCCGGTGAAGTTCAGGCCCAGGGAGGCATCACGGGTCAGGGTCCAGGTGGTATTTCTGGAGAGCACATCAATCTCTCCTGATTGCAGAGCGGTAAAACGCTCTTTAGCGGTAAGCGGTACAAACTTGACCTTGCCAGCATCTTTCAACGTCGCTGCAGCAACGGCACGACAGACATCAACATCCAGCCCACTCCACTGCCCTTTATCATCCGGGTTACTGAAGCCCGGAAGGCCGGTGCTGACACCACAGGCCACATAACCTTTTTCCTTTACCGACTCCAGCGTTGCCGAAGCGCTGGCGACCGGTGCCAAACCCGCTGCCGCCAATGCGCCCAGCGCAGCGACTGTTTTCAGACTTTTCAGCATGAGATCTTTCCTTTGGTGTTGTTATTATTTTCAGCACGGGATGTCCGGCACAGGTTAATCCTGCTCAACCACCTGACAATTGCAACCGCGCTTTGGCTCATGGTTTTTCAACCATACCTGCAAGCAAAAACACTAGCAACTGTTATGCCGTTCATGTTTGTCCTGGCCATCCCTTCTTCTTGTTCAAATTGCTCAGCCTGTACCAAACCTTGCAAAGAAAGTCGTTCAGCTGCTTTCCGGGTTATGTATTAATTGTGTTAAACTGCCGTCCACTTCGATAACCATGCAGTGATAATTCTTCCAATGTCTCAAAGAATCAGCGAACACTACAAGGCCATTATTGAGTCCGTCGGTGAAGATATTCATCGGGAAGGCCTTAGAGATACGCCGCTTCGCGCTGCCAAAGCAATGCAATACCTGACCAGAGGCTATAGCCAGACACTGGAAGAGATCGTTAATGGTGCGGTGTTTGAATCCGACATCAGCGAAATGGTCGTGATCAAAGACATTGAGCTGTACTCAATGTGTGAGCATCATCTGCTGCCCTTTATTGGCAAGTGTCATATTGGCTATGTACCCAATGGTAAGGTGCTCGGCCTATCCAAATTTGCCCGCATTGTGGATATGTTCGCCCGCCGCCTGCAGATTCAGGAAAACATGACCAAACAGATTGCCGATGCCATTATGGAAGTCACCGACGCCAAAGGGGTTGCCGTGGTGATTGAGGCGCAACATATGTGCATGATGATGCGCGGTGTGGAAAAACAGAACTCATCCATGACCTCTTCGGTCATGCGTGGCCTGATGAAAGATAATCAGCCAACCCGGGAAGAGTTTCTGCGTTTTATTCGGTGACAAACCTGATCATTGACAACAAAAAAGCCAGCATTTGCTGGCTTTTTTGTTGCCTGGATTCAACACCAGTCCAGAATCACTTTCCCAGATTGTCCGGACCCCATGATTTCAAAACCTTTGTCAAAATCATCAACCGGGAAGCGGTGCGTAATGATTGGAGAAATATCCAAACCAGACTGCAACATGCTGGTCATCTTGTACCAGGTCTCAAACATCTCGCGACCATAAATACCTTTGATCACCAGACCTTTGAAGATCACCTGGTTCCAGTCAATCACCGTGTCACTGGCTGGAATGCCTAACAGTGCAATCTTGCCACCGTAGTTCATATTTTCCAGCATCTGCTTAAATGCACGACCATTGCCGGACATTTCAAGGCCCACATCAAAGCCTTCAACCATGCCCAGCTCAGCCATCACGTCCGGCAGACCGGTATTAGCAACATTCACGGCGCGGGTCGCACCCATTTTACGGGCCAGGTCCAGACGGTATTCGTTGACATCGGTAATCACCACATTGCGGGCACCGACATGCCGGCAGATGGCGGCCGCCATAATGCCGATGGGGCCGGCACCGGTGATCAGTACATCTTCTCCCACCAGGTCAAAAGAGAGTGCGGTGTGCACCGCATTACCAAACGGGTCAAAAATTGCGGCCAGGTCGTCACTGATATCATCAGGAATCGGGAAGGCATTAACCGCCGGAATCACCAGGTATTCGGCAAACGCACCGTCACGATTGACGCCAACACCCACAGTAAAGTTGCAGAGATGACGGCGGCCAGCACGGCAGTTACGACAGTGGCCACAGGTAATATGGCCTTCACCGGAAACCCGCTGACCGACCTCAAAGCCACGCACACCGTCACCCATGTCAACGATTTCGCCGACAAATTCATGGCCAACGTGCATACCCACCGGAATGGTGTTCTGCGACCACTCATCCCAGTGATAGATATGCATGTCAGTACCACAAATGGCGGTTTTGCGGATTTTGATCAGTACATCGTTGTAACCCACTTCTGGCATGGGGCGGTCTTCCATCCAGATTCCGGGTTCTGCTTTGCTTTTTGCTAATGTCTTCACAGTGTCAGTTTTCTCAATGGGCTTGCTATTCAATAGCAAGCCTTGTGTGTGAATCAGTGGATAACGCCCAACTCTCGACCAACCCTGGCGAAAGCGGCAATGGCTTTGTCCAGGTGCTCTCTGCTGTGGGCAGCGGACATCTGGGTACGAATTCTCGCCTGCCCTTTTGGCACTACCGGGAAGGAGAAACCAACCACGTAAATCCCTTCTTCCAGCATACGGTCGGCAAACTGGCCAGCCAGTGACGCATCACCCAGCATCACCGGTACAATCGGATGATCGGCTCCGGCCAGGGTAAAGCCCAGTCTGGTCATTTCAGCGCGGAAATAGTCGGCATTATCACGTACCTTCCGGCGCAGTTCTGCGCCTTCAGCCAGCATCTCAAACACTTTGATCGAAGCGGCAGCAATGCTGGGTGACAGCGTGTTGGAGAAGAGGTATGGACGGGAACGATTACGCAACCAGTCAATCACTTCCTTTTTACCGGAGGTGTAACCGCCGGAAGCACCACCCAGTGCTTTACCCAGGGTACCGGTGAGAATATCCACACGTCCCATAACATCACAGAACTCAGGAGTACCAACCCCTTTCTCACCAATAAAACCGGTGGCATGACAGTCATCCACCATCACCAGCGCACCGTATTTATCGGCCAGATCGCAGATGCCTTTCAGGTTGGCGATAACCCCATCCATGGAGAATACGCCATCGGTAGCAATCAGTCTGGTTTTGGCACCGGCAGCCTCGGCCGCCTGCAGTTGCGCTTCCAGATCGGCCATATCGTTATTGGCATAGCGGAAACGTTTGGCTTTGGACAGGCGCACACCATCAATAATACTGGCATGGTTGAGCGCATCACTGATAATGGCGTCATCCGGCCCCAGGATGGTTTCAAACAGGCCACCATTGGCATCAAAACAGGAAGGATAGAGAATGGTATCTTCCATGCCCAGGAACCGGGAGATATGAGCTTCCAGATCTTTATGAACGGTTTGGGTACCGCAGATAAAGCGCACGGAAGCCATGCCAAAGCCATATTGATCAAGCCCCTGTTTACCCGCTTCAATCAGCTCCGGTGCATTGGCCAGGCCCAGGTAGTTATTGGCACAGAAGTTAAGCACTTCATCACCGCTCTCACCATTGGAGAGTACTTTGATTTCAGCCTGTTGCTGGGAGCTGATCACCCGTTCACTTTTATAAAGCCCTTCCTGTTTGAGCTCATCCAGCTGCCGGCGCAGCCCTTGATAAAAATCGGCCTTCATTTCGACTCCTGTTCTCGGTAATTTCCAGCATCCCGCCTTTGAGCATCTGCCAGGGGCACAGTTTTCCTGGGAGGCTGTCAGGCCAATGGGGATGTCTTTCTGTCATCAATCAGATCATTGTAGATGATTGGCCTAATAGTGGATCAGCGAGGATTCCCATTGAACCGGCATTTGTACCTATTATCAGGGCTTTTGCCCATTCACCTGATGAATCCGGTGGGTCACTGCTGACCTCTGGTTAAGTGGTTGAAGCAGCGCAGAATTCCAGGGAGAAATCAAAGGCTGCCTGAGAACACCGTACGCAATCAAGGCCGCCATGGCGGCAGTCAATGGTTGGCTGACCGGTCAAAAAAGGCATCCTTCAACAGCATTTCATTGAACCTTTTGGGAAAACAAGGGGTCTAATAAAAATTCAAAAACAAATGGTAACTGATGAACTTCATCACACGGAGTTTCTTGCCACATGGATAATGTACATTCGGCCAGCAGTTGTTTTCTGTGCCGTGGCGCTCGGGCTCCTGATCGCAACGCTGATATGGTCAAATGCGCCCGGGGGCACGCATTCCACCGTAGCTGCCTGATTCAGCGGGATTGCTTCCGGCGTTGCCCCCAGACTGACTGCAACGCCCACATTCCCTGCTTTGTCAAACCACTGGCTGACCGCCTGGCTCGATCATTACTGCCTTATTTGGGCCTGGACGAGCTACTTGATAGAGTGGTCAGGACCGACACCGAGCATACTGGCGTTTCCCCGGAATTTGCCCGGCAATTCGTTTCAGAGTCGGAGATTTTATCGGAGTACCTCCGGCAAATGCTGCCCGAATCGATGAGCTCTGTAACCTTTAGACTGGTGGCTATAATCGCGACCTCCTTAATTACCAATTACCTGTTGCCACCGCTACCAGACTTTTTCGGTTCCCGGGATAATTCTGCCAGTCCTCCCATGGAGGAGGTGTTAGTGCCGAGGGATTAGCGCAGAAAAGCTTTAATACCCGTACACCCCGTTCATCCTGAGCGGAGTCGAAGGGTGCTTGGCACAATCTATCAGAGTTCGGAGTTTCCGCCTTTAGGCCCTTTGGGTCCTTCGACAGGCTCAGGACGAACGGAGTACGGAGGCACGACAATCCGTCAAACTCATTGAAACTATGTACTAATGCATGGTTTCAATGGGTTTGTTGCCGTTCTAACACAGTAGATTTTGATAGGCCTCTCTGTCAGGTGAAGAGAGGCCTGAGGAAAGGTTTATGGAAGAGTCAGAGAGGCCACAATGGTATCCACCACCGAGTCTACAGAAGCATTATCCGCCACCTCATCTTCCGAGGTAATCAAGACGGCCACTTCAGCCTTGAGTAACGCATCTGCCTTGGCAGCCCACTGTTCATCATCACTGCCAATCACCAATGGATAAAACCCACGATCAAACAGCTGTCGTTCAATAATTTTGGCGTGCTGTCCGGCAACTTTGAATACACCGCCTTTCTGACCCAGGCGCTGTTGCCGATGGACTCTGGAGAGTGAATCCTGCCGAGTACGCTCACTGACTCCCCGTACCATACCGGCAGCAACCGTGGCGTTACTGAGCCGGTCAATAACAATAAAGGCACCGGTCTGGCGGTTACGCTGGTAGCTGTCCACAGGTACCGCCCTGGTCAGCCTGAGCTGGCACAGGCCAATTTCATTCAGTGCCAGCTGCTCTGCCGGGTGATGGGCCAGGGAGTTCACATCAACCCGGTGATCAACCCCGGCAAAACTGCCCGGAACCTTGTCGGCAGAAAACTTGATCTGATACTGCCTGCCGGGGCTCATGGGCTGTTCCGCCATCCACACCAGATCCACATCCAGATCAGCAGCCACCTGAACACTGCTGTCCCGGCGCACCAGCATATCACCACGGCTGATATCAATTTCATCGGTCAGGGTCAGGGTAACCGCCTGACCCGCATGGGCTTCTGGCAGATCACCATCCCAGGTCACAATGCGGGCAATGGTGCTCACCTGACCCGAGGGTAGTACCTTGATCTGATCGCCGGGCTTAATCTTGCCTGAAGCCAGCGTTCCTGAAAAACCACGAAAATCCAGGTTAGGGCGATTCACATATTGAATCGGGAAGCGGAAGTCATTCAGGTTACGGTCCCGGGCGATCTCGACATTTTCCAACACGTCCATCAGCGTACTGTCACGATACCAGGACATCCGTTCGCTGCGGTGTACCACATTGTCGCCCTCCAGCGCCGACATGGGCACAAACTGGATATCACCCAATTGCAACGGTTCTGCAAAATCAAGGTATTGGTTACGAATCTCTTCAAACCGAGCCTTGCTGAAATCCACCAGATCCATCTTATTGATGGCCACGACAATATGCTTTATGCCCAGCAAGCTGGCTATGTAGGTATGCCGCCGGGTCTGGGTCAGCACACCCTGACGGGCATCAATCAAAATAATCGCCAGATCACAGGTGGAAGCACCGGTGGCCATATTTCGGGTGTACTGCTCATGCCCGGGCGTATCGGCAATGATGTACTTACGTTTTTCGGTGGAAAAATAGCGGTAGGCCACATCAATGGTAATGCCCTGCTCACGTTCTGCCTGCAGACCATCCACCAGCAGCGCCAGATCCAGTTTTTCCCCCTGGGTACCTACTCGTTTACTGTCGTTTTCTACGGCAGCCAGCTGATCTTCATAAATCATGCTGGTGTCGTGTAAAAGACGGCCAATCAGGGTGCTTTTACCATCATCAACACTGCCACAGGTGAGAAAACGCAGCATCTCTTTCTGTTCATGACGGTTCAGGTACTCTTCGATATCGGTGGCAATAAGTTCAGATTGGTGTGACATCAGAAATACCCTTCCTGCTTTTTCTTTTCCATGGAGCCGGCACTGTCATGGTCGATCACCCGGCCCTGTCGCTCAGAGGTTCTGGTCAGGAGCATCTCCTGAATCACGTCGGTCAGTGTATCGGCTTCAGATTCTACGGCACCGGTCAGCGGGTAGCATCCCAGGGTTCTGAAGCGTACTTTTCGTAACTGGGGTTCTTCACCCGGTTGCAACGGCATCCGCTCATCGTCCACCATAATCAGGTTGCCATCACGCTCCACCACCGGGCGTTCTTTGGCAAGATACAGTGGCACAATAGGGATCTTTTCCAGATGGATATACTGCCAGATATCGAGTTCCGTCCAGTTTGACAGCGGGAACACGCGAATACTCTCGCCCTTCTCAACCTGGCTATTGTAGATATTCCAAAGTTCCGGTCTCTGGTTTTTCGGATCCCAGCGATGGTTTTTGTCGCGAAAAGAGTAAACCCGCTCTTTCGCCCTGGATTTTTCTTCATCCCGACGGGCACCACCAAACGCAGCATCAAAGCCGTATTTATCCAATGCCTGCTTGAGTGCCTGGGTCTTCATCACATCGGTATGTTTTGCGCTGCCATGGGTAAATGGCCCGACGCCCTGCGCCAGACCTTCCGGATTGGTATGCACCAGCAGCTCAAGACCCAGTCTTTGTGCCAGCTGATCCCGGAACTCAATCATTTCCCGGAATTTCCAGGTGGTATCTACGTGTAATAAAGGAAAGGGCGGTTTACCCGGGTAAAACGCTTTCATGGCCAGATGCAGCATCACGGCAGAATCTTTGCCAATAGAGTAAAGCATGACAGGGTTTTCAAACTCAGCAGCCACTTCCCGGATGATATGGATGCTTTCCGCTTCCAGCTGTTTTAGATGATTGAAGTCTTGATCCGACATGCATTTCGACCTAAAGCGAAGTTATTGTTGTGCTCTAAGTGAAATACTATCAGTGAAAATAGAATAATAAATTCAAAATATATATTGTTTTTATATATAAATATATCGCTTGCTGATTCTCCCTGAATTCAGTGGCGAACCCGTCAGCTAAACGCTAAACCCACAGTCGATACTCAAAGATGGTTCGGCGTATCAGGGCATCCGGATACGCCGGGCCTGCAACAAAACGTCAGCAGGCCCTTAAACTCCGCTCTATCAATGCGCCATTATCTTTACAGCACAATACTGCTGAACACAAAACCGGCAATCACAGAGAACACAATCGCCATCAGTCCTGGCAGCATAAAACTGTGGTTGAACACATACTTGCCAATGCGGGTCGTGCCAGTGCTGTCAAAGTCGATAGAGGCAATGATCGGACCGTAGTTAGGTACAAAGAAGTAACCGTTAACCGCCGGGAACATAGCGACCAGAGAGGCTACTGGCAAACCAAGAGCCACACCCAGAGGCATCAGTGTCGACGTAGTCGCGCCCTGGCTGTTAACCATCACAGAGAGAATAAACAGTGCGATGGCAAATGCCCATGGAGCACTGTGAACCAGATCAGAGATACCGCCTTTGAGCAGCACATCGTGGGCAGCGAAAAAGCTGTCCCCCAGCCAGGCAATACCGAAGATAGCAATAATTGCACGCATACCGGAGAGGAATACATCACCACGGCTTGCTTCACCAACATCAGCTTTACCCAGCCATACAATCAGTGCGGATACCACCAGCATGATGATTTCAATGGTGTGCGCCATGGACATGGCAGAGCCATTGAACTGAGGACGTATAGCAGGAATAGCCCCCATCACCACCACCATAACGGCACCTGACAGGAACAGCAGAACGGAGGTCTTCGCACCTGGCTTCAGTTCAGCAACAGAAACCGTGGTGGTTTCTTCCATCTTGCGTCGAAACTCCGGGTCTTGCATACGGCGCTGAAATTCAGGGTCATCCTTCAGCTCTTTACCCAGCTTATTGGTCACCAGAGCAGCGAGGAACAGGCCAACCATCGTTGCTGGAATCGTGGTGCCCAGAATCTGTCCCAGGGTAATGTCATACTTTGTCGACATAATAGTCAGCATGGCAACGGTGGCTGCGGCAATCGGGCTGGCCACAATACCCACCTGAGAAGCGATTACCGCGATGGACATAGGACGCTCCGGGCGAACACCCGTACGGCGGGCAACTTCGGCAATAACCGGCAGCACAGAGTAAGCGACGTGACCGGTACCGGCAAACATGGTGAAAAAGTAAGTCACCGCCGGTGCAATAAAGGTAATACGCTTTGGATTTCTTCTGAGAATACGTTCAGCCACCTGTACCAGGTAGTCCATACCACCGGCCGCCTGCATACAGGCGGCAGCAGAAATCACAGCCAGAATCATCAGCATTACATCAATCGGAGGGGAGGTCGGCTGAATACCGAACACAAAAGAGAGAATGGCAAGACCCACCCCCCCCATTAAACCAAGACCGATTCCCCCGATACGTGCACCAACCAGGATGCACAGAATCACTATGGCCAACTGTAGCCAGATCATAATTACCCCCCAACAACACGACGGTGCTGTCCAAAACGACAAGACAAAACTGCCTCGTGCTGTGGCCACTCAGGCTTAACAGCGAGGCAGAAGAAAAAGCGAGGACAAGTGTACGAGAGTTATTTTTTATACAGATTGACTTACAGCAACAATTTCAACGGCGTTTAAATAATTAATGAATGTGCTATTTCAACTGTAATCAAAGAAGAACAAGCCACCTGTTTTTTCTAACAACACGGCACAAAATTAATAAAAGAAAATTTATACCGGAGAATCGATATCAACAAACTCATGCTCAATGCCTGTTTCCTCATGCAGCCAGCGAGCCAGTGCCTGAACCCCATAACGTTCGGTAGCATGATGACCGGCGCTGATATAGTGAATGCCATTTTCCCTGGCAAAATGCACCGTTGACTCAGAAATCTCACCGCTGACAAAAGCATCCACCCCCAGGTTAAGAGCCTTATCAATCATGCTTTGAGCGGCTCCGGTACACCAGGCAATGGTTTTTATGGGGTGGTTTCCTCCGGCAATCACCAGTGGATCACGCCCCAGCTTGCCGGAAATGTCCTGGCTCAACTCATCCAGCGACAGCTTTCGCCCTGTTGTGCCCCAGTTTCCCACCGGCAATTTGGCTCCCGGCTCCATGCCACCTACGACATCCCACCCCATCAAGCGGGCAAGCTCTGCGTTATTGCCAAACACCGGATGGGCATCCAGTGGCAAATGATAGGCCACCAGGCTGATATGGTTCGCCAGCAGCGTTTCGATGCGCCGACGTTTGCTGCCGGTAATCACCGCGTCTTCACCACGCCAGAAATAGCCATGATGAACCAGAATGGCATCGGCCTTCAGTTCAATGGCCCGGTCAATCAGCGCCTGACAGGCCGTGACCCCCGTGACTATTTTCTTTATTGGCGTGTCCGCTGCCGGGCTGGCATCGACCTGAATACCATTGGGACAGTAATCTTTAAACAGACCAGGCTGTAACTCCTGATCCAGTAATGTCACCATTTCTTTTAAGGTCATATCTTGTGATGTGGGCACCATTGGTTCTCTCCATCCTTACATCGCTGTATATTAAGAATCGTATTTTGTTGGTCTCATTATAATCACATAACGGCAATTCCCATGGGCTGCGAATGAAAAAACTGCTTAAGTCGGTGGGCTTACCCATCCTGATCGGGCTATTCACCGCGATCACAGTACTGCTGATCAGGCCTGAGTTCGGTGGTATTTCAGAAAAATCCCGCAACCGCTTTATTGAACAATCCTCCAGAGTGTTCAATGTCACCGGGCAGGTTTCCTACAGTGATGCCGTGAAAAAGGCTGCACCGGCTGTGGTCAGTATCTCTACCAACAGCCTGTCACAGCGTGGTGACAGCAACCTGCCACTGCCCCAGAGAACCCATGCCCGCAGCACCCCGGAAGGTTCCGGCGTTATTGTTGATCCTGAAGGTTTTATCCTGACCAACCACCATGTGATTCAAAATGCGGCCAGGCTGATGATTACCCTGCGCGATGGCCGGGAAGTCAAAGCCCGCATTATTGGCACCGACCCGGAAAGCGATCTTGCCGTGCTGAAAGTCAACCTGAAGGATTTGCCTTACCTGGATCTGGTGGACTCTGGCAGCGCAGAAATTGGTGATGTAGTGCTGGCCATTGGCAACCCATTCGGACTGGGACAGACGGTAACCATGGGCATTATCAGCGCCACCGGCCGGAATGACCTGCAACTGAATACCTATGAAGACTTTATCCAGACCGATGCCGCCATCAATATCGGCAACTCCGGTGGTGCCCTGGTCAATGCCTATGGTGATCTGATTGGCATCAGTACACTATTGTTTTCCCGTGGTGGGGGCAGTGAAGGGGTTGGCTTTGTGATTCCCTCCAATATGGCCCGCTTTGTTATGGATTCCATCATTAAATATGGCCGGGTGATTCGGGGCTGGCTGGGTATTGAATCACAGCCACTGAGCTCGGCACTGGCAGAAGCCTACGGTGTCAGCACAAAAGTTGGGATTTTGATTACCGGGGTTTATGAAGATGGTCCTGCCGACCGGGCGGGTTTGCGACGTGGCGATATTCTTACCGGCATCAATGGCCAGAGCACCCGGGATGGCCGCAAGGTAATGAATATGGTGGCCCGTATTCCACCGGGCCAACAGATGACCATGCAGGTGTTGAGGGATGGCGAAGCAATTGAGTTAACCGCACAGGCAACGACAAGGCCAACTATTGTTAACTGAATGCAATGCACTCGTGCATGGTTTCAATGAGTTTGACGTGTACAATCTCCGTTCACCCTGAGCGGAGTCGAAGGGTGCTTGGCACGATCTATCAGAGTCCGGAGTTTCCGCCCTTCGATGCTTCGACAAGCTCAGCACTCAGGACGAACGGAGTGCGGAGGCATGACAACCCGTCAAACTCATTGAAACCATGTACCAGGAGCCTAATTATTATGAAAATTCGAGCCACCCATGAAATTAGCCATATTGCCAGAGGGGCGAACATCCTGACCATTGGGGCCATCGTTTGAAAAAGGGTCAACGTTTTGCATTCGCCAGCATCCCTGAGCCCCGGATTGTGGCTTGGTCTGGTCTTTTTTGGAATAGATAGCCTTATAATACGATGTCAGGTTAATCCCATGGGCGTACACAGGTTTCTTACTATCCAGTGTTCTGTACTTCACCTCACTCGAACCCAATCTTCTGGTACGGATCTCAAGCGTTGAATTGCTAATCACTTCAAGGGGGTGATTCTGGTGTTCGGAGCAAAAAACATATTCCAGGCGTTGCTGCTTAAAACCCGGTTTTAATGGCACATAAGGGTCTTTTGGTTTACATCCCTCGCCTGGAGTGACTGGGTAAAAGGTTGTGATAACGGCATAATGACCTTCTGATACTTTGGATGCATCTGCTTTAAATGCTGCTCCTGCTTTTGAGCCAAGCTTACTTGCTACTAATTCCGCTTCCTTGCTGGGATTATGAACAGAAAAGAGGCGGACGTAGCAGTCACAATCTGTAATCTTGACCAATTTTCCATCACGCGAAAAACTTTCAATCTGGGATACGTTTGGGGTTTTATCTGCGTGTGTTAAATAGAGGTCATTTTGCGTGAAGACAGTCAGGGTGCGAGTTTTACCGACGCCTGTCAAAACAAATGACCTGGTATCTTTTGGATTTAATGGAGAATTACGGATGAGCTTGAGAAATTCATTATGTGTTGTACCAATGGAAATGGTTGGCATGCTGCCACTGCTTGCGTTCATAATAATATCTCCCTGATTGGGAACCGTTAAAAGAATTCGTTCTACGCCAACAATCCAGTTAGCTGTTTAAATATAAGACTTCCAATTCAGGCAAAAGTTCAAACATCATCCTTGAAAAACACCGGTTAAATTTTCAGCGGGTGGTAGACAAAAGCTTTTAAGGAATCCTTCAGTGGCAGACAGTCAGAGTCTGTTGACAGCACTTCTGCCAATAATATCCGATTTTGCACCAGGCGTTGACGAATACAGGTTCGGGCACAGGCTTGCAGCGATCCGGGTTGATAAACGGGTATATGATTACGCAGGGAATCGATGATTTCGGGGTCAGCTCTTCCAGCTTCAGCACTCTTCAGAGCTGTCCAGCCCAGCTGGTTACGCACACCGGGATCGGCACCATTATCCACCAGAATCCTGACCAATTCCGGGCTTTGATTTGCTATCCCCAGATGCAGCGGGGTATCGCCATCTTCACCACGGGCATTGGGGTCAGCGCCGTTAGCCAGTAAGAGCTTGAGCAGCTGGACAGCGCAGCCATCATCTCTGTTTACCACAAAATTCAGCGTGGTCTGGCCAGAATTGCTGCAAGTATTGGGGTCAGCACCGTTAGCCAGCATCAGCCTGACTTCAGCAACAGGTCGCAGTTTTTCTACCAGACAGTTCAAGGTGGTTCGGCCAGAGCTGTTGCACAGGTCGGGATCGGGGTTGGCACCGTGATTCAACAGGGTATGGACAATATCGGTGTGTTGTTTGGATACTGCCTTGTAAAGTGGGTTCAGGGTCCAGACGCCAAACGTGTCGGGGTTGGCACTGTGAGCCAGCAACTGGTCAACTATTTTGCACGCCCCTTGTTCCGCCGCTTTATTAAGTGGGGTAAAACCGAACTGGTCTGGAATATCGGGGTCAGCACCGTGCTCCAACAGAGTACTTACGGCCGAAAGATTGCCACAGATAACGGCACATTGCAGCGGGGTACGGTTCAGTGCAGTCACGGCATTAAGGTCGGCACCGTGATTCAGCAGGCAATTCAGGAGCATCGCGGTCTGATCGTTGCTGTTCCTTGTAGCAAAATGCAACGCAGTAAAGTGGCCGCTGTCACAGGTTTTCGGGTCTGCTCCCCGGTGCAGCAAGGCTTTGACCCTATCATAATTGCCATGCCAGGCAGCATCCAGCAGCTGGTCATTAAGGGCTGGCGGGTCATTATATTTAACGACTAATGTCGTTTTGTAGTCCATCGATAACGGTACTCTTCGTTTACTTGCCGAAGCGGCTGCAAATCCCGGATTGTGGTCTGCTGAGGTGCCCGGCTGCTGCAGAGACAGCAAAGGCGTTGCAGGTAAACTGCCGGTCGGTTCCTCTGGCTGGTCGCTGCCAATCCAGGGATACAGACATTGTCTGATACTTGCGAACATTTCGTTAAAACGTCAGTGGGTTGGACACAAATTTTTTCAACGGATTTGGCAACGGCAAACGTTGAGTTACCAGTGACAGCGGTTTTGCCCGGTTTTTTTTCGGAGTCATCTGTGGCTGCACCCGGGTTGCACGCATACAGTTTCGGGCACAAACTTTGGTCGCCCCGGGTTTAAAGGGCTCACGCAGGGCATCAATGATGTGCACAGGTGCCCCTGTAGCGAGGGCAGCCTCCAGGGCGGTCTGGCCTGACTGGTTGCGAATATCAGGATTGGCACCATGGGCCAGCAGCATGTCAACGCAGGTTGAGTTGCTTTTCTTTATCGCCAGATGCAGCGGGGTTTCGCCCTTTTGGCTCGCCTTGTCGGGATTGGCACCGTGAGCCAGCAAATCGTCAACCATGTTGGTGCGCCCGTTAAATACTGCATGATCCAGCGCGGTACTACCGTCATTATCAGGAATATTGGGATCGGCACCTTCGCCCAGTAGGATGTTAACGGTCAAAAGTGAAAATACGCCACCAATGACAGCATTGCACAGCGGGGTGTGTCCCATACTATTACGGGCATTAATATCGGCACCGTGATCCAGCAGGCACTTCAGGAGCATGACGGTCTGATTGTCTGGTTTCGATCCGGCCCAGTGCAGCGCCGTCCAGTGAGCGAGGTCATGGACTTGCGGATCAGCCTCGTGATCCAGCAAGGCCTTGCAGACATCATAACTGCCTTTTTTGGCAGCCATAAGCAGAGGTATGAACTCTTCATTCGTCAACGGATCGATAGTGGCGACATTGGGGTCAATCCCTCTGTCCAGCAGTGTCTTGAGACATTCGTGCACTCTGTAGGAGTCCCTGAACCAGAAAAGCGGGTAGCGGCCTTGCTGGTCACAGAGGTTGGGATTGATTCCCTGCTCCTCCAGCAGGTTCAGCAGATCGTAGAGGGCTGACAGATCACCTTTCTTTCCTTTCCTGATTGCTACTGCCAGTTGATCACCCAAATCACCCAAATCGAGGTCAGACGTCGATGGATGTATGTTCCCGTTACCCGGGGAAGCCAGCGTACGTGCTGAAATATTTCCTTCGCTGGCAACGGGTTGCAAAAGAGAAGGTACTGGCTGTGCGTGCCAACCCTCGGCCGTTGCCGCCGAATTGGCCGTGTCATCCGGGGATAAACAGGGTCTGATGTTTGCGTACGTTTCGTTAAGAGCCAGCGGTTTGGACACAAATTTTGTCAAAGGATCTGACAACGACAGGCGTTGAGATTTTATCGACAGCGGTTTTGTCCGAGTTTTTTTCAGGATCATCCGGGGCCGCAGCAGGGTTGCACGAATACAGTTTCGAGTACAAATCTGCAGCGACAAGGGTCTAAAGGGCTCACGCAGGGTATCAATGATGCCAGGAGGTGAACCTTTAACCAAGGCAAACTCCAGGGCGGTCTGGCCAGACGAATTGCGAATATTGGGATTGGCACCATGGGCCAGCAGCATATCAACACAGGTTGAGTTGCTTTTCTTTATCGCCAGATGCAGCGGGGTATAGCCCTTTTTGCTCGCCTTGTCAGGGTTGGCGCCGTATTCAAGGAGCATATCCACAATGTCGTCTGTGTATTGCCTGCGTAATGCCACGCAAAGTGAGTTGCTCACCCCGTAGCTGTGAATACTGCCTGGCGTATCAGGATTGGCACCATGAGCCAGCAAGTCGTCGACAATGTTATCGCACCTGTTAAAGACTGCATGGTCCAGCGCGGTTTTACCATCTATATCAGGAATATTGGGATCGGCACCTTCGCCCAGCAGGATGTTAACAGTCAGAAGTTCCCTGTGAAGGACGGCAATGCACAGCGGGGTGTCCCCAACATCATTACGGGCATTAATATCGATACCGTGATCCAGCAGACACTTCACGAGCATGACGCTCTGTTCGCTTACATGCCGTGCGGCAAAGTGCAGCGCCGTCCAATTAGCGCCGTCACGGGCTTGCGGATCCGCTCCGTGGTCCAGCAAGGCCTTGCTGATCTCATAACTGCCCTGTTCGGCAGCCAGAAGCAGAGGTATGCAATTTTTATTAGACAACCGGTCGATAGTGGCGAAATTGGGGTCAATCCCCCTGGTCAGCAGGGTCTTGAGGACATTTGACACTCCGCTGTATTGGTAACTGATCCAATAGAGCGGGTGGCGGCCTTGCTGGTCGCAGAGATTAGGGTCAATCCCCCGTTCCTCCAGCAGATTCAGCAGGTTGTCTACGGCTTTGTGGTCACCCTCCCTGGTGGCTGCTACCAGTTGATTGCCCAAATCAACCAAATCGAGACCAGACGTCGATGGATGCATGCTCCCATTGCCCGGGGAAGCACCCCCACGTGCTGAACTATTTTCTGCACTGGCAACGGGTTGCTGGAGAGAAGGTACTGGCTGTGCGTGGGAACCCTCGGCCGTTTCCTCCGGATTGGCAGTGTCATCCCGGGAAGATGAACATTGTCTGATGCTTGAGAACATTTCGTTAAAGAGTCAGTGGGTTGGACACAAATTTTGTAAAGGTATTTGGCAACGACAGGTGTTGAGATGCTATTGACAGCGGTTTTGCCCGTTTTTTTTTCTGGGTCATCTGTGGCCGCATCAGGGTGGCACGAATACAGTTTCGGGCACAAACTTTCAGCGACCCGGGTTTAAAGGGCTCACGCAGGGCACCAATGATGCGAGGAGGTGACCCTGCAACTACGGCAATCTGCAGGGCGGTCTGGCCTGACTGGTTGCGAATATTGGGATTGGCACCATGGGCCAGCAGCATGTCAACACAGCTTGCGTTGCTTTTCTCTATCGCCATATGCAGCGGGGGATCACCCTTAATGCCCGCCTTATTGGGATTGGCACCGTAAGCAAGGAGCATATCCACAATGTCGTCTGTGTATTGCTTACTTAATGCCATGCAAAGTGAGTTACTCCACCCGCAGCTGGAGGTGTCGCCGGGCGTATCAGGATTGGCACCGTGAGCCAGCAAATCGTCAACCATGTTGGTGCGCTCGTTAAAAACGGCATGGTCCAGCGCGGTACTACCCTCATTATCAGGAATATTGGGATCGGCACCTTCGCCCAGCAGAGTGTTAACGGCCAAAAGTGAAAGTGAAAATACGTCACCAATGACGGCATTGCACAGCGGGGTGCGTCCCATACTATTACGGGCATTAATATCAACACCGTGATCCAGCAGGCACTTCAGGAGCATGACGGTCTGATAGCCTGGTTCCGATGTGGCCCAGTGCAGCGCCGTCCAATTAGCGAGGTCATGGACTTGCGGGTCAGCCCCGTGATCCAGCAAGGCCTTGCAGACCTCATAACTGCCTTTTTTGGCAGCCAGAAGCAGAGGTATGTTCGCTTCATCAGTCAACGGATCGATAGTGGCGATATTGGGGTCAATCCCTCTGTCCAGCAGTGTCTTGAGACATTTGTGCACTCTGTATGAGTCCCTGAACCAAAAAAGCGGGTAGTAGCCTTGCTGGTCGCAGAGATTGGGGGCAATCCCCCGCTTCTCCAGCAGGTTCAGCAGGTTGTCGAGGGCTGGCAGGTCTCCCTTCCTGATTGCCGCTGCCAGTTGATTGCCCAAATCACCCAAATCGAGATCAGACGCTGATGGACGTATGCTTCCGTTGCCCGGGGAAGCCACCGCACGTGCTGAAATATTTTCTGCGCTGACAACAGGTTGCTGGAGAGAGGGTACTGCCCGTGCGTGGGAACCCTCGGCCGTTTCCTGCGGATTGACAGAGTCATCCCAGGGAAATAAACATTGTCTGATGCTTGAGTACATTTCTTTAAAAGTCAGTGGGTTGGACACAAATTTCTTCAAGGGTTCTGACAACAGCAGGTGTTGAGATGCTATTAACAGCGGTTTTGCCCGGTTTTTTTTCGGGATCATCCGAGGCCGCATCAGGGTTGCACGAATACAGTTTCGGGCACAAATCTGCAGCGACCCGGGTTTAAAGGGCTCACGCAGGGCATCAATGATGCGAGATGGTGCCCCTGCAACGACGGCAACCTCCAGGGCGGTCTGGCCTGACTGGTTGCGAATATTGGGATTGGCTCCATGGGCCAGCAGCTTGTCAACACAGCTTGCGTTGCTTTTCTCTATCGCCAGATGCAGCGGGGTATCGCCCTTTTTGCTCGCCTTGTTGGGGTTGGCACCGTAAGCAAGGAGCATATCCACAATGTCGTCTGTGTATTGCATACTTAATGCTATGCACAGTGCGTTGCTCCACCCGTAGCTGTGGATGGCACCGGGCGTATCAGGATTGGCACCGTGAGCCAGCAAGTCGTCGACCATGTTGGTGTACCCTTTAGAGACTGCATAGTCTAGCGCGGTACTACCGTCATTATCAGGAATATTGGGATCGGCACCTTCGCTCAGCAGGGTGTTAACGACCGGAAGTTCGCCGCGAAGGATGGCAGTGCACAGCGGGGTGTGTCCCCGATTATTACGGGCATTAATATCGACACCGTGATCCAGCAGGCACTTCAGGAGCATGACGCTTTGTATCTTGTATTCCCATGTGGCCCAGTGCAGCGCCGTCCAATTTGCGCCATCACGGGCTTGCGGATCAGCTCCGTATTCCAGCAAGACCTTGCTGACCTCATAACTGCCTTTACGGGCGGCACAAAGTAGAGGTATGTTCTTTTTTTCATTCCACTGATCAATGTTGCAAAGATTGGGGTTCGCCCCCCTGTCCAGCAGGGTCTTGAGAATTCTGTTATCTTCGCCCACGGCACTGGCCCAATAAAGCGGGTAGTAGCCTTGCCGGTCGCAGAGATCGGGGTCAATCCCCAGATCCTGCACCAGATTCAGCAGGTTATTGACGGCTGGCAGGTCTTGTTCCAGGATTGCCAGTGCCAGTTGATTGCCCAAGCCCCGCAAATCGACATCAGACGTCAGTGGATGTAAGCTCCCGTTGCCGGGGGATGCCACCGCTCGTGCTGAAATATTTTCTGCACTGGCAACGGGTTGCTGGAGAGAAGGTAATGGCTGTGCTTGGGAACCCTCGGCCGTTTCCTCCGGATTGCCAGTGTCATCCCGGGAAGATGAACATTGTCTGATGCTTGAGAACATTTCGTTAAAACGTCAGTGGGTTAGAAACAAATTTTTTCAACGTATTTGGCAACGGCAAACGTTGAGTTACCAGTGACAGCGGTTTTGCCCGAGTTTTTTTCAGAGTCATCTGCGGCTGCACCCGGGTTGCAAGAATACAGTTTCGGGCACAAACTTTCGTCGCCCCGGGTTTAAAGGGCTCACGCAGGGCATCAGTGATGTGTACAGATGCCCCTGTAGCGAGGGCAGCCTCCAGGGCGGTCTGGCCTGACTGGTTGCGAATATCAGGATTGGCACCATGAGCCAGCAAGTCGTCGACCATGTTGGCGCACCTGTTAAAGACTGCATAGTCCAGTGCGGTTTTACCATCTTTATCAGGAATATTAGGATCGGCACCTTCGCCCAGCAGGATGTTAACGTTCATAAGTTCCTTACGAAGGACCGCAATGCACAGCGGGGTGTGCCCATCATGATTACGGGCATTAATATCGGCACCGTGATCCAGCAGGCACTTCAGGAGCATGACTTTCTGTTCGCTAAATCGCCGTGCGGCAAAGTGCAGCACCGTCCACCCACAGTCATGGGCTTGCAGATCAGCCCCGTGGTCCAGCAAGGCCTTGCTGATCACATAACTGCCATCTTCGGCGGCCAGAAGCAGAGGTATGTACTCTCTATTAGTCAATGGGTCGAAAGTGGCGAAATTGGGGTCAACCCCCCTGGTCAGCAGGGTCTTGATGACATTTGCCACTCTGTTGAATCGGTCACTGATACCATAGAGCGGGTGGTGGCCTTGCCGGTCACAGAGATTGGGGTCAATCCCCCGCTCCTCCAGCAGGTCCAGCAGGTTGTCCACGATTTCCCGGTCACCATCACTGGTTGCTGCTACCAGTTGATCAACCAAATCAAGATCAGACGTCGATGGATGCATGCTCCCGTTGCCTGGGGAAGCAACCCCATGTGCTGAAATATTTTCTGCGCTGGCAAAAGGTTGCTGGAGAGAAGTTACTGGCTGTGTGTGGGGATCCCCGGCCGTTTCCTCCGGATTGGCGGCGTCAGGTGAACATTGTCTGATGCTTGAGTCCATTTCTGTCAAAGGATCTGCTGACGGCAGGTGTTGAGATTCTTTTGACAGCGGTTTTATCCGGTTTTTTTTCTGGGTCATCCGGGGCCGCATCAGGGTTGCACGAATACAGCGTCGGGCACAAAACTGCAGCGACCCCGGTTTAAAGGGCTCACGCAGGGCATCAATGATGCGCGGAGGTGACCCTGTAACGAGGGCAGCCTCTAGGGCGGTCTGGCCTGACTGGTTGCGAATATTGGGATTGGCACCATGGGCCAGCAGCTTGTCAACACCGGTTGCGTTGCTTTTCTCTATCGCCAGATGCAGCGGGGTATCGCCCTCTTTGCTCGCCCTGTTGGGGTTGGCACCGTAAGCAAGGAGCATATCCACAATGTCGTCTCTGTATTGCTTACTTAATGCCATGCACAGTGCGTTGCTTCTCCCATCGCTGTCGATGCCGCCGGGCGTATCAGGATTGGCACCATGAGCCAGCAAGTCGTCAACCATATTGGTGCTCATGCCCAAGACTGCACTGTCTAGCGCGGTACGACCGTAATTATCAGGAATATTGGGATCGGCACCTTCGCTCAGCAGGATGTTAACGGCCAGAAGAGTGTCACGAATGACGGCATTGAGCAGCGGGGTGCGTCCCATACTATTACGGGCATTAATATCAGCACCGTGATCCAGCAGGCACTTCATGAGCATGATGCTCTGTTTGCCGAAGTTCCGTGTGGCCCAGTGCAGTGCCGTCCAATCAGAGCCGTCACGGGCTTGCGGATCAGCTCCGTATTCCAGCAAGACCTTGCTGACCTCATAACTGCCGCTTTCGGCGGCACAAAGCAGAGGTATGTTCTTTCTTCCATTCCACGGGTCAATGTTGCAGAGATTGGGGTTCGTTCCCCTGTCCAGCAGGGTCTTGAGAATTCTGTCAGCGCTGCCCCAGCGACTGGCCCAATAAAGCGGATAGTAGCCTTGCCGGTCGCAGAGATTGGGGTCAATCCCCAGATCCTGCACCAGGTTCAGCAGGTCGTTGACGGCTGCCAGATCTCGCTTCCTGATTGCCGCTGCCAGTTGATCTCCCAGGCCCCGCAAATCGAAATCAAACGTCAGTGGACGTAAGATCCCGTTATCTGGGGAAGCCACCCCACGTGCTGAACTATTTTCTGCGCTGGCAACAGGTTGCTGGATAGCAGGCGATGGCTGTGCATTGGAACTCCCGGTCCCTTCCTCCGGATTATCAGTATCATCCCAGGGTAATAAACACTGTCTGATATCTGGGCTCATGTCTGTCCGTCGCTGGAAAGTCCCAAAGGGGGAGGTTGATACCTGCCTTTTCGTTACTGAATCCGGCGTTTCATCATTTTAAGAGACAAATGACGAATAGAGGCTAGTTCAAAAGGCCCGTTGTGCAAGCCTGTTGCCTGTGTTTTGTTCTGGTGACAATACCGGGCAAGCGTTCATGCTTAACTCGGCAAGTACTCTTTCCCCCAGCCAGTACCGATAACTTTGTCGTTTAGCATGGTGGCAATTTGTTCATCGGTATAGCCAAGACCCGCAACAATCTCAGTAGTCGAACGGCCTAATCGCTCGGTTGGTGTTTGCGCAATAATCTGTGCCCGTGAAGGCCTGATTGAGTAGTGATCAATAATAGTCACTGCGTGTCCACTGGGGTGATCGCGGTAGCTGGAAAACGCATAACTGCCAAGGTCAATTCCCACTTTGCCATCGGCAGGGCGAGTGTAACGCTCCCGAAGCTCGGCGATCCCCACTGAGCGCACCGCTGCAATATCCTGTTCCCGCAGCGCCTGCGCCCAATGATCGGCACTTTCCCGGGAGAGAACCTCGGTCAAAAAGGCCTTCTTATTTTTTGCTTCACTAATGCCAGCAAGGCCCGGAACGCGTTCCAGCTTGATCAACTCCTGCTCGCTGGCATCAATAAATAAATTGCCGTCTTTCGTTGTGTAAAAATGCGATAAATCGTGATTACCCAGGGCTTCTCGCCCGGATGCTTCATCAAACGGAGCACGCCCCTGATAATCATAGGCAAATTTAATTTGTGCCAGATTGGTTGCCGCAGATAACGAAGTACACGCCCGGCTATGCCGCCCGGTGTGCATTTTGTGATAAAGACTTAAGGCCATCCCCAAACCGCCCACAAAACCACAATTAACATCCAAAGTGCCCAGGTGTGCGTGCTCTTCTGGCGTTTGTGGTCCACCAAAACGGCTCATAATGCCGCTATTTGCCTGAATAATATCGTCGTAGCCTATGTAGTCTGTTTTGGGTCCACGGGTTGGTCCTCCCAGGCAGTCTAAACGACAGAATAACACGCCCGGATTAACGGCCTGTAAGCTGGCTTCGTCCAGGCCCAGAGGCGCTATCTGACGCTCGGGGGCATTTATTAACACCAGGTCAACGGATCGAATTAGCTGGTGAAAAATATCCCGTCCCTGTTCAGTATTGATATCAACCAACGCACTCTTTTTGCCAATATTGGCTTGAAAACTGTACACGGTGCCAATCAGTGGATCATACAATGGTGTCACCGGATCCAATTTGATCACCTCGGCACCAAAGCGACTTAAAAAGGCAGCAGAATGGGGGCCGGCAATGACATTGGTTAAGTCGAGTATTTTCACCCCTGCCAACCAGGCCTGGCGGTTGTCCGGTGCCGCAACCGCGCCAGTGGGCCGGGGCGTTGCTTTAACCTCTGAAAGCTCAGCCAGTGCTGCCTCAAAATCAACCGTGACTCTGGCCCTTGGCTGTAACATTTGTTCGGCCGATTCTTCCAGCCAGACCATAGGCCCCGGTTGTTTCATCATTCCGTATTCAGGATCATCCACTTCAACGATCAATCCCGCCTGCGCACAGTGGTCACTGTTCACCCATTCCTGAGTGGTGCGATGCGGTGCCCCCGGAATTTGCCCTTCACCAAAGATAACCCCCCACTCTTCTGAGGTTTTGGTTAAAAACACCCGCTTCATTTTGGCCGAGATAATATCAGCCCACTTCTTCGGCAGTGGATAAACGCCAATGGAGGTTTCGTCATCCCACTCATCAACCGGTAAATGCAGATTGTGCACCTCAGGTAAGCCTTCGGCCAACAACTCATCATATAAGCCCGTCACCTGTAAACAGCGTTTGGCATGATTGCGATGGGATGGACAAACGACGTAGAAAAAGCGACCGTCTTTGCATTGGTAAGTGCGATAAAAGGGATCCAGATACTCTTGTAAATCGTCGTAGCTAACATCCATCGGCAGATTGTTTTCCTTGCGATGGCTGATTTCATGCTCGCGCATGGTCAGGTAGCGTTTGGGCAAATCTTCAATAACGATGGAGTTGTACGACAACCCTTCCATTAAGGCAGCGACAATCGGCACTTCAATATGATCACCAACACCGAGTTTTTCCCGGGCGAACAGTGCCATCACCACCGAGCTGGCCGCCAGCGTTGTCGCATAGGCTGAGCACAATGACAAAGGAGAAAAACTGGGATCCACGCCCATCAACACCCGGTTAAAGCCCATATCGGTGAAAGCACCAGAGTTAGCGGCAACAATAGCCTCTGTTGCTTTCCACTGACTGCGCAATTGATCATTACTGGCGTAGCCCGGCATGGAAATTGTGATCAGCTCAGGACGTGCTTGCCGCAACTGCGCAAAATCAATTCCCAGGCGCTTTAAGACTCCGGGACGAAAACTTTCCAAAACAATATCGGCGTGATCAATTAAGGTTAACGCCTGTACCAGACCCTGATCGGATTTCAGATCAATAGTTACCGTGGTTTTGTTCCGATTCAAAACAGCATTGGCAGGGCTCTGCCATTGTGGCCCGGTTGGTGGATCAATATGAATCACCGTTGCCCCCAGGTCAGCCAGAATCATGGCGACTGCAGGCCCGGCTATTTGCTGGCCAAAATCAATAACCCGAATACCGATTAATGGTAGATTTGCTTTCATACTCAATGTGTTTTCTCACTCTATTTAATTAGTAGTTCTGACTTTCAATCTCCAGCGTAAAAACGTGAAAAGTAATAATTTTGTTTATCATAAAAGTCGTTATTAATTAATTAGCCCATTTGAAAACTGAGTAGTTACCTTTCAAATTTATTAAACACTGACATAGTAAACGCTTGACAAAAAGTGACCAGCAATAAAAACATTACCTTTGATCTTAATTTTTTTATAGCAGCCAGACATCATGTTTTGACCGGTTGAGCCTCACTGAGTAACCAGGTACGAAATGCCTCGATATCCTGATGTTTAACATTAGAGCTGGGGTAAACGAGATAAAAAGCTTCATCGGTTGGAATTTTAGTTTTAAACGGGGTAACCAACTTACCCGAATCAATAAGATCCTTTACCAGGCTGGTGCGACCAAGCGCAATACCCTCCCCCAATACCGCCAACTCCAATGCCGATACCAGCGTGTCCATATAAAAGCCCTGGCTGGTCTTCATATCTTTATAATTGGCCTGGCAGAGCCAGTGTCCCCAACCTTCTTCATAGCCCATCACGTGCAGCAACATATGCTCAGAGAGATCAAAGGTGTCTTCGTCAATCGGGTATTTTGCCAGATAGTCGGGACTGCACACAGGAAAGAGCTCATCCCAGGTTAACCGGTCGCTGGTCATCCCCTGCCAATGGCCCTTGCCGTAACGAATTTCCAGATCGCTGTCCAGGCTGTTTTCCCGCTCAACTTCATTCACCCAGATATTGCTGGTCAAACGCAGGTTAGTATCCGGGTATTGCCTTCTAAAATTTTTCAGCCTCGGCGCTAACCACTTAATAAAAAACACCATATTCACTTTAATGGTCAGCAGGCTCGTTCGACCATGGCCAAAGATCTCTTCCGTAGCAACGGTCAGGCGTTCAACAGAATCGTGGACAGCGGGTAGATAGGCAGCCCCGGCATCGGTCAGCTCCAGTCCCCTTGGCAACCGGCGAAACAATAAACAACCCAACTGGCTCTCCAGCCCCTTGACCTGCTGGCTCACGGCAGCCTGAGTCAGGTTTAACTCGTTAGCCGCATGAGTAAAACTCAGGTGCCGGGCGGAGGCCTCAAACGCCCTGATCCAGTTTAAGGGCGGCAGTCGTTTTTTCATAAGAACACCGTATAAGTGCCTGAGCATTTGAAATCATATTGCAAACTGACCAGATCAAAGGGAAGTTAACGACTTAAACAAATGTTTAATTATTATTTCAAGATTTTTTAGCTTTGTTTTTAAGTAGCTGGCCATATGGAATCACATATTTCTGGCTACTTGGGCAGGTGCTATGCGAGGCACAACGGAGGGAGCATAGCCGTAGCTATGTGACCGGAGTTGTAACGAAGCAGAGTGCCTGAACAAGGAGTCAGAAATATATGATTTCATATGGTTAGCTACTTAATATTACATAACTTAATAAACAGCACTTACAAATTATTTTATACCTTTGCCATAAGTTTTATTGATTGTCTTCAAACCGAAAGCTGCTCAAAATCATGCCATGTCGTAAAAGTCGCTAGTACGCAAAAACAGGTACATGAGGAAATATTACTTCCTGTCGTCTAACCTGATCTCTATGTTTATATCACTTCCCGAAGACTTACCATCCAGCCTGCCTGAGTATATTGCTCAACGGCAGGACCAGAATGTTCAGCTGCATGAGCGGTTGCCCGGCAACAGGCCCGGATTGAACAACTCGATAACGCTCCCAACCACCATGCCCTCCTGTTTGTGCAGAAGAGGTGATTGCGCATGAAGACATTCCCGAGGGATCCACCCGTTACGGTCGGGAGCCCAGCTCCGATCAGGCGATGGAAATTAAGGTTAAGACCATTCAAAAGCAGTCAGGAAAGAACGGCTCAGTGTTCCGGATGACCCGACCTTACCCCTGCACAATAACCCTTGCGCAAGTCAGTGCAGGCGTTTTTGAGTACTTACCCGTGCGTCCAGGTTTACCGAGCGGAGCGATACTATGAACAGCCCGAAGTCAGGAACCGGTATTTTCGCCAATACCCATCCCGTGATGAGCAGAGGCTCGGCGATAGTCATTGTCGCCTTTGTCCTTTTTACGATCATTGCCCCGGCATACGCTAATAGTCTCTATGAAGCCGCCAAGCGCTTTATCGCCACAAGTCTGGCCTGGTATTACACTCTCCTGATGAGTTTCTTTTTACTCCTGGCCATATACACAGCGTTTAGTCGCTTTGGCCGCATTAAGTTAGGCCATGACCACGACAAACCCGAATACGGCTTCTTTTCCTGGTTCTCGATGCTGTTCAGTGCAGGTATTGGTATCGGCATCCTGTTCTGGAGTATTGCCGAGCCAATTTACCACTTGCAAAGCAATCCTTTTATTGCCGAAGGGCAGACAAAAACCGTGGCAGCCGCACAGGTAGCGATGCGCTTCAGTATCTTTCACTGGGGCTTACACGGTTGGGCACTATTTGCGATTACGGGTATGGCATTAGCTTATTTCACCTACCGCAAAGGCCTGCCATTATCGATCCGCTCTGGCTTGTACCCGACCTTTGGCAACAAAATATACGGCCCGATTGGCCACATGGCGGACTTGCTGGCGGTTTTCGGTACTGTATTTGGTATCGCCACCTCGTTAGGACTTGGCGCACAGCAGATGAACGCAGGTATTAGCTATCTGTCTGGTATCAATATCAGCCCGGCCAACCAGGTGATCATTATTACGCTCATTACCGGATTGGCAACGCTCTCAACGTTAAGAGGCCTGGACAAAGGCCTGAAAAAAGTCAGCGAATTAAACATGCGCCTTACCGCATTAATGCTCACCTTCTTTATTGTTCTGGGGCCAACTGCTTATTTACTGGGAGCCTTTGTCACTAACCTGGGTGATTACATGACACATGCCGTCGGGCTCGGTTTTTGGGTTGACCCGGATCCCAAAAGCCAATGGCAGAGTTGTTGGACCCTGTTTTATTGGGGCTGGTGGATCGCCTGGGCACCCTTTGTCGGCATTTTTATTGCCCGTATCTCTAAAGGCCGTACCGTCAAAGAGTTTATTCTGGGAGTCTTGATCGCCCCAACGTTACTGGCAACCTTTTGGATCACTGCGTTTGGTAATACGGCTATTTTTATTGAACTCTTTGGTTCAGGCGGGGTCACAGAGGCCATAAATAAAGATATTACTACGGCTTTGTTTGTCACCATGGAGTTAATGGACCTTGGTACGGTTGTTGTGGGAATCGGTGCCATTATCTGCATAGTCATGCTGGTGACTTACTTTATCACTTCTGCTGACTCGGCAACCCTGGTTATTTGTACGTTAGTATCTATGGGAGAACAAAAACCTCCACCCAAGTTGCGGATGTTCTGGGGCTTACTCATTGGTGCGGTTGCCGGTGTATTATTAATTGCCGGAGGCTTAAAAGCGTTACAAACTGCCTCTATTGTTGCGGCACTGCCCTATTCAATTGTGCTGGCGCTTACTACCTGGGGCTTGTATAAGGCTTTTCGCGAGGAACCCAATATTGACATGCCATACTCAGTCACCCCTGGCGATACTCCACTGCCACCGGAATACGGTCAAAGCTATGCGCTCAAGCGCAGTAAGCAGGAAACAGCGGAGTGTCTGGCGACTAATCAAAATGTTTAGTGCATCATTTCGATGAGTTTGATGTGTACAATCTCCGTTTGCCCGACAATGGCAGAACAAGCCCTGGCCTCAGGCTCACCGGGCAATAACCCAAGAGTACCAAGCGCAGAAGAACTCGTGAGCATGTACCAGGCACTATGGGATTAGCACAATGCTCAAGCACTCATAAATCAACTGTGCCTGAGTGCTAAAAATATCAGCCCCGGGAGGACATCAATGAATACCATTGGTCATTTTATCAACGGTGAAATGGTCTACGATAATGAACGCACCCAGGCAGTGTATAACCCCGCAACAGGCCAGGCAGAAAAACAAGTCGCGCTGGCTTCCGTCGCTACCGTTGAAGAAGCGATCACCAGGGCTGAAGCCGCTTATCCAGCATGGCGCAATACCCCGGCAATAAAGCGCGCCCGTGTCATGTTCAAGTTTAAAGAATTACTGGAACAAAACGCTGAAAAAATTTGCCAGCTTATTGGTCAGGAGCACGGCAAAATTTCACACGACGCTGCGGGTGAATTACAACGCGGTATTGAAAATGTCGAATACGCCTGTGGTATCCCTGAATTGTTAAAAGGTGAACACAGCAAAAACGTTGGCCCGAATATCGACGCCTGGAGTGAATTCCAGCCACTGGGCGTGGTCGCGGGTATCACCCCGTTTAACTTCCCGGTTATGGTGCCACTGTGGATGTTCCCAATGGCCATTGCCTGTGGCAACTGCTTTGTTCTAAAACCGTCTGAGCGCGATCCCGGTGCCACCATGCTGATCGCTGAACTATTACAGCAGGCGGGATTACCTGACGGCGTTCTGAATGTGGTGAACGGTGATAAAGTTGCGGTGGACACTTTACTAAACGACGCGCGTATTAAAGCGGTCAGTTTTGTTGGCTCAACCCCCATTGCCGAATACATCTACCAAACCGCCAATAACAATGGCAAGCGATGCCAGGCGCTTGGCGCTGCCAAAAACCACGCCATTGTGATGCCAGATGCCGATATGGATAACGCCGTAAACCAGTTACTCGGTGCCGCCTTTGGCTCCTCTGGTCAGCGCTGTATGGCGCTATCCGTGGCAGTAGCGGTTGGCGATCAGACCGCCGATGCATTAGTGGCAAAAATGGCTGAGGCCATGAAAAGCCTGAAAGTTGGTGCCTGCACCGATAGCAGCAACGACTTTGGCCCGGTTATTACCGGTGCTCATCGCGACAAGGTGGTCAGCTACATCAGTCATGCCGAAAGCCAGGGGGCAAGCATCGTCGTTGATGGCCGCACCCCGAACGTCGATGGCTACCCCGATGGCTTCTTTGTTGGCGGCACCCTGATTGACCGGGTAACACCGGAAATGACCAGCTACCAGGAAGAAATCTTTGGTCCGGTACTGCAAGTTGTCCGCGTTAACACCATGCAAGAAGCGATGGACTTGATCGATGCCCACGAATACGGCAACGGTACCTGTATTTTTACCCGCGACGGCGAAGCAGCCCGTTACTTTTCTGATCACATCCAGGTGGGCATGGTCGGCATTAACATACCGCTACCAGTACCTGTTGCTTACCACAGCTTTGGTGGCTGGAAGCGCTCGCTGTTTGGTGACTTGCACGCCTACGGCCCTGACTCCGTGCGTTTTTACACCAGGCGCAAGACCATTACTCAACGCTGGCCTTCTGCCGGTATCCGCGAAGGTGCTCAATTCTCGATGCCAACAATGAAGTAATAGATAAGTAGTTAACCAAATGAAATCATATATTTCTGACTAAGTTGTCAGTCACTCTGCGGCGTTGCAACTCCGGTTACATAGCTACGGCTATGCTCCCTACGTTGCGCCTTGCATAGCAACTGCCCACTTAGCCAGAAATATACGATTCCATTTGGCCAACTACTTAGCACGCCCGGGCAGTATGGGTGTTACCCTATTCGATCACCGTTGCCCGCAGGAGCAAATATGGCATCCGCACTCTTAACGAACAGTGCCGTAAACACAACTGACCACAAACAGCCGCTCTTTCTGGGGGTAGACGGCGGTGGCACTTCATGCCGGGCACGTATCGCCGATCTTGACGGCAGTATCCTGGGAGAAGGGTTCTCAGGCAGCGCAAACCCCCGGACCGGGCTTGATTCAGCCTGCAATGCCATCATGCAGGCCACCCGTGCAGCGATGGCTCAAGCGGGCCTGGAAGAGAACGACTTCGGACGTATGTATGCCGGTCTTGGCCTGGCCGGTGTCAATCAGCAGAAAGAACGAGATCTGGTTCTGGGTTGGGGCTTTCCGTTTGCCGGTATTTTCCTGGAAACCGACGCATTCGCCGCCTGCATGGGTGCCTTTAATGGCAGGGATGGAGCGATCCTGATCCTGGGCACGGGCTCCTGTGGTGCCAGCCTGATTGATGGTGAAGTGAAAACCCTGGGCGGCTGGGGCTTTCCAATCTCGGATCATGGCAGTGGTGCCAGCCTGGGCCTTGCGGCGATTCGTTACTCCCTGCTGGCCCACGAAGGCATGAAAGAACAGACACCGTTAAGCCTGGCCATCATGGCAACGTTTGACCACAGTCCTGAACAGGCCGTTGCCTGGCAGGACAGCGCACTCCCCAGAGACTACGGATCTTACGGACCGCTGGTGATTGAACATTTAAGCAAGGGCGATCAACTGGCGGAACAGTTAATTCGGGAAAGCGCTGAAGATGCCGCCATGATGATCCGGGTACTTTATCAGCGTGGCGCTAACCAGTGCGCATTGGTTGGAGGGCTGAGTGAGTTCGTTATGCCCTGGCTGCCAGAAGATGTCGCTGCCATTGCCACCTTGCCACAGGGTGATGCCATGCACGGTGCTCTGTTGATGGCTATGAAACTCTTCTGAAAAACGTTCGGCTTCCATCGGGAAGCCGAATACTCCAGGAGGCTGTCCGAGAATAGACTGCCCTACTGCGGTTGCGATAAATTGGTCTAAAAATTCCTGCTTCTTCGTCAAATAGCCCCGCTATTCTCCTCAGAATCAGAAATTTTTATCCTCAATTTCTCGCAATCCTCGCTACGGGCGCTATTCTCGAACAGCCTCCTAGTACGTCATTTCTGGGAACTTAATTTTAGAAAAAAGGTCAGAATTAACACAAAGGGTCAAGAACCATTAATCAAAATGGATCTTGTGTTTTTTTTCAAAATAATGGTTTCAGACTATGCAGAGTGTAAATAGTGGTGATGTTTCAAAAATCACTTACAATCCCCACCAGGAAAACAAAAATCAAAAAATTGATAATATTGATAATAAAGTTTCGCAGAGGGAAAGTGAAACTAACAATCCCATTACTCACAGAACATGTAATACAGCAGGGGATGTAGCTGCATCAAGTTCTGTACAGGCTGCCAGGGCCCTGCCCGATTTGCCATCAATCCACCTGACAAAAAAATTTTACCGGCCCTTAGATAAAAAACCTCTTGAGTTTGGCTGTGAACAACTTATTACACACCGAGACTTCAGGGAATTACTTTCCAAAAATATGAATGTTTATGCAGTACTGACAGATGATTCTCGGGGTGAAGGAGCTGTCAACATTATGGCTATCGGGAAACCAAAATTCAAAGTAAACGAACTGAAGAAAAACTTCTATACAACTGCTTTTCAATATATCCCAACATTAAAAGAAACACCTTGCAGTTCTGATATGATTGGTTTTTTACTTCGTACACCTCGTTGGATTGTCCATCATTTCTACGGGAATCTGAAAATAAAGTCCGCTAATTCCGGGATAATGAATCCGATTGAACAGTCAATCTTTCAAAAATTAAAACCAAAATATGAGGCGGGAGGTATTCACACTCATTTTATTGTTACTCACAAAGATTACCTGAAGGATATCTCTCCACAGGAAGCAAGATTTATTTTTGAGCAAATCTTTGACGAATCTTTCGAAGAGTTAAAAACAATGAAAGAAGATTCAGATCCCGTTGTTAATAATCTGAACCCAAAAGCAACAATTGACGACCTTCCAGAAATCATACGCATTTATGAAGATAAAAACTCTCTGAAAAGGTATAACCCTTGGTGTTTAAATTATCTTGATAAAGCATTACTCAGTAATGTTAAATGGATACCTGAATCCTGTAAAATTCTTTGAGGCTCTTTTCGAATTCCAGACTGTGTAACCAGCAAGTTGACTAAGGGCTGAAGCCTCTTGGGATATTCCCCTGTGAGGCCTTAGCCACAAGCGTAGAAGTGACCACCCCCCCTCCATCGTATTAACATGCACGGGTTTGGTAAATACCGTCTTTGTCATCATTACGAGCATATTCACCTATGAAATATCCGGGCTTGGCGACCCCGTAGCGAGGGCGGCAGAAAATTGAGGATAAAAATTCGGTTTTGTGAGGTGAATAGCGGGGCTATTTGCCGAACAAAAGCGGATTTTTAGACCAATTTGCTGTCGCCACACGACTGCATGGATGCAGGAGCTAGAGCAACGCAGGAGCAGTTGCCGTGTAGGGCAGTCTATTCTCGGACAGCCTCGTGGTTAATACGATACTCTGCAGAACGTGCGTGTGCCGTCAGCGATTCCCCCCTGGCCAGAACAGAAGCCACTTTCCCCATTTCCGACGCGCCGTCAGCAGAAAACTGAATCACGGAAGAGCGTTTCTGGAAGTCATACACCCCCAAAGGTGAAGAGAAGCGTGCGGTTCCTGATGTGGGCAATACATGGTTCGGACCCGCGCAGTAATCACCCAGGGCTTCTGCCGTATATCGGCCCATAAAAATAGCACCGGCATGGCGTATCTCTGGCAGCCAGTTTTCGGGTTCTTCAACCGACAGTTCAAGGTGTTCCGGTGCGATGCGATTTATCAGTTCACAGGCCGCCGCCAGGTCAGGTACGGCAATCAGGGCTCCGCGCTTATTAAGCGACGCTGCGATAATATCCTGCCGTTCCATGGTTGGCAGCAATCGGTTCATGCTCTCCTGCACCTGCGCCAGAAAAGCCCGGTCCGGTGAGATCAGAATTGCCTGGGCATCTTCATCGTGTTCCGCCTGGGAGAACAGGTCCATGGCGATCCAGTCGGGGTTACTGTGGCCATCACAAACCACCAGTATTTCTGACGGACCGGCAATCATATCGATACCCACCTGACCAAACACTTCCCGCTTGGCGGTAGCGACATAAATATTGCCGGGACCGACAATCTTGTCCACCTTCGGGATCGTTTCCGTGCCATAGGCCAGTGCCGCCACCGCCTGGGCACCACCGATGGTAAATACACGACTGACCCCGGCAACAGCGGCCGCCGCCAGTACCAGTTCATTCAGCTCACCGTCTGGTGCGGGAACCACCATCACCACCTCAGGCACCCCGGCAACCGAGGCTGGTATGGCATTCATTAGTACCGATGAAGGATAGGATGCACGGCCACCGGGCACGTAAAGTCCCACTCGATCCATCGGGGTCACCTGCTGGCCAAGCAATGTGCCGTCGCTCTCGCGGTAATTCCAGGAGCTTTGCTGTTGATGCTGATGGTAGTCACGAATCCGCTTTGCGGCGGTTTCCAGCGCTGCCCGCTGCTCAGGCTGAATGCTGTTGAGCGCCTGGTGCAAACGCTCAGCATCGAGAGTCAGCTCATCCATACTGGAGACCTGACGTCGATCAAAACGACAGGTGCAGGCCATCACAGCCTGATCTTTCTGGCTGCGCACCTGAGCAATAATTTCTTTCACCTGCTGCAGGACACTGTCGTTTGAAACAGACTCCCAGGCCAACAGGGCATCAAGCTGAGATGAAAACGCCGGACTGCTGAAATCCAGCTGAACCGGGGTTACGACTTCCGACGTCATGCTGGTTCCTCAACTGCATTGGTTTCTGCAATGGTTCTGGACAGTTGATCCAGTAACTGACCAATCATTTTGTACTTCACTTTCATGGATGCCCTGTTGACCACCATTCTGGAACTGATTTCAGCAATCAGCTCCTGAGGTTCCAGGCCATTGGCCCGCAGGGTGTTCCCGGTATCCACCACATCAATAATGATATCCGCCAGGCCAACCAGCGGAGCCAGTTCCATGGAGCCATAGAGTTTAATGATATCCGCCTGAATTCCCTGAGAGGCATAGTACTGCTTGGCAATATTGACAAATTTCGTCGCCACCTTAAGTCGGCCAGAAGATGGTACTGCGCCAACCTTCCCCGCCGTCATCAATTTGCACCGGGCAATGTTCAAATCCAGCGGTTCATATAACTCAGAGGAGCCGTGTTCCATCAGCACATCCTTGCCAGCAACGCCCATATCGGCGGCACCGTACTCAACATAGGTTGGCACATCGCTGGCGCGGACAATCAGCAGGTTTACATGGGGATGCGTGGTACCAATCACCAGTTTGCGACTTTTATCCGGATCCTCCGCAGGCTCAATACCCGCAGTTTTCAACAGAGGGAGAGTCTCTTTCAGGATGCGCCCCTTGGACAGCGCGATAGTGATCTGGCTCGACATACTTCTCTCAGGCTTCCTTACTTATCATGCGTTGTTAAAATGGTGAAGGTAGAAGAACTGCACAGTTAAGAATTAATGAATTGTTATTTACAGGTACCCTTTTTCCAGAGAGTATCACTGGTCTGGATAATAACATAGATATAGGGAAAGGTACGTAGAAAGGCACTAATACAAAGCTGGCATGTGTTGTTTACATGGGCCTGCTCTTCCTGGAAGCATACTAGGGCCTGTTGACGTTTCGTTGCGTGCTCAGCGTATCAGGGCGCTCCTATGACGAGGCGCGGCATTGCAGGAAGGCTGGTTGCCTTTCAAAATGCCGCAACGAAGTCATAGGGGCGCCCTGATACGCCCGAAGGGTGGCTCAGAAAGGCGCCATCTGCTTTGTCAGACTTGCTTGGCGTAGAATAACTACGCGCTGCACAAGTCTTTCGCGCATCTGACGCCTTTCTGAGCCAGACTGCGCGTCCCGCTGAGCACGCAACGAAACGTCAACAGGCCCTGGCTATTTATCTACTCGGTCAGCCTCCCAGGGCCGGAAAGTCCTCCGAAAGCTTCGGATTTGCCGGGGCATTAAGCCGACGTTTTGACCTGTCCATCTCTTTTATACGACCAACAGGCAATACACCCTGCGAAGAGTGCGGCAACGGATTTGCCCGGGAATTGACCGGCAAATCCTGCTTTACAGGAGCCCCTGTTCCGAACATCTTATTGGCAAAATCAAAGTCCCGGGCCATCATCAACCGGATGTCATCGGGCACATCCATGTCACCGACCAGCTTACGTACCGTCCCTACCACCTCTTCAGTAAACTTTTGTTCGGGCTGTTTTTCAGTGCCGGGACTGTAGATACTGCCATCAGGATTACTCTGACTGTTCTGCCAGAATTCCTGCAAGCGCTGGAATTGATAACTCTGGTAAATCGGCTCCAGCACTTTGCCATCCTCCGGGTTAGCCAGCCAGGAGCTGGTGGGTGTGGTAGAGATCAGATGCAACAGGTAGGGCTGTCCCGCTGATTCAGTGGTAACTCCGGATCTGTTCACCAGTTGCACCGCTCTTTCCGGAAGTGCTTCCACCAGGTTGGCAACCAGGAATAACAGACGGGACAGATCCTGCGGTCCAGTTGCATTTCCCTTCACACGATTAACCAGCAAAACCAGACTTTCCAATGGAATCTTCCTGGCCAGAATGGAGTGTGACGGAGCATTACCCAGCCGGAATTCTTTGACCACCTGATCAATGACCTTACCAAGCAGGATAAGATGATATTTTGGATTTTCATCGATTGATACCGTCCGCAGCGCACTCAGCAGCTCTTCATGGGTATCACTGTGAATGGACAAAGGACAGGGGTTAAATAAGCCATTAATAAATCGCAGGGCATTAAATGACCCAATTCCCCTTTCACCTTCCAAGGCAGGTGTATAGGGAGCGCCTTTGAACGACATCGGTATTGCAACAGGTACGGTGAAAAATTGCAGAATGCGATTGGCCGTTTTGGCTAACCAGCGGGTAATCGGGTTTGACCTTTCTTCAGAGAATAGCGTTAACTTTAACTTGATAACCGCCTTGCCATCATCTGCCAAAGTGAGTCCGGGATTGTAGGCCTTAAGCGTATTTTTAAACATGGCTTTACATACCTTACCGAAACGGCCGGCATGAACACGGATTGATTCAATATCATCCAGAGTTCCTGTGGTATTGTTAATAGCAACTTTGGCATCGACTTTAATAGGCCCGCCAATCAGCCACCCGGCAAAACGACTCAACCGGTCGGGCTTCAGCAGTGTTGTTACATCAGCGTAGCCATTGCGATGTCGGTCAAGGTGAATATCCGCCTCGACATGATCAACCAGGCCATGGCCTGCCAGATTCACTTTTACTGATTCAATGGTTGGATGTCCATCCTGCGGCCCGGCACTGATATCGATGTAAGGTCTTGGAGCATACTTATGTATGTTAAGAGAGAGTTTCAGGTTGCTAAGGCCAAAACTGAGAATATCTTCTCCGGGGCCGTCCAGAATATTGTCGTGAAACTCACCCGTAATTTGATCAACATTGAAATCAATATGATCTGGTGTAAATGTCTCCAGCAGACTCCTGGCTAAATCGGCAGGGCTCATCGCAGGGGCAGCTGCTAATAGAGCGGCTTTGTACAACTTGCTTTTTTCCGGTAATTGATAGGAAATGGTGACTCCGGTCACTTCGATATCAACATCAACCTGATTTTCATTCTCAAATATCAGATCCATTTTGCGAATCTGAATAGAGCCATCCTTCATTTTCGTCAGGTAAGCCTGAATATTCTTAAACACCCGACCATCAATGATGACCCGGTCAATCTTCACCGGTTCATTGAGGTTTCCGCCCAAACTCTCATAGGTTTCCGTCGTCTGCATCAGGAAACATAAAATTTTCGGGAGCTCCCTGGCCACACAGCTTTTTGGTTGAACCTGCAAAACGCCAGACGTAATCTTACCCGGATCAAAGCGGTGGGCAAAAGCTGCCGCCAGTTCTGCTGCCAACTTATTGAAGTCAATGTCCTGTGCTTTATTTCGTGCCAGCAGTAATGCTTTATCCTGAACCGCCTGACGTACGGAAGGCATAACCTCCTCCACGGTTTTATCAATCAGGGGATTCACCAGAGATGAGATGTCGGCACCATGATCCCGGACCCAACCAGAACAGCAGTTACCCGTGTAAGTCATAGCCCGGGTCAACACCTGATCAATAATGGGGGTCAGGTAAGGCGTCATATCATCAACTGCACGTTTACATTCTGTCTCTCCCTCTTTTCCAGCAACCTGCTTTGCCACAGCATCGACAACAACCCGGGTAACCGTTGTGCGAATCTGGTCGGTAAATACTCCAACGAAATGGTGTAAATTAGCGTCGTTACTCAACCAGAGAGCAATATTTTGAATAATATCCGCCTGAGCCTGCCTGAGTGTTTCGGCCATCGCCTTCTTTATTGGCTCGATAACCTCTAACTCAACCCCTTGTTGATGACGGATAATCCATTCCCCCCCATTAGCCATCATATGCGTTAACATTTTATCAATGGCTTTATGCAGCTCCGGTGTCGCTGCCAGGGCATTGGCTTTGATCCATTTTTCCATGCTTTCCCGGATAAAACCCTGGCCATGATTCAGGGCCTTATCGATAGCACCATCAATATGCGGCATTAATAATGCCTCCAGTTCCATTGGTGCTGGAGCTCCGACATTCACATTCTTCAAAAGCGCCTCAATTGCGTTCTGGATGCCATCTGCATTGTTATAAACGGCAGTAGCCATACCCTCAATCGCATCGGCAACCGCCTGGCCTAAATAGTTAGCCGTAAGACTTTGCACATGGAGGTTGACGGCTTCGGTAATGCCAGCCGCATTGCCATCGGATGGTTCTGCAAGCGTCCCGATACCGTATTCAGTCCCGGCACTCACCGCTTCCTTAACCATTCGCTGAACATGGGGAAGAACGATTGGGAAAATAGACATTCTGGAGCTATCTGCGTCGTTCCCGGATTTCAACCGCAGATTGTCTGCCCATGCCTTACGACGGAAGATATCAGCGCCTTGAGTAATCACTTCCGTAATGCCCTTGCTCAGGTCGGGTATCAGGTCATCCATCACTTGAGACTGACGAGAGTGGCCGTCTTTCTCAGTGGCTGTATTCACCCCTTGAGCAGGTGCTATTGTTTCAGCAGCCCTGCGCAGGGTAGCGACTACGTCACCCTTATCCTGCTGACTATCGTTGACCGCAGAGCGCAGAGTCGCCAGCCGATCATGCAGGATGGATTCCAGCTCCGGGGCCGCCTGTTGCATCATTGCCCGAACATGGACTTCCACATCGTGCCGGAGCACCGTTCTATGCTGACGTATCCAGCCTGACAGTTGATCCACACCGTAACCGGCCAGTTGTTCCAGTACCTGTCCCCTGTTGAGTTGATTCTGCAAGAAAGGAAGCACTGCATCCCTGAGAGTCCGGGACTGTGATGTCTGCTGTACGCTCTCTGCGACCAGGCCGGAAGTACCCGTCACTGTCGGTACAACCAGGCCATTCAATCTGCGCACAAGAATATCCAGCAATTTCTGCCGGTTCGGCTGCTGTTCTGTCGTGGTATCTTCTTTAGCCAGCCAGCCAAGCACACCATCAATAACCGCCTGCTGGATCACCACCGCCTGCTCGGTAATGGCATCAATCACCCTGGGGACGACCACCTCATTATCAGCAAACAGACCGGTTGCCAGTATATCCAGCCACCTGGTGCCATCAGCGATCCCCTGCAATGTCAGGTCACTGGCCATTGCTTTCACACTGTCGTAAGGCAGACCTTCCAGAACCGCTTCCAGCTGGTCTGCACCGCTGTGCAGCATCTCGGCCAGGCCTGTTTTCAGCATGTCATCAACTTCGGTGCCAATAGTCGTACGTTGACCCGAAGCTACCTGCCCGACAGTTTGCGGCTTCTGTGTCGAAGCGGGCAAATGCACTTTATCCGGGCTAGCCGGTACCAGTGCTTGTTCAGCTGCCTTCTTTACGTCACTCACAGTTTGTTGTTGCCAGGCAGCAGACAACAGCTTTTCGGTGATACTTTCGACAACGTTTGTCGTAAGGAATGGTGATACGACGCCGGTCAGTTTAGCGATGCTATCCCCGGACAGCACAACACCGTTGCTCTGGTGGTTGCCAGACGGCATGCCATGGTGTTTGGCAACAAACCCGGCACCTTCTTGAACGGCGACCTTGATAACCTTGCCAAAGCTGTCAGACAGAATTGACCTGGCCACTTCCAGTTGTTTTGTTTCATCGATGGTCAGCTTGATTAAATCGCCGACCATTTCGCTGGCCTGCTCTGCTGCGGCCTGACGGGCATCATGCCAGTGGTTCTGCTGTTTTTGATGGTTAGTTGTCGTTTTCTTCACACTGGTGACAGCAACATCTCCGGCCCTTTCCTTTGGCTTCTGCGCTTTTGCCGCCTGGCGCAGGTCAGCCACTACGTCGTGCTTATTCTCTGAACGCTTTCTCATTGCGGCGGCCAGTGCTTGCAGTCTTGCGTGCAGGAGCCCTTCCAGTTCCGGTACGGCTTTGTCCATGCTTGCCCGGGTCAGTACTTTTACATCCTCTGCAAGGTCGTCCTTATGCTGGCTGACACTGTTTACCAGCGCATCGACTCCGTAAGTGGCCAGCCGTTCCAGTACCTGACCTTTCTGAACCTGGTCCTGTACGAACGGCATTACGGCGTTTCTGAGTGCGGTGGATTCTGATGCCTGGTTTCCAAGTGCCGCTGCTTCGCCCGTCACGCCGGTCAGCAGTGGTTCTACCAGAGTATTCCCACGGCGAACCAGAATCTCCTTTACGACTTCCAGGTTTTGCTGTCCCGATGCCTGATCCACGGTTGATAACCAGCCAAGCCCGTGAGTCGCCAGGGTCTGCACCAGCGACTCTGCCTGTTCGGTTAACTTATCAACTACCCTGGACACGACCCGGGCATCACCGGCAAACAGGCCGTTCACCAGCTCACCTACCCAGATGGCACCATCGTGTATCCCTTGCCGGGTCAATTCCCCAAGCACCGCTTCGGCAGTAGTGTATGGGTGTTTTTGCAGAAGTGATTCCACCTGATCGGCCACCGCGTTGACCATACCGGCAAGCCCTTCACCCAGCATTCGGTCAACTTCACGGGCTATCATCGTGGCTGAGTCTGCGGTTTCCACCTCGGCAGTGATCTCGGTAACAGTTGCTGTTTTCCAGTCTGCGGATTGCAACCGGTCACTCAGCAGTTCAACCATTAATTCAACCGTGGCTGTGGTCAGAAACGCCGGTAATTGTTCGGTCAGCGCCGTGCCGCCCTCTAAGGCATTCACGTCGTCACATTGCTCACCGTTGCGCCTTGCGGTAAACAGCGCCCCTTCTTTGACGACAAGACCCATAACCTCACGGATACTGTCCTCAAGGATCGGCTTGACCGCTTCCAACTGACCACTCTGTGTAATGACCAGGTCGACGGCTTCATCAGCCAGATTACCCAACTGATCAGCAACGGCCTGACGGGCATCATGCCAGTGATCCTGTTGATTTTGATGGTCCGCTGTCGTTTGCTTATTATCGCTGCCGGGCTTTTCCTCTGGCTTCTGAGCTTTCGCCGCCTGGCGCAGGTCAGCCACAACGCCGTGCTTATCATCTACCTCCTTTTCCATCGCAGTACTTAGGGCTTGCAACCGTCTATGGAGAAGCTGTTCCAGTTCCGGTAGGGCTTTGTCCATGCTTGCCCGGGTCAGTGCTTTTACATCCTCTGCAAGGTTGTCCTTATGCTTGCTGACACTGTTTACCAGCGCATCTACTCCGTAAGCGGCCAGCCGTTCCAGTACGTGGCCTTTCTGAACCTGGTCCTGTACGAACGGCATCACGGCGTTTCTGAGTGCGGTGGATTCTGATGCCTGGTTTCCAAGTGCCGCTGCTTCACCCGTCACGCCGGTCAGCAGTGGTTCTACCAGAGTATTCCCACGGCGAACCAGAATCTCCTTTACGACTTCCAGGTTCTGCTGCCCCGTTGCCTGATCCACGGTTGATAACCAGCCAAGCCCGTGAGTCGCCAGGGTCTGCACCAGCGACTCTGCCTGTTCGGTTAACTTATCAACTACCCTGGACACAACCCGGGCATCACCGGCAAACAGACCGTGCACCAGCTCACCTACCCATGCAGCACCGTCGTGTATCCCTTGCTGGGTCAACTCCCCAAGCACCGCTTCGGCAGTAGTGTATGGGTGTTTTTGCAGAAGTGATTCCACCTGATCGGCCACCGCGTTGACCATACCGGCAAGCCCTTCGCCCAGCATTCGGTCAACTTCGCGGGCTATCATCGTGGCTGAGTCTGCTGTTTCCTCCCCGGCGGTGATCTCGGTAACCGTTGCTGTTTTCCAGTCTCCGGATTGCAACCGGTCACTCAGCAGTTCAACCATTAATTCAACCGTGGCTGTGGTCAGAAACGTCGGTAATTGTTCGGTCAGTGCCGTGCCACCCTCTAAGGCATTCACATCGTCACATTGCTCACCGTTGCGCCTTGCGGTAAACAGCGCCCCTTCCTTGACGACAAGATCCATAACCTCACGGATACTGTCCTCAAGGATCGGCTTGACCGCTTCCAACTGACCACTCTGTGTAATGACCAGGTCGACGGCTTCATCAGCCAGATTACCCAACTGATCAGCAACGGCCTGACGGGCATCATGCCAGTGATCCTGTTGATTTTGATGGTCCGCTGTCGTTTGCTTATTATCGCTGCCGGGCTTTTCCTCTGGATTCTGCGCTTTCGCCGCCTGGCGCAGGTCAGCCACAACGCCTTGCTTATCGTCTGCCCCCTTTTCCATCGCAGTACTTAGGGCTTGCAACCGTCTATGGAGAAGCTGTTCCAGTTCCGGTAGGGCTTTGTCCATGCTTGCCCGGGTCAGTGCTTTTACATCCCCTGCCAGGTCGTCCTTATGCTTGCTGACACTGTTTACCAGCGCATCCACTCCGTAAGCGGCCAGCCGTTCCAGTACGTGGCCTTTCTGAACCTGGTCCTGTACGAACGGCATCACGGCGTTTCTGAGTGCGGTGGATTCTAATGCCTGATTTCCAAGTGCTGCTGCTTCGCCCGTCACGCCGGTCAGCAGTGGTTCTACCAGAGTATTCCCACGGCGAACCAGAATCTCCTTTACGACTTCCAGGTTTTGCTGTCCCGTTGCCTGATCCTCGGTTGATAACCAGCCAAGCCCGTGAGTCGCCAGGGTCTGCACCAGCGACTCTGCCTGTTCGGTTAACTTATCAACTACCCTGGACACGACCCGGGCATCACCGGCAAACAGGCCATTCACCAGCTCACCTACCCATGCAGCACCGTCGTGTATCCCTTGCCGGGTCAATTCCCCAAGCACAGCTTCGGCAGTAATGTATGGGTGTTTTTGCAGAAGTGATTCCACCTGATCGGCCACCGCGTTGACCATCTCGGCAAGCCCTTCGCCCAGCATTCGGTCTATTTTGCGGGCTATCATCTTGGCTGAGTCTGCTGTTTCCTCCCCGGCAGTGATCTCGGTAACGACTGCTGTTTTCCAGTCTCCGGATTGCAAACGGTCACTCAGCAGTTCAACCATTAATTCAACCGTGGCTATGGTCAGAAACGCCGGTAATTGTTCGGTCAGCGCCGTGCCGCCCTCTAAGGCATTTACGTCGTCGCATTGTTCACCGTTCTGCCTCGCGACAAACAGTGCCCCTTCTTTGACGAAAAGCTCCATAACCTCACGAATACTGTCCTCAAGGATCGGCTTGACCACTTCCAACTGACCACTTTGTGTAATGACCAGGTCGACGGCTTCATCAGCCAGGTTACCCAGCTCCTCTGCAACAGCCTGACGGGCATCATGCCAGTGATCCTGTTGATTTTGATGGTCCGCTGTCGTTTGCTTATTATCGCTGCCGGGCTTTTCCTCTGGCTTCTGAGCTTTTGCCGCCAGGCGCAAGTCAGCCACAACGTCACGCTTATCCTCTGGCACCTTTTTCATTGCGGCGGCCAAGGCTTGTAACCTTGTGTGCAGGAGCCCTTCAAGTTCCGGTAGGGCTTTGTCCATGCTTGCACGAGTCAGTGCTTTTACATCCTCTGCAAGGTCGTCCTTATGCTTGCTGACACTGTTTACCAGCGCATCGACTCCGTAAGCGGCCAGCCGTTCCAGTACGTGACCTTTCTGAACCTGGTCCTGTACGAACGGCATCACGGCGTTTCTGAGCGCGGTGGATTCTGATGCCTGATTTCCGAGCGCCACTGCTTCGCCCGTCACGCCGGTCAGCAGTGGTTCTACCAGAGTATTCCCACGGCGAACCAGGATCTCCTTTACGACTTCCAGGTTTTGCTGTCCCGTTGCCTGATCCTCGGTTGATAACCAACCAAGCCCGTGAGTCGCCAGGGTCTGCACCAGCGACTCTGCCTGTTCGGTTAACTTATCAACTACCCTGGACACAACCCGGGCATCACCGGCAAACAGACCGTGCACCAGCTCACCTACCCATGCAGCACCGTCGTGTATCCCTTGCTGGGTCAACTCCCCAAGCACCGCTTCGGCAGTAGTGTATGGGTGTTTTTGCAGAAGTGATTCCACCTGATCGGCCACCGCGTTGACCATCTCGGCAAGCCCTTCGCCCAGCATTCGGTCAACTTCGCGGGCTATCATCGTGGCTGAGTCTGTGGTTTCCTCCCCGGCAGTGATCTCGGTAACAGTTGCTGTTTTCCAGTCCCCGGATTGCAAACGGTCACTCAGCAGTTCAACCATTAATTCAACAGAGGCTGTGGTCAGAAACGTCGGTAATTGTTCGGTTAGCGCCGTGCTGCCCTCTAAGGCATTCACGTCGTCACATTGCTCACCGTTCTGCCTCGCGACAAACAGTGCCCCTTCTTTGACGACAAGATCCATAACCTCACGGATACTGCCCACCAGAATCGGCTTGACCGCCTCCAACTGACCACTTTTTTTAATGACCAGGTCGATGGTTTCATCAGCCAGGTTACCCAACTGATCAGCAACGGCCTGACGGGCATCCTGCCAGTGATCCTGTTGATTTTGATGGCCCGCTGTCGTTTTCTCCACACCCTTGCCGGTCAAATAGCCGGACTTTTCCCCTGGCTCCAGCTCCTCCGCTATCTGCTGAAAAGTAGTCACCGCATCAACCCTGCTACTTGCCAACGCAGAATGCAGGCTCTCTAATCGTTCATGGATAGCACCTTCCAACTCCGGGGTTGCCTGAACCAGCAATGTTTTTACATACTCTCGAGCATCCAGATCTATCTGTTCTTTGTTTTCCGCTATCCATGTTGCCAACCAGTCCATACATTGATTGACCTGGTATTTCGCCCCCCACTCCTTTGCTCGTTGCCTTATCCAGTGCATAGCAGCACTTATCAGCTGGTGCTGCAGATTGACCGTTTCCTCTGAAATTGTATCTATAACTGCCAGAACAATGGATTCGTCCCCCATTTTCCGGTTAAACAGATCTCTTACCAGATCATCAAGCCAGACGGTTCCATCCCCGGCGCTTTGCAGGATAACGTCGGAAGCCAGTTTCTGAAGACTGTCCAGGGGCAGGGTATCAATCACAGACTTTAATGGGTCCGTTAATTGCTGTAGAGCAACTGCTTCCGCTGTTTTCAATGCCTCATCGATGGTGTTTGCGGAGTCTTCCTGAGAATCTGACGGGCTATTCGACTGACCGATCACTTCACGCCCTTTGTCACGAAGTGCTTTTTTCCACGCCTCAGACTCGAGCTTACGGCTCAATATATCAACAGCCAATGTCGTTAAAACCGGTGTCATGGCTGCCCGGAATCCGGGGAGAGTCTCTGCCAGTCCCTGATCTGCCGCGAGTTCTGTGCCATTTCGCTCAGCAATAAAAGCAGCACCTTGACTGACAGCCTGTTCCATCACTTTCTCAATGCCCGGCTCTACACTCGCTATAACCGTATCCAGATTTTTCCGGAGTTCGCCGGTCAGCAGGTCTATCGCCTCGACTACCACCCTGCTACCTTGTTGAGCAATCAACTGATCAATAACACGGCTTTGCCCGACACGAGGTTCTGTCGTTCCTTCAGCAGAATATGAGGTAGAAGCCCTGTCTGATTGATCGCTCGTTGCTGAATCGCCTGATGTGTGTGGGTCTTTTACAGCGGCAGAGGCAACCTCGCCCTGTTCAGTTTGCTGGCTATTGTCTGCAAACGCAGTGGTGATTCTGGAAACCAGGTCTTGCACATCCCCACTATTATTTTTACAGTCTTGCGTTTCTCTCTTCAGTTTCCTGATAATACATTTAATATCTGGCGCAATTTTTTCCAGATTCTCTTCTATCAACGGTTTCAGCTTATCTTTAAACGCCTGTTCATTTTGAAATACCCGAACAGCTTCTTTTATTTTCTTATTGATCAGCTGTTTGATTTTCTTTTCGGTGTATTTGACCGGCTCTGGTTCAGGCTGATTGGATTTGGACTTCCATAGACCCGCTATTTTGCCAGCCATTTTAGAAATACCATCCGCAGCAGAACTGAATTTCTGCACAACAATATGGCTGTGTTTTTGCACAACCGTTGTTAATGTTTTTGCTGCGCTACTGGCAATTCTATTTTGAATTCTGTCAATTTCATCCGGTTTATGTTGCTGCCAGTCATTGAATATGCGCACAGTATCAGCGCGAATATTCATCAGGGTATCAATAATGATGGCCGTAATTCTGGATAGCAGCTCATCAACATTCTTATCGGTCAACTCAACGCCTTCAGCCATCATGCTGACCAGTGCCTGGTTGATAATCCCCTTTAAAGAGTCAGCCTTGATGGCTGTCATTTTTTCATTAAACAGTTGATTACCCGACTGCGATACAGTAACAATGCCGTTACTTAACATGGAATCAATGCCAGTTGCATTGTTTTGTGCCAACGGATGCCCGGTTAAACCCAGTATGCTCACGATTAACCGGGTCAGAGTGTCCGATATTTCCTTTTTCCCAGCGTCGCTATCCGCCAGGGTTACTTTATCCAGAAAGGCCTCATGAGTCAGGTGTACCAGAATGGTGGCAATTGATCGGGTAACATCACTGACCCAGCCTTCATCCCCACCGGGATCAACCGCATATCCAGCCACTCCACCGGCAACGTTTTCTGGCCAGGGGCTGGCCTTTTTCAGCTCGCCCTGAATCACTTCCGTCAGATTTTCCACCAGGGCATTCAGAGCCTCAGGCTTTTCCAGCATTTTTTCCGGCGTTAAACCTGCCGCCTTGACCAGCCTGTCACTCACCTTCTTGCGGGCCTTTGCGGGAGGACGGACAATCTCGATATTCACATAACCGTTATCATGACTGCCACCCACAGAGCAACTGGTCCGACCGGCAGCAACGATTGGCTGGGCATCCGGATTAACTCCAACCTTTCTCAAACCTAACTTAATGCCCAGGCCACAGGCTTTGCGGAGGTTTTGATAGAAACAAAAAACGATATCATGGTAAATATGGCGAACTTGAGGAGCGTCCTCATCCGGGCTACCGGAGGCTGGAACACCGGTTGCTTTTGTCTGCCCCATAGAGGAATAGGCAGTAGCCTGTTGGCTTGCCGTTAAATTCTGACTCCGGGGTACTGCCAGTAGATAAGTACTTTCATCTGCATCATCAGCAGTGCCCTCGCTTTGATTGGCGCTGGAAGCCAGTAAAGAACGCCCTGACACTTGACTGATTGAGCTTCTGTCAACCATTGCTGTCTGTTCAGGAACATCCGGTGCAGCATCCTGACATTGATTGATAGTCACATGATTTGCTGTATCAAAATAAGGCCGAACAGAAACCCTATCTCCGCTCGCTCTGATCGATGGAGACCGGGGTCCTCCCTCCGGGATGACCGGGTTGATAGCAGTAAACTCCGTTAATTCCATTTAATTAGACTCCATTCTACTGCCAGGCATATTCTTGTATTTGAGAGAGCCTTCATTACGCGATATTTAATGAGCCAGCAAAACCAATGAATTGACAAAGCTTTATTCTCTGATGGATGTAAAAGTCTTTGACGGTCATCAAGTCATCAATAACAAAATTGAGACTATCGTTTTATTTGAGTGGTAAAAGGGAGAAAAGTTCCCTGACTTTTGACCAAAAAGCCGAAAGTCAGGGTAAGAAAGGAGAAAAGAAGTGTAAATCAGGCAGGAACGCGACGAATTTTGGCACCAAGTTGCTGAAGTTTCTCTTCAATGCACTCGTAACCACGGTCAATATGGTAAATACGTTCTACTACGGTATCACCTTCAGCGACCAGACCTGCAATAACCAGACTGGCTGAAGCCCGCAAGTCAGTCGCCATAACCGGTGCGGCCTTGAGCTGCTCAACACCTTTGACGATAACGGTGTTACCTTCCACATCAACGTCTGCGCCCATGCGTTTCATTTCCTGAACATGCATGAAGCGATTTTCAAACACGGTTTCGGTAATCCGACCGGTGCCTTCAGCAATGGTATTCAATGCGGTGAACTGAGCCTGAATATCGGTGGGCATTGCTGGATAAGGTGCCGTTTTCAGGTCAACGGCCTTGGGACGCTTGCCCTTCATGTCCAGTTCAATCCAGTCATCGCCCCATTCTACCGCAGCACCGGCTTCCCGAAGCTTGAACAGAATCGCATCGAGAATATCAGGCTGGGTGTCTTTCAGGCGAACCCGGCCACCGGTTGCTGCGGCAGCAATCAGGTAAGTGCCGGTTTCAATGCGGTCTGGCAAGACCGAGTAGGTGCAGCCATTAAGGCGCTCTACGCCCTGAACCCGGATCATACCCGTACCATGGCCTTCAATCTTCGCACCCATGGTAATCAGGCACTCGGCCAGATCCACCACTTCAGGCTCACGGGCCGCATTTTCAATAATGGTTTCGCCATCGGCCAGTACTGCAGCCATCAGGATGTTTTCCGTACCAGTGACCGTTACGGTGTCCATCAGTATGTGTGCACCTTTCAGGCGATCCTTGACGCTGGCTTTGATATAGCCGTCTTCCACAACAATATCTGCGCCCATGGCCTGCAGGCCGCTGATATGCAGATCAACCGGACGGCTACCAATAGCGCAGCCACCGGGCAGGGAGACTTCTGCATAACCAAATCTGGCCAGCAGAGGGCCCAGTACGAGGATAGAAGCCCTCATGGTCTTCACCAGCTCATAAGGTGCCACGAGCTGCTTGATGGTGCTGGCATGAACTTCCACGTTCATCTTTTCATCCACCAGCAGCTCAACCCCCATGCAGCCAAACAGCTCACACATGGTGGTAATGTCATGCAAATGGGGCAGATTACATACGGTAACCGGGGAGTCAGCCAGCAGGGTCGCAGCCAGAATCGGCAGGGCAGAGTTCTTGGCACCAGAGACCCGAATCTCTCCATCCAGGCGCACACCACCGGTGATAATCAGTTTATCCATGGTTTCTCACTTAGTCCTGGTTACCCAGCTGTCTGGCACGCTCTGCGGTAGTCAAAGCCACCATCGATACAGCGTGAATCGCACCACTGGTGATGAATGGATTCAGGTGAGAATAGATCATCTGCTGACGCTGAACCGGTCTCTTCGCCTCAAACTGGTCACTGATTACGGTCAGACGAAAGTCACACCCCTCGCCCTCAACAATCACTTGTGAGCCCGCAATCTCCTTCTCCAGAAGCGCCTTGACCTCTTCGGCTTGCATGATCCAACCTCTCAGGGAATAACAATCAGGTATTTAAAGGGAACAGTAAAACCGGCCAATGATATCCGAGAGAGGGTTCCATGAATAGCCCCAAAACGGGATCAACCCGCTAGGAGCCTGTCGGGCTTAAGCGTCCGTAGCGAGGATTGCGAGAAATTGAGGATAAAAATTTCTGCTTCTGAGGAGAATAGCGGGGCTATTTGACGAAGAAGCAGGAATTTTTAGACCAATTTATCGCAACCGCAGTAGGACAGTCTTAAGTCCGACAGGCTCCTGGCTGCGTCAGTTTTCCAGGCCGTTCACATTATTCAACAATGGCTGAATACCACAGACTTCAGCCAGTGCCTCCAGTTCATGAGGCATGCCAACAAATTCGATAGACGTTTGCTGTTTTTTTGCCAGCCGGATCCAGGAGAGAAAGACCGATAAAGCAGAGCTATCGGCCTGGGAGATACCGCTCAGGTCAATTTCCCAGTCGTCACCGCCAGAGGTCAGTAACAAACGGGCACCCTGCTCTTCAACAACAGCGGAGGTGGTGAAATTAACCACACCATTCAGGGTAAACCGGCCAGGTGCTGCCACTGCCAGGGTCATGACTGCTTGCCCGCAGCGTTGTTCTCCGTTGCTTGACCCTGCATGATTTCCGGCCAGTGATCCACAACATACTGGAGATCATTGTACTTGCTCATGGCTTCGGCAAACTGATTACGGAACTGAATGCCAATATTGATACCATCCACAATGATATTCCTGAGTTTCCAGCGCTCATCCTGATACACCATGGAATAAGAGATGGCCACAGTACCGGAGGACGTTTTGACCGTCATATCCACGGGAACCAGCCGCGCCTTGCCTGACCGGTAGGCATTCAATACGGTATCCGGTACCGCATCAACTTTCTCAATGGTCAACCGGGTATCATCAAGCTTCAGCAGGGCCTTGCCATAGAAGCTGATCAGACTGTCTTTAAACGTCCTGGAAAACTGTTCAATTTGCCCGCTTTTAGCACGGCGGGAGTATTTACCCATCACCCCCCGGGCAATGGCGTCGAAGGCCACGGAAGGTGATAGCTGGCGATCAACCTCGGCAATAAAGGCAGCATCGTTTTTTTTATACTCATGAATATTTTTTTCAAAGGTTGCCAGCAGCTCCCTGGTAATGTTTTCCACTTCCTTCTGAGGTGACTCAATGACCTGCTCAGCAGCGATGACCGCTGAAGACCACTGAAATAACAGCGCCACCAGGAAAGCCAACACGTGTCGATTACCTTTCATCATCCATTCCATCCGCTAGCCAGAGAAGGCTTCTCCGGGTTTGTTGACCTTTCGTTACTCACTTTTATTGACCGTACCCAGAAGAAACTTACCGATCAGCTCCTCGATAATCAGCGCTGACTGCGTGTCTTCAAAACGCTCACCATCTTGCAGAAACGCCTCGTCACCACCAATGCTGATACTAATGTACTGCTCACCCAATAGCCCTGCGGTGACAATCGATGCCGTGCTATCGATAGGTATATTATCGATTTGCTGATCAATATCCATAACCACCCTGGCCATGTACGTCACTTTATCCAGCTCAACACTTTGCACTTTGCCAATGGTGACACCGGCCATGGATATTTTGGAACGGGGTTTCAGGGCTCCGATGTTATCGAAGTAAGCATGCAGCTCATAGGTTTCACCGCCGGTTTTCAGGGACAGGCCACTGACCTTTACCGCCAGCAGCACCAAGGCCAGCATGCCCGCCAGCATAAAGGCACCGACACTGATTTCTAACGTTCGTATCCGCATTTTATGCTCTCTCCTTAAAGCTCACCAAACATCACTGCGGTCAAAATGAAATCCAATCCGAGAACAGCCAGTGAGGAATAAACCACCGTTCTCGTGGTTGCACGACTGATGCCTTCTGAAGTGGGAACGGCATCGTACCCCTGAAAGACAGCGATCCAGGTCACCACAACCCCGAACACCAGGCTTTTCAACATGCCATTGCCCACATCATCGACAAAATCAACCGACTGTTGCATGCCACTCCAGAATGAACCTTCATAAATTCCCAGCCAGTCAACGCCCACGATGACGCCACCAAGAATCCCGACCAGGCTGAAGATCGCCGCCAGCAACGGCATAGAGATAACCCCCGCCCAGAAACGTGGGGCAATGACCCGTTTTAACGGATCAACACCGATCATTTCCATACTGGACAGCTGCTCGGTCGCTTTCATCAGCCCGATTTCAGCGGTCAGGGCAGAACCGGCACGCCCGGCAAACAGCAGTGCCGTCACCACCGGCCCCAGCTCACGTACCAGGCTCAGGGCCACCAGCTGACCAACAGATCCCTCTGAGCCATAGCGAATCAGAATACTGTAGCCCTGCAAACCAAGAACCATACCAATAAAGAGACCGGAAACCGATACAATGATTAACGACAGAAAACCAACGTTGTAGAGCTGCCTGACCAGCAGCGCGCCACGTCCAGAGAACCCCGCCCGGGAAAAAATCGCCAGAAACAGAAAAATACCGGACCGCCCCAGGGACTGCACATGACCAAGACCTGACTGACCAAGCTGGGCCAGCCGGTCCAGAACATCAAGTTTCATTTATACCCCCGGAGACAGTAAGTCGCTTTGATAATCATCTGCAGGAAAGTGAAAAGGAACAGGCCCGTCGGGCAGCCCCTGCATAAACTGGCAGACCCTGGCATCCGTTGAACTTAACATCTCCTCAGGGGTGCCGGAACCAATCACTTCACCATCGGCGATCAGGTAGAGTACATCCGCGATGCTGGCCGTTTCATGAAGATCATGGGAAACAATGATACTGGTGATGCCCAGCGCCTGGTTCAGCTTACGAACCAGCTCCACCAGCACGCCCATGGCAATCGGGTCCTGTCCGACAAAGGGTTCATCATACATCACCATTTCAGGGTCCAGGGCAATGGCCCTGGCCAGGGCAACGCGCCGACTCATACCTCCGGATAACTCACTGGGCATTAATGACCATGCACCGCGCAGCCCCACCGCATGGAGCTTCATCAGTACGATATCACGGATCATGGTTTCCGATAGCCGACTGTGAATGCGCAGGGGGAAGGCGACATTCTCAAAAACGGACAAATCGGTAAACAGTGCCCCGCTCTGGAACAGCATGCCCATTTTACGACGCTGAACAAATAACTGATCTCTCGTCAGATCAGCCAGATCCTGACCATCCACCACAATCGAGCCCCGGTCGGGTAGCAGCTGACGGCCAATCAACCGTAGCAGGGTCGTCTTGCCGGTGCCTGAAGGCCCCATAATACCCACCACTTTGCCACGGGGTATATCCATATCGATATTTTTGAAGATCGCCCGGGAACCTCGATAAAAGGTCAAACCCCGAATCTCGACAAAATTATCGGTACGGTTTTCGTTGCTGTGTTGTTCACCTGAGGAGATGGAATTCATCATTGGGTTCGCAGATCCCTGCAACAGACAGAATGTAAAAGTCTTCCAGTTCCGATATTATGACCTGTTTCACACTTTAATTGCACCTTCCAGTACATCAATTACATTGAAACCATGTACCAGACAACTACAGACAAATTATATCGGAGGAATTTTCTGCTGACAGGATCAATTCAGAGGGGAATGCAGTTGCATTGTCTGCCTGATTTTCCCTACACTTCCTTCCTTTATATGAATTCTTGAGAACTCCCCCGGAATGAGTCCTGCCATTTATGCCATAGCAGCCATTATTGTTGGCTTCATACTACTCACCTGGAGTGCAGACCGCTTTGTTGGCGGAGCTGCCGCTACGGCAAAAAACTGGGGTATATCCCCCATGCTGATCGGCTTGACCGTTGTCTCCATCGGTACATCTGCGCCAGAAATTCTGGTATCGCTGATGTCTTCTCTCCAGGGACACAACGATATTGCGGTTGGCAACGCCATTGGTTCCAATATTGCCAATATGGGGCTGGTGCTTGGACTAACCGCGCTTATCGCACCACTGCCGGTCAAAACAGCACTGGCCAAACGGGAAATACCCTGGCTGTTACTGGTCACGGTGATTGCCGGTGCCTGCCTTGCCAACAACTACCTTGGGCTTATAGAAAGCCTGGTGCTGCTCAGTGGCCTGTTCGTTACCCTCTATCTGATGGTGACCTGGCAAAAATCCCACCCTGAAGAACCTCTGGCAGAGATTGAAGAGATCGAAGAGCTGCCTTCTGGCAAAGCGTACCTGGAACTGGTGGGCGGACTGGTACTGCTGCTGGTCAGCGCCGAGATTCTGGTTTGGGGGGCAACGGAAATCGCCACTTTGCTGGGTGTCAGTGAGCTGATCGTTGGTTTGACGGTTGTCGCCATTGGCACCAGCCTGCCGGAGCTGGCCGCATCGGTAGCCAGCGCCCTGCGCGGCCACCATGATATTGCCCTGGGCAATGTGGTGGGCTCAAACATCTTCAACCTGCTGGCCGTTCTGTCAATGCCCGGACTGGTTCGTCCCGGAGCCATCAGTGAATCCGTTTTCTCCCGGGATTATACCGTGATGCTGGCATTTACCGTTCTGCTGGCGGCCATGGCCATCGTCGGTAAAAAACCCAAAACGCTGGGACGTTTTACAGGTATTATCTTTCTGGCAGGGTATGCCTGCTATGGCACATGGCTGTACGTACAGACGGTTTAAACCGGAGCTGAACGCTCCCTTCCCCCTGAACTATTTTATCCCGGAGTCTGAAAGGTTATGCTTTGCCACAACATCCTGACAGCTCCTGCAAAGGCTTTACTGAAATGACCTCTGACCAGAATTTTATTGAAATTGGTCGTCGTACCATCCAGATCGAAAAGGATGCTATTGAAGCGTTGCTGCCTCGTGTTGGTGAAGACTTCAGCAATGCCTGCCGGTTAATGCTGGAATGCCGGGGCCGAATTGTCGTGGTGGGGATGGGAAAGTCAGGACATATCGCCCGTAAAATCAGTGCCACCCTGGCCAGTACCGGTACACCGGCGTTTTATGTCCATCCCGGCGAAGCCAGCCATGGCGACATGGGTATGATCACCGCAGACGATGTGGTGCTGGCTATCTCCAACTCCGGTGAAACCGGCGAAGTCATCACCTTGCTGCCGCTGTTCAAACGAATGGGTGCTGCGCTGATCAGCATGACCGGCAAACCCGCGTCCACCCTGGCGCAAGCCGCTGAAGTGAACCTGAACACAGGGGTTGATAAAGAGGCCTGCCCACTTGACCTGGCACCCACATCCAGCACCACCACTCAACTGGTTATGGGTGACGCGCTCGCCATTGCGCTGCTGGAAGCCCGTGGCTTTACCGCAGAAGACTTTGCATTTTCCCACCCCGGCGGAGCCCTGGGTCGCAGGCTGCTATTGAAAGTGCAGGATATCATGCATGACGGCAATCGAATCCCGACGGTGAAAAAAGGCACACGCCTGGGTGAAGCGCTGCTGGAAATGACCCGGAAAGGTCTCGGCATGACCTCCATTATTGATGACAACAACGTGGTCGTTGGTGTCTTTACCGACGGTGATCTTCGTCGTGCACTGGATCACGGGGTTGACCCCCACAACACGACCATCGACGAGGTAATGACCATCAAGTGCACCACCATTACCCCTGATATTCTCGCCGCTGAAGCACTGAGAATTATGGATGATCGCAAAATCAATGCGCTTATCTGTGTTGACCATGAGCGGCATGCTGTTGGTGCCATCAATATGCATGACTTGCTGAAAGCGGGCGTGGTTTAAACGCTTTTTATCAGGCTCAAGGTGTTTATCAGGCTCAAGGCTATTTATCAGCTCAAGGCTGTCAGTATCGGAACCCGGATGACCTATCGCAATCATCTTATTATCGCTGCAATCCTGCCAGTGCTGGCCGCTGGCTATTGGACCTACGACGGTGCAATAGTAACGGTCAGTGCCAGCCCTTCGGAAATCATCCGCCAGGATGCCGACTACTTTCTGGTGGATGCCCTGGTTAAGGAGTACGACGCTACCGGAGCGCTGCAATACCAGTTGCAGTCGGACAGCATTACCCATTACCCCCACAATGACAACACACTCCTGAAACAACCTATCCTGACTAACCTCAGTGACAGTGGACAACTCACTGTGTCAACGTCAGAGAATGGAAAATTACTGCCCGGTGGCAAAGATATTGAACTGTGGGATAATGTCGTGGTTATCCAGAGCAGCCCGTCCGTCAGGCAACAGGGCTATGAGCAAAAACTCAGAATGGACACCGATTTCCTGACCATTGCGACGGATAAGGAAATTGCCGATACCGATCGCCCTGTGCTGATTACCAGCGACATCGGAGAGACCCGAGCCATTGGGATGACCGCATGGTACCAGCAGGGAAAGATTCAATTAAAGTCCAGAGTACGGGGAGTCTATGAGACTGAGTAATCTGATTATTCACACAATCATTGATATCTCCCTGTCAGGGAAACGATAACCCATGACACGACTACCAAAACCAAAAGCACTCCTGAACAAACAATGGCTTGTCGGGCTATTATTTGTCCCATTTATGGCCATGGCCTTACCCGCTGATCGCCAGCAGCCCATCCAGATCGATTCAGACACGGCTGACATTGATAATAAAAAAGGGGTGTCTGTGTATCGTGGTGATGTGGTCATGACCCAGGGCACCACACGCATCACCGGTGATGTTATTACCATCTACACCCGGGATCGGGAGTTGACCAGGGTCATTGCCCGGGGCAATAAGGCCAGGGCTTATTATGAAGAGCTGCAACCCGGTGAACAGGGAATCGTCCAGGCCTGGGGCAACACCATTCGCTACGATGTGGACAGTGACCAGATTGAGCTGATCAAAAATGCCCAGCTCTCCCAAAAGGGAGACACCTTTACCGGCGAAAAGATTGACTACAACCTGACACTGCAGACCGTCAATGCCAAAGGCACGCCCAGTCAGGGAGACAATGGCCGGGTACAGATGGTGATTCAACCCCGTCAGGAAAAAGCGGCCAGCACGAAATAATGGAACGCGGGCAGCGTTCTAAACGACACACTTTGTTTTCACACTCAGGTTAACAGACAACCGGATGGCAATCCTCAAGGCAGAACATCTTAGCAAAAGCTACAAAGGCAGAGAGGTGGTGAAAGATGTCTCTCTGCAGGTTAACAGTGGTCAAATCGTTGGCCTGCTGGGCCCTAATGGTGCAGGAAAGACCACCTGTTTTTATATGATTGTCGGGCTGGTGAAAGCCGATGGCGGCAAAGTCAGCATTGATCAGCAGGACCTGACCTTTCAGGCCATGCACCACAGGGCCCGTGCCGGTATCGGTTACCTCCCCCAGGAAGCCTCTATATTTCGTCGTCTGTCCGTGCGGGACAATATTCTGGCCATTCTGGAAACCAGAAAAGACCTCAATAAACAGCAGCGCGCCGAGAAAATGGAGTCGCTGCTGGATGAGTTCAATATTGGCCATATTCGTGACAGTGCCGGCATGGCGCTATCCGGCGGTGAAAGAAGACGGGCAGAGATTGCCAGGGCCCTGGCCACTGACCCGACCTTTATTTTGCTGGACGAACCTTTTGCCGGCGTTGACCCGATCTCCGTTGGTGATATCAAGTCCATCATCCGTCATTTGCAAAACCGGGGTATCGGGGTACTGATCACCGACCATAACGTCCGGGAAACACTGGATATCTGTGAGAAGGCCTATATCGTCAGTGAAGGGCATATCATCGCAGAAGGCGACAGCCATACGGTACTGTCCAACCAGACGGTTCGTGACGTTTATCTTGGGCACCAGTTCAGCTTGTAACTCTGTGTTCCCAGCCGCAGCCAGTACATCATTGCGGTGAGTTTGATGCGTACAATCTCCGTTCATCCTTAGCGCCCTTCGACTCCGCTCAGGACGAACGGAGTTTGGGCGTCATTGATAGAGACCCATCAAACACATTGGAACAGTGTACCCGCACATTATTCCAATGCGTTTGATGTGCAAAATCTCCGTTCACCCTGAGCGGAGTCGAAGGGTGATTGGCACAGTCTCTATTAAAGGCATGGTGTTTACGCCTGCCTTTCACCACCCCGATTGATATTTTCCTGAAATCTGTTGTCAAAGGATTGATCAGATATTCAGGAACGTCGACATGTTGCCAGTTCAATACCAGTTTAAGAACCTGAACCACCTTGGCTTGGTTGCCGCTATGTGTCGGGAGCTAAGGATAGCCGAATACATCGATGCGCGTATAACTAATGACTCCGATGTGCGTCATGTCACTATAGGACAAGCGGTGGTCGCAATGATCATCAATGGGTTGGGGTTTACAGGGCAAACTCTGTATATGTTCCCTGAGTTTTTTGAGGACAAGCCGATTGATCGCCTCATCGGGGAAGGCATACAGCCCGAACACTTGAACGACAAGGTACTTGGTCGGGCCCTTGATAGCCTGTACGACGCTGGCGTCAGTGACTTGTACCTGAACCTTGCCGTTAAGGTTGTCAATCATCTGAAGCTGCCCTGCAAGGCATTGAATCTGGATGGCACCAGCTTTCATGTGGATGGAATCTATAACAGTCATGAAAATCCTGATGACTTGAATTGTATCCATATCTGCCGCGGTTACAGCCGTGACCACCGACCTGACCTGAATCAGGTGGTCTTGCAGTTAATGACCGAAAATGAGGCAGGTATTCCAGTGTTTATGGCACCTGCGAGCGGTAATGTAAACGACAAAACTTGTTTTCAGGAAATTATCAAAAATCATCTGTCGTGTTTCAAGGAGACTTTGAATAGCCGCTATCTGGTCGCTGATGCCGCCATGTACGTTGCTGAAACCCTTCAGTTGCTTGACGAGCAAAAGCAGCTGTTTATCTCCCGTGTGCCCCTGAATATCAAGGGTGCAAAGGAGCTGGTCGGCAAAGCGCCAGCCATGTCATTGGAGCCGGTTGAAGGCTATGAAGATTATTACTCTGCTGAAGTGCCTTCCTGCTATGGAGATGTTAAACAACGATGGTTCTTGTTTCTCAACAAAAAGCGCAGGCTGGTTGAACAGAAAACACTGACCCGAAAGATGCAGAAGCAGTCACTGAAAGAAGCCCGTGATCTGGAAAAGCTGGGAAAAAAGGCCTTTCTGTGTCGGGACGATGCATTGAAGGCTTTTGCCTTATGGCAGAAACAATCGAAACTCTGCCAGAGTGCAACGGAGCCTGAGGTTACCGGTAAACCCTGTTATTCGGGCAGGGGACGGCCATCGCCGGATAGCAAGCCTGATCACTTCGAGTACTTTGTGCAGGCTGAATGCTTTGTTCCCTGTCAGAAAAGGGAGAATGCACAGGCCTCACTGGGTTGCTTTATCCTGGGCACCAATGAATTGGATCAGAATTGCATGAGTGCGACGGAGCTATTGTCTACCTACAAGTCACAACAACAGGTTGAGGGCGGCTTTCGATTCCTGAAAAGCCCGGACTTTCTGGTCTCTTCACTCTATCTGAAGAAAGCTGAGCGCATTGAAGCTCTGTTAATGGTGATGACACTGTGCCTGATGGTCTATGCTGCTATCCAGCACAAAATAAGGCACGAGCTGAAAAAACAGAGCCGAGTATTTCCAAACCAGAAAAAGAAGCCCTGCCAGAACCCAACGGCGAGATGGGTGTTTTTCTGTTTCCAGGGAATAAATGTCTTAACGGTCAATAATCAGGAGGAACATGTGATCGGTTTGAAGGAAAGACAATGGACGATCATGCAGATTTTGGGCAATTTTTACGAGTCGGTGTATTCCTGATAGGGGTGGTGAAAGGCAGTTACGCCCTTCGACTCCGCTTCAGGACGAGTTTGGGCGTCAATGACAGGGGAACCCATCAAATATGTACCAGGCTGTCAAAAACCCGAAAAAACAGCCTCAAGGTCGGTCTCTTTATTAAGAGAGTGGAAGCATTACTCTTTAATCACACTGAAAAACTTTTCCATGCAACGCAGGGTGCACCATATATACCCCTGCTTTTTTCTATCGATTGTTAATGCTGCTAACCGGGCTGTCATTATAGCCAGGGAAAATTTTCCATATCATATTCGAAACATATTTCCTTCTAATTATAAATGATGGATATATTGACTCCTTTCTATTTGATTGATTAATTGCCACGGAGGTGTTTGGTATGAATTCTCAGGAATGTTCAGTAGCAGCTGCCACTAAAATCGATTCATGGAAAGCTAGAATGGATGATGATCTACTCATTAAAGGCGTTGGTGAATTCAAAGGTGACAAAATAAAAGCAACATTTTATTCGGTGGAGGCAAAAAGATATTACGATGTTTATGTGTACGGCAGTGATGATAAAGACACATTTGTTAATATCATTGTTACAGCCAAAACAGACAGAAAAAATATTTTTAACCGTATGATTGGTGCAGTTGCTGACGCATTTAAACGATTGACTACCAGTGGTATGAAATTTAGCAAAACACGTTCATCCCAAATAAAGAAAGACCTTGAACCTGTTATTCTGGATAGGGCTATAGTTAATGGTAAAAAAGGGAGTGTTGATAAAAAGGCTATTGAAAATGGATTTAAAGCCGCAACCCAGCGTAAAATTAAATATGGTATTGATGATATTAACAATGATTCTCGCTTTATCCTGGCAAAATCTCTCCTTGAAAACTACGGTGATCCTTCTCTGCTTCATGAATTGCAGGGGGATCTTAATGCCAGAATGACAAAGTTACAACAAGACGCTGCAAGCTTTTCAGCATCGGCCAAGTCTCATCAGGATCAAATGATATTTGATAGTTTTGGTAAAGTTATAAATCTGACTGACTATGCCGTGACTGAAAACAATAACGCAAGAGAACGCGAAGATGATGCTGAAGACAGGATTGATTATAACTTGAAGAGACAAAATCGCTACAACTCCAAGCTCATTCAAACTGCCTGCACTATCTTCCAGGTTGATGAAATGTTGATGAAAATTCAAGATTCTATAGACAGTAAACAGCCAATGATTCAACACCCACGTCCGTATGTTTACAGCACAATGTACCGCGCATGAAATTGAGGCGTTTGCAGGCTGGCTCAATTCGAGCAAAAAGGAACCCTGATGTCGAATGTTGCGCCAGCCTTGCAAAGTACAGAAACACGACAATCGTTCAATTGCCCCGGCATTAACCTTCCTGCAAACGGGCCAGGTTCTGCCAGGCTTCGCGGTAATAGGAGGGGGATAGCTCAATGGCCTCCCGGAACAGGGCCTCGGCCACATCCAGCCTGTTATTGAGCATCATCAGATAGCCCACATCATTGCGGGCCTGTGCTTCGCCCATTACAGGCTCCAGCACCCGAACAGCTTGATTTGGCTGATTCCGCCGGGTCAGCACCAGGGCCAGGTTGTGCCGGGCCAGAGGGTAATCGCTGCGGAGGCTCAGCGCCTGACGAAAATACGCCTCGGCCTGATCCAGTTGCCCGGTCAGTAAATAAGAGTAGCCCAGATTATTCAGCAACATTGCCTGGCCGGGGGCCATCACCAGCGCACGACGATAGTAGGCTATTGCCGACCGGTAGTTCTGGTTCAGGTCTTCAATCACCCCCAGGCCATTCACGGCCAGCCAGGGAATGTATCCACCAGAACCACTCTCGGTCCCCACCAGGCCCAACTCCCACTGCTCAATTGCCTGGTTAAACAAGTCACTGGCATAACCATACTCCCGCTGCTCCAGCCGAATCAATCCCACGGCCTCCAGCGCCATAACATGATCTGGCTCTATCGCCAGCACCGTACGCCACGCCTGCTCTGCCAGTGCCTTATTCCCCTTCTGCTGATGCACCCGGGCAATTTTCATGGCAGCAACATGGGCGTTTTTATTCAGCTCTAATGCACGAATATAGTAAAGCAACGCCCGGTCACCATCGCCCCGTAACCAGTAACTGTCACCTTTCTCCAGGGCTTCACGTTCAGTACTGGCATCAGCAACCCCCAGCATATCGGCGGCCAGGGTGCCGTCGTAAAGCTCACCCCGGTCGCTGGTTTGCTGGTCTGACTGCATGCCGACACAGCCGCTGATCAGAAACGCCAGAGCAAAGACTTTAATTGTTTTCAAGGTAAGTACATGAATCATCCCGCAAATGCCTCCAGCATACGCAAAATCGTCGGCCCTACCACCACCACAAAGAAGCCCGGCCAGATACAGGTAACCATGGGAAACACCAGTCGTGTACTCACTTTTGCCGCCTGCAAGTCCGCCCGATGCAAACGGATTGCCCGAAAATCCTGGGTATAATCCCGCAAGGTATCCGACAGGTTGGCACCGTAACGGTGCGCCTCGATCAACGTGCCCACCAGCCCTCGCACCTCCTGCAATCCGGCCCGTTCGGCAAACCGGTGCAGCGCCGCTTCAAGGGTGACCCCAGCATTCAGTTCGGCAGAAACCCCGGCAACCTCACCGGCCATCAGAGGATGGGCCAGCCGCAATTCCGACTGCACCCGCTCCAGCGCCCGGGGCAGGCTTAAACCGGCGGAGAGACAAATAAGCAGCATATCCAGCAACTGAGGCATTCCGGCAATCAGCTTTTGCTGTCGCCGCTGTCGGAACGAATCCAGTAATTTCGAGGGCAGAAACAACCCGAAGGCCGCCCCGATCATGGCCACCAGCTCGGGGTATTCCGGCAGATCACCGGGCAACCAGGGGTGCAGCAGCAGTAACAGCACCCCGAACACCAGGGCCAGCAATGCCTTGAGCGCGTGGTAGACCAGGGATGCCTGTTCCTGATCAAACCCTGCCTGTAATAAACGTCGACTAACACTTATTTGCTCTTTTTCATCCGCTGGCAACAGATACTTGCGGGCCGGTGATAACCACTCCATGGAGCGGCTGCCAGCCACAGCGGACACAGCCACCGGGGCACCCTCCGGCACCATCGCTTTTGCAGGCCTTTTCAGCCTGGAGATCAATAAATACGACACAAGACCAATGGATAACGCCACCATCAACAGGCCAATACCCCGCACCAGCAGCAGTTAGTCCAGCATCTGCTCAGGGAGAGCACCATCACCAGCGGCCAGCCAACATCCAGCATCAGTAAAACCGTTATGGAAAGCAGTGCAATGGCCAGGCAGATGCCCATCAGTTCCAGTGCACGATTCCCTTTACCGGCTTGCAGTAGCAGCAGATCCAGCCCAGCCAACAGAGGATGTTGTTCCACCTTTTGCAGCCAGGGCGGTAACTGCTCCACATAACGTCTGCGCAGCACCTGGTGCATCGGCTGATCGCCCCCCATCTGCTCAAGATGGTGGTGCAGCCGCTTCTGCAACTGGTGTCGTGGACCCAGCAGCAGCACAGCAATACTGACCATAAAGACCGCCATAAAGGTCATGGCCAGCAATAGACTTAATGAGCCAGACATAACCAGTCCCTCCTCTGTTTATGATCTTTCATGGCACTGCCCATGACATCGTTCATGATAAAACCCCTTCAGCAAAAATCTTATCGTCACAGCCAAGCCCACGGGCTTCCAGCTTGTCCATAAAGAGGGGCCGATAGCCGGTGCTGATAAAATCACCAGCAACACCTTTTCGTTCTCCCTTACCAACGTGATCCACACCCGCCCCTGAACGCTCAAACCGGCTGATTTCCCGCAGGACAATATCCCCATGCGTTATGCCCACCAGTTCCTGAACACTTACAACACGACGAACGCCGTCTTACATGCGTTCCAGCTGGATAATGGCATCCACTGCTGAAGCGATCAGCTCTACCACGACATCACCATCCAGCCCCATACCACTCATGGCCGCCATACTCTTCAGTCGTCGTACGGCATCCCTCGGTGAATTGGCGTGCAGTGTGGTCATGGAACCGTCATGGCCGGTATTCATGGCGGTCAGCATGTCGATAAACTCAGCCCCCCGCACCTCGCCCACCACAATCCGGTCCGGTCGCATCCGCAGACTATTGCGCACCAGATCCCGCAGGGTCACTTCTCCCTCCCCTTCAATATTTGGGGGGCGACTTTCCAGCCGCACCACATGGGGTTGCTGTAAAAAATAGGACACCCATAAATTTACCTCTGGAAAGCGGGCAATGAAATATGCGTGTCCTTGAATTTTTTTAAACTGAACTTTTTTGTTTCTTGCCTGCCTTTTTTGCCTTAAGCACAAATACACATGGAAATTATGAATCTATTTTTCGATTACCCGATTCAGTTCTCAACAGCGTTAGTGGTTCTGATATTAATGCTACAAGGTAAGCGGTTTCTCGCAATGTATGTTTTTTACGGTGTAGCTGTTCTATTGTACGTTGTTAAGGCGGTAGGTTTTGACCAATTCTTAGCCGGAGTATTTGTTGGAGTTTTTGCTAGTGGAGAAAAGGACACCCACTTTTATCTACCAAGTCAACTCACTGCGGCTTTTGAGACAACCCAGTGTGGAAAAGCGTTGGTACCCATGCTGCACTGAGCGGGATGTCGGGTATCAGGGCTTTCCTGAACTAGAGCAACGCAGGATCATATTAAAAAAACGCCCCCGCCAGGCGGGGGAGAAAAGGATCAGACAAACAAAATCAGATGCAGCGCCATACCAACCACAAACGCACCAATCATCGGTACCGAGGTTCTTTTCACCACTTCAAACGGTGAGATTTTGGCAATACCGGCACAGGCCATAATGACCGCCGAGATGGGGGACATGGAACGGCCCATGGAAGCGGCAAAGTTCATGGGCAGCAGCATGGCCACCGCAGGCACACCAAAGCTTTTGGCAACTTCTGGTGCCAGGGTGGCAAATGACAGGAAGGCTGCATTGCCAGAGCCCATCATAATGGCCGCAACAGCAATCAGCATGGCCATAAACAGCGTCATACCGGCAGCACCGATACCCAGCCCCTGGGCAGAACCGAGCAGGGAGTCAATGGCACCAATATGTTTTAACCCTGTGGCAAAAATTTCAGCACCGATAATCAGACCTACCACCGGACCAAAAACAGCACCCATACCATTGAGGAATTGATCAAAGCCATCAAGGGACTGTTTCATTTTCCGGGTACGGATCACTTCACAGAACATGCCGGCAAATACGCTGATCAGCATGGCCATGACCAGGTTCATTTTGATGGACGACACCATCATTTTGGAAAAGATCAACAACAGGAAGAAAGGAATCATGGGCAGCAGCGCATATGCCGGGGCCGGGTCTTTCTTGTCACCGTCTGTATGTTCGATGCCCTCGCCCACATGCTCGGCAACCCTGTAGCCATCTTTCAGGTCACACCGACGCTGCCAGACAAAGTGCAGGGCCGCCGCCACCAGCGCCATGGGGACGGTGATCCAGGCCTGATAATCCAGGAAGTATTCGGTAATTTCCAGTCCGGACTGGCTGGCGGCAAAGTTGGCATTCACCTGGGTGACACCGATTTCAAACGCCGCCGGAGAAGCGATCACGGCAACCGCTGAAGCCGGGCTTAAACCGATATTTCTCAGCACCGGATACAGCGTCACCATCAACAGCAAACCGAGACCCGTTGCCGAGGTGACGAACATTTGCAGCACAACACTGAGCAGATAACACAGTGCCAGTACCATATAAGGTGAGCGAAAACGGCTGATGGGCTTAACGGCCAGTCGAACCAGCGCTTCTGAGGCACCGATATGGGACATGTAGCTGGCAAAACCACCACAGGCCATGATGGTCAGACCCAGGCTGGCCATGCGGAAGCTGAATACCGTGTTCATCAGTTGAAACAGGTCAAAGGGGATAAAACCGGTGGCCTTGGCCGCTGGCAGAATGTCTTTTATCCCCATCAACGCGGCGGCACTTAGCAGGACAATACCGGCAATAGCCAGCGAGGCTGATGCACTGTAGTTCTTCACGATGGCGTATATAACCAGTGCAACTACGGGTATGACGATGAGTATATCCACAGGGGAATCCTGAAAATGGCTAAATTTCGCGCAGGTTATTTCTTGAACTTTTGGTTGTAAATGACCAATGTCAAATAATGATCGGGTAGTTTTTTTTAACCATTCTGACAGTCGTTATGACCGAACTTTAAAGGCGGAAAGCGCTTATAAGCCACACAAAAACACACGTAATTTCATCGTATTCAATCTTTGCACATTTTTTGCTAAAGCTATGGTTTCAGAAACGTCTATGGGTTTATAATCAGCCGCACATGGAGAGTAAGCCTCTGCAGCCTCCACGGACAACGAAGTAAAGGTATACGGTTGCCTATGAAGCCTTCCTTACAGCTCAAGATGGGCCAGCAGTTGACCATGACGCCGCAGCTGCAACAGGCCATCCGGCTGCTACAGCTATCGACCCTGGATCTTCAGCAGGAGATTCAGGAGGCCCTGGAGTCCAACCCCATGCTGGAGTCCGACGATAGCCAGACAGAGGACACCGCCAGCAGCACTGAAGGACGGGAAGAGCTCGTTGATCTGAGCGAAAAAGCCTCAGAACCTGAGCCTCAGGAGATGGCGGAATGGTCAGACAGCATTCCCAATGAACTGCCCGTGGACTCCGCCTGGGACGACGTGTATTCCAGCCTGCCGGCCAGCAGCGGTGACGATGATTATGACCCCCTGGCAAAATCCTCCGCTGTGGAGTCACTTCAGGATCACCTGGAATGGCAACTGGATATGGTGCCCATGAGCGACCGGGACCGGCTGATTGGTCTGGCGATCATCGAGGCGGTTAATCCGGATGGGTATTTAACCTGCACGCTGGATGACCTGTTTGTCTCTCTTCAATCCCAACTGGACGATCTGGAGATTGAAGAGATCCATGTGCTGCAACACCGGGTGCAACAATTCGATCCGGTGGGTTGTGGCAGTGTTGACCTTAGAGAGTGCCTGTTGGTTCAACTTCGTCAGCTGCCGCCCTCAACACCCCATTTCAACAATGCAGAAAAACTGCTCACCCGTTACCTTGAGTCCCTTGGCACCCGTGATTATGCCAGCATCATGCGTCATGCCAAACTGAAAGAAGACCAGCTGCGAGAAGCCCTCAGCCTGATTCAGAGCTTCCACCCAAAACCCGGCAGCACCATTGATCAGACAGAAGCCGAATATGTGGTTCCGGATATATCCGTCCGGAAAATCAGGGAACGCTGGACGGTGGAACTGAATTCCGACGCCCTGCCCAAACTGCGTATTAATAATAATTATGCGTCCATGGTTCAGAGAGCCAATAACAGCCGCGACAATGTGTTCATGAAGAACCATCTGCAAGAAGCCCGCTGGTTTTTGAAAAACCTGCAAAGTCGCAATGAAACATTGATGAAAGTGGCGAGCCAGATTATTACCTATCAGCAGGAGTTCCTGGAAAAAGGGGATGAAGCCATGAAACCCCTGGTGCTGGCGGATATTGCCGAGGCGGTGGGGATGCATGAGTCGACGATATCCCGGGTCACTACTCAGAAGTACATGCATACTCCCCGGGGTGTTTACGAGCTGAAGTACTTTTTTTCCAGCCATGTCAGCACCACGGAAGGGGGGGAGTGTTCCTCCACGGCCATTCGGGCCCATATCCGCAAACTTATTGCTGAAGAGACACCGCGCAAGCCCCTCAGTGACAATAAAATTGCAGCGATTCTGGGGGATCAGGGCATCAAGGTAGCAAGGCGCACCATTGCCAAATACCGTGAGTCCATGAATATTCCGCCATCCAATGAGCGTAAGCAGTTAGTGCCTTAGTACATCATTTTGAGGAGTTTGATGTGTGCAATCTCCGTTTACCCTGAGCGTCCTTCGGCTCCGCTTGGATGCACGGACGGAAGGTGATTGGCACAGTCTTTATTCAGGGCATGGTGCTTACGCCCTTCGACTCCGCTCAGGACGAATGGAGTTTGGATGTCATTGATAGGTATTGATAAGGGACGCCCATCAATCACATTGAAACAGTGTTCCGGAATTTTTTACACAAGCTCCGTTGATACACCGTTCAAAAAGCAGTTTTTTTTGTCTCAGGGCATTCCAAGCTGCACCGACAGTGATAGAATCGAACTCAGCCAGTACGAAAAATCCCGCGGACTGGTGATTATCTGGATAATGGGATTCAGGAGAGCGTTACATGCAAGTCAACATCAGTGGGCATCATGTCGAGGTAACAGAAGCTCTGCACGACTATGTGATCAAAAGACTGGAGCGTCTTGGTTCACATTTTGACCATATCACCAATGTACAGGTGACCCTGAGCGTCGAAAAGCTGGTGCAGAAAGCAGAAGCCGTTTTGCATACCCGCGGGGCCGAGATTAATGCCACCGCCGAGCACGAAGACATGTACGCAGCCATTGACCTGCTCTCGGACAAGTTGGATCGGCAGCTGGTTAAACGAAAAGAGAAAGCCCTGGACAGGCAACAGGGTGCCAGTGGCCATGCCCTTTGATTTATCAGGTTGCCATTCTTATTCAGCATGATTATTCACCGCATCCTAACCCCCGAGCGCACCCTTGACGGGGTGCACGGGGCCAGCAAAAAGAAAATCCTGGAATTTATCGCTGAACGCATCAGCAGCGATGCCCCCGAAATCAATGCCAAAGAACTGTTTGAAGCGCTGGTTGCCCGGGAGCGTCTTGGCACCACCGGACTGGGTGATGGCGTGGCTATTCCCCACTGTCGTTGCAAAGCCTGCCCGGAGCCTATCGGTCTTTTTATACGACTGGCGGAACCGGTTGATTTTGATGCGGTGGACCGTGAGCCCGTTGATCTGGTATTCGCGCTGATCGTGCCAGAAGGCGAAAACCAGGAACATCTTGAAATTTTAAGGACGCTGGCCGGGCGATTTCATTCTGCCCTGACCCTTCAGAAAATACGTTCGGCTACCAATACGACAATGCTCTATCGTACTATGAGTGAACAGTGAATAACGTGACAAAAAAGGCCATCATAGGTAATGATGGCCTGAAAGGTTCAACTGATCACAATGCTCTTATCTTTTGTTGTTAACACACTTCTTTGAGTCCCGGACAAAATGCATTGCGGCTTACAGGGTTTTAGCCAATTACCGTTGAACCTTAAGTTGCTCATCAAGCTCACGAATTGCTGCATACCTGTCGGCCTTTGGATCTTCTTTAGTGACTGGCGAAACAGTTGATGGAACAATCGGGGTTTCAGACACAGGGCTTTGAGAATCCTGTCGCTTATGATCCTCGGCCATTTTGATGTCCCTGGCCTCTTTGGCCTTCTGCACTTCAGTAGACTCTTGCTTTCGTGAAAAGTTGTAGGCCACCCAATCTTTGCCATACTTTAACCCAGGATTTATTAATTTATTTCTATATGAAGCCTTTTTTTCCTTGGCAAAATTTTCTTTTGCTTTGTTGGCTTCAACCTCAGCTCGTTTCTTTTCAATTTCAGCAATGTTCTCCAAGGCTTTTTTATCTCTTTTTTCAGCGAAGACAGTACTCGCACGGTGAAGCCCGGAAAGATCGTAACTATCCTGCCCGGAGCAAGGCGAACTCTCTGCGGTACGTGGTGTAATCGGTGCAACAACACCTCGTAAGCGTTGTACAATCTTAAGATCATGAAGCATTTTAGCCCTGTCAGGCTGAAGGGCCAGCCCTCTGGCTTTCATCACATCAACTGTAGCAATTTTAGCTTCAAGCACTCTTTTGACACAATCAGCAACAGGTGTAGGTTTACGCTTGCTTTTGACAACATCAGCCACCACTGCAGCTTCATCCTGGCTTATGACGGTATCAGCGACAGCTTCATCCTGGGTATTGACGGTATCAGCGACAGGTTCAGATTTATCCTTACCTTTGATTGCCTCAACAATAAATTTCAGACCGGTATATTTGTAAACAACTTTGACAACTTTAATTGCCCAGTGCTTCAGCTTTTTGAAGAAGCCACAGGAGCTGTCTTCAGAGCTTTCCGAATTTGTCTGAGGAACAGGTTCCAAAGCCGGTTCGTCCTGCATGACCTCCACCTTGGGACTGGTGTCGCTTTCTATGGGGCTTTCCTGTTCTGTCTGGACAACAGAATCAATAACCGGTTTGATATTCTGCATAGCATCAGCCTTGCGCTGAAGGTAGGCCATGTGGCTTTTGGCCAGTTTATCTTCGGCTTTATCCCGACCGCCAATAACAAATATTGGTTTTGGCTGACCATCTTCAAACTTTCTTTCCAGTGGCCTTACCATGCGGTTATAGAACCTGCCAAAATCATCAGGTACCTGATCTTTTTCACGCGGACCCGGAACTGGAACTGGTTGAGAAGCTTTTTCAGCTAATGGATGTTTAGTCGTTTCAACTAATTGACGTTTAGTAGTTTCAACTAATGGTTGATAAGTAATTGCGAGAAATTGTGGTTTAGTCAGTGGTGCGTCCATGATGTTACTCCTTTAACAAGATAGGATTGTTTCATATAATTAAGAGAGATTATTTAATTAACCTCTCTCACTGGTTTACTTGTGATTTAAACTCTAGGATTATTCTCCCATTAAATGAATGACAGCACTGTCAGAAGCACTAACAGAGTTTCCCGCACTCATTAGAATCAGGAAAAACCAATAGCCTGACCCATATCCCGCACCCTGATAGAATCCCGCAACCAGACGCTGTCAGCCATTAAACACATTTTGATTAACAGGATTGCCAGCAACTCCGGATACCCTGGCCATCGATTTGCTTTTTCCACCTCAGGTCAACGGTATCCGGTAGGCTTCTTGATCAAAAGTTGCTTTAATAGAAGAAGGGTCAGCTTTCAATACCTACACGCTCAGAAGCATAAAGGAACAGCTATGAAACTTATCATCATCAGCGGGCGCTCCGGTTCTGGAAAAAGTTCAGCTCTGCACACCCTTGAAGATGAGGGTTTTTATTGTGTCGACAATCTTCCGGCCAGTATGCTGAACCAATTACCGGATACCCTGAAAGGCCATCATTCAACGCCCCCCAGGATGGCCGTCAGTATTGATGTCAGAAACCTGCCCGGAACTCTGGATAACTTTCCTGATCTGCTGAAGTCCCTTCGGAACAAAGGCATCCATTGTCAGGTACTGTACCTGGACACCGACAGCGAAAAGCTGGTCAGCCGTTACAGTGCCACACGCAGAAAGCACCCGCTCAGTAATGACCAGACATCGCTCAGAGAAGCCATCGCGTTAGAAAAAAAGCTGCTTACGCCGGTGCTGATTGAGGCAGACCTGAAAATCGACACCACATCGCTCTCTGTTCATCAGATGAGGGACATGATCAAACAGGAGTTCTGCGCTGATCACAAAAGCGGTGTGACGGTTCTTTTTCAATCGTTTGGCTTTAAAAACGGAATTCCTTCAGACGCCGACTTTATCTTTGATGTGCGCTGCCTGCCCAACCCTTTCTGGGACGAATCCCTGAGAACATACACAGGTCTGGACCAACCGGTTATCGACTTTCTGAAGGATGATCCCCTGGTGGTCGAAATGGTTGAGGATATCAGTGCCTTTATCGAAAAATGGCTTCCGCGCTTTGAGTCAGCCCAGCGCAGTTATATGACGATTGCCATCGGTTGCACTGGAGGGCAGCACCGCTCAGTCTATATTGGTAAAACACTGGGCACCCTGTTTACCAGTAAACTGGATCGGGTTCAGGTTAGACACAGAGAGCTTCACGAATAATGATTACCTATCGAAAAAAAATCATTAACAAACTGGGCTTGCACGCCCGGGCGGCATCCAAGTTTGTTTCCACGTCATCGGCGTTTGCCAGTGAGATCGAAATCGGATTCAATGGGCGCAAGGTGGATGGCAAGAGTATCATGGCGGTTATGATGCTGGCGGCAGGACAGGGTTCGGAGCTTGAGCTCCTTTGTGACGGCCATGATGAAGAGGCCGCCTGCCTTGCCCTGTGCGAGCTGATTGATGACCGCTTTGGTGAAGAAGAATAACAGACTCCCCCTTTGCGGGGAGTAGCCACTGCAATTACCATAGAGACCATCTTTCATTTTCCCTGACCATCCGGCCTTTACCGGATGCGCAGAAACTGTTCATGCAGATCATTCAGGCAGATCATTTCAGGCAGACAATAATGGCGCAGCAACTGCAATTGAGCATCGGTGAAGCCGAGCTGAAAAAACTTAATGATGCTCTTGAGCACGGTGTCTCTGCAGAATTGCGCACCATGTTGAACACCTTGCCCCCTGCTGATACCGCGCACTTGCTGGAGTCCTCCCCACCAAAGTTACGCAGCCTGTTATGGCGGTTGATTGACCGTGAACAGGAAGGCGACGTGCTGCAGGAACTGAGCGAAGACGTTCGCCAGTTCTTCCTTGACCAGATGAACATTGCCGAACTGAAAGCCATTACTCAAGGTCAGGATGTTGATGACATCGCCGACCTGCTGCAGCAACTGCCAGATACCATCACCCGACAGGTGCTGGATTCCATGAACAGTCAGGACCGCCAGCGGGTTGAGGCGGTTCTGGCCTATCCGGAGGATTCCGCCGGTGGCTTGATGAACACCGACACCATTACGGTGCGCCCCAATAACACCGTTGATGTTGTGCTCCGTTACCTGCGCCGTCATGAAGGCATTCCGGATGGCACAGACAGCCTGTTGGTGGTCAATCGCCGGGATGAATACATCGGTCGCCTGCCCCTGACCTTGCTCCTGACAACCGAACCGGGCGCTACCGTCAGACAAGTGATGTTAACCGACCTGGACCCGATTCCTGCGGATATGCAGGATACCCAGGTAGCCCAGCTGTTCGAACGGCAGGACCTGCTCTCCGCCCCGGTGGTGAACGACAAGGGCAAACTGCTTGGGCGGATCACCATCGATGATGTAGTGGACGTGATCCGGGAAGAGGCCGAACACTCCATGATGAGTATGGCCGGTCTGGATGACGATGAAGACACCTTCGCCCCGGCACTGCGAACTGCACGACGCCGGGCGGTCTGGCTGGGCTTCAACCTGATTACCGCCTTTATTGCCGCCTCGGTCATTGGTCTGTTTCAGGAAACAATTGATAAAGTGGTGGCCCTGGCGGTGCTGATGCCGATTGTTGCGGGCATGGGAGGTAATGCCGGCAGTCAGGCCCTGACCCTGGTGATCCGGGGTATGGCGCTAGGGCAAATCAGTAAGACCAACCTCCGCTGGCTGTTAAGCCGGGAGCTGGTTGCCGGTTTTCTCAACGGGTTGTTGTGGGCAACCCTGGTGGCCACCATCGCCTGGTTCTGGTTTGATGATCCGATTATTTCCCTGGTGATCGCCTGCGCCATGGTGATCAACCTGAGTGTTGCCGTGGTCACCGGTGCGATGCTGCCGGTTTTACTGAAATCATTAAATATTGATCCGGCCCTTGCTGGCAGTATTATCCTGACCACGATTTCCGATGTGGTGGGGTTCCTCTCATTCCTTGGGCTGGCCACTGTTTTCTATGGGTAGCGTTTTGAACCACAAAGCACACAAAGAGCACTAAGAAGAGCTTTTCTTTTCCTTTGTGCTCTTTGTGTGCTTTGTGGTTCCAATCGCCGGGTGCCTTAAAGACCACGTATGACAAGGCTTTCACCCTTAAGTCAGTGCCATTGGTCCGAGAATAGCTTTTAAACATTGAACCACAAAAGCCCAAAAAACCTTTGTGCCTTTGTGGTCCCTTCTTTTGCCTTTTAGCAATCACTCACCCGCCAGCTTCATACTGCTGATCAGAATTGAACCGGTCTGGATATTCCCACGCCTGTCGACATCATTGCCCACGGCAACAATATTCCGGTAGATATCTTTCAGGTTGCCGGCAATCGTCACTTCTGACACCGGGAACTGAATTTCGCCATTGTCGACCCAGAAGCCACCGGCACCACGGGAGTAATCACCGGTAACGGTATTAACCCCCTGCCCCATCAGTTCGGTAACCAGCAGCCCGGTTCCCATCTGTTTCAGCAGCGCATCAAGATCGCCTGCATTGCTTTGTACAAACAGGTTATTAACACCACCGGCGTTGGCAGTACTGTCCATCCCCAGTTTGCGGGCAGAATAGGTGCTTAAAATATAATGCTGCAGCACACCGTCCGTAATAAAGTCCTTGGCATAGGTCGCCAGCCCATCATTATCGAAGCTGGCGGATCCCAGCATATTTTTCAGCAATGGTTGCTCGTGGATACGCATCCATTCTGGAAACACCGGCTTACCCAGGTGATCCAACAGGAAAGAGGCCTGTCGATAAAGGCTGCCACCACTGATCGCCCCGAGAAAATGGGCAATAAGACCTGAAGCCACCTCCGGTGCAAACAGTACCGGCACCTCGGCAGTGCCTACCTTTCTTGCTCCCAGTCGGCGCACCGTGCGTTCCGCCGCGGTCTTGCCAACCGCGACCGCTTTTTCCAGCTCGTTGGCATTACGGCTTACGGTATACCAGTAATCCCGCTGCATCTCGTCACCCTGCATACCAATCAACACCGCACTCAGGCTGTGGCGACTGGACACATAGCTGCCAATAAACCCATTGCTGTTGCCATAGACACGACAACCCTGATGGCTGGAGACACTGGCACCGTCGGAATTGACAATTTTATTACTGAACGCACGTCCGGCATCTTCACATTGCATGGCCAGATCAATCGCCTGCCCGGCATCGATTCCCCAGGGGTGATACAGGTCAAGATCCGGCAGCGCATCACCATCAGCCATTAACACGGGGTCAGCCAAACCCGCATAAGGGTCTTCGGACGCGTAACGGGCAATATCGCAGGCGGCTTTTACCGTTTCACGGATGGCCTTTGGGCTGCTGTCAGAAGTACTGGCAGAGCCTTTTCGTTTACCCAGATAGACGGTAATGCCCAGCCCCTGGTCACGGTTAAACTCAACCGTTTCAACATCACCCATACGGACGCTGGCCGACAGGCCGGCATCCATGCTGATGCCCACCTCACAGGCATCCGCTCCCTGTCTGGTGGCCTCTGCCAGAATATCACCGGCCAGTGTTTTCAGCCTGGTCTCTTCACTTCGTGGATCCAGCACTGCATTGGAAGGTTCGCCCATGATTGCACCTGATCTGTTGTGTTTATGCCTACGGAGGTTTTCAACTATTGTGCCGCTGTGAAGTTAATAATGCATCAGATAGATGATCAATTGCAGATTCAGAGTCTAATCAGCAACCTTTATCAAGACTTGCGCACTGAGCCTTGTGCACTATTTTCACTAAGCGATTTGTGTTCTTTATATACCTGAAAGGGGGAGCATTGATGTTCTCAAGGGGCAGGACGGAGTATGATCATTCGGAGGAAATGACAGCCGATGCAAGCTCGTCTCCCCCACCCGTACCCCTCCCACCGTCTGATCACACGTCAGAAGTCGATCACTCAGAATCCGCAGTGGCAGTCTCAGGCAGCAGGCAGTTGCCTGCCACGACGAGTGAGTTGACAGATCTGGCAGCATTGATGAAATTAGTCATCGCGAAGAATGACCTGGCCACTCTCAACCACCTTCTGGACCGGGGCGTTGACCCCAATACCCGCTGCCAGGGCCGCTATACCCTTCTGTATTGGGCCCTCATCTATGGCAAGCGGGAAGATGTTGTCAAGACGCTGCTGGATCGCGGAGCGAATCCGAATCTCCCGGCCTGCCATTTTGCGCCTTTGCTACTGGCTGCAATGAAGGCCGATGACAAGGCCGTTTTCTTGTTGCTGGAAAGGGGAGCCGATCTGAACGCCCGTGATCATTCGAATTCCTCAGCGCTCCATCTGGCGACTGTTTGTTGTAACAACCCGACAGCGATCACCGAGATCATGAATTGCCTGCTGGACAGAGGTGCCGATATCAGTGCCCTTGACTGTGACGGCCAAACTCCGCTGCTCTGGGCGGTAATGTCAGGCAACATTGCGGGCATTAACACTTTACTGCAACGAGGTGCTAATCCAGATACTCCTGACAAGTGGGGTCAGACTGCACTTATCAAGGCTGTACTGTACAGCGTCCCTGCCAAAATCAACAGTATGGTCAATAGCCTGCTGGCCAATGGAGCCAATCCCAATAAGCCAGGCAAGTCAGGCGAAACACCTCTGCATCTGGCGCTTCAAAAAGACCGGCGGGATACCGTTGACATTCTGCTGGCCAATGGTGCCCGTGCCAATATTCCCAATGCGTCTGGTCAAACTGCGTTTGACATTGCAGCAGCCAAAGGCGTCGCTGATACCCTGCACAATATCATGCCTCCTTATCAACCGGAGACGCTATTGGCCTGCGCCCGAACCAGCATTCGTTCACGGCTGGTAAAGAACCAGATGCCGCTGGCAAAAGCCCTGGCACCAGGCTCTGACTGCCTGCCGCTGTCCAATCCCATAAGGGCTTATTTACACGAGCCGCTGACTCTTTAGGAATTGTCCCGAAAGCAGGTCATTTAGATTCAGGCTTGCGTAGCGAACCTTGTGAACTATTTTCTTTAAACGATTGCTGTTCTTTGTATATCTTGAACGGAAACACAACAATGTTACCAAGCGTCAGGACGGAGCATGACCATTCGCAGGAAATGGTAGCCGATGCCAGCGTGGAATCCTCATCTGCAGTCGATCTCCCGCTGCCTGATAACACGACAGAGGTCAATCATTCAGAATCTGCTGTGGCTGCTTCAGCCAGCAGGCAGTTGTCGGCAACAACGGCCGATTTTGCAGAGCTGATGATATCAGCAGTCCTGCGTAATGACCTGGCCACCGTCAACTGGTTGCTGGACCAGGGCATTGACCCCAATATTTGCTCTGTGGGTGGATCTACCCCTCTGCATATTGCCATTTACAGACTGGACGGTGAAGGTATTGTCAAGACGCTGCTGGATCGCGGTGCAGATCCGAACCTTCCTGTCCCCTATTTGTTGGTAGATCAAAGTACGCCTTTGCTGAAAGCGGCAGAACTGGGCAACTATAAGGCCCTCAATTTGTTGCTGGACAGGGGAGCTGACCTGAACGCCAGTAACATTAATGGTGACACAGCACTGCATATGGCCCTTCTTAATATAAACGATACAGTGATCACCAAGTTCCTGAATTACCTGCTTGACAGAGGTGCCTATATCAACGCCCTTGACTTCTCGGGCCAGACTCCGCTGCTCTGTGCGATACTTCACTGCAAAATTGTGGGCGTTAACACGTTACTGCAAGCAGGTGCCAATCCAGATATTCCTGACAAGTGGGGTCAGACTCCACTTAACTGGGCTCTCCATTACAGAATGAACAGTATGGCCAATAGCTTGCTGGCCAATGGAGCCAATCCCAATAAACCCGGCCGCTCAGGCAATACCCCACTGCATCTGGCGCTTCAGAAAAACCGGCAAGAGATCGTTGACAGTCTGCTGGCCAATGGTGCCCATGCCAATATTCCCAATGCTTCTGGTAAAACCGCACTGGACATTGCTGCAGCCAGAGGCGTTGTTGATACCCTGCACAATTACATTTCTGCTTATCAACCGAGGACGCTGATGGCCTGCGCCCGAACCTGCATTCGTTCAAGGCTGGTAGAGAACCGGGTGCCCTTGGCAAAAGTCCTGGCATCAGGCTCTGACTGCCTGCCGCTGCCGTATCCCATGAAAAACTATTTATACCAGCCGCTGACTTATTCGGGATTTGCCCTAAAAGCAGGTTATTAAGATTCAGACTTGCGCAGAGAGCCTTGTGCACTAATTTATCTGAACTAACTGGTGATTCATGCAATGACCAGGCAATGGCAGCTGATGCCAAACCGGTAAAAAAATGCTTGTCCAGCTTCACCAGGCACGCTGCGTAGCGATTATGTCGTCTATTATGTTGCAGACACCGTAGAACAACATCAGTAATGGCAGGAGGGTGACCATGGCTGTTATTTCACCTGATTTTACCTTTTCACATCAGCGGCTGACCGATCTTGACCTGAACGCTTTTGCGCCTTTTTTTGCCAATCTTGCCGCTGACCGTTATGTCAGCGGTCACTACCGTTTTCGCCGCTACTCCCGTTTTACCGGGCCTGCAGAACGCCTGGAAAGATTACCCCACGATGACTTTGTCCAGTCCCGTTCGGTCAATTATCTCAGTGGCGACATTCTGCGGGAATTTGCTGAAATTGAACCGACCCTGACGGAGCTGCCGGAATTTCAATCCCTGTTCAGACAGGTAAACGTTTTTTTCGGTCTTGATCCGGCACGTACCGTTTATGGCGTGCATCAAATCCGGGTCACCTGCTCCGGCGATGATCACGGCTTGCCAGTGCCGGAAGGCATTCACCAGGATGGCTTCGACCTGATTGCCATCATCTGCACTGACCGCAAAAACGTCGAGGGTGCAGAGACTGGAATTTTTTATCATCCGGAACAAAAACCTGCCTATAGTGCTACGCTGTTGCCCGGGGATATTGTTTACTGCAATGACCGGCGGGTCTATCACTACACCTCTGCGCTTCAGGTCAGCAGTGGCCAAGTCTCCGGGCATCGGGATGTTTTCGTTATTACGGTAACCCTGGAGGATGAACAGTGGAAAAACAGCATACCTCAACCAACCTCCAGCGTATCCGAGAGCAATTTCCAGCCCTTGAGCGGCTAGAGGGAAACCAGCGGGCCGTCTATTCTGATGCGCCGGGAGGTACCCAGGTTCCGGTATCGGTGATCAGTGCCATGTCCGATTACCAACAATCGGGTTCCGCTAACCTGGGTGGCTTTTTTGCCACCAGTGAAGAAACCATGGCACTGCTGGAACGGGCAAGGGAGGCTGCCGGGCAGTTATTAAATGCCCCTGCTGACAGCATTGCCTTCGGTGCCAATATGACCTCCCTGACCTTGGCGCTGAGCAGAGCCATCGCCAGAACCTGGCACAAAGGTGATGAAATTATTGTTTCATCGCTGGACCATGACGCCAATATCACCCCCTGGGTGCTGGCGGCAGAGGAACGGGGATGCACAGTCCGGACGATGGATTTTACCGCCAGTCAAAATCTCTGCGTCACGGAGCTTGAGCGCCTGCTGTCCAACAGAACACGACTGGTGGCGTTTACCCTGGCCTCCAACGTGACCGGCAGCATCACCCCGGCAGCAGAACTGATCAGGGCTGCACACTCCGTGAATGCCCTGGTCCATGTTGACGCCGTTCACTACACCGCCCACCGGTTACCGGATGTGCAGGCCCTGGATGTGGATTTCCTGACCTGTTCAGCCTACAAGTTCTGCGGCCCTTACCTGGGGGTGATGTATGGTCGGCCAGAACTGTTGGGCAGTCTGAAGCCCTATAAGGTCCGGGCTGCAAATAACCAGCCACCCTGGTGCTGGGAGACAGGGACACAGAACTTTACCGCGATTGCCGGATTGCTGGCCTGCATTCAATACCATGGCTGGCTCACCGGTTCTGACCATGACCGCAAGGGACTGCAGACGTCGGCGCGCTGGATCGAGGAACACGAGCAACAGTTGTCGCAACGGTTTCTTGATGGTCTCAACCACATGACCGGGTTTACCTTGTACGGCTCGGATACCACGGCTGACCGAACCCCCACCTTTGCCCTGGCCCACCACCGACAATCCTCGGCCAGGCTGGCACAGCTGCTGGCCCGGCACGGTATCTATACCTGGTCCGGCCATTTCTATGCACTGGATCTGCTTGACCGGCTCAAGCTTCAGGAGCGGGATGGGTTACTGCGGATAGGCTTTGTCCACTACCATACGCCGGAAGAGATAGACAGGGTGCTTAACGTTCTGGCAGATATTTCTGCGGGATTTGCCAGATGATGCATCAGGCCCGCAACAAAACGACAAAAGGAGTTGCGGAAAAACATCCCAATTGAAAAGCATTCTGAAGTAAAATACCGGGAAATCCATTTTCCATCCATGGAACTGCTTTCTGATAAATAACATCAGGCAGATTCCCATCAATGGCCATTCTCTATGAGTAAAAAGAGCCGTCGCATCCAGGAAGCCTGGGACGATGAAGAAACCGAAGAAATCATCTATGTCAGCAAATCTGAGCTGAAGCGGGACATGGATGAGCTTAAAAACATTGGTGCCCGGCTGATGGAACTGAAACCGGCACTGCTGGATAAGTTGCCACTGAATGATCGCCTGCGTGCAGCATTGGATGAGAGCAATCGCATCAAAAGCAACAATGCCAGAAAGCGCCATCTGGGCTTTATTGGCAAACTGATGGCAGACCAGGACATTGAGCCGATCATGGCGCTGCTTAACCAGCTGGATTCCTCCAGTGAAGAGTACAACCGCCGGTTTCATCAATTGGAGCGGTGGCGTGACCAGCTGATTCGTGATGATGACAGTCACACGGCATTAACTGAATACCTGGAGCACTACCCGGAAGCTGACCACCAGCATATCCGCCAGCTGGTCCGTAATGCCCAGAGAGAAGCATCTCAGGATAAGCCCCCGGCAGCGGCGCGAAAGCTGTTCAAATATTTGAGAGAAGTGGACGAGCTTTAAGGTTCACCATGAGCAGGCTGACCCAGCCTGTTCTTTTTACGTCGTGATTTCTTCGGTCACCGCCGGGACTTCACCCCCATGCTTTTTGTGATCTGCCAAAGGGTAATCAGAAAAAACACCATCAACGCCATCATCAATCAGCTGTCTGGCAACCGCCGGAGAGTTAACGGTGTAGCAATACAGTTCATAGCCTTTGGACTTCACTCGCGAAATGTGTCGTTTTGCCGTTCGCTTACTGTTGAGGTGGATGGATACCGCGTTGACCCGTAATGCTTTCTTCTGCCAGTTCATTGGCAATCGCTCAAACAGACAGCCAACCGGAATATCTGAACAATCTGAGAACCGGACAAGTGCCGCATAATTAAAGCTGGAAACCAATAGCCGATCGTTTGGCAACTCAACCTCGGCAATGGTCTTTACTACCGCTTCTACCAACCTCGGCTCTGAACAGCCATTGGTTTTCAGCTCAAGGTTCAGCCCAAGCCCAAGTTCTTTTATGAGTTTAAGCGCCGCTCCAAGCTGAGGAATCTGCTCACCCGAAAATTGCTCGGAAAACCAGCTTCCGGCATCTATTGTTGCCAGATCAGAGCAGGTTAACGTCTTCAAGCGACCTTTTTTATTGGTGGTACGGTTCAGTCGCCGGTCATGAAAAAGCACAAGGGTACCATCACCTGACAGAGTAACATCCACCTCGACCCACTTCAGCCCGCGCTCAGCAGCCAGCCTGATGCCTGCCAGGGTATTTTCCGGTGCCTCTCCTGCCAGCCCCCGATGCCCGATTATCCTGCTCATGTGCATGAATTTACCCACCTTAAAACACCCCTGTCCAAATGCAGGAACGGAGCTATTCTTACCCGAAACATTGTTTCAAGGACATTATCACAGATGCGGCCTGTTTTGCTCAGTATTGATGTTGGCACCCACAGTTTGCGCAGCGCTTTTGTTTCCCCGGAAGGGCATGTCCTTGCCCATAATGAAGAGCCACTTCTGATCTGGAAAACAGCCAGTACCATGGAGTTCTGTTCCAAGAATATCTGGGAAGCCCTGGTCACCGGTGTTAACCGATTAATCGCTGAACACCCGCTGAATCAGGAGGATATTATCGGGATCGGTATTGATACCACCTACTCCCTGGTTCTGCTGGACCAGCGGATGCAACCCGTTCACCTGCCCGGGAGCAATCGTGCTGACACTTTTGGCTGGATGGACAGCCGCGCCAGTCAACAGGCTGCCTATATTGCCAGAGAACACCCGGGACTATTTGGCCATGCGGGCCCTGGCATCAACGCCAGGAGTAACTGCTGTAAATTACTCTGGCTCTTCCAGTGTGCGCCGGAAACCTGGCAAGCCGCTACTTGCATCCTCGACCTTTATGATTATGCCACCTGGAAGCTAACGGCCTGCCTGACCAGAACACCCGATTCGACCAGTCATATCTTTACCCAAAAGGCTGCAGCCCAACTGAATATTGATATTGAGGGACGATTCAAGGGTGAATCCCTTGAGATGGGTGCAGCCATCGGGGATGGCCTGTGCCAAAGTGCCGCTGACCAACTGAACCTCAAACAGGGCACCCCGGTTGCCACAGGTATCGTTGATGCCTATGGCGGCACCCTCGCCACGATACTTGCCAGCAATCACCCGGACCGTCAGCAACCACTAGACTGTATTACCAAAAGAGTCAGTTTTATTGGTGGAACTTCATCCAACTACGTCGCGTTCAGCAGGGATATGTTGACCTGCGATGGAGCAGATGGCCCCTACCCTTCTGTGCTGGAAGGTTACTCGTTGATATACGCCCGGCAAACTGCGGCAGGTGCCTTTATTGATCACATCATTACCTCACACCCGGCTTACAGCTCAATCTATGATATCGCTGTCAGCCTGGGGATCGGGGTTCATGAATACCTTAATCAGATTCTCTATGAGCTGGCGGATAATGATCGATCGGAATACGCTGACAGTGTCAGCAAACTGACCGCGCACCTGCATATACTCCCTTACTTTGACGCACCTGAAGTGGATCAACCACAGCGGGGAATGATTACCGGCCTTACCCTGGATAAAAGTCATCAGTCGCTTGCTGTGCTGTACCTTGCCAGTATTCAGGCCCTGGCCCTGGATGCACGCTATCAGTTAGAGAAGTTAACAAAAGCCGGGTATCACATTGAACTGTTCATCCCCACCGGAGGACTGGCAAAGAACCAACGACTGCTCACTGAACATATCAACATACTCAATATTCCTGCTGCCGTTCCGGAAGAGAGAGAAAATATGCTGCTGTCCGGAGCCATCACCGCAGCGGTGGCGGCTGGTATCTACGACAGTATTGAGGAGGCCATGAGAGCCATGAGTCGCTATCACGAACGGATAGAACCTGAGCGGCAGCTGGTTGATTTTTACCAGGCAAAATACGACATATTTATAAAGATGCTGAAGGATCAACAATCGTGGGAGTGAGAATTGGAAGGTTTGCAAGGGAGGGAAGATGGGGTGGGCGAAGGGGCTCGAACCCTCGACCGCCGGAATCACAATCCGGAGCTCTGCCAACTGAGCTACGCCCACCATCAACGACTGAATCAGGAAAGAACTTCATCCCTCACCAGACGCCGCTGATTATAAGGAAAGCTGTTCAGCTTGCAAGCATGACCCGTTGTTTTTTTCTGCGATTTACCACTATATTTCAATAAGCATCTATCTTCGTTCAGCCTCCGGGGTACCTTTACCCGACACTCATCACTTCTCAAGCTTTCAAGCATGAGGCATACCATGCTCACTTTCTGTATAGCCCGAATTCAGCATGTTGTTTTCAGCACGATCACGCAGCTTATCTGTCTGTCATTAATACTGCTATCGCCACTCAACGCCTACTGTTCTTTCAATTCAGATTTGCCCGATAATCAGACCGTTTGTTATGACAACCAGTGTCCACTGGACACTGACTTCTATTTTGAGTTTGAAAATATGCATCTGATCAAGGGACTGTTTACCGGGCAAAACTACGATCAGATTCCGGAAGTACCAACATTAGGTGGTTGCCGTAATGATGCCTGGAACTTTTTTAACTGGGCCTCCACCAGCAAGGGCATCCCGACAACCTCCCTTAAGGTACAGACTGATCGATCTGGCCCACTCAAAAAATCCATCGTCCTCGCGGAAATTGAACGTCTGGCAGAGCAAACCCACAGCGAAGCCGGGCCACATCGCATAATCATCAGTTTCAGCGGACACGGCACCCGCAGACCGGATACCAGCGGTGATGAGTCAGATCATATGGATGAGCTATTGGTCTGTGGTCGCGATGTTATTTCCGATGATGAACTGCATCATGCCTTCAAACGCTTTCACAACAGCACAAGGCTGCTGATCTTCGTTGACACCTGCCACTCCGGCACCATGTTTGACCTGCCCTATCGGTATGTCTATAACTCGCTGCATCCGGATATTATCGAGGAAATTGATACAGGCAGAGACAGGGACATTCCTGCCTATATGATGGTGGTATCCGCCAGTCGCGACAGAGAGACCGCAGCCGATGCTTTTTTACCAAGCCCCGGTATTATCGCCTGGAGCAGCCAGGGGGACTTTAGCCACCGAATGATCAAGACATTGAAAGAGGTGTATTACCATAACCTCTATGTGAGAAATATTCCGGCCCTGCTCCGTGACCAGAAACTGCATGCCGATGTCAGGTACAACCCGAATCAACATGCTGTTCTCTCAACCAACTTTCGTCCGGCCAGAAACCTGAAGTTGTTTGGCTGGTAGCTGTCCATTAACAGATAACATGTTGCGCACTGGCTTTGATTATTTCAGCGTTGATGCACATCAACGAAATGTAAATTTCCATTAACCGGGAATGCCGTATTTTATCCCTTATCTCGGCATTCACCTACCCGGTTATTTGATTGTTTTAACTCAATCTCTTCGTAGTGATTTACTTGAATCCATTATCCATCAAGGCCTACAGCCTTATCCTTGATTAATTACTATCAAATGCTGCTTGATTTTTATTCTCACGACAGTAAAAAAAATCATAAGCCAATTCAATTATCTAATGTGACCTTGGTTTAACAACTCTTGAATAATTGTGCCCAAATTAAGTCGTCCGCATCGGTTCGGGGCTTTTGCGCCAGGCTATGCATAAGAAGAAAGGCGACAGAAAAAAGCACACACATCACACACAATTTCAGGAGTAAGCTCCATGCAAAAGAAAATTCTTGCAGCTGTTGTTGCTTCCATGATGGCTGGCCAGGCGATGGCTGCTACTGTTGTTGACAATGGTACTGACAAAGTGACCATCGGTGGTCACGTTGGTATGCGTTATGTTGACCAGACTGATGGCGAATCTAAGGGCGACAGCAGCCGTATCAACTTTGCCTTCGAACACAAACTGACTGAAGCGACTACCGCTTTTGCCAAGGCTGAGTGGGGCTTTGACACGACTAACAGTGGCGAAGGCGACTTCTTCTTCAACCGTCTGGGCTATGTTGGTGCCAAGAACGACCAGTATGGTTCTATCTCTTTCGGTAAGCAGTGGTCTACTTACTCCACTGTTTCTGGCTGGACTGACATGTTTGCTACCACCGGTGGTGAAGCTTCCGGCACATACACCAGTTTTGGTGATGAGCTGGGTACTGCTCGTGCTGACGACGCTCTGCAGTATAACCACAGTATCATGGGGCTGAATATCTCTGCACAGGTTCAGCTGGGTGAAAGAAAACTTTCAACCAAGGTTAGTGGTATTGTTATCCCGTCCACTATGGTACGTGATGGTTCTTACAGTGTAGCTGGCAGCTACAACCTGCCAATGGGGCTGAGTATCGGAGCTGCATACAACCAGGCTGAAGTTAAAGATACTTCTGTAGCAGGATCTAAAGACAAATCTAAATCTGCTATTGTTGGTGCCAAGCTTGAAGCAGACAAGATTTACGCTGCCTTCACTTATGCAGATCTGAAGAACCTGGCAGACGGTACACTGGGTCTTGTTGAAAAGGCTAAAGGCATTGAACTGTATGGCAGCTATCAGCTGAACGAAATGTTCAAGCTCGGTGGTGGTTACAACCAGCTGAAAGACAAGAGCAACAACGCTGGAAACACCGAACTGAAGTACATGCCTGTAGAAGTAATCTACACTCAAGGTCCAGTTCAGCTGTCTGCTACTTACCAGTTCGAGAAGACCAAAGTTGCTAATGTTGACGTTGACGACAAGATGATTCTGCAGGCTCGTTACTACTTCTAATATCGAAGTGGTTGCCTGGCAGCAATGCCTTCGCCGGACTTTCCGGCAACAAAAAAACCGCTCCGGCGGTTTTTTTGCGTTTTGACAAAGATCGGTTCCCATAAGAGCTGACACCGGAACCAACGGTCATGCACAGTACCTCGGTCCTCTGCGGGAACACTACCCAGCCTATCCGAAGACGCTATTCTGGCAACTCATTTCAATGAGTTTGATGTGTACAATCTCCGCTCACCCTGAGCGGAGTCGAAGGGTGCCTGGCACAGTCTTTATTCAGGGTATGGTGTTTACGCCCTTCGACTCCGCTCAGGACGAACGGAGTTTGGGCACCATTGATAGAGGATCCATCAATTACATTTAAACCGTGTATCAGGAGACTGTATCAGAATTATCTCAGTACGCCGATCCAGAAAAAATGAGGTGAACCTTTATGAAAGCCAGTGATATTGATAAAAAATTCGACGATGGCGAAGACGTACTGGAATTCTTCGACACCGACAATCCTCAACGGCCCAACCTTGCAGCCAAAAGGGTTAACATTGACTTCCCTGCATGGGTCGTCAATGAACTGGATAAAGAAGCCAGCGCAATCGGCATCAGCCGTCAAGCGCTGATTAAAACGTGGATTGTTGACCGGCTCAGGCAGCACTGACCCGGTTCTGCCCGACAACTCTGGAACGAGGTTGGCGAGCTAACCCTGGTGTTCATCATGATTTCAAAACCTACTCCGGCCCCGGCGGAAACCCATTGGTCATAATCTGTTCCATGGTCCACGGATTGGTATCCGGAAACTCATCCTCCGGTATTTCCAGCTCACGGGAAGCATCCCGACAGGCAATGGGATAACATTCCAGCAGGCTTTCATCAAACAGTCCATACAAGCTGGGGTTTTTCATCAACAGTCGTTTAACTATCGCCCGTTCTTTTGCCAGGCTGTAATCAATCACCATAAACCAGCTGCGGTACCAGCGATTCAAGGCATGCAGGTCTTCTTTGAAGGTGCGAATATGCCATTTGAGCAGAAGCACCAGGATTCGGGTCAGATGATTTTCCAGCGTGTTGACCTTTTCCTGGCCAAGGTCGTCTACCTCCTCAATCAGGTTCTCCAGGTCCAGAGCCCGAAACTTGTTTTTTTTCAGTAAATCAATTTGCTGACGGGTCCACTGATAAAAGTCCGTTTTGTACAGGTTACTCATAGTGATGATCTCCCGATGCTACTGATGTTTTTTTAAGAGCTTCAGTGTTGTCTCCAGCAATCTCCTGCACCCCTCTATCGCAGCTTCTGAGTCATCCCCCAGTGAAGCAGAAGGCTTTTATTTATTGTATTGATCCGTCCCAGAGCCTATCAGGATGATATTGACTGAGAGTGGGTGACAGCCTGGGGTATTGAGCTTAATAAGACAGAAGAGCAGATGATGATGGCTCCGGTTCTCTAATCTTGTCCTGATGGTAAAGAACCAATACCAGAGGAGACTGTCACAAACCGGCTGGAGTATAGGCCATGAATGTCGTGCCATGGGAATTTTGACAATAAATATGAAGTTTCAGCGCTGCCCGAAAAAGACGGGCGACTTGTAATTTTGCGGGAAACGGGAGGCGGCATTAACTTATGCTTCAGACAAACACGGAACTTATTCCGGAACAACTCCCGGAAAGAAGGACGCTAAATAGATAAATGAACATCGTCGCCTGTTTGTTCGGTAAGGCAGCGGTTGAGCACCGTGAGAAAGGTGTCTTCCCGGCCATCGAGCAGCCAGTCACCCTGCTCTTCATCGTAGTCAAAATGGAATCCACCACTGCGGGCGGCCATCCATAGCTGTAGCAGCGGGGTCTGGCGGCTGAGAATAATTTTGCTGTTGTCTTCACAGGTTAACGTGAGAATGCCTGCTGATGTTTCATAGTCAATGTCCAGTTCGGCATCGTCTATGGCGTCTTCAATGGCCAGCATCAGGCCATCCAGAAGTTCATTATATTGACGCTCTTTCATTCCTGTCTCGGTGCAATTTAATCTGAATGGGGGAATTTTAGCCTGCTTCCGGCGTTGCTGATAGAGCCTTCCATGAAAAGAGAGCGCTGCCACCGCATGCCGAGTTGCCTCAATTATGAAATATTCGGGCTAGAGCCATCGCTAATTAGACAGTTATACTGTGGCCTATTCAGAATTAAGGATCAGATTATGAGATTGTTCACTGCTGACCATCGGCTGAAAACTTCCGCTCTGGCCGCTGCTGCGTTTTTCGTGCTGCTGCTCACAGGCTGTGGTCAGAAAGGTGACCTTTATCAACCAGCATCATCTCTGGCTGATGCATCGGCTGCTCTGGAAGAAACAGTCGTTGAATAAAGAGCAGTTCTGGCTAATTACATCAATAAATAAGTGAAATGGGGAACAGTCACCTTATGGAGTGGTTTACCTTTCAGCCCTCTGAACCAGCGGCCGGTAGCGAGTTGTTTGCCGAAGAGATTCCGGTGCAACAGCTGGCCCGCCAGTATGGTACGCCTTTATATGTCTACTCCAGACGAGCCCTGGAAGCCAGCTATCAGGCCTATTATCAGGCCATGTCTGACAGCCCCCACTTGATTTGTTATGCGGTAAAAGCGAACAGCAACCTGGCGGTGCTGAATGTTCTGGCCCGGTTGGGGGCTGGCTTTGATATTGTCTCGGTCGGGGAGCTGGAACGGGTGCTCGCGGCCGGCGGTGATCCCGCCAGGGTGGTGTTTTCCGGGGTGGCCAAGCAGCGCCATGAGATTCGCCGGGCGCTGGAAGTGGGTGTCCACTGCTTCAATATTGAATCAGAACAGGAGCTGGAGCGTATTCAGGAAGAAGCGCTGGCGATGAATCAAGTGGCCCGCATCTCCCTGCGGGTCAATCCGGATGTGGATGCCCGGACTCACCCCTATATCTCCACTGGCCTGAAAGATAATAAGTTCGGCATTGATATTAACCGGGCTCCTGCGGTTTATGCCCGGGCTGCTGAATTGAGCAATATTGAGGTGGTGGGTGTTGATTGCCATATCGGTTCCCAGCTGACCACCACCGAGCCTTTCCTGGATGCGCTGGATCGTCTGTTGCTGTTAATGGATCAGTTGCAGGCTCAGGGGATTCATTTGCAGCATCTGGATATTGGCGGTGGCCTGGGGGTTCAGTATCAGGATGAGACGATTCCCTCACCTGCCGATTATCTGGTGTCGGTCAAACAGCGCCTTGTTGAGCGGGGCTATGGTGATGTGATGCTGGTGGTGGAGCCGGGCCGGTCTATTGCTGCCCAGGCGGGTATCCTGCTGACCCGCGTTGAGTTGATCAAGGCGACTGAGCAGAAGCATTTTGCCATTGTCGATGGAGCCATGAATGACCTGTTGAGACCGTCCATCTACAGTGCCTGGCATACTATTGCCAATACGGCGCAGCACGCGGATGTGGATAGTCAGGTGTATGATATTGTCGGGCCTGTTTGTGAAAGTGGCGACTTTCTGGGCAAAGCACGGAATCTGGCCATCCGGGAAGGTGATCTGCTGGCGGTGTATTCGGCGGGTGCCTACGGTTTTGTCATGAGCTCCAACTACAATACCCGCAATCGTGCCGCAGAAATCATGGTTGATGGTACTCAATCTTATGTGATCCGTCGCCGGGAAACCGTTGCCGAGCAGTTTGCCTCAGAAAGCCTGCTGCCGTCGTAAAGTATCAGGAAAGAATGAACTATATGTTGCTACATTTCACCAAGATGCATGGGCTGGGTAACGACTTTATGGTGGTCGATATGGTGTCCCAGAATCTGCGCCTGCCGCCGGAAAAAATCCGCCGCCTGGCGGACCGGCGGTTTGGGATCGGCTTTGACCAGTTGCTGCTGGTTGAACCCCCGACCAATCCTGATATGGATTTTCGCTACCGCATCTTTAATGCCGATGGCAGTGAAGTGGAGCAGTGTGGCAATGGGGCCCGTTGTTTCGCCCGTTTCGTCCGGGACAAAAAGCTGATCGGCAGAGACCGGATCCGGGTACAAACCGCCGGGGGCAACATTGAGCTGACGATTCAGAGCAATGGCGAGGTTTGCGTGGATATGGGGATGCCGAGGCTGGACCCTGAACAGGTGCCGTTTAATGCGCAGCAGCGTTCAGTGACCTATCCCCTGATGGTTGATGGCCAGGTTATCGAGGTTTCGGCCGTGTCCATGGGCAATCCCCACTGCGTTTATCGGGTGGCTGATGTGCACAGGGCACCCGTGGACACCTGGGGGCCGATGATTGAAGCCCATCCGGACTTTCCCCGGAAATGCAATGCCGGATTTATGCAGGTCCTCAGTACCGATGAAATTAACCTGCGGGTATTTGAGCGCGGCGTTGGTGAAACCCTCGCCTGTGGCACCGGTGCCTGTGCCGCTGTGGTGGCAGGACGCCTGCAAGGTTTGCTGGGCGATACCGTTAAAGTGAACTTGCCCGGGGGTAGCCTGTCTATTTATTGGCCGGGAGAGGGCAGTCCGGTTATGATGACAGGCGCAGCAACCCGGGTTTATGAAGGATACACCCGGCTATAAATCCGCTAAGGGCCAGAGACCATGACCGAACAGATCGTCGAAACAGACAGGGAGCAGCAGGAAACGCCGAATCAGCCGAAAGCTCTGAAACCCAGGCAGGTTGCCAACTTTCTGAAAGAGCATCCTGATTTTTTTGTGGGCCGTGACGATCTGCTGCTGGATCTGACCCTGCCTCATCAGCGTGGGGATGCGATCTCGCTGGTTGAGCGTCAGGTGGCGTTGCTGCGGGAACGGGCCCTGGATTACCGGCATCAGCTGGTCCGTCTGGCGGACAATGCCAAAGCCAATGAAAAGCTGTTTGAGCGTATGCGGCTGCTGGTATTGGCCCTGCTGGAGAGCAGGGATCTGGAACAGCTGGTGGAGGTGATCGGTGACAGCCTTAACCATGAGTTTGGTATTGAATTCCATTCGCTGATTCTGTTCAGTGACCAACCAATGAACCTGCCCGTCAGGATTGAACATACCGACGTGGTGGTGGAAGCCCTGGGTTCCATTATGACCAGTGGCAAAGCCATTTGTGGCCAGGTGACTCAGGCAGAGCTGGACTTCCTGTTTCAGGAGCAGGCCGAGCATGTTGGCTCGGTGGCCATTGCCCCTCTGAACTATGCCCTCAGTGAACCACAGCAGCTTGGGGTTCTGGCGCTGGGCAGTCAGGACAAACATCATTTCAAGGCCAGCATGGGCACCCTGTTTATCAGTTACCTGGGCGATATCCTGAGTCGAATTCTGGCTCGACAGCTGCATTCATGAACCACTCATCTTCCAATTCTCCGGTTAATAGCGGCCTGCAACAATCAATAGCGGCTTTTCTGGATTACCTCCGCTATGAAAAGCAGCACTCTCCCCATACGCTGTCGGCCTATCAGCGTGATCTTGCCCGTGTGATGCAGCAGGCTACCGCCAGTGATATTCAGGGGTGGGCAACGATTACCGAGAAGCAGTTAAAGCAGTGGCTGGGACTCTGGCACGAAGAGGGGTTATCCAGTCGCAGCCTGCAGCGGCTGATCTCATCACTTCGTCGTTTTTATCACTACCTGTTAACCCGGGGTGAGGTAACCAATAACCCGGCGCAACGGCTCCGGGCACCGAAAACCGGTCGGCCTCTGCCGGTGACGCTGGATGCCGACCAGGTCAATCATCTGTTGGATGACCCGCATGGTCAGGCGGAGGGTGATCCGCTGAAGTGCCGCGATCTGGCCATTCTGGAGCTCTTCTACTCGTCAGGTTTGCGTCTGGCCGAGCTGGCGGCACTGAATCTGGACAGCTTTTCCAATGGGTTTTCCCAGGTAAAAGTGCTTGGGAAACGCAGCAAAGAGCGGATGATCCCGGTGGGCAGCAAAGCCCGGCAGGCAATTCAACACTGGCTTACTTTTCGAGAACAGTTGGTTCGGGGAGAGAGTGGTAGCGCCCTGTTTCTGTCAAAGCTGGGCAGGCGCATCAGTACCCGACAGATTCAGAATCGTATCAGGGAATTTGCCCGGGAAGCGGGCATGCCGGTGGGGGTTCATCCCCACATGCTGAGGCATTCGTTTGCCAGCCACCTGCTGGAATCCAGCGGTGACCTGCGCTCAATTCAGGAACTGCTGGGGCACAGCGATATCTCCACCACACAAATCTATACCCATCTGGATTTTCAGCATCTGGCCACGGTGTATGATAAGGCTCACCCAAGGGCGAAGAAGAAAGACGACTGAATGCAAGAATTCCGGATGGTGAATTTGATTCAGGCTGATCCGGAACAGGCAGTTTTTAATGTTTCCAGCCGGACTATGGCATGGGAATTACCCGCTTTTTTGGCGTAATCCAGCGCAGTATTGCCAGAATTTCCGGATGAATTAAGATCAAAATCCAGCTCGCCTGCATGATCATACAAGTAATCGAATACGCTGTTGGCTTTATAATATGCGCATTGACGAAAAGCGAGGCCAAATTCTGACTTGCCGATACTGACGGTTATCTTTTGTTTAAGTCGTGAAGCAATCTCTGAGGCGTCGATTAAACGGATTAACTTAATATTATGTACTACCGTTTTAATATCCTGCATAGCTTTTACCGCTTTCTTATCACCCTTGATTTTCCGCTCAAAAAATTCAAGCTCATCATCTGAAATCGGGAGGTAATCATTACTCCCTGTAAAAGAAACAGAGTACTCTCCGCGTAACCCAAAGTTGAGAAAAATTCCTACAGGGGTTGTATTTAACCCATTACCCGGAATGATCTGATCATTAAAAGGATCGACAAAAATCAAATTTGGTAGTTTTTCCTGTAACAAGAAAAAAAAATCCGCAACATCCATGGCAATTCCAGGTCGCTTTTTATTTTCAACACCGTATTTAGCGGTAACGATATTCATTTGATCAAACAACCGCTCCATAGACTGGTTATCGGCAATTAGCAGCATACAATGTCCATCATGTGGAGTATCACTTTTGCGTCTGTTAGAAAAATGGAGCGCCCAGATAATATCAGCGGGAACACCTGCTTTTAACAAGTTTTTCCGGCACTGATAAACTTGGGAGCCACAATCACCAAAACCGTTTTTTGAAGAGAACTTGAAATATATATCGCTAGTTCTGATGTTGGATAGATCATGGTTTTGTCGAAATATTCCCTGTAAACACTGGTAGCCCAAATTCATTTTTTTCACTTGCCCGGTAACAAAAGGACCGCGATGCAATGTCATCCTTACCAGATCGATTGGCTTCAGGCTGGGATAATGTATGCTAAAGTCCGTGACGAGATGACTGTTTCCTACCACTTCACTGCGAGTTGCCGCAACGACATGGTTGAGAAACCGGGCATTTTCTGCGATATCCTCAACCCTGGTCGAAAAGCCACGCCAGCACGGAGCGTCAATACTTTTGGGACGATTTGACTGGGCTGCTTCCGATGTGGGCAATGGTAAACCATGAGCTGTTATCGAATCACTGCTTTGGGAGGCTGACGCTTGCATTGCTGTTGTTCCTTGCAAAAAAGTAACTGACTTCAAGCATTGGACAATTCAGATTGAAGGCCGTTCATCCGGAGGGTGACCGAGATTTACGGTTACCGCACAGGGCTGTCTATGCTCGGACAGCCTCAATGGAGTTTCCCGGACTTGATCGGCGGGTCCGGGTTAAGCCCGACCGTCTCATCAGGCCGGGCTGGCACCCATCAGAAAACAACCTGCCAGTGTCACCAGCAGACATAACAGTCAGCGCTTCAAGCTTTGTCTTTTAACAGATCCTGAACCTGAGTTTTCAGATTGGTGTCCAGGAGGTCGATCATCCGGCTGAGTATTAGAGCGATTTTATTCTTATCAAAACCGTCAAGCTCTACTTGTGGTAGATGATTATTTTGCTTGAGTGACTTCATATACCACATATAAGATTTTTCATTATCTGCCACAAAGCCCTCGCCACCATGCTTATACAGGGAGCCAAGGCATCTCATGGCCGTGGCATCCCCCAGCTCAGCGGCCTGCAGGTACAAGCCCTCCGCTGCGTACAAATCTACCGGAAAGTCCTTGCCGCCTTCCTGAAACATGCAGCCCAGATTGATCATGGCTGAAACAGACCCCAGCTTAACCGCCTGCTGGTACCAGTGCTTTGCTTTGTGCAGATCTGCCGGAAAGTCCTGGCCACCATACTGATACAGATAGCCCAGGTTGTTCATAGCTGCAGCATTCCCCAGCTCAGTCGCCTGCAGGTAGCAACTCTCTGCTTTGTGCAGATCTGCCGGAAAGTCCTTGCCACCCTGCTTATACAGGTAGCCCAGGTTGTTCATAGCTCGAGCACTTCCCAGTTTAGCCGCCTTCAGGTACCAACTCTCTGCTTTGCTCAGGTCTACCGGAAAGTCCTCGCCACCATACTGATGCAGGTAGCCCAGGTTGTTCATGGCTGAAGTATCCCCCAGCTCAGCCGCCTTCAGGTAGAAGCTCTCCGCTTTGCATAGATCTACAGGAATGCCCCCGTCACCATGTTGGTACAATTGCTCCAGGTTATTCAGGCCGATCGGGTCGGAGGATCCCTTGTCGGCCAGCAGCAGAGCAGCATCAAGGTGCTTGTTGTTAACGGCCCAGACCAGGGGAGTCTTCCCCGCAATCTGGCCTGCATCCGCGGACGCCCCCCGGTTCAGCAGGGCCCGGATGATCCTGATATTGCCCTCCTTTGCAGCGTTGACCATCCGGGTCTGCCAGTTCGGTGGCAGGGTCAGGATTTCCACCGTTACATTCTCAATTACTTGCCGCCCGTAAGGGCACTCCAGATTAGCTCCTGTCCACAGGGTAAGACAGTTAAGGTGGTACTTATGCCCGCAGGGACTGGCAATGCCAACGTGCTTGCCAGCAAACTCCGGATTCTTAGGTTGGTAGAGGTCATCATGGCACACTGGGCAGGTTGAGGGCTCAGTGGGTATCGCTACCGGTGTACCGGATGGAACACTGTTCATGTCAGGTACTTCCCTACGTTTTTTGGGGGGGCTACTCAGACCGTGTAGAACCCGAAAATACTCCGTAGAAAAGATAATTATCCCATTAAAAACTGACCAATCAGGAAGTAACCCACCAGTGTCACCAGCAGAATACCCATAATATTCAGGGCAAAGCCAGCCTTCATCATATCGGTTATTGCCAGTTTTCCTGAGCCAAAGACCACAGCGTTTGGCGGAGTCGCTACGGGCATCATAAAGGCAAAGCTGCAGGCAAGGGCCGCCGGTGCGGCCAGCATCACCGGGTCAATGCCCAGGGTCACACCCAGGGCACCCATCAATGGCAGGAAGCCGGCAGCCGTTGCGGTGTTGCTGGTCAGTGCGGTCAGGAAGGTGAACAGTCACCAAGAAAGCAACGACCAGCAGCACCGGCAGACCATTGGCAATCGTCATGGCTTCGGCCACCCAGCCGGCCAGACCGGTATTTTTGATCTGCGCTGCCAGAGTCAGAGCACCACCAAACAGCAGCAGAACACCCCATTCCCGGGCCTTTTCCCAGGACATGACATAAACACGCTTATCGTGCTTCACCGGAATGATGAACAGGCTGATGGTCGCGGCAATGGCAATAATGGTGTCAGAAAGACCGGGAATAAACGCCTTCAGATAGGGTCTCGTAATCCAGGAAATAGCGGTGATGGCAAAGATAATGGCAACCGTTATTTCGCCGCGACTCATTGGGCCCAGTACTTTCAGCTGCTCACGGAATACCGTTCTGGCCTCAGGGTTCTCTTCGGTGGACAGTTGGAAGCCAAAGCGGGTCAGCCAGACCCAGCATAAAACCGCCAAAGAACAGATAGATGGTTGGGTGTGCATAGGGTGCCGTCACTTCCTTGATGCTGGCGATGCCCGGCAGTGGCACCAGTATCATTGGCAGCAATGAGGTCACAGGAATGGGAACTACCTCCGATACCCACCAGATCGCCATCATGGTTGCCACACCCACCATATACCAGGCCGATGGTTGCGCGGTTTTGGGATTTATCAACCTGGCACCCACTTTATCCAGGAACAAGCGGGAAGAACTTTTTGGGCTAAGCCTCAAGCGTTGTCGAGTGATTTGGATAATTTCCCTGCTATCGGGTTGATCAACCCGGTTTAACAAAAATAAACAAAGAATATCTGCAAATTGTCCGGCAGCCGTTATGCTTCGTAGTCGAAAATCCACTTGAATGCTGATAGGCGAGGTATAGCAGATCGTTATGGATTCGGTTATCAATCACACTGGATTACCCAATCTCTGTGGACAAGCGCCCGTTGATAAATCAACTCAAACGGATCCTGATGCAGAAACGTCCGGATCTCTGGGGCCTTATGAGGTTAGCCGTGTAGATGCAGATGAAGTGATAACATTTACCGGTTGTCTACCTGATAGGGAAATTACCATAGAAAAGGGCAGGGTTGTCGTGAAGATTCATCCTGCTTTGAATGTTGCTGCCCAGGACGAAGAAGGCAACAGCAAATCTTTCAGCATCAGATTCCACAGCTTACCCGTGAATCAGGCAGCCTCTAATGTGACAGAAGACGAGGTCAGAGAACACCTTGACTGGGATGGCTATGCTGCTTGCGCAAATTTGTACAACACCAGGCCAATATCAGTAAATACAGCCCGTGAATCTCAAATCTCCCGGGATTCGGGTGTTGATACCCATTCAGCCGCTCATGTTCAGAGTGCCACGTGGCAATCAGCCCTGTCAGCAATGAGTGAGGGTTCGATGTCTTCGGATGACAGTGTCGCTGAAGGATTGGCTGCAGGCTCAGGCTCAGCCTCCACACTGTCTTCTCTCGATAGAGATTCCCGCCACTCTTTCGACTCCTTCAGTGGTTCTTTGAATGCCGCCCCTGTCGAATCCATCAGCAGACCTTTGAATGCTGAACCTGTCGGCTCCGCCAGCGGTTCTTCGAAACCTGACTCTCTCAGTCCCTTTGTAAATGGCCAGAGGATCTGCGAAGCAGCGGAAGTAATCCGGGAATCACCCCAAAGCGATGAACCCGTATCCAGGTTGTTCTTCAGTAAACTCATCACTTATGATCCGGACAAGCCGCCTGCCTGGTACAAAAAAAAATATGGATATAAAACATATTATGGTGAGCAATTAAGACATAGTGAACATGTTAAAAATTTTATTCTGTCAAGCTTTGGTGATTGGTTGGGCAGGCTTGATACTGGTGGTAGTGGTAAAGGCATAAATATTTTTAACAGTTCGAAAAGTCGGTTCAGTTCAAAATTTCTGTTTTGGCTTGAACATAATACCAAAGCCTTCGAGAGTATTTGTGAAGCAGCGCAGCCGATTAACAATGTCCGGAGGCATCTTAACCGGTTCTTTCGCGGAGAAATTAAAACCGAAAATCGTGCTCATCTTTATCAAAATCTGGCATTTAAACAATGTGACAAGGCAACCATTAAATGCTTAACCCGAAACGGGGATGATCGATTCATAGAGGACTGTACTCCTGCAATTTACTTCTATTTCCGTTACTTTATATCGAAAATAGAGGAAGTATCAGCATCAGAAAAATATCAGGCAGGGAGGGACAAAATTGCCCGTAAAATAGCGAACTATACGGCTTTGGAAGAACCCAGAGGAGATTTTGGTTTGTTAAAAGCCTGCGCAAATTATAACGCGGCGGTTCAGTTGTTTGAGAGGGAATATAAATCAACTCGTCTGGCTGAATTTGATCCGAAAAGGAGGGAGCATGGTAATTTAATCGCCAATATTAACTATTCCCGTGTTGCTGCCGAGGATTTGCAGGTGATAAGGCAGTTACTTTTCCTGATTGAAGTTCTGGAGGAAGAAGGTCGTGGCATTATCAGTAAATACCAAAAGTCTATTAATGGCCTGCCAGCAACGGTACAAGGCAATAGCTTTGAGGAGAGGGTGTTACAAATGTTCGATAATGGTAACGGTTATGTCAGTCGGCCATTACAAGGCATAAAGACAACATTGGATAACTTATTGGCAAATCATCCGGATAACCAGAGGGTTTCACCGGATTGATTCCCGGAAGAAAATCCGCAGATATTCATTATCTGGCCACCCGACGGGCTTTGGCTGCGGCACTCATACCAGCCGCCTCTCCACCGATAATGACGATTCTGAGTGACTCAGAATTCGTGGACTGATTCACAGACATCAGGAAACTGCATCCATATCCAGTTCAAGGGAAGCATTGCTGTTGAAGGTTTCCATATCCACCTCACCCATGGCTCGACCACTGACAAAGCCGGTGGTAATGGCACCACTGACATTGACGACAGTCCGGCCCATATCAATCACTGGCTCAATGGAAATTAACAGGCCCGCCAGTTCAACAGGAAGGCCGAGGGCCGAGAGCACAATCAGTGCAGCAAAGGTTGCGCCACCACCCACACCGGCCACACCAAACGAGCCGATAGCGATGGTCACTATCAGAGTGCCAATAAAGCTGAGGCTGGTTGGGTCAATACCCACGGTGGGGGCAATCATCACGGCCAGCATGGCCGGATAAATGCCCGCACAACCGTTCTGCCCAATGGTGGTACCGAAAGATGCGGCAAAGTTGGCCACGCCTTCAGAAACCCCGAGGCCCTTTGTCAAAGTCTGAATGGTCAGCGGCATGGTGCCCGCACTGCTCCGTGAGGTAAAGGCAAAGATCAGTACCGGCAACGTTTTCCTGATGAACCGGATGGGGTTGGCACCCACCATGGTGACCATGATCAGGTGAATCACAAAGACGGCAATCAGAGCTGCATAAGAGGCAATGACAAACTGAAGCAGTTGCAGTATGTCGGTGACGTTACTGCCTGCCACCACTTTGGTCATCAAGGCCAGAATACCGAAGGGGGTCAGATGCAATACCATCGTCACGATACGCATAACAATGGCGTGGACAGCGTCAACGGTTCGCTTAAAGTGGCTGGCCTCTTCAGGTTGCTCAGGATGGAGACCCAGCGCCGCGGCACCGATAAAAGCGGAGAAAATTACCACGCCGATAATGGAAGTGCTGCGGGCTCCGGTCATATCCATAAACGGGTTGGCAGGGATCAGGCTGATCAGCATAGAGGGAATAGACAGGTTTTCTACCCTGGTCACCGTGTTTAGCAGCTGCTCCCCACGAACCACTTCACGAACACCGGAGGTAATGGACTCGGCACTCAAACCAAAGCCCAGGGCGGACATAATACCAATGGCACCAGCAATAGACACGGTGACCATCAGCAATAGACACGGTGACCATCAGCAATGTCAGAATCCAGCCACTGATGCTGCCAAGGGTGCCAGCACCTTTCAGCTTCAGGATAGCCGAGATCACGGACACCATGACCAGGGGCACAATAATCATCTTCAACAGACTGACATAGCCGTTGCCAACAATATTGAACCAGTTGATGGACTCGGTCAGGGTCTCAGAAGGGTAACCATAAAAAAGCTGTAAACAGGCTCCGTAACCCACGCCCATACCCAGGGCGATAAATACCCGCCAGGTGAACGGCAGGCAGTGTTTCTGGAAACGGTAAAGCAGATAGAGCAACGCTACCATGATGAAAATATTGGTCAGTACTGCTAGAGACATGGTTCCTGGTACCTTCCTGTTTCAGGTGTTATCAATGAAGCCCGGTCATTTACCAACCCTGACAGCGAACTTGTCAAGCAGCAGAGTCGCTAGCCCGGATATTTCATAAACGTGCTCCCGATCTCGCTTGCCCTTTGCCGCTCTAAGGGAGTTTTGCTCAGTCGACCGTACTCCCCGGTACGGCGCTCCCTCACAAAATCCCTTAGAGCGACAAAGTCCTCGGCTTCGGCATCCTGCGTCGCCCTATCTCCCACATCCATGTGGTCGTGCGCGAGATTCGGGGCAGTTTATGAAATATCCGGGCTAGAATATGCACTGTTGATAAGGATTTATATGGGAGCAAGGAATTTAAGACAACAACCTTGGCAATTGAAACTTAAATATCATGGATACTCATTATCACTCGTCTGCCGGGCACCGGGTCCCTGGTGCAAAACGGATGTCAGAACCTCCATTAGCTGACTCTTCCCGGAAAAGGTCTCAACCAGAAGTCGGTCTTGCAGAGAGCCGGATGAGCGCTTCTGCACCGGAAAGGACGATTGGTTCCTATGAAGTACATCAGGTTTTTCCATCGAGCAGAGTGTCAGCGGTTGCATTGCCAAGTCATATGAATTCGCTGGTTGGCCAGATTGCTCAACTGCAAAGAATTACGGGAAGCGATTTTCATCAAATAGAGCGTTATCAAAGACATCATGTTCGTATTCCTGTACTGAAAAATATCTTTTCAGAGGCCCGACGTGGCAAGCTTCCTTCACTTTCTCAGCTTATTGACAACAGGAAGCAGCATATCGACGGTTTAGGTGCAAAGTTCGGTGGAGTAGTTGGAGAGCCGGTTTATGTTTATCTCCATCTTTTATTATTTTTGCACAATCGGGGAATAACAGGGATTAAGCATCTGGCACCTTACCATGAGGTCAAGCAATCCCTCATTGAATACTGGAACTTTCTCGTCTGCCCTGAACATCTTGGGGAAAAAGTTCAAGACCTTGGCAAACAGATTTTAGGCAGTTCCTTGCCATCTGAAAATTTGCAGGGTCTCGTTGAGATTGATCCCGTGCAGGAAGAAAACTTACTTATCGCTTTTTCTATCTGTATTGAAACGGTTGAAGAGAGATATTGGCTGGAACATAAGTCAATCAGTCCATCCAGGCTTGCATCCTGCAAAAGAACCAGTTCATCACTGACCAACAGCAATATGCTCAATCTGCTCCATGATTTTCTTTCTCTCAGCTATGGTCGCAGGGCAGATCGCGTGGTGAGGTCATTGCCAGCCAGCGTCGTGCAGTTTTTAGATGTCGAGTTTGGCAATAAAGCATTTATGGCGCTTTTACAGGTTGGCTGATGAACCTGGTAACCATTTTGCGGTCAAAAGGCGGTGTTTAACGTCTATCGGGCAGGGTTTTATTCTGAAAGCAACAGCATCAACCTATGCTCAGCGTGTGTCTGCTGGTGACCGGGAAGCCGGTTCAGGCAGGGTTCCCAGTCGCTGCGGAAGTACATTTAATGGTAAACGAGTCGCAAACCGTCAGCCTCATAAAGGCAGCGCCGCCACTCCGGATTATGGCAAAGAAATGGAAGATGCCTTTTGGCAAAATAAACAGTTACCAAGACGTATAATTATCCCTGCTGATGTACTTACCGCCTATGGAAAGGATGCATCGTCGATCAGAAGTGGCTTTTTCCTGCAAAAACTCTGCTTGCAGAGCGTGCTGGCTGGCAATAAAAAAGTGACTCCGGATCAGGTCATTCAAGAATTCAACCGAAAACCGGATCAAAACAATAAGTACCAATTAGCGATAGCGCGCTTTAAGGAGAAGTGTTGCCTGAAGGGCCTGGCATTGCGTGGGCAGCAGGTGACACCGGATGCGGTGGTTAAGGACTTTCAGGCAATCAAGGCAGTACTTGAGCTGGCGCGCTTCAAGGCAGATTGCTGCCTGAAGGGCGTGGTGTTGCATGGCCAGCCGGTTACAGCAGGTGAGGTGGTTAAAGATTTTCAGGCAGCCAAAGCAACGCTGGAGCTGGCGCGCTTTAAAGAGGAATGCTGCCTGAAGGGTCTGGCGTTGCATGGCCGACGGGTCACAGCGGATGAGGTCGTTAAGGCTTTGCAGGCAGCCAAAGCACCACTGGAGCTGGCGCGCTTTAAGGGTGATTGTTGCCTGAGAGGTCTGTTGTTGAATGGCCAGCCGGTGACACCGGATGCAGTGGTTAAGGATTATCAGGCCATCAACGCAACACTGGAGCTGGCGCGCTTCAAAACGGAGTGTTGCCTGAAGGGACTGGCGTTGAATGGCCAGCCGGTCCTGCCGGATGCGGTAGTTAAGGATTATCAGGCAGCCAAAGCAACAGTTGGGCTGGCACGCTTCAAAGCGGAGTGTTGCCTGAAGGGGATGGCGTTGAATGGCCAGCCGGTCACACCGGATGAGGTGATTAAGGATTTTCAGGTACTCAAAGCATCACTGGAACTGGCTCGTTTCAAAGAGGAATGTTGCCTGAGGGGCCTTTCATTGAATGGTCGGCCGGTTCCACCGGGTGAGGTGGTCAAGGATTTCCAGGCCATCAATGCAACACTGGAGCTGGCACTCTTTCTGGAACAATGTTGCCTGGGGGGGCTGGCGTTGAATGGCCAGCCGGTCACACCGGATGCAGTCGTTAAGAGTTATCAGGTGGCCAGGGCAGCACTGGAACTGGCACGCTTTAAATCGGAATGTTGCCTGAGGGGCCTGGTGTTGAATGGCCAGCAGGTGCCACCGGATGAGGTGGTTAAGGATTATCGGGCCGTCAACGCAACACTGGAGCTGGCGCGCTTACTGGAACAGTGTTGCCTGAGGGGACTGCCGTTGAATGGCCAGCCGGTTACAGTGGATGTAGTGGTTGAGAGTTTCCCGGATAGTCCGCGAGGCCAACTGGGGATGGCGCACTTCAAAGCGGAATGTTGCCTGAGGGGACTGCCGTTGAATGGCCAGCAGATCCCACCGGATGAAGTGGTGAAGGATTTCCCGGCCAGTGTGGAAGGCCGACTGGCCATAGGGCGCTTCAAAGAGGGATGTTGCCTGAAGGGCCTTTCATTGAATGGTCGGCCGGTTCCACCGGATGCGGTGGTTAAGGATTTTCAGATAACCGGGGCAATACTGGAGATAGCACGCTTCAAAGAGGCATGTTGTCTGAAGGGGCTGGCATTGAATGGCCAGCTGGTCCCACCCGATGCGGTGGTTAAGGATTATCAGGCAGCCCGGGCAATACTGGAGATCGCACGGTTTAAGATGGAATGTTGCCTGAGAGGGCTGAGACTGAATGGCAAACTGATCCCACCGGATGAGGTAGTTGAGGATTTTCAGGTAGCCAGGGCAACACTTGAACTGACGCGTTTTAAAGAACAATGTTGCCTCAGGGGCCTGTTGGTGAATGGCCAGCCGGTCACTCCGGATGCGGTGGTTAAGAATTATCAGGCAGTCAAGGCAACCCTGGAGCTGGCACGCTTTAAGGAACAATGTTGTCTGAGAGGCCTGGCGCTGAATGGCCAGCCAGTCACACCGGAGTCGGTGGTTAATGGGTATGAGCGCGGTGGCTGGTTGCTTGAAAGAGCTTTTTTTTATGCCCAGCTGGCACTGAATGCCAGAGAATTGAATGGCAGCTATCTGGATAATCAGAAAGTATTAGCAGCGTTTAATGACGTACCCGGGGATCAATCTTTAAAGCAGACTGAATACCTGATACAAAGGTTGCAACAGTCTCGGCAGTTCGATGAAACTGACCAGGCTCAGGATGAACTTCAAGAGGCCTGGCAGATCTTAAACGGCCTCCTGGTCAAAGGTGATGAGCAGCATCGACTGCAATGTCTATTGAAATTCATGGCTATGCGTAATGAGTTGACGATCGATCATCAGAGAGTATCAGCAGAACATGTGTTGCAATCCATCAAAACACTGAGGTGCTCATTTAAGAGTTCTCGCCTGCATTTTTTCTTTCTGGCACACTGCTACATCACCGGACAATCCATTAACGGGCGGAAAATCCATAAGAGTTATGTACTAAATCACCTTCAGAGTTTTCCGGAAGGAAGCAGGTTTCGCCATGCTTTAGGCTACTGGTTTGGACAATGCAGCTCCGAAGCCAATTTAATGGATAATTTACTGTTCAAACGGGAAGGTGCCGTCGCTCCGGGAGCCGTCGCTCCGGGAGCCGTTGCTCCGGGAGCCGTTACCTCCAGTTTGGCCATAACTCTGCTGCCATGGCTAACAACCGGCAGAACGGATTTCCCGGACAAGCAGGTTCCGTATTTAAGTGCGCTAACGCTAAAAACACTGGAGATTATTCAGGAAGTCAATGACGCTTATACCAATCCTCCCATCCTGATTACCGGCTCATACGCGCGTTTTTTACAGAACCTCTGCTCATTCTTTAATGATATTGACATTATCTGTACGACAGAAAAATCCGCCAGAACACTCTTTGACAAGCTAAAGGCAATGAACACCGACAGGTATGCAGAAATCCCCCAAAGCCTCACCATCAGGCCTATCCCGGGATGCCAGGCGATTAAACTACCAAACGCCTATAATATCCATCTTAAAGGCGGTGACCTGGGCACCGGAGCAAAGGTGATTCAGGTCAATATTGACGACAGGGTAACCCATGAAAATTCAGGGCAGTTGGCCTTTCACGTCCCCGGGGTTAAGGTGCCGGTAAGGTGTTTGTCCTTTGCTGAAGAAACCCGATTACTGAACAATACGCTGGAACACCTCGCTGATCATCTTGACCTCCTAACCGGGCAGTTGCAAACAGGGCCGGTATTTTACATACCGAGAACCCTCCTTTTTAATGCTCCTCAAACCCCCGATGAGCGTATTTATGGCTTGCTTATGCGCTCTCTGCTTACCCTGAATAAAGCCCGGCAGTTTATTGCCCTGCACTCTGAAAGAAAAACCGCACAACCTGATTACCCGATAAACCCGTTGCAGGAGCAGCAACGCCTTCATGCCCTGGTTGAGAAAATTCAGATGAAATTGCATAGCCATGCATACCGTCATGATTTTGAACTCAGAGTGAACAACTGGCTATCGACAACTCTCCATGTGAATGATTATGAGATCAAGAGAAAGGAATTCATCAAAACACTGCTGGCGATGATGCATCCTGAATAAGGTCACGGCCGGTCACCGGGATGGAATTACATAAATGGAGTGAACCTAACAATCATTTTGAGGTCAAAGGCAGTATTTAAAGTCTAATTGTTCAGGGTTTTATTCTGAAAACAACGGTATCAACCTATGCCCAGTGTGTGTCTTCTGGTAACCGGGAAGCCGGTTCAGGCATGCCTCTTGATCGCAGAAAAAGTACATTTAACGGTAAAAGGGTCGCAAACCGTCAGTCTTATAGAGGCAGAGCCTCCACCCCGGATTATGGCAGGCAACTGGAAGAAGCCTTTTGGCAAAATAAACAGTTACAAAGACGTGTAATTACCGTGGCTGAAGTGCTTACCGCCTTTGGCAATGATACAACGTCGATCAGAAGTGGCTTTTTCCTGCAAAGACTCTGCTTGCAGAACGTGCTGGCTGGCAATAAAAAAGTGACGCCGGATCGGGTCATTCAAGAATTCAACCGAAAACCGGGTCGGAACAACAAGTGCAAATTAGCAATAGCACGCTTTAAGGAAGAGTGTTGCCTGAAGGGCCTGTTGTTACTTGGCCAGAAGGTGACACCGGAGGCGGTGGTTAAAGATTTTCAGGCAATCCAGGCAATACTTGAGCTGGCGCGCTTCAAAGCGGAATGTTGCCTGCAGGGCCTGGCATTGCATGGCCAGAAAGTGACACCGGATGCGGTGATTAAGGATTTTCAGGGAGCCAACGCAACACTGGAGCTGGCACGTTTTAAAGAACTGTGTTGGCGGAAGGGTCTGATGTTGAATGGCAAACCGGTATTACTGGATGAGTTATTCAAGGATTTTCAGGCAGCCAGAGCAATGCGGGAGATAGGGCGCCTGAAGGAGCGATGTTACCTGAAGGGCCTGTCGTTGAATCGCCAGCCGGTCACAGCAGAAGCTGTGATTCAGGATTATCACGCAGCCGGGGCGACACTGGAGCTGGCCCGCTTTAAGGAACAATGTTGCCAGAAGGGCCTGATGTTAAACGGGCGGCCGGTCACAGCGGATGCGGTGGTTAAGGATTACCAGACAGCCAGGGCAACACTGGAGCTGGCGCGTTTTAAAGAGAAATGCTGCCTGAAAGGCCTGATATTGAATGGCCAGCCAGTCACACCGGATCTAGTGGTTATGGGTTTTCCGGATAGCCCGGAAGGCAAATTGGGGATAGCTCGCTTCAAAGAGGAATGCTGCCTGAGGAAGCTGCCATTGCATGGCCAGCCGGTCACAGCAGATGCGGTGATTAATGACTTTCAGGCCATCAAGGCAATACTGGAGATAGCGCGCTTCAAGGCAGAATGTTGCCTGAGAGGCCTGATGCTGAATGGCCAGCCGGTCACAACGGACGTGGTGATTAAGGATTTTCAGGCCGCCGGGGCAATACTGGAGCTGGCGCGCTTTAAGTCGCAATGCTGTCTGAGCCGCCTGCCGGTGAATGGCCAGCAGGTCACAGCGGATGCGGTAGTTAAGGATTTTCAGATGGCCGGGGCAAAAGTGGAGCTGGCGTACTTTATAGAGCAATGTTTTCTGAAGAACCTGCCATTAAATGGCCAAACAATCACACCCGATGCGGTAGTCAAGAGTTTTCAGGTGGCCAGGGCAGCACTGGAGCTGGCACGCTTCAAATCGATATGTTGCCTGAAAGGCTGGCCGTTGAATGACCAGCAGGTCACACCGGATGCGGTGATTAAGGATTTCCCGAATAATCCGGAAGGCAACATGGGGGCAGCGTACTTCAGGTCGCAATGCTGCCTGAAGGCGCTACCGGTGAATGGCCAACAGGTCTCAACGGATGCGGTGGTTAAGGATTTCCCGGGTAGTCCGGAAGGCAAACTGGCGATAGCGCGCTTCAAGCAGGAATGTTTTCTGAGGAGAATGCCGTTGTATGGCCAGCCGGTTACAGCAGATGCGGTGGTTAAGTGTTTCCCGGATAGCCGGGAAGGCAAACTGTCGTTAGCACGCTTTAAGGAGTCGTGTTGCCTGAGCAGCCTGCCGTTGAACGGGCAGCCGGTCACTGCGGATGCAGTGGTTAAGGATTTTCGGGCAGTCAGGGCAACGCTGGAGATAGCCCGCTTTAAGGAACGATGTTGCCTGATGGGCCTGGCATTGAATGGCCAGAAGGTCACACCGGAGGAAGTCGTCAAGGATTTCCCGGATAGTCCGGAAGGTAGACTGGGGATAGCACGCTTTAAGGAACAATGTTGCCTGAAGGGCGTGATGTTGAACGGCCAACGGGTTACACCGGACGCAGTGATTAAAGATTTTCAGGCCGCTAAAGCAATACTGGAGATAGCGCACTTTAAAGAACATTGTTGTCTGAAGGGGCTGTTGTTGAATGGCCGACAGGTGACAGCCGATGCAGTGATTAAGGGTTATGAGGCCTCTGAAGCATTGCTGGCTCTGGCACGTTTCAAGGCGGAATGCTGTCTGAGGGGAATGTCGGTTAATGGCCAGCAGGTCACTGTGGATGAAGTGATCAAGTATTTTCCGGATAGTCGGGAGGGCAAACTGGGTATAGCGTACTTTAAGGAACGATGTTGCCTGAGTGGCCTGCTGTTGAATGGCCAGCAGATCACACCGGATAGTGTCGTTCAGGCTTTCCTGGATAGTCCTGAGAGTAAAATAGCCGTAGCACACTTCAAGCTTCAATGTTGTCTGATGGGGCTGAGGTTGAAAGGTCAGCGGGTCACACCGGAAGAGGTGATCAAGGGTTTCCCAAATAGTCCGGAAGGCAAGCTGGGGATAGCGCGCTTTAGGGAGCAGTGTTTCCTGAGGGGAATCTTATTGAATGGCCAGCTGGTCACTGCGGATTCGGTAGTCAAGGATTTTCCGGATACTTCGGAAGGCCAACTGGGGCTGGCGCGCTTTAAGGAAAAATGTTGCCTGAGTGGCCTGCTGTTGAATGGCCAGCCGGTCACGCCGGATGCAGTGGCCAGGGCCTTCCCGAAGAGTCAGGAAGGAAAACTGGGGTTAGTACGCTTTAAGGAACTATGTTGCCTGAGAGGCCTGCTGTTGAATGGCAGGAAGATCAGACAGGATGCGGTGATCAAGGCCTATGAACGGGGCAACTGGTTGCTCGAAAGAGCGATTTTTTATGCTCAGCTGGCATTGAATGCCAGTGAAGTGAATGGCAACACCCTGGATAACCAGATTGTATTGGCAGCGTATGATAAAGCCCCCGGGAATCATTCTTCAAGGCAAGCTGAATACCTGATGCAAAGGTTGAAACAACCTCAGTGGTACGATGAAGCCAACGAAGATCAGGAGACCATTCAAAGGGCCTGGCAAATCTTAAACAGCGTACCGGCTAAAGATCTCCAGAAACGGCTGAAATGTGTATTGAAATTCATGGCGATGCAGTATGAATTGACCATTGATCATCGGAGAGTGTCAGCAGAACAGGTATTGCAATCCATCAAAACACTGAGGTGCTCATTTCAGAACTCACGCCTGCATTTTTTCTTCCTGGCACACTGCTGTATCACCGGACGGCCTGTTAATGGACGACAAGTCCATAAGAATCAGGTTTTGGAGTCCCTTCAGAGTTTTCCCCGGGGAAGCAATCTGCGCCATGCCCTGGGCTGCTGGTTTGAACAATACAGCTCCGCAGCCAACCTGATGGATGAGTTACTGATCAGACAGGAACATGCCATTGCCCCGGGGCGGTCCAATTATAACCGACGTGGATATGCAGCCCCTGCCTCACCAGCGCCATCCGCCGTCAATCCCGGCAGGGCAGCCCCATACCCTGTTCAGCTTAAGGAATACCTTAAAGAAACAGAAAATACGTCTGCCGCAGTTACCGTCAATGCGGCTCAAACTCTAAAGCACGGTTCAACAGAGCGGCCAGCAACAGGTAGACCGGAGTGTTCTGACAATCAGGTTCCGATGTTAAATGGGCTCACGCTGAAAGCTCTGGAGATTATCCAGGAAATCAACCATTCTTATACCAATCCACCCATCCTGATTACCGGTTCATACGCACGTTTTTTACAGAAACACTGCTTATCATTTAATGATATTGACATTATCTGCACGACAGAAGTGTCTGCCGAAACGCTCGTTGAAAAACTGCGGGCACTGAATACCGACAAGGATTCAGACATTCCTCAGGGTATCGTCATCTGGCGAGTCCCGGGGTGTCAGGCGATTAAACTGCCAAACGCCTACAATATTGATCTGAAAGACGGTGATCTGGGCATGAAAGCAATGGGACTCCAGGTCAATATTGATGACAGAGTAACCGATGCGAAGGCAGCGGCCATTCAGGTTTCCGGCGTTGATCGGCCGGTATGGTGTTTGCCGTTTACTGAAGAGACCAGGTTACTGAACAATACGCTGGAATACCTCGCTGAGAACCTTGATCCACTGACCGAACAATTGCAGAATGGCGCGGTATTTCCCATACCACGCACCATTCTGTTTAATCATCCTGAAAGCCCCAATGAGCGTATTTATGGCTTGTTTATGCGCTCCCTGCTGACCCTGAATAAAGCCAGACAGTTTATCGCCCTGCACTCTGCTGCCCCCCCCAAAGAACCTGACGACCTGACGAACCTGCTTCAGGAACAACAACGCCTTCATGCACTGACGGAGAATCTGCAAATGAAATTGCGTAACCATGTTCGCCGTCGTGATTTTGAGCACAGGGTTAACGGCTTGCTATTGACCAATCCGCCTGTGAATAATTACCAGATCAAGGGGAGGGATTTTATCAAAGCACTGATCGCGATGATTGGGCCTGCCAATTCCACCTCCTGAAAATGGGTTGAACCAAATAATATGCATACATTGGCAATTAACCAAATGGGCTCATACTGTAGGCAGTTATCTATTGCTGACCATCAGATCTCAATGGATCGCTTGCTAATCGTGATATACTCCCACGCTTAATTCCTAAAGAAGTTGATAATTAATGTCTGATATTTACCAAACCATGGAAGAGCGGGTCAGCTACGGTATTGGTCGCCAGATGGGTGATCAGCTGGCCTCCAACCCCATCGCGGGCTTATCGATTGATGCGGTTCTGGCTGGCCTTGCAGATGCCCTGAACGGTGTCGAAAGCGCTGTTGCCCACGAAGATCTGCACGCAGCCTTTACTGAAATGCAAACACGCCTGCAGGCAGAAGAAGCAGAAAAGGCTCGGGTGCTTGCTGCCGAAGGTGAACAGTTCCTGGCGGAAAATGCCAAACGTGAAGGTGTTCAGGTCACGGAATCCGGCCTGCAGTTTGAAATAATGGCCGAAGGCGATGGCGAAAAACCAACCCGTACCAGCACGGTAAGAACCCATTACCATGGCACACTGATTGACGGAACCGTATTCGACAGCTCCGTGCAACGGGGAGAGCCTGCAGAATTTCCGGTATCCGGTGTGATTGCCGGATGGACGGAAGCGCTGCAAATGATGAGCGTGGGTTCCAAGTGGAAGCTGTTTGTTCCTTATCACCTGGCTTATGGTGAGCGTGGAGCCGGTGGTGCCATCGGTCCATATACGACGCTGGTTTTTGAAGTGGAACTGTTGGATATTGTTTCCTGATCGATCAGTGCCTTTCAGATCCCTGTCTTTACTGACAGGGATCTGAACAACTCCTCAGTTCTTTGATAACCACTGCAAATGAAATAAATGTTTCTTTGCGAATTTAAAATCAAACTAAAAATAAATATTCATCTATTATGGTACTTTGTAAAAATCGTGAGACCGAAATAACTTGATAAAAGATTTAAAGGTACGTTACCGATGAATAATTTTAATTCCTATTTTGGTCAGTCAGGCAAATATTCAATGCCCGACCAATTTTCGCAGACATCGATGCCAGACAGGCCTCAACAACCACCATTTTCCCCTACTACCCAGCCAAGCCATTCTTCAACGCCCACCAAGACTGCAAACGGTCTGCCGTGTGCATCGGCCCAACCTACTTCGTTCATGCATCAGGCCACTTCACAGCCAAAAGATGACAGACCTTCATGTCCGTCCCAGCCGACAAGATCAGTTTGTTATAGAGAAGTGACTCAATATAAACAGACAACCTTTGAGGCTACTCCGAAAGAATTACTTAAATTCTGTCCGAATGCTTTACTGGCGCAGGGTTTTACCGAGATTCCCTTTGTTGATGATCTTTTACTGGCCACATCTCTCCCTGATCAACAAGCTGTGCAAGTGCTGCACACCGTCACATCATCCACTGTAGAACTCAATCGAAACTGGCATACACCGCCAGTACCGGCACAAAGGCATTCTTCGGTGGGAGAACCTGATTCTGGTCGCCCCTCTCACCCGACGCAATATCATCAAAGCCATCACTATCCTCACAGAAGCCGACGTGAAGGCATTTAACCTGTGGTGTCCGACAACATCTGAAGATAAGCCTGTCACTTATCTTCAGACTCTGATCGAAAAAACAGAGCAGCTTAATTAATCAGCAGGGACTTTCCTGACATCTCGGCAGGCTGCTCCAAACCCATCAGCGCCAACAGGCTGGGTGCCAGGTCAGACAGAATACCATCCTTCAGCTGAATGCTTTGCGGTCCAGCATACACCAGTGGCACCAGCTCACAGGTGTGGGCAGTATGAGCCTGACCGGTGGTCGGGTCTTCCATCTGTTCGGCATTACCATGGTCCGCAGTAATCAGGCACTGGCCACCGACTTCTTCCAGGGCTTCCAGCACACGGCCAATGCTCGCGTCTACCGCTTCCACCGCTTTGACCGCTGCGTTGAAATCACCGGTATGGCCAACCATGTCGCAGTTTGCGTAGTTACAGATGATCAGGTCGTGCTCGCCACTGCGGATTTCCTGAATCAGACGATCGGTGACTTCCGGAGCACTCATCTCTGGCTGCAGGTCGTAGGTAGCGACTTTTGGTGAGGCCACCAGCACTCGCTTCTCGCCATCAAACGGCTCTTCACGACCACCGCTGAAGAAAAAGGTCACGTGAGCGTACTTCTCGGTTTCCGCAATACGGAGCTGGGTTTTGCCCAGTTTCTCCATGTATTCACCCAGCGTGTTCACCAGTTCGCTGGGCGGGAAGGCACAGGGGGCATCGATGTCCGCAGAGTACTGCGTCAGCATCACAAAACCGGCCAGATCGGCCACACGGCTGCGCTGGAAACCATCAAAGTCCTGATCAACAAAGGCACGGGTGATTTCACGGGCGCGGTCAGCACGGAAGTTCATAAATACCAGTGCGTCGCCATCGTTCAGCCGGGCGGCTTCACCACCAACAACGGTGGCTTTAACAAACTCGTCGTTCTCGTCACGCTCATAAGCGGCTTGCAAACCTTCAACTGCGGTTGCGGCAGTGAACTCGGCCTGGCCATCGGTGATCAGGTCATAAGCCTGCTGGACACGATCCCAGCGGTTGTCACGGTCCATGGCGTAGTAACGGCCAATCAGGCTGGCAACACGGCCAATGCCTTTTTCCTGCAACATGGCATCCAGCCTTGCCAGGGACGATTCAGCGCTGCGCGGCGGTGTGTCACGGCCATCCAGGAAGGCATGAACATAGACTTCTTTGGCACCACGACGGTCAGCCAGTTCAACCATGGCATGGATATGGTCTTCATGGCTGTGAACACCACCCGGAGATACCAGCCCCATAATATGAACGGCTTTACCGGCATGAATGGCTTTATCGACAACGCCGGTAATCACCTCATTCTCATAGAAGTCACCGTCCCGGATGGCTTTGGTAATGCGGGTCAGTTCCTGGTAAACCACGCGGCCTGCACCCAGGTTCATATGGCCAACTTCACTGTTACCCATCTGGCCATCGGGCAGGCCAACGTCCATTCCGGAACCGGAAACGAAGCTGTGCGGGTTCTCTTGCCACAGACGATCCATTACCGGCGTTTTGGCGGCCAGAATGGCGTTGCTGTCTTTTTCTTCACGGTAGCCGTAACCATCAAGGATGATCAGGGCGGTAGGTGTGCGCTTATCAGTCATGGGTCTTAACCTTGGCGAACGGGAAGGCTGGTGAAGAGGCTGAATGTCTGACTTATCAGCGCGATCTCTTGAACCAACCTTATGGTGAGTGGAATGGTTGGCATTCTACCTGCTTTGCCGCCGGTTTCCAGTGCAATGCCTGCTCTTGAGTGAACAGCGCAAACTATCACACCAGGGGGCGTCAACCGGCGATATCCTCTGGAAGTCTCTGCAATTTTCTGAAACTTTCCGCACAAATATCACCGACAGCGTTTATGGAGTCATTTTAGTTGGCGGTGGCTTTTTGTACTAACGCGCCGTACATACCAAAAGGCGCACAAAAAGTCGGCCAGCACTTTTTTCCGTCGTCATTCCCTTACTTTCCTGAGACGGGATCAGTATACTTGCCACCTTTCAATTGATAGATTGACAGCTTGTCGGCATGGAACAATTCATCGAGTTTATCATTAACCATCCCCTGCACGTTGGTGCACTGGTGGCGCTGGCCAGCGCTTTGGCCTTTACTGAAATGCGCAAGGGTGGGCAAAGCGTTTCCACCGCCCAGCTGACCCAGATGGTCAACCAGGACCAGGGCGTGGTGATCGACGTCCGGGAAAAGGCAGATTTTTCCAAAGGTCATATCGTCAACGCCATTAACGTTCCTTATACAAAAATCAAGGAGCGTGCCGGTGAACTGGAGAAATACCGCGAAAAGACCATTATTGTGGTGGATGCCATGGGGCAGCACAGCGGCAGTGTTGGCAAAACCCTGAAAACCGAGGGCTTTGCCAATGTGGTCAGACTACAGGGTGGTATGTCCACCTGGGCCTCTGACAACCTGCCAGTGGTCCGAAAATAGGCTCTGGCTGGACAATCTGCACGATCATTACCAAAATGCGTTATTCGCTTGGCTTATCATTAGCTCATCAAAAGTAAGGAAATGACAATGGCTGAAAATCATCAGCAGGCTTCTCAACAACAGCAGGCTCCGCAGTTTGCGTTGCAGCGAATCTACACGAAAGACATCTCCTTTGAATCACCAAAGGCCCCTGAGATCTTTCAGAAGCAGTGGCAGCCAGAAGTCAAACTGGACCTGAGCACCAGCAACCGCCCTCTTGAAGAAGGTCTGTATGAAGTGGTTCTGTCCCTGACGGTAACCGTGGAAAATGGTTCCGGCAACAACCCTTCAGATAAGAAGGAAACCGCTTTCGTGACTGAAGTACATCAGGCAGGCGTCTTCCTGGCCAAAGGTCTGGATGAAGAAGAACTGCACCGTACCCTGGGTGCCTTCTGCCCGAATATCCTGTTCCCCTATGCCCGCGAAGCCATCGACAACCTGGTACTGCGCGGCAGCTTCCCTCCGCTTATGCTGGCACCAGTAAACTTCGACGCGCTGTATATGCAGGCCCGCGAACAGCAGTCTGCCAAGCAGCAGCCGGAAGCGGTTAACTGATTAATGCTTAGCCGACTTCTTTCTGAAGTCGGCTTCCTTTTCCTGCCCCCCCTCCCCTTTGCCTCCGCTGTAATAACCATAAAAGAACAAAGAAAGCAGATTGAGCGTTTATTAATGGACTCCCCGGGGCTGAAAAGCAAACTTAACGAAATGTTGCCTGTCGCATATCAACGAGCCGTGGAAGATGCTCATGATGAAACCAATCTGCCAGTTAACTCATTTCCAAAACAGTGCCCCTGGAGTTTCCAGCAAACGGTGGATAAAAACTTCTGGCCTTTCGGGTCTTAGTACATGGTTTCAATGAGTTTGATGTCTATTATCCCCGTTCATCCTGAGCGGAGTCGAAGGGTGATTGGGACAGTCCTCAGGGTATGGAGTTTGCGTCCTTCGACTCCGCTCAGGACGAACGGAGTTTGGGCGTCATTGATAGAGAGAACCCATCAAATACATTGAAACCGTATACTACCGCCCACCAATAAACCCCATCTGCCGCCAGGCTTCATAAACCATCACCGCCACGGTATTGGACAGGTTCAGGCTCCGACTGTCCGGGAGCATGGGTAATCTCAGCACCTGCTCTTTCGGCAAAGAGTCAAGAATCTCTGCTGGCAGGCCACGGGTTTCCGGGCCAAACAGCAGGGCATCCCCTTCTCGAAAGGTGCAGCAGCTGTAATTAGTGGTTCCCTTGGTGCTCAGAGCCAGCACCCGGCCTGGTTTGACGGATTCCAGAAAACTTGAGTAGTCCGGATGAATCTTCAGCTCGGCAAACTCATGGTAATCCAGACCCGCCCGTTTCAATCGCTGATCATCCAGCTCAAAGCCCAGGGGTTCTATCAAATGCAGACGAAATCCGGTATTGGCACAGAGACGGATAATATTACCGGTATTGGGGGGGATTTCCGGCTGGTAGAGGACAACATCAAGCATGGGCAGATCCAATAGATGACAGAGTGTCAATGATAGAGTATCTGGGTGTTGGAGGGCATTAGTTGAGTTGGGTTCGCCTCCCGCTGCCCGATAAGCTTAAGTGCAGCAACTGTTTCGGCCAACAGCCAACAGCCAACAGCCAACAGCCAACATGCTTCAAATCGCCATAAAAAAAGGATTGGTAAACTTACTGCCTTGCTAAGCTGGCATCTTGCCTTGAAGATGAAGGTTTTTCGCCGCTTTCTATCCACCCCCACCATACCGAACTGTCCGGCTTGCTTCCCATGATTCACAAAGACCCGTTTGACCGCCTGTTGGTTGCCCAGGCTCAGGCAGAAGGCCTGGATTGTCTCGGTTGATGCTGTCTTCCCCGGTTATCAGGTCAGATTGGTAAACGCCGGGGAGTAACAGCGCTCCCCGACCAAGAGCATGACATTTCTGTGACGCCAAATAGCGATAATTGAGTCTCAAACAGCCAGCCATTCAGAAACCATCCCGGTGGCATTGGCATAATGCCGTTGCTCATAAGTTGGATGGGAATAGGCAATACCCCAAGCGTGAAGAAGCGGCAGTAAAACATCATCAAATGATAGGTATTGAGACACATTGCGCGAGCATAAAATTGTCAATTATTCACAAGGCACAGATGCTTGAGTACTGCATACTCGTAAAAACCGATGGTTAGAAAACTTATTTGATATAAGTCACAAAAAGCTTGTGTATAATTCCGGAATGTTGAAAAATCGCGGCTAAATATAATGACTGACCAAATGCTTTTAGTCTGTGTGAATGCAGAAAAAGACTTTGGTCGTAAAATAAACATTTTCCGGTGTTGACTTGAGAAGGTTTGTGGCTGGGTTTACGGAAAGAGTGAGTGAATTGTTAACTGTAAACAGTGAATGGTTGGGCTTGGCGAGCTGGGCATACCTTGGTAACCATTCACTCTTCACCCTGAGCACTTCCCTTTTTCCCGCTCACAAATTAAACGTCACCGTATAATAATGTAACCATAAGAAAACAGCAGTTAACCACTGCGTGAGGGCAAAATAATGAAAAAATTAAAGACATTGGCGCTGACGACGGCGGTTTCTTTGGGGTTGTTGGGGTCTAATGCTTCTATGGCCGAAACTCAAGGAAGTCTCGGGGCAACATCTGAGGGAACTTTTGATATTAAACTTAGCCTTGGGCAAATTGTACAAATATGGGGCTTTAATGATTTGTACTTTACAGGTAATGACAAGTCGCCTGCTATGAATCTATGCGTCAAAAATAATGACACTAATAATACTGTCAGGCTCAGTGTGGAAGGAAGTTTCAAATTAGGCACTCCAACCGAAAATGGTGCTAACTATTCTGTTTCCATAACTGACACCTCTAACGCAAAAGAATCAGTCTGGGGTAGTGGTGCATCTGAGCTTGACTCTGGTGAATTCAGTACTGTGGGCTACACAACACAAGATTCATCTGATGCTGTAGATACAACTTCTTGTGCTGATGGCTCTACTTACAATGCTGTAGACCTTACAGTTCAAGTTAAAGGCACAAAGGGAACAGGTGTATTTAGTGACACAGTTACTGTAACTGTATTCCCAATCTGACCTCATTCCCACGGTTCCCCGTGGGAATGCATACCCAAAAACTGGAGTCAAGTAAGAGAAACCAGGGTCAGAAAAACAAGAAAAAACAAGCAAAAAACAAGGGTCAGGTCTTGATTCTAGCAAACAAGGGTCAGGTCTTGATTCTTGAAACAAAGGTAGGCCGGTTCGCTGGCCTCGTTCCCACGCAGAGCGTGGGAACGAGAATATAAACTCTGAGATCCCTGTGCCACCGCCAGGGATCGTGAAAACGCTGAAAATACTGGAGCAATTTTCAGCATCTTTGTGGTTAAACAACCAGGATAAGACCACCTATTATGCGTCGTTGGCAGTACATCGCTAGATTGTTTTTTGTATTTTCCATGTGCGCTTGCAGCCAAATGGCACTTGCTGCCGACCCTATTTTTCTTGCCGCCACCAACCCACCCGCCGGGTTTGAAGATCTCAGCAGCACCCAGCAATCCCTGGTGGATATCTATTTCGGCAACCGCTATATCGGCTCCCAGCTGGCCTCGTTCAGCCCCGGCATTATTGAACTGCCCAACCCCGCTGAGCTGGTGCGCCAGATCGGTAATCTGAATGACCCAACCCTGATTGTCAGCACCCTGACCGGCGAACTGAACAGCCATAGTGATCGGGTGTGCCTGAATGATTCATCACAAAACTGCGGTATCCTGGAAACGCGGGTGGCCGGGGTAATCTTTGACGAATCCCGCTTCCGTGTGGATATATTCATCAACCGTCGTTTTATGCTGACCCGCGCCGCCGATGTGCGCAAATACCTGCCCCCTTCCGATGCGGGCTTTGCCCTGATGCAGAACTTTTCTGCGGCGGTTTCCGGCTCCACAGCCGAGGGCAGCGATAACAGCTATACACTCAATGGCCTGACCATGGCCGCCTGGAAAGAAAACAACCTCTACTGGAGCTGGGACTATTCCGATACCAACCACTTCTCCGTCAATCAGTTGTACGGTCAGCGGGACTTTGAAGGGGTTGAATACAACGCTGGTCTGTTATCCACCAGCGGTTTTGGCTTCAACCTGACCTCTGACCAGCCGATGGTCGGCCTGCGAATTAACAGTTCCAACAATACCCGGGAAGACCTGGACTTCTCCGGTGGTATGCCGGTGGCCGTGTTCCTGCCCACCCGTGGCCGGGTGGAAGTGCGCAAGGATGACCGACTGATCGACAGCGAGTTCTTCGAGGCAGGTTCCCAGCAGCTGGATACCAGCAGCTTTCCCAGTGGCGCTTACGATATTGAAATTCGTATTCTCGATGAAAGCGGCAATCGGACCACCACGGAAACCCGCTTCTTTGCCAAGCAGAGCCAGATTCCACCCAGCGGCGAATGGCTGTTCTTTATGGAAACCGGCCGGGTGGTGAACCGTCAAGCGGATAAAGCCCTGCCAGAGCTGACGGAACAATGGCTGACCCGCGCCGGAGCCAACCGTCGGGTGCTTGATACTCTGGCCGCCACAGGTGCGGTGGCCATCAATAATGACGACGCCCTGATGGAGTTCGGGCTTTACCACTTTGGCTACCGTTATGAGATCTCACCATCACTGATGCTGGCAGATAATGGCAGCAAGGGTTTTACCGTCAACAGTCGTCTGAGTCTGGGTGACTTATCACTTTCGGGAAACTACCGTCGTTTATGGCACGATGAGTCACTGACTAACGATGTTGATGATGATGGCAATGAAATACCCGGCCTGTTTGGCAACGCCTTTGAACAGCACTCTTTTTCTGCTTCCATGCCCCTGTTCGACGGCAGCCTGGGCTACCGTTACAGCCTGAACCAGAGCTATGACGACAACAACGAAGAGCAGGACCCGACCCGTACTCACAGCCTGGACTATCGCCGTACTCTATTTCGCACCTTTGATTACGATGGCGATGTGACCCTGAGCCTGAGCAAATCCAGCGATACCGAGATTGGCCTGGTCAGCTTCAGCTTCCGTTACCGTGCAGACCGCTGGAACTTCCGGGCCACACCACGGGCACAGATCAGCAAGCGGAATGGTGAAACCGACAGTTCTGAACGACTGCGGCTTTCTACCTCCTGGGTTGATGGTCATCTGCTGGATGGCGATCTGCGTGTTGATGCAGGCGTTGAAGGCGGCACCGGTGATGAACGTATGGATGGCAGCGTGCAGTACGCCAACCACTATGGCCGGGCCAGCTTCAGTGCCAGCCATACCCGCAGCAGTGACAGCAGTATCACCTCCTGGGGCGGCAGTATGAGCACCAGCTTCCTGACGGACGGTGAAGTGTTTGCCCTGGGTGGTGAAGAGCGTGCCGAGAGCGCCCTGGTGGTGAATCTGGATGGCCGCCCCGGTGATGTATTTGACGTAAAGGTAAATGGCCAGCGTCGTGGTTATGCCATTGCCGGCTCCCCATCCATTATTGCCCTGTCACCCTACGAGCAATACCGGGTCAGCCTGAGTCCGGCCGGTGAAACCCTTTACAGCTTTGATGAGCGGGAAAAAACTGTCACCCTCTACCCTGGCAATGTGGTGACTCTGGATTACGAAGCGATTCCCCTGCAGCTGCTGTTTGGACGACTACTGTTTAACGGTCTGCCACTGGAAGGTGCCCGTATTAACGGGGGCCTCTTCCCTGGCAGTACAGACGATATCGGTATGTTCCAATTGGAAACCCGTTCCGATGTCGGTAACCTGCAGGTAGAACTGAACAATGGCTGGCTCTGTCAGCTACCGGTTAAACCACTGAATGCCGGTTATGTATTGCAGATGGGCACCATAGATCTTGCCGATGCCCAGTGTGCACCGTTGCTGGAGGGCCAGCTGGCGATTACCGGGCGAAATGCTATTGACGAATAATGTCATTTCTACCCGTTAGTCAGCCTGCAGAACGCTACAGGCTGTCAAAATCTGGAAACATAACCAACCAATCCCTATTTATCAGGACATACTGTGAGCGCTGTTGTCACACAAACCTATAAAAAAAAGGCAAAACCTCTCTCAACTTGCCTGTTCTTTCTTTTCTGCATTACCGCTTTTCAAGTAACAACGGCCTATGGTGATAGAGACTGTGTTGGCAACAACTGTGATCAGGACGGTAACTACTGGGTTAAAGTGAAGCGCCTTCCCGATATGCTGCCTTTGCCTGACTGGAATGGCCAGAAGTCTGTTCCCGGAAATACCGAAACCAGCGGTAAAAGTCAGTTTTGTACCATTGCCTATTTAGAAGGCAGACCTCGTACAATGTTTGATCCGCAAGTCAGTATTTATGGCCCCGCATCTGATAGCAAATATATCTTGAAAAATGGCGGCCATTCTGTACCTGTAACCCTTGAAATCGAATCTGTTGCGGGTAGAGCCCCCCAGGATAAAACTGAATTTAAACCAGGGCAGTCGATCACCCTGACTGGCAATAATGGGTTTAGCCTGTGCAGAAATAATGAGCTGATTATTACTGCGACTGTTCGCCGGGAAGACATCCTGAAAACTGGAATGACAGGAAACTATCGCAGCCTTTTCCGGTTTAGTTCTGAGTCCACTATGGACGGTAAAAGCCTTGGTCCAGCCTGGATGGAATTTGAGGTCACACTTAGGATATTGCCTGTTATTCAAATATCACAACTGGGCAATATTCCCCTTATTCCCAGTGGAAACTCTGCCAAAGGTAGCCACCGGTTCTGTGTTTATGCCATGGGTTCTAATACATTTTCACTGGAAGCATCCAGCCTGACTGGAACCAGTCGGCCTGAACAAAAATTCGCTCTGAAAAATGGAGATAACAATTACATCAACTATGAACTTACAGTTACAGACTCCAAAGCAACCAGTAAGTCTTACGATAAAAATAGTGACCAAGAGGGGTTTTCAGCCACCGATGACTATCAATGTTCATCAACAAACATGATCGTAGAGGTGATAGTGCCAGATATTAATAAGCCAGCAGGCACTTACATCGATACGATGACATTTACGGTGACTCCGGACTAACCAGCCATCATCAATCTCCACTTTGTTATACGACGCTGTTTGACCGGATGGATTTTGGGTGAAAAATCCGTCACATTAGCTCCTTGTATATAAGCCTGATCTGATAAGGCTGGTTTCCAACTCTATAGAGTCTGTAACATCAGTCAGACGTTAGAATAATAAAACAGGGTCTGGCCATCTTTTATCTCAGTATGAGCGAAGTGATGGCACTGACAGTAATCAGTTATGTTGTATGATATTTTCTCGATCGTTCTAAAGTGCTTTCCCCCTATCGTTTTCACTCTATGGGTCCCTCTCTCTTTTGCTACTTTGGAATGCAGCTCACTTTCCGGAAACAGTGAACGCTGCACTGACGTGATTGGGCTGGAAGACCAGGAAATCACGATTCAGACAGAAGAGATCATGAATAACAGCTCTGTGATTTACGGCGAACAGCAATATTGTATTCTTTCCTATACAAAACCCTCTGCTAACAGTGATATCAACGCCTGGAGTCGTTTACCGTTTGATGTGCAGGTGGATGGCGATACGGCAGGTGACGATTTTGTCTTAAGAAATGGTAATAATACATTGCCGGTTGCTTTTAAGTGGCGTGGTGGTGCTCCAGTAAGTGGCGACTCCATTTGGGAAGAGCCTGGTCCGAGAAATCTGACTTCGGATCAGCAAGGTGCCACCTCCTGTGAAGATCAGCCCTTTTCTCAAGCATGGGTTCGGTTTGAGCTGCTGTCTTCCGAACTGCAAAGTATCCTGCCAGGCAGTTACAGCGGTAACTTTTCCGTTGATATCGGTCAGGGTTCAGCGAGCTACCATTCTGATGTTAATTTCACGGTAAACTTGCCAACCCTGGTCAAGATCAGCGGGTTGGACGATATGGTGCTGACCAGACGAGGCAATAATCGCTATCGCCAGGATGAGCCCTTTTGCGTGTTTGTGTCAGGGGGCGCTGATTATCGTATAAAGGCCAGCGGTGGCGCAGAAGCAAACGCCCCCTTCCTTCTTTCCAATGGCAGTAACACCATTCCCTACAGGGTGCGTTTATCCAGCGATGGGTCCAAGCTTAGTAAGGTCGATCCCGGAAAATGGCTGGAGGCAAAGAACAGCAGTACCTCGCTAAATTGCAGTGATAGTAACAACACTAAAGTGAGGGTTGTGGTTCTGGATAAATGGATAAATGGTAAGCCAGCCGGAGTATACAAAGGCACACTTTATCTCACCGTTGAGCCTTTATGAGAAGACTGATACTAATATCTGGCTTATCCCTTTCCTTACTTCACTTTTCCGGACACTTTTTCTCTCGTCCCCATGCTCCTGAGGTTGTCGCAAAACCCATAAAAGGGTCTCACCGCGTAGGCCACGAGTCGGCTCGCCTGCGAACCGACCTGCATCAAGACCATTTTTCCGGGTTTCGGGACGCAGGTTTCGGGTCAACCTCGCTCCGCGTGGGAACGAATGCAAACTACATTGAAACTCCGTGTCTGCTTTACGGCTCAATGGTTATTTCCATAACATCGCTGTAACTGCCTGCGCTGCGTGCCGGAAGATCTGACTTCAGAATCTCCACCCGTAACCTGACATTGGTGGAACCATTACAGATTTTACTGCGACTGCTCTTATATTTATATTTGCTTTTACCCGGACCATTAAAAATACTCCAATTTGAACTCCCATCCCCCCTTAAACTGATGCGATAAGAAATTTTGTTCCGGTTGGTACTGTCTGACAGGTAAAAGCCCTCAAGGGGACGTCTGGCGGATTTCAGACTCACCCTGTAATAAGTGCCATGGGTACCATACACACAAAAAAGCATTTCCTTCCACAACCATGCGCCGCCACCATCTTCCGGGGTAATCTCAACATCACTTAAGCCGGAGATGCGGTACAGTGTTTTAATATCCAGATCAATCCGGATTATTTTTGACTCCCGGCGGCTAGGAGGCCCGACAGTGAAGTCCAGCCAGGCCTTTTGCAGTCCAAGCAAGTCAAGCGTTTCTATTTTTTTACTGGCGATATGAATCTGCAGTTCAAATTCATAATCAGGACACTGGGATGGACCTGAAGAACTGCCTGAGGCAATAGTTGCTACTGAAGTCCTGTCGGGCTGAAGCTCTATTTTTTTTCCTTCTACCGCCTTGCCTTTGCCGGTAAACACCACTTTGCTGATGAAACTGTCATTAAGTCCACTTCTATAGAGGCCGGTGCTCAAGGGTCCAAATCTGAGTTCTTTCATATCATCCCCTGGGCTAACCGTGAGACAGAAGGATGTCTTGAGAACCAGCGTTTCTTCGCCGCTCCAGACCTCACTGAAGTTATCGTCGGGCATATTTATGAATGGCTGGTTACCGCCCTGCTCAACCCGGCTACCCTGTAATCCATCAACCTGAAATGAAAGAAAGAGGAGAATTCCCCATAAAACAGAAAATCTCACAACTCACTACCGAATAAAACTACCAACTGACAAACAGCCTGTTTACCACAAACATTACGGCCCGGCAAAACTCATTTCTCGTTTGCGTTGCTCTTTACTTTGCCGCACTGACAACACCGCTCCCGACCGTAACTCAAAGGCAGCAGTTTGAATATTTGCATTTCTACTGCTCTGGTCTGGCTTTGACACTCCAGGCAAGTGATGAGGATGATAATAATGACCGTCGAACGTTACGAGTTCCGCCTGACCCGATTAGAAGAAGTGAGGAAGGTGCGTCGTAACCAGGTGGATACCAGCAAGGGGGTGGATACCCTGGCCAGCCATATGAAGAAACATCAGGACCTGCTGCTTTCCAACCATAAGGCTACTGCCGACCTTGAGCAGGTGGTGCTGACACTGCCCCGTGATCTCAAAACCTTATCCGTTAAAGTGGATCAGAATCATATTGCCATGGAGAGCTATATTGATTTGTTTCCGGGTCTCCGGCAATCCTGTTCCCAAGATTTCGGCAGGGTGCCAGATGGTTCTGTTAAGGAACTCTCGAATCATCCCACCGGGAGCTTCACCAAGCGACAAATCGCCTGTATTTACAGAGAGAACTTCTGAGTCTCCTCAAACTCACCATCGAACAGGCCATACTGAATAAACCCTTTACCTTTTGCTGCACCCTCGGGCAGAGGCATTTCCCAACTTTCACCGGCATAAATACGAGTACCGTCGCTCAGGTCAGTACAGCTCTCTTGCGCATTACTGGTGCAGTATTTTCCATTACGAAGCACCACGTTGATATTGCCGCTATTGGTAAACGTCATTTTGCCATTATCCAATTTACCCTCCACTTTATACTCAGGGTTCTGAGGGCGCACAAAGACCAGGGCCTGATAGGCTACCAGCAGTTTGATGGCGGTTTGTTTGGCTTCCAGGTCACCAACCACAGGACGGAAGGTTACTCGATAGACCAGCTCTTTATCTTTGGGGGTTTCCAGACTCACCAACCTTACGGTTTTACGGCCATTGGGCGGAATAATGGCTTTTCCCGGTGTGGCCAGCAGTTTGATGTCATTGGGGTCTGTTACCCGAATACGTTCTTCCTGCTCCGTACCGGGATTGATGACGTTGTACACTTCAGTTTGCAGGTAGAGATTTTCTTTATCCGGATTGGAGACCACCACATCCTGCCGTGGCAGCTGGTCTGGCTTGAAGTAGACGATCATACGATCAAGAGACATGGTTGCCAGCACTTGTGAGCTGGCGATAAGAGTGACCAGCAGGCAGGCTCCACGGACAAGACGTTTCATGAACATATAATGGCAATTCCGGTTTGCCCCGGGCCAAACTTCGCTGCATAAGCCAGGGAGGTTTGAGGCGACAGGGGATGAACAATATTCCGCTATTCTATTGCCACGAAAAATAATCTCAAATGGGTTTTACTGCCTAAGTTGCCTGAAACTTACCCTTACTCGGCTTGAATCAATAACGTCGCAGGCTGTTTTGAGCCCTGAAAACCGGCTACCGGCTGGGCAGTCAATTGTCTGCTGCTGTTACGGCAGTCGTTTTCAACACCAAATATGGCGGAGGGCTGCCCGGTAATCCGGGTTTCTCCCGCTGGCTCAGAGACGCTTAAATCAACACCGTCGGCACCGCTGGAGGCCAGGCTGAATTGGGATAAGCCACGCCCTGAGACACAGAGGGAAACCGGGCGATCAAAACTCAGCGTACTGGTTGGGATAATATCCGGATTACCGTTTTCATCCGTTGCACTCTCATCCACAATGACAACCTGCGACTGCAAGGACGGGTAAACAATGAGCGTGATAGAAAATGAACCGGTGGAGGTGTTACCCGGTTTTCCCTGGGTCGCTGCTTCAACGTATGTCAACGAAGTGACGGCAAATATACCAAATAGGAAAAATGCGCCAATTCTCTGGCGTAGAGATAGAGTCCGTTCCATGATGCTACTGCCTTACTGCCACATCCTGTTTTCAGTATAGGCAGTGTGAAAGACGTACTATTGACCTTATGTCCTGTAAAATTTCCTTATATCAGGAGTAAGCTTTTTAACCATGGAAACAGAAATACGATATAAAAACTTTTTGTCTCCGTGTCGTTTATGCCCTTAGATATTGCGGTACTTAACCAATCAGCTCTTCTTCCAAAGGCGCTGAGGGCTCTTCCAAAGGCGCTGAAGGCTCCAGGTTCAGCTCCTTAATCTTCCGGGTAAGCGTATTCCGGCCCCATCCCAGTAACTCTGCTGCATCTTTTTTACGGCCACCGGTATGGGCCAGTGCTGATTCAATAACAATGGTTTCAAAGGCAGGCACCGCCTGATCAAGAATGCCGACCTGCCCCGCTGCCAGCTCACGATCACACCATTGGCGGAACAGTTGCTGCCAGCTGCCATAGCCGGTTACCGAACCCAGGTCACTGTCTCCCTTATCCATCAACTCTGGGGGCAGGTCAGAGACCAGCACTTCACGGCCAGAGGCCATCACAGTTAACCAGCGACAGGTGTTTTCCAACTGCCGGACGTTACCGGGCCAGTCCAGAGTGCTGATGTAACCGGCCGTTTCAGGGTGCAGGATTTTCGGTTCCACTTCAAGCTCTTTGCCTGCCTTGTCCAGAAAGAAACGCGCCAGTCGTGGAATATCTTCACGACGATCCTTAAGCTTTGGCAGATGTACCCGGATGACATTCAGTCGGTGAAAAAGATCTTCACGGAACTTGCCTTCTGCCACCAGTTTTTCAAGGTTCTGATGGGTCGCTGCAATAATTCGCACATCGGCTTTAACCGGCGTGTGCCCACCCACGCGGTAAAATTCGCCATCGGCCAACACGCGCAGTAAGCGGGTCTGGGTATCGGCGGGCATATCGCCAATTTCATCCAGAAACAGGGTACCACCACCGGCCTGTTCAAAACGCCCACGACGCATGCCTCCGGCACCGGTAAATGCACCTTTTTCGTGACCAAAGAGTTCAGACTCAATCAGGTCCCGGGGAATCGCTGCCATATTCAAGGCAATAAAAGATCGCTCCGCCCGGGGGCTGTGGCGATGCAGTGCCCTGGCCACCAGCTCTTTACCGGTGCCGGATTCACCATTAATCAATACGGTGATGTTGGAGTGCGACAGGCGGCCAATGGCACGAAACACTTCCTGCATGGCAGGGGCTTCACCGATAATCTCCGTAGACTCCTCCTGTTGCAGGGAGGCCTCCGGAACCGCTGCCTCAGCCAGTTGTTGCTGGCGATGTTCCTGACCGCGCTTGACCAGCGCTACCGCTTCATCAATATCAAAAGGCTTCGGCAGGTACTCAAATGCTCCGCTCTGGTAGGAAGACACGGCGCTGTCCAGATCCGAGTGTGCCGTCATGATAATAACGGGAATATCCGGCTTCCGTTCATGAACCGCCTTCATCAGTTGCAAACCGTTCATGCCCGGCATCCGGACATCACTGATCAGGGCCTCCGGTTCACTGTGTTCCAGCGCTGCCAGCACTTTTTCCGGCGCATCAAAGGATTGTGTTTCGATACCGGCTGAATTCAGGGCCCGCTCCAGAACCCAGCGTATTGCCTGGTCGTCATCCACGATCCAGACTTTGGAACTCAAACTCATACCTCACTCCTGTGTCATATCCAGCGAAAGCGGTTCTCTGGTGATGGGTAAGAACACGTTAAAAATGGTTTCACCCGGCTTACTCTCACACTCAATCAATCCCTGATGCAGGCTGATGATGGACTGTGCCATGGGTAACCCCAGGCCCGTTCCATCGGCACGACCACTGATCATGGGGTAGAAAATATTGTCGATCAGATCAGGCGGAATTCCTGGCCCGTTATCAATAATGGACAAGTGACAAACCAGCCGCCGTCGCTGGGTGCCGATGGTAAATTGTCTTGCAATACGGGTTCTCAGGGTGATCAGGCCTTCAGATCGCGGCATAGCCTGATCAATGGCCTGCATGGCATTGCGCACCAGGTTCAAAATGGCCTGTATCATTCGTTCAAAGTCACCCGGTATATCGGGAATACTTGGATCGTAGTCTCGTTTGAGCCTGAGTTCTCCACCGGTTTCGGCATTGATTAACTGCATCACCCTTTCAAGTACTTCATGAATGTTCAGGTCTTCCATTTTTGGTGGCTGAAGCGGCCCCAGCATCTGGTCGACCAGGTCACGGAGCCGATCCGCTTCCTGGATAATAATCCCGGTAAATTCTTTCAGCCCCTGGTCCTCCAGTTCCCTGGCCAGAAGCTGAGCCGCGCCACGAATACCGCCAAGGGGATTTTTTACTTCATGGGCCAGCCCCCGAACCAGAATTCTGGAGGTTTCCTGCTTGGCGATCAGAGACTCTTCCCGGGTAATTTTCTGAACCCGGTCACGGGGATTGATTTCCAGAAGCAGCCTTGCTTCCCCGCAGGTGATGGGTGAAATGCTGTAATCCACATTGATCATCTCCCCATTGATGGGAAAGTCGGTTTCCCGACGGGTAAACTTCTGATACTGAGACAGACTGCGATCCAGATCAGCCTTGAAGTTTTCGTCAGGAATCACCGTGGTTACCGGCTGGTTCAGAATCCTTTTCAAACTGGTATCCAGCAGGGTTTCTGCCGCCGGATTCAGGGTAATCACCCGGAACTCCCGGTCGAGCACCATCACCACGGTATTCAGGTTATCCAGAATGATGTTTTGCATAGTTCCTGTTTCAGGGATTATCTCTTCTAAAGAGCCAGGTAAAAGCTGCTTCATGGTCAGGTATTGTTATTACTTTTATGGTGCATTTCAGGCTCTGTTGACCTGAATCTGATGCGAAACGGTATTGGCTATCGTTAATGCAAAAACCAAACCACCCTTGATGGCAAGCCAGACTTTTTACCGTGAAACTTCCAACCTGCCTGATATTTCATCTATTCGGGCCATATCAGTACGTACCATCGAAAAGATGCTCAAACGTTAATTCCAACTTGCCAGCTTCAATTGCACCATAATAGTGCATTAATATAATCAGAGCACCAGGTTTATGGAGATTAAACTAGCAAAACTATGGGCTGGTCTGAAAGTGTGGGGGAAAGCCTATAGCTCACTCTCCCCTTTTTGGTGCAGCCGTCAGGAGGCAGGAGGGTTTATAGATACTGCGGGCGTGAATAAGATTCGATGGACATGGATCGTATTGCTGGACGACTGAATGACTTTGGCCTGGTTATCAATGATCTCCACGACAAGGTTGTGGGTACCACGATCCACATTCTCAAGTTCAAAGGTTAAATTTCGCTTGGGGCCCGCCACCACCTTTCCATCAAGCAGCAGGCGAACTTTGTGACCATCAATGATTTTGGGTGCTGTGACAATTTTTACCGTGAAATTTCCCTGGTTACGCACCGTGGCATTATTGGCTGGCTCTATAATCTGCAGTCTGCCGTAGGGCTTCTTGCTCACTTTTTGAGCAGGTTTTGGTAATTCAGGCTTATTCTCCGGTGCTGGAGACATTGGCGTAATCGGGCGTAACTTGACCTCCTCACTGGGCTGATCCGCAGGTCGGGAGTCAGTAAAGATCACATTTCCGTCCTGATCCACTGTTTTGTAAATCGTGCCAAACGCAAAGTTCACTGATACCAGGGGCAGAATCACCGCCAGAAAAGACCAAACCATTGCCTTTTTTATATTCATGAGCCTCTTGCCTTAGTGAAGTCATATCCGGCTTATATCGTGTTGAGCACTGGTTAGCTTAATAGTTACCAAGACTTTTTAACAGGTAGTAACGGGGAAAACGCATGCTGGTTATTTCCCGGTAATGGCCCCTGTGTACGTCTGCCGCCTACATCCATTCAGTCGTGCATTTACAGGGTTCATCAGAAAGAGAAAAGCCAGAACTTTCGCTCTGGCTTGAGGTTAAACGACAGCTTATCCGGTCTGCAAAAACGGTTTAGACAGAATAATACAGATCAAACTCTACCGGGTGAGTTGTCTGGCTAACGGCAAGACACTCTTCCTTCTTGAGTTCAATGTAACCATCGATCATGTCGTCTGTGAATACGCCACCGGCCGTCAGGAACTCACGGTCAGCGTCCAGGGCAGCCAGGGATTCTTCAAAGCTGGCAGAAACCGTTGGGATCTCGGCCGCTTCTTCTGGTGGCAGATCGTACAGATCCTTATCAGCCGCATCGCCAGGATGGATCTTGTTCTTGATCCCGTCCAGACCGGCCATCATCAGGGCCGCAAAGGCCAGGTATGGGTTGGCAGTGGGGTCAGGGAAACGTACTTCAATACGACGGGCCTTAGGGCTGTTCACGTAGGGAATACGGATAGAAGCAGAGCGGTTACGGGCCGAGTAAGCCAGCATAACCGGAGCCTCAAAGCCCGGGATCAGACGCTTGTAGGAGTTGGTAGAAGCGTTGGCAAAGGCATTGATGGCCTTGGCATGCTTGATTACACCACCGATGTAGTACAGGGCTTCTTCAGACAGGCCTGCATAGCCGTCACCAGCAAACAGGTTCTCGCCGTTCTTGGACAGAGACATGTGAACGTGCATACCGGAGCCGTTGTCGCCTACCAGTGGCTTCGGCATAAAGGTAGCGGTCTTGCCATAGGCATGAGCAACGTTATGCACTGCGTACTTCAGAATCTGAACTTCGTCAGCTTTCTTTACCAGGGTGTTGAACTTGACACCGATTTCACACTGACCAGCAGTACCTACTTCGTGGTGATGAACTTCAACGTCCAGACCCTGGGCTTCCATGGCATCACACATGGCGGCACGCAGGTCGTGCAGGGAGTCAACCGGTGGTACCGGGAAGTAACCGCCCTTCACTTTTGGACGATGACCGATGTTGCCGCCTTCAAATTTGGCGTTGGAAGACCATGCCGCTTCTTCTGAGTTCACTTCGTAAGAAGCACCGGAGATATCAACGCTCCACTTAACGTCGTCAAACACAAAGAACTCTGGCTCAGGACCAAAGAACGCAGTGTCGGCAATGCCGGTAGACTTCAGGTACTCTTCGGCACGCTTGGCAACAGAGCGTGGGTCACGCTCATAACCCTGCATGGTGGATGGCTCCACGATGTCACAGCGCAGGTTAAGGGTGGTGGCTTCAGTGAATGGATCGATGACAGCCGTGCTGTCATCTGGCATCAGAATCATGTCGGATTCGTTAATGCCCTTCCAGCCAGCGATAGAGGAACCGTCGAACATTTTGCCGACTTCGAAGAATTCGTCGTCTATTTCACCAATGGGAATCGATACGTGCTGCTCTTTACCCTTGGTATCGGTGAAACGCAGATCAACCCACTTAACGTCATGTTCCTTAATCAGGCTAAGAGTCTTCGACATTTATTATTTCCCCTCTGGAGGACAAAAAAACCGGACAAACACCGCACTGGCAACCAGATCAGGCGGTTTACTGATCAATCTCTTTGCTGTCTCATCAACGAGCAGCCAGGAGATTCGTTTGCTGGACCATGAGCAATAGCTATGCCACATTTTGCAACTTGATCAGATGGGATGGACAAAAACAGTGCTTTTCAGTGGAACATCTGAAAAAAGGCAAACATTGAGCAAAAAGAGACCGGGAAACAGCCAGATACCAGACCGGTTCACACAGTTTTTGCTTGCCTTATCCTCCTCAGGCTGCTCAAAGTACACATGTTCACGGCTCTCACGCACCTGAACAATGCAAGGCACCTCAAGATCCGGAAAAAGCCCGCCCGATACGGTGCAGAGAAAACCATAAGCGCACCAAATAAGTGCAAACAGCTTTTACTACACCCATCTGACCAAACAGCGGCTGACAGTGTAACCCCTTTGACAGGGGATTTGCAGCATTACTTACCGGCATAGAGACAAATACCAATTACGATCCATATAAGCCGGTTTCCCGGGGTCATCCTGCAACGTGCTACAAGGGTGCCAGAGCTCTCGGTTATTCGGTATAATGCGCCGTTAACGAATGGTTAAGTTATCCGTCCTACCCGCCTTGACTACCCAGCCCACAAGGTCTCCTGATCCATGAAGTTCATCATCAAACTGTTTCCGGAAATCACCATTAAAAGTGCCCCGGTAAGAAAACGCTTTATTAAAATGCTGCGTAAAAATATTCGCACCATTCTCAAGCGTGTGGATGAGAATATCGATGTCTGCGGTGTATGGGATCATATAGAAGTCACGACCAGTAGCAATGATCAGATCCTGATGGCAGAGGTCGGTGACCTGTTAAGCCATATCCCGGGCATAGCCTACTGGCTACAGGTGGCGGAGCACAAGCTGGTCAGCCTGGACGATGTTCTGGAAAAAGCCGTTGAGGCTCACTCAGAAACACTGGCGGGCAAAACATTCTGCGTTCGCTGTAACCGGACCGGCAAGCACGATTTCCAGTCCATTGAGGTAGAGCGATTTGTCGGTGGCGGCCTTATCCAGCAGACCGAAGCCAAAGGGGTCAGCCTGAAAAATCCTGAAATAACGGTTCGTATTGATATCAAGAATGACCGCTATTTTATGACCAAGAAGCGGGGAGCAGGTCTGGGTGGCTATCCCCTCGGGTCTCAGGAGCCGGTTCTCTCGCTGATTTCCGGCGGTTTTGACTCTACGGTGTCGAGCTTCCTGACCATGAAGCGCGGTATCCGCACTCACTTCTGCTTCTTCAACCTGGGTGGGCATGCCCACGAGCTGGCAGTAAAAGAGGTGGCTTTCTACCTGTGGAACCGCTTTGGTTCTTCTCGCCAGGTTAAGTTCGTTACCGTACCTTTTGAAGGGGTTGTCGAAGAAATACTGACCAAAGTGGACAACGCCCAGATGGGCGTTATTCTCAAGCGAATGATGCTCAGGGCCGCCACTAAGGTGGCTAAAGAGATGGAGATGGCGGCACTGGTCACCGGCGAAGCCATTGGTCAGGTTTCCAGCCAGACACTGCCTAACCTGGCAGTGATTGACTCGGTAACCGATGCCCTGGTGCTCCGGCCTCTGATTACCATGGATAAGCAGGCAATCATCGATATATCCATACAAATCGGTACTGAAGAATTCGTTCGTAATATTCCGGAATACTGCGCAGTGATCTCGAAAAACCCCACCACCCGGGCCAGGGTAGAGAGAATTGTGGCAGAAGAGGAGCGGGTCAACTTCGATGTACTCGAACATGCTATTCAAAGCCGGAGAACGGTCTCTATCCACGACATCATTGCGGATGACCTGACCCGGGAAGAAGTTGAGGTGGTTAGTGAAGTACATCAGGGTGAAGTGATTATCGATATTCGTCACCCCACTGAAGAAGAGATAAAGCCATTTACCATGCCCGGACGCGAGGTGGTGATCATTCCCTTCTATCAGCTGCGCACACGCTTCCCGGAGCTGGACAACAATCGACATTACCTGCTCTACTGCGAAAGGGGTGTAATGAGTCAGCTGCATGCTATGCACCTTCGGGAAGAAGGGCATGAGAATGTTGGCGTATTTAACCCGAAGCCGTAAATTTTCTACCGGGAAGACACAGCGATTTACACGCGTTGTCTTTGTGGTTCACAGCTGTATGGTTCAAAAAAGGAGTAACATGGATGAAACTGGCCCTGATCGCTGCGGTGGCAGACAATAACGCCATTGGCATCAATAATAAAATGCCCTGGTATCTGCCGGGAGATCTGCGCTATTTCAAAGCGGTTACCATGGGAAAGCCTGTGATCATGGGCCGGAAAACCTTTGACTCACTGGGCAAGCCTCTGCCAGGCAGAACCAATATCGTCATTACCCGGGATCAAAACTGGCACCATGAGGGCGTCAGCGTAGTGCACAGCCTGGATGATGGGATTGCCCTGGCGGAGGCGGCTAACCTGATCAACGGTAACGAAGAAATCATGGTCATTGGTGGCGAACAGATCTATCGACAGGCGATTGATCAGGCTGACCGGCTTTACCTGACCCGGGTGTATCAAAGTTTTGACGGTGATGCCTTTTTCCCGGACATCAACCCGCAGGAGTGGCGGGAAATCTCCCGGGAAGACACCCAATCAGAAGATGAGCAGCCACTGACTTACAGTTACCTGGTGCTCGACAGGACCTGAATATCAGCACCTGTCGTTTTTCCTCTTCCCCCCTTGGTATAAGCCACATTTCCTGCCGCTTCAGATGCAGGAAATGCACTTTTCTCCAATTCTGATTGTCTATAGTTAGTTGAACAGCTTGTCATGTTGCATGGAAAAGTTGTCTGTTTTCTATATTGTTCGCTGGGCAGGCAATGCATCATTTTTACAAATGATCAATAAGTCAATTCAAGCCTTTAATAAGGGTTACCTTAGGGAATGAGGAATGCCCCGGATACCATCTACAGATCATATTTCTTCGCACCACGCAGGATACCCGCCATCCGAACCCGGTAAAGGTCAACACGCCACGGATACCCGGGAAATAAAATCGGTTGAGACCACCATTCAAGCGGCTGAGCATATTGAATCCAGGCACTGGCATAACCGTTTAATCTCTTTCTGTAAGGAAAAAATAAATCGCTTTATTCACCCTGCCCCCTCAATGACAGTGAGTGATCTGGTTGATGATCTGACCAAATACAATCCAGAGAACCCACAGAAGGTACTTGCTGCATTAAAACTGCATGCTGGCCACATCAAGCTGCATCGATCAGAAGATGGCAGACTGGGTATTTCGGATGGAAATATCGCTATCAGCACAGAAACGATGGAAGCTGTCGTCAAATCCATTCAACTCAGCAGCATGGATATGGCCTATGAGTATTTACGTAAAGGTAAAACACCACCTGATGGCTTCCTGCAGCAAGTACTACTGACGCATATCCATAGAAAAATTCGCCTGGCAATGCAGTATGAAAAAACCTCCGGCTTACCCGTCATGCAGCAACAACTTCAGGGAAGAGAGCAATATGGAGTGCATCCTGAACAACAATATGAATATATTAAAAACTTATTAATAAAGGTTGGCATAAAAGATGAAAAAACGTTCACTTTTGAACGAATGCTTGAGTTTAAAAAAGAGTTACGAAACAACCTGGTTCTGCCCATTGAAGAACAAAAATCAGCAACCGGCAATAAAGTAAAAAGTATTGACAGTGCAGCCCTCGATCATCAGCAGCCGCCACTTCCTCAGCTACCTGAGCCGAAGAAAACAGGTCATTTTATCGAGAAAGAAGACAGTAAACATATTCAACGACTGGCTTCAGGAGAACGTTTTTTTGCAAATATACACCTTAAAGATATTGGCAACAGAATAAAGAGAAATATCTTACGCAATAAACGAAACCAGATTTACAATTTCTTTATTTTACTTACTGGAGCCATCCTCACTGCTATTTTCCCACCTGCTGGAATTGCCATTGGTATTGCCGTTGCTGTCGGACTGATCACTGACCTGGGTTACATCGCTTTCTGGTCTTCCAGTACCGAACTCTGGCGCAGGGTCAGGATGGTCAGAGGACTTAAACAAATAAAAAAATACGCTGACTTTGACTATACCAACTTTGATAAGTCAAACGACAAGAAAAGAAAAAAGCTCATCAACAAACTTCGTTATCGATGCACTCATAAAACCTTTTCACAGATATACAACGCTTATGCCGATCTCGAAAAACAGGCAATAAAACTCAAAACAATGGCAGAAAAGGAACAGAAGACACTGGCAGAGTCTATTGCTTTAGAGAATGAGAAAGCACTGTACTTTGAGCGAAGAAAAAAACTGAAAGCCAATTTATTTTACTTTGACAAGCTTATCGAGAATGTCGTGATCAGCCGCACCATTCTTGAAAACCGGCATATAAAGGATCTGGAAGACCTGTGGAATTCAAAATTTAAAGATATGCCTCCTGAAAAAAGAGAAGAACTGTTCAAGAGTGTCACCACAAACAGAAAGTTAACCATTCACGGCTACCAGATAAAAACCAATGAAAAAAAATGGATGCAGCAAATCATTCCTCACTGGATGAATCCTGCCCGGCACACAGCGAGCCAACCGGATTCTGACAATGTGGGAATTGAGCCTAAACAAGAATCTGCGGCCTTTAAATCAGCCGGGATTTTGAAAAGCATGATTCAGGATTTTTTCTATACCCAAGTCAAAGGAACCTTATATAAAAACCTGGTAAAAATTTTCAAAATAGCTGGAAAAAGAGGAAGCACCATCAATTTAACCCCTGTCGCTCCAAAGATTACTTTGAGTGGAGTCTTGTGCTATGTGGCTTTCTTTTTTACGGATATGGCTGCCGATCATGCAAATACCAAAGTTAATAAAAAGAGAATGGCAAAGATTATTAAAAAGCAGCCTGATTATACCAGACAACTGTTTGGCAAACGGCTAAGAACAGGGCGCGAGGAAGTTGGTACGCTACGCTCACTGGCCAAACAGGAATTGGAGCCAATGGTTGATCATTTACTCCAGTCGATAAAATCAATGGAAGACATTGGCAACAGTCTGGAAGAAGCCAGACAGCGAAGTGAACTACTCAACAAAGGGCCGTATGAGTCAATGAGTGATGAAGAAGCCGCGATAGTTATCCTTAAACATGCCGCCTTACAACAGTTGCTTGATCAGGAAATTAACAGTGCATTCGGTACATTCTATCGTGTTGTTCAGGAAAAAAGCGCCAACTGGAACAAACAAATAGCCAAAACACTGATTGGTAATAGTGTACGGGTTGTTACTACTGTATCCGAAGGCCAGGAACGCAGATATACTCCAGGGGCTGACCGGGTGAGAGAATCAGCGGATCAGCATGCTCACAATAAACATCAGCGTTTATCATCAGAGGATTTCTTGCACTCTATCCGAAACCAACCCTGTGGCCGTCTGATTATCCGGTTTCGTACAGGAGAAATATCAGAAGGCCTGGCACTCAAGGAAATCAGAGAACTCGATAGTCTGGACGAACTGCTTGACTTAAGAACCTGGATTGAAAAAGCACAAAGAGAAGGAAGTTACCAGAAGCACGAAGAGACTCTCAGGCTGTTCCACAGCATTATTACTTATGTTATTGGCAGCAAATATAACTCTTCTCAATCCCCTCAACACCCAATTGGCAACCAGCGCCCGATTGATCCGGTTTAGCCGTGTCCTGGCCATCGATAGCGCCGCTGCCCACAGTTCAAGCCCACAACTTCGGAAAGCAACAATACGAACCGGTAGTTGTACCAACCTATAATCGATAGATTGTCTATAGGAGAACACTGCCTTATGTTTGTACGTCGTCTGTTGGGTGCACTGTTGGTATCCACTCTGGCCATGCCGGTTATTGCTGACAATACACTGGTACTGCCTGAGAAAACAAAGCTGCTGGTTCTTGATGGTAAAGATGCCGATCATCTGGGCAGCAAGAAGGACCTCTCTCTTGGCAACGGCCGTCATCAGTTGGTATTTCAGCTGAAAACGCTGGTGAGGGACGGTGGTGATACCAAAATGTTTACCACCAGCCCGTATATCATGACGTTTGACCTGTCTGGTGATCAGGCCTACACCATTAATGCCCCGAGACTGAAAACAGCAAGGGATACCGATAAACTGTCACAGTCGCCAAAGGCCCAATTCTCAATTACCAATGCCAAAGGTCAGGCGATTCCCTTTGAGTTCAGCGTGCTTAATAAATCCGGGCTGTTAATCGGCGGAGACACGTTGGAGGATATCCAGAAGTTTAACCTGTCTGACAGCCCGGCGGCTGTTCGGGCAATGGCCGGAACCGTTTATATTGCTAACCCGCAAGGTGTCTCATATCAGGTTGCTCAACCTTCTGTCATGCCAGCACCGGCAATGGCTCAGCCAATGAGTGAAAGCATGCTGCAGTATTGGTACAACCAGGCGGATGAAACAACCCGTGAACGATTCCTTCAGTGGGTTTCTGACAGTAAAAAAACCGGGAAGTAGCCTGCTCGTTTGCAGTTAACCCAGGAGGTTGTCCGAGAATAGACTGCCCTACGCGACTACTGCTCCTGCGTTGCTCTAGCACACCATTTCAATGAGTTTGATGTGTACAATCTCCGTTCACCCAGAGCGGAGTCGAAGGGTGATTGGCACAGTCTTTATTCAGGGTGTGGTGTTTACGCCCTTCGACTCCGCTCAGGACGAACGGGGCTTGGGAGTCATTGATAGAAGGAACCCATTAATTACAATTGTCGCCGGGACGGGCAGTATTCTCGATCAGCCTCCTATCGTTTTCATAAGAACCTTTGACTGCCTTTTGGGGTTATATTTTGCTTTAAGCTCTGCCGGCAAATCATCACAGGCAACTTCAGCAAATTCCCGCTCAATAAACCAATGGGTAGTCTGGGTGGTCATGACGTAGATTTCGTTCATGCCCTGTTCTTCTGCCAACGCTTCAATATGGGCGAGCAAACGATCACCGCGCTGTGCACTGCGATATTCAGGATGGACCACAACACAGGCCAGTTCTGCAGCACTGGTACCATTTTCATAGTACGGATGAAGAGCAGCACAGCCGATGATCATGCCGTCCAGCAACACGACACTGAACAGCTTTATTTCCCGTTCCAATTCTTTTCGGGAGCGACGGCGCAATATGCCTTTTTCCTCGAAAGGACGGATCAGTTCAAGAATACCGCCCACATCCTCAATGGTTGCACCACGGACTTCTTCATAGTGATCTCTGGAAATCAGCGTACCGGCCCCATCACGGGTAAACAGCTCCATCAGCAGTGATCCATCATCCTGATAGCTGATAATCTGGGCCCGTTCGACACCATCGGAGCAAGCGGTCACGGCGGAGGACAGTAGTCGCCTGGATTCACCAGTCTGCGACTCAAGTTCTTTAATGGCTTCATGGGGAGAAATTCTATTGATCAGATTCCCCAGGTGATCAAAAATCCCCTGCTGCTCAGCGTAAAGTATCAATTTTTCAGCTTGCAGACTGATGGCAGTGCGGGTAGCCACTTCCTCTGCTTCAATATTGAAAATCTCTCCGGTGGGGGAAAGCCCGAGACAGGAGAGTAACACCACATAACCACTGTCTAGCAGATGATCGATGGCCTGGCTGTCTATCCTCCGAACTTCGCCCGTATGCTTAAAATCGATACCATCAAGCACACCCAGGGGTTTGGCGGTCACAAAGTTACCACTGACAACACGAATCCTGGCACCATGCATGGGCGAGTTCACCAGTCCCACCGAGAACCTTGATTCAATCAGGGCTCGCATATTTCCTGCAGCATCTTTGACACACTCAAGGCTCTGCCTGTCAGTGACCCGTCGTTCATTATGCACTCTGCCATTGCCAGCCCCGCCTTGATGAATCACTGTTTTAATGCCACGTTCCCGTAAACGCTCATCAATCTGAGGGCGGGCACCGTGTACCAGCACAAGGCGGACACCCAGGCTGCTCATCAGTGCAATATCACTGATGATATTACCAAGGTTGGGGTGAGCCAGCGTTTCACCACTAAGCATGATCACAAAGGTTTTCCCCCTGTGGGCATGAATATAGGGTGATGATTGACGGAAAAACTTCACGTACTTTTCTGCGCTGTCTGCTGAATTTTCCTTTTTTTTCACGCAAGCCACACTTGTTTATCCATGACACACTCTATTAAAGGCCGTCCTGAGTATCACATGCTCAGGTTATAAGAACATCGTGCAGTACTTCTCTTCAAGATAAGCAGTACTGTCTGATCAATGACTGCAAAATAGCAATCATTGGCTTTATCCGTTCCTGCGAGAGGTATTCATCTGGCTGGTGTGCCTGATCAATATCACCTGGTCCCAATACCACGGTATCCATACCCAGTCGGCTAAAGAATGGAGCCTCAGTAGCAAAGGCTGCGACTTCTGCCTGATGCCCTGTCAGCTTTTCACAGGCAGCCACCAGATCCGAATTCTCAGGACCGGCAAAAGCTTCAATAGCCGGTGTAATTGCTTCGAGTGAGATCTCAACCTGATCCGCTTCAGCAATTGGCAAAAGCCTCTGACGAATTTGCTGCCGCAGTTGTTCGCTGTCCATCCCCGGCAGCATACGAATATCGAAGTCCAGCTGGCACTGCCCACAAATCCGGTTAGGGTTGTCGCCACCATGAATGCAACCCAGGTTCAAGGTAGGGGTCGGAATGGTAAAGCCAGGGTTCTGATAACGCTCGGCCAGTTCGGCGCGAAACTGCATCAAGTCAGTGATCACCTTGTGGGCTGTCTCCATGGCATTACGGCCCAGTGCCGGATTACTGGAATGGCCGGATTGCCCGAGAATCTGAATACGCTCCATCATAATGCCTTTGTGCATATGAATAGGTCGCATCCCGGTAGGTTCTCCCACCACAGCATACCGCGCTTTTGGTCGACCAAGTTCCGCCAGGGCACGAGCACCATTCATTGAGGACTCTTCATCCGCCGTGGCCAGAATGATCAGTGGTGCTTTCAGTGGCGTGTCCAGATACCCCCGAACCGCTTCCATGACCAGGGCAAAGAAGCCTTTCATATCGCAGACGCCCAATCCATAAAACCGGCCATCTCTTTCTTCCAGGGCAAACGGTGAACTTTTCCACAGGCTGTCATTGTAAGGAACCGTATCCGTATGCCCGGCCAGTACCAAACCTCCCGGGCCACTGCCAAGAGTTGCAATCAGGTTCGCCTTGTGAGGAGCCCCGGGCAGGGGTTGAATCTCGCATTGAAACCCCATCGCTTCCAACCACACCGCCAACTCATTGATAACCGGCAGGTTACTCATATCCAGATCAGGAAGGGTTGAGCTGACAGAAGGTATCTCGATCAATCTTGAAAGTGCATGCTGAAATGTTGGCTGCTGACTGCTCATAACCCTGATTATCACCGTCTAATGAAGGGAGTCTCTTAAGATGATAAACAGGGCAGGCCTTATTGGAAACTAATTCAAGGTTTGCTAGCCAAAAATCAACTTGAGGCAGTGGAAGAAAATAATCGCCAGAATCGCTCCTGCTGGCAGCGTGACCAGCCAGGACATAAAGATGGTGCTGATAACGCGGAGGTTCAAAGCGCCGATCCCCCTGGCCAGTCCCACGCCAAGAACTGCACCAACCAGCGTATGGGTTGTGGAGATTGGCAAGCCAGTGCCGGAGGCCATCACCACCGTAGAAGCGGCCGCAAGCTCTGCGGCAAAACCCCGGCTGGGTGTCAGCTCGGTGATATGAGAACCTATGGTAGCCATGACCTTATAGCCCCAGGTCGCCAGCCCTGCCACAATACCTACAGCACCCACCAGCAGAACCCAGGGCGGAACGGAAGACTTGCCGACAATTTCACCACCACTGATCACCACACTGACAACCGCTGCCAATGGCCCCACCGCATTGGCCACATCGTTGGAACCATGGGCAAAGGCCATGGAACAGGCGGTAAAAATCATCATAACCCCAAAGACTTTCTCCACACTGGAGAAATGAAACGACATATCCGCCTGAATATCTTCCTTTATTTTTGCCAGCGCCATCTGGCCAATAAACATTATGACCAAGCCGATAATCAGTGAGAGCACAGTGCTTTCGGTATAATCCAGCGGCAAGCCAATATGCTTGAGGCCCTTGATCAGCGTCACCATCGACATCATGAAGCCAACCAGAAACATATAAAGGGGCATATAGCGCTTGGCGTTTCTGAAGGGATTTTCAGTATCCAGAATCAGCTTCTGCACGCTGACAAAAATCAGGAAGGCGAACAGCCCTGACATCAGGGGAGAAACAACCCAGCTGCCAACAATGGCTGCCACTTTTCCCCAGCTGACGGTGTCGGCAGAGATACCAACAGCCGCAAAACCGACAATGGCCCCAACAATAGAATGGGTAGTGGACACCGGCCAGCCGTAGTGTGTAGCGATCAGTAACCAGGTGCCCGCAGCCAGCAGCGAAGCCAGCATGCCATATACCAGCAGATTGGGGTTCCCAGCCAGCAGGGGTAAGGATGGATCAATAATCCCCTTGCGTATGGTTTCAGTGACCGACCCGCCTGCCAGATAAGCACCGGTGAACTCCAGCAGGATAGCGATACAAATAGCCTGTTTAACCGTCAGGGCTCCCGAACCAACCGACGTCCCCATGGCATTGGCAACATCGTTGGCCCCAACCCCCCAGGCCATAAAAAACCCAAACAGGCAGGCCAGGATAAGGAAAACTGTGCCATATTCAGCGATAATACTCATCAGTCTGCATCCGGTTCAGTTAACGGGCCAGCAACAACTGGAGGTAACTACCAACACGGGAAGCCCGATCCGCAAGATCGCCCACCCACTCGATAATCTGATACAGAAACATGACGTCAACCGGTGGCAGCGTTTGTTCAAGATCAAACAGCATACGGCGTATTTTTACCTGGTCCCTGTCAGTTTCGCTCTCAATGTTGTCCAGCTCTTCAACCATTTTTTCCACCAGATCAACTTCCCGCCCCTGAAAACCCGTTTCCAGAAGCTCGTCCAGCTCATGAATGGCTTTCAATGCCTGTGCAGTTGTGGCAATTGAAAGGCGTACATAGGTAATGAATGCTTCGTGCATGGATTCAGGAATAACCATCTTTCTTCCTAACACAAGGCCTGCAATGTCCTTGGCACGGTTAGCCACTTTATCCTGAACGGTCACGATTTCCAGCAGATCGGTACGGGGAACGGGTAGAAAAAGGCTTTTGGGAAGTGACCGGCGGATACTTCGCTTGATGACATCCGCTTCGTGCTCAAATTTGGTGATTGTCTGCTGAACCTCACACGCCGTCTCCCACTCTTCGGCAAACACTGCCTGAAAGAATGGCTCCAGCTGTAACGCACATTTGTGAACAGTGGTAATGTGCTTTTGAATAGGTCCTATTGGTGAGCGGCCGAAAACACTCGCCAGTATGTTGCTGGTAGGCATTTTTCAAATCCATCCGGTTGAACGCCTGATTATAGAAGGCCGTTTCAATTCCTGCACATATGCGCATCAGCTGGCGCGCGCAGCACAGAGTGCCTTTACCCGTGAACCTATGATTTTTATATAATTTCTCCGTCCGATAGAATTTGACAACCGCATTGTGGATAAGAAAATGAGCCAGGAAACCGAATTAAAGCTGTCTGTGCCTGCCGATCAGATTGAGCCGCTGAAAAGTCACCCATTCTGGCAGGAGCATGCAGTACAGCCATCAGAAACCCTTCACCTTGGGAATACCTACTTTGATACCCGGGACCTGAGACTCAACCAGGCCAGGGTGGCTTTGCGGATTCGTGAAGTTAACGGGCAATATATCCAGACTCTGAAAACCCGGGGAGAAAGCATCAATGGCCTGACCCGTCGGGGCGAATGGGAGTGGCCGCTGCGCACCAATAAACTGGACGGGCAGGTTTTGACGCCTGTCTGGCCCGCCGAGCTCAGTGATATATCGATAGAGCAGCTCAACCCTCTATTTACTGAAACAATAAATCCATTTGTCCCCACGCCGAAAAAAAAGAGAGAATATAAGGCAATTCCAGCTGCAAACGGTATTTCACGTGAACAATAATAAAGCAGATGGCCTGCAACACAGGGAGCAAATGCTGGATCTGGCCATGGTTGTGTCTGACCTGGTCAGAAGCAAGCATATCGAGCAGGCAACCGCTGATGATATCCTCAGCCGCCCGCGCACACCGGAACAAGTCCGTCTGCACCCCCTGGAATACCTGGCTGAGCTGGAGCTGGAGGATCTTTGTCATCCGGGTAACAAGCTGGATATTGAGCGCCTGTGTCAGTGGCTCGCCGAACTGGCCGGTCAGGATTACTTCCACATCGATCCTCTCAAGATTGATGCTACGGCCATTACCCCCATCATGTCCCATGCCTTTGCCATGCGACACCAGATCCTTGCGGTTGAGGTGACCAGCACTGAGATAGTGGTGGCCTCTGCCCAGCCATGGCATCGAATCTGGGAAGACAATCTGCGCCATGTGAATCGCCGGGAAATCCGGCGGGTTGTCGCCAATCCAACCGATATCCGACGTTATACCGTCGAGTTCTATCGTCTGGCCCGGTCAGTGATGGGAGCCAGCTCGGAGGCCGGTGTCACTTCTGCCTCGCTCAATAGCTTTGAACAGATGCTGGAGCTGGGCAGCATGAAGGCTCCGGATGCCAACGACCAGCATATCGTCAACATTGTTGACTGGCTGCTCCAATACGCTTTTGAACAAAGAGCCAGCGATATCCACATTGAGCCCCGCCGGGAACAATGCAATCTCCGGTTTCGAATTGATGGTGTACTCCACTCGATTTATCAGATGCCAGTCAAAGTCGCCGCAGCAATGACCAGCCGCCTGAAAATTCTTGGCCGCATGAATGTTGCCGAAAAGCGCAAGCCGCAGGATGGACGATTGAAAACCCGTAACGCCGATGGCTATGAGGTCGAACTGCGCTTGTCCACATTACCTACCGCATTTGGTGAGAAACTGGTGATGCGGATTTTTGACCCGGAAGTGCTGGTCAAATCATTCAGCGATATGGGGTTTTCCAGAGAAGATGAACGGCGCTGGAAAGCCATGTCAGGCCAGCCCAACGGTATCATTCTGGTGACTGGTCCCACGGGCTCTGGTAAAACCACCACGCTTTACTCAACACTGAAGCAGCTGGCCACGGATCAGGTGAATGTCTGTACTATCGAAGACCCTATTGAAATGGTGGAGCCTGCCTTCAACCAGATGCAGGTGCAACACAACATCGACCTGACCTTTGCCTCAGGGCTTCGGGCACTGTTAAGGCAAGATCCTGACATCATTATGGTGGGTGAGATCCGTGATCTTGAAACCGCCGAGATGGCAATTCAGGCCGCTCTGACCGGGCATTTAGTCATTTCTACCCTGCACACCAATGATGCGCCCTCTGCCCTGACCCGTTTGCTTGAGCTTGGTGTCCCCCCTTATCTTATTAAAAACACCGTGCTCGGTGTTATGGCACAACGTCTGGTCAGAACCCTCTGCCCGAATTGCAAAGCGAAAGCACCGCTGGACACCAGTGGCTGGAAAGCCCTGACAAACCCCTGGCCCGCATCGGCACCCTCAGAAGTCTATCAGCCTGTTGGTTGCCTCGATTGCCGTGAAACGGGTTATCGTGGGCGTGCCGGCCTTTATGAGATTTTAACCATGAGCCCTCAGGTTAAAGATATGGTTAATGAAAATCCTGACATTACACTGCTCAGCCAACAATGTATCAAGGAAGGCATGTATAGCCTGAGACAATCAGGTGCACAGAAAGTTGCCGCTGGAATGACCACCATAGAAGAAGTGATGCGGGTCACTCCCGAGTGAGCCCGGCAGCAATGTCAGGAAATGGCTTGCAGGAAAAAAATAACAAATCATAAATTCAGGGCCTTTGATATGAAGAAATACGCCTTTCTTTTACCGCTGTTGATCTTTCCAGCGCTGATCAACGCAAGCAGTAATAAGTCAACAGCTATTTACTCCGATAAGCATGGCCAGAAAATGATCGTCACAGAGGAGTCCGATTCATTTGCCAGACAGATAACGGCAAACACGCCCGGCAAGGGCCGTAAACAGGCACTGGAGAACTATATCAACAGCCTGCTAAAGGCACACGCTGTCTATAGCCAGCATGAAAGCCATGAAAAACCCACGCTGGTCTATCAAATTCAAGCCAATCAGGAAGGAACCATTGTTGCTACCCGCAGTGAGCAGGGCAGATACGGAGTACAGATAGGTAACAGAAGCTTACCGGTATACGGCATTCATTATGATCTTGAATCCGACTGCTCATGGCAGGAGCAGCTTTGCTGGGTATTTTATCCTTCTTCCCATCAACAAAAAGAACGATGGTTGGAAATTGCTTATGCTCCCCATGTCATTGGAGAGTTAACTGAAGGTGTCAGCTTGCTGATACGAAATCTTCAGAAGTAATCATTGAGCCTGTAAATAAATTCTGTAGCATCCATTGTTCAATTTCTGCTGACCAACAAAGTCCCTCGCGAGATTCGGGGCAGTTTGTGAAATATCCGGGTTAAGGAGCAACAAGCTTCATGGGTTGGTAATATCGAAAGTCCAGGGCTCTATCCCGATAGGTATACAATTCTTTCATCAGCTCCCTGCCACACAAAATTTGTATCCCCATCGCCATACTGTCATAGGGCACTCCGGATTCAGTGACCGCAGCCACGTGGCAGGTATGGCATATTTGGCCACCCTTCCAGAGTTGGATGGACACCTTGCTGAAATAACCATTTTGCCGGATATCAATTTTGTCCGGTTGCTTTTGCCTGAGTTGGTTCATCACCTGCTCTAACGTTCTGCGTGCGTTTGCTCTGTTGCCAGTAGTATCAAAAAAATGCAAATTGGCAGTCTTGGCTCCCCCTTTTGATAAATCAACCATAAACCTGATTGCCTTTCTGGCATGAGGATTTGCGAACGCTCGCTGCCCGAGCAGCATTTCAGCAATTATGTGCCAGTCAGAATAGCTTTTATCGTAATTTGAGTGATAGAACTCGCCTGAAGCTTCCAGAGCAACAACGTGCAAAAATTTTTCCAGTTCCTTGTTGCGGTCCTCTTTGGCTAACCCTTTTTCAGTTTCACCCGGCGCTTCGTCAGACTCTACGGCCCGGCAATCGTCTTCGTCATTATCACCGCTGGCAGCTGCCACTGGCGTGTTGGCAGATTGCCCATTGTCAGAGCCATCCATTTTGGCAAGTAATGAGACAAACTCTTGCGAACAGTAGCCGAGGGACTGACCGGAATATCTTAATAAAGTGACAAACCCCTCCAGCTCTTCCAAACCCCATTTCTGTGGTGGTAATGGCGAAATCAGGTGATGATAGGCAGCCATAAATTCGGAAGCAAAGCGAAGATCAAGGACGGCCTCAAAAAGCATGTGATGCCAATAATTTTCAGCATCCGACCCCGGGCTTATTGCCATTGTGTCCATCATTGCTGAATCGATCATTTCCAGGGCTTCCAGGTGCAACCTGCAGTCTGCCACTGACATTCTTACCGATCGATCAACCATTACTGAGAGTCTTTCCAGATAATTCTGCGTGACAGCAAGCTTGTGTTTTCCCTGACGTTCAACAATCATCCTGGCAATGCGGGCAAACTCTTCCAGCTCTGACCGCACGGCAGCACTCTGATTTCTCACCTGGTGTTCGGAGCTGCCATTTTTGCGGAGCTGGTCAGTCAGGTATTTTTTAAAACCTTGATCCAACTCACTGGACACAATGGTTGCACCAACATTATGCAACAACTCCTGCATTGGCGGTGTGAATTGAGGAAAAAGCTGTTTGATTTTGCCAGTAAGCTGTTCATAAAAGCGATCAGCTCCGCCGCTGCTGCGGATGGTAAAACAGGTTTTCAGTTGTTTCACCAGCTCTGTTTTTTGTTGTTCAACATAAGATGAAAAGCTGGAGGCTATCCTTTTTTTCAGGTCATCCATGGTTTTCATTTCTTCAGTGAAGAAATCGCATTCATTGATAAGTTTATATAATTCGCCTATTTCCTTGAGAGACTCTTCAGTTGGGGGGCCATCTAATAATGGTTTGATCTTTTCCAGGTAGATGAAAAACTCGGGAGAGGCTTTCTTCCCCGTTTCCACACAACCTCTGATACCATCTCTGACAATGGCAAGGTTATACTCTGATACGCTTCGCTGTAATGGTTCAGTGCCGGGTGGCGCATAACTGGCTGGTAAACCGGGAGAATCAGCATGGACCCTGACATCACGCCCCGCTCTGACCCCGGATGTTTCAGCACGCTCAGACGATTCTGTTCTTTGATCGCCTCTACGCGCAGCAGCACTGCCATGCAAATACACAGGATTATCCTCACTATTTATGTTCCAGGAGGCTTAGTCCAAGAATACCGTTAGATAACATAGACGGGAATAAGTTCAATCAGCCCGAATGACTCTGTTGATCAAATAGCCTAATTAGCACATAAGCCTTTCCAAAGGCCATTAATGGGATCGTAGCCGCAGTCATTTCCCTGAATGTCTTTCTTTAATATTTCAAATTTAACGATGGGATCAAAATCAAGTGCCTTAACGTAATCGTAATGTTCATCTAAATTGGTAAACCAACGCAGTTGTCCTCGCTCCGGATACTTGCTTCCTCTTCCCTGGGCAAAATACCATTGCTGAGGACCAGCACCGGGCAGACAGTGTTCCAATGTCAGTTTTCCCGCTGACCAGCTTAAGCAGAACTGCTCCCCGGCCTGTTTGTTAAACAGTTTTTTAGACACCAGGTCATAGCGCCAGACCTGATGACTGATGGATTGACAGGCAGTTACCTGAACCTTTGCCCCACCAAAACAGTCGTACTGCCCAACACTGTCCATGTGACATTGCGTAACCGCAAGACAATGATTATTACTGAAATCACCAAGCCGCAACTCTTCTGTCAGCTTTGCTGGCTTTGCCTGCCATGGCCAGTGGCCTGACCAGTGCCAGGACTGAACTTCCTGTTGTTTCACGGCCTCTTCACCAACTTCAAATCCTGCACACTCAACCCTGCCGGTAAAAGGACTCAGATAGCATTGATCATCTCCCGTTTCAGAGTCGCTAAAGTGGAACGAGACCGGTGAAATATCCGTATCACTTTGCAAGAGTGCTACAAACGCAAGAGGGTCAAAATAATCAGCCCGGCTGTAAAGATGGTCCTGTTGATTAAAAAACCATAGCTGTTGCAAACTTGCTGGTTGGCAAACATCCATGGCCAGATGTTTCGACAACCGGGTCAAACATAGATCAGCACTTCGTTCCAATGAGTGAATTCGTTTCTTTTGGAAGTCAAACTTCCACCTCTGCTCCGGTTTTTTTTCATCACAGACCCCGAACGTTATCCTGTTGCTATTCACACAGTCATCCGTCAGCCGGATTTCTTCAGAGCTGCAACCTTCCTGCTCGTCCATTACCACCAGACACTGGCCTGTATCTTTTTGTTTTAACAGAAAGTTACTGGCATAAATCGGAGGTTTAACATCATCCATTCCATAGGCATTATTGCCGGGGGTCATGATCAATAGATAGACACATATCGGGTATAAAGACCTGTAGGCTGAGCTGAGAGTCATGTGTATCCCCAAAATTTATTTCAAAAAGATTACGCGAACCATTAATAACCCATACAACAGAACATCTGGATTTCTCTATTTTTATTGGCCGTAATCCTGAAAAATAAAGACCAAAAAACCAGAAAACCCCGCAAAGCGAGGTTTTCTGGTTTCAACTGGAATGATTTTGCTTGCTATTAGAATTGACCAGGAGATAAGGCAAATAGTTCCTCAGTTCCCGCAAGAGCGGCGGCCGCTGAACTTTCAAAGCGAGGCAGTAAACGCTTGAAATAATACCGGGCAGTCAGCTGCTTGGCTTCCAGCCAGGATTGGTCTTCACTGCCTTCAGCAAGCTGGCTCGCTGCTGTTTTCGCCATTAATGACCACATCCAGCCATAGGCAACGTAGGCAAAAGCATTCAGGTAATCAACACAGGCAGAATTAATGACATTGGGGTCATTTTTCGACTGCGCCAGAAGTTTGCGCGTCAGCTCCTCAAGCTTATCAACCGCAGCCAGCAGCTCTTCAGCAAATTCATCATTAGCGTCCACTGAGCCCCGAACTTCACTCAGGAATGTTTCCAGGTAGGCTCCACCGCTCAGGGCAATTTTACGTCCGAGCAGATCCAGCGCCTGAATACCGTTGGTTCCTTCGTAAATCTGGGTGATGCGCACATCCCTGACCAGTTGTTCCTGGCCCCACTCACGAATAAAGCCATGACCACCAAACACCTGCTGACCGGCAACACAGCTTTCCAGCCCTGCATCGGTTAAAAAGGCTTTCACAACGGGAGTTAACAACGCCACCAGGGCAGAAGCCTTCTCTTTTTCATGGTCATCCTGACTGAACTTGGCAATATCCAGTTGTTTGGCCACATAGGTGGAGAAAGCCCGGCCGCCTTCATTCATGGCTTTCATATTCAATAGCATTCGCCGGATATCCCCATGGACCATTAATGGGTCCGCCGCTTTATCTTTTTGCACAGCGCCACTGGCGGAACGTCCCTGGATGCGATCCTGAGCATATTCGAGTGCGTTCTGGTAGGACATCTCACTGCTGCCAAGCCCCTGAATCCCCACAAACAGGCGCTCGTAGTTCATCATGGTGAACATGGCATTCAGGCCTTTATTCAGTTCTCCCACCAGATAGCCTTTGGCCCCATCAAAATTCATGACACAGGTGGCGGAGCCGTTAATGCCCATCTTGTGCTCAATGGAACCACAGGCAAGGGCATTTCTTTCACCCAGAGATCCGTCCTCATTCACCAATACCTTAGGTACCAGAAACAATGAGATGCCTTTAGGCCCGGGAGGTGCATCGGGAAGCTTGGCCAGCACCAGGTGGATAATATTCTCAGTAAGATCATGCTCCCCGCCGGTAATAAAGATTTTGGTACCGGTGATGGCGTAGCTGCCATCGCCATTGTCTTCCGCTTTGGTGCGGATGATACCAAGATCGGTGCCCGCATGGGGTTCCGTCAGACACATGGTGCCCGCCCACTCACCGGAATACATTTGCGGCAGGTACGCTTCTTTTAACGCATCGGAGGCGTGGGCATCAATGGCCAGACAGGCCCCGGCCCCCAGGCTCGGGTAGAGAGTGAATGCCAGGCTGGCACTGCAGACCATTTCATCAAACTGGGCAGCCAGTACCTTGGGCATACCCATACCACCATAAACGGGATTACCACCCAGCCCGCTCCAACCGCCTTCAGCGAACAGTTTATAGGCTTCTTTATAACCTTCCGGTGTGGTCACCTGACCGCTGTCCCATTGACACCCTTCTTCATCTCCCGGGCGGTTCAAAGGGGCAATGGTGCGAGAAGCCAGTTTGGCGGCTTCTTCCAGAATCGCATCTGCAGTTTCCTGATCCACCGTTTCACTGACAGCAGGCCACTGAGCCCACTGCTCAGCTACGTTGAATACGTCGTACATTACGAACCGCATGTCGCGAAGGGGGGCTTTGTACTCGGCCATTACTCTCCACTCCTGGAATTTTTTTCTTACTATTGGAATACAGCCATTATGCCTTTGAGTTATACGCAAAAGGACACAAAGTGGCTCATAGCTGTTTTACCGGCAACCTGTCAGGTTTAAGCGTCCATAATGGTATTGGTAATAAAAATGTCTGCATCTGAAGAGCATAGCGGGGTTACTTGACGAAGAAGCGGGAGTCCCATTTATCGCAACCACACCAAAGCAGCTTTCAGTCACACAGGCTGTTGAGTTCCGTGACGCCATGTTACCTGAAGAGTCCCTGTTTTTCAGCAAAAAGACTGTGCTTCTTTGTGTTTCGCTGTCGTATTTAGAAATTAAAGAAAACCTCCACGCCGATGTAGCGATGATCAACGTCGAGTGACGTTTTCCGGTAAGGGGAAAAACTGGCAGCCGGGGGCATAACGCTCAATCGAATGGACAAATTTTGTATTGTCCCCTCACCACTGTCACCACCGACCCACTCACTGAATTTGCCAACCGGGTCCAGCAGAAACAGTGCGGTAGAACCTAGCATCCTGGAGCCCATCACCTCACTGTCATTGTCCAGAATTTTCTGTTTTTTCTGATAAGCCCACTCCCCGTACAGCCACCCGCCGAGAGGAGTCACAATGATATCTTGAATGGATGGCGGCTCACACATCGCTTCAATGCCGTATTCATACAGGAAAGTGGACATCAAAAATGAATAAACAAACGAGTTCCACTGGTTATAGCCCGATGACCGGGCCATAACGTAGTACACACCACCAAAATAAGGATGCCCGATATAATTGATGTACCATTTATCGGTGTCCCATACAGGCCCTGACCTGACATTGCTCCACCACTTTTTGATGGGCCTGATTTCCGATTTATCCCAATTGGAAACACTTTCTGGTAACAGAGCGATCACTCCAAGAACCCCCAGCGCCAAGCCAAACGTCACTTTGGTTTGGTACCAAAGTCTGGCCTGATTCTCTGCCGGTTTTTTATCAAATAGCGTGATGTCCCAACTCTGGTCTTTATCTTTTAAAAACCAGCGCCAGTCGTCAGAAGGCAATGGCGATTGCTGCACAAATGATGGTGGATGTTGGCTAAAGACTTCTGCCTGGCGGGTCAGATCATGATGCACAGCAGCCAGTGAAGGCCCTTGAGCAGGGTTGAAATCATCTGAGAAAACAGGCGGCAATAATCCCGATAACATAAAAAAGAAGGCAAGAAGAATTAACAGGCTTTTTATCGTTTGGGTATTCTTCTTCATGATGCGACATCAACACAGCGTGATTGCTGAATTCAGCTCCAAGGTCTTATAAGTAGTTAACCAAATGAAATCATATATTTCTGACTAAGTTGTCAGTCACTCTGCGGCGTTGCAACTCCGGTCACATAGCTACGGCTATGCTCCCTACGTTGCGCCTTGCATAGCAACTGCCCACTTAGCCAGAAATATACGATTCCATTTGGCCAACTACATAAAAGCAAATCAAATTTTATAGACCATATTTTTATAGCTGGCAAAACAGTCAATGCTGCTAAAGACTGAGTTCAAACGCACCAAAAGAGTGAAACAAGCAAGAAAAATCCTTTTTCACTGAGATCTTCATGAACATCCATCATAAATAAGTGCCAATTGCCGATAAAGTAAGCTAACTTAATTTAACCGTTTTCTTTTTGTTTGATCATTTTATCGGATCAAACAGTGTTGATTCGATTGCTCGGTTCCGGAAGATAAGCTGTCCTGCAGTTCCGATATTGTTGACCAGATACTCAGGCATCTTATGCGATATCTTCTCGTCTTGATCACTGCAATCCTGCAGATTTTTTTTTCCACCCTGTTTAACCAGTTAGCCAGCAAATTGCTCAGACCTCGTGGTCGAATCATCTCCAGAAAAGAGCGCATCAAGCGCAGCTGGGTCAGAACGATCTGGTTGGTAGCAGGCACTCTCATGCTATTTAATCCGGCACTCCCGGTGATTATGATTATTGCCTTACCCACTACTTTTCTGAGCTTTATGATTCTTGATGAAATGCGGTAATAATCTGCAAAAAAAAGGCTACCAACCGGTAGCCTCTCTGTTTATTGTTTTGCTTATGGCTGATTCACTTTCAGCCCGTCAGACCAGCGAATTAAACGTCGCCAAAATCATCCGCTTCCATGGCCATCAGGTTGTCGGCACCAGACTCAATGCACGCCTTGTGCATCTGGGCTCTTGGTAACAGACGCTGGAAGTAGAACTGTGCAGTCTGGATTTTAGCCTTATAGAACCCTTCTTCAGTGGTACCATTCGCCAGGGCTTCTTTTGCCGTCAGTGCCATCCGGGCCCAGAAGTAAGCAAGGCAGGCATAACCGGAGTACATCAGGTAGTCAACCGAGGCGGCACCAACTTCCTCCCGGTTCTGCATGGCCTTCATACCAATCTGCATGGTCAGATCGCCCCACTCCTTATTCATGGCAGCCAGCGGCTTGATAAACTCCTGGAGTTCTTCATTGTCTGCCTGAGCCTGACAGAACTTATGAACCAGCTTGGTGAAGGGCTTCATGGTGGCACCCTGAGTCATCAGGACTTTACGACCCAGCAGGTCCAGCGCCTGAATACCCGTGGTTCCCTCATAGAGCATGGAGATACGGCAGTCACGAACATTCTGCTCCATCCCCCACTCACTGATAAAGCCATGACCACCGTAACATTGCAGGCCGTGGTTAGCGGCTTCAAACCCTGTCTCGGTCATGAACGCCTTAACAATAGGCGTCAGGAAGCTCATTTCCAGGTCAGCCTGTTTCCGGACTTCTTCATCAGGACTCTTCACCAGGTCGGCCATTTGTGCCACGTAGTAAACCAGTGCCCGGTTGCCTTCCGTCAGTGCCTTGATGGTCAACAGCATACGGCGAACATCCGGGTGAACAATGATCGGGTCGGCAGGACCATCAGGGTTCTTCGGGCCGGAAAGAGAACGCATCTGCAGACGGTCACGGGCATATCGAACAGCCCCCTGATAAGCGATTTCTGCATGGGCAAGACCCTGAATACCGGTGCCCAGACGGGCAGAGTTCATAAAGGTGAACATATAGTTCAAACCTTTATTGGGCTCACCAATCAGATAACCGGTGGCTTCGTCAAAGTTCATCACACAGGTGGCGTTACCATGGATACCCATCTTATGCTCGATGGAACCACAGCTGACACCATTTGTTTCACCCGGAGCATCCGGGCGATGACGGGGAATAATAAACAGGGAGATACCTTTGGTGCCTTCAGGTGCCCCCGGCAGACGGGCAATAACGATATGAACAATATTCTCTGCCATATCGTGTTCCCCGGAAGAGATAAAGATTTTGGTGCCGGTAATACGATAAGTGCCGTCTTCCTGGGGTACGGCCTTGGTTTTCAGCATACCCAGATCAGTACCGCAGTGAGGCTCAGTCAGGCACATCGTACCGGTCCACTCACCGGAAATCAGGCGGGTAAGGTACGTTTCTTTCTGCTCTTGGGTACCATGGGCTTCCAGAGTATTCATTGCGCCATGGCTCAGCCCGGGATACATTCCCCAGGACCAGTTGGATTCCCCCATCATTTCACTGAGCACCAGGCCCAGCGAAGCAGGGAGACCCTGACCACCATGCTCAGCATCGCTGGACAGCGATGGCCAGCCACCTTCAACAAACTGTTGATAGGCGTCTTTAAATCCGGTGGGGGTTTTAACGCCTTCTGGTGTCCAGGTACAACCTTCTTCATCACCCACACGATTCAGCGGTGAAAGTACCTGTTCACAGAATTTGGCACCTTCCTCCAGGATGGCGTCCACCATATCCGGAGTGGCATCCTGACCTTGAGGGAGGTTTGCGTAATGTTCCTCGTAGCCCAGAACTTCATTACGGACAAAGCGGATATCTCGCAGGGGGGCTTTATATTCTGGCATGATGCATCCTCGATATTCTTTTACTTATGGATAAAGATGAGTATAGCACGATTCAAACAACTGTTTGAAACTTACGTTTAGACAGAATAAATGTCAATACATGCCAGCAAAAGTTATTACGGGTGAATTCAAGTCAATCAAGCCAATGGTGAAATATCCAGATACCCGGCGACCTGACTGGCACTGGCCTCCTCAAGAAAGGGCACCACACCAAGACAGGGTGCTGGAATCAGGCTTTTCAGGGTCTCCAGATTGTCATCATAACGGCTCATATCAGGATCCACCTGATTCGCCACCCAGCCTGCCAGCCTGACACCATCACGGAGAATGGCTTCAACGGTAAGCAAGGCATGGCTGATACAGCCCAGTTTCATGCCAACCACCAGAATAGCAGGAGTATTCAACGCTTTTGCCAGTCCGCTGATCATCTCCCGTGAGTTCAGGGGGACCCGCCAGCCACCAGCGCCCTCGATAAGAGCCAGATCATTTTTTTGCATCAAGGCACCGCGGCTGTAGCCCACAAGTCGATCCAGGGTCATACGAACACCGGCTTCCTGCGCCGCAATATGGGGGGCAATGGCAGGAGCCAGAGCCAGAGGGTTTACCTGTTCGTAAGGTAGAGTAAGTGTCATGGCCTCCATCAGAGCCAATGCGTCATCATTTCTCAAGCCATTTTCACTGTGCTGACATCCCGCAGACACCGGTTTTAAGGCCAGCGTCGTTAACCCTGTTAAGCGCGCTGCCTCAAGCAGTCCACAGGTGACGACGGTTTTCCCGGCATCCGTATCCGTACCGGTGACAAAATAAGTTTTTCCCATTTTCTACTCTTCACACACTGGCTTCTGCAAGACGCCGTAAAGGACCTGATAGGTCAAAGGCAATCCTTCCGGCTGTCGTAGTTGTTCATAAGCCTGTTGCAAGGCTTCAAGCTTCCGTCGGGTCACCAGGCCACCTTTATCCGCCAATACGGTGTTTACCCCCAGAGCCTTTAAACTGCGCAACAGGGAGATCACATCGGGATAGAACAGTGTTTCAGGCTTCAGTGAGAACGCCTGGCAAACCAGATCACTGGCGTTCACACGCTGTTTCTGAGTATCAAAACTGTCAAAGCGGTTAACCCGATTATTTTCCCCCACCAGACACCATGCATTATCCAGCTCTGCCAAGCTGCCTTCAGCCAGGGTAGAAAAGACAAAAGTCCCACCAGGCTTCAGTACTCTGCTCACCTCGCCAAGCACCTGCTCAAAGTCGCACCATTGAATAGCCAGGCTGGAATAGATCAGATCCACAGCACCGGACTGCAAGGGCATGGACTCAATATCACCAGAGCACCAGTCAATCCGGGGATGGCTGGTATTGTGCCGGGCAAATTGCAGCATCCCCATGGCCAGATCCATACCGATGACCACGGCATTATCATATCGTTCAGCCAGCGTCAGTGTGTGCAAACCGGTTCCGGTACCCAGGTCAAGAATACGGTGGGAGTGTAACGCTTTTGAGCGTGGCTGCTCTGAGCTGAGTCGGGCCGGTAAGCCCTGCATCGTCCGGGCAGCAACCCGTTTCTGTAATATGGCCGCCTGATCATAACTGTCAGCAGCCCGACTGAAGTTTTCAGCGATACGCTGCTTTACCCGAGCGTTTGCCCGGTCTGTTGTCACGCTAATGGCAGAGGAGGCAGGCCGAAGACCTGCCAAGCCACCGGCAACTTCATTATGGACAGGGATCGAACTCATGTTCCGACATCCCCGCTGGACAGCCGCCGCACCTCACTGATAACCGGCTCGGGGTCATCCATAAAGAAACAATGCCCTCCATCAAGCACCTGAACCCGATGCTTGGCAAACGCCTGCTCAATGGCATCAGCTGCCTCCACCGGAACAAGGGCATCGTCTTTACCAAACAGATGAGTCACCGGGCAGCGAATATCACCAAATACGGAACGAAGATCACTCTTGCCCAGTATGCCCAGCAGGCTTAGCAGGGTGCTGTCTTCGGCCTGATGATCAAGGTCAGCATCAGACAGTAGTGCCTGCAGGGCTTTCGATAGCTCTTTCCGCCGTGGACTGCCGGAGCTGCACAGCAGAACAAACTGTTGCAGCGTCTTGTCACGGGACCGGGACATGCCTTGATAGAAACTGGCAAACAGCGTCGGGTCCATTGCCTGCTGCCAGCTGTCATTCTGCACAAAACAGGCATTCGCCCCCAGGTTAACGACAGCGGCCACATTATCCGGATACCGGCTGGCATACAGCGTTGCCAGCATTCCGCCTAGCGACCATCCCACCAGCACGGCAGGCTTCTCAAACAGCTGGTGATCCAGATAAGTCAGTAATGAGTTCCAGTCATGGCTTGTTTTGTACGCTTGTGACTCACGCACCAGGCCAGGCAACTCGACAATGGAAACCCGGCGATGGTCAACATCCAGGGCTTCCGCCAGTGACTCCATCGCACCGGCTGGCATGGCCCAGCCACTGATTAAAACGATCGGGTAGTTACTCATCAGGACAACACTCCTGTCATCGATAAAGATGCGGTAGCAGGTTGATCAGAAAAGTCTGCAACACCTGTCGACTGTGCAGCCATTTTAAGGGCATCCAACAGGCGATCAACATGATGCAACGTATGGGATGCACTGAAGGTAATACGTAATCGGGAAGATCCTTCAGGCACTGTCGGAGGACGGATTGCCGTGACCAGTATCCCCTGCTCAGACAACCGGCGGCTTATGGTCACCGCCCGTCTTGCACAACCAACCAGCAACGGTTGTATCGGTGTTGATGACGGCATCAGAGGCAACCCCAGCTGCTCACAACCGGACCTGAAATAGTGAACCAGTGTCTGCAAATGTTCCCTGCGCCACTGTTGTTCCCGTAGCAGCTTCAGGCTGGTCAGGGTCGCCGACGCCACCGCCGGTGGCATGGACGTGGTATAGATATAAGTCCGGGCAAATTGAATAAGCGTCTCAATCAAAGCGTCACTGCCCGCCACAAATGCACCATAAGTTCCAAACGCTTTGCCCAATGTCCCCACCAGCACCGGCAGATGTTTCTGATCCAAGCCATAGGCTTCGGCAACCCCACCGCCATTAGCTCCCAGACAACCAAAACCGTGGGCATCGTCCACCATCAGCCAGGCCTGGTGCTGCTCAGCAAGTTCCGACAGCGCCTTTACCGGCGCAACATCGCCATCCATGCTGAACACACCATCCGTTACGATCAACTTGCGTCGGGCGCGGGTTTTCTGGAGTCGGTTAGTGAGGTTATCCACATCATTATGCAAGTAACGCTGGAACCGGGCTCCAGACAACCGTCCGGCATCCAGTAATGAGGCATGGTTCAGGCGATCCTGAAACACCGCATCCTGCTTACCCAGCAAGGCACTGATCACGCCCAGGTTAGCCATATAGCCATTGGCAAACAGCAGCACACGCTCTCTGCCGGTAAATTCCGCAAGTGCGTCTTCCAGCTGATGATGTGCCCGGCTGTGTCCCAGCACCAGATGGGAAGCACCGCCACCCAGCCCATAGTGATCCGTTGCCTGTCGAAAGCTTGCGATAACATCGGGATGGTTTGCCAGTCCGAGGTAATCATTGCTGCAGAAGGCAAGAAAGTGCTGGCCATTGATAATGACCTCAGGCCCCTGGGGCGAGTCCAGGGTTTGACGACGGCGATAGAGGCCAGCGACATGGCGGGCCTCAAGCTCCTGTTCCAGATTGAAGCTCATCAGCCATGACCAGCCATGTTTCGATCCGACTGGCTGGCCATGGCGTCGTAGTAATGATCATTGCTTTTTTCAGCATCGTACATCGCTTTGATCGGGCACTGCTCAGGAGGCTGTACCGCTGATTGCTCACCCCAATCATGCCCTTTATTGATGCCGAGCTTGGCAAACAGCTGCCGGTCCTTATTCGCCTCAGGGTTCGCGGTGGTCAGCAGTTTATCGCCAAGGAAAATTGAGTTGGCTCCCGCCAGAAAGGCCAGCGCCTGAAGCTCATCGCTCATCTGCTCACGCCCGGCCGACAGACGGACGTTGGACGCTGGCATCATAATTTTGGCCACGGCGATGGTACGGACAAAATCAATGCCATCCACCGCCTCAGCGTCTGCCAATGGTGTGCCAGCGACTTTCACCAGCATATTGATGGGCACACTCTCCGGATGCTTCGGCATATTGGCCAGCTGAACCAGCATCCCGGCACGATCGCGCTCGTTTTCACCCAGGCCCACAATGCCACCACTGCAGACATTCATCCCCGCCTCCCGGACAAACGCCAGAGTGTTCAGCCGGTCAGCATAAGTTCGGGTGGTAATGATGTTGCCATAGAACTCTGGTGAGGTATCCAGGTTGTGGTTGTAGTAATCCAGTCCTGCCCCGGCCAGCTCCGTAGCCTGATCCTCACTCAGCATGCCCAGGGTCATACAGGACTCAAGACCCAGTGCTTTCACCCCCTTAATCATTTCAATAATGTAAGGCATGTCTCTGGCGGGAGGGTTTTTCCAGGCCGCCCCCATACAGAAGCGGGTAGCACCGGAAGCCTTGGCGCTTCTGGCTTCCTCCAACACCTTCTGCACCTCCATCAATTTCTCTTTTTCCAGACCGGTATTGTAGTGACCACTCTGGGGGCAATACTTACAGTCCTCCGGACAGGCACCCGTCTTGATCGACAGTAATGTGCTAACTTGCACCTGGTTTGGATCAAAATGTGCTCTGTGAGCCAGCTGGGCCTGAAAGATCAGATCATTGAACGGCTGTTGGAAAAGTGCCTCTACTTCTGACAGCGTCCAGTCATGACGAACAACACTGTGGCCAAAAGAGCTGGAGGAATTTTCTGCTGGGGCTGAACTGGTATTGGACATGACATCCTCTGGGGGAGTGAACACCGATCACGGCAGGGAAGAAAACCCTTGTTAGCGGAGACCTGGGATTTATTGTTTGAGTTAACAACCATGAAAATGAAATTACCAATCACTAGGACGACATTTTCACAATAAAGATGCAAAAGATGATAACCGAATTACTGCCACCGTCAATCTATGAAATTCTTTAAGGTTTACAACTGGTCTAATTTTAAACAACAAGTACAGATCAAATGCATTCTTTGCCGGGGACATACCACGCTTGCCCAACCGCTTTGCCAATTATGCCTGGCAACATGCCCGGTTCCACTGTGTTTTTGCTCCTGCTGCGGCTTGCCCATTCAAGACAGCGACACGGGCATTTGTGGCCAGTGCCTGAAGCAACCGCCCTTATTTGACCACTGTCTTTCACCATTTCTGTACCAGTTTCCCGTCAACCGGATATTACAAATGGTGAAATACCAGTCCAGGCTGGAACTGATAAAACCAATGGCCGCATCACTGGCTGAATGGTTGCTGGACTATTATCTTGATGATCAGTGGCCGGAAATCATATTGCCGGTACCACTGCACCGCAAACGGTTGCGGGAAAGAGGTTATGACCAGACGCTCCTGCTGACCAAAGCCCTGAAAAAACTGCTCAATGTTAAAGACCTGGACATTGAACAACAGTTGATCAAAAGAACCATTCACTCAGTGCCACAGCAAAGCCTGGATGCCACCGCCCGACAAAAAAATATTCGCAACGCATTCACTTTAAACGGCACACCGCCGTGGCACCACGTTGCCTTAGTGGACGATGTGGTAACCACGGGTGCCACCGTCAATGAAATCACCCGACTGTTGAAAAAAAGTGGTGTCAAACGCGTGGATATATGGAGTGTTGCCAGAACACCGGAGAGCTGATGATTATTGGAGCTGCTCCCGGACAGACTGCGGGTACTGCATTCAAGGTAATTATCCACATTCACTTCAAAGCAGAATTCCACCCGGCGTCAGTGGCCAGTCTTAACTATTGGTTATAGAATCCCCTCCACAGAACTCAGACTCCTTCGGAGGCCCGCATGAACACGCCTACTCAACATCCATACGACCAGCTGACGCCTGACCGGGCACTGGACGCCGTTGAGAGCGCAGGATTTCTGAGCGATGCCCGCATTATGGCCCTGAACAGCTATGAAAACCGGGTTTACCAGGTCGGCATTGAGGAAGGTGAACCCCTGATTGCAAAATTCTACCGCCCCGAACGCTGGACAAAAGATCAGATTCAGGAGGAACATCAGTTCACCCTGGATCTCAAGGCGATGGAATTACCGGTGGTCGCCCCGATGGCTGACGAAAAAGGCAACACACTGCATGAGTTTGCAGGCTTTCTGTTTGCCCTGTTTCCCCGTCAGGGCGGCCATGCACCGGAACTGGATAATCTGGATAACCTGCTGACCCTTGGCCGTACCCTGGGACGCATGCACAAGCTGGGATCAGCCAGTGACTTCCAACACCGCCCGGCGATCAGCTTGCAGCGATACGGCATCGATAATGTTGAATACCTGCTGGCAAACGACTTTATTCCCGCTGCTCTTCTGGAAGCCTACCAGACCCTGACCCGGGACCTGCTCCATCGCCTGGAACTGATGACGCAACAGCATACGTGGCAATCCATTCGGGTCCACGGTGATTGCCACAGCGGCAATATTCTCTGGCGGAATGAGGCACCACACTTTGTTGACTTTGACGATACCTGTATGGCTCCGGCGATTCAGGATCTGTGGATGCTGTTATCCGGAGACCGCCAAGAGCAGACCCTGCAAATGGCCGAGATTCTGGAAGGTTACACAGAGTTTATGGATTTCAGCCCTTCTGAGCTGAACCTGGTGGAATATTTTCGTACCCTGCGACTGATCAACTACAGCGGCTGGCTGGCCAAGCGCTGGGATGATCCCGCCTTTCCCATGGCATTCACCTGGTTTAATACCGAACGGTACTGGGCAGAGCATATTCTGGAATTGCGGGAACAACTGGCAGCCCTGGACGAGCCACCACTGTCCGTCTTTGGACAGGTTTAAAAAAATCAGTCTTCCTCAAACCGGTAAGCATCCGGTGCCAGGTTTTCAAAGCGGGTGAACTGGCCAATAAACGCCAGTCGGCAAGTACCGATGGGACCATTACGCTGCTTACCGATAATGATTTCAGCGACCCCTTTGTACTCGGTATCCGGGTTATACACCTCGTCCCGGTAGATAAACATGATCACGTCGGCGTCCTGCTCGATGGCGCCGGATTCACGCAGGTCGGAGTTGACCGGGCGCTTATTGGGTCGCTGCTCAAGAGAACGGTTCAACTGCGACAGGGCAATAACAGGAACATTGAACTCCTTGGCAATGGCTTTCAACGATCGGGAGATTTCCGAAATCTCGTTGGTTCGCCCCTCACCAAAACCGGGAATCTGCATCAACTGCAGGTAGTCAATCATGATCAGGCCCAGGTCACCGTGTTCCCGCACCACCCGGCGAACCCGTGAGCGCATTTCCGAGGGGCTGATCCCCGCCGTATCATCAATAAACAACTTCTTGTCTTTAATGCGCTCAACCGCCGACAACAGTTTTGGCCAGTCTTCTTCTTCCAGCTGTCCACTTCTTACCTTGGACTGGTTGATCCTGCCCAGAGAAGAGAGCATACGCATCATCAGCTGCTCACTTGGCATCTCCAGGCTGAATACCATGACGCCCTTCTCACTGTTCAGCAGGGCGTTTTCCACCAGGTTCATGGCAAACGTGGTCTTACCCATGGAGGGACGGGCAGCCACAATCACCATATCGGAAGGCTGGAGACCAGAGGTCATCTCATCCAGATCCTTAAAGCCGGTGGTGGTACCGGTAATGGCGTTACCGGCATTAAACATCTCATCAATTTTCTTGACGGTGTTTTCAAGAATCTCCCGCACCCCCATCGGGCCACCGGTGTTCGGGCGCTCTTCGGCAATATTGAACACCAGCCGTTCGGCTTCATCGAGAATCGCCTGACTGTCTTTCCCTTCGGGATTATAGGCACTGTCCGCAATCTTCTGGCCGGTATTGATCAACTTACGCAGTACCGAACGCTCAAAGATAATCTCCGCGTAGGCGCGAATATTCGCCACACTGGGCACACTGCCCGCCAGCTCCGCCAGGTAAACCAGCCCGCCCACTTCATCCAGCTCACCCCGGTTTTCCAGGATCTCGGCAACCGTCAGAGGGTCAAAAGGCTTGCTCTCATTGCTCAGTGTACTGATGGATGCATAGATACGCCGGTGCCCCGGATTATAAAAGTCATCCGACGTCAGCTTATCCACCACCCGGTCCAGGGCCTGGTTATCCAGCATCAGCCCGCCGAGCACGGACTGCTCCGCTTCGATGGAGTGAGGGGGTGTTTTAATGGCAACCGTGGCTTCGTCGATGGGAAGCTCCAGCTCACGGGGACGTACATCCAGCATAGTGACGATCTGAGAAAAAAGATTAAATGATGATACGAATTCAGGAGGTAAAAATACAGCGACATTATCTTTTATGATCCTGTTCTTAAAATTTACTTACGTACTAATTCCCAGCCTGTCTGAAATCCCAGCTTAAGAACCCGACGGAAGTGATCTTTGCCAAAACACTCCTCGATAAGATAAGACTTACCCACCTGGCACCATCCAGCAGTAGCAGAGGTTTGCGCTTTTGCTGCTTTTTCCAGTTCAATGAAAGCCTGTCAAACGTTGATGTGAAGCATGTTTTTCAAATACACACTCCATATAATGTGAAACTCTTGTCATAGAATGGAAGCAGGCGTGTCTTTTTACAACTATTGGGGCAAAGCAGGTAATCAATCGGAAAATGATAATGCTGGTTATCATTTGCTGGCCTATCACTGTCTGGATGTCGCTGCGGTTGCTAAGGTTTGGTGGCAGACATCTGCGTCCCTCCGCCGTCAGTTTTGTGATCAAAGTGGTCTGCCAGATGAGCAGACTCAGGCTTGGTTGCTTTTTTTTATTGCTTTGCACGATCTGGGCAAATTTGATCTCCGTTTTCAATTAAAAGCAAAACTTGCCTGGCAGCAGGTTAATCCTGAGGCAAGTTGCTTTCAGCCTCGTTTTTCTCAAAAAGACATCAATGATTATTATCACGGGCCAGCCGGTGTTTATTGGTTATATCAAGACTTACATGCTGGTTTTGCAGGTGAAGATGAAGACAGTTATTTTTTTGATGATGACGATAATGAAAGCTGGGATGCGTGGTTGAGTTGGCTCGGGCCGGTAGCGGGGCATCATGGAACCATGGCAGATAACTCCGACAAAGATAACCACAGCTTTACTTTTTTACCCGGGTCGGTCAGCGCCCAGGGACTGGCATTATTGAAACAGGCTCGCCTGGAGTGGTTGAAAGCTCTGGAGTTTCTGTTTTTAAAACCTGCCGGGCTGACACTGGAAGGTGATCCACCATTTCTGGCTGACGGGACCTTGCTGGCTGGTTTTTGTTCAGTTTCTGACTGGTTGGGTTCATCCAGTGGTGAGGGTGATTTTGAATTTGAAAGCCAGCCAATAGATGATCTACAAGACTGGTTTAAATCTCGTTTGCCGATTGCCAGACAATTGCTTCATCGTGCAGGTATTACCGGTTATCAAAGTCGTGACAATCCTGCTATTCAGAACCTTCTTGAGGCGGGATATCAGCCACGGCAAGTTCAGTGCCTGGTGGGGCAGTTACCGCTAACTGAAAGTCTGACGTTAATAGAGGCCTCGACTGGTTCTGGAAAAACAGAAGCCGCTCTGGCTCATGCCTGGCAATTAATTCAACAGAACCTTGCAGATAGTATTGTGTTCGCTCTACCAACTCAGGCGACAGCCAATGCTATGTTGGGTCGTATAGAAAAAGCTGCACCTGTTATTTTTGAAGGGCAAATCAATGCGGTGCTGGCTCATGGCCGGGCAGGATTTCAAGAGGATTTTATCAATCTTAAACAAGCATTCAACTCACACCCTGCACAGGGGGAAGAGGAGGCCAGAGTGCAATGTGCTCAATGGCTGGCTGAAAGTAAAAAAAGAGTTTTTTTAGGGCAGATCGGCATTTGTACAGTTGATCAGGTGTTGGTTTCAGTGTTGCCGGTGCGACACAAATTTGTTCGCGGCTTTGGTATTGGGCGCAGCGTTCTCATCATTGATGAGGTGCATGCCTATGATGCTTATATGTACGGCCTTTTGGAGGAAGTATTAAAACAGCAACGAGCTTCGGGAGGATCGGCAATTTTGTTATCTGCAACTTTGCCGGATTATCAGAAGCAGCAGTTAATGGAGGCCTGGGCTGGGAAAAAAGTACCTGGCCGTTTTGAATACCCTGTTGATGCACCTTACCCGCTGATAACCTGCTATGGGCAGAAGCAGCAACACTTCTCACTTGACACCCAGCAGCGACCCGCCACAAAGCATGTCAATATTGAAATGCAAACAGTGTCAGAGTTGTTGCCTGATGATGGCTTGTTGGAACGAATGATTACTGCCGCAGAGCAGGGTGCCCAGGTCTGTTTTATCTGCAACCTTGTTGATGTAGCTCAGCAGTCTTTATACCAGTTGCGAGAAAAAGCGGCAGGGCGACTGGATGAAGAGCAGCTGATTTTGTTTCACTCCCGCTTTGTGTTTGCTGACCGTCAAAAGAAAGAAGACAAAGTTCTTGAGCTGTTTGGTCCCGAAGGTAAACGACAGAAAGGGCATATATTGGTAAGTACTCAAGTGTTTGAGTGCTCTATTGATGCAGATATGGACTGGATGATCACTCAATTATGCCCAATTGACCTGTTATTCCAACGTTGGGGGCGGCTACATCGTCATCAAAGCAAGCACAAGCGCCCCGAGGGATTTGGTCACCCCCTTTGTACTGTGTTGGTTCCACCGGAATCTGAAGACTATCAGCTGCATGCATTGATATACGGTGATAGCCGTATACTGTGGCGGACTCAGCAGTTATTGCTTAAGTCCGGAAATATTGTTGAATTTCCTCGCGCATACCGGGAGTGGATTGAACCGGTTTATGAAAAAGACGACTGGGGGAGTGAACCTGATTGGGTTATGAAGTCCCATCAGGATTTTGCTGAGCATCAGCAAAGCCAGCGTATGGGGGCACAAACACTAATTAAATCCGGTATGAATATGCTGGCAGATACTGACAATCATATTTCTGCGGTAACCCGTGACGGTGAAATGAACCTGACACTTGTTCCGGTCACTTGTAATTCCGAAGGTGAACGTTGCTTGCTGGATGGTTCGGTGATTGATGAGTTGAATAAAAGTGACCGCTTTGAAAAAATCAGCCTGAATAGTCTCGGAATACCCGCCAGCTGGAATAAGAAAAAAAGTGAAGGGCAACTGCCTGATATAGATGATGACGGTTTGATCTGGCTGGAAATGGCTTTCGTGGAGCAGGGCTACCGGGGGCAATGGGGAGAGACAGAGTACACCTATTTTCCGGAAACTGGTTTCCAGCGCACAAAAACATGAAATTGTAACAAAGTGTTGTGAATGTTGAGCCTTGATTATTGCACTGGTTGTCAATCTGGAGGGACAAGAAAAATTGAAACCATTCTCATTACTTACTGAACCGTGGATTCCCGTCCAGTACGAAGGAGCCCGGCTGCGAATCACGTACCAGCAACTTTTATGTGGGGAGAAAAAAGGCGATCTTTGTCTACCCCGTGATGACCTGGAGCTGGCTTGTCTGCAATTATTGGTAGCCATAACTCAGGTTTGCTTCACACCATTTAATCGAAAGGAGTTACTGGCCCGGCTCAAAAAGCCTTTGCCTACCGATATATTTCTGACTGGCGTGGAGGATAAAAAGGCTTGGTTTGACCTGAATCACCCGGATACACCCTTTATGCAAATTCGCGGAGTTAAGGCGAGCGAACCGACCCCGATGGATAAGCTGCTGGCAGGTGTGGCAGACGGTACCAATAAAACCTTTATTAATCCTCAAGGATTAGCGGAAGGGCTCTGTGGCAGTTGTACGGCAATAGCCTTGTTTAATATGGCCAATAATTGCCCCAGTATGGGTGGAGGGTTCAAGGGAAGTTTGCGCGGTAGTACACCGATTACGCAACTGATTACAGGGCCTGATCTGCGCATAACAGTGTGGCTGAATGTGCTGCATCAGGACCGTCTGAATAACTCTGTCATGCCGTGGTACAAAGATACTGCACAACAAGCTCCAAACTATGTAGATACCGTGAAAGCAGGTGAGAAAATTTGTGCAACAAATATCGGCCTTAACCGTGGTTTACTGTGGCAACCAGCACATTTTGAACTCTTGCCTGCTGAAGATACTGGTTGCTGTAGCGTCTGTAATGTCACTGCGCCATTGTATAAGGGTTTTAATAAAGCCAAGTTCAAATACACGGTAGAAGGTGTCTGGCCTCACCCACTGTCAGCCCGCTCCTTCAAGATTGCCAAAGGAAAAAAAGAAGAAAAGTTTCCTTCTTTTACCACCACAGCACCTGGCTGGACTCAACTTAGCCGTCTGGTTGTGGCCATGGAATCCAAAAAAGAAGGACAAAACCCTGCGCCTGTGCTGATACAGATCAGGGATGACAATTTGATCAGGCAGAAGTATTTACAATTTATTATCGGCGGTTATAGAAACAAGCAGGCAACTGTGCTGGAGCGTCGCCATGAATTTTTTAGTCTGGCGGATGGCTGGGCTGAACATGGGGAGGTGATCCATCACATTATAGAGACAGGTCTGGGGTATAAAACGGCTCTGCGCAGGGCTCTCTATCTCTTTGCAGAAGGTATCAAGGATAAAAACAGAGAAATCAAAGGTGCTGGAGTCAATCTCTGTCAGTCTGGGGATGACCTCTATTTCCAGCAAACCGAACAGTGGATTCGGGACATATTTGCTGATATCGATTTCAGTGAGCCACTACCTGCTATGGATCGCCTGCGCTTTCAACTAAAGCAAACCATACAGGCACTTTTTGATCAGCTCACACAACCCTACCGGCAGGAACCCAAAATGCTCAAAGCACTGGCATTGGCTCGGCGCAGCCTGAATAAATCGCTCGCTGACCTTCAGCCTGTGGTTACAGAGGAGAATTAAATGCAATCTTATAATGAAAAGTCTCAGGATTTCATCCGGCTGTGGAATCGCTATGATGATTTGGGTACTGGCTTCAAAGCCGAGTTGCGCAGGGTTGCAGCACCCGATGACCTTATTGAAATCCCCGCCTTTTATCGTTTAACACGAGGTTATGGCAGTCACAAGAATATCCGGAGATTGGTTTACTGTTTGCCACACCTGAAGCATCGGGACGGTGGCGATTCATTGGGTAAAGCTCTGGCTGAGGCTGGTGTCAGGGAAAAACGCCTGTTCATGGTGATTCGCTCACAGGAACCGAATGATCTGATTCAGTTGCGGCGTTTATTGCAACAAGTGAACCCAATAGTCGACTTTTCTCAAACAGCCTGGCTGCTATTGCGCTGGGATAAGCCGGAACAAAAGCAAAAATTGCTGGAAAATTTCTTTCTGCATCAGAAAGAGTCGCACTGAACCATTTTTTTCACAACATTTAAAAGGGCAGTCTTATGAATAAGAATTTTATAAACTTTCATATCCTGATTTCTCACAGCCCATCCTGCCTTAACCGGGATGACATGAATATGCAGAAGTCGGCTATTTTCGGTGGTAAACGCCGTGTGCGCGTTTCTAGCCAGAGTCTTAAGCGTGCAATGCGCACCAGTGAGTATTATCAGGAGCATTTTCCTGAAGTATCAATTCGTACCAGGCAACTGGAGTTATTGGCGAAAAAATTAACTCAGTTGGCCCCTAAAATTGATGAAAAATGGATTGCTAAGAGTGTAGAGCTTTTTTCCAGTAAAGTGATAGATGACTCAGATGATGATATGGAATCGGACGAGGAAATAACACAAAAGAAAACAGCAGTAGCCCCTTGGTCTATCTCAGAGTTTAAAACATTTTGTGAGCTTGTTCAGGAAATCTATGAGTCTGATTTAAATGAAAAGGATCATGCGTCACTGGTAAAAGCCATAGAGAAAGAGGGTAAACGAAAGGCAACGGCAAAGAAACCGAGATTATCTGATGATCAAGTTAAAGATATTATCTTGGCAAAAATAGTAAAACGAGAGCTAAAAGAGCGCACTGAAATAATGGTAAAAGCTTGTGGACGTGCAACAGATATTGCGTTGTCGGGGCGAATGGCAACATCGGGTTTAATGACCAATGTTGATGGTGCCCTTGCAGTGGCCCATTCCATCACCACCCACGCTGTTGATGCCGATATCGACTGGTTCACTGCTGTGGATGATTTGCAGGAAATGGGATCGGGCCATCTGGATACTCAGGAATTTTCTTCTGGCGTTTTTTACCGTTATGCCAGCCTGAACCTTCAGCAGTTACAAAAAAATCTGGGTGATGCTCCCCGTGAACAGGCGCTGGAAATCGCTGCACATGTATTACATATGCTTGCCACCGAAGTGCCTTCTGCCAAACAACAAAGTTTTGCTGCCCATAACCTGGCTGATCTGGCACTGGTTAGTTTTTCTGACCAGCCTCTGTCCCTGGCCAATGCTTTTGAAAGCCCTGTGAAGGAAACCGGCAATGGCTTTCGCCGTCCCTCAATAAAGGAACTCCATGACCATTGGCAAAAACTGTCAGTAGGGTTTGGTCTGGATGAATGCTGTGCCGAATGGGTGCTTGAGGATGTTGAACTACCTCAAGGTATTAATGCTGTTGAGTCCTTACCTGCACTGAAACAGTGGGTTCAAAACAATGGTGAGGGTTGATAATGCGACAGCATTTGATTCTGAAACTGGAAGGTCCCTTGCAAAGCTGGGGTAAACACAGCTTTGAAGGGTTACGACCGTCGGAGGCTTTTCCGGGGCGCAGTGCCTTGTTGGGGCTTCTGGGAGCCTGTCTTGGTATTGACCGTGCGGACTGTGAAAGGCAACGTCAACTGGCGACAAGTGTCGGCTTTGCAGTACGTGTTGATCAGGGCAAACACGGGCCGATAAAAATGACGGACTACCACACCGTGAAGGATGCACGGGTGGATTATCAGGGCCTGAAAAGCCATGAGACCATTCAGACCTGGCGCGAGTACTGGCAAGATGCCAAATACACTATTGCCATCTGGAATTTGGCAGAAGCCAGTATCTCTCTGCATCAATTACAGCAGGCTATATGCAAACCTGTTTTTACTCCGGTACTGGGCCGACGCAGCTGTCCGCTGGTTCGCCCCTTGTTTGAAGATATGATTGAAGCCGAAGATGCGCTGGCCGCACTGATAAAAATTAAACCTGTAGCAGGTACGGTCTACAACGAAGAAGCATCAGGCAACCACCAACTGCAGCTCAGGGATATACCCATCCCTGAACAACCAAGGCAGTTTGCTAACAGGAGAGTCCATGTGCAGGTGCTGACAACAGAGGAGGGATGTGATGTATCTGGCTAAAGTGCATATTGCTCCTGCAAAGAGTAACAATGCTTACGAATTGCACCGGGCTTTATGGCAATTATTTCCTGATCGACCGGATGATAACCGCTCCTTTCTGTTTCGTGTAGAAAGCCTGAGTCGTGCGTTTGGTGCTCAGGTATTAATGCAGTCACACCTAAAACCGACTGGAAGTGGTGAGCACGTTCGTTGCCTGGCAGCCAAAGCTATTAATTATCAATTTCAGGAAGGTCAGCAACTGCGATTCCGACTACGGTGTAATCCGGTCAAGGCGATTAAGGATGAGCGTAAAGGTACGGTAACTCGTAACGGTAGAACGCATATCCGTTCTGTTAGAGTACCTTTAATCAGGGAAGAAGAGCAGCAGCAATGGCTGGACAGTAAACTCAGGCAAGCAGGAGCCCGTTTACAGGCAGTGAATATAGTGCAAGAAAATCCACTTTACTTCCGTAAGGCAAGGGAGAAACGCAGTGGCAAGGTGCAGCCGGTGTTGTTTGAGGGGGTATTGCTGGTGAATGATCCGGCTGCATTCCAGATAGTTGTAGCTGAAGGTATAGGGCCAGCCAAATCCTTTGGCATGGGGCTGTTAAGTCTGGCTACTGGTTAAGCCTGAAATATAACAATGACAAGGAGGTTGGATGTCGTTCATTCCACTAAAACCCATCCCGATCAAAGACCGGGTGTCCATGGTGTTTGTCAGCAAAGGTCGTATTGATGTACGTGATGGGGCCTTCGTTGTGGTTGATGAAGTCAAAGGTGACAGAAAGCATATTCCTGTGGGATCTGTCGTCTGTATTATGCTCGAACCGGGTACACGGGTATCCCATGCTGCCGTCAAACTGGCGGCAACGACCGGGACGCTATTGATTTGGACTGGAGAATCCGGTGTTCGGCTTTACTCTGCCGGTCAGCCGGGTGGTGCAAGGTCAGATAAATTGCTTTATCAGGCAAAACTGGCTCTGGATGAAGAACTGAGACTGAAAGTCGTGCGCAAGATGTTCGAATTTCGTTTTGGTGAGCCAGCCCCTTCCCGTCGCTCAGTTGATCAGTTGCGAGGCCTTGAGGGTGCCAGGGTCAGAAAAACGTATCAGCTGATGGCAAAACAATATGGTGTGCAATGGAAGGGGCGAAGTTATGACCCAAAGGACTGGGAGTCAGGAGACACCATCAACCAATGTTTAAGTGCCGCCACAGCTTGTCTCTACGGTGTTACTGAGGCAGCGGTGTTGGCTGCGGGATATGCGCCTGCGATCGGTTTTATTCATTCCGGTAAGCCCAAAGCGTTTGTGTATGACATTGCTGATCTGTTCAAATTCGAAACAGTGGTGCCGGTGGCGTTTCAGATTGCTGCCAAAGGTACCCATAGTCCGGACAGGGATGTACGTATTGCCTGTCGTGACAGTTTTCGTAAAACACGGCTGCTGAAAAAAATCATTCCTACCATTGAAGAGATTCTGGCAGCGGGAGAAATTACGCCACCTCCGCCACCGGAAGATGCACAACCACCGGCGATTCCTGAGCCTGTTTCGATAGGTGATACAGGTCACAGGAGCAGCTGAAATGAGTATGTTGGTTGTGGTGACTGAAAATGTACCACCAAGATTAAGGGGGAGATTGGCGGTCTGGCTGCTGGAGATTCGCGCCGGTGTGTACGTTGGAGATGTGTCCATAAGAATCAGGGAAATGATTTGGGAACAGATAAATGCGCTTGCTGAGGAAGGCAACGTGGCTATGGCCTGGGCAACCAACACAGAATCCGGATTTGATTTTCAAACCTACGGCACAAACAGGAGAATACCAATCGAAGAAGATGGTTTAAGGCTGGTTCTTTTTCAATCGGAAGAATAATCAATCTGTTCTTTAACAATGGAATATTTACAGCGAATTTTGGATGAATTTGCTGGTGGAAATTTTAGGTCTTGCAACCTTTTGATTTAGTGGTGTATTTTTTTAGAGTGTTCCCTGCGCCTGCAGGGATGAACCCGTTTTTTTTCTAAGGGGGCATGTTGATAGGTCGTGTTCCCTGCGCCTGCAGGGATGAACCGGCATCAGGCTGGTCGAGCTTGGGGGTGAGCCGGTGTTCCCTGCGCCTGCAGGGATGAACCGGGCATCGTTAATGGCATCCATTGCTCTTTGCCGTGTTCCCTGCGCCTGCAGGGATGAACCGCTAATTCCAGTTCATTAAATATGCTCATTCTTGTGTTCCCTGCGCCTGCAGGGATGAACCGAAGGATCCGACTGAATCAACTTTTTCTTATAAGTGTTCCCTGCGCCTGCAGGGATGAACCGATGGATGCCTGTTTGTTATTGCTCATGATGGTGTGTTCCCTGCGCCTGCAGGGATGAACCGAGTATTTCAGGCAAAACTATTTACAGGGAACCGTGTTCCCTGCGCCTGCAGGGATGAACCGCGCAACTGCTGGCCCGGTTACCCAAGCCGGACGTGTTCCCTGCGCCTGCAGGGATGAACCGTCAGCTCAATGACGACATTCCCCGTTTAACCGGTGTTCCCTGCGCCTGCAGGGATGAACCGGTTCTAGCGAATTTAACGAATGGCCGGAACACGTGTTCCCTGCGCCTGCAGGGATGAACCGGGCTGATAATCCCGCCCCCAGTTGCCACAGCCGTGTTCCCTGCGCCTGCAGGGATGAACCGGAAAGTTCGGGGAAACCATGGATGTGGCAGAGGTGTTCCCTGCGCCTGCAGGGATGAACCGTCGGGGATATTGAGACTGCCGCCAGAAAGTATGTGTTCCCTGCGCCTGCAGGGATGAACCGCCTTTGCCCGGAGAGAACAAACGGGGGATCAGGTGTTCCCTGCGCCTGCAGGGATGAACCGTGAAGTGTGCAAATTACGCTGGGCCGATCTGGGTGTTCCCTGCGCCTGCAGGGATGAACCGCGTCCGAGGGCCCGGTGATGAAGCCTTTGCCCGTGTTCCCTGCGCCTGCAGGGATGAACCGGGACACTTTACCGCTGGACAAATGGCAGTTTGGTGTTCCCTGCGCCTGCAGGGATGAACCGCGTCTATTCTTCCAGCATAAGGGCGTCCGGATGTGTTCCCTGCGCCTGCAGGGATGAACCGGCTTCTTGATTATTCAAAGCAGCCTGACAGAAGTGTTCCCTGCGCCTGCAGGGATGAACCGGGCAACGTGCAGCTGCTGTCGTTCGATGGGCGGTGTTCCCTGCGCCTGCAGGGATGAACCGGTGGTGTCGTTAACCGGGACACCAATCACCGAGTGTTCCCTGCGCCTGCAGGGATGAACCGCAAACAGCGCCACGGTGATGCGGCCATTGCCCGTGTTCCCTGCGCCTGCAGGGATGAACCGGGACCTTTGTCGGGCTGGCCATGGGGGAGAGTGTGTTCCCTGCGCCTGCAGGGATGAACCGGGCGGTTGGGCAGTACTGGCCGGACTGGTCGCGTGTTCCCTGCGCCTGCAGGGATGAACCGCCAGACCGTGAAAAAAATCACCGGCACCAACTGTGTTCCCTGCGCCTGCAGGGATGAACCGAAATATCTCATGGGCGCTCGGGTTGAGTTGGAGTGTTCCCTGCGCCTGCAGGGATGAACCGGGATTATTTTTTATATAACGGCTATTTACTGAGTGTTCCCTGCGCCTGCAGGGATGAACCGCCAGTTTGAATATGACCGGCTGGACAAGTCGGGTGTTCCCTGCGCCTGCAGGGATGAACCGCAATCACCCAGGGACGTTGATTCAATGTTCTGGTGTTCCCTGCGCCTGCAGGGATGAACCGGGTATTGTCGGCTGTACCGGGCAATACATCATGTGTTCCCTGCGCCTGCAGGGATGAACCGCGTCGATCCGGTTCCTATGAGGGGCTGACGGTGTGTTCCCTGCGCCTGCAGGGATGAACCGTACGGCCCCAACGCCACGGACACCGAAATCGAAGTGTTCCCTGCGCCTGCAGGGATGAACCGAGTACGAACGTGAAAGAGGCGTCATAAATGAAGTGTTCCCTGCGCCTGCAGGGATGAACCGTATTCCCCAGTCGGCATCAGGGGCATCAGCAACGTGTTCCCTGCGCCTGCAGGGATGAACCGCCGATGGTCATCAGCTGGCTGTCGTTCAGTTCGTGTTCCCTGCGCCTGCAGGGATGAACCGGATGATGATGTGTTCTTCATGGAGATCATGGGGTGTTCCCTGCGCCTGCAGGGATGAACCGAGCAGACATGGAACCAAAAAAAACCATTTGAAGTGTTCCCTGCGCCTGCAGGGATGAACCGCCGTGGACGTAACCGATATCAGCCGACAGCCGGTGTTCCCTGCGCCTGCAGGGATGAACCGCACTGAAAGACGATGGCCGCCTGGTGAAGGATGTGTTCCCTGCGCCTGCAGGGATGAACCGAATGAACGTTTATTCAATTACTGGAAAGAGCAGTGTTCCCTGCGCCTGCAGGGATGAACCGCTACACGCCTCTGATGGCCGCCGGTCTTGATGGTGTTCCCTGCGCCTGCAGGGATGAACCGATTCACCGAATGAAAAAGGGGCGCAGGAAAAGGTGTTCCCTGCGCCTGCAGGGATGAACCGCGCATGGAACAGGTTCCCCTCTCCATGCAGGAGTGTTCCCTGCGCCTGCAGGGATGAACCGGGCAATAACGGCATCGATTACGAGACCTATCTGTGTTCCCTGCGCCTGCAGGGATGAACCGAACTGTTTGTCATTAAAAACGCTCATGCCATCGTGTTCCCTGCGCCTGCAGGGATGAACCGTCTATGCAAAAGTGGGCGAATCCTTCCAGCAGGTGTTCCCTGCGCCTGCAGGGATGAACCGCACCCAATGCCCCGATGCCCAGCACAATGAAGGTGTTCCCTGCGCCTGCAGGGATGAACCGCAGTTCACTTACTATGACCCCATGTTTAATACGTGTTCCCTGCGCCTGCAGGGATGAACCGATCGGGGGGCAGTAAATGGCGGGGAAGAAAAAGTGTTCCCTGCGCCTGCAGGGATGAACCGTCGCCAGAGCGGCCAAAGTCCTCACCAAAACAGTGTTCCCTGCGCCTGCAGGGATGAACCGCTGTCGTTCACGGTCTGCTGTCTCTTTCGTTAGTGTTCCCTGCGCCTGCAGGGATGAACCGCGTCAAATTTAATGCGTCGTGGCTGACTTTATGTGTTCCCTGCGCCTGCAGGGATGAACCGCTGGCTAAGTTTCTCAGCATCGGCAACGTCAAGTGTTCCCTGCGCCTGCAGGGATGAACCGATGATCTGAACCAGATGGACTGGTTCATGTACCGTGTTCCCTGCGCCTGCAGGGATGAACCGGTCATGGAGCGAGCCGAAGCGAAAGTGCTGCTCGTGTTCCCTGCGCCTGCAGGGATGAACCGAAATTGCGAAACCTGCAACAACAATTACAGGTGTGTTCCCTGCGCCTGCAGGGATGAACCGGATAGTCCCCCATATCAACAGAGCAGGCGATAGTGTTCCCTGCGCCTGCAGGGATGAACCGATGTGACCGCCGGTGTTAATGCTTACCTGCGAGTGTTCCCTGCGCCTGCAGGGATGAACCGTTATAAACATCATCAACACCTTTCTTTTTGTGGTGTTCCCTGCGCCTGCAGGGATGAACCGTTTCACTGAAGCCTGCGAACAGGCCGGAGTTCGTGTTCCCTGCGCCTGCAGGGATGAACCGGGCCGCAAGATCAACCAGACGGACCTGATCGAGTGTTCCCTGCGCCTGCAGGGATGAACCGGTAAAGGACTGGGGGATGTCGATGCTTTTGTCGTGTTCCCTGCGCCTGCAGGGATGAACCGTAGTCGCAATCCTGCCAGTCATCCTGATTAAAGTGTTCCCTGCGCCTGCAGGGATGAACCTGAGGCTCTTCAAGCCAGAATGGCTAGCCTACTGTGTTCCCTGCGCCTGCAGGGATGAACCGCGGCTCGGTTATGTAGAAGCAAACCGGCGGTTGTGTTCCCTGCGCCTGCAGGGATGAACCGGTGCTTTGATTCAGATCGCTATGAAGCTTCAGGTGTTCCCTGCGCCTGCAGGGATGAACCGTAAGAAAAGCAAAATCCAACCCATTGATACCGCGTGTTCCCTGCGCCTGCAGGGATGAACCGTTATGCCCACCTGACTGTAAAAGGTTTTGTAAAGTGTTCCCTGCGCCTGCAGGGATGAACCGCGCAGAATTGAGCGTAGAGTGAGCCATAGGTTGTGTTCCCTGCGCCTGCTGGGATGAACCGCAATGGATGAGCTGAATGAAGCGGTGGAAGCAGTGTTCCCTGCGCCTGCAGGGATGAACCGGCCATCAAGGAGCAACTGGACGCCCTGATCCGGTGTTCCCTGCGCCTGCAGGGATGAACCGATGGCTCTCAAGATGTACTGACCCAGGATGACGTGTTCCCTGCGCCTGCAGGGATGAACCGGTGCGGGCCACGCCAGCCCCTGAGTTGTTGTAGTGTTCCCTGCGCCTGCAGGGATGAACCGGTATTGCCCAGTGCTTTACTGGCCAAACCTGCGTGTTCCCTGCGCCTGCAGGGATGAACCGGACTTTTAATAATAACTATAAATCTGTGTTCCTGCCTTTCACCACCCCGATTGATATTTTCCTGAAATCTGTTGTCAAAGGATTGATCAGATATTCAGGAACGTCGACATGTTGCCAGTTCAATACCAGTTTAAGAACCTGAACCACCTTGGCTTGGTTGCCGCTATGTGTCGGGAGCTAAGGATAGCCGAATACATCGATGCGCGTATAACTAATGACTCCGATGTGCGTCATGTCACTATAGGACAAGCGGTGGTCGCAATGATCATCAATGGGTTGGGGTTTACAGGGCAAACTCTGTATATGTTCCCTGAGTTTTTTGAGGACAAGCCGATTGATCGCCTCATCGGGGAAGGCATACAGCCCGAACACTTGAACGACAAGGTACTTGGTCGGGCCCTTGATAGCCTGTACGACGCTGGCGTCAGTGACTTGTACCTGAACCTTGCCGTTAAGGTTGTCAATCATCTGAAGCTGCCCTGCAAGGCATTGAATCTGGATGGCACCAGCTTTCATGTGGATGGAATCTATAACAGTCATGAAAATCCTGATGACTTGAATTGTATCCATATCTGCCGCGGTTACAGCCGTGACCACCGACCTGACCTGAATCAGGTGGTCTTGCAGTTAATGACCGAAAATGAGGCAGGTATTCCAGTGTTTATGGCACCTGCGAGCGGTAATGTAAACGACAAAACTTGTTTTCAGGAAATTATCAAAAATCATCTGTCGTGTTTCAAGGAGACTTTGAATAGCCGCTATCTGGTCGCTGATGCCGCCATGTACGTTGCTGAAACCCTTCAGTTGCTTGACGAGCAAAAGCAGCTGTTTATCTCCCGTGTGCCCCTGAATATCAAGGGTGCAAAGGAGCTGGTCGGCAAAGCGCCAGCCATGTCATTGGAGCCGGTTGAAGGCTATGAAGATTATTACTCTGCTGAAGTGCCTTCCTGCTATGGAGATGTTAAACAACGATGGTTCTTGTTTCTCAACAAAAAGCGCAGGCTGGTTGAACAGAAAACACTGACCCGAAAGATGCAGAAGCAGTCACTGAAAGAAGCCCGTGATCTGGAAAAGCTGGGAAAAAAGGCCTTTCTGTGTCGGGACGATGCATTGAAGGCTTTTGCCTTATGGCAGAAACAATCGAAACTCTGCCAGAGTGCAACGGAGCCTGAGGTTACCGGTAAACCCTGTTATTCGGGCAGGGGACGGCCATCGCCGGATAGCAAGCCTGATCACTTCGAGTACTTTGTGCAGGCTGAATGCTTTGTTCCCTGTCAGAAAAGGGAGAATGCACAGGCCTCACTGGGTTGCTTTATCCTGGGCACCAATGAATTGGATCAGAATTGCATGAGTGCGACGGAGCTATTGTCTACCTACAAGTCACAACAACAGGTTGAGGGCGGCTTTCGATTCCTGAAAAGCCCGGACTTTCTGGTCTCTTCACTCTATCTGAAGAAAGCTGAGCGCATTGAAGCTCTGTTAATGGTGATGACACTGTGCCTGATGGTCTATGCTGCTATCCAGCACAAAATAAGGCACGAGCTGAAAAAACAGAGCCGAGTATTTCCAAACCAGAAAAAGAAGCCCTGCCAGAACCCAACGGCGAGATGGGTGTTTTTCTGTTTCCAGGGAATAAATGTCTTAACGGTCAATAATCAGGAGGAACATGTGATCGGTTTGAAGGAAAGACAATGGACGATCATGCAGATTTTGGGCAATTTTTACGAGTCGGTGTATTCCTGATAGGGGTGGTGAAAGGCAGGTGTTCCCTGCGCCTGCAGGGATGAACCGATTCTGCGGTGACGGGTCAGGTTACAGTAAAAGTGTTCCCTGCGCCTGCAGGGATGAACCGCGACCTGATGTATCACCCTGAGCAACATAACTGTGTTCCCTGCGCCTGCAGGGATGAACCGCTGGCGGTGTCAGCGGAGAACCTGGCGGCCCGGTGTTCCCTGCGCCTGCAGGGATGAACCGATCAGATTATTATACATGGCGGTGATGTGATCGTGTTCCCTGCGCCTGCAGGGATGAACCGCGGGACATTATCAAGATTCGGGACAACCCTAAGTGTTCCCTGCGCCTGCAGGGATGAACCGCGCATCAGCAGTTGTCGAATCACGTCCCGCTCGTGTTCCCTGCGCCTGCAGGGATGAACCGCACATTGATTCATGGCTTGAAAGGCAGCAACGGTGTTCCCTGCGCCTGCAGGGATGAACCGGCTTTTATGTCTGAGGGACGCACTGAAGTGTTCCCTGCGCCTGCAGGGATGAACCGTCATAACGGTATCGTCGGCTATATGCTGCGCCGTGTTCCCTGCGCCTGCTGGGATGAACCGTAAAAACCGCCTTTCTTTATCTCTATAATCTCGTGTTCCCTGCGCCTGCTGGGATGAACCGCATTCTGGCAATGGGCGCGTATGCCGCAAAGCGTGTTCCCTGCGCCTGCAGGGATGAACCGTATTTCGGCGGAGGTGGTACGGGCTTGAGTGGGTGTTCCCTGCGCCTGCAGGGATGAACCGTCAATGGCAGGGCATTACACCGGGGATGATTAGTGTTCCCTGCGCCTGCAGGGATGAACCGCGACACCGGCAAGATGTTGCTGGAAGCTGTCCGTGTTCCCTGCGCCTGCAGGGATGAACCGGATTGTCCAACCGGCTGTGGGATTGCTGTAGAGTGTTCCCTGCGCCTGCAGGGATGAACCGAGAAATTAGATTTCACAGTTCTGAATATGAAGGTGTTCCCTGCGCCCGCAAGGATGAACCGTCAGACGAACTCATCAGGTTGCGATTAACCCAGTGTTCCTTGCGCCCGCAGGGATGAACCGGGATTTATCAACGCCTAATGCAGAGGCCAACCGTGTTCCCTGCGCCCGCAGGGATGAACCGCGATCCGAAACCATCCGACGTCAGCTTATCAGCCACCCGGCCCCTGGCCTGGTTATCCAGCATCAGACCACCCAGAACGGACTGCTCCGCTTCAATGGAGTGGGGAGGTGTTTTAATGGCAACTGTCGCTTCATCAAGGGGAAGCGACAGTTCGCGAGGACTGACATCCAGCATATTAACGTGCTGCGGAAAAGAGTAGTGGCATGTCAGGATACCTGATTCCGACCTTCAGAAGGAATAACGATTTTCATTCACCAGTACAATAAAACGGCACAGCGTTCAGCCTCGAACTGGAAACAGCATAAAAATCAATGGCTATCTATTTAACAAAGGGATTATCTGGAATTTTTATTCAATTAACGAGTCCAACAAAAAATCAGGCCAACGGAAAGCAATGTTCCCATGAATAATTTTCCAACTCGTTCACATGCTCCAATCCTGACACCCCGAGAGGCCCGTTCGCCTGAATCAGACAGTACCATACCATCCCATCAAGAATGCCCTGTCAGGCTGCTCTCTGAGATAACAGTCCCACAGATACCGCAAGGTACTTCAGCTCTGCATCCACACGCCACCACATCGTCAGTTACATCAAGAAATATTTCACAAACACCCACAGACGGTAGCCGGGTACCGATGACAGACGCCGTCAAAAATGCCCTGAAATGTCTGAAAGATGCTGGTATAGACGCACAACAGTGGCAAGGGCTCGGGTTAGTACTGGAGGTTCCCTATGACATGATAAAAAGCATCGATACAAACCTTGCATTGAGCAACCCCGAGAGCAAGTTGTGCGAATTACTCACCTGCGCTGAAACATCAAACCTTTTGCTACCAGAAAGGTTGGTTCAGGGGGTCAGCGAACTTATGGATATGGCACTGTGTGAAGAATATAGAAATAACACATACGCCTTATGTCGATTCATTTTCCCGCATCAATACGTTTTCAATAAAAAACAGGAAATTGTCACCAGAGCAAAAAGCTTTTTTGACTGCGGATCTCTCTCCCTGGCGGAGCCTGATTGCTATAACAATGACAATCGGTCGTGGTACGACAGGATTTCACCCAGAGATGCTTACCTGATCGTTAATAAGCACTTGGATAAAGCACAACGTTATTCTCTTGCCGCCAGATTAGATCTGCCTGACGCTGACCGGGAAGCATTATTGCCACTACTGGTCGGAGAATGGAATGTCTATGTCGCAGAGCTGTTATGGCGGGCAGACGAACAGCAACTGCTGACCTTCGCCAATTTGTGTGCGGTTATTTGTGAAAGTGGCAGTTGCTGGTCAGTCGAGACGAAAGTTTGTCCCAAACTGGGCCTGGATTATCATCAGCTTCCACAATACCAATCCAAAAGGAGGTTATCAGAAAATAACGGCGAGCCTGATCGGTTGTTAAGTATACGGGATTTGGTTTCCGTTTTTTGTAATCAAATGCAAATCCTCCCGGAATATCTGGCACAGGTCTGTGGTTATTCCGAACTACTTAAACACCCCCTGTTGATGACGATGCAGAAAAAAATCAAGTTTTTTCCTGATACTCTTAAAAGAGTGATTTTTCTGGAACTGATTTACCAGAAAAACCGTGGAAATAGCAAAGGCGGTTTATCCATTACTGACGTTGTCCGCATTCTTAATAAACCGGAGGTGATGGAGTTCAGAGTAGCCAACCGGTTATTGAGTAACATGACCGCTGGTGATTCTGAACAGGCAAGCCCGGTATTTACGCGATCACAATTGTTAGAACTGGCCGACATGCTGATTCAGAATCCGGATTTTGAGGCAGAACCTCTGGCAAAAATGCTGGGTCTACCCAACCATAAAAGAAAGTTGATTGTTTCCGGGGAGCATGCAAAAGTTTTACAAAAAATGATTTATGACATTTTCTATGCAGCCAATACGTTGGGAAGGCTCACTCCCGAAAATCTCCTGTACGCTTTGAATCAGACTTGTTCGGCATCATTGGTGAACAGCGTGTGCAATATGAGTACGTTTCCGCAGTTACAATCCATCACCGGCACACCATTACCGCCGTTAGTACTTGGCCAGCAAGATGAAATCCCCCGAAAACCAGGCTCAATACCCTTAACCATGGATTTCCTGGGTAATCTACTGCTGAGCCATAACGTGCATAGAATTGGTATGTGTACAGGGCTTGGATTTGATGAGCTAAAGGCATTACAAACGTGTACCGGAGACAAACCACAGCTTCTGGCTTATCGCCTGTCTAAGAAACTGACTGAAACCGAACGGGGTCTTGAAACGGGTCATCTTTATCAGGCGCTGCAATGGCTGAATGACAAGGAAGCGCTGGCCTATTTCCCGCAACAACAAACCGATGAGTTCCTGAGTTGTCTGCCTGAGCAGACCGTTAGCAACATCCAGCAGGGAATGGCTTATATTTCAGCATTCAGCCAGATCCCCGACACAGACGATGGAATTGGATGGATCTTTCCGATTGCCTGCAAAATCGGCTTGCCCAGGAGAGAATTTGATCACATTCCTGTATCCTGTGATCCTGGCTGGAATCTCATCAGTTTCCTTCTGGCAGCCGGAGAATCCCCATCACCACAAAGGGTTAAAGAACTTGTTGAGTGGTCCGGGCAATTGACGTTGGCAAAAGACCTTCTGAGTGAGTCGGGAGATAACGAGTCATCAGCCTATCGTTGCCCCATTGGCGGAAATTTAATTTCATGGCCGGCAGCAATCGACAAAAAGCAGAACCAGGGTGGGCCACAGACCGTCTATTTTGAGCATGACCTGCTGTTTAAATGGGTTAATAAAAACCCCATCCATCCGTTAACATTAGCAGCACTTGACGTGAAAGAGATAAGGACTCACTGTCCAGAATTTTTTGAGCAACTTATTGCAACGCTCGATGGTTAATCTCAGGACAGCCCTTCTCTTTGTAGAAAGGGAAAAAAACCGATGAATTGCCATAAGCCGGGTTAAAAAAAACCGGAGCCCCGTTAGAGTTCCGGTTTTTAATCTATCTGTTAACCGAACTGATTATTCAGCTTCGATAAACACCTTGATAGTTGCAGCAACATCAGAATGCAGCTGGATACCAACGTCGTACTCACCAACGGCACGGATTGGGCCTTCTGGCAGACGGATTTCGCTCTTGGCAACCGCAACACCGGCAGAAGTGATGGCTTCCGCCAGGTCACGAGGACCGATAGAACCGAACAGTTTGCCTTCGTCGCCTGCTTTGGCGGTCAGGGTCAGTTCGATTTCAGCCATTTCTGCAGCGCGCTTCTGAGCACCGCTCAGTTGTTCGTTAGCCGCGCTCTCAAGCTCGGCACGACGGGCTTCGAAAGTCGCCAGATTCGCTTCAGTGGCAGGCAGGGCCTTGCCAAAAGGAATCAGAAAGTTACGGCCATAACCGTTTTTAACGGTGACCTTGTCGCCCAGCTTACCAAGCTTGGCAATTTTTTCGAGCAGGATTACTTCCATTTCGCTAGCCTCTATCTAGTACCTGTCATCCCTGATGCAGTCGGTTATTCGCGCGGGCGCGAAAATCAAAAAGACTGTCCAGACATGCAGTTAAAACAATGACCGGGTACGCCAGTTGCGTGACAAAAATCAACAGGATGTAAAACCCTACCAGCCAGAAGCTTCCCAGTTGTCGCATCCTCACCAGCCCGTGGATCATGGCAAGCCCCGCCACCAGCAATGGCAGCGTTGCTGCAGGAACCAGCACCAGCATGTAAGGAACAACGGTTGCTCCCACCAGGGTAAATGCCAGAAGCCCCATGGCTACCGGGAACGGCAGGCGGATCTGGTGAAACTCTTCACGGAATCCACCCGGGTTAAAAAGCTGTGCCTGCCAGGATCTGGCCAGCACCAACCCAAGGATGCAGATCACCAGGTTAAACCAGGTGATCACACCGATAACCCCGTATTCTACCAACGGCCCAATGCCCGCTACTAAGTCGTCCGTACTCTGCCCTGCCTGCTGAACGTAGTCACGAACCAGTGTCATGACCAGTTCGCTGATCAGGGCGATTTGCTGTGGAGCCAGCTGCGCCATGACCAGAGCGATGAAAGCTCCGGCTGGCAGCAGCGCCAGTAGTGTTTTTTGCCAGGAAACCGTTTGGCGTAATACCAGGGCCAAAGCCACGATGGTTGTCAAACCGATGATCGTGGAGAACTGTCCCATGGCTGCCCAGGCAATACCCGGCAGCACAGCCCACGTGAGTATTTTCAGCCCTTCACTGGTACCACGACGTAGTACTACCAGTGAAATAATGGCTGCACTCACCCAGAACAGCATGGGAATACAGGCAAACACAGTGGCCAGGATCATTGCCTGTTTCGGGCCACGCATTACCAGTTCCGCCAGTCCACGCATCAGCTATACCCTGTGAATAAATCAGTGACGATCGGTGTATGGCAGCAGGGCCACGTAACGAGCGCGCTTGATCGCTGTTGCCAGCTGACGCTGGTAACGAGCCTTGGTACCGGTGATACGGCTAGGAACGATCTTACCGGTTTCAGAAACATAAGCTTTCAGGGTGTTCAGATCTTTGTAATCGATCTCTTTCACGCCTTCAGCGGTAAAACGGCAGAACTTTCTGCGACGGAAAAAACGTGCCATGGCAACGCCTCCTTGGATTTATGCTTGTATGGTAAAGAGCAGGTTAAAGCAGGAACCTTAGCAGTCGTGAGCGACTGAGCGTCAGGTCTTACTCTTCAGACTCTTCTACTTCGTCTTCAACGGCTTCTTCAGAGGCACGTTCTTCACGGCGGTCTTCACGACGATCGTCGCGACGATCACGCTTTTCTTCAGACTGCAGCATGATAGAAGCTTCAGTGATGGCTTCATCACGACGAATGACCATGTTACGGATAACCGCGTCGTTGTAGCGGAAGTTTTCCGTCAGCTCATCCAGAGTTTCGTTACCACACTCAATGTTCATCAGAACGTAGTGAGCCTTGTGGATCTTGTTGATTGGGTAAGCCAGCTGACGACGGCCCCAGTCTTCAAGACGGTGTACCTTGCCACCATTTTCGGTGATAGCGCGAGTATAGCGCTCAACCATGGCAGGTACTTGCTCGCTCTGGTCAGGGTGGACCAGGAAAACGATTTCGTAATGACGCATTATTTGCTCCTTACGGGTTAAATAGCCTCCTGCAATTTTTATCTCCGACAGCCGTCGAAAAGATTCTATAAAGCAGTAAGGCAAGGAGAGTGTGAGCGCAGGCGCTCACCGGTTACTACATTCACAATGGCAACCCTCTTGATCGACTCTTGACCAAAAAAGCTCTACTGAGAATGAAATATACGCCGGACAGATTGGCCGGAGCATACAAAGAGCGGGAATTTTAGAGATTTGTTGCGTTGGTTGCAAGGGGAGACAAGGTCTGCCGCACTGGTAATATCCGGTGTCGATATGGTGATTTACCACTATCCATTCAACGATGAGCCTCCTGGAGGTCGATATAGCCAGAGACCGCTCCAATTTACCGTTTTTATTGCCGGGAACGCGTACCCACTATCATTGAATTATGGCCGATCACGAAAGCACAGCACTTATCCATACACCGAAACGGCGAATCGGCCTGTGGCTGCTGATCATCCTGTTTTTTTCTGCATCGGCCTGGGCAACAAAACCTCTGACCTATAAAATCAATGGGCTCGACAAAGCCTTACTGCAAAATGCGACGCTCTACCTTAATAACCTGCCTGCCATCAAACCCGAACAACTGGATGAATACCGGCAAGAAATCCGGGAGGCCCTGCAAAAATCCCTGATGGCCCTGGGCTATTACCAGCCCACCATTGACTTTCACAGCAAAAAAGCTGCCAGTCAGCTCATCATTACTATCAATCCGGGTCAGCCAGTGATTGTCCAGTCCCTGCAAATCAATCTGGAAGGTGATGCCCGGCAAGACCGGGCATTTACCCGGTTAATCAGGCAGAGCCGGTTAAAAACAGGCGATGTCCTGCATGATGGTGAATATGAGTCGCTGAAAACAGGGCTCAATAAACTGGCCCTGACCCGTGGTTATTTTGATGCAGACCTGAGTGAACACCAGATCAAAGTCTACCCGGCCAAACATCGGGCTGACATTACCCTGACCATGGAATCCGGCCAACGATACCGGTTCGGACCGGTTATTTATGACGCCCCGGTGAGCGAAGCTACCCGTGAGTTGCTGAACACCATGATCAATTTTGAGCCGGGGCAACCCTATCGCTCCGAACAGCTCAGCCAGTTGAACATGGACTTTTCTGCCACCGGATATTTTAAATCCATTGAAGTCCGCCCTCTCAAGGACCAAGCGGTTGATGGTGAAGTTCCGATTTTCGTCAGCGTGATACCCAAAACAGCCTGGGAGCTGGAGACCGGTATCGGTTTCTCTACAGACGAAGGTCCGAGGGTATCCCTGAGCATCGATAACCCATGGCTGGATGAAAAAGGGCACAGTTTCACCAGCGATATCAGAGTGTCCAAAACAGGGCAGGAGCTGAGTGGGCGCTATAAAATCCCCTACGGCAACCCTCTGCTGGAATACTACAGCCTGGACAGCGGTTACCAGAGAACGTCGGTTCAGGATACCGACAGTCAGCTTATTTCCGCTTCTGTTAATAAGTGGAAAAAGCGGCCGGGTAACTGGGACCAGGACTTTTTTATCCGGGTAGATTATGAGAACTACACCCAAGGGCAGCAGAACAGCAGTAACCTGTTGCTAATACCCGGCATGTCATTTGATCGCCGGAAAGTGGTTGGTAACCCAACGGATCCCCGCTCCGGACACCTCTACAATCTGAAAATCGAAACCTCTGCCCAAGCCTGGCAATCTGATGCGGACTTTATCAAAGTGTGGGGCCGGGCCAAATGGCTGACCACGTTCTTCCAGCATCACCGGGTGATCAGCCGAATTGAGCAGGGTGCCATCTGGGTGGATGACATTCAGAATATCCCGCCGTCCATTCGCTTCTTTACCGGTGGTGACCAGACGGTCCGTGGCTACAGCTATGAAAGCCTGTCCCCAAGGGACAGCAACGGCCAGCTGGTTGGCGGCCAGTACCTTTCGGTAGCCAGTATTGAATATGACTATGAAATTGCTGAAAACTGGCGGGTCGCCTTGTTTGTTGACAGCGGAACTGCAACCAACTCCTACAAAAAAGGTCAGGTTGAATGGCAAACCGGGGCTGGGCCGGGCATCCGCTGGGTGACGCCCCTGGGTCCGTTAAAACTGGACTTTGCCTTTGCGATCAGTGAGCCCGGCTCTCCCTGGCGAATCCACTTTTCCATGGGGCCGGATTTATGAACAGCGCCCCAAACCATAACTCTGAACAGGCCGGGTCTGCCCCGGCAGCGCCAGACCAACGCCCAGTGAAAAAAGTATCTCTGATCAAGCGGTGTCTATCAGTCACAGCCGTCTTCCTGCTTACCCTGATCTCACTGCTGCTGTTTACTCACACTGGCAACACCCTGCTCTGGCACCAACTGAACAATGTGCTTCCGGCGCTTGATGGGGAGCTGACGGAAGGCCAGCTGATGACAGGCTGGCATATTCAGAATCTCCGCTGGCAAGATAGCCGGATCAAGTTTCAGGCTGATGATATAACGCTGAAGTGGCAGCTTGGAAAAGTGTTAACCAGGCAGCTGCCGGTACAACTGGTGGAAGTTAAAGGCGGCAACCTTGAGATTCAGCCCGTAGCCGAAGAAATCGTGCCTTCAGCACCGCCCTCTACCGATGCAACCGTCGATATTCCCCTGGATATTCTGATCAGTCAGATCCATATCCAGGATTTTGAAGTCACCTTTTCAGGAACCACGGTGTCCCTGGAAACCTTTACCGCAGACGCCCGTCTACAGAATAGCCAGCTGTTTATCCCTGAGGTTCGGGCAGATAACCTTCAGATTGTGTTAAAAGACCAAGACAGCACAACGTCCACTCCAAAGGCTTTAACGCCGAACAAACCAACGTCGGCAGGCATTGATCTCTCAACCATCACACTGCCGGAAGTAAAACTCCCAATCCCTGTCAGCCTGGAAAATTTCACACTAACCAATGCCCGCTACCAGCAGGGTGATATTGATGAAACCCTGAAAGCGCTGGCGCTGAGTTTCAACTGGCAAGCGACTCATATCACTAACCTGACACTTAAGGCAGAACAAACCAAGGCCAATATTCATTTAAACGGCGAAATACAGCTAGCTGAAAACTATCCATTAAGCCTGACCCTGAATACCACTATTCTGGATAACTTCAATATTCCTGAGCTGGCAGCCATGAAAGGGGATAAGCTAGCACTGGCAGCCTCGGGCGATCTTAGCCAACTGCAACTGCGGCTTGCCACACAGGGCTCCATCAATGCATTGCTGGAAGGAAATATTGGCCCTCTTGCCCCCAACTTCCCCCTGAGCGTTGCCCTGAAATGGCATGAATTCCAATGGCCGCTGCAAGAAAGTGCCTCCGGGGTTTCATCCGACAATGGCTTAGCCAGGATCACTGGCAATCTGAATCAGTACCAGCTCTCACTGAACACATCCATTAAAGTGGCTGAGCAACCAGCAACTCAACTGCGTTTAGATGCCTCTGGCAGTTTGCAGCAGCTGGATATTAAAACACTGTCACTTAGCCCTGATGATGAAAGCAATCTTTCCGAAAATCCCTTGGAACTGACCGGAACAGTTAACTGGCAAGATGGCATTCATTGGCAAGGTCACATTCTGCTGTCAAAACTACAGCCAGAAGTATGGCTAAGGGAATTTCCCGGCACGCTGAGCGGCAAAGTAACCACTCAATTTACGATGACCGATGGTTTATGGCAGCTCAGCATTCCGGAACTGATGATCAATGGCTCATTACTGAATAACCCTCTTGAGTTGACCGGAAAACTGGCATCCGACAACCAGGTCGGGCCTATGGCCGCTTTACCCTTCAACGTGAATATTCACAGCTTTTATGCAGCGTTTGGCGAGAACCGCCTTAACATCAGTGGACAAATCGCAGAACAGTTATCCCTGAGCGCCAAACTGGATGCCAGCTCTCTGGATAGGATTACCCCGGAGCTGAAAGGCTCGTTACAAGGCAGCGTTCAGCTATCAGGGAGCGATAAACATCCAAAGCTTTTATTCAGCTTTGATAGCCCATCCCTAGAGGTTGAACAGACCAGTATCAACCGGTTACAAGTGAACGGCGAATTGACCAGAGCCACCTTACTGGAAGGTAAAACCACGGTTAAGGCAGACTCTCTCAACAGTGGCAATATTCAGCTGAAAAACGTGCTGCTAAATGCCAGTGGCAGTGAACGGAATCATCAAATATCCCTGAAAACTCAGGGTGAGCCGGTATCCGGCGAGTTACAGATTAACGGAGTCTGGCAGGGTACCCACGGTAACAGCCATGGCAAATGGCAGGGGGAGTTAGCCAGTGCCAGGGTAATCACACCGGTGGATGCCTGGTCTCTGGAGCAGCCTGTTACCATCGGGCTGAATGCCACCAACAAAGAAGTGAAACTGACGGATCAATGCTGGCTTGCCAAACCGGCAAGGCTCTGTATTGATGCATCACAATTTTCAGCCAACCGTGGAACAACACGCTTCCGGCTATCAGACTTTAACCTGTCAACCCTGAAACCACTCCTGCCAGGCAACCTTAACTGGCAGGCCATACTGTCGGGCCGTGGCGATATCCAATGGGATAACGGTCAGCCCATAGCTCATATCCAAATCCAGACGACGCCGGGTGAAATCACCAGCAACTCAGATCAGCCTTTATCAGTGAACTATCAAACGCTCTCCACCGTGATTAATCTGAATGAGGGTGATCTGCAGGCAGAGTTTGACTTTGACTCAAAACAGCTGGGGGACGCCCACATCCATCTGGCCATCGACAACATGCACAGTGACCAGACCCTGAGTGGACAAGCCAGACTGCAGGATATGCGCCTGTACTTTCTGCAACCACTGATTCCGGATATCAGTCATATTGATGGTATTTTATCCGCTGACACACGCATGGGTGGAACCCTGAAAGACCCCTTGCTGTTTGGCAACCTGAAACTCCGTGCAGGACAGCTGGCCGCTAAACAGGAAATGGTCAAAGTCAGCCATCTGATCACTGAGCTGAATGTGGATGGCAATAAAGGCGCAGTCAGTGGCAGCATGAAGATAGACGACGGTGAAGTGAAGCTGTCAGGTCATCTTGACTGGCAACAGATGCCCCCTTCCGGTGTCATCGATATAACAGGGCAAAACCTGGGAGCCAGAGTGCCGGGCATCCTCCAGCTGAAAGCCTCCCCCGATTTAAGGCTGACCATTGGAGCCGCGCAAACCCTGACCGGGAACATCACCATTCCCTGGGCAAGAGCGAACATCAAACAACTGCCCAAACAGGCCGTCACCCCCTCTGATGATGTGGAGATTATCACTCCGGGAACCAGAAAAGCACTGCTGCGTGCCGGTCCGCCCTTCTCCATGGATGTGAATGTGATTTTAGGTAAAGACATCAAGATCGACGCCTATGGGCTGAAATCAGACCTTGGCGGCCAACTGCTGCTGGATCTGCAACCCGAAAAACCAATGACTGCCAATGGTTCTATTCAACTGACCAACGGCCGCTATCATCAATTCGGTCAGGATCTGCTGATTAAAGAGGGCCATATTATTTTCTCCGGCCCGCTATCCAGCCCGTACCTGTCGGTGAACGCTATTCGCAACCCTGACAGCATAGAAGACGATGTATTAATAGGCATGCAGGTGAGCGGTGCCCCCTCCCGGCCGGAGTTTTCTATCTATTCGGACCCATCCATGCCACAGCAGGAACAGTGGTCTTATCTGCTCAGAGGGCGGGGACTCGAAGATGGTGACAGTTCGGCAGTGCAATCCATGCTGATCGGTTTCGGTGTCAGCCAGTTTGGCGGCGTAGTGACTTCCATTGGTGAAAAAATCGGCCTCTCGGATGTCACGCTCGACACCCAGGGCAGCGGTGATGACACCCGGGTCACCATTGGCGGGACGATTGCGCCGGGCCTGCGGGTGCAATATGGCGCAGGTGTTTTTGACTCTATCGCTGAAGTTAAGGTGCGCTACGAACTAATGCCGCGACTTTACCTTCAGGCCGTTAGCGGCATTGCCCAGGCTATCGACCTTTTCTACCAGTTTACAATTGCGACAGAAAAAAAATAGACCTATTAAGATTTAATGAATTCAATGAGAGGTACTGACTTCCGAAAATTTTGCATCGTTATTAATTGGTAAAAAAATACATTGGCTACCTGGAGGAAGGAAACTTAATTTTAGAAAAACGGTCAGATATTGGGCCAAATATCAAGAACTATATGAAGATAGTCTTTGTTTTTCCAAAATTGAGGTTACCAGTCATGCACGGTGTAAATAACGGTAATGTTTCAAGAAACACTTATAATCCCCAACAGGAAAACAAGAATCAAAAAGTGGATACTAAAGTGTCGCACGGGGAAAGTGGAACCACTAATCCCATTGCTCACAGAACATGTATTTCGACAGAGGGTGCAGCTGCATCGAGTTCTGTACAGGCTGCCAGCGCCTTATCCGATGCGCCTACAGTCCACTTGACTAAAACATTTTACCGTCCCAAGGATAAAGAACCTCTTATTTTTGCGGAAGAACACCTTATGACACACGGAGACTTCAGGGATATACTATCCAAACACATGGATGTCTATGCAGTAGTAACGGATGATCGTAATAATATTGGAGCTGTCAACATTTTGGCCATCGGGAAACCAAAATTCCAATTAGACGACCTGAAGGGAAGATTCCATACTTGCGTTTTTCAATCTATACCATCATTAAAAGAATCACCTTACAGTTCTGAGTTGTTAGGTATCTCCCTTAATCAAACTTGTTGGATTGTTGATGACTTCTGCAAAAAACTTAAAAAAAAGAATGATAAGGATCATGAAACAATGAATTCGATTGAACGGTCAATATTTAATAAATTAAAACCAAAATATGATTTAAAAAAAACCTCGCTTTCACGTATTGTTACTCATAATAATTTCCTGGAAGATATCTCCCCTGAGGAAGCAAGATTTATTTTGGAAAAAAGCTTCTATGCCTCTATCAAAGAGATGAAGAAACAAGTCTCTACTCCTCATGAGAATAGCCTGAACTCAGAAGCAACAATCAACGATCTTCCGGAGATCCTTCGCAGTTATAAAGATCGTATGGCTTGGGGACGTTATCACAGCTGGAAGTTAAATTATCTTGATAAAACATTACTCAAAAATGCCAAATGGGAATAGCTTTTCCTCAGATGAGTCCGGCTAATCCTTTATTATTGCGTTTTTTTTGGGCAATTAGATGCGTAAGTAGTTAACCAAATGAAATCATATTTTCTGGCTAAGTGGACAGTCACTCTGCGGCGTTACAACTCCGGTCACATAGCTACGGCTATGCTCCCTGCGTTGTGCCTTGCATAGTAACTGTCCACTTAGCCAGAAATATACGATTTCATTTGGCCAACTACTTATCGTCAATATGGAACAACCGAAGAACGACCATTGAATAAGCCAATGCCCCAAAGCCAGTCTTTTTGAACTGGCTTGTTGAATCGATGATTTATCCAAAGGGCAGATTCAGTGAAATCAGAGTGGTGACAATCATCGTCGCTGTCGAACCGCCTCAAATAAACACACCCCGGTAGCAACCGACACATTGAGGCTACTGACAGAACCGGCCATTGGAATAAAAATCAGCGAATCACACAGGTCTCTGGTCAGGCGACGCATTCCTTTACCTTCTGCGCCCATGACCAGAGCCAGAGGACCGGTTAAATCCGACTGATAAATATTGCCGGAACTCTCGCCTGCGGTACCAATCATCCAGATACCTCGCTCCTTGAGCCATTCCATACTCCGTGCCAGGTTGGTCACCTGAATCAGAGGTACATTGTCTGCTGCACCACAGGCCACTTTGGTTGCTGTAGCATTGAGACTGGCAGACTTATCCCTGGGCACAATCACCGCATGTACACCTGCCGCATCGGCAGTCCGCAGGCAGGCCCCAAGATTGTGAGGGTCCGTAACGCCATCCAGAATCAGGAGAAAGGATGGTTCATTCAGCCCATCAAGAATATCCTCCAGGTCTTCTTCCCGGTAAACCCGGGCGGCAGAGACTCTGGCCATAATACCCTGATGCACACCCTCCGCTTTGGCATCAAGACGACTGCGTTCAACAAATCGGACGGAAACGCCCTGATCTCTGGCCTGATCAACCAGGGCATTGATTCGCTTATCCGTACGACCTTTCTGGATCTGAAGCTCCAGTATTCTTTCGGGTGACCGTTCAAACAGGCTCTGCACTGCATGCAGGCCAAATACTACGTCATTGCTCATTGATTTCTCATTTGAAAGCCTTTACAGGCCATAAAAAGGGGGATTTTAGCAAAACTGGAAGGACAGGAGTTATTGCTGATGTTTTAACACTGATATGTTAACGAAAACGGCCAGAATAAGCATGACCTATGCGCTACCGGACTCATTTCCAGTTAGCTAAATTCTGCATCAACCTCGACCGAGGAGGCTGGCCGAGTATGCGTAACAATAGCTCGGCCAAACATTTTAATCGTCTTTTTTAAAGAAATAATTACCAACAGCCTCGACAGTAGACCCGATAGCAGACGAGGTAGCAAGACTAGCAGCCCCGACAGTCCCCATACAGACACTGGTAGCAACACCTGTCGCAACACCTTTGGCAACACCAGTACCAACATCGCTGGTAGCCCTTTCACCCTGAACAGAACCCCAGAAGGCCCCAATAGCAAATCCAGCTAAGGCAATCAAGGCAGGCCCGGCAGCAAGCTCAGCACAAGCAGCAAACCCGGCACTATCAACCCCGACAGCAGCAGACCCGGTAGCCCCGATAGCAAACCCAACTAAAGCCGAGGGCGCAACCGGGAGAGTAAACGTCAAAGTAGCCTGGCACAGAAATTTAATGGTTTTTTTCGAAATAGTCACTATCCGATCCTGCAATGGAATACATTCTATCTCATTATCAGTAAACTGTTTTTCACAGGAGAGATAATTTTTTTGGTCAGAACTTTCCACGCATTCCCGTATACCTGAACGACCAGAAGAATGTTTACATTTTGTACTATCGCTTACGTTATTTATTGAACCAAAGTCCTTTTTTGGATTAGAAGTGATATTGTCCATATCGAAACCTTCCGTTTTAATTAATGTTTGTTACAGCTAATAGATATTTATATTTGGTTTTAGTTCCCTATGAACACTAAGATATTTAACCAATTCTGCCGCTAAGGTGTTTTCCTTGCCCGAAAAGTGATCGTTAAATAAAAACTCTTATCAACCCGGAAACAAAAAGGCCGCTGTGAAGCGGCCTGATTTCAAAAGACATCTCGATAAAGCAGACAGACTCCCGGAGTAACCCAAGGAGCCAGGAAGCAATGCTTGATAATCCCTGTGATACGAAGCTTATTAACTGATCTTCCGTTTACGAGGCTGTTTGCCCGTCGGCTTTGAGGCTTTGGCTGAATCAGACTTCCGGGCGCTGCTGGCTTTCTTCTTACCGGCAGTCTTCTTTTTGCCGGAAGCGGTTGGCTTGCCCTTTTTACCGGTTGTTTTGGCGGATTTCCTGCCTTTCGTCCTACGGCCGGATGGCTTACCGTCTTCGGCAGAGCCCTTAGCGGATGAAGAGCCCTTGGCGGATGAACTGCCTTTCCCTTTTTTAGCCGCCTCTTCAGCAGCCCTGGCTTCTCTGAGCAGTTTTTCCTTGGCCGCTGCCGACTTGAATCGACTGCCAAGCGCCGCGCTTGCGGATGAACGGGATTTTTTCGCCGAACCAGACTTACCAGAGGACTTTCTTCTTCCCGGCCTGCTAAGCGCTGACAGCAGTTCAAAGTCGATCTTCTTATCGTCCAGATTCACCTTACTGACCATCACCTCCAGTTCATCGCCCAGACCAAACCGGCGACCGGTGCGCTCACCGCGCATGCAATGATGAACATTGTCGTAAATATAATAGTCATCCGGCAGGCTGGTCACATGAACCAATCCCTCGACATAGACATCTTTCAGCTCAACAAACAACCCGAATCCGGTCACTGAAGAGACAATACCGCTGAAGATCTGACCAATATGCTGCTGCATATAGTCGCACTTCAGCCAGTCCATGGCATCGCGGGTTGCCAGATCAGCCCGCCGCTCTGTGGTGGAACAGTGCTCTCCCAGTGCCTGAATATCGCCGGCATTATAGGGGTAGATGCGCTTTTCAGGTATGAGGCTGGCCCCCACACGAATCACATGCCGGGAGGGGCTCTCTGAGCGGATAATATGACGAATCGCCCTGTGTACCAGCAGGTCAGGGTAACGCCGGATGGGCGAGGTAAAGTGTGCATAAGCCTTGAAGGCCAGGCCAAAATGCCCCTGATTATCACCACTGTAGACTGCCTGGCTCATTGAGCGAAGAACCACGGTCTGAATCACATGGTAATCAGGACGATCTTTCACCCTAAGCAACAATGCCTGAATATCACGGGGGGTGATTTTGCCTGAGGGAAGTGCCAGCCCCAGACTGCCAATAAAGCTGTTCAGGTTAAGCTTCTTCTCCAGCGTCGGCCCTTCGTGCACACGATAAAGCCCCGGGAGTTTATGCTTTTCCAGGAACTTTGCCGCGCACACATTGGCGCACAGCATACACTCTTCAATCAGCTTGTGGGCGTCATTACGCTCTCTGGGCACAATCTGCTCAATCTTGCGGTGGCGACCAAAAATAATCTGGGTCTCCACCGTATCAAAATCAATCGTGCCACGCTCTGCCCGTACGGATACCAAGGTCTTGTAGAGCGAGTACAGATGCTCAAGGTGTGGCACTAATGGCTGGTACTGCTTCCGTAGCGCCCGGCCCTCATCACTGAGGGACAACATATCCCAGACTTTGGTATACGTCAGCCGGGCATGGGAGCGGATAACACTCTCATAGAATTTGTAGCCGGAAATCTTGCCTTTGCCACTGATGGTCATTTCACAGACCATTGCCAGTCGATCTACTTCGGGGTTCAGGGAGCACAAACCATTGGACAGAACCTCCGGCAACATGGGAATCACATGCCCCGGGAAGTAAACCGAAGTCCCCCGGTTAAACGCTTCCTTGTCCAGGGCTGAGCCCGGTTTCACATAGTGGGAAACATCGGCAATCGCAACAAACAGACGCCAGCCGCCGCCTTTTTTTGACTCACAATAAACCGCATCATCAAAATCACGGGCATCTTCCCCATCAATTGTGACAAACGGCGTTGCCCGTAAATCGACCCGGCAATCTTTGTCCGACTCTGCGACCTCAGTGGTAAAACCCTTGCACTGTTTTTCCACCGCTTCCGGCCAGTCATGGGGAATATTATGGGTGCGAACAGCAACCTCGACCTCCATGCCGGCATCGGCTCTGCCACCGAGAATTTCCTTAACAATGCCCATAGGCATGTTGCGACGGCCGGGCTGCCGGGTAATTTCCAGCAGAATATATTGTCCCTCCGTGGGCATCAGCGGGCCCGGCTGAACAATAATCTCCCGGCTGATACGGGGGTTTTCAGGCACCATAAAGGCCGCACCAGACTCGGTATAGTAACGACCGACAACCTGTGTCGTATTTCTCTCAATCACCTCAACCAGCTGGCCTTCCCTGCGGCCACGATGATCGACACCTGATTCACGCACAACCGCACGGTCACCATCAAACAGCTGACGCATCTCACGGGGGGAAAGGTAGAGATCTTCACCACCACCATCCGGCATTAAAAAGCCAAATCCTTCTTTATTACCCTGAACTACCCCTTTAATAAGATTCAGCTTACTGATCAGGGCAAAGGCATTCTTGCGATTTTGCAGCAGCTGACCATCGCGGATCATCGCCTTAAGGCGGAACATCAGTGCTTCCTGCTGTTCTTCGTCGTTTATACCCAGTGCACGACATAACGCCTGATGGCTGACCGGAGCCCCGCGTTGCTCAAGGTATTCCATGATGTACAGACGACTGGGGATCGGGTTTTCATAGCGCTCTGCTTCGAGAGATGCCTGACTATCCTGGCTTTTCCACCCTTTTGACATGGGCTTATTGCACCTCTTTTAGGGCGTATGGCAGCCCGGGGCTGCCTGGTGAAAATGAAAATCTACAATCATGATATCTTTCTTCAAAGGCCATGGAGGGGGGAGAAGTCAACATTGAATCCATTCTGTATTAGTACATGCATCAGACTATTAATGCAAAGGGAGAAAGTGAAAAGAGAGAATAACAAAAGAATAGCTGATCTCAGTGTTATGCCAAAACAACCGGTGGAGACAGTGTAAAGCAAGCCGGACCCCTGAAGGCAAATGATACTTCCCCCGGACAGATCAACAGAAAAAACTGCTTGAGACCGGGAACTTATTGACTGGCAGGTAAGTCCGATTCATTGATTGCTGGAACTCCGGGGTTTGCAAGCGCCAATCCCGAAACATCATAAATTCAACGAAGTCAGAAGCATGATACACAGTAGCAGCCCTGCCCCCATCCAGACTGGTAATCAATCGCCCAATGCCACTGATGCACCACCGTATCGGGCAACCCGGCGGACTTCCAGTCAGAAGCTCACCCTCCGTTGCCATCAAGCCATCAACTTGATTTCTCTGAAATTCAAGAGTCGTGAATCGACATTGTTACGGGCTGCAACAACCGGTGATCTGCCACTGATCAGGCGACTGGTTCGCCAGCACACTTTAGCCAACGGTAACTCTGTTGGGACAGGGCTGGAAGACGCGGCGGCCAAAGCAGCGGCAAACGGCAAGGCAGAAGCATTGGAGTTATTGCTTGAGTTTGGGGCCTACCCGAATTATGCGTTGGCGGGTGAGAATTTTCTGATCCCCCCAAGAAGAATGTTTGATGCGCGGGGACGCCGTCGCCAGTATCATGTTACAGAAAAACTGACACCGGAAATAGTGAGTATATTGCTTAATAATATTTTTATTCGCCCTGAAGTCACCATCAGGCTTGGGGATACCGGGGGCCATTATCTGCGTTTTACGCCAAAGGAATTAATCAACAGCAACCCTGCCAATATAAACAGGGAAGAAATCTGTAAAATGCTTGTCGGTCACAACCGAGTCGATGTGAACACGGAGATATCTTTTTACCAAACGGGTGCGTTCGCTCTATCCAGCAAAGTAGATAATCAGAGTTTTTATCCACATCCACAAAGTCCTTACATCCACGTAAATTTTATTGGCCAGACCCTGATGTTTGATCACTTCGGCCTGACTGAGCATCTGCTTACAGACCAGACTCTGAATCTGGACCCCGGCTTACCCATCGGCACAGGAGCCGCTGAAAACCTGCTGATTATTTTTATGGACAAGTACTGCAAAGGATGTTTTCGCAAATTAAACCAGCGTTTTGATATTTTACTCAACGCTCTAAGGGACAAAATTGCCAACTCTGGCACCTTTCGCAACCAACTTTTGGCCAGCGAAAATGAGCTGTTCAAACAGCAATTTCTCACACTGTTTGCTATCGGGCATCAGGACAGGCATGACCCATCCCCTGCTGATTTTCAACATCTTAACTGCGATCAACTAAACAATAAAATTATGGACATATTTATGACCACATCTTATGAAGCCCCGCCCGATTATCATTGTCTTTACCCAAGTCCACCACCGAGTTATGACTCAGTTATTGCAGGTGACTTTGAAAGCGCTTAAAAAATTGATGTCAAAACCATAACTACTGACAATATCACCCTAGTACATGATTTCAATGAGTTTGACGTGTACGATCTCCGTTCACCCTGAGCGGAGTCGAAGGGTGCTTGGCACGATCTATCAGAGTCCGGAGTTTCCGCCTTTAGGCCCTATGGGTCCTTCGACAAGCTCAGGACGAACGGAGTGCGGAGGCACGACAACCCGTCAAACTCATTGAAACCATGTACTAGGTATAAAGCCGGTTTATCCGATGATAAACCGGCGATTTTGTCACAGAGGCCAATCCTGATGATCAGGCAAACGGCGGACACAGAACGATAGTTTCTACACGGTCCGGTCCGGTGGAAATAATATCAATCGGTGCACCGGTGACTTCTTCAAGACGCTTGATATAAGCCAGCGCATTGGCAGGCAGCTCATCAAGGCTCTTCGCACCAAATGTCGACTCACTCCAGCCCGGCATCTCTTCATAGACAGGCTGAACCGACTCGTACTCTTCAACATCAACAGGCGTGGTAATGGACTCACCATCAGCATTCTTGTAATCCACGCAAATGCGGATTGTTTCCAGACCGTCAAGTACATCCAGTTTGGTCAGGCAGAGGCCACTGACCGAGTTGATCTGAATAGCCTGTCTCAGGGCTACGGCATCAAACCAGCCACAACGGCGTGGACGACCGGTCGTAGCACCAAACTCATTACCGACTTTGGCCAGATGGCGGCCATTTTCGTCATCCAACTCTGTCGGGAAGGGGCCTGAACCTACACGGGTGGTGTAAGCCTTGGTAATACCCAGGACATAATCCAGGTACAGCGGACCAAAACCAGTCCCCGTAGAGGTACCACCTGCGGTGGTGTTGGATGACGTGACAAACGGGTAAGTGCCGTGGTCGATATCCAGCAGAGAACCCTGGGCACCTTCAAACAGAATGTGGTCACCACGCCCATGATGCTCATGCAGACGGTCTGAAACACGATCAATCATCGGAATCAGTTCCCTGGCCATGGCCAGCGTGTCATCCAGAACGGTCTGGTAATCTACGGCTTCTGTCTTGTAGTAGTGCTGCAGGGCAAAGTTGTGATAATCCATCACTTCTTTCAGCTTTCTGGCAAAACGTTCAGGGTGCAGCAGATCAGCAACACGTAAACCTCGGCGAGCTACCTTGTCTTCATAGGCAGGACCGATACCACGCCCCGTCGTACCGATTTTGGCTTCGCCACGGGCCAGCTCGCGGGCCTGATCCAGCGCCACATGGTAAGGCAGAATCAGAGGACAGGCAGGGCTGAGTTTCAGGCGCTCGCGCACAGGAATACCGGTTTCTTCCAACTGCTTCATCTCTTTCAGCAACGCTTCAGGAGACAGCACAACACCGTTACCGATGTAACAAACCACATCTTCCCGCAGGATTCCGGAAGGAATCAGGTGCAGAACGGTTTTCTCACCATTAATAACAAGGGTGTGTCCGGCATTATGGCCGCCCTGGAAGCGAACAACAGCTTCCGCCTGCTCGGTCAGCAGGTCGACAATCTTGCCTTTACCTTCATCACCCCACTGGGTGCCAAGTACGACAACAGTCTTACCCATGGAATCGGTCTCTTAGTTTCAATGCAATTTATAACGGTTCAACCAACCATTCGCCGTCACGGCAGATCAGCTGATGGTTGCAACCCATACCTGCTGCGTCTGTCGCTTGCCCGGGCAGCTGGCGAACTACCCGCTCCCCCTGCCGACGCAGGGACTGCACCAGGGCAGCATCCGCATCAACAGGCGCAAAAATGGTCTTGCCTTCGGTACAGTCTTCTGTACTTTCTGTTTTCAGCTCCAGCAACGCCTTAAGCTCCATAAGCGTCTTGAGGTCAGTGCTGAAACCGGTCGCAGGGCGTGATCGGCCGAAGGCTTCACCGATCCCATCATAGCGCCCACCTTTGGCGATTGCCTGCCCCTGACCGGGCAGATAAGCCGCAAAAACGACACCTGTATGATAGTTGTAGCCCCTGAGTTCGCCCAGGTCGAAATAGAAGTCAGCACCCGGATAAAGACTGGTAATCTCTCTGGCAATCAACCCGAGTTCATCCAGAGCAGTGGCGACGCCCTCAGGACCATCAGCCAGCTCACCCCTGGCCCGTTCCAGTATTTCCGGACCACCGGCCAGATTGGGCAGGCTTTTCAGCATTCGGGCAGACCCTGCGCTGATATCCCACTGATTGACCAGCTGTTCAACTTCAGAGATCGCCTTGCGCTGCAAGGCATCAAAAAGCGCCAGCTCCTGATCACCCGATAGTCCGGCCTGAGATGCCAGCAACCGGTAAATCTGCACATGCCCAAGATCCAGACTGACTGAATCGGCTTCCACCTGAGCCAGGGTTTCCAGCATCAGGGAAATCACTTCCAGGTCACTTGCCACGCCAGAGTGACCATACAGCTCTGCACCGATCTGGATGGGTGACCTTGAAGCCCCGAGGGAAGCGGGGCGGGTATGAAAGACACTGCCTGAATAACAAAGCCTTACCGGCCCATCCACTTTCAGGGTATGGGCATCAATTCTGGCCACCGCCGGTGTGGTATCTGCCCTTAATCCCATGGTTCTACCGGTCAGCTGATCGGTTACCTTGAAGGTTTGCAGATCCAGGTCATGACCGACACCTGCCGTCAGTGACTCGATAAATTCCAGATGGGGAGGAATCACCAGTTGGTAACCCCAGCGGTCAAACAGGTCGAGTATGTCGCGCCTTAACTTTTCAGCACAACGGGCTCTGCCGGGAAGAATTTCCTCAATTCCATCAGGGAGCAGCCAGCGATCAGCGACGGTCATAACAGCCTCTCTTATTGTTACTGTGGAAGTTTTTTCTTCGCTACTTGCCCACACACGAAAAAACCGGGCGAGGCCCGGTTTTGATAATATTACCACGGTTTTTTAGCGCTGGCAGCAAGAGTTCATTATTTGCCTTGCTTATCGTGATTAAAGTAGCGGAAGAAATCACCTTTTGGTTCTATCAGCATGACGTTACCGGACTCTCCGAAGCTCTCTTTGTAGGCCTGAAGGCTACGATAGAAGGCATAGAATTCCCGATCCTGCCGATACGCTTTGGCATAAATCTCAGCTGACCTGGCATCCCCGTCACCGCGGATCATTTCAGACTGACGGTAGGCATCGGCCAGAACCACCTGCTTTTCACGGTCGGCATTCGCCATGATACCTTCTGCCATCTCCTGACCACGGGAACGATAGTCCTGGGCCTCTTTCTCACGCTCGGATGACATCCGCTCAAATACCGAGTCACTGACCTGGGGAGGCAGGTCAATCCGCTTGATACGTACATCCATAACACTGACCCCCAGCTCATCCTGGGCAACTTCATTCAGCGTTGTGGTCAGCTCTTCCATCATCTCGTCACGCTGGCCGGACACCACTTCGTTCAGAGTGAGGCTACCAAACTGGTTCCGCATGCTGGACTCAGCACGCTGGGCAAGCAGGTTACTGGCACGGAATACATCGCCTGCCGTTGCGCGGTAGAAGTCGTAGACGTTGTGAATGCGCCACTTGATGTAGGAATCGACAATCACGGCCTTCTGCTCAAGGGTCAGGAAGCGCTCGGATGGCACATCCAAAGTCTGCAGACGGCCATCAAACACCTTAACCTTGTCAACCAGCGGGATTTTCACATGCAGGCCCGGAGGGATACTGTCACGTACTACCTGACCAAAACGAAGTTGCACCGCCCTCTCCCGTTCGGAGATAACGAATAAACTTCCCCATGCCAGTATTACAACAACCAGAGAAATAATCAGTCCAGTGAAGGCTTTCTGACTCATCGACTTACCCTCCCCCCACTGACTCGCGAGCTATTGACGCGTTTATTCAATTCTTCTGTCACCCGGGTGGTAATCTCGTTTAATTCCTGGGCAGATAACTGTCTGGATGGCACTTTGCTGCTACCATGGGACTGTGTCAGTTTATCCAGCGGCAGATACATCATGTTATTGCCACCTTCAACATCCACCAGTACCTTGCTGGATTTACTGAACACGTCTTCAATCGCCTCAATATATAGACGCTCGCGGGTTACTTCAGGTGCCTGTTGGTACTCACCCAACAGTTTCACGAAACGATCCGCCTCACCCTCTGCCTTGGCAACTACCTCATCACGGTAACCGTTGGCACTCTCAATAATACGCTGAGCCTGACCACGGGCTTCCGGAATGATCTTGTTGGCATACACCTGGGCCTTGTTCTTGGCCCGTTCTTCATCTTCACGGGCGCGGATAACGTCATCAAACGCTGCCTGCACTTCTTTGGGAGGATGGGCGCTCTCAATGTTTACCTTGGCAACATTAAGGCCGGTACCGTAGCTGTCCAGATAAGCCTGAAGGCGATCACGCACTTCGATACCCATCACCTCACGACCTTCGGTCAACACCTGGTACATCTCGGAGCCACCGACAACATGACGCAATGCACTCTGTGTCGCTTCTTCCAGACTGACCAGCGGCTTAGCAACGTTGAGAACATAGTGCTTGATATCATCAATGTTGTACTGAACCGACATGGCCACCTCGACGATGTTCTCGTCTTCGGTCAACATTTGCTGCAAGAGGTTATAGGTCCGAAGTTCAGTCACCCGTTCCTGAAACTTGGTTTCAATGGGAGGGAAGTACATATGCAGGCCAGGGCCAACCGTCTCTGCATACTCACCAAAGCGCAGGATGACGGCCTGCTCTTTTTCATCAACGGTATAGACCGCATTCCAGATGTAGGCTGCAACAGCGAGTATCAGAATGCCAATAAAAATGCCGGAAGAGGAGCCTGCCTGAGCACCACCACCGGAGCCACCACCGCCTTTGCGGCTTCCCCCAAACATGGAATTCAGTTTTTCCTGAAATTTGCGAAAAGCATCGTCCAGGTCCGGTGGTCCTTGCTTATCGCCTTTGTTACCACCGCCCCATGGATCCTGGTTGTTTCCACCCGGCTCGTTCCAGGCCATATATGTCTCCGTAGAGTCAGCATCAGATTGAATTTTGGTTTGAGCATCCCTGTTACTGGGGACAACAGGCGATTAAATCCATTGCCGGTCCATCAGAGGATGTGCACACCATAGTTACCTACAGACCTTGAGAGTCCCAGGTATGACATGACGTCGCAGGATAAATTTCCAGAGCAGTCATCAACTTCCACTTCGCCCTTCACTGCAACACAGGAGCGTAAAAAATGCAATGTATCCGTACCGTCCGGAATCCTGACCAGCCTTTACAGGCACTCAATAAGACGTACCCGGTAAAGATAGTTCCTGAGCCAGATTGTAGAGTTTGGATAGCGAATAGCGCAAGCCGAATTGGTAAAGACCGCAACGGATTTTCTTTACAAACACCAAATCAGAGCTGTTTCGCCCAAATTTCATCCATCTGTCCTGATGAAATATTCTGTCCAGCGAGCAACGCTTTTTATCATCTGCGGCTACACTTTTTGACCGCATAAACAGTACATACTGTTACTGGCACACAGCCAGCAGAGACAGCGAGAAGGTAATATTGAAGATAAAAGACATCGTACGTATTGACCCGAGCCAATACGCACAAACCACAAGAGCTTACAGCATGGAATTAAAGCAACTCTCACTCAGACCTTCCTGCTTGGAAAGGCGCTCAAAGTCAGACTTTGGCAGGCGAATATCCAGAACCACATCACCACTATCGGAGTAGACTTCGGATTGAATAGCGCCAAGCTTATAAAGACGGGCACGGATGCGTCCCTGGGCAGGCTTCAGGGTTAACTGCCCCTGCAGCATATCATCAGAAAGCAACTCTTTGATGGCGTCTTGCAGCAGATCAGCACCCTCACCGGTCACTGCGGAAACCCAGACTCGCACAGGACGCCCTTCATCATTGCGCTGGATTTTCGGCTCTACCCCCTGTAACAGGTCAATTTTATTATAGACCTCCAACTGTGGCACTTCATCCGCATTGATCTCTTTCAGTACCGAATGAACCTGATCCATGTTTTCCAGACGCTCCGGATCATGGCTGTCAATAACATGCAGCAGCAGATCAGCCTGACGGGTTTCCTCAAGGGTTGCCCGAAATGCCTCCACCAGCTTATGAGGCAGGTGACGTATGAAACCCACCGTATCCGCAAGAACGACAGGCCCGATATCCGGCAAATCAATTCGCCGCAGCGTTGGGTCAAGGGTGGCAAACAGTTGGTCAGCCGCATAAACCACCGACTCGGTCACGCGGTTAAACAGTGTCGACTTGCCAGCGTTCGTATAGCCAACCAGTGATACCTGGGGAACCTCTGCCCGCTGTCTGGAACGTCGCCCCTGCTCCCGCTGCCTGCGCACCTTTTCCAAACGACGGCTAATGCTTTTGATGCGCGCCCTGAGAAGACGACGGTCGGTTTCCAGCTGGGTTTCACCCGGTCCTCTCAGGCCGATACCACCCTTTTGTCGTTCAAGGTGAGTCCAGCCGCGAACCAGTCGTGTGCTCATGTGTTGCAACTGAGCCAGCTCAACCTGAAGTTTACCTTCAAAGGTTCTGGCACGCTGAGCAAAAATATCCAGAATCAGTCCGGTACGATCAATAACCCGGCATTTCAGCTCTTTTTCCAGATTACGTTCCTGGCTCGGAGAGAGGGCATGATTAAACAGCACAACATCGACATCGTGCAGGACAACCAGCTGACGGATTTCTTCAACTTTGCCGGGACCGACAAAGAAACGGGGATTGGGATGTTTGCAGCCTGCGGTAATAAATGCGGCAGACTCAACGCCAGCGGAGCGTACCAGCTCCATAAATTCCTGGGGGTCTTCCCGCTCACGCTCATCGTTCAATTCCAGATGAACAAGAACCGCGGCTTCACCACCCTCATGGCGGTCAAAAAACAAATAGATCTCCTAAACAGCCACGAACCGCACGAGCTGAGAACCAGCTAACAGACAACCTGAAAACAAGACTGCGCCACATGGCTCATTTTTAAAATAAATATAAACACCTAAAGGCACCTCAGGTGCCTTCAAGATGCATCAACAGAATTACTCATTCTCAGGCTGATCAGTACCCTGCATCGGCAAACGAACCGGACGGCTGGGAACGACAGTTGATACGGCGTGCTTGTAAACCATCTGGCTCACCGTATTCTTGAGAAGAATAACGAACTGATCGAAAGACTCAATCTGCCCCTGAAGCTTAATACCATTAACCAGGTAGATAGAAACCGGCACGCGTTCTTTACGCAGCACATTCAGGTAAGGGTCTTGTAGAGAATGCCCTTTTGACATTTCTGTACTCCTTTTAATTCTCGGGTTTTTGAATAGCCTTGTTTCACTTTGGGGAGGACTATCCGCTGGACCGGCTGTGCCAGTACTCATTGTTCAATATATGTACAGCCTATGAAATGCCGACTCACATTAAGCTAACCCAACACCGCACTCAATAAGTAATATTAGCTACTCCCACCAGTCCTGCCGGAACAATTAGAGGTTCTAAGGTACTACTTTATTAAGCAATAAGTCTAAACAGCCAACGGTTTATGGAAGAAATTTGCATTAACGCCCTCGGCATTCCTCAGGGCTATGCACTTTACCTCATGACTATAAATTATACCGATGTTATTTAAGGGCACCCTCCAAAACTTTCAAGGCATCACCCGGCAGGTTGTTGGAAAACGTATCAAGCCAGTGAATATCAGGCCAGCTTCTGAGCCAGGTTAACTGCCTTTTAGCCAGTTGTCGGGTCGCAATAATACCTCTTTCGACCATCTCATCGTAGCTTAGTTCCCCAGCAAGGTAAGACCAGGCCTGACGATAACCAACAGAACGGACAGAAGGCATGGTAACATTCAGGTCCCCACGCTGATAAAGCCGGGTTGCTTCCTCCAGAAAACCGTTCTCCAGCATCATTCTGAAACGCAGTGCAATGCGTTCATGGAGCACAGAACGGTCTTTTGGAGCCATCGCCAGGCTGACAACGCCATAGGGTAAACGTTGCTCTTTCTGCTCCCTGTGCCATTGAGACAGCGGTTTACCAGTCAGCTCATAAACCTCCAGGGCGCGCTGCAAGCGCTGGGTATCCGAGGGTTTTATTCTCAGTGCCGCTTCCGGATCAACGCCTGAGAGCTGCTGGTGTAAAAATGCCCAACCCCGTGCCCGTGCGCTATCCAGCAGCCGTTGACGAACCCCGGCATCGGCAGCGGGCATGGTCGCCATACCGTCCCTGAGCACCTTAAAGTACATCATCGTACCACCAACCAGCAGAGGTATTCTCCCACGGGCGGTGATATCGGCCATCAACGCCAGGGCATCCTGTCGAAAATCGGCGGCTGAATACGATTCCGCCGGATCAAGAATGTCGATCAGGTGATGAGGCGCTTCCACCAGAACCTCAGGTTCCGGCTTGGCAGTGCCAATATCCATCCCTTTATAAATTAGTGCCGAGTCAACACTGATGATCTCAAAAGGCAGCTCTTTGCTGAGCGCTACCGCAAGGTCAGTTTTGCCTGAAGCGGTAGGACCCATCAAAAATACAGCGGGAGGGAGCCGCTTTTCCTCATGCGCGGACATAGGAGAATGTGTACCTGAAAATAATAAAAATGTGATTCTATAGGGAAGGTCTTTTTTTGCAATGCGGGGAGGCCAGATATTTCATTTTTGCAAAAGCCAGACTGATCTACCTTAGTTGCAAACAGTCCGGGATAATTTTATCGGAAAACAATTGCGCTAATACTTCATTCAGGTCTTTAGAATCAGAAATATCATCCAAGGCTTGTTTTAATTCTACTGACCCCTGGTTCAAGTTATCGATAAAACTGCCAATTTCATAAACAGTAAGATGATCAAACAAATTTCTCCAGCCAGGTGCCAATATCAGCTCCCCGCCACCTATACAACCAAATCCGGTATTATCACACCCCCCCTCAAACTTATAAACACTACCATCCTTTAATTCGCCAAACATGATCCAGTTTTCTGTTTCATTTTCACCCTCCTGGTATGAGAAGACTTTGTCAATCTCCCTGCATTCAGTTGTGTATTCGACCATACCGGGCTGCGGCGTCCCCCGTGTTTCCCAGGAACCATCATCAACTAAAAAAGAATACCATGCATAATTACCCTCCCAGAGCGAACCGTCAATTTCCACCGGAGTAAACACAATATTTCTCACCTCCTCTCTAGTGCTGGAAAATAAAGGCTTACACTCTGAACTGCTTATTAATGCAGCACCCAATCGGCGAAGGTCATCCAGCCCAAGGTATTGAATTAATCGATCACTGATAACTTGAGTATTTAATACCTGAGAATAAATATCTCCTTTCAGTGGTAATTTATTTTTAACTACCCTGGCATCCATTATTTTTGGATTACCGTTGTCTGATGGTTCCTCTGTACCCACTTTACTTTGGTCTGTGGTACTCGTAATAGATAACGAGTTTAATGTACTAGCCAATAATGCAGAATCCATACCCCACCCTCTTCACAATTTTTCTCACCTGAAATTGCATAGAAAAAAGTGTCCAAGTTAATCCAACGATTGACGGTTGGCTGAAACACCAACGCAATACCTGATCCGTAACTGAGCCAGGGAGAAAACGGTACAGGGCAATCTCATATTTTAATTCATGAATCAAAGACAGATAATCGACACTCTATAGTGGTAGAAAATTCAAAATTTGCCAGAAATTTTTCTGACAATGCTGCCGCTTTGTTCATTTATTGACATTTATCGGCTCCACGGTAAAAGCCCCTTATTTGCTCATTGTAATGCACTGTCGTACATTACGAACTCTGAACTCAAGCTCTTAAGGCAAGCCGAAAAAATTTATAGAACAAAAACAATTAAAAAAAGGCGACACAATGAAGACCATTACCAAACTCAATCGAGTTGGCTATGCCATGGGGGACCTGGGCAACACACTGACCTTCGGTATGATGTCCACTTTCTTGCTGGCTTATTATACGGATGTACTGGGTATTACTGCCGCTGCAGCGGGGACGCTGTTTCTCGTTGCCAGAATCTGGGATGCTGTGAATGACCCGATCATGGGTGCTCTCTGTGACAAACTCTTCACCCGCAAGCATACCGGGGACAAGTTTCGCGGCTTTCTGGTGAAAGGCAGCTGACCTGTTGCGGTGGCAGCCATTTTTGTGTTTTGGGCACCACAGGGCCTGAGTGACTCACAAAAACTGATTTGGGCTTACGCCACCTACATTGTCTGGGGCATGGCATATACCTTTATCAATATACCCTACGGTTCACTGGCGACGGTGATGACCAATGATAAAGGTGAGCGGGCCTCTCTTTCCGCTGCCAGAGGCGTCGGTAGCATGGCTGGCAATGTCGTAGGCAACATTGCCGTACCACTTTTCCTGTCGATTTTCGCCGATGACTTTGCCAAAGGTTATTTGTACTCTGCTGTCTTCGTCAGCATTTTTGCCATGATCGCCTATCTTATATCCTACCGGTGTACTGCTGAACATATACGACAAGAGCCTTCAACCGAAAACATTAACATTTTTCAGGGTATCACTTCTTTGCGGAAAAACTCATTATTTCTCTGTGTGAGTATATCTTCCGCATTTATGCTGGCGGCATTTATGGCCCAGAGTGCCATTACTTACTATTTCCTGACTGAGAACCTGGATGGCCAACTGTGGTTCATATCCTTAAGCTCAGCGGTCAGTGTTCTTGCTATCCTTATCATTTCATCGTTTATCGGAAAGCTCGCCTTAAAGTTCGGTACCAGGAAAATTATGATTACCGGATTTCTTTCGGCCGGTATTACCGCGACCGTTTGCTTTTTACTGCCTGACTCAATTTATGTCATGTTCCTGTGGCTCTTTGTGGGCATTCCACTGATGCTGCTTCCTAATTTGCTGATCTGGGCAAATGTATCTGACAGTAGTGACTACAACTCTTACTTAACTGGTCAGCGTCAGGAAGGCGTCATCTATTCCAGCTATTCATTTGCCCGTAAGATGGGGCAGGCACTGGCAGGTTTCATCGCGGGTACGGGGTTATCTTTTATTGGCTATCAGGCAGAACAGGAAACACAGCCAGCCTCAGTATTGCTCGGCATCGATGCACTAATGTTCCTCTTGCCTGCTGTGGCACTGTTTATATGTGCGCTTATCTACTTTGTAATGTGGGATGAATCCAAGATCAAATCAGCCAGTGAAAGTGACGCAGACTTGAGCGGACAGCCCGCCTGATGTCTGGAACAGTTCAACTTCAAAATCCTTTGAAGTTGAACTGACAAGGATTCGACTTTAGTGTTTGAAATTTTTCAAGTTAATAAGCCAAAGACATCTTATTCAATTTGAAATCAGCTTTTTGTCGCCCTGACACTGGACTAATGGCTGCAGACAATGACCATGTGTAAATCCTTTTTATTCTTTCACCCCTAACTGCTCGTTAGTGACGTTTACCTCGGGTTGGGACAAATTAACCACCAAAGTATCGTAATTTTCCTCGGGTCCGGGCGAATCATCCACCAAAGACTTGTACTTTTCCTCGGGATTGGACGATTTAGCCACCAAAGGCTGGTAATTTTCCCCGGGTTCGGGCGAATCACCCACCAAAGACTCGTGATTTTCCCCGGGTTCGGGCGCATCACCCCCAAAAGACTCGAAAGGGACAGCCCCTTCGGCCTCAGCTTCATACCTCCCCACAAAATATACGTCCGAATTTGGACCCGATTCTGACATATCGTTCCGATCTGGTTGTTTAGCCAAAACACCTTGACCGGCTTTAGGCAGTAACGTCTCTGTCAAACCTGCCGGGTCATCTTCCGATGGTTTTGGGCAGAAAACCGCCACTACACACGTTTTGACCAATCTATAACTAAAATTAAGACAGTTTTGACACTGATCAGGTTGGGCATCATTATCACTTGCTGCTTTCCATGCATTCGAGAAGAAACCTACTATTTTGGAACTATCATCAAAGCGCATATAAACCTCCTGAATCCCGTCAAACAGGGATTGATATTATTATTCGTACTTATATATGACCTCTTATTTATGAAAAGATTCCATAAAATGTATTCATTTATCTTTTTCGGGTAAAAGGGATAAAAAATAGCACCTTGTTAACAGTACTAAAGTGCAAAAATCCTGTTAGTCACACATGACTAATCCAGTACATCATTTCGATGAGTTTGATGTGTACAATCTCCGCTCAGGACGAACGGAGCTTGGGAGGCATTGATAGAAAGAACTCATCAATTGCATTGAAACCATGCACTATGTCCCCGCTGTTTTCTTTCTCGGAATACCCAGGCGCTGGCGCCGCTCCCAGAGTGTTTTTCTACTGATACCCAGTTTCTGTGCAAGATCGGTTTCGGTCATCTGATCCTGGTGCTCAAGAACAAAACGCTGGAAGTAGTCTTCCAGAGTCAGGCCATCCTGAAGTTCTTCGGCATCCTGACGAAACAGGGTCTGCTTCACACGAACGTCAATATCCAGGTTTTCCGGGGTGATGATATTGTCTTCAGAAAGAATGACACCCCGTTCGATGGCATGCTCCATTTCGCGAACATTCCCGGGCCACTGATACTGGGAAATGGCGGCCATGGTTTCGGGAGCCATTGAGAAGACGTCCAGCCCCATTTTGCCACAGGTTTTGGCCAGCAGTTTTTCCGCCAGCATCAGGATATCACTGCCTCTCTCCCTGAGTGGCGGAATGCGCAGTTCCACCACTTTCAGTCGATAGTAGAGGTCTTCACGAAACTCATTCTGTGCAGAGAGCTGACGGAGATTCCGGTGAGTAGCGGCAATCAGTCGCACATTAACCGACTGGGACTGTACTGAACCGACACGACGAATTTCACCTTCCTGAAGCACTCGAAGTAGCCTGGCCTGGGCTTCCAGTGGCAGCTCACCAATTTCATCAAGAAACAGTGTGCCACCATTGGCCGCTTCGATCAGGCCGGTTCTAGCGGCGGTAGCCCCGGTAAATGCCCCTTTTTCATGGCCAAACAGTTCTGATTCAATCAGTGTTTCCGGAATGGCGGCACAGTTAACAGAAATCATCGGGCCATTGATGCGTTTACTGTTTTCATGGATGGCCCTGGCAACCAGCTCTTTACCGGTGCCTGATTCACCCTGAATCAATACCGTGGCATCGGTTGGGGCCACCTTCTGTATTTGCCGGAACAATAGCTGCATGGCATCACACTGTCCCAGAATGCCATTAAAGCCATCGCCGGAGCAGATCGCTTCATTGTTGCCCTGTTCCGCATCGCTGCCAGGACTCTGAGCTGCCTGCTTTTCAATAGCTTCGGCCACGCGCTGAATCATCTCTGCATGATCAAAGGGCTTGGCAATATAATCCACGGCCCCCTGCTTCATGGTCGAGACTGCCGAGTTCAGGCTGGCATAGCTGGTCATGATCAGTACCGGGATGCCATTGGCCAGGTTGATCATTTCCGTACCGGGCTTACCGGGAAGCCTCAAATCGCTGATGATCAGTGAAAAAGACTGTTGTTTCAGGCAGTCTTGCGCTTCGTGAACAGAGCCTGCCTCGGTAATACAATATCCCTGTCGTTCAAGCAGACGACGCAGCGACGACCTGATAATTTCTTCGTCCTCGACAATCAGTATCTGGTCCTGACTCATGCCATGTCCCCCTGAAATTCCAACGGCTGCTCCCCTGTGTCTACCGTCCTCACTGAGTCAGACTCGTAGCGTGGAAGCGAAATGATAAAGCAGGTCCCCCGCCCTGTGAGTGGATCCAAAGGGCTCACCACCTGAATACTGCCAAAATGTTCTTCGATAATATTCCAGGTGAGAGCCAGACCCAGGCCCGTTCCCTTACCCGCTTCTTTGGTGGTGAAAAATGGCTCAAACAGCCTTTCCTGAATGGCTTTGGGAATGCCATGCCCCTGGTCTTCAAAACGAAGGGTGACCGTGTGCTGGTTGGCTGTGCTGCTAACGGAAACAACACTCTCCGCCGTGCCAGTGCCTTCCTCTGAGGCATCGGCGGCATTTTTCAGCAGATTGATAAACACCTGTTGTAATTTTTGGCTGTTACCGCTGACGCAGAGACCATCGATGCACAGATTACGGAATACGATATTGCTGTTCTTATGGCTCAATTGCAACAGACTGATGGCTTCCTGAATGGTGCTGAACACTTCTACGGGTTCGGCTACCGATGGAGAATCACTGTTTTGCTCTCCCCCTTTCTGACCAGAGTGAGCATAAGACACCAGTGTTTGCACAATGCGGCTGACTCTTTGGGTTTGTTCCAGTATTTGCCGGGCACTCTGTTGTATATCCGGGTCCGATGATAGTGCGCTCATTTCCTGGGCAAGGCAGTCTATACCGGTAATCGGGTTGCCAATTTCATGGGCAACACCGGCGGCCAGCTGCCCGATAGACGCCAGTCGTTCACTGTGAAAGAGCTGTTCTTCCAGCATTTGGGTTTCTGTCTGGTCCTCCAGCAACATGACCTGATTACCACCGGTACCGGAAACCGGTGCCTGAACTGCGGCTTTGTGCAGGCTGAAATAGCGGGTGCTGCCTTCCATTTCAACACAGTGCTTGTTCAGGTGATTGTCGGGGAGTTGCATAAAATCATTGAGGACCTGGTTCCAGGGAGCAGGAATGGTCTTCAGGGGCATCCCCAGAACAGCATCAGCGGGAATGCCGGTCAATTCTGCCATTGCCTGATTCCAGAGCATCACTTCGCCGGTGTTGTTCGATGGCAGCGATTCCGGGTGATCAACCGACGTGCTCTCCATGGCAGCATCAATGGAGCAGACGGCCATGGGCAGGCTGTTCAATGTGTCCCGGTGATAACGTCTCAGGCTATCAAGCTCACCGGCCAGACCGGTCAGCTTTGAGTGATACGCTTCCAGACGGGATTCCATAAAATGGATATCTTTGGGGACGTAATCATTATCAATATCCAGTGGCAAAAAGGAGTCAACGATGTCATGGGCAATGGTGGGTCCCATAAGCCCGGACAGATTATTCTCAATACGCTCCCTGAGTCGTCTCAGGGAGTGCGGACGGTTGTCGTCCGGTCTCATATTGAGATCGGTCAGGGCTTTATTGATTTCCGTCTGCGCCGCTACCGGCCCCAGAGGGGCACTGAGCATCTCCTGAAATTCGTAGGAAGAGCGGGCCTTGGGGATTTTGTAGGGCTGCTGACGTACTTCACGAACCAGGCAGGCGGCCGCTGCACTGCGCTCTTCATCAGGCATCCTGGTAAAGCTGGAGACCAGGTAAAACACCAGCACATTCACCACCAGTGATGAGACGGCAGCAATATACCAGCCGTCGTTAGTGATGGTGCCAAAGTTGACGCTGCGGATTGGGAAAATCTCAAGTCCCATGGTTAAAGGCAGCATCAGGGTAAAGAACCAGACTGCGGTTCCAGAGAGAATCCCGAGAATCAGCCCCTTATGGTTTGCCCTGCCCCAATAGAGCGTAGAAAGAGTACCGGGCAACAGTTGCAAGGCTCCCACATAGGCGACGATGCTCAGGCTGTACATGTCCACCTCGTTATGCAGCAGCCGGTAAAACCCATAACAGGCGAGGATCAGGGTGGCGATAATCAGACGTTTTACATTGGTCAGCCAGCGGTAGATATTCATCTGGGCCTGGGCCGGCTCTCCGGACTGATAAAGGGTCTGATAAAGCGGCAGGATGACGTGGTTCAGCAACATGGAAGACAGTGACAGTGAGGTCACCATAAACAGGCCACTGGCCGCAGAAAGCCCACCTATATAGGCGATGATAGTCAACCATTGACTATCCACGGCATGACCAATAGCCAGTGGAAAGTACTCGGGCGGATAAGGGCTCCCGATTTTGAGACCCGCCCAGAGAATCAGAGGGGTGGAAATACTCAACAGTAATAAAAAGAATGGCAGGCCCCAGCTGGCAGTGAATAACATTTTTATGTCGCGGTTTTCGGCAAAGGTCATGTGAAACATGTGTGGCATAACCACAGCAGAGGCAAAAAACATCAACAGCGTTGTTCGCCAGGGGCCATCTTCCAGATGAGAGTTCATCCCGATGATGACCTCAGAGTTGGCTTCAAGCCAGTGGTTTAATCCGGAAAAACCACCAAACACTTCGACGATGACGACGCCGCCCAGCAGCGCCATAATCAGCAGCTTCAGCAGCGACTCAAAAGCAATCGCCACCACCAGACCATCATGCTGGTGGCGGCTGGCCAAGTGTCGGGTACCAAACATCATGGTCAGTAACGTGACCATAATACAAAAACCGAAGGCCAGCATTTCCGGGGAGGTGTCATCGCTCAGCAGATAAACACCGTCTGCCACGGCCTGTATCTGCAGGGCCAGCAGGGGAAAAGTAATAAACAGCAGCAGCAGTGTACTTAGCGTACCCGCCACGGGGCTTCGGAAACGGAAGGCCAGCACATCGGCCAGAGAACTGAGTTGATAGGTGGAGGTTATTCTTAATATTGGCACCAGCAGGACAGGCGCTAATAAAAATGCACCGCTCAGGCCAAAGTAAAAACCGAGAAAAACATAACCATCGTCGTGGGCAACCCCGATACTGCCATAGTAGGCCCAGCTACTGGCATAGATACCCAGGGACAGAACATAGGTTGCCGGGTGATGAACCACTCTGCGCGGGATGATGCCTCGATCCGTCGCCCAGCCGCAGAGAAAAAGAACCGCCAGATAGGCAACACTGGCCAGAACGATATACTCCAGTTCAAAGCTCATCGCTGTTACCCCTGATCTGAAGGGTAAAGCCCGCGACAATCAGGATGAACCAGAGTATCCAGGGCTGATACCACTGTTCACCAAACGTAATCCACCAGCCCATGATGGCTGGAGAAAAAAGGTAAATACCGATCACCAGAAGCAGAACCAGGCGGTAGATATACATATTACGTCTGTGCAGTTTTGCCGTTGGACGGACATGGTAATGGTTATATGGGTAAACCGCAAAAGATTACTGGCAGTCTATTCCCGGTCAGCCTCCTGGATACAAGCGTGCATCTAAGTAGCTGGCCATATGGAATCGAATATTTCTGGCTACTTGGGCTGGTACTATGCGAGGCACAACGGAGGAAGCATAGCCGTAGCTATGTGACCGGAGTTGTAACGAAGCACGACTGCATGGATGCAGGAGCTAGAGCAACGCAGGAGCAGTTGCCGGGAGTGCCGGCACAAGGAGTCAGAAATATATGATTTCATATGGTTAGCTACTTATGCACGCTCATGCTCGAAGAGGGCTGAAAATTCCTGTGACTGTTGATGGAAGGGGATTTGTTCCATATTTTCGACAGGTGAATCCAGCGTGTCAGGTTCATCTATCGACCCACGCCCCATTGCCCGGATATCGGCAAACGTTTTATCCATGGTGGCCTGATGCGTTGCTTTTAAATGAGCCTGCAGCTCCCGCCTCTGGCCAAAATTTGTACGGCAGACAAGGCAGAATGTCTTATGAAGGTAAAAACCCTTCACTTTTTTATTATCCAGAGGAATAAAATTATTCTTCTTATTGGTTGCCAGGGCATTGAGGTGTTTATTAAATGATTCAATATCGTGGTAGATCACCTGACATGGAATAGCCGCCAGTGTCTTGGGCGTTGCAAACTTCAGAGTGCCTGGTGTAAACAGAGACTTGACCAACTGTGGCTTGTCCTGCAAATAGTTAATGGCAGCCTCTGCCTGTTTCGGGTTTTTAGCAAACCACTCAAGGATTTCAGTCGTGCTCATCTTGTATAGCGGTTTGTCAGTATCATGTTTATGATGTTTATAAAGTTGACTCAACACTCTATCGTATTTTCGTTGCCCGGCAGGTTTTGGTGAAAGTCGCTGACGTTTTTTGACTGTTTCAGGGACAATAAATTTTTTATTTAATACTTCGTTAACTAGCTCGCGATGGAGCCTGTCAATCATACAAGCCGGACGGTGTTTTTTCTTACACTGGCTTTCATCGTTGAGCGTGTGCTCATAGCGAGACACTTTAGCGAAAGAACCGGAAGGGGAGGCTTTCTTACGATCACCAGAGAGTTGTGTGTGCTTTCTCTTATTTCGGTTTGGTGTCTGTGTTGCAGGCAGTGCTGTCTGCTTATCTTTCTCAGGTACGATGGTGCCTTTTATAGAGTAGTTTTTTGAATAACAGGCCCCAATGTTTTTAATAATATTTTGTTTCAGCATAAATTCTCTGTTTTTGTTCTCTCTTTTGGTAACTCTCTGCTTCAAACCATTCCGACATTCGCAGAGATAACGGGTCGCTTCGCAAATGGTACACTCTGAGCAGCGGCAAGTAATAAATTTGCTTTGTTGTTCCAGCAGCTTTTCGTGCTCATGGGCCAACATGTCTTCAGGCCCTGAATCTTCAGTCAGTGTTAAATCACGCAATAGGTCTGGAATGGCTGTACTTTGCGCGTAGGCAGGGCTCATTTGCCAATACCGTTGCTCAGCAGTGGGTAATTTTTTAAAGGCAGCAAGTACCTGGTCCAGCTGTGCAGCAGTTGCTTTAAAGGGAACAGGAACGCCAATTTGTTGTTCAACGGCCAGTTTTTGCACCTTAAGGTAATTAATGTATTCTTTGCGTTTTTTATAATAGGCCTCTCCGTAGCTGATGTTGCCCAGACTATCCTTTCTGGCTGCAAATCCCTGCTCTTTGAATTGCTTCTTAATCAACTCTGCCTTCTTTTTTTTAATCTGCCTGGTGGTATTTGTAATGGCATCAGTGAACCGTTGCCTGGCTTTCAGTTGCCTTTGTTCTTGCTGGTATGCCTTGAATTCTTCTGTTCCTAAAAAAAGTTTTTGATGACAGGGGTTGGCATAAAATTGAGACAGTGTTTCTTTTATTCCAGGAATAGGCGGTAATGTCTTCCAGTCAGGCATTTTAATGGGGTTTACTAACTGATTAGTGGTGCTATCGAAGTATCTTCCGTTGGCTATTTCTTCTAGTGTTCCTCTAGTCAGAAAACCCTTTAATTTATATTTCATCAGGTAGTCATAAATGCTGTCCAGATAAAGCGAAGCAATGGTGATCTTGGGGATTACCTTGGACTCGACAGTTTTGCAAGCCTGATCTTGCTTGTCCGGATCCTGCCACTGTGAATACAGGGGAGCCAGTTGTTCTTCCTTATTGTTAAAAGCTCTACTGATCAGCAATTTTAATGTTTCATTCTTATGGCCCTGCCATAACGGTGGATTGGTTACCAGCAGAAAAGCAAAAGCGCCAATATCGTAAGTCGATGAGATGCCTTTTTCCAGCTCCCGCTGAATGACATTGTCAAATTGTGCTTTTCGACTACCACCTTTACGTTCTATGGTATTGTCGGATATCGCCTTGGTAAAGGAAATAAGCAGATGGCTAACTCTATTCACGGTGCATAGATTTTTAGTCATTAAGGCGTCGAACCAGATGTCTTTGATCAGCCGGAAAAAGGCCAGATACCCTAACGGTGATGGGGTCTTACTGTAGCCTCCATAGTCGTTGAAACAAACTTCTGATGTCGAACCGAAGTTAAACACCATATCGCCTTTTACTACCAGTTCTGGCCAGTGAGTTTTGATATATTCAGCTTGCTTTACGAGCGGAGGAGGCCATCCCCCAACGATGGTTTTAATTTTATCTCTATCGGGCCACAGGGAGGCGTAGTGTTGGTCAAGATTGTTTTTGGCCTGATTTTTTAACATATCCGAATATTTTCTCAACTCATCCGCCAGACGGATTTTACCCTGTACGCCTGATGTCTGTTTAATGGCTTCACTGAGTTGGTGATAGAGAGGGGAAGCATCAGTGCCAGACTCTGAAGACAGAAAGTGGGATATGGCGTTATAGCTGGGGGTGGTGTTTCTTTCTCGCAATGTTTTCTCTGCGGCCTCAATTTCCTGTTGTGAAAATCCCCGAACCTTCAATTCCTGCAGTTCCAATGAACTTATCAAGGTCTCTCGTGAGTGAAAAGTACCAGTTGCTGGCGCAGGGTTCTCCGGTGAGCCCGTGACAGGCATTAGCCAGAAACTTGGATCCTGAGGGTTTTCGGTTAAATAAGTCTGGGACGTATTAGCCATTTTGGTAAACCTTTTTGCAAACTGAATGTGTAACTAACCAGCTGAAACAATTAATTAAATTCTTTTTATTAAATATTTTTACTGTTGCTCTTTGATTATTGCAGTGGAAATAAGTTCACTTTCAATGTTGGAGTAAGATTGAGGCTAAGGTCTGGCTTTTCCGGTGATTACCTTTCTATCCATTTTTTGCCCATTGTTCGTCGGGGAAGCGTGTAATCACACGACGAAAGGTCAAGTTGATCCTCGGCTCTACTGGTCTTGCTGTTTTTGTCAGGCAGTGCTGCCAGTATTTTTGGGTAGTTCCGGCCATTAACAATAGGGAGCCTGAGGTCAGGTCAAAAGTGTAAGGCTGGATGTCTTTTCGGTATTTGTGGCGCAGCCGGAATCGCCGTGTCGCGCCCAGATTGAATGAGGCAATCACCGGGTTTTCGCCTAATTCCGGCTCATCGTCACTGTGCCAGCCATTGCTGTCCTGTCCACTGCGATAAAGGTTGATTAATACCGAGTTAAAGTGATGGCAACAGATTGTTTCGACCCGTTGTTTAATGGCGGTTACGGTCTGACTCCATGGCTGTGGAGAAAGCGCCAGACCTGAATATTGATAGTGTGCATCAGGATCCCCCATCCAAATCTGGAGTCTGGGCACCGGCAGGGTTTTACCGTAAATGGTTATCTGATCCTGCTGCCAGGGCAGTGTGGAGTGCAGCTCTGAGTACAACTGCCAGCCTGTGGGTTCGGGGATGATCTGCGGCCATAAAAGCAGGCGGGCATCGGCAGGGGTGTATATTTCCGGAGGTGTTGTAACGGCGCTGAATGTATTCAATGTTCGGGCTCCTGACAACTTACTTGATGAGCACCAGTGATCGTCTCAGGTCTGCCGGTGTAAGAGGGTTTGTGCCAACAGAGCCTGAGACTTTTGCAGGTTTACAGTCCAGGCGCATCGTAAGTGACCCAGTAAATCATTTCACCGGGGCAATCGCTACCCAGAACATCGACCATAATATTATCAATTTTTAATTTGCCTATCTGTTCCAGCCACTGGTCATCATCCAGCTTTTGTTCCAGTAACCAGCTGGGTACGGATTGGCTGTCCGAGTTGTACCATGCCACCGGGAAACGCATGCCTTTGGGGAGGCGGCTGCGTTTTACACTTAATGAGGCATCACAACGAACCACCAGGCTGTCCGCCACCTGCTGACGTTTACGGAGATATTTACTGGACTCTTTGGCAAATTTTTCTACGTAGGGACTCAACAGCTCTTCCTGTCGGCTTTCCAGACAGTAGTCGTAGGCGCGGCTGACTTTACTGTTCTCAAAGCCCATGATGCCACAGGCTTCGGTAACGCGGCTTTTTACATCCTGGCTGAGTTCTGTATACCAGGGGGCATTGGGTCCGAGCACCCTTTGAGCTTCCAGTGTGGCAACAAAGATCAGGTTTTCATCCGGTGTAAAGCAGGATGATACACCTTGTGTGTGAATGGGGGACTTCATCGTTATAGACGGTTCTTGACGTATAAGCTGTTCCCGGGTTCGTCTCGCGGCATCACAGAAGTCAGGGTTGTCTGCCGCAGACCTGCTGGAAGTACCACTCAAAGAGGAAAAAGTCAGGGTATTTGCCGTCAGGTTTACGGCGAAAAATGAAAGAGCAGCAACCAGAGCTGTTTTAAAGACTATCGACATATTCGCTCCTTGAACACATCTTTTTGTTGTGGCCCATTCCCAGGTGGCTGAAAGCCTCTGGATAGGATTTATTCAACCATATATAACATGTTCGACAAGATAGCGGTAGGTTTGCCCTGGGGCTGTTGACGTTTCGTTGCCAGTCTTTCGGGTATATGGCGACTTCCTGGCTCAGACTGCCCGTTTCGCTGGAATTGCCACGAAACGTCAGCGGTCGTCCAGAGAGTTCTGTAAAATCTCTTTTTTTCCCGCCATGTTGCTCATGGTCCAGTTTTTTATTCCCCAGGACAGGATCTCTTCAACAGAGTTCATCAACAGGTCTGGCTCTGGTTTCAGGCCAAATGCCGACAGTGCCTTGATCATCAGTGGACGGGGGTTGTCCAATGGTATGGCGGGCGCATGGTTTTGCTTGCTGAGTTTATTTCCGGGGTTCCGGGTAATCACCGGAACATGGGCATAGACCGGGTGCGGATACTGTAACTGGCTTTGCAGATAGAGCTGTCTCGGGGTGGAATCCAGAATGTCTACCCCCCTGACAATATGGGTAACCCCCTGAAAGTGATCATCAACGCAAACGGCCAGTTGGTAGGCGTATAGCCCATCCTTGCGCTTGAGAATAAAATCACCAAGGGCGCTTAAATCAAACCGCTGATCGCCCTGAATACGATCCTGAAATTGCATGATATCGTCATGGCACAACAGCCTGAGGCTATGGGGCTGGTTTGGGATTCCACGGTGATTGCGACAGTAACCGGGGTACACACCGTTCAAACCGGCCAGTTTTTTGCGGGTGCAGGTACATGGGTAAAGTCTCTCGGTACGGAGCAGAGTGTCCAGGGCCTGGTCATAGGCTTCGCTGCGATCACTCTGAAACAGCACGCTGTCATCCCAATGCAGGCCATAAACGTCCAGCGCCTTGAGAATCAGGTCGGCCGCTTTGGGCTGTTCTCTTGGCGGGTCAATGTCTTCCATGCGCACGAGCCATTTTCCCTGATGGACCTGAGCATCCAGATAACTGGCCAGTGCCGCAACCAGAGAGCCAAAGTGCAGAGGGCCAGAAGGAGACGGCGCAAATCGTCCAACGTAGGAGGGGGTGCTCAGTGTGTCGCCCATAGGAAGTGATGATCAATCAGGCAAGTGGTCTTGAGTGAGTGCCGTCAGGATTTGTTCCGGAATAACTTCATCATTTTACGCAGTCGGGGAAAAGGTCGCTGACTGCTGACCGCCACCCGCTGTCCGCAAAAGCACAAAAGGTTCCGGCTTTTCGGGTAGCGTCTGTAGAAATGTCGAAGTGATTTCAGGACAGTTCCTTAACTATAAAGAACCGGTCGACAATGAATCAGCCCATTGCACTAACGTACCACAGCCTGATTCATCATCCGGGTACATCAGTTACCCAGCTGTCTTTCCTTGATCTCGGCCAGTGTCTTACAGTCGATACACAACGTAGCAGTGGGGCGGGCTTCCAGGCGACGAATGCCGATTTCTACGCCACAGCTGTCGCAGAAACCGTAATCGTCTTCTTCGATCCGGGACAGCGTATCGTTGATTTTCTTGATCAGCTTACGCTCACGGTCACGGGTTCTCAGTTCAAGGCTGAACTCTTCTTCCTGACTGGCGCGGTCTGCCGGATCAGGGAAGTTCGCGGCCTCATCCTGCATATGATTCACTGTACGATCCACTTCTTCCATCAGCTCCTGCTTCCAGTCTTGCAGGATCCTGGTGAAGTGAGCGATCTGTTGCTCGTTCATGTATTCTTCCCCATCCTTTTCCTGGTAGGGGGTATACGATTTGAGCAGATTGCCTGTATCCGCGTTTTTCTGTGCTGACATGATTACAGCCTCACCACCTTCTATTCATGAGCCAGGGGATCTCTCAAATGAGCAAGAATCCTGGATCTCTCCATTTAGAGGCGCTCGCGTTCTGCCTTGAAAGCAGCCTCTGCGATCCCTCTGTTACTGCCGGAAAACCGGCTCCCTGAAAGCCAAGGTCAACACCACGGGTGCCTGGCGAGAACAAAAACTCCTGGCACTTGCCTCTTGCCTTCCTTAAAGAAGCGGAGAAACTACCAAAACCCATGGCAAGACGCCATAAAAAAATGTCATCCGCTTTCTGACATTGACCAAAACCTGCACTCAGGTCAACTGATAATATTCTCCGAATCTGCTGCCCAATGGATTCAGAGAGCCTGTCAGTCCTGTAGGGTCAGGTATGATGAATCGGCATCTTAGGATTCTATTTTAGAATTTCAATAAGTAAATTAATGAAATTAAGTAATGAGCGCCCCTGATGAAATATGACAATCGCCTGTCTGAGGCCCGCCTGCTAAAAAGATACAAACGGTTCATGGCCGATGTTGAGCTGGCTGATGGCTCACAGATTACCCTGCATTGCCCGAATACCGGCTCCATGAAAAACTGCCTCTACCCGGGGTATCGGGTATGGTATTCCGACTCTGGAAATCCCCGGCGTAAATACCCCTGTACCTGGGAACAGGCGGAAATTCCGGTGGCGTTTAACGGCGAAGAACGCCTCACTCTGGCAGGGCTGAATACCGGACGAGCCAATGCCCTGGTTGAGGAGCTTCTGCGTTCTGGCCAGGTGTCAGAACTGTCCGGCTACCAGAGTGTCCGCCGTGAAGTTCGTTATGGTGAAGAAAAGAGCCGCATTGATCTGCTGCTGCAACAGGAGGGCCTGCCCGACTGTTATGTGGAAGTCAAAAGTGTCACGCTGGCAATGGGGAATGGCCTCGGCCTGTTCCCGGATGCCGTCACCAGCCGGGGCACCAAACATCTGCGGGAACTCACCCAGATGGTTGCTGATGGCCATCGATCCGTGTTGTTTTTCTGCGTTCAGCATACCGGTATTGACCATGTGGCGGCGGCACAGGCGATTGACCCGGTTTATGCAGAAGAACTGCAAAAGGCGGTTGCCGCTGGCGTAGAAGTGATGGCCTGGGGGGCAGACATGTCGCCGGATAACATTACCCTGGTCAGGCAGTTGCCGGTTGGATAACAAACATAATGCCCTGGTTCTGTTCGGTGCCCTACGGCCCCCGTGAGAACGAAGATGTGAGTTGTAGCACCGGACAATATGAATCATGGTACTGGAATTTTTGTCGCTGCCTTTTAGCTGTGGAGGCGTTCAGGAAAACGGCAGGAATCGGAGATATGGCACACCTATGGCCTGCCAGGGCAGCTCCGGCTCGCTCTACCGTGACAGCGGCAGGTAGATGTACTGCGTTACCGAATAAGGCAGCGGCAGCGAATTGACCGCCTGCTTCATTGGCCGCTTGTTGCGATCCAGGTGTTTGATCAGTCGGCCCCGGATGCTGCTCCGGCAGCGGGATTTGAGAGACGGAAAACGAGGGGCAGAAATGAAATTCTGGATGAGGTTTTTGGTAGCTGGTCCTGCATATTGCCAGGCGGCCTGTCCATTCTGCTCCTTGAGGTTCGGGTCAGCCCCGTTGACCAGAAGGGTCTCAACAATAGCATCGCGAGCATCGCAATAATAGCCACTGACTGCCAGGTGCAGCGGGGTGTTCTTGTGTCTTCCTGGGATGTTCGGGTCAGCTCCGCTGGCCAGCAGGGTCTCGACAATAGCAAGGTGACCATTGGCCGCTGCCCAGTGCAGCGGAGTGTAGAGATCGTGGTTGCCACCTCCAAGAATATTCGGATCAGCCCCTTTGGCCAGTGCCATCTCAACTTGATCCTTCCATCCATGATCCGAAAATTTCAGTAACAGGCAGTTCCAGTCCAGCTGATGGGTTGTTAGGGGTAACAGGATTTTAAATACATCAAGACGACCAAAAGTAACTGCGCATTGCAAGGCTGTCAACTCACCCATGCGCTTGAGGTTCGGGTCAGCCCCAGAGGCCAGCAGGGTCTCGACAATAGCATGGTGACCAGCGGCAGCTGCATCGTGCAACGGGGTAGCATTGCTATATCTGAGAATGTTCGGCTTAGCTCCGCTGGCCAGCAGGATCTTGACAATAGCAAGGCGACCATTGGCAGCTGCATCGTGCAGCGGAGTGTAGTTGTCAACTCCGGGCATGTTCGGGTCAGCCCCTTTGGCCAGTGCCATCTTAACTTGATCCTCCCATCCATGACGGGAAAATTTCTGTAACAGGCTGTTCCAGTCCAGCTGATGGGTTACAGGTAACAGGGTTTTGTATACATCGAGATGACCAGCGTCAACTGCAGATTGTAAGGCTGTCAACCCACTCATGCGCTTGAGGTTCGGGTCAGCCCCATAGGCCAGCAGGATCTTGACAATAGCATGGTGACCAAAGTGAGCTGCATGGTGCAGCGGGGTGTAACCGAAATATCCGAGAATGTTCGGATTAGCCCCTGAGTCCAGAAGGGTTTCGACCTTGGCAAGGTCACCATCAGCAGCTGCTTCAGCCAGAGTGTTCATAATGTGACGTACTCCCTCAATAGAAATTCAGATTTGATCCGTCGATAGGTTACCTTCCTGACCCTTGCTATTCGGGTGCTGCGTCCATTTTAGACAGGATTTGCCGGTTTGCTGTCTGACCATGGTAATACAGTTATCCACAGCACAGGTGAACTGGCAGGGGTTACCCACAACACAGGCCTGCCTGATCACATCAAACTGCCTGCTGGTGCCATCAGGAAAACGACAAAAACCGGGGATATGATGCACCCAGAAGGCTGCACGAGAATATCGCCCATCCAAGCGACCCCGTCGCGGGGACGGCAGAAAATTAAGGGTAAAAATTCGGTTTTGTGAGGTGAATATCCTAAGGCACAAGTAGCGGGACTATTTGCCGAACAAAAGCGGATTTTTAGACCAATTTATTGCAACCGCACGACTGCATGGATGCAGGAGCCAGAGCAACGCAGGAGCAGTTGCCGTGTAGGGCATCCGGACAGCCTCCCGGAGCAGCTCCGGCTCGCCCTACAGTGACAGCAGGCGATCGACATACTGCATTGTTGGAGGATTAAGCGGCAGAAACCTGACCGCCTCCTTCATTGGTAATCCGTTGTCGGGCAGACACTTGACCAGCCGCCCCCGGATGCTGGCCCGGCAGTAGAATTGGAGAGAGTGAGGTTCAGCCATGAAATTCTGGATTGTTTCTTTTATGGCTTCTGTCATTGCACATTGACACGCTGTCCGTCCATTCCAGTCTTTGAATTTCGGGTCAGCCCCGTTCACCAGCAGAGTCTTGACAATATCATGGTGACCGTCCTCAGCTGCCCTGTGCAGCAGGGTTTTGTGGTAAAAATCGGGAATATTCGGGTCAGCCCCGTTGACCAGTGCAACCTCAACTTGATCTTTCCATCCTTCATAGACAAGTTTCGGTAACAGGCTGTTCCAGTCCGGCTGATGGGTTACAGGTAACAGGGTTCTGTATACATCCGGGTAATCACTGTTAAGTCCAGATGTCAAGGCTTTCCGTCCAGTCCCGTCCTTTAGGTTCGGGTCAGCCCCTCTGTCCAGCAGAGTCTTGACCATAGGATGATGACCAATGGCCGCTGCCCGGTGCAGCGGGGTGTATTGACCACTATCGGGAATATTTGGGTTAGCCCCGTTGTCCAGCAGGGTCTCAACAATAGCATGGTGGCCAGCCGTAGTTGCTCCTCCCAAAGGTGTATCACCATCACTGTCCCGGATATTCGGGTTAGCCCCCCTGGCCAGTGCCGCCTCAACTTGATCCTTCCACCCTGAACGGGAAAATACCTGTAGCAGGCTGTTCCAATCCGGCTGATGAGTTTTAGGTAGCAGTTTATCGTACACATCGCGATGACGGTTACTCGCTGCACATTGCAAAGGTGTCCATCCATTGACGTCCTTGAGGTCCGCGTCAGCCCCAATGGCCAGCAGGGGCTCGACCATAGCATGGTGACCTTCGAGAGCGGCAAAATGCAAGGCTGTCCTTCCACTAATGTCCTTGAGGTTTGGGTCAGCCCCGTAGGTCAGCAGGGTCTTGGCAATAACATGGTGACCAGCGTTAACTGCCCGGTGCAGCGGGGTTTCATTGTTATTTCCGGGAATATCCGGGTCAGCCCCCTTGTCCAGCAGGGTCTTGACCATGGCATAGTCACCACAGACAACTGCATATTCCAGTGAATTCATGACATACTCCGGCACTGAAAAATCAGGTTTGCTCCGTCGATAGGTTACCTTCCTGACCCCGGTTATTCGGATGCTGCGTCCAGTTCAGGTAAGGTTTGCCGGTTTGCTGCCTGACCATGGATATACAGTTATCCACCGGACAGGTGATCTGGCAGAGGTTACACCCCACGCAAGCCTCCTCGATCACCTCATACCGGTGCCGGGTTGAATTTTTTACCGGTGTCATGGCGATGGCCTGGTGGGCAGCATCTTCACAGGCGGCATAGCATCGGCCGCATTGGATACAGCTGTCCTGATCAATGTGGGCAATGGTCTTGTAATTCAGGTCCAGGTATTTCCAGTCGGTCAGATTGGGGATGGCAGCGCCTTGAAAGCTGTCCAGGGTCGGATAGTGTTTGCGGTCCATCCACCGGGACAGGCCATCAATCATATCCTGTACAATTTTAAAACCGTTCAGCATGGCGGCGGTACAAACCTGAACGGTGCCCGCCCCTAACGCCATAAATTCGGCTGCGTCCCGCCAGGTACTGATACCGCCAATGGCCGAGATGGGCAGTCCGGCGGTGTCCGGGCTGCGGGCAATCTGCCCGACCATATTCAGGGCGATGGGTTTCACCGCTTCGCCACAATAACCGCCACTGGTGAACTTATCGTTGACGGCGTGGTATCCCACCATCCGGTCCAGATCAATACCGGTAATGGAGTTGATGGTATTGATTAGCGATACGGCATCGGCACCACCGGCCTGAGCCGCTTCAGCAGCCACCACGATATTAGTGATATTGGGGGTGAGTTTAACGACAACGGGCAGGTTGCTGTGTTGCTTGCACCAGCGGGTAACCATTTCAATATAGTCCGGCACCTGACCGACCGCTGAGCCCATTCCCCGTTCCGGCATGCCGTGGGGACAGCCGAAATTCAGTTCAACACCATCGCACCCGGTCTCCTCTACCTGGCTGAGGATGGCCTGCCAGCTTTCTTCTTTGCAGGGTACCATCAGCGAGACCAGCAGTGCCCGGTCTGGCCAGTCTTTTTTGGTTTGGCGTATCTCGTCCAGATTCACTTGCAGCGGGCGGTCGGTGATCAGTTCAATATTGTTAAACCCGATCACGTCACCACGGGTATTCCTGTGGCAGGAATAACGGGAACAGACATTGACCGGTGCCGGGTCTTCACCCAGGGTTTTCCAGACTGCACCGCCCCAGCCAGCCTCAAATGCCCGATAGACATTGTAGGCTTTGTCCGTCGGTGGCGCAGAAGCCAGCCAGAACGGGTTGGGGGAGCGAATACCGAGGAAATTACTGGTTAAATCAGCCATTATCTTTCCCTCCGTTGCAGGTATTGATCAATGGCCCGGGCCGCCCGTTTTCCATGCTCAACCGCATGGACAGTCAGGTCTTCACCTTTATCAATGCAGTCACCACCGGCCCAGACGTTAACCAGTGACGTACGAAAGTGGTCGTCCGTTACTATGCGGTTGCCTTTTATCGCAGGGCTGTCACTGGTATTGGCAAAGGCATCCACCAGCAAATGCTGGCCAATGGCTTTGTAGAGTGTGTCTACCGGCAAGGTGGTCAGCTCTCCCGTGCCCTGTAATTGGCCGCTGGTATCCAGCACGGTTTTTTCCAGCTGGATGGCGGTGATGCAGCCATCTTCTGTCTGCAGGGCTGAAGGCTGAACCCAGGTGAGGATGCGAACACCATTGTCCCGGGCAAACGCCTGTTCATGACCGGTGGCTGACATCTGTTCAGGGCCACGACGATAGGCAATGGTGACATCCTCTGCGCCCAGCCGTTTGCATTGGCAGGCAATATCAATAGCGGTGTTGCCCCCGCCAATAACCACTATACGTCGGCCAACAGGCAATTGGCTCAGATCATGGCACTGACGAAGGGAGGATATGGCCGGGAGAGCATCCTCAACGCCTTCTGCTGCTTCACCCGGAAGGCCTAATAAGTGGCAACCGCCCAACCCGAGCCCGAGAAACACCCCGTCAAACTGTGCTCGCAATTGATCCAGGCTGAGATTCTGACCAAGCCGACAGCCATACTCCGGACAGATACCGCCAATTTCCAAAATGAAGTCCACTTCCTGGCGGGCATAGCTATCCACCAGTTTGTAGTAGGCGATGCCGAACTCATTGAGGCCTCCGGGCTTCTCCCGGGCATCAAACAGGGTAATGGTGTGACCTTGTCTGGCCAAGGCATGTGCACAGGACAGTCCTGCCGGGCCGGCACCCACAACGGCGATGGTTTTTCCTGTTTCCGGCAGACGGGTAAATGGATGGTCAGCTGACTGGCGGTTATCGATGGCATAACGCTGCAGCAGGCCGATTTTCACCGGCAGGCACTCTGGTTCATGATTTCTGACGCAGGCCTGCTCGCAGAGAACCTCGGTTGGACAGACCCGGGCACAGCTTCCTCCCAGAATATTGGCATCCAGAATGGCCTGTGCAGCACCGTCGATATTGTCAGTGGCGATACGATTGATAAAAGAGGGAATGTTGATACCGGTAGGACAGGCCGGGATACAGGGTGCCGCTTCGCAGTAAAGGCATCGGCTGGCTTCAATATGAGCCTGGTAATCACTGAGGGGAGGCTTGATGTCGGCAAAGTTGCGGCGGTACTCTTCTGCTGGCAGCCTGCCATTGTGAATATCGGGTTTATTCATGGCGGTTAATCCTCATCAGGAGTAACGAAGACTAGTACATCGTTTCAAAGAGTTTGATGTATACAATCTCCGTTCACCCTGAGCGCCCTTCGGCTCGGCTCAGGATGCACGGACGAAGGGTGTTTGGCACGATCTATCGGAGGCAGGAGTTTGCGCCCTTCGACAAGCTCAGGACGAACGGAGTCCGAAGACATTTGATAACGACACCCATCAAGCTCATTGAAACCAGGAGCCTGTCGGTATTCGGAAAGAATGCCGGTATATGACTATATCTGGCCGTGGAAGACGAATTTATAATCTATAATCCAATGACCTTTTCTCCGTAGATTCGTTGATGCTGCTCTATATTCTCGACCTTTTTGGTACTGTGGTTTTTGCGATTAGTGGTGTCTGGCTGGCCTGCCGTAAAGACATGGACCTCTTTGGCGCAATGGTACTCGCCTTCGTGACTGCCGTTGGGGGCGGAACTATTCGAGACGTTTTGCTCTCCTCTACGCCCGTATTCTGGATACAGGATACGCTCTACCTGCTGGTTATTCTGGCTACGACGCTGTTTGCCATCCTGGTTCGCCAGTGGCATGAGCGCAGCAAGTGGATTCTTCAGGTCTCTGATGCCCTGGGGCTGGCGGTCTTTGTGGTCATCGGCTTGACCAAGTCGTTGTCATTTGGTGTGGAGCCAATGGTCGCTGTGATGATGGGGGTATTGACTGGCTGTGGTGGGGGTGCCATCCGGGATATGCTGGCCGGGGAGATTCCCATGGTATTGAGACAGGAGATCTATGCATCTGCTGCCATGGCGGGAGGCGCGGTGTTCATATTGCTGGAGCCATTGCTCCAAAACATAAACCACACGTCAATTATTGCGGCTGCTGTTGTCCTTATTCTCAGGCTGATGGCAGTGTATAAGGGATTGTCTCTGCCGAGGTTTGGGTTGCCTGTGTAGGAATGGTCCTGAAATAACTTCAATATTCCTACAGACGCTTCCCGCTTCCCGCAAAAGCCGGAACCGCTTGCGCTTTTGCGGGTAGCGGGCGGCGACCCCCAGATATCAGAACCCCCAATATTTCCTGACGATTTCAAGATAATTGGGCCAGTCTTTTTCCAGATACCCCTTCAGAAAATCCACTCTTTGCTCTGCTTTGTTCAGCAATTTTTTCGGGTGTCTTATGTAGGTGGGCTGGTCTTCATCCTGAAAAGCGTCATACTCTTCAAGGCCCAGCGTTTTGTGACAGTCCATGATGAACTGGCCATTGAGATTATTGGTCTGGTCTACTTCAACACAGCCGGAACGGACAATATTCAGGTAGGACATGGCGATTTTCTTTTCAGTATCTTCCGGACCAAAGTAAAACTTGTAGTTGGGGAGGTAGGCATAAATTTCAACGTCATCGTGGGTTCCAAGAACCTTATTCCTGTGATCCTCCCGATAAAATGACACTTTATCTTTGGCTATTTTTACTCGATGGTATGCCCCTTCGCGTATGTCAAAAGCTGGCAGATCTTTGGTTTTCACGGGAAAGAGTAAGCCATTAAGGTAATCTCCGGGGGATGCTTCGATGTTCAGCGCTCTCTGTGTGGCTTTTTCTATCCAGAGATTCCACTTTCTGGCCATATCATGAACTCTGACCGGCAGGTACTCGGCATCTTGGGGGTCTTCTGCGGTAGCGGTGCGGGCAAGCGTAGACATCAGGCTGCCATAGCCAAATATCCAGACCGTGTCATTCCCACCGTCGGCTGCAAGAGTCAGGTTGCTGGTCATCAGGGATAACAGTAGCGTAAAAAAAATAGGTTTAGTCGATTTCATGATTATAATCTGCCTTGTTAGTTATTGTTCCAAGAGACTTTTTCCTGATTCAAGTCAAAAATAAAGTCGCCATGATTACTGTCCCAAGATTAGTTGATCGACGGGACAGATCACTAACAAGCCCGTTAGATTCAGTAACGGGAATTGGCCGTCTTGATTCACCTGTGGACAATCTGCATCAGCACCTGGGAGGCTGTCCGAGAATAGCGCCCGTAGCGAGGACGACAGAAAATTGAGGATAAAAAATCGGTTTTGTGAGGTGAATAGCGGGGCTATTTGCCAAACAAAAGCGAATTTTTAGACCAATTTGCTGTCGCCGCACGACTGCATGGATGCAGGAGCTAGAGCAACGCAGGAGCAGTTGCCGCGTAGGGCAGTCTATTCTCGGACAGCCTCCTGGCATCGTGTTGCTTGAGAGCCCAGAGGACATGCTCCTGAACCAGCTCTGATGGATAATCCAGACGACTTTTCAGAGCGGCAATAATGGCGTCACTGCCCGGGGCATTGCCCAGTGCCACGGCGATATTACGCAACCAGCTTTCATAACCTGCCCTGCGAATAGGCGAGCCAGCGGTTCGTTCCAGAAACTGTTCTTCACTCCAGAGGAAAAGATCGACCAGATCACTGTCATCCAGATGGTGACGCGGTTGAAAGTCCGGCTCCCGGGTTGGCTTGGCAAAACGGTTCCAGGGGCAGGCCAGCTGGCAGTCATCACAGCCATAGATGCGATTGCCCATCAGAGGGCGCAGCTCTTCAGGAATGGGGCCCTTGTTTTCGATGGTCAGGTAAGAGATACAGCGGCGGGCATCCACCTTGTAGGGAGCCACAATGGCCCGGGTTGGGCACTTGTCCATACAGGAGGTACAGCGTCCACAGTGATTATTTTCGTAAGGCCTATCCACAGGCAGCGGGAGGTTGGTGAACAGTTCACCAAGAAAGAAAAAGGAGCCAGCCTGACGGTTCAGTATCAGTGAATGCTTGCCCATCCAGCCCAGTCCGGCCTGTTGCGCCAATGGACGTTCCATCACTGGCGCACTGTCCACAAAGGCGCGATAGCCATGATCTCCAACGGCAGCTTCAATCTGCCTGCCCAGCTGGGTGAGCCGTTTGCGGATCAACTTATGGTAGTCCCGGCCCAGGGCATAGCGGGAAACATAGGCTTTTTCCGGTTCGTTGAGCAGTTTCACGGTTTCAGTATCCGCTGGCAGGTAATCCATACGGGCAGAAATCACCCTTAATGCGCCGGGATGCAGTTGCTCCGGGTGTGCCCGCAACTCACCGTGCTGGGCCATATAAGCCATATCGCCGTGATACCCTTTCGCCAGCCAGGCTGCCAGATGCTTAAGATCATCTTCCGGTATTTTGGCTTCGGTAATGCCGATCTCCTGAAAGCCAAGTTCTCTGGCCCAGATACGAATTTTCCCAACGAGTTTTTCCATAGCCGGTGCTGGCGATGAGTCCGTCAATGTGGTTAAAGTGGGTGGTGAAGATAACGGTTCAGGCACTGAATTGGATTAACTCTCTTGGCATAGATTGTTTGGCACAGTTTGAATGCAAAATACAATCTCTATTGTATCATCGCGGGCACGCTTATGAATAAGAGCTTACCAGAGTCTCTCTATACTGCCGATCAGGTTCGACAACTGGATCATGTGGCCATCCACCAGCACGGCATCCCGGGTTTTGAGCTGATGACCAGGGCGGCCAGCACCGTGCTGTCCACGATTGTCCACTACTGGCCAGAAGCCGGAACCCTGCTGGTGTTGTGTGGGGCAGGCAACAACGGTGGCGATGGCTATATGGTCGCCAAACTGGCCAAAGAGCAGGGGCTGAGGGTTTCGGTACTGGCGGTGAAAAATCCAGCGGAGCTTAACGGCGATGCCCTCACGGCCTGGCAGGCCTGCGCTGATGCTGGCGTGGTGATTCGACCTTACGACAGCACCCAGTCCCTGTGTGCGGATGTGGTTGTGGATGCCATGCTCGGTACCGGGCTTTGTGGTGAAGTACGGGGTGACTATCAGGATGCCATCAAACGGCTGAATCATCTTGAACGTCCGGTGTGTGCTGTGGATATCCCGTCCGGCCTTTGTGCTGATACTGGAGTTCCGCTGGGAGTGGCGGTCAAGGCCAGGGTTACCGTCTCTTTTATTGGCCTGAAACAGGGGCTGATGACAGGGTTGGGACCAGAATACTGTGGCGAGCTGGTCTTTAATGACCTGGGCGTGCCTGAACGGGTCTATCAAACCGTTCCTGCTGACTGTCAACGAATTGCTCCGGAACAGTTTCGCGGCTGGCTGTCACCGAGAAGCCGTGCCGCCCATAAAGGTGATTTTGGGCATGTGCTGCTTATCGGGGGTAACCACGGGATGCCGGGGGCGATCATGATGGCCGCTGAGTCCGCCCTTCATTGCGGTGCTGGCCGTGTCACGGTGGTTACCCGCAAGCGACACCTTGCGGCGCTGGCTGTGCGTTGCCCTGAGGTGATGGGGGTATCGGTAAAGCGCGGGGCCGGCCTGGGTTCTCTGGCTGAAGGAAAGAATGTCATGGTTATTGGCCCGGGTTTGGGCCGCGATGACTGGGGGCTGCAGCTGCTCAAGGATACCCTGGCGGCAGAGTGCCCGATGGTGCTGGATGCTGATGCCCTGAACCTGTTATCGGATCATCCACAATTGCTAAATGGACGAAAGTCCCCGATTATTTTCACCCCTCATCCTGGTGAGCTGGCGCGTTTATCGGGTTTGGATATTCCAACGATTCAGAACAATCGATTTGCAGCGCTGGTAGACAGTCATCGACAATTAACGGTTCTTACTGGCGAGGGTGCAGCACACCGGCAGCCAGAGATTGCCCTGCTACTGAAAGGGGCGGGAACGCTGCTGTTTGATGGCCAGAGCACCGCGCTGTGCTCTGAGGGCAACCCGGGCATGGCGGTGGCCGGTATGGGGGATGTGCTCAGTGGCGTTATTGGCGCACTGCTGGCCCAGGGGCTGACACCTTTCAGGGCGGCCCAAATGGCGGCCTGGCTGCATGCATCTGCTGCCGATGAGGTGGTTGCCGGTCAGGGTGAAACCGGCTTAAGGGCAACGGAGTTGATTCCGGTTATTCGACAACGATTGAATTTTATTATTGGTCATTAAGGGTCAGGCAACTGGCTGTGATGGAAAGGCTTATGCAAGGCAGATACGAACTGCTGATAAAAAATGAAGATGCCATGGTGGCGCTGGGGGGGCATCTGGCAGAAGCCCTGGGGGACCGGGGCATTGTTTTTCTGCATGGTGATCTTGGCGCGGGTAAAACCACGTTCTGCCGGGGTGTCCTTCGGCATCTTGGCCATCAGGGCGCGGTAAAAAGCCCGACCTATACACTGGTGGAGCCTTACGAGGTCAATAACCATAAGGTTTACCACTTTGATCTTTATCGCCTTGCCGACCCTGAGGAGTTGGAATTTATTGGTGGTCGGGATTATTTCAGCGAAGCGGCGCTGTGCCTGGTTGAGTGGCCAACCCGCGGACAGGGGGAGCTGCCAGAGGCTGATCTGGACATTACCTTTGCCTATCACTCGTTTGACCAGAGTGAGCTGCCCGGCAGGAAAGCAAGGATTGTCGCAGTGACTGAAAAAGGGAAGCGTGCGCTGGAAACCATAAGAGCACTTCAGGGGGGCGGATGAGTCAGAGAACAGGGATTGTTCGCCGGGTTCTGGCCAGGCTTTCGAGAAGACAACGCACAGCGACACCTACCCGAAAAAGAGCCACCTCTGGCACTGAGGTTGAACCGGTATTTTCCGGTGGCAGGCGTCGTTTTGTCAGGCAGCTGGGTATTCTGGCCGTGGGGCTTGCAGCCCTGAAGGTTCAGGTAGCTGAAGCGGTCTATAAGCTGATTAAAAATGTCAGACTCTGGCGGTCGCCGGATAAAACACGACTGGTGTTCGATGTTTCCGATGCGGTTGAACACCATAAATTCCACCTGAGCAACCCCAGCCGACTGGTTATTGATGTTGACGGTGCCCGGCTCAGTGGCTCATTCAATAGCCTGCTGCTGAAAGATACGCCGATTCAAAAGATCCGCCATGGTGCCCGTAATAAAAATGACCTGCGTATCGTTCTGGATCTCAGTGAAAAGGTGTCCAGCGAAAGTTTTCTGCTGAAACCCAATGCGACCTATGGCCACCGCCTGGTGGTTGATCTGTTTGATGATAAGAGCAGAAAACCACAGCCAGTGGTCCGGCAGAAGCCCGCTGGTCATCGGGATATTATCGTGGCGATAGATGCTGGCCACGGCGGTGAAGACCCCGGGGCCATTGCCTACGGCGGTGGTTATGAGAAACAGGTAACCCTGGCGATAGCCAAAGAGCTGGCCACCCTGCTGTCTAAAGAGAAGGGGTTTCGGCCGGTGCTGGTGCGCACGGGTGATTATTATATAGACCTCCGCCGTCGTACCCAGATTGCCCGGGACAACAAGGCCGATCTGTTCATCTCCATCCATGCGGATGGCTTTAAGGATCGTCGTGCCAAAGGGGCGTCGGTTTATGCCCTTTCACGCCGAGGTGCCACATCGGAAACGGCTCGCTGGCTGGCCCAGAAAGAGAACGCATCAGACCAGATTGGCGGAGAAGGCGGTATATCCCTGGGGGATAAGGATGATGTTCTGGCCGGGGTTCTGCTGGACCTGTCCATGACCTCAACCCTGTCCTCCAGCCTGGAAGTGGGCAATAAAGTTCTGGCGAATATGGGTGGGATTAACCAGCTGCATAAAAAACAGGTGGAACAGGCCGGCTTTGTGGTGCTGAAGTCTCCGGATATTCCATCCATCCTGATAGAGACCGGGTTTATCACCAATCCTGAAGAGGCCAGAAAACTAAAGAGCCGCAGTCACCAGAAGGCGATGGCGAAAGCCATTTTCAATGGTACGAAAAGCTGGTTCTACAAAAAGCCACCACCGGACACACTGGTTGCCAAGTGGAAACAGGAGGGCACCCTTAACACCCGGCCATCACGGTATGTGATTAAACCCGGGGATACGCTGTCAGAGATTGCCAATCGGTTTGAAATCAGCATGAATGACCTGAGGCGTGCTAACCGGCTATCCAGTGCCAATACTATTCGTGTGGGGCAGGTGCTGCAGATTCCTGATTAAGCCGTGGTGTAAGTAGTTAACCAAATGAAATCATATATTTCTGACTAAGTTGTCAGTCACTCCCGGCAACTGCTCCTGCGTTGCTCTATCTCCTGCATCCATGCAGTCGTGCGGCGTTGCAACTCCGGTCACATAGCTACGGCTATGCTCCCTACGTTGCGCCTTGCATAGCAACTGCCCACCTAGCCAGAAATATCCGATTCCATTTGGCCAACTACTTATGCGGCAATACCGATGATGTTTTTCAGGCATAAAAAAACAGAGAGCTGCGTGCAAAAAAGCCAGCGCAGCCCTTTGGCACTGACTGCTTATACTTGTTTCTCCGGGTTGATCTGCCAGATGCTGGCGCTGTTGTCACCACAGGTCAACAGCATTCGTCCCGAGGGGCTGAAACTGCCTGAAGAGAAGGTTGTACCATGGTTTCTTTTTGCCTTTTGGCACCAATTGCCATCACGGTCGTAGCCGAAGATTTTAAAGTCTCCGTCCTGTTCCTCGTCGCCAGCCAATATCTGGAGCATTGTGTGACTGTGGACAGGTTCATCGGTCAATGGGTCACAGACAGCATTGTCCACAACGCCTCTCTCGGTCCATGAGCCGTTATTATCACACCCCCAAAAGATAATGGTATTCAGAGAAAAAAAACCACCACCGCCGTAAAGCCGGAGCAACTGCTCCGAAGCGCTGAATATGGCTTTATTGACTTTGAAACCGTTGTTGACCGATGCAGGACGGTTAATCCTGGTTTTGGCAAACGAATTACCCTCGCTGTCAAAACTCCAGAGCCTGGCTATGAGCCCATCACGGCCACCATGAGTGGTCAGAACATAGCGTCCTGATGGGCTGATGCTTGCCTCATCAATTTTCTCTTCTGAATGGATTTTTTTAAATTGGCAACGGCCTTCGTTGCTAACATGCACGACATGAACATCATTATCCTCCCTGATCATAATACAGTTGGATGCCGGGTCATCGCTGAAACAGGCTTGCCGCGACAAATAATAAGTATTTTTATGTGAAATTACCCATTGGCCCGAACGGTTATAGTTCAGGATTTGGACAACGCCATTATCAGAATTGTGAGTCAGGAAGATGTCTTCTGATGCACTGAATTGCGTAGCCGTAAGTGACGGCTGATCAGTAATTTCTTTCTTTTGAACATAGCGGCCCTGGTCATTCACACTCCATAGTCTGATTTTATGGTCTATGGTGTGGATCATCAGATGCCGTGCTGAGTTACTGAATTTGACATCATGAATTGTCATGTTGAGGGATCCCAACTCTTGCCACTTGTCGTCTACAGGGCCAATGATTGTCAGTGTGTTTTCATCTGAACCCACCGTTTTGGTGAGGATAACAGCACAATCTCCAGTCGGACTGAAGGTAGCATTCACGTCCATGTCGCTGGTCGGATATGAATATTGGCATCTGACCTGGCCGTCGTAGTCAATGCTCATAATTTCAGCACCACGTTTGAAAGTGATCAGTAGATCATTACCGGAAGGACTGAATTGAAAAGACAAATTCTCAAACCCATTGTTCATGTATCCCGGTATCCAGCCTCTATCGCCATGGCGAACGCAGATCATCAATGCATCAAGGCCGTTATGGTCACTGCTGGTGATGGCCAGTGCCCGCTCTATGGGGGAAAATTGAACATTCTTAATCCTGCCGATATTGTGGGTCTCAAACTGTTCCAGCCAGTTGGTCCCACTGTCAAAGCTCCAGACTTTGCACACCCCTTCTGCTGCTGCCATCGCATAGTGCCCGGAAGTGCTGAAGATGGCGGTTTTATCTGGTTTGACCCCTAGTACAACGTCCTCCCGCCAGTCACCATTGTCATCACAACTCCAGCCGCGGACTACATGGAAGTCCTGGAACAGGACATGGCGTTCCGAGGGGCTGAACATCGCTTTTATGTTCTGACCATCAAAAAAATGAGCAACCCCTTTTCGCTCAAGTTTAAACTCGCGGCATTCAATCATCTGACGTATCTCCTCAGAGAATACCGGTTGGTGAGTGATGAGTGGATCGTTCTGCCTGGTTTCAGCTTTATCAGGTCTGGTATACAGGTATTTAAAAGGCCAGTTTTCCTTAATGTCACGGGAGGTAACCGCCGACAGATGGATCTGCCCACACTCTTTTTGCAACTCCTGAATTTCACCACAGCTCAGATGAGTAGAGATATCACCGAGTTTGTTCAAAGGTATCCCGGAAAAATGCAATGAATGAGCGGAAGTTTCAGAGTTAGCCTTATCGGTACTTGGACTCATTACACTGTCATGAGTCAACTTTGGTCTTTTAGTAGATTGCTCGTTAGTAAAACAAGGATTCATTTTTAATCTCGTTAAATTTCCGGAGAGAAGGAATTTTAATATCTGCTTAAAATGGTTGCGTCATGTTCATTGATCAAGCGTTTTATGGTTCCCAGCGAATCCTCACAATCCAGGGCAATACCCGGAGTAAAAATCCCACTGCCGATCAGGTTGAAATTTTGCCCTGCCGCACTTTCAAAGATGGTTACCCGGTCGCGGAAATTGCCAACGATCAAGACCCGGAATCTTTTCAGGTCTTCACATATTACCGGGGTATATATGTCAGCAGAGCGTTGATCGCCGATCAGACGAATTAACTGCCGGTTATTTTCTGCATCATCGATGTGATCATCAAGGGTACTCATGATCTGGGGCACAGGGAGTTCCTTAAGAAAGGCTGAGCCGGTCAGTTTATTGGTGCTTTGCCGGAGAGTGTCCCACGCCCTTTCGATCAAAAACTGGGCGGCCACTATCAGGGTATTGGTTTCCTGGTAATAGGTTGATTTTTCCGGGAAACAGGGCTGACCACGGATCAGTCGGGCAATATCCGGTTTGCCCCGGGAAGCATGACTCCAATAAACTTCGGTAGCCGCCACCTGTGGCAATTGTTTCCCGGGGCACAGCAGGGGAAAATTGCCGACCTCCGGACTGTCGCGGACATTTTTCAGATAGACTTTATCGATGGACTCAACCTGGAACAGGCGCTGGCTTATTCGTTGAGCCATGCCATTATGATCAAAATTGAACCGGATAATGGTCTGCAGGCTTTGCACAGGCAGGACGGGAAAATCATTCGGGCTTTGCAAATACAGTTGCCAGGCAAACTCCGACCACTCACAGAAAGGATGCTTTAGGGGAGACGTAAATTGGGTTGACCAGATGAGCATACAGTGGCTCCAGTCGATAATGGCTTTTTTTTCCGGGGGGGCCAGGGTGGAAAAATGGTCAATGGCATGTCGGGCCGCCAACAAATACTGTTCCGGTACCCAATGGACGACAATCTGAAATGCAAAGATACCGTTATGAGATTTGCAACCTGGCGACACTGGTTTAGATCGACTTGATGATACCTCCCTGCCTATGGGGATAGGGCGAAAGTTTTTCCGGAACGTTTCCAGAAAGGTGTCCTGGATTTGTTTTATCGCCTCTTGGGGTAATTCAGATTGAGTACACTTGTGTTGCTTGAGCAAAGAAGTGGCCAGTGACGATATCCCGTTCCAGCCATCAGCGGCTCCGTCCTGAGCGTAACGCGAATTGACGGGGCCCACTGGCGCTGACTTGAAAATATTGTGCCATTCCGGCTCTGATGAATAACTGTAAGTGGAGCTGCCAGCGCCCCCTAAATCACAAAGTCGCCACCCATTGCAGGATCTGACCTCAACGAAAGCATGTGAGCCCGAATTTACTATACGGGCTTCAATACCCCAGTAAAGACAGAGTAATTGAAACAGAAACCCACGATGGCGGCAGGTTCCCTGTTGTTCCTGCAACAGTTGCTTAACCAGGCTGATGCCGGTTTCGTCAAAAGGACGATCGTAAGAAAATGCCCTGAACCAATCGACAAGGGCCAGTAGCCGTTCGGACAAATTCTCTAACTGCCCTATTTCCCGCAACTTCCGGTACCCCGGAGCCGGGTATTCGCTGAACACCTCCTGATCCAGATGTACTTTGATCAGGGGCGGGCAACGCAGGGGCTGTGTGTTGATGGGATCATCAGCCGTTAACGGCTGAAAATAAGTCAGGTCGGGCTTAATAATAAAATCCACCGTCACCGGTTTCGTGAGTCCGGAACGAAGAAAGTATTGGTCGGTGCTCTTATCCCGTGCCAGCTGCGTCTGTTTCGGAATGGATCTCAGACCGGTCAACACGTCGTTGGGGGTCAGCGATGGCAATCGTTGCCAATTGCTGCCCGGTTTCAGTGTCATGCGCCCGGGGGTTTCGCCGGTTTTCAGATAGGTTCGCCCGGTTAACAGGGGCAAAAGATTGCTCTGCTCCACGGGGTGTATAGGCAACCGGCTTTGAACTAACTGCTTATCAGTGTTCACATCGGCTGTATACAGCTCCAGTCGATACAGATCGGGACTCCATTTACCGGGAAAAAACCGGGTAACCTGAAAGTTTCTGGATACACCAGGGGGCGAGCCCAAGCTGAAAATCTCCGGTGAATGAGTGTCCGGACCTCTGGAAGATCCCTTTCCATGAGTATAAGGCCACTGAAAGCTGTATTCACAGTACTTCAGATAGGGCCACCACTTCAGTGATAGATGTTTAGTCCACTGGTCCATGGCGATTTTGCCCAATTCATCGGCCGCCCGGAGCAGCTGCGACAACGTCAGTTCAAGGGGAATGCGTTGCTGTCGGAAATGATTATTGAGGGCACTGGCGCAATCGGTCAGCCACCGACTCAGATCCTCAGATACCCCCATGGCTTGCAGCCTGAGCCGGTAGTCATCCAGGGTATCATAGTGGATATGAACGCCGGTAAAGCGACTGGTCAATGACGGCGGGAATGCCGTCCGTCCGGGATAGGTGGGTGGATTAACAGTACCAATCAATTTGAACCCGGCCTTGTGAGGCAGCGGCAGGCGGTCATTGAGAAACTCTTCCAATAGCCCGGAAGGAATGATATTGAGCTCACTGACCACTAATACCTCACCCAGACGCCAGGCGCGGTTAAAGGCCTGCACAAACTGGTTAAACTGGTCCGGTGTCCCATTGAGATGCTGAAAGCCTTTACCGGTTTGCTGTTGCCAGGTGGTCAGGGTCAGCAGTAACAGGGCATCCTTACCCCACCCGGCAGTCCCTTCCACCACCATGGCAACTCTTCCCGGTTCCCTGAGTTGCAGAAATTGCCAGCAGGTTTTTATGTACTCTCTGGTGGCCGGAGTATCGATGACCAGTGGCGTCGATTGCTTTTTGTTCACCTGTGCCAACTGTCCGAAAAACTGTGTGAAGGCCCGCTGGTGCTGCTCCAGTAATGAACGGTCCACCTTACCGGAACTGTGCCAGTAATCCCTGAGCGCTTGCCATTCGGGGCGTTGGTCCCGATCGATCCGCCCCCCCAGACTTTGCCCGCACGCTTCGTCAGCCAGTGCCAACACCTGGGCCTGGCTGGTGGGACAGGGTGCATCCGCCGTGATCAGCCGGAACCGGGCCATGATGTCTTTCAGGTCCCTTGGCGTCAGCTCATAGTCTATGGATACCTGCTTTCTGTACTCTGCCAACAGGGAGAGGATGGTGTCGGAAGTGGTGGACCTCCGCTCCATGGGCCAGGTATCCGGCAGAAGTGGCTCAATGATGGCTTGTTGCAGAATGGACTCCGGCAGCGGCCGGTAATAGAGGCGCAGAATCCGGCGTTGCAATTCAGGGTCAAGATTCCGCCCCGGATAATTTTCCGGATTACCGGTCAACAAAACCCGGTGGTTATCTGTTAACTCGTAGGTCTGGCCATTGACGCAGAGCCGGGGAGACGATTGCAGCAAACCGGTCAGTGGTGACAATAGTCCGTGCTGCACCAGGTTGGCTTCATTAATAACCAGCAGGCCCGGGCGTCTTCTCCTGGCCCAATCCGTTATCTGCCCGGGTACCGAATGAGAGACCGTATTGCCCTGCCGGTCTCGTTTCAGGGAGACCGAACCGTACAGGTCTTCCCAGGTGGTGTTCGGTCCCAGGGTCAGGGTTTTCACTGTGTGCTGTTCAGGCTGTGGGCCAGCGGCAAGCCGGTTCATTGATGCCTGCCGCCGTTCCTGTAACGCTTGCCCGGTGGCGACGGCCAGGCAGGATTTACCGGTACCCGCCGGGCCATTGAGCTCAATGATCCTGTGCTGTCTGAGCATGGTCGTGAGCTGTTCAAGCCGCTTGCCCTGTTGCTGCTGATGGTGACAGCTGGCCTTGAGCCAATCTGAGGCCAGTGTCTGCAAGGAGGTTGTCAGCAGCGGTTCCGAAAAGGCGTGCTGAAGCGGCTGTTGCAGCTGCTCCAGTGGCTCAGACGGATGGCATTGGCTAATGGCGGTCAGTTGCTGGTTCAAGTCCCGGGCTTGCCGATGCACCGGGATACTCTGGCTGCCACAGACCCGCAGGGCGTCGTACAGCAGGCGCAGGCGATGGCCGGAATAGGGATGGATATTGTCGTTCAGTACCGGCAAAAGATCAGCCTCAATGCCCTGTTGAGGGAATATTGAGTGGATAATGGCGGCCATCTTCGCGGTGCAGCGGGGAGAAGGTTCGCCGAAAATATCAGGCAAATACTCGCCCAGTGCCGGTGCCATATAACGGGCCAATGGCCAGAAATGATCGGCCAGATCCTTTGGGTGCTTCAGGGCTGGCAGGGTGTTCAGGATGGCAGCAATGCCATCACGATCAACCCCTTCCATGGAATCCGGAAATATCCCACTGATCTGAGCTTTGACAAAACTGTAAATGGTTACATTACCCCGCACCGGATGGGCCAGTAACTTATTCAGGGCCTTACGCCAGTGAAAGGGCTCCAGAGTCCCGGCGCGATCCAGCCGCTGTTCAATGGGGAGCTGAGCCTCCAGCAGTTTCAGAAACTCAGCCGGTGCCTGAACCGGAATGACCGGATAACTTTTATCCGGGCTCTGGGGCAATGTCCGAATGCGAGACAAAAGACGGCCTAATGGCCCAATTGCATCGGGATGGCGGGACGAAAAGGGTTGGATCAAACCGGGGGCGGCCATAATGGATTCTGCCAAAATGGACTCAGCTTTACCGAGCTCAGCTGTTTCAGGCTCAACACTGTCAGCCTCTACACTGCCTGCTGAGCAATCACTCCGGGTATCCTGCTGCTGTTGCCAGCGCTGGAACCATCGACTCTGGTCAGGCAGTCGGTCAGCGGGCCAGATTATATGCAGCTGGCAGTGGGGCAGAGCTTTTTTCTGGCCGTAAATCCAGAGATAGGGCTCAGGTGCCAGTAGTGACTCCAGATGCCCTGCCAGGGTCGGGGTATGTTCCAGCCCGGACAGCACCACCGGTTCACCCTTAAGCAGTTGTGTCAATAACGGGGTTGCTCTCAGCTGGAAACGCAACTTGCCTGACATTTTCAGCTTGCTGGTAAACCAGAGCTCCTCCCATTGCTGACCGGTGGCCAGTCGGTAACAGTCGGATTGTGCCACAACATTGGCAGCGATATTGGCAACACTGCCGGTATACAGCCTGACAACACTGTCACCGGAGGGTTCTGGCAAAGTGCCTGTCACCAATCCGGGGGCGACAGGCAGTGATTCCGTCCGATGTTTCAGGATCAGCCATTGTTCATCGGTCAGTTCACCGCTGACCAGCAGCTGGTCAAATTCGCTGGCCATCTTATGAAAGGTATCGGTCTTTTGCAGGGTGTTTTCCTGTGCGGACAGATCACTGAAGACCGCGTCGAAATTGTGGGTATTGATAACCCCGCAGGTTTTACCGGGTAACACCGGTGTGTTGTTGACGGCTTGTTTGAATGCCGTGATATTCTCGGTCGGGGTGTGATATTGCTGCAAGACCAGCGACGCTGGCAGCTCCACCCGTTCACCATTGGCGATGAAGTAGCCTTGCTCAAGAATGTCCGACAAATGTTGCCAGAATGGGCTTTTGGCATCCGGCGGATCCACCAGGCAGATGGTCACAGGGTCAGGCTGGCTGCTGATCACTCCATTGCGAAAATACTGTTCTCCATGACTGTTGATGGCCAGGTTGCCAAACAGGCTGGCAAAGACATCCTGACCCGCACAGTGAATCAGCAAACTCCCCGGCTCTGGCGGCTCCGTGCGATGGCTTACCGACCGGGATGGCACAACGGCCCGGGGGTTAGAGGCTCGGACGGTTTCAAAATCGGTTCTCCTCAAGGCAAATACCCGACGCCAGAAATCTGGTCCGGGAGCGTCAGGCTTGTATATTAAATCGTCCTTAACCAGAACAATCCGGCTGACTGCCTTGCTGATGGGGGGGCCATCCAGCCGGGGTGGATTCTCCAACAGCTCATTCAATGAGGCCAGCTGTCTGGGCCTGAGATTGTCACAATCGAAAACCAGGGTGATGGGCACTGACTGATAGATAAGCCCGGGACGCTCGATTTTTTGTCCGGGAGCGGGATAATAGTGCAGCCTTCTTAACGGGTGATGATCCAGGTCGTTCGGATGCCGGATAATAAAAAAAAAACCGATGCCTGTCGCTTCCCGAAAGAGACGGATCAACTCCTCCTTCCTTTCATTCCCACGAAAGGAACCGCAAAAATGAAATTCATCACCAATCGGTGATACCGACTGCTTCAGTTGGCTGATGCAATCTGTGATGGTCGTGACGTTACGGATTGGGCTGGAATGCGCACTATCTGATGATGCCTGTTGGACTAAATATGACTGCTCATTTTTGACGGACAAAACCCCGGTTTCTGGTGTTTTTTTAGGGATTTTACTGGACTGTGAAGGATCGCCTGTAGAACTTGCCAACCTTTTTTGAGCGGTTACAACAGAATGATCACTTGGCTGAATAGGAAGCATGAAAATAGTACTTTTCTGATAGTAATTGTGGTCGGTCAGTCAAGTTAGATGATGTAAACCGGCAAAAGTTCCTCCCTGCAATACCGCGGCTGATCATAGGAGTACCCTGATACGCTAGTACATAGTTTCAATGAGTTTGACGTGTACGATCTCCGTTCACCCTGAGCGGAGTCGAAGGGTGCTTGGCACGATCTATCAGAGTCCGGAGTTTCCGCCTTTAGGCCCTATGGGTCCTTCGACAGCCTCAGGGCGAACGGAGTGCGGAGGCACGACAACCCGTCAAACTCATTGAAACCATGTACTAGCTAATTCCCGCTTAAAATAGTTGCATCATGTTCATTGAGCAGGCGTTTTATGGTTCCCAGCGACTCCCGGCAATCCAGGGCAATACCCGGAGAAAAAATCCCACTGCCGATCAGGTTGAAGTTTTGCCCTGCCGGACTTTCAAAGATGATTCCCCGGTTTTCACGGAAGTTGCCAACGATCAAGACCCGGAATCTTTGCAGGTCATTACATATCACCGGGGTATATATTTCAGCAGAGCGTTTATCGCCGATCAGGCGATTTAACTGCCGGTTAATTTCTGCATCATCGATGTGATCCTCTAAAATTTTGTTGGTCTGGGGCTCAGGGAGTTCCTCAAGAAAGGCGGCACCGGTCAGTTTATTGGTGCTTTGCCGGAGGGTCTCCCACGCCCTGTCGATCAAAAACTGGGCGGCCAATATCAGGGTATTGGTTTCCTGGTAGGAGGTTGATTTTTCCGGGAAACAGGGCTCACCACGGATCAGTCGGGCAATATCCGGTTTGCCCCGGGAGGCATGACTCCAATAAACCTCGGTAGCCGCCACCTGTGGCAATTGTTCCCAGGGGGGCAGCAGCGAAAAATTGCGAACCCCCAGACTGTTGCAGACATTTTTCAGATAAATTTTATTGATGGACTCAACCCGAAACAGGCGCTGGCTTATTCGTTGAGCCATGCCATTATGATCAAAATTGAACCGGATAATGGTCTGCAGGCTTTGCACAGGCAGGACGGGAAAATCATTCGGGCTTTGCAAATACAGTTGCCAGGCAAACTCCGACCACTGACAGAAGAGATGCTTTTTGGGAGACTGATAGTCGATTGACCAGATGAGCATACAGTGGCTCCAGTCGATAATGGCTTTTTTTTCCGGTGGAGCCAGGGTGGAAAAATGGTCAATGGCATGTCGGGCCGCCTGTAAATATTGTGTCGGCACCCAATGGTAGGCAATCAGGAATGCATCGATATTACCTTCGCAATCTGGCGATATTGGGTAAGTTCGATCTGATAATAACCCCCTGTTCATGGGGATGGGGCGGAAATTTTTCCGGAACGTTTCCAGAAAGGTGTCCTGGATAGGTTTTATCACCTCTTGGGGTAATTCAGATCTAACACACTGCCATTGCTGGAGCAGAGAAGTGGCCAGTGACAATATCCTGTTCCAGCCATCAGCGGCTCCGTCCTGTCCGCAAGATGAATTGACTGGCTGCACTGGGGCTGACTGGTAAAGATTGTGCCATGTCGGCTCTGATGAGTAACTGATACTGGAGCTGCCAGCGCCCCATAAATCACAAAGTCGCCACCCATTGCGGGATCTGACCTCAACGAAAGCATGTGATTTCGATTTTACTATTCGGGCTTCAATACCCCAGTAAAGACAGAGTAATTGAAACAGAAACGCACGGTGGCGGCAGGTTCCCTGTTGTTCCTGCAACAATTGCTTGACCAGACTGATGCCGGTTTCGTCAAAAGTACGATCGTAAGAAAAATCTCTGAACCAATCGACCAGCGCCAGCAGCCGTCCAGCCAGATTGCTTATCAGCCCAATTTCCCGCAACTTCCGGTATCCCGGAAAGTGAACAGGATCCCCGCTGAAAACCTCCTGATCCAGATGTACTTTGATCAGGGGAGGGCATCGCCAGGGCTGAGTGTTGATGGGATCATCAGCCGTTAACGGCTGAAAGTAAGTCCGGTCGGGTTTAATAATAAAATCTACCGTCTCCGGTTCCGTGAGTTCGGAACGCAGATAGTATTGGCCTGTGTGCCTATCCTGTGCCAGCCTGGTCTGTTGCGGAATGGATCTCAGACCGGTCAAACGGTCGTTGGGAGTCAGCGATGGCAATCGTTGCCAATTGCGGCCCGGTTCCAGTGTCATGCGCCCGGGGGTTTCATCGGTTTTCAGATCGGTACGCCCGGTTAACAGGGGCAAAAGATTACTCTGATCCACGAGGTGTCTTGGCAACAGGCCGATAACTAAATTCTGATCAGTGGTCACATCGGCTGTGAGCAGTTTTAGTCGATACAGCTTGGCATGCCATTTAACGGGAAAAAACCGGGTAACCTGAAATTTTCTGGACGCACCCGGGGGCCTGCCCAGACTGAAAGCCTTCGGTGATTTTTTGGCCGAACCTCTGGAAGATCCCTTTTCTGATGACTGTACAAGAATATAGGGCCACTTAAATTCCCATGAACTTTTTTCCAGATAGGGTTCCCACTCCCAGCTCAGAACATCAGGCCACCAAACCATGGGGATTCTGCCCAATCGCTCGGCCGCCAGCAGCAGCTGCGGCAACGTCAGTTCAAGGGGAATGCGTCGCTGTCGGAAATGATTATTGAGGGCACTGGCGCAATCGGTCAGCCACCGACTCAGATCCTCAGATACCCCCATGGCTTGCAGCCTGAGCCGGTAGTCATCCCGGGTATCATGGTGGATATGAACGCCGGTAAATCGACTGGTCAATGACGGCGGGAATGCCGTCCGTCCGGGATAGGTGGGCGGATTAACGGTACCAATCAATTTGAACCCATCCTTGTGAGGCAGCGGCAGGCGGTCATTGAGAAACTCTTCCAATAGCCCGGAAGGAATGATATTGAGCTCACTGACCACCAGCACCTCACCCAGACGCCAGGCCCGGTTAAAAGCCTGCACAAACTGGTTAAACTGGTCCGGTGTCCCATTGAGATGCTGAAAGCCTTTACCGGTTTGCTGTTGCCAGGTGGTCAGGGTCAGCAGTAACAGGGCATCCTTACCCCACCCGGCAGTCCCTTCCACCACCATGGCAACTCTTCCCGGTTCCCTGAGTTGCAGAAATTGCCAGCAGGTTTTTATGTACTCTCTGGTGGCCGGAGTATCGATGACCAGTGGCGTCGATTGCTTTTTGTTCACCTGTGCCAACTGTCCGAAAAACTGTGTGAAGGCCCGCTGGTGCTGCTCCAGCAATGAACGGTCCACCTTACCGGAACTGTGCCAGTAATCCCTGAGTGCCTGCCATTCGGGGCGTTGGTCCCGATCGATCCGCCCACCCAGACTTTGCCCGCACGCTTCGTCAGCCAGTGCCAACACCTGGGCCTGGCTGGTGGGACAGGGTGCATCCGCCGTGATCAGCCGGAACCGGGCCATGATGTCTTTCAGGTCCCTTGGCGTCAGCTCATAGTCTGTGGATACCTGTTTTCTGTACTTTGCCAGCAGGGAGAGGATGGTGTCGGAAGTGGTGGACCTCAGCTCCATGGGCCAGGTATCCGGCAGAAGTGGCTCAATGATGGCTTGTTGCAGAATGGACTCCGGCAGCGGCCGGTAATACAGGCGCAGAATCCGGCGTTGCAATTCAGGGTCAAGATTCCGCCCCGGATAATTTTCCGGATTACCGGTCAACAAAACCCGGTGGTTATCTGTGAGCTCGAACGTCTGGCCATTGACGCAGAGCCGGGGAGACGATTGCAGCAAACCGGTCAGTGGTGACAATAGTCCGTGCTGCACCAGGTTGGCTTCATTAATAACCAGCAGGCCCGGGCGTCTTCTCCTGGCCCAATCCGTTATCTGCCCGGGTACCGAATGAGAGACCGTATTGCCCTGCCGGTCTCGTTTCAGGGAGACCGAACCGTACAGGTCTTCCCAGGTGGTGTTCGGTCCCAGGGTCAGGGTTTTCACTGTGTGCGGGTCAGGCTGTGGGCCAGCGGCAAGCCGGTTCATTGATGCCTGCCGCCGTTCCTGTAACGCTTGCCCGGTGGCGACGGCCAGGCAGGATTTACCGGTACCCGCCGGGCCATTGAGCTCAATGATCCTGTGCTGCCTGAGCATGGTCGTGAGCTGTTCAAGCCGCTTGCCCTGTTGCTGCTGATGATGACAGCTGGCCTGCAGCCAATCTGAGGCCAGTGTCTGCAAGGAGGTTGTCAGCAGCGGTTCCGAAAAGGCGTGCTGAAGCGGCTGTTGCAGCTGTTCCAGTGGCTCAGACGGATGGCATTGGGTAATGGCGGTCAGTTGCTGGTTCAAGTCCCGGGCTTGCCGATGCACCGGGATACTCTGGCTGCCACAGACCCGCAGGGCATCGTACAGCAGACGCAGGCGATGGCCGGAACAGGGATGGATATTGTCGTCCAGTACCGGCAAAAGATCAGCCTCAATGCCCTGTTGAGGGAATATTGAGTGGATAATGGCGGCCATCTTTGCGGTGCAGCGGGGAGAAGGTTCGCCGAAAATATCAGGCAAATACTCGCCCAGTGCCGGTGCCATATAACGGGCCAATGGCCAGAAATGATCTACCAGATCCTTTGGGTGCTTCAGGGCTGGCAGGGTGTCCAGGATGGCAGCAATGCCATCACGATCAACCTCTGCCATGGAATCCTGAAATATCCCACTGATCTGAGCTTTGACAAAACTATAAATGGTTTCATTACCCCGCACCGGATGGGCCAGTAACTTATTCAGGGCCTTACGCCAGTGAAAGGGCTCCAGAGTCCCGGCGCGATCCAGCCGCTGTTCAATGGGGAGCTGAGCCTCCAGCAGTTTCAGAAACTCAGCCGGTGCCTGAACCGGAATGACCGGATAACTTTTATCCGGGCTCTGGGGCAATGTCCGAATGCGAGACAAAAGACGGCCTAATGGCCCAATTGCATCGGGATGGCGGGACGAAAAGGGTTGGATCAAACCGGGGGCGGCCATAATGGATTCTGCCAAAATGGACTCAGCTTTACCGAGCTCAGCTGTTTCAGGCTCAACACTGTCAGCCTCTACACTGCCTGCTGAGCAATCACTCCGGGTATCCTGCTGCTGTTGCCAGCGCTGGAACCATCGACTCTGGTCAGGCAGTCGGTCAGCGGGCCAGATTATATGCAGCTGGCAGTGGGGCAGAGCTTTTTTCTGGCCGTAAATCCAGAGATAGGGCTCAGGTGCCAGTAGTGACTCCAGATGCCCTGCCAGGGTCGGGGTATGTTCCAGCCCGGACAGCACCACCGGTTCACCCTTAAGCAGTTGTGTCAATAACGGGGTTGCTCTCAGCTGGAAACGCAACTTGCCTGACATTTTCAGCTTGCTGGTAAACCAGAGCTCCTCCCATTGCTGACCGGTGGCCAGTCGGTAACAGTCGGATTGTGCCACAACATTGGCAGCGATATTGGCAACACTGCCGGTATACAGCCTGACAACACTGTCACCGGAGGGTTCTGGCAAAGTGCCTGTCACCAATCCGGGGGCGACAGGCAGTGATTCCGTCCGATGTTTCAGGATCAGCCATTGTTCATCGGTCAGTTCACCGCTGACCAGCAGCTGGTCAAATTCGCTGGCCATCTTATGAAAGGTATCGGTCTTTTGCAGGGTGTTTTCCTGTGCGGACAGATCACTGAAGACCGCGTCGAAATTGTGGGTATTGATAACCCCGCAGGTTTTACCGGGTAACACCGGTGTGTTGTTGACGGCTTGTTTGAATGCCGTGATATTCTCGGTCGGGGTGTGATATTGCTGCAAGACCAGCGACGCTGGCAGCTCCACCCGTTCACCATTGGCGATGAAGTAGCCTTGCTCAAGAATGTCCGACAAATGTTGCCAGAATGGGCTTTTGGCATCCGGCGGATCCACCAGGCAGATGGTCACAGGGTCAGGCTGGCTGCTGATCACTCCATTGCGAAAATACTGTTCTCCATGACTGTTGATGGCCAGGTTGCCAAACAGGCTGGCAAAGACATCCTGACCCGCACAGTGAATCAGCAAACTCCCCGGCTCTGGCGGCTCCGTGCGCTGGCTTACTGACCAGGATGGCACCGCGGCCGGGGTGACATTGAAGGTTGCTGAAGAGTATCTGTCCCGGGCAAATATCCGACGCCAGAAATCCGGTCCGGGAGCATCAGGCTGATTTATTAAATCGTTTTTGGCCAGAACAACCCGGCTGACTGTCGTGCTGATGGGGATGCCATCCAGCCGGGGTGGATTCTCCAACAGCTCATTCAATGAGGCCAGCTGTCTGGGCCTGAGGTTGTCACAATCGAAAATCAGGGTGATGGGCACTGACTGATAAATAAGCCCGGGACGCTCGGTTTTTTGTCCGGGAGCTGGATAATAGTGCAGCCTTCTTAACGGGTGATGATCCAGGTCGTCCGGATGCCGGATAATAAAAAGGAACCCGGTGCCTGTCCTTTGCCGATACCAATGGATCAACACCTCCTTCCCAGCCTTATCATTTTCAGAGTCGAAAAAATGAAACGCATCGCCTACCGGTGATGCCGATTGTTTCAGATGGCTGATGCAATCTGTGATGGGCGTGATGTTACGGATTGGGCTGGAATGCGCACTATCTGCTAATGCCTGTTGGACTAAATATGACTGCTCATTTTTGACGGGCAAAACCTCAGTTACGAGCATTTTTTTACGGATTTTACTGGGCTGTGGAGGATCGCCTGTAGAATTTGCCAGCCTTTTTTGTGCTTTTACAACAGGATGATCACCGGGCTGAATAGGAAGCATGAAAATAGTACTTTTCTGATAGTAATTGCGGTCCGTCAGTCAATTTGGATGGTGTAAACCGGCAAAAGTTCCTTTGTACTAAGACTCATCTCAATACCCGCCTAAAATAGTTGCATCATGCTCATTGAGCAGTCGTTTCACGGTTCCCAGCGACTCCCGGCAATCCAGGGTAAGACCCGGAGAAAAAATCCCGCTGCCGATCAGGTCGAAACTTTGTCCTGCCGAACTTTCAAAGATGGTTACCCGTTCACGGAAGTTGCCAACGATCAGGACCCGGAATCTTTTCAGGTCTTTACATATCACCGGGGTATATATTTCCGCAGAGCGTTGATCACTGATCAGGCGAATTAACTGTCGGTTATTTTCTGCATCATTGATGTGATCCCCTAAGTTCCCCATGCTCGGGGGCTCAGGGAACTCCTCAATAAACGCTGCTCCGGTCAGTTTGTTGGTGCTTCGCAGGAGGGTGTACAACGCCCTGTCGATCAAAAACCGGGCAGACAGTATCAGGGTATTGGTTTCCTGATAGTACGTTGATTTTTGCGGAAAACAGGGCTCACCACGGATCAGTCGGGCAATATCCGGTTTGCCCCGGGAGGCATGACTCCAAAAAACTTCGGTAGCCGCCACCTGTGGCAATTTTTCCCAGGAGTACAGCAGGGAAAAATGGTCGGCCTCCGGACTGTCGTGGACATTTTTCAGATAGACTTTATCGATGGACTCAAGCCGGAACAGGCGCTGGTATATTCGTTGAGCGATGCCATTATGATCAAAATTTAACCGGATAATGGTCTGCAGGCTTTGCACAGGCAGGACGGGAAAATCATTCGGGCTTTGCAAATACAGTTGCCAGGCAAACTCCGACCACTCACAGAAAAGACGTCTTTCGGGAGACCGCTCATCGGTTGACCTGATGAGCATACAGTGGCTCCAATCGATAATGGCTTTTTTTTCCGGGGGGGCCAGGGTGGCAAAATGGTCAATGGCATGTCGGGCCGCCAGCAAATATTGTTCCGATACCCAATCACAGGCAATTTCCATGGCAAAGACATAACGTTCGCGGCTTGGTGATATTTTGTAAGTTCGTTCTGATAGTAAATCCCTGAACATGGGGATAGGGCGGAAATTTTTTCGGAACTTTTCCAGAAAGGTGTCCTGGATTTGTTTTATCGCCTCTTGGGGTAATTCAGATTGAGTACACTTGTGTTGCTGGAGCAGAGAAGCGGCCAGTGACAATATCCCCTTCCAGCCATCAGCGGCTCCGTCCTGAGCGTAAGGCGAATTGACGGGTGCCACTGGCGCTGACTTGAAAATATTGTGCCATTCCGGCTCTGATGAATAACTGAAAGTGGAGCTGCCAGCGCCCCCTAAATCACAAAGTCGCCACCCATTGCCGGATCTGACCTCAACGAAAGCATGTGAGCCCGATCGTACTATACGGGCTTCAATACCCCAGTAAAGACAGAGTAATTGAAACAGAAACCCACGATGGCGGCAGGTTCCCTGTTGTTCCTGCAACAATTGCTTGGCCAGGTTGATGCCGGTTTCGTCAAAAGGACGATCGTAAGAAAATGCCCTGAACCAATCGACAAGGGCCAGTAGCCGTTCGGACAGATTGTCTATCTGCCCTATTTCCCGCAACTTCCGGTATCCCGGAAAGTGAGCAGGATCCCCGCTGAACACCTCCTGATCCAGATGCACTTTGATCAGCGGAGGGCACCGCAGGGGCTGTGTGTTAATGGGATCATTAGCCGTTAACGGCTGAAAATAAGTCAGATCGGGCTTAATAATAAAATCCACCGTCACCGGTTCCGAGAGTCCGGAACGAAGAAAGTATTGGTCGGTGCTCCTATCCAGTGCCAGCTGCGTCTGTTTCGGAATGGACCTCAAACCGGTCAACCGGTCGTTGGGGGTCAGCGATGGCAATAATTGCCAATTGTGGCCCGGTTTCAGTGTCATGCGCCCGGGGGTTTCGCCGGTTTTCAGATAGGTTCGCCCGGTTAACAGGGGCAAAAGCTTGCTCTGATCCATGAGACGCATTGGTAAAGGGCTTTCAACTAATGTCTGGTCAGTGGTCACATCGGCTGTGAACAGCTTCAGTCTGTACAGATGGGGATCCCATTTACCGGGAAAAAACCGGGTTGCATGAAAGTTGCCAGACACACCAGGGAGCAGGCCCAGACTGAAAGCCTGCGGTAATACAGTGGCCGAGCTGCTGGAAGATCCCTTTTCTGATGACTGTACAAGAATATAGGGCCACTTAAATGTGCTTGTACGCTTTTCCAGATAGGGTTGCCACTCCCGGCTCAGACCCTCAGGCCAGCAATCCATGGAGGTTCTGCCCAATCGATCGGCCGCCAGCAGCAGCTGCGGCAACGTCAGTTCAAGGGGAATGCGTTGCTGTCGGAAATCATCGTTAAGGGCACTGGCGCAATCGGTCAGCCACCGACTCAGATCCTCAGATACCCCAATGGCTTGTAGCCTGAGCCGATAGTCATCCCGGGTATCATGGTGGATATGAACGCCGGTAAATCGGCTGGTCAATGATGGCGGGAATGCCGTCCGTCCGGGATAGGTGGGCGGATTAACGGTACCAATCAATTTGAACCCGGCCTTGTGAGGCAGCGGCAGGCGGTCATTGAGAAACTCTTCCAATGGCCCGGAAGGAATAATATTGAGTTCACTGACCACCAGCACCTCACCCAGACGCCAGGCGCGGTTAAAGGCCTGCACAAACTGGTTAAACTGGTCCGGAGCTCCATTGAGGTGCTGATAGCCTCTACCGGTTTGCTGTTGCCAGGTGGTCAGGGTCAGCAGTAACAGGGCATCCTTACCCCACCCGGCAATACCTTCCACCACCATGGCAACTCTTCCCGGTTCCCTGAGTTGCAGAAATTGCCAACAGGTTTTTATGTACTCTCTGGTGGCCGGAGTATCGATGACCAGTGGCGTCGATTGCTTTTTGTTCACCTGTGCCAACTGTCCGAAAAACTGTGTGAAGGCCCGCTGGTGCTGGTCCAGCAATGAAGGGTCCACCTTGCCGGAACTGTGCCGGTAATCCCTGAGTGCTTGCCATTCGGGGCGTTGGTCCGGATCGATCCGCCCACCCAGACTTTGCCCGCACGCTTCGTCAGCCAGTGCCAACATCTGGGCCTGGCTGGTGGGACAGGGTGCATCCGCCGTGATCAGCCGGAACCGGGCCATGATGTCTTTCAGGTCCCTTGGCGTCAGCTCATAGTCTGTGGATACCTGTTTTCTGTACTCTGCCAATAGGGAAAGGATGGTGTCCGAAGCGGTGGACCTCAGCTCCAAGGGCCAGGTATCCGGCAGGAGTGGCTCAATGATGGCTTGTTGCAGAACGGACTCCGGCAGCGGCCGGTAATAGAGGCGCAGAATCCGGCGTTGCAATTCAGGGTCAAGATTCCGCCCCGGATAATTTCCCGGATTACCGGTCAACAAAACCCGGTGGTTATCTGTGAGCTCGAACGTCTGGCCATTGACGCAGAGCCGGGCAGGCGATTGCAGCAAACCGGTCAGTGGTGACAATAGTCCGTGCTGCACCAGGTTGGCTTCATTAATAACCAGCAGGCCCGGCTCGGAACCTTTGGCCCACTCCGTTATCTGGCCGGGTACCGAATGAGAGACCGTATTGCCCTGCCGGTCTCGTTTCAGGGAGACCGAACCGTACAGGTCTTCCCAGGTGGTGTTTGGTCCCAGGGTCAGGGTTTTCACTGTGTGCGGGTCAGGCTGTAGGCCAGCGGCAAGCCGGTTCATTGATGCCTGCCGCCGTTCCTGTAACGCTTGCCCGGTGGCGACGGCCAGACAGGATTTACCGGTACCCGCCGGGCCATTGAGTTCAATGATCCTGTGCTGTCTGAGCATGGTGGTGAGCTGTTCAAGCCGCTTGCCCTGTTGCTGCTGATGATGACAGCTGGCCTTCAGCCAATCTGAGGCCAGTGTCTGCAAAGAGGTTGTCAGCCCCGGAAAGGCGTGCTGAAGCGGCTGTTGCAGCTGCTCCAGTGGCGCAGACGGATGGCATTGGCTAATGGCGGTCAGTTGCTGGTTCAAGTCCCGGGCTTGCCGATGCACCGGAATACTCTGGCTGCCACAGACCCGCAGGGCATCGTACAGCAGACGCAGCCGTTGGCCGGAACAGGGATGAATATTGTCGTTCAGTACCGGCAACAGATCAGCCTCAATGCCCTGTTGAGGGAATATTGAGTGGATAATGGCGGCCATCTTCGCGGTGCAGCGCAGAGAAGGTTTGCTGAAGGTAGCGGGCAAATACTCGCCCAGTGCCGGTGCCATATAACGGGCCAATGGCCAGAAATGATCGGCCAGATCCTTTGGGTGCTTCAGGGCTGGCAGGGTGTTCAGGATGGCAGCAATGCCATCACGATCAACCTCTGCCATGGAATCCGGAAATATCCCACTGATCTGAGCTTTGACATAACTGTAAATGGTTGTATTACCCCGCACCGGATGGGCCAGTAACTTATTCAGGGCCTTACGCCAGTGGAAGGGCTCCAGAATCTCGGCGCGATCCAGCCGCTGTTCAATGGGGAGCTGAGCCTCCAGCAGTTTCAGAAACTCAGCCGGTGCCTGAACCGGAATGACCGGATAACTTTCATCCGGGCTCTGGGGCAATGTCTGAATGCGCGACCAAAGACTGCATAATGGCCCGATTGCATCGGGATGGCGGGACGAAAGGGATTTGGGGGCGGCCATAATGGATTCTGCCAAAATGGACTCAGCTTTACCGAGCTCAGCTATTTCAGGATCAAAGCTGTCAGCCTCAACACTGCCTGCTGACCGATCACTCCGGGCATCCTGCTGCTGTTGCCAGCGCTGAAACCATGGACCCTGGTCAGGCAGTCGGTCAGTGGGCCAGACTATATGCAGCTGGCAGTGGGGCAGAGCTTTTTTCTGGCCGTAAATCCAGAGATAGGGCTCAGGTGACAGTAGTGACTCCAGATGCCCTGCCAGGGTCGGGGTATGTTCCAGCCCGGACAGCACCACTGGTTTACCCTTAAGGAGTTGTGTCAATAACGGGGTTTCTCTCAGCTGGAAATTCAACTTGCCTGACAGTTTCAGCTTGCTGGTAAACCAGAGCTCCTCCCATTGCTGCCCGGTGGCCAGTTGATAACAATGTGCAGCAACATTATTGGCAACACGGCCGGTATACAGCCTGACAACGCTGTCACCGAAAGGCTCTGGCAAAGTGCCTGTCACCAATCCGGGGGCGACAGGCAGTGATTCCGTCCGATGTTTCAGGATCAGCCATTGTTCATTGGTCAGCTCACCGCTGATCAGCAGCTGGTCAAATTCGCTGGCCATCTTATGAAAGGTATCGGTCTTTTGCAGGGTGTTTTCCTGTGCGGACAGGTCACTGAAGACCGCGCTGAAATTATGGGTATTAATAACCCCGCAGGTTTTACCGGGTAACACCGGTGTGTTGTTGACGGCTTGTTTGAATGCCGTGATATTCTCGGTCGGGGTGTGATATTGCTGCAAGACCAGCGACGCTGGCAGCTCCACCCGTTCACCATTGGCGATGAAGTAGCCTTGCTCAAGAATGTCCGACAAATGTTGCCAGAATGGGCTTTTGGCATCCGGTGGGTCCACCAGGCAGATGGTCACAGGGTCAGGCTGGCTGCTGATCACTCCATTGCGAAAATACTGTTCTCCATGACTGTTGATGGCCAGGTTGCCAAACAGGCTGGCAAAGACATCCTGACCCGCACAGTGAATCAGCAAACTCCCCGGCTCTGGCGGCTCCGTGCGCTGGCTTACTGACCAGGATGGCACAGCGGTCGGGGTGACATTGAAGGTTGCTGAAGAGTATTTGTCCCGGGCAAATATCCGACGCCAGAAATCCGGTCCGGGAGCATCCGGCTGGTATATTAAATCATTTTTGGCCAGAACAACCCGGCTGACTGTCGTGCTGATAGGGATGCCATCCAGCCGGGGAGGATTCTCCAACAGCTCATTCAATGAGGCCAGCTGTCTGGGCCTGAGGTTGTCACAATCGAAAATCAGGGTAATGGGCACTGACTGATAAATAAGCCCGGGACACTCGTTTTTTTGTCCGGGAGTTGGATAATAGTGCAGCCTTCTTAACGGGTGATGATCCAGGTCGTTCGGATGCCGGATCATAAAAAGAAACCCGGCGTCTGTCTTTTGCCGATAGAAACGGATCAGTTCATCCTTTGCATCAATGGATTCAAAAAAATGAAACGCATCACCAACCGGCGATGCCGATTGCTTCAGGTGGCTGATGCAATCTGTGATGGGCGTGACGTTTCGGATTGGGCTGTTATGTGCACTCTTCGCTGACACTTGTTGGGTAACATGCAGCTGCTCATTTTTGACCGACAAGACTGCTGTTACTCGTGTTTTTTTATCGGTGTTACCGGGCCGTAAAGAATCGTCTGGGGAATTTGCCAAACTTTTTTGAGCGGGGTGATTGGCGGGTTGCTTGTGCACATTAACTACGGCACCAGGCTGAACAGGAAACATGAAAATAGTACTTTTCTGATAGTAATTGCGATCCGTCAGCCTACTTAGATGGTGTAAAACGGGAAAAGTTCCTCCCTGATTGGGTACTGTTATTTGCGGTTAAAAAGAGTGTTGGCATCAGGCTCATTGATTAAGCGTTTTATTTTTCTCAGTGACTCCTGGCAATCCAGAGCAATACCCGGAGAAAAAATCCCACTGCCGATCAAGTTAAAATTTTGCCCTGCCGGACTTTCAAAGATGGTGACCTGGTCACAGAAGTTGCCGACGATTAACACCCGGAATTTTTCCAGGTCTTTGCATATCACCGGGGTATATATTTCAGCAGAGCGTTGATCGCTGATCAGGCGAATTAACTGCCGGTTCTGTTCTGCATGATCAATGTAATCAATTAAGAATGTGCCAGGTTGGTAAGGGAGTTCATCACGAAACAGTGCCCCGGTCTGTCGATTGGTGGCCAGTTTGAGGGCATCCAACGCCCTGTCGATCAAAAACTGACTGGACAGCATCAGGGTGTTGGTCTCCAGGTAACAGGTTGATTTCTCCGGAAAACAGGGCTCACCACGGATCAGTCGGGCAAGATCCAGTCTGCCCCGGGAGGAATGGCTCCAATAAACATCGGTGACAGCCATCTGAGGCAATGTTTCCCAGTCATACAGCAGAGAAAAGTTGTCGGCCTCCGGACTGTCCCTGACATTTTTCAGCCAGGTTCTGTCGATGGACTCTACCCGGAACAGGCGCTGGTCCAGTCTTTGCGCCGTACCATCATGATCAAGATTGAACCGGGTCACGGCCTGCAGGCTTTGAACAGGCAGAACGGGAAAGTCATTCGGGCTGTGCAGATACAGTTGCCAGGCAAACTCCGACCACCGACAGAAATCATGCTGTTTTGGCGATTGATAATTTTTTGACCAGATGAGCATACAGTGGCTCCAGTCAATAATGGCTTTCCTTTCAGGAGGAGCAAGGGTATCAAAATGGTCAATGGCGTGTCTGGCTGCCTGCAGATACTGTTCCGGTGCCAGATGGTAGGCAATATCAAATGCGGTGATAAGAGGTCTGTGTTCTGACGAACTATTGTAACGTCGGGCTGACAAGTGCCTGCTCATGGGGATAGGGCGGAAATTTTTCCGGAACTCTTCCAGAACAGCATCTTTGACAAGGCTATTGGCCTCTTGAGGCAGTGCGAATTTAGAACATTGCCATTGCTGGCACAGGGAGATGACCAGTGACAGGAGCCGGTTCCAGCCGGAGGCATGACTGCCTGTAGCTTGTCCGACAGTTGGCTTGACTGGCGGCGTCGGCACTGATACGTAGATACCCACCCATTTCGGCTCAGGTAAGAATGTGACAATGCTTTCGATGCCCCATAAATCGCAAAGTCGCCACCCATTGCAGGATCTGACCTCAACAAAATCATGTGATTCCGATTTTACTATCCGGGCTTCGATACCCCAGTAAAGACAGAGTAATTGAAACAGAAATGCACGGTGGTGACAGCTGCCCTGCTGCTCCTGCAACAATCGCTTGACCAGGCTGATGCCGGTTTCGACAAAGTTATGCTCGTAAGAAAACGCTCTGAACCAATCAATCAGGGCCAGCAGCCGTTCGGACAGATTCCTTATCTGCCCTATTTCCCGCAACTTCCGATAGCCCGGAAAGTGCCCTGGTTGCTGGCTGAAAACCTCCTGATCCAGATGTACTTTGATCAGGGATGGGCATCGCCGGGGTTGCGTTTCGATGGGATCGGCCGACGTTAACGGCTTAAAGTACTTCGGATCGGGTTTGATAATAAAGCCCACAGCCACCGGTTCGGTTAACCGGGAACGGATAAAGTACTGGCCAGTCTGGTTGTCCTGTGCCAGCTCCAGTGCCTCTGCCGGGATGGTGTGCAGACCGGTTAAACGGTCTGCGGCCGTCAGTGATGGCAATGGCTGCCATTCGCTGCCCGGTTTCAGTATCAGGCGTCCGGTGGTTTCATCGCTTTTCAGATGACTGCGCCCGGCTAACATTGGCAAAAGAAAACTCTGATCGACAGGACGCTCTGGCAACGGGCTTCGCACTAAATTCTGATCAGTGGTCACACTGACGGTGAACAGCTCCAGTCGATACAGCGCGCAATCCCACTGACCAGGAAAAAACCGGGTTACATAATATTCGTTAGACACTTCAGGGGGAATTCCCAGGCTGAAAGTCTTCGGTGATGCCGAACCTCTGGAAGATTCTTTTTCTGCTGACTGGCCGGGAATAGAGGGCCATTCAAATTTAGGCTGGCAGCTGTCCAAATAGGGTCGCCACTCCCGGCGCAGATACTCAGGCAACTGCCCCATAGAGATGCGGGTCAATCGATCGGCGACCTGAAGCAGCTGCGGCAGCGTCAGCTCAAGGGTAAGGCGTTGCTGCCGGAGATTGTCATTGATGCCATGGGCGCAAGCGGTCAGCCACCGACTCAGTTCCTCTGATACCCCCATGGCTTGCAGCCTGAGCCGGTAGTCATCCCGGGTATCATGGTGGATATGAACGCCGGTAAATCGACTGGTCAATGACGGCGGGAATGCCGTCCGTCCGGGATAGGTGGGCGGATTAACGGTACCAATCAATTTGAACCCATCCTTGTGAGGCAGCGGCAGGCGGTCATTGAGAAACTCTTCCAATGGCCCGGAAGGAATAATATTGAGTTCACTGACCACCAGCACCTCACCCAGACGCCAGGCACGGTTAAAAGCCTGCACGAACTGGTTAAACCGGTCTGGTGTCCCATTGAGGTGCTGATAGCCTTTACCGGTTTGCTGTTGCCAGGTGGTCAGGGTCAGCAGTAACAGGGCATCCTTACCCCACCCGGCAGCCCCTTCCACCACCATGGCAACCCTTCCCGGCTCCCTGAGTTGCAGAAATTGCCAGCAGGTTTTTATGTAGTCTCTGGTGGCCGGAGTATTGATGACCAAAGGCTTCGGTCGCTTTTGATTCACCACTGTCAATTGGCTGAAAAACTGCTGGAAAGCCTGCTGGTGTCGGTCAAGCACCTGATCGTCAGCCTGGCCACCGCTGCACCAGTAAGCTCTGAGCGCTTGCCATTCCGATCGCCGGTCCTGGTCGATCCGCCCGCCCAGACTTTGCCGACACGCTTCGGCAGCCAGTGCGAATATTTGTTCATTGCTGGTGGGGCAGGGTGTACCAACAGTGATCATTCTGAACCGGGCCATGATGTCGTTCAGATCCCTTGGTGTCAGCTCGTAGTCTTTGGATAACAGTTTTTTATACTCAGCGAGCAGAGACAGAATGGTGGCCGACGCGGTGGATCTCACTTCCATGGGCCAGCCATCCGGCATAAGTGGTGCAATGATGGCTTCTTTCAGGATGGACTGGGGCAGTGGCCGGTAATAGAGGTTCAGAATCCGGCTTTTCAATTCAGGATCCAGATGCCGCCCCGGATAATTCTCTGGATTACCGGTGAGCAAAACCCGGTGTTTTTCTGTCAGCCCGATCGTCTGGCCATTGACGCAGAGCCTGGGAGGCGATTCCAGCAGACCACTCAGCGGCGACAATAGCCCTTGCGGCACCAGGTTGGCTTCATTAATAACCAGCAGGCCCGGTTCGGAACTTTTGGCCCAATCCGTTAGCTGGCCGGGTAGCGAATGAGAAGCCAGGTGCCCCAACCAGTTTTTCTTCAGGGTCATGGAGCCGTACAGATACTCCCATGTGGTGTTTGGTCCCAGAGTCAGTGTTGTCACTGCCTGTTGGCCAAGCTTTGCGCCAATGGCCGCAACGAGCCAATGCTTTGATGCGTGTTGCAGTTTCTGCATTGCCTGCCCGGTGGCAACGGCCAGACAGGATTTACCGGTACCCGCCGGACCGGTCAGCTCAATAATTTTATGCTTATCGAGCATGGCAATCAGCTGCTCCAGCCGCCTGGCCTGTTGCTGTTTATGACCATGGCTGGCCTGTAGCCACTCCGTGGCCAGTGTTGACAACGAGGTTGTCAGCAGCTGTTCAGGAAAGTAGCGCAGCAGCTGCTGGTGCAGATGCTGCTGTAGCTGCGGGGTTGGCTCAGACGGATGACACTGGGTAATGGCTGACAGTTGATGGTTCAGGACCATGGCTTGCTGATGCACCGGGAGCCCCCGGTGGTGGCTGTCTCTGGCAAAGGCCAGCAGGGCATCGTAAAGCAGGCGCAGACGATGGCCGTGACAGGGTTGGATGTTGCCATCCCGCACCGACAAATGATGTGCCTTGACGCCCTCTTCAGTGAATATTGCTTTGATAACGGCAGCCATCCTGACGATACAGCCATGGACAGGGCGTTCTTGTAAAGTAGCAGGCAGGCAGTCGGCCAGTGCAGGGGCCATATAACGGGCTAACGGCCAGAAATTAGCTAACAGGTCCCGTGGGCCCTGCTGGGCAGGCATGGTTTCCAGGATGGCAGCAATGCCATCCCGATCAACCCCTGCCATGTGATCCGGAAACTGGGCGCTGATCTGTGCTTTGACAAAACTGTAAATAACAAAATCACCGCGCACGGGATGGGCCAGTAACTTATTCAGGGCCTTGCGCCAGTGGAAGAGGTCCAGAGTCTCGGCACGATCCAGACGCTGTTCAATGTGGAGCTGAGCCTCAAGCAGTGCCAGGAACTCAGAAGGTGCCTGAACCGGAATGACCGGGTAGCTTTTGTTCGGGCTCAGGGGCAAGAGCCGAATGCTCTTCAGAAGACGGCTTAATCGCTCCTTAGCCCCAGGATGGCCGGCGATAATGGATTGGGCGGGTTCGGCACGGCTGGTTGACTGACTATCCCCGACATCCTGTTGCTGCCAACGCTGGTACCAGAAACTCTGGTCCAGTAAACGGTGACCGGGCCAGACAATATGGAGCTGACAATTGGGCAGAGCAATTTTCTGGCCGTAAATCCAGAGATAGGGCTCAGGTGCCAGCAATGACTCCAGGTGCCCTGCCAGAACCGGGGTATGTTCCAGTCCGGTCAGCACCACCGGTTCACCCGCAAGGAGCCTGAGCAATAAGGGGGAATGACTCAGCCGGAAACTCAACTTACCGGAAAGTTTCAGTTTGCTGGTAAACCACAGCTCCTCCCATTGCTGCCCTTTGGCCAGGTGATAGCGGTGGGCGTTGCTGGCAATATGGGCAACATTGCCGGTATACAGCCGGACAACACCGTCACCGGAGGGCTTTGGCAAAGCGCCGGTCACCAACCTGGGGGGAACAGGCAGTGATTCCGCCCGTTGTTTCAGGACCCGCCATTGCTGATCGGTCAACTCACCGGTAATGAACAGCTGGTCAAATTCACTGGCCACCTTCTGAAAGGTATCGGTTTGTTGCAGCGTGTTTTCCTGTGCGGACAGATCACTGAAGATCGCGTCGAAATTATGGGTATTGATAATCCCACAGCTTTTTTCGGGTAACACCGGTGTGCTGGTTACTGCTTGTTTGAATGCCCGGATATGGGCTGTCGGGGTGTGATATTGCTGCAAAACCAGCGATGCTGGCAGCTTCACCCGTTCACCATTGGCGATGAAGTAGCCTTGCTCAAGAATGTCAGACAAATACTGCCAGAATCGGCTCCCGGCATCCGGAGGGTCCACCAGACAGAGGGTGACAGGTTCTGGCTGGCTGTCGATCATCCCTTTGCGGAAATACTGTTCTCCCGCACGATTGATGGTCAGGTTGCCAAACAGGCGGGCAAAGATATCCTGACCAGCACAGTGAATCTGCAAACTCCCGGGCTCTGGCGGCTCGGTGCGATGGCTTACGGACCGAACAATGGCCTCATGGTTGGGACAAGGGGAGTTGACGGGTGCTGAAGAAGGTCCATTCAAGGCAAATATCCGACGCCAGAAATCCGGACCAGGAGCGTCAGGCTGGCGTATTAAACGTGCTTTAGCCAGAACAACCCGGCTGACTGTTGTGCTGATGGGCCTGCCATCCAGCCGGGGTGGGTTCTCCAACAGCTCATTCAATGAGGCCAGCTGTCTGGGTCTGAGGTTGTCACAATCAAAAATCAGAGTGATGGGCAACGACTGATAAATAAGCCCGGGATGTTCGGTTTTTCTTCCGGGAACAGGGTAATAGTGCAGCCTTCTTAATGGGTGATGATCCAGGTCGTCCGGATGCCGGATAACAAAAAGAAACCCGTTGCCGGTCTTTTGCCGATAGAAACGGATCAATTCATCCTTCTTGTCCCCGGAGTCGAATAAATGAAACGCGTCGCCAACCGGCGGTGCCGATTGCTTCAGGTAGCGGACACAATCAGTGATGGGCGTGACATTACGTATTTCACTGAACTGTGGAAGATTGTCTGTAGAATTTGCCAGCCTTTTTTGAGCAGTTACTACAGAATGATCACTGGCTGGCGAATGGTAATTTTGCTCATAACCCGCAGCACCGGGATGAATAGTAAACATATAAATAGTTAGTTTTTATGTTAGTAAGTCCGAACAATCCACTACATTTGATGCTGTAAACCGGGAAAAGTTCCTCCCTCACCCGGTATTACTCTGAGGGTGTGATCTTCCAGATGCTGGCACTTCTGTCGTCATCACAGGTAAACAGCACTCGTCCAGAGGGGCTGAAACTGCCTGTAGAGAGTTTGGTGCCAGTGTTTCCAACTGCTTTTTTACACCAATGGCCATTGCTGTCGTAGCCGTGGATTTTAAAGACTCCGTCCTCGTCCTGGGCCAATATCTGGAGCATTGCGTGGCTGTGGACAGTATCATCGCTGTCTACATCATTGACAGCATGGTCAATAACGCCTCTCTCGGTCCATAAGCCGTTATCATCACACCCCCAAAGGATGATCGTTGTCGAATTACGATATTCCGAGCAAAGCCGAAGCATCTGCTCCGAAGCGCTGAATATGGCTTCATTGATCCAGAAATGTTTGTTGGCAGATGCAGGGCGGTAGATCCTGGCTTTGACCATCGAATTACCCTCACTGTCAAAACTCCAGATCATGGCTGATAGTCCATCGCTACCATCATGTGTGGTCAGAACATAGCGCCCTGATGGGCTGATGATACTGGCATGATAAATTTTCTCTTTTGACTGGATTTTTTTAAATTGGCAACGGGCTTCATTGCTAACATGCACGACATAAACATTATTCTGACCGTCCTTCATACGCTCATTGATCATAATACAGTTGGATGCCGGGTCATCGCTCAAGCAGACTTTCAGATCAGCATCACCATAATAACCTTTTTCTAGGATTATCCATTGGTCTCGACTGTTGTTATAACTCAGGATTTGGACAAGGCCATTGTTATGATTGACGGTCAGCAAGATGTTTTCTGATGCACTAAATGCCGTATACAAAGATAACGGCTGGCCATGAATTACGTTCTTTTCAACATAGGTGCCTGTGTCGTTCAAACTCCAGAGTATGATTTTCTGGTCATTAGTGTGGATCATTAGATGCCGTGCTGACTTACTGAATTTGACCTTAAATCCGCAGGGGTAGTTAAGGGACCCCACCTGTTGCCAACGGTCACCCAGACGGCCAATGATTTTCAGAGTGTTTTCGTCTGAATACACAGTCTCGGTGAAAATAGCCGCATGATCTCCAGCCTCACTGAAGGCAGCAAGCACTTTCTGTTTGTGGTTGCAGTTTGGATATAAATATTGGCATCTGACTTTGCCGTTGTCGTCAATGCCAAACATTGTGCCACCACTTTTGGAAGTGACCAGAATGTCATTGCCAGAAGGGCTGAATTGAATTCAGCTTTGTTTGAGCTTCATCAGGGCTGGCATACAGGCGTTTAAGAGGAGTATTTTCCTTGATGCCACGGGAGGTAATCGCCGCCGGGTTGCGCTGTTTTTGCAACTCCAAAATCTCACCACAGCTCAGATGAGTAGAAATATCACCGAGTTTGTTCAAAGGTATCCCGGAAAAATGCCACAAATTAGCGGAAGTTGCGGAGTCGACCGGATCTGCACTTTGATTCATTCCAATGTCTTGAGGTATTGAACTTGCTGTTATTTCCTGGTAACCAAAACAAAATTCATTTTTATAATATCCTTAAATTTTCGTGGGAAAAGTGATTTTTATTTGAAATGATTGCAACTACTCAGATTGTGGCCTGATCCGTTATTGGGAATTCTCTAAAAGACTGCTTCACGAAGAAACAACAGGCATGCGTCACTACAATTTGCTGGACTTTAGTATTGGTAAAAAGTTCAGAGTAAATAAATTTATTTAATGGAATCTTTTCAGAAATTAACGGTCTAAAATTTTTTACAAATAATAATATCAATTTTCGCTCTGGCAGGATTCTAGAGGTTTATATGAACATTGTTGGGAATTCCGAAAAAGGACATTTTTTTACGGCCGTCCGGAATGCGGCAAAGAACGTTATCAATTCTGATCCGTGTCAGGGGTGCTACAAGTGTTCACGGTCTGTGAAAGCGTGCCTGGCGGAGGTAAGCTGCCCAAAACCGTCGGAAAATGCCCCATTAGTCATGAAACAGCCGCTACTTGGGCGAGAGAATGTGACTGAGCAACCAGGGCCGCACCATAAGAAAGTGGTTACTGTTGAGACTGAGGGAGGCTATCTCGGCGCATCATCGAATGAAGTGGATTCGGGGCCACATTCTATTTTGGCGTTTTCTGTTCCTTATGAGTCTTTTGATCCATATTCTGAATCATCGTCTGTATCAAAGCATGACTCATCGCTTGAGCCACCGCCGCCTTTGCCGCCATTTTCGTCCCTGCTACGCTATTTCAAGTTGCCTTGTAGCTGAAAACCGGGTTATACCAATTCTAAATATGGCATCAATCAATTTTTTGTTGAATACACGCCACAACAAAAGGTCCGATATTATCAATTGCTGCCTCAATGATTTCAGGCTTGCTTTGTAATGAGGGGCCAACGTACAGAAGGGCTCTACCATTGTTCTGCAAGGCGATGTTGACCAGCTCTGGATCATTGCGGCAATGGTCGCTGGCAAACTGTAGCGCCATCGGATTTTGTTCCAGGGCAAGTTTGACCACTTCCGGACAATCCTTAAGTGCGTCACTGGCAAACTCCAACGCCATGCCGACATTTTGCACCGCCAGTTTGACCAGCTCTTTATTGGCTCGCAGTTCCGGGCTGGCATACTCAAGTGCTATACCATTTTGTTGAACGGCCAGACGGACAGTATCCTCATGGCCACGCAGCGTTTCACTGGCATAGCTGAGCACTGTACCATTACCTTGCACGGCCAGTTGCGCTAACGCTTCATCATTTCTCAGTTTCTCATCGAGGAATGGAAAGTTCCCGGGTTTTTTCGACACAGCAATCGACATTAATTCATGATTTTTACACTGGTCCCCATCAAGATATTGGCAAATAGGGCGTAAAGAGGGGTGATGATCACTGACAGCCAACCAAACGTAATCCGGATCATTACGGAATTGCTTATTGGCAGCTAGTAGCGCTATACCTGAATTTTTCAGCGCTGCGGTAACAATTGTCGGGTCAGCCCTTAACCGTTCACTGGCGTATTCCAGAGCATCGCCATTATTTTTGACCGCTGCCAATACGATGTCTTCATCATCCTTAAGTCCTTCACTGGCAAATTCCAGAACTCTTCCCATGTTCCCGACAGCTTCTTTGACCAGTGCTTTATCCGCTTGAAATTCAAGCCCGACATATTGCAATGCTAAAGGGTTAGAGCCAAGCGCCGTGCACACTACCTCTCGATCATTATTCAAATCCGGAAAATCTTTCAGTTGGTTGCCAGCATCCGTTTGCGCCAAAAACTTCAAGACCAGTTGCCGATAAAGTTGCTGGTCATTAAGCAGGTTTTTCCTGAAAATCCTGGCAAATAATCCATAGGAATCGTCGTTATGATTGCGCTCCCTGGCCAGCAGAAGCAGCTCTTTATAGAATTCAGGATCTTGTTCCAGATACTCAGTTGTTGCATGACAGCAAAGAGCATGTGACGTGTTGCCAACCGCTGTGGTTAACAAGCGCCGGAAATGCTCAGGATTTGATGATAGCTCGGCCCCTATAAAGGCAAATATTTTTCCCGGATCTTCTGTGGTATTTGCCAGGGCATATTCGATGAGTTCAATATCGTTGTTAAAAGACTCTGGCGCATCGGCAATAGCCTGGGGGTGGCTTTTGATGGCGGCAAAAACCATCGCCCGCTGATTGCGTAGTTCAGGCGCCAGGTGTTTGAGGATGTGGCCATTTTGCGACACCAGACGCATAGCCATTGTCTCGTCAGCTAACCAGTTAACGTATTTGTTAACCAGAGGCTTGGCTTTGGCGGGATCAGAAAGTAACCAATGCCAAAGCAATGTCTGATTGTATGTTGCCAGCTGCCCGTTTAACACGACGTCAATTTCATTGATGCCAGCTTTGGAAAATATCAGTGCCGCTTCCACCAGATGACTGAGCGCCATATCGTGGGTGCAGCGGTTTATCAATAATGTGTTCTCCAGGTAAGCGAAGCACCAGTAAATGTGCTCCAGGGCAAATTGATTGGTTGCAGAGAAAGCGGGATTATTCAGCCTTTCCCTGATGGCAGCCATATTCCATTTTGTTTGACTTTCGTCCAGATTCAATGTGCCCAAAAGAAAATCAATATCGTCCAGCTTGGACAATACACTCAGGATGTCCACAAACATCCGCTGCAAATCTTTTTTGTCAGGAAGATGGGTGAACTCAAAAAGGACTTGGCCTGCCTGTTCATTGAAATAAATGTCCGGGGCATTGAAACCGCTATTTTTCTGATATTGAGACAGTGTTTGGGTCAAAAACCACAGCCGCTGAAACTTTCCATGTCGTTGTTCTTTTGATGAATGGGCCAGTGCCTCAGAGTAACACAGCCGAAAGGTCCGTTGTTTGCCACCGTCGGCTTGTTCCAGCAGGTCGATGGTACACGCATGATGTCCGAGCTGGATCGACAACCGGGTACAATCTGGCATATTGAGAACGGTCACATTTTCGGCCACGAATTGCCTGAGAGCGTCACGGCATGTGTTATCGAATAATGGCTGTTCCTGAGACGTTGCAAAGTCAACAATATCGATATAGTCATGCAAAGGCCCCCTCATTGTGCTCACTTCACCCTGCCCTGAAGCGGTAGCCACGGGCCAGAGCCTGGTCAGAAAACATTTGTGCAACCATAGAATCAGTTCATGGACGCTCTCGATTTTGTGCGCCTGATTGACAGCTTCAAGCCGTTGCAGGTGGTCTTTTAATAACTGGCAATGGACCAGCCATTGTTGAAAATCCGAACCCCTGGCCGGTAACTCCGCGCCAGTCAGGAACGGTCTGGTGACGTGGGCAAGGGCTTGTTCAACATTTTTGTGTACCAGTGCCAGTTGCCTGCGAAGTTGTCTTAACTCCGCCTGGTATTGCTGCTTAAGGTTAGGATCAGCGCCTGCGCCCAGCATTAAAAACTGAGCGTAGCCAAGGAGAAAAGCCTCGGCCTCTTGCATAAAGTGGCGGATCTCCTGGTCACATCCCTGCAAAATCTCCCGTCGCTCGGGGTGCATGCTCAGTTGGACTGCGCCGGTTTTGGACAGGCATAAATGAATCAGCCGCTCAGTTCCGAGAAAATTCAGGAGTCTGGTGTTTTGCTCACCCAGCCATGAGAACTGGCGTGCTACCGATGGTTCGTCTTCCGGCACCGCAGGGTGGTATGCCTGCTGGTAAGCCTGGGCGGTTTGATAATCGGGGCTGGCAGATTCGCCACTGAGACTCAATAACTCCTGTTCCCGATCACCCGACAATAAAAACCCGCCGGACTCTTTTTGAAACTTCCCACACACCAGCGTTACCCATTCCGGTGCACCATTATCAGGCCACCATTGAGGCTGATTGATCCCCACACAGGGTATGCCTTCCTGCCTCAGGCTGATGGATATATGGTCGTTATTGGCCCATTTGTTGAAGACAACACCCCTTACTTTCGCCAGAACCTCAGGAGCCAGCAGCCAGTCACCGCCATGGTCACAAAAAAGGATGACGTGGTCCGGCAGACTGCTGCCGTTGACCGGACCGCTGATGGCCAGCGCCAACCCTGAGCCACAACCGTCGCTGACCGGGATGCCCTGATCCAGAAACCGGGCGGGCGATGCCATGGAAAAATCGCAGCCGCCGGGCAGGCAGGTAATCGGACGTACCTGAAAAAACAAGACCTGGCCATCCGGGTCAATGGCAAATTCAAAATCCACAGGGCACAGCAACAGGTTTTCCAGCTTTCTGCACCCCTGAACCAGACGGTCCAGTTGCTCTTTGCCAATGAAGTCGGAAGCTGCAGTGTCAGGTTCAAATGTGCTCAACTCTTCAACATAGCCACCCTGGTCATTGCGCCTCAGAATGAATCCACGCTCAGGATTTCCGGGGGTAAAGGTGGCCTCCCATTGCTCGCCGTTGCGCTTAATCTCATAACTATGGGGTGTGATACCGTATTGACCAGACACCACCGTCTTGGATTGCCCCGGCCCACACTCGATCAATAACGTGCCGTCATCAATGCCGCGATAACTCATGCCGACCCCGCCAACGGAAGATTGAATGCACTGTTGCAGGATAATTGCCATCCCTTGCGGGGCTGTTGGGGAAAAAAACACGGGACGGTAAGCAGAAGCGAGCACTTTCAGACACGTTGCCACGATATCCGCCTGGTCATGCACCAGGGATTGGTACTTGCCAGCCTGGGCGTTACCAAACGAATCCTCAGCCACGCCGGAGCTGCGCACGATAATCGGGCTGTCAGACTTCGCCAGGTCGGTGCATAAATCCTGATGAATAGTGCGTATTTGGTCAGCAATGGGTAGAGCGCTTATTTGCTGATAAAACTCCGGGCCAGCAATAAACGAAGAAAGCGCATCGAGCCAGCGCTGTTGTCTTGTTGTTGGCTTGCCCGCTGGGTTGCCTGGTGGAGCCATTTGGGTAATCCACTGTCTTATATTCACCAGACTGGCCGTTGTATGGGGAAACTCATGGCCATCCTCCAGCGTGGCCAGCAATGGGCTGGCATCGAATGGAAGCGCCTCAAGGTTCTGCACGATGCTTGTCTCAATGCAGCGAAATGGCGGGACATCTAATCCTGCGTTCTTCATCTGGGTCAGAAACATCCCTTTCCCACCTAACAATTTCCGGTTTGGCATAGTCGGGGAATCAACGGTCAGCTGCGATTCAGTACAGCGCCTGATTTTTAATCGCGTGGCAAATGTTGCATTGATTTCGTGGTCAGCACGGCCAGGAGGAGTAAACGTCGTAACCGTCGCGGTAACTTCACACTGTCTTTTTAAAGTGCCTGATACCGGAATTACACCACCAGCGATGTCAGCTTTCTTGCCATCCTTGCCGTCAGGCAAACATGTGGAACTATAGTCCGTGACAGAGTGGCTAATAAAATCCGACCGTACATTAACCATGGCAACATCCGCTGTGTAGTTATTAAATATGTTTATAGAGGCATGACATTTGAAAAGCAGACACGGTCGAACAATTAAAAGTACAAACGTATCAATTCAATTAAGCGACTCGGCGGCTTCGATATTGCTTTTTATTCGATGTAAAGAGAAAACTTCGAAGAAATAAGCTTAACCAGTTACTTTTGTATAAATCAGTAACAAGTCGGTCAGTTTTAATAACGCTCTTACTATTGTTGTCCTGATATGTTGTCCTGAGCGTTGACGCCCACGTTATGCTGCAGCAACTTATCCAGGATTTCCTGCCGGCCAGATTCAGCCGCAAGTTGAAGAACCGTCTTCCCCTTTTGATTGGTTGATCAAGGCTAAAATAAGGTGCGTGCTGGTGGTTTAACTCTATGGACAAAAAAAAATTATAAAAGTTGCACAGAGCAAAATATTTTTCACGCCAGTTAGATAACTGACTTTTACCAGGTATTTGCTTAAGTAGTTGGCCAAATGGAATCGTATTTTCTGGTTAAGTGGGCAGTTACTATGCAAGGCACAACGCAGGGAGCATAGCCGTAGCTATGTGACCGGAGTTGTAACGCCGCAGAGTGACTGATCACTTAGTCAGAAAATACGATTTCATTTGGTTAACTACTTATGGGCAACAGTCTATGAGGGGGGCAGTGGCTGCCAGAGACATACGGGCCATTAGGTAAATTGTTGATAATACCTTACCGCAACAGGCCCGATATTATCAATTGCTGCCTGAATGATTTCAGGTTTGCTTTGTAATGAACGGCCAACGTATTGCAGGGCACGGCCATTGTTCTGCAAGGCGATATGGGCCAGCTCTGGATCATTGCGGCAATGGTCACTGGAAAAATACAGCGCCCGTGGATTTTCTTGCACGGCAAGTTTGACCACTTCCGGACAATCCTTAAGCGTGTCACTGGCAAACTCCAGCGCCATGCCGGAATTCTGCACCGCCAGTTTGACCAGCTCTTTATTGGCTCGCAGTTCCGGGGTGGCATACTCAAGAGCTATACCGTTTTGTTGAACGGCCAGACGGACCGTACCCTCATGACCACGCACCGTTTCACTGGCATACCTGAGCATTTCACCATTACCTTGCACGGCGAGTTGCGCTAACGCTTGATCATTTCTCAGTTGCTTATCGAGGTATTGAAAGTTCACGGGCATTTTGGACACGGCAATGGCACATAATTCATTATTTTTACACTGATCCCCATTAAGATATTGGTAAATAGGGCGTGTAGGGTTATGGTCACTGACAGCCAACCAAAGGTAATCCGGATCATCACGGAATTGCCTGGCGGCATATGCCAGCGCAGAACCTGAATTTTTCAGCGCTGCGGTAACAATTGTCGGATCAGCTCTTAACCGTTCACTGGCGTATTCCAGAGCAACCCCATTATTTTTGACGGCTGCCAATACGATGTCTTCATCATCCTTAAGTCCTTCACTGGCAAATTCCAGAACTCTCCCCATATTCCCGACAGCTTCTTTGACCAGTGCTTTATCCGCTTGAAATTCAAGCCCGACATATGCCAATGCAAAAGGGTCACAGCCAACCGCTGTGTACACTACCTCTCGATCATTATTCAAATCCGGAAAATATTCCAGTTGCCTGCCGACATCCCTTAGCGCCAAAAACTTCAAAATCAGTTGCCGATAAAGCTGATGGTCGTTCAGCAGGTTTTTCCGGAAAATTTCAAGAGATAATCGATAGGAATCATCGTTATTATTGCGCTCCATCGCTAACAGAAGAAGCTTTTTATAGAATCCAGGATCTTGTTCCAGATACTCAGATGCCGCATTACAGGAAAGAGCCTGTGATGTGTTTTCAACCGCTGTGGTTAATAAGCGCTGAAAAATCACAGGATCTGATGATAGCTCTGTCCCTATAAAGGCAATTATTTTTTCCGGATCTTTTTTTGTTGTATTTGCCAAGGCGTAATCGATAATTTCAATGTCGTTTTTAAAGCATTCCGGTGCACCGGTAATAGCCTCAGGGTGGCTTTTGATGGCGGCAAAAACTATTGTCCGCTGATTGCGTAATTCAGGAGCAAGGTATTTCAGAATGTGGCCATTTTGCGACACCAGACGTGTGGCCATTGTCTCGTCAGCTAACCAGTTCACGTATTTGTTCACCAGGGGACTGGCTTTGGCAGGATCAAACAGTAGCCAATGCCAGAGTACTTTCTGACTGTAGGTATCGAGTTGATCGTTCAACGCTACTTCAATACGGTTGACGGGAACCTGAGAGAATATCAGCGCCGTTTCAACCAGATGACGAACCGCCATATTTTGGGTGCAGCGGTTTATCAATGATGTTTTCTCCAGGTAAGCAAAGCACCAGTAGACATGCTCCAGGGCAAATTGATTGGCTTCATAGAAAGCGGGATTATTCAGCCTTTCCCTGATTGCAGCCATACTCCATTTCGTTTGACTTTCGTCCAGGTTAATTGTTCCCAAAAGAAAATCAGCATTGCTCAATTTTTGCAATAAACTCAGGATGTCGACAAACATCCGCTGTAAATCTTTTTTGTCAGGCAGATGGGTGAATTCATAAAGGATCTGGCCTGCCTGTTCATTGAAATGAATGTCCGGGGCACTGCAACCGCTATTTTGCCGATATTGAGACAGAGTTTGCGTCAAAAACCACAGCCGCTGAAACTTTCCGTGTCGGTGCTCTCTTGATGAATGAGCCAATGCCTCTGCATAACACATCCGAAAAGTCCGTTGTTTGCCACCGTCGGCTTGTTCCAACAGGTCGATGGTACACGCATGATGCCCGAGCTGGATCGACAACCGGGTACAATCTGGCGTATTGAGAACGGTCACACCTTCGGCATCGAATCCCCTGAGTGCGTCACGGCATGTGTCATCGAATAATGGCTCTTCCTGAGACGTTGAGAAGTCAACAATATCGATATTTTCATAGGGAGGCCTCCTTATTGTGCTCACTTCACCCTGCCCTGAAGCGGTGGCCACGGGCCAGAGCCTGGTGAGAAAACATTTGTGCAACCATAGAATCAGTTCATGAACGCTCTCGATGTCGTGCACCTGATGGACGGACCCAAGCCGATGCAGGTGGTCTTTTAATAACTGGCAATGGGCCAGCCATTGTTGAAAATCCGAACCTGAGGCCGGTAACTCCTTGCCAGACAGGAATGGCCTTATGACCTGGGCAAGGGTTTGTTTAACCTTTGTTTGCACCAGCGCCAGTTGCTCGCGAAGCGGGATTAACTCCTCCTGGTATTGCTGCTTAAGATCAGGATCAGCCGCTGCAAGCATTAAAAACCGTTCGTAGCCAGAGAGAAAAGACGCGATCTCTTGCATAAAATTGTCGATCTCCTGAACACATCCCTGCACAATCTCTTGTCGCCCGGGGCGCATGCTCAGCTGGACAGCGCCGGTTTTGGACAGGCATAAATGAATCAGTCGCTCAGTCCCGAGAAAATCCAGGAGCCTGGTGTTTTGCTCAACAAGCCAGGAGAACAGACGTGCTACCGACGGTTCTTTTTCCGGCTCCGCAAGCTGATATGCCTGCTGGGCAGCCTGCGCGGCTTGATAATCAGGGGTGGCCGATTTGTCACTGACATTCAACAACGCCTGTTCCCGATCACCCGACAATATAAACCCGCCGGACTCTTTCTGGAACTTCCCACACACCAGCGTTACCCATTTCGGTGCATCATTATCAGGCCACCATTGAGGCCGCTTAATCCCCACACAAGGTATGCCCTCCTGCCTCAGGCCGATGGATATATGGTCGTTATTGGCCCATTTGTTGAAGACAATCCCCTTTGTTTTTTTCAGAACCTCCGGGGCCAGTAGCCAGTCACCCCCATGGTCACAAAAAAGAATGACATTGTCAGGCAGACTGCTCCCGTTGACCGGACCGCTGATGGCCAGCGCCAACCCTGAGCCACAACCGTCGCTGATGACGGTGCCCTGATCCAGAGACCGGGGGGGAGATGCCATGGAAAAATGGCTGCCGCCGGGCAGGCAGGTAATCGGGCGTCCCTGCAAAAAAAGGACATGGCCCTCCGGATCAATGGCAAATTCAAAATCCACAGGGCACAACAACGCGTCTTCCAGTGTCTTCCCCCCCTCAACCAGGCAGTTCAGTTGCTCTTTGCCAATGAACTCAGCCGTGGCAGCAGCAGGTTCAAATTTGACCCACTCTTCCTCATAGCCCCCCTGTTCATTGGCGCGCAAAATGAATCCATACTCAGGATTACCGGGGTTAAAGGTGGCCTCCCATTCCTTGCCGTTGCGCTTGATCTCATAACCATGGGGAGTGATACCGTATTGACCGGACACCACAGTCTTGGGTTGCCCCGATCCACACTCGATCAATAACGTGCCGTCATCAATGCCGCGATAACTCATGCCGACCCCGCCAACGCAACATTGAATGCACTGTTGCAGGATAATTGCCATCCCTTGCGGGGCTGTTGGGGAAAAAACGGCGGAACGGTAAGCAGAAGCGAGCACTTTCAGACAGGTTGCCACGATATCCGCCTGGTCATGCACCAGGGATTGGTACTTGCCAGCCTGGGCGTTACCAAACGAGTCCTCAGCCACGCCGGAGCTGCGCACGATAATCGGGCTGTCGGGCTTAGTCAGGCCGGTGCGCAACTCCTTATAGATATCCCGTATGGTGTCGGCAATGGTCAGAGCGCTTATTTGCTGATAAAAATCCGGTCCAGCAATAAACGAAGAAAGCGCATCGAGCCAGCGCTGTTGTCTTGTTGTTGGCTTGCCCGATGAGTTGCCTGCTGGTGCCATTTGGGTAATCCACTGTCTTATATTCACCAGACTGGCCGTTGTATGGGGAAACTCATGGCCATCATCCAGCGTGGACAGCAATGGGCTGGCATCGATTGGAAGCGTCTCAAGGTTTTGCACGATGCTTGTCTCAATGCAGCGAAATGGCGGGACAGTTAATCCTGCGCTCTTCATCAGGGTCAGGAACATCCCTTTTCCACCTAACAATTTCCGGTTTAGAATAGTCGGGGAATCAACGTTCAGCTGTGATTCGGTACATCGTCTGGTTTTTAATGGCAGTGCAAACGTTTCAGTAATTTTTTGGCCGGTGCTGTTAGAAGGAGTAAACGTGGTATCAATCCCGGAAGTTTCGCACTTTCGATTTGAAGATAAAGCGTGAGTTGTTACAGCGCCTGATACCGGAATTGCACCATTGGCGATGTCAGCTCCCTCTGCACCGGGCAAACAGGTGGAACCTGAGCCTGTGACCGAGTGGCTAATAATATCTGACTGTGTATTAAACATGGCAACATCCGCTGTTTACTATTTTTTAAACATGATATTTGGAAAATGGTGCTTCCGGCTTAAACTCTGACCGTTCAGATATACTCTATACCGCTCCTAAAATAAGGGCTTCTCAGCATTCTCATTCAGGCTTGAGAAGCTCTTTCGCTTTATGCAATAACCCATTGAAGGTGCGTTTCATGGCGGCTACTTTTGCTGCCCTCTCTTCGGCTGCTTTGGCTTTCATCACATCGGCTCCTCGCACATCAGCATTATGTTCTGCCATAAACAGACAGGCTTTCTCTTTTTCTTTCCGGCTAACCTTTTCAAGGGGAATCCCAAAAAGATATTCAAACCTATTGCAATGATCAAAAGCTGTCATCTTTTTTTCATCCAGAATATTGAAATCAGCCCCTCGCATCAGCAGCTCTCGAATCATATCTATACTGCCTTGACTCGCTGCAATGTGGAGCGCTGTTGCTCCGTATTTATTCTGGGCATTGATTTCCACTTTTCCGTTTTCAATCAGATCGGCAAGGATAGCCAGTCGAACTGTCCAATCTACCTGATAGTCCCAGTCGGGGGCCGACACGGCATAATGGAGAGCAGTACGCCCATCTATATTTCGTAAATTGGCCTTAGCGCTCCTCTCCAGTAGCTCTCTCACTATATCTTTCTGGTCCATTAAAGCCGCGTGGTGAAGGGGGGTGCATTGGCTTTTTTCATTTTTCCATGCATTGATGTCAGCCCCACGAACTATTAAAGAGTCAACCATCTTCCATTTCCTGTTTTCTATGGCATACGCAATCGTCCTGCCACCTGCGGAGTCACAGGGGGCTTTAACATCAAATTTGGCATTGTCCAGAATCTCCAGTATTTTTGCTGTGCAGTGATGGCCATTGCGCCTGGCGAGGTCCAGAACCATCATGCCACGGTTAGTTTTGGCGTACATGTTGGCCCCCTTTTCAATCAATTGGCTAAAGGCCTCCAGCTTGCCATTTATAGCCGCAAAGTGGAGAGGCGCATACCCGCCTCCATTTTGGGCGTCAACATCGGCCTCGCGTTGAAGCAAGGTATTAATGGCATACTTGAGGGCATCCTGATGTTCAAGGCTGTTGACTAAGATGCTGAGGGGAGTTGACCTACCGATGTCCCGATGGTCGATGTCATCCTGAAGTTTAATCAGGGTATCCATGAAATACTGAAAGGTCTTCAGCTGACCATCGGCACAAGTCAGCAGGTAGAGTGGTGTCCTTTCATCGTTGTCCAGGGCGTTGGCATTTGCGTGATGCTGAAGCAGCTTATCCAGGATGTCCCGTTGGCCAGATTGAGCCACAAGGTGAAGAGCTGTCCTCCCTTCATCGTTGGTCTTTGCGTTGATATCTGCCTTATACTTCATCAGCATGTCTATTATTTCCGGCTTACCCAGACGAACCGCAAGGTGGAGTGCTGTTTCATTTTTGTTGATCCGGTCGTTAGGATCGGCACCATTGGTTAATAAAAACTCCACCAGCACCCAGTTTTTTCCCCTGGCCGCATGAGCAAGCATGGTTCCTGCCCCGTTACCACCACAATCGGCATGAATGTCGAATCCGGCTTTTACCATACAGGGGATCAGGGGCGTAATATTGGTGCCATATTGGAATGCACACTCCATTACTGTCCTGCCATAATCATCTTTGAGGTTAACGTCAGCCCTGGCCTCGTTGACAAGCAGCTCAATGATTCTCTGATTGCCATGTATAGCGGCAAGATGGAGAGCGGTTTTCTTGCCACTGCGTTTGGTTTTGGCGTTGACATCAGCCCCTTTTGCAATCAGGGCAAGGATGTTGTCATTGGTCAGATCCTCCAGATTCTCGGTGTTGGTGATTGCACTGTGAAGCTCCATGGTCGCCTTTTTTATTTCGGCTTTAGTAATACAGCCGGTACGCTCATGATGTTTCACCCCGTCATTCGTGTCGGATTTTTTTGGGCAAAGAGACTCGGTTTTAATCTCAACTTCACGATTACAAACAAGCATTTGCCGGGGTAGATTTTGAGATGGATCAATTTGCGGTGTGTGAGCAGGTTGTGTAGAGGGAGCAAGGGAAACTGTTGAACCGCCAGTTGCAGGCTGATTAGAAACAACGCATGTTGTTTCACTGTCGAATTGCTGATAAGTCGATCTTTCAGAACTGAATACGTTGAAAGTGTTCATATTGATAATTCCTGTTTGAAAATGCGTTAATTCATTTCCGCGCTATAGTGCTACATTAGTATTGGCTGTTATTGGTTGACCAAGGCTAATTTAGGCTGCGAGTTACCAATTTGATCCATTGGACAAAAAAACATGATAATAGTTGCACAGAGCAAAATATTTTTTACGTCAGTTAAATAACTGAAGTATTGGACAACTGACTTTTACCAGTTATTCGCTTATGGACAACACTCTATGAGGGATGGGTCGTGACTGCCAGAGGCACACGGGCCATTATGAAAATGTTGATAATACCTTAACGCAACAGGCCCGACATGGTTCATCGCTGCCGCAATGATCTCGGGTTTTCCTTGTAATAAACGGTCAACATACTGCAAGGTAATACCATTGTACTGCAAGGCGATGTTGACCAGCTCCGGGTCATTGCGGCAATGGTCACTGGCAAACTGAAGCGCCAACGGATTTTGGTGCAGGGCCAGTTTGACCACCTCCGGGCAATCCTGAAGCAGGTCACTGGCAAACTCCAGCGCCATGCCGTCATTTTTCACTGCCAGTTTGACCAGCGCTTTATTGGCTCGCAGTTCCGGGCTGGCATGCTCAAGTGCCATACCATCCTGTTGAACTGCCAGCCGGACAGTTGGCTCGTGCCTGCGTAGTCTGCAACTGGCATACTTGAGAGTACGACCGTGACCTTGCACAGCCAGTTGCACCAACTCTTCATCGTCTCTCCATTTTTGCTTGGCGAGTGTTCCAAAGAAAAGAGGGTCTTTTGATACGACAATGGTCAGTAATTTCTTATCTCCACACTGCTCTATATCAAGATAAGGATAAGGATGACTGACAGCCAGTCGAACGTAGTACGGATCATGTTTTAATTGTTCGTCGGCATACCGTAGCGCCCACGCGTTATTTTTCAGCGCTGCTCTAACAATTGTTGGATCCGCTTTTAACCGTTCACTGGCGTATAGCAGGGCAACCCCATAATTTTTGACAGCGGCCAATACGATGTCTTCATCATCCTTAAGCTCTTCACTGGCAAATTTCAGAACTCTCCCATCGTTCCCAACAGCTTTTTTGACCAGTTCTTTATCCGCCTGAAGTTCAGGTCCGGCATGTTTTAATGATAAGGGGTCTGAGCCAACCGCCGTGAATACTACTTCTCGATCATTATTCAATTCCGGAAAATATCTCAGCCTATCGTCTATTCCGGGTTTTGCCAGCGCTTTTAAGGCAAGTTTCCGATAAAGATGACGGTTGTTAAGCAGGTTTTTCCTGAAATTGTGGTGAAATAATCGATAGGAATCATCTTTATCACTGCACTTCAGCGCCAACAGAAGAAGCTCTTTATAGCATCCAGGATGTTGTTCCAGATACTCAGTTGCCGCATGACAGGAAAGAGCCTGTGATGTGTTTTCAACGGCTGCGGTGAATAAACGCCGGAGAAGTTCAGGATTTGATGATAGCTCTGGCCCAATTAGGGCAATGGTGGTTTCCGGATCCCCTGTATTTGCCAGGGCATAAGACATAATTTCAATATCATTTTTAAAGGACTCCGGCACATCGACAATAGCGCCAGTGTGGCTTTTGATGGCGGTAAAAACCATTGCCCGCTGATTGCGTAGTTCAGGAGCAAGGTATTTCAGGATATGGCCATTTTGCGACACCAGACGCATGGCCGTTGTTTCGTCAGCTAACCAGTTAACGTATTTGTTCACCAGGGGGCTGGCTTTGGCTGGATCAGAAAGTAGCCAATGCCAGAGTATTTTCTGCCTGTGCGTATCGAGTTGATCGTTCAGCGCTTCTTCAATACAGTTGATGGGAGCCTGAGAAAAGATCAGCGCCGTTTCAACCAGGTGACGGATCGCTCTGTCCCGGGTACAGAGGCTCATCAGTGATTTTGTGCGTGAGTAAGCGGAGCACCAGTAGATATGCTCCAGGGCTGATCGATTGGTTGTAGCGAAAGCGGGATTATTCAGCCTTTCCCTGATTGTGGCCATATTCCAGTTTGTCTGACTTTCGTCCAGATGTAATGGCCCCAACAAAAAATCCATATTGCCCAGAATGTGCAATACACTCAGAATGTCCACAAACATGTGCTGCAAATCTTTTTTGTCAGGCAGATGGGTGAGTTCAAAGAGGGCCTGGCCTGTCTGTTCATTGAAATGAATGTCCGGTGCATTGAAACCGCTATTTTTCCAATAGTGAGACAGCGTTTGCGCCAAAAACCACAGTCGCTTGAACTTTCCGCTCAGGGTTACTTGCAATGAATCGGCCAGCGCCTCAGAGTAACACATCCGAAAAGTCCGTTGTTTGCCACCGTCGGCTTGTTCCAACAGGTCGATGGTACAAGCATGATGCTCAAGCTGAATCGACAACCGGGTACAATCTGGCATATTGAGAGCGGTCACTCTTTCGGCCCGTAATTGCCTGAGTGCCTCACGGCAAGTGTCGTCGAATAATGGTTCTTCCTGAGACGTTGAGAAATCAACAATATCGATATTTCCATAGATAGGCCGCCTTATTGTGCTCACTTCACCCTGCCCTGAAGCGGTGGCCACGGGCCAGAGCCTGGTGAGAAAACATTTGTGCAACCATAGAATCAGTTCATGAACGCTCTTGATGTTGTGCACCTGATGGACTTCTTCAAGCCTTTGCAGGTGGTCTTTTAATAACTGGCAATGGGCCAGCCATTGTTGAAAATCCGAACCTGAGGCCGGTAACTCCTTGCCAGGCAGAAATGGCCTTGTGACCTGGGCAACGGTTTGTTTAACCTTTGCTTTTACCAGCGCCAGTTGCTCGCGAAGCGGGATTAACTCCTCCTGGTATCGCTGTTTAAGATCAGCATCAGCGGCTGCAAGCATTAAAAACCGTTCGTAGCCAGAGAGAAAAGCCGTGATCTCCTGCATAAAATTGTCGATCTCCTGAACACATCCCTGGACAATCTCTTGTCGCCCGGGGTGCATGCTCAGTTGGACAGCACCGGTTTTGGACAGGCATAAATGAATCAGTCGCTCAGTCCCGAGAAAATCCAGGAGCCTGGTGTTTTGCTCAACAAGCCAGGAGAACAGACGTGCTACCGACGGTTCTTTTTCCGGCTCTGCAGGCTGGTATGCCTGCTGGGCAGCCTGTGCGGCTTGATAATCAGGGGTGGCCGATTTGTCACTGACATTCAACAACGCCTGTTCCCGATCACCCGGCAATAAAAACCCGCCGGACTCTTTCTGAAACTTCCCACACACCAGCGTTACCCATTCCGGTGCATCATTATCGGGCCACCATTGAGGCTGCTTAATCCCCACACAGGGTATGCCCTCCTGCCTCAGGCCGATGGATATATGGTCGTTATTGGCCCATTTGTTGAAGACAATCCCCTTTGTTTTTTCCAGAACCTCAGGGGCCAGTAGCCAGTCACCACCATGGTCACAAAAAAGAATGACATTGTCAGGCAGACTGCTCCCGTTGACCGGGCCGCTGATGGCCAGCGCCAACCCTGAGCCACAACCGTCGCTGATGACGGTGCCCTGATCCAGAGACCGTGGAGGAGATGCCATGGAAAAATGGCTGCCGCCGGGCAGGCAGGTAATCGGGCGTCCCTGCAAAAAAAGGACATGGCCCTCCGGATCAATGGCAAATTCAAAATCCACAGGGCACAACAACGCGTCTTCCAGTATCTTCCCTCCCGCAACCAGACGGCTCAGTTGGTCTTTGCCAATGAACTCAGCCGTGGCAGCAGCAGGTTCAAATTTGACCCACTCTTCCTCATAGCCCCCCTGTTCATTGGTGCGTAAAATGAATCCATACTCAGGATTGCCGGGTTTAAAGGTGGCCTCCCATTGCTTGCCGTTGCGCTTGATCTCATAACCATGGGGAGTGATACCGTATTGACCGGACACCACCGTTTTGGGTTGCCCCGATCCACACTCGATCAATAACGTGCCGTCATCAATGCGGCGATAACTCATGCCCACCCCGCCAACGCAACATTGAATGCACTGTTGCAGGATAATTGCCATCCCTTGCGGGGCTGTTGGGGAAAAAACTGTGGAACGGTAAGCAGAAGCGAGCACTTTAAGACAGGTTGCCACGATATCCGCCTGGTCATGCACCAGGGACTGGTACTTGCCGGCCTGGGCGTTACCAAAGGCGTCCTCAGCCACGCCGGAGCTGCGCACGATAATCGGGCTGTCGGACTTAGCCAGGTCGGTGCGCAACTCCTTATAGATATCCCGTATGGTGTCGGCAATGGGTAGAGCGCTTATTTGCTGATAAAAGTCCGCGCCTGCAATAAATGAAGAAAGCGCATCGAGCCAGCGCTGTTGTCTTGTTGTTGGCTTGCCCGATGGGTTGCCTGCTGGTGCCATTTGGGTAATCCACTGTCTTATATTCACCAGACTGCCCGTTGTATGGGGAAACTCATGGCCATCATCCAGCGTGGCCAGCAATGGGCTGGCATCGAATGGAAGCGCCTCAAGGCTCTGCACGATGCTTGTCTCAATGCAGCGAAATGGCGGGACAGCTAATCCTGCGTTCTTCATCAGGGTCAGGAACATCCCTTTTCCACCTAACAATTTCCGATTTGGAATAGTCGGGGAATCAACGGTCAGCTGCGGTTCGGTAAAGCGCCTGTTTTTTAGTGGCGGTGTAAACGTTTCAGTGATTTTTTGGCCGGTGCTGCCAGAAGAAGTAAACGTGGAATCAATCCCGGAAATTTTGCACTTTCGATTTGAAGATAAAGCGTGAGTTTTTATTGCGCCTGATACCGGAATTAGATCATTGGCGATGTCAGCTTCCCCGGTGCCAGGTAAACAGCTGAAACAGGAGTCTGTAACAGAGTGGTTAATAACATCTGACTTTGCATTAAACATGACGACATCTGCTGTGTAGTTGTAATAACACTGTTATTATTCTGGAAAATGCCCCTTCGGGCTCAAACTTCGACCATTCTGATATCATCCGCACCGCTGAAAATAAGGGCTTCTCAGCGATTTCGTTCAGACTTGAAAAAGGCTTTCACTTTATGCACAAACCCGCTTGCAGTGTGTTTCTGGTCGGCTGCTTCTGCTTTCCTCAAATCGACTCCTCGCACATCAGCATTATGTTCTGCCATTAACAGACAGGCTTTCTGCCTATTGCAATAGTCATAAGCTGTCATATTGTCTTTATCCAGAAGGTTGAAATCAGCCCCTCGCTTCAGCAGTTCCGGAATCATTACTATATAGCCTCCACTCGCTGCGATGTGTAGTGCTGTTATTCCACGTTCATCCCGGGCATTGATGTCCACTTTTTTGCTTTCAATCAGTTCGACAAGGATGCTTTGTCGATGTGCCAGATTTTCCGAAGTGGGCAAATCTGCAAAACCTCTGTCCATCACAGCATAATGGATAGCTGAACGCCCACGTATACTTGGTAAACCGGGGTTAGCCTTTCTCTTTAGCATCAACATCTTAATGACATCTTGCCGCCCCTCACGAACTGCAAGGTGGAGTGCCGTTCCCCTGATATTTATCTCAGCGTTAACCCTGGCACCTTTACCCAATAAAAATTCCACAAGCTCCCAGCTATGCTCCCTGGCCGCATGAGCAAGCATTGTTGAACCGCAATTATCACACCTCGCATCAATCTTGAGCCCGGCATTTACCATACAGCGGATCAGGGGCGTAATGGATCCATTCTTGTGAGCACACTGCATGACTGTCCAGCCATAAGAAGTTTTGGCGTTAACGTCAGCACCCTTGTTAACAAGCAATTCAATTATTCTTTTACTGTCACGTAAAGCGGCTAAATGTAGAGCTGTCTCTTTGCCATAGTATTTGGTTTTCGCGTTGATATTTGCTCCTTTTTCAATCAGGCCGAGGATGTCATCATTGGTCAGATCCTCCGGATTCTCAGTGAAAATGAGTGCATCGTGGAGGTCTTTAGTAGCTTGTTTACTGTCTGCTTTTGTTTTTTTTCCGGTTTGACCATGAGCTTTCGTCCAGGCTTTCGTGATGTAATTGTTTGGCCAAAGAGGCTCAGTTTCCGGCTCAATCGCACGATTACCAACAGGGGTTTGGCAGGTCAGACCTTGAGATGGATTAATAGACAACGAGTGAGTATGGTGTGCAAAGGCAGCCAGGGAAACTGATGAACTGCTGGTTTTCGGCTCTGTAGAAGCATCACAGACGTCTTCATGGGGCAATTGCTGATAACCCATGCTTACAGGTCCGGGTGTGAAAATTTTCAACATGTGCATATTGATAGTCCTGTTAAAAAATGCTTTGCTTCTTTTTTGTACTAAAGTACTTAATTGTTGTTCGCCACTTTGAGCAGTCTTTTTATTGGTTGAACTTTTGATTCGTTAAAGAGAAGACTATAAAAGATCTGTAAAACCTGTTTTGCTATTTAGACAAAAAAAATGATAAAAGTTGCACGGTGAGAAAGTTTTTTGCCTCGTTAGTAAAATCTGGAAAGGAATAAAAAGGGGATAAAAAGATGATAAAAAGAGGAATAAAAAGAGAGGAATAAAAAGAGGACACCCATTTTTTGACAAAGAAAAAAAATAAAAAGAAAGAAGAAATAAAAGGACACCCATTTTTTAAAAAGTGAAAAGAATATTTAATCTATTCATTTTTAAAAATGCTAGCATTGATTGTTCTAAGAAGTCCTCATTCATACCAAGCAGGAAGAGGACAAAAAGTGCTCAGCAACAGCCAGTTAGAAGATACTATCGAGACAATATAAGAAAGAGTTCTCAGAAAACTCTGGCCACATTAAAGTAAATGAAAATGTGTTGATCAGGCAGGATAGAGATTACTGCTCACAGACATACCATGAACCCAGCATTTTCCGGTGCTTTCTGCATAAGACTTCAGTGAAGCCAGCTTGCCGACTGCGCGGTGAAAACGATTATGCCAGCGAGGAGAAAAAGAGGACACCCATTTTTTGACAAAGAAAAAAATAAAAAGAAAGAAGAAATAAAAGGACACCCATTTTTTAAAAAGAAGAAATAAAAGGACACCCATTTTTTAAAAAGAAGAAATAAAAGGACACCCATTTTTTAAAAAGAAGAAATAAAAGGACACCCATTTTTTAAAAAGTGAAAAGAATATTTAATCTATTCATTTTTAAAAATGCTAGCATTGATTGTTCTAAGAAGTCCTCATTCATACCAAGCAGGAAGAGGACAAAAAGTGCTCAGCAACAGCCAGTTAGAAGATACTATCGAGACAATATAAGAAAGAGTTCTCAGAAAACTCTGGCCACATTAAAGTAAATGAAAATGTGTTGATCAGGCAGGATAGAGATTACTGCTCACAGACATACCATGAACCCAGCATTTTCCGGTGCTTTCTGCATAAGACTTCAGTGAAGCCAGCTTGCCGACTGCGCGGTGAAAACGATTATGCCAGCGCATAGTCTGCAGCCATTCATTTGGGTCAATACCCAAGCGCTCCAGGATAGGTGGTACATCGTCAGTTATACGACCACGTTTGCCTTTGCGGATAATTCGGCCAGACCAGTCAACCAGTTCAAAATAGCTACTGAGTGGGTATGGAATCGCCTGTTCAGGGTTTTGCCCCTGAGCTTTTAACGGTTTCAAGTGTGCCTTTTGTTTTTTTCCGTTTGCGCTGTCGTATGTCTCAATGCGCTCTTTAATAGAGGTATGTTCTGAGGTTTCCAGTGTTGCAGCAATTTTTGCCCGGATGGGGTTTAAGTCGACATAGGCCATGCAAGTCAGCAATGCTGCCTCATCTAACAGGGCCTGACTTTTGTAACGACCTTCCCAAAAGCGCCCTTTGCACTCATCTTCTTTATTGGCCAGTCGGGCTAAGTATTCGTTAAGGCAGCGCATGAACCAGCTGATATCCATTAAGCGACCTCGGTACTTCTGGGCATATTCTTCGACACGCAGCAGCTCTGCTTTGCCCAGCTGATCGCCGGCAAGATAACGCTGAACCAAGTGCGGGCCAGAAAACAGCTGCGTCCAGCGTTGTAAGACTTTTTTGGTGTCCCATTTTTTGGCTTGCTGACTATTGATATGGAGCACCACATGATAATGATTCGACATAACCGCATAAGCACAGACTTCCAGGGCAAAAATACCAGAAAGTGCCTTCAACCGATCAACCACCCACTGCCTGCGATGCTCATAGTTTTTACCTGAGAAATTGTCTTTGCCGCATAGGAAAGCCCTGCGAACACAGCGTGCCATGCAGTGGTAGTAGGGCGTATTGGCTGGATCTATGAGGTTTTTTCGGGCAGTCGTCATGTCATTTTATTGGTTAGGGGTATTTTATTGGTTACTGGGTATATGTCCGTAATGCCCTTGAGAGGCTCCAGAAGAAAAATAGACAGTGTGGCCGATTAGTCAAATTTTAGGTGTCCTTTATTTCCGCTTGTCTTTGGGTGTCCTTTATTTCCTTTTTTCCGCTTCCTTTATTTCCGCTTGTCTTTGGGTGTCCTTTATTTCTTTATTTCTTGGGTGTCCTTTATTTCTTCCTTTATTTCCTTTTATTTTTTCTTCTTTATTTTTTCCTTTTATTTTCCCTTTCTTTTGGGTGTCCTTTATTTTCTTCTTTCTACCGGTACCTGTTGGACAGAATGATCTGTGAGTTGCAAACGGTCATTGTGTACATCCCCCCCGCATCATGCTGAACAGTAAACATGTAAAGAGTACCCTTTAACTGATAGTCTTGCTCAAAACTCGATATTCGATGGTAAAAACCGGGGAAACTTCCTCCCGGTATTGTTACATTAGGCTGGCCTGAGAACTCTTATTGGACCCAATAATCGACCATGAAACCCATTCGTCTTCTTGATAACCGACTGGCTAACCAGATCGCTGCCGGTGAGGTGGTGGAACGTCCGGCTTCAGTCGTCAAAGAACTGCTGGAAAACAGCATTGATGCCGGTGCCAGGCGTCTGACGGTTGAAGTGGAAAATGGCGGTGTCAAATTGATCCGTATCCGTGATGATGGTCATGGCATACCCAGGGATGAGTTAGCACTGGCACTCTCCCGCCACGCCACCAGTAAGATATCTGAACTGGAAGACCTGGAAGGTGTGGCTACCCTCGGATTTCGCGGGGAGGCGCTTGCCTCCATCAGCTCAGTTTCCAGGCTCACCCTGACGTCTAATGTGGCAGAACAGGCGTCAGGCTGGCAAGCCCGAGTGGAAGGGCGGGATATGGAAGCGCAGGTTATGCCCGCACCGCATCCGGTGGGAACCACCATAGAAGTCAAAGACCTATTTTTTAATACGCCGGCCCGTCGTAAGTTTCTCCGTACTGAAAAGACCGAATTTTCTCACCTTGAAGAGGTGGTTAAGCGCCTGGCTCTGTCCCGCTTTGATGTAGGCTTTACCCTCCGCCACAATCAACGCAGTGTCCATCAGCTTCGTCCCGCAGTTACACAGGCGGAAAAAGATCGCCGGGTAGCTGCACTTTGCAGTCCCAAATTTATTGAACATGCGGTTATTATTGATGTTGCCGCCTCTGGCCTGAAACTGTACGGCTGGGTGGGGCTGCCTACGTTCTCCAGGGCCAGTGCTGATCTGCAGTACTTCTTCGTTAATGGTCGTGTTATTCGGGATAAGCTGGTGGCTCACGCAGTTCGTCAGGCCTACCGTGATGTACTTTACAGCGGGCGTCATCCGACATTTGTCCTCTACCTGGAATTGGATCCGGCCATGGTGGATGTCAATGTGCATCCTACCAAACATGAAGTCCGTTTTCGGGATGGCAGAACGGTTCATAACTTTCTGTTCAGTACTTTAAATCGTGCCCTGGGTGAAGTTCGCCCGGAAGATCAGCTACCACCCACGGTTTTGACCAATCCGCCTCAACCCACGGCATCGGGTATTGAGGCCGGTGAGTTTCAGGGGCAGGAAGCCATCCAGCTTGCAACCGCCCCGACAGCATCCGGCAGTACCGGGCATTATGCCAATCAAAGCTTCGGTGGTAGTGGCAATCATGACCGCCGCCCTGCTTTATCAGAAGCGCCATCGCCCGGGCAGGTTAAACGACAGATAGAAGCCTATAGCCAGCTATATGCCAACTCAGCAGAGCCTGTAACTGCCAGTCAGGCGAAAGCCGTGGGTGACCATGCGGTACAGGAACCCGGCGTAGCATTTTCAGCTCAGGTGTCGGCGCAGCCGTTGCCGGAACATGACTCTCTGGCACCGCCTCTTGGCTATGCCATTGCCCAGCTGAAAGGAATATATATTCTCTCGGAAAATGACCAGGGGATGATTCTGGTGGATATGCATGCCGCTCACGAACGGATTACCTATGAGCGCATGAAGCAGTCCTATCAGGAACAGGGGATTCGTGCCCAACCATTGCTGGTACCTAAATCTGTATCGGTGAGTGAACGTGAGGCAGACTGTGCAGAAGAAAACAGCGAATACTTTACCCGTCTGGGACTGACCCTGGAGCGGATGGGGCCGGAAACGCTGCTGGTGCGTCAGATACCGGTGATGCTGCAGAATGCCGATGTTGAGAAGCTATTGAGAGATGTACTCTCAGACTTGATGCAACACGGTACCAGCGACCGCATTGAAGCCCATATCAATGAAATACTGGCCACCATGGCCTGTCATGGGTCGGTGCGGGCTAACAGAAAACTGTCCATTGAAGAGATGAACGCCCTGCTTCGGGATATGGAGCAGACAGAGCGCAGCGGACAATGCAACCATGGTCGCCCAACCTGGACCATGCTCACTATGGATCAATTGGATAAGTTGTTTTTGAGGGGGCGCTAGGAGCCTGTCCGAGAATAGACTGCCCTACTGCGGTGGCAGCAAATTGGTCTAAAAATTCCGTTTTGTTCGGCAAATAGCCCCGCTATTCACCTCACAAAACGAAATTTTTATCCTCAATTTTCTGCCATCCTCGCTACGGGCGCTATTCTCGGACAGGCTCCCAGGAAGCTTTGGCCATAACCAATACATGACTGTAGCAATCCAGAGCACACTCGCCACAGCCACTGCAGAGACTGAGGTCTATCACCGGCTTATTATCCGCAGCAAAGCTGATCGCCTGTTCAGGGCAGGTTTCCTCACAGAGGTTACAGTACATCCCCAGTTCTGCCTGGCAACTGCCAGCAAGTTGGGGAATCACCTGCCGCTTTTTCCCTTGTTCACGGCTCAGGGCTCCCGATGGGCAGGCATCAACGCACTGTCCACAAAAGTCACAACGACCGTAAGAAAGGTCCAGTACAGGACGGCCAGAAAGAATCTCTTCTTGCTCATCGGATTGTCCCAGCACCCGCATTGGGCATTGCTCAATACACTGATCACACTCGGTACACAGCGCCAGAAACAGTGTGTTATCTACTGCCCATGGCGGCCGTGGATAGCGGCTATTGGGGATCACCTGCTCGGGTTCAGGGGCGAAACGCCGGAAAAAAGCCCGCCTTGCCGGGGATACCAACTGTTCGTCTTCTGTTCTCTGTATATCGGACACGACTTAACCAGAAGCCTGTAGGCTTGAAAATTGTGACCCAACATACGCTGTTTGAAGAATGATTAAACCGGTATTTATACGTGACACTTTTCGCCCTGTGCTCCTTTGCCTTGTTTGGCTTGAATTTACAGCGTATCCAGTCAAAAACAATCGGGATGAATAACATTTGGTTGGCTAATTTTTATATCTTATTGATTGATTATTGCCCAATCATTTTAACCAGTTATTTACCGATGCGGTGTCAGTCGACGAGTGAGAATATCCGGCGGGCATTTTCTGTGGTTGCAGCAGCAATCTCTTCTCCATCCACACCCAGGACCTGGCTCAGCGCATGGATCACATAGGGCAGATTGGCCGGTTCATTATCACGTTGTCTTTTGCCACGACCACCACTGCCATGATCAGGCTGCCGGGGCATAACCAGATAAGGTTTTAAAAAAGGTGCATCGGTCTCAACCATCAGCCGGTCACGCAGGGCTTCCCAACCGAAAGAGCGCAGCGCACCCACCAGATCTTTATTACGCGTGTTGCCGATCCAACCGGTAATCCCGATGGAACAGCCCAGATCAAGATAAGCCTGCAGCTGCTCACTGTTACCGGTGAAGCAATGAACGCAGGCCATGGCTGGAGAAGGCAGTTGATTTATGTAGTCTGTCAGAATTTCAATGAATTGCTTATGGGCACCCCGCTCATGCAAAAACAGTGGCTTTTTCAGTTGTACCGCAAGCTCCAGCTGCTCTCTGAACACATCTCTTTGGACATTTTTGGGAGACCACTCACGCACAAAGTCCAATCCACACTCACCTACTGCAATACAGTGGCTGCCGCCCCGTTCAATAATTTTTTCCATTTCCGGTATGCCACCATCTTGCTTAAAATTCCTGGCTTTGTGTGGATGGCATCCCACTGTGTAATACAAAGAGCATCGGGAGGAATCGGCAGACGCACAGGCTCCAGCGGCCCTGGTAGAATGCGGAGATTGCTTCAGCCATTTATCCACGGTTTTCTGCACCTTTTTTGCTAAAGCAATAGAAGTACCCGTTATCATGATGCGACCTACGCCTGACCGGGAAGCATCGGCAATAACCCGGGACAAGTCATCAAACCTGTGTCCGATGAGATTGGCTCCGATATCAACCAATGGCGTCTTGTATCGAGGCCTGAACTCCGCAGGCGTCAAATTCGCCTTGCTCAACTCTGGTCGGGCAACTAACTGAAAATCAGAAGAATCACGACCTCTGGCAGTAACATCAGGCGATGCAGCTGTCTTGGTTGAGCGCTGGCAATGACGGGACTTCAGCCCCCTGTCGGGCCTGGTCTGCTGCTCCTGGACGGCAGGATAGGCCGGGTTGTCCAGGTATCGGGATGCACAGGGGGATGCACCTGAAAAAGGCTTATCAGAAGCACCTGAGCGCCTCTTCTTTTTTTTATTTTTCCGGGCTTTTGACGAACTGCCTTCTTGCCAGACTTTCAGATCCGATTCGTTGGCAGCCGCCTGCTTACCTTCGTTGCTAACGTCATGAGAGGAAACGGGATTGGATGACGTGATATTGGCCGGAGTCATATTAGTCAGCTCGCTCCTGTCTTACATCATTAGAAGTTACCGTCAACATTTTCACGGCACACAGGCACTTTTAACTTGAACGATCAGGCTAGTGAACGGATACGACAATTGCCACTGTACACGACAATATTCATGGTGTGTTCTCCCATCTGACCAGGCTGAGAAAACGACAGTATCAGTATGGTACTGGTTAATGCTGATAATAATTCAAACGGTATTGGCACCTGTTTAACCCAATAAGCACTGTGCATTATGAAATCATGAATATCTGCTCTGGTGTGTATCGTTGCAGTGCAGATATCCCCGATTTCTGGCTTATCCACATAGAATAAAGCCTTATCAGCATCACTTTTTCTCTATAAATTATTGAATTATCCCTTTAAAAAAACCTTGGCACTGACTTTGCACAAGCATCAATGGAATATCTATTAACTGACCTCAAGGAAAGGGATTTATGGCTTACATTAGAACCCAGCGAGTTTTCATGGAAAATACAGTTTTGAACTTATAGTTAATCAAAAGGTCATAATTTTAAGGTACTATTACAAATTCAGGGTAGTTTTCAGGGCATGTTTAATTCTCCTTTATCAATGGGCAATGGTTTTCCTTCTTTTTTAAATTTTAACGGAGGAGAAGGTACTTTAATCACAGATGCAACCCAGCCCCGTGTTTTCAATACGCCAACTCCGGGTTTGTGTCAGTCTGAGCCAATGTCAATGATGCCCGGACAGAGTATCACTACTCAATTACAACAAAGGAATATCAAGGCAACAGAGACAACACACTGCAATATAAATCCGGTAATGCATGCTGCCCCTGCGGATCACAGGCAATTCATAAATTCCCCCCAGCACCGTAAAGAAACGCCCCCCATGTTGACGTCTAGCGGGATCTACAATCCAAATTTACAACGCTCCCCGGGTTATCGATTCAGTTGCCCAGATCAAAGTGCGTCATTTTTGCAATCACCACCAGTTTCCGGCCTGCGCCCTGATAGTCAGGATCCTTTATTGTCGTCCGGTGTACTCATCAGATCCAATCGTCCCCCATTAATGTCAGACGCCTCTCCAAAAGCAACGGCTCCCCGTTTACCAAGTCAACGACTGGCTCATTTCTCCCCCCCCCCTGTAGAGGCTAATCTGCCCCGACAGGTTTCCCGGGTTTCGCTTCAGCTGCCTCTGCCTCCAAACCACCCTCTGGTTTCGCAGATCAATGCTGCAGTGTTAAGTGCACCAGCGACTCCCGATTTGACCTTCAGGCCGACCCTGGAAATCGGTAACCACAATGCATCAACGGTGCCCCCCCACAACCCTGCAAGAAAATCCTCGCGGCTATTGTCAGTTGTAGCACAAGCCATTTCTAACACCGTCATTCCTCAGCTTAAAACGGAGATAAACAGCACGGTCAAAGCTATAATGCCTGATGTAATGCGGGAACTACTGGGGGAACAAATCAAAAATGAGGTAACCAATGCTGTCAAAGTTATGATGCCCTTATTACAGCAACAAATAAATCAAGTTGTTTCATCATCAATAACAGCAACTATTCCGGGCATGCAACCCCGTCTTGTAAAATCGGTTTCAGAAGCAATCAGGCCATTATTAGAAACCAGGCTGGAGGAAGCAAACAAACAACTTCGAGAACATACCGATAAAATACTGGCAGAAACCACTGAAAAGCACATTAAGAACGCATTTGAAGAAAATTTTTCTCAATACCAGGCACAGCAGAAAAAAACTAAAGCAAGTTCTTCAAATTCATCAAACTGGGTTCTGGAAACCCTGAATGGCCCTCCTCCTCTGAAAAAAATGCGTACTTCGGGCGAATCGATTCCTGTTGCTGATCCTGAAGTTGAGAGCAGCCAGATTAATGTATCAAAATTAAGCAGTGAAGTGAGTAAGTTCATGCGTATTAAAGAACTGAACAACAATGAGTGCACTGTCGGAAAGATTCTACAACTGGCAGCTCGATTAATTGATGATGATAAGGAATTACTGCTCCGGGCTGCAAAGCCAAGAGCAAAAAGACCACGCACAAACCTGAATCATCATGAACGAATAAAATTAGAAAAAGATAGAAAAAGAAGAATGCAGAAACAAATTAATTCAGGGATAGAGGAACTTGGAAACAGTGTTAGACGATTTTCGGAACAACATCTTAAAGAAACAAGACCGGGTCACGATAGCACCCCTGGTGAAATCATTGAACAAGCATGCTCTATCCTGCGTGATAAAAATAAAAATACTTTGGAAGTGCCGTCTATTAAAAGGAAAGGTTTACGCAGTGCGGGAAAAGGTATAACTCTCAGTGAATATTACAAAAACCTTAAGGCATTATTAGCTAAAGAGAAGAGTAAACCGGAAGATACCGGTTCTTTGGAAAACAGTGAAGCAGATACACCGTTGGCATCAAAAGAATCGTCGTAAAAGAATAAGCAGGAAAATAAACAATAAATTTTCTAAATTGCAGCCTAAACCCTTAACGTGCGGAAACAGTACAGGAAATAATTTTTTCATTGGGACAGGTTATGGAATAGGGCAAATTCATCCAGGGATGCCTCATTCAGGGCCAGATGTTCACTATCAAGCTCATCATCAAAGCAGACCTGGACAGATCCCTTGTGCTTGCAATAAACAACCAGAGGCAACGGCTGTTTAATACCCAGTGCCTGTTCACACTGACGTTTTGTCCGCAAGATATCAGCAATGCTTCTTGATGGGGTACGCGCAACATAAAAGCATTTGATGTCTGTTATACCAATTCCACCTTCTAAATATGATAACGAGCAAGTCATTTTGGACCGCTGGGCAAGGCGGAATGACGAGTAATAGCAGGGCTATTGCGAGGAATTCCAACGAAGATCCAGCGGTTCAAAATGGCTGCGCAGTTCATATTTAGAAGGTGGAGTTGGTATTACGTCATAGCAGAAGCCGTGTGGGCCGAGCCGACCAAATAGGCAAATAAACGGGATGAATTGCTGGAACAACTCAACGTAGTCCGTCGCAACGGGGCCGATGACAAAACCGTCGCTGATCTTTTTACTGAAATACTAAGCCGTCTTGCCAGACGACAGGCGCAGTTAGAAGAAATAAAAGCTTGCATGGACTCGGGATATGTCAGCAAGGAGCATTACCATCGTTCGCAACAGGCTTTTACCGCTGAGCTCGAAAGGGTTGTTCGCAGAGAACCCGCTTATCAGGAGCAGCAGAGAGAGCGACCCAAGTGTTACCAAAGCGTTTACGCAAAACCAGACAAATAGGATGAAGTTCCTTAAGCCGCTTTGGCTATCTATATAACAACAGCCTCCGGAGCCAGGGAGGCTCTGGTGGTTGTATGGGGATTAGTGCCTTTTTACGCCAGAGGGCTTTTGATAGTCTGTCGATTGAGAGGGCACGGTGTTTCCCAGCAAGCCCTTTAAAAAGAGACAAAGTTGCTCTGTCTGCTGCCGATCAGCACTGGGCTGCTCCGTCAGTTTCTCTGTTGCCAAAGTAAGCGCTGACTCGACAATAACCGGGAGATTTCTGTTCGCTTTTCCTGCCCAATAGTTCACCACCATTTTGGCAATATCGGGATGCTCAAGGGCTACGTCATACAGAAATACCTCCGGTTCGGAGTTGATATCAACATCAATGTTGATCAGTTCACTGACCACCTTGCGATGGCCACGGCGTGCCGCATCGCTCAGGCATCGGCCAAGGGGATCCGCCATCTCCTGGTTGCCCGCGAGTGTCTCGAAAAGTCGGTGATTTCCTCCATCAGCAGCGCGAACCAGCACACTCATTATGCGGTCATGCTGTTCAGCCACAATTTGCCAAAGCTTTGACCGCACCGATTCTTGTAATGTCAGTTGCTGGTCACAAATAACGTCGTCAACATTGTCAGTGATCGAGACAATGGAACGCACCACTCGTGTAAAGCTATTTTCAGCGAACATAATGGCGGCCAGCAGCAACGGATGCAGACCTCTGCCAACATCCGCAGCGTTCAGTTTAATCCCGGCCCTGACAAACTGGTGCAGCTTGTTCTCGTCTACACGCTGCACAATCCGAATCAGACTCGGGGTAGCCCGGACACCCAGTTGCCAGAGTTCTCGCAACAGATCGATATTTCCCGTTTGGGCAACACCAAGCAGGAGGTCGCTAGTGCCATTGAGCCGGGAGAGATCCCATTGAACATGTTTCATCCCATGCACCGCGTCCAGCAGCAGCTTGACCATTGGCTGCCGGTCCAGACCAATGGCCAACACCAAAGCATCGGTCAATACCCTTGAAAGATCTCTGTTGATGTAACCACCGGAGTGTTGGCTCGATGCAGCAGGGGTGTTGGCAGTCGGGCCTGACCGTGTCAAGAAAGCCAGAATGGACCGGACACTGTCATGGCAGTTCTCCTGTATTGCCTGAGAGAGGAGAGAGCCCCTGGTCTCGTCGGTGATATCAAGATCGGCTCCGGCGCGAATCAATGCCCGGATAACAGCTTCATTCCTTTCCAGATGAGTCTGATGGTCATTGATAGCATCATCACAGGATTTTATCCTCACATTGCCATGACCCGGCGGCTCCTCAACTATATCCCGCTGCCTGCCTCCCTGTCGGTTAAGGGCGGGGGAATCTTCCGGCTTCCCCTTTCTGTTTGCATCCCTGTTTGCATCCCTGTCCTCAGCCAAAATGATCTGCTTTGCTGTCAGCACACTCTCCAGATCGGTACGGACTTGTTTGCTCATGGCCAAAATCGACACCAGGATAGTCCTGAGACCAGCAGCTCCGGACTCACGCTCAACATCCACCAGCGATGAGAACACTGGCGGATTGTCCACCTCACTGAAAATCAGTGCCTTAACCTGGCTGTTTCTTTCTTCAATATTATCAAAAGACGATAGCAGTACTGACAGGGCTTCCGTTTCCCGGGCTTGTGCCGCAAGTTTAATGTCATTAGCGGGATCAATACCATTGTTCATGAGCATTTTAACCTTCTCTTCCTCCTTGCGTGCTGCCGCTATCAGCAAGCCCGACGCCGACCAGCAACGGCTTTTATCCATACCGGCCTTGAGAAATTCATCAACCACCTGCAACTCGTTATCGCCAAGCGCCATGGCAAAGGCAATCTCAACGCTGAAGGTTGTTTGCGTGGCGAAGACACTGACCACCTGACGCTGTTCGCTCACAGCAGCCTGACGGAACAGTTGCCGGAACTTTGTGCCACCAAGGTCAGCTATACCCAGCAAAGGCCTGAGCATTTCAACGTCTGCCCGACCAACCGCTGCGGTTACTTCACTTTCAATATCTACGCCACCTGTCGCTTTGATCAGCTGGTTAGCGATCGATTTATAGCCTTTTCGGACAGCAATGGAAAAGGCGGTTTTCCCTTCCATATTCAGCAGATCAGCTATTGCCCCCCTCTCCAGCAATAGCTGAACCATCTGCAGGTCTCCTCTGTCAGCAGCAGCGTGCAGCAAAGGCAAGCCATTGCAATCGGTGATATTAGGATCGACCCCGACAGTCAGTAGCGTTGCCAGCATTTTGTCATCGTTATTCTTAAGGGCTTCAGAAAGAATGGTCACTGTTTTACCGACATCCATTTTATCTAACAGCCGTCTGATAGCCGGTTCACCGTAGCCAGGTTGATTACGCAAATAACTAATGACCCGCTGCATCTCACGGAACATTTGTCCCGCCCCCGGGTAGGAAGCCAGCAGTGATCGCAATTCCGTTTCAGTCCCTTCCCTGGTCGACCGGACAATAATATTGACACGTTGGTCAGGCCCCAGAGCGTCATGCAACATACTGACCACCCTGGCATGGCTATTGCGTGTGGCTATAACCAGTGGCGTGTCAGCTGGACCATCCCCGCCATTGGCATCAATGCCGGCATTGAGCAGGGCCTGTACCAGTCCTTCATCACCACTTTGTGCAGCAAGCCTTAAATAGTGACCACCGTCATCTATGTTCCTGGCCAGTAATTGTTCAAACAGTTCCAGTTGACTTTTAGAAACGGCCAGCACCATGGCGTCCAACAAACACGCCCCTGATTTGAGCAACGCAGCAATGGCGGGTTCATTATGCTCACGGACACAGATGAGCAGCGCGTCTGCCAGCGTCACAAACGCTGTCAGTTCCCGCAATGCGCCGCGGTGTTCTTGTTGTGCAGCAAGGATTATTGCCTCAATGAAATGGCCATCCCTGATGATGTTGCGAAGCTCAGACGATGCCTTAAAATCACAGAGCAGCACCCTGTTCCCTGCCTTTGCAGCCATGAGAACAATCTTGCCACCACTGAGTCCGAGGCTGAGCAGGAAATTTATCATTGCCGGGCTGTGGTCAGCCCTAATGACATTTTGGGCTATCGGATAGGGATCAACGCCAGCGGCCAACAGCGATTTCGCCTTTTTCTTGTCCTTTCGTTCAATTGCCCGGAGCAGGTGCAAATCGGCAAACCCCAATTTATCGCTCCTGATCAGCATTGCCAATGTGCCTTCATCATTGTCTTCCAGGGCATGCGTCAGTGACTGTCGAAACATGTTCGGGTTAACGGCCATCTTCTTAACACACGTTTCATGATTATGTTCAGCAGCCACCAGAGCCAGAGGTACAGGCCCCTGATAAAGGACTGTTTCCTGAGTGGTACTAAAAGTATCCGGGGCTTGCTGTGCAATCTCCTGAAGCATGTCCTGATCGCCAATGACACAGGCCTGAACCGCCAGTAGCTCTTCAATTCCAGAGCGCAAATCTTCATGACGGCGCTTCAACCCCTGACTGACCAGGGTCGGTAAATCAGGAATAATATGGTCTTCACTGCCCCTGATACGCGCATCATTAACTGAGCTTGCTGGCAAGCTCGTTGAGCCGCTTGCCATTGTTGTTGTGCTGTTATTGCTCCCCTCTGCGCCACCCTGATCGTTTTCGGATGAGCTTGCCTGCCGACTGTTAGTACGCTTTTTCAGAAAGTCAGCAAGATCCGGTAAACAGTAACCGGTGCTGTGGCTATTGCTATAAGCCAGGGTGTTCAGATTAACGACAGGCAGGGCATTCTGTCGGCAATGCATACAGCTCAAATAAGTCTGGCATGGTTTGACGGGAACCGTACAGGCCTCCCTGCCCTGAATGCTTAATTCATTGGCTTTCCACTTTTCCATGCAATCGAAGTGAAAGGGTTGTTTGCAACAATGGGTCACGACAAAATCATTAAACCGGGCTTCCAAATCATCTTCTAAGCAAAAAGGGCATTGAAAATTTGATTTGGTCGCTGTAGCTGGTGCATTGACTGAATCCACAAATGACTCCACTGTTGTTTTTAAAGTCGATCTTAAATTTGTATCAACGCACCTTGTGACAATTTCTAATAGTCAAAGTTCATTATCCCTGCCTCTTTAGTTTCTTTTAAGCCTGAAATCATGATTACGTTTAAGTAGTTAACCAAATGGAATCGTATATTTCTGGCTAAGTGGTCAGTTACTATGCAAGGCACAACGTAGGGAGCATAGCCGTAGCTATGTGACCGTAGTTGTAACGCCGCACGACTGCATGGATGCAGGAGCTAGAGCAACGCAGGAGCAGTTGCCGGGAGTGACTGTCCACTTAGTCAGAAAATACGATTTCATTTGGTTAACTACTTACCTTCATGCACCCTGATCAACCTGAATGAAGAGTTTGTCTGCCGGGAAAATATGGGCGTTTTCTTTCTTTCTGACTATCTTGATTACCGATGATCAGGGTTTGATCAGGCGAAACTGATAATAATTATTGTGCATTCACGAGTCCGGAGTTTATGAATAACCTATCACTCAGTCAGCCGGCGGCATCAAGTGCGAATATTTCTACACCGATGCTGGATATTCCAGGTGGGAAATCGAAACCGGGTAAAGGGCTATTTAAGGGCAAGATAGCAAAAGCAGTGTCAGCTGCCAGGAAGCGGGCACAAGACAAGGGCAACATAATAACAGGGTCGTCAGCACTGAAACAGCCATTGAAACAACTCCGGGAGGCTGGCGAACAAAGACTCAGGAAACTTGCCAGTAAGAACTACCTTGACTCTGAAACGGCTGAAAGTGTGTACAGGAAAAACATCCCTGTATTTGCCCGACACTATCAAGATGCACTGAATGCCTATGTGCAGAAGGGTTGCCAGTATTACGAATATCTTATGGGTTATCTGGCAGGAAACCCGGAATATTTTGTCTTCAGACTGCCGGAAAGCACTGAGGACGAACTTTCCGTTACAGTGACACACATGCGGCCAACATTTGAAGAATTTGCAGAAGAAATAGCAAGTTTACTGGAAGGGCACGGGTCGGGTGGAACATTAGCAAAGGAATTAATAAAAAGTCTTGAGCCTTTGGGTTTGTCGTTGTCTCCGGCAATGACCAAAAGAACCTGGTCAGTGCATCTGAAAGCCGCGGGGATTGCCGATTCATCAGAGCAGCCTGAGACGGCTCGTGATAACAACAGCCCTCCCGCCGTCAGTCAATTTCAACGCACCGATAGTGAGGAACGATTAAGAAACAAAGCATTGGAAGAAAAAAAACTAAAAGAAGAAAATTTAAAAAAAGAGCTGGCGGGCAACATTCAGAAACTGCGCCAGGAGAATGGGCTTGCAGTTGAGAAATGCACAATAACCAAGCGTGTTGCTGAAGAGATTTGTCGTTTTGATTCCTGTTGGCAAGAGCCTGTGGGGTTATCCGATTATCGGGAATTTCGTGTTGCCAGCACCGCTGATGACCTTGAAAAACTGAGTCTGGAAATGCTAGTGGCTGAAGAGAACTCGCTTAAGTTCAAGAATCAGAAGCTACAGGAATACATAGCTTCAATATGGGAAAGTTTTCCCGTTCCATCGGATCAGCGCCAGCGCCCTATGGTTCGGTTTAAAGACCATTATTCCGTGAAGGAGGTACTGACTGAAGCAACTGAAATACTGGATCAGCCTGCACTGCCAACCTGTCGATCGGGTGGATTGATCAAGTCACGACTGTTTGCTTCCCGGTACGCGCGGGAGCAGGAAGTGCGGGAATCAATGCTCGATGACCTTCAGCACTTGAACGCCCTTGGTGAAAGTCTTAAAGGGTTTGACAGCCTTGCACAAGCCGCTGAAAACTCCGCATGGTTTATGAATCTGGTTGGCGAGTGTCTGAGAAAAGAAATGCCTCAACCTCTATTGACACTGGGAAAGATCAAGACTTCATCGGATTTTCGAAAAACATGGAAAGAAAAGCTGGAGCAATGGGGTATTGAACGCATTGATAAACCCTCCCCTGCACTTCAGGAACAACCAGTAACCGGTCAACTGGCTGAATAAACAGGCCACCCTATATCTGTTCAGGATCCGGCCAGGAAATAATGCCGCTGCCCCGGTGCATGGCGTGGCACGGTTGCAGGTGCTTAATGGTGTTGTTTCCGGGGGGACTGCCGATATTGATCAGTACATGACGGCTGCTGCCGTCAGTGGGAAGAAGCTGGTTCTGGGAGTCAGTGTTCTGGTCTGATTTACCAGATAGAGAACAATGCCATCAATGAAGTTTGCCCGGTCAGGCCAGAGCATGGGGGAGATTTATGTTACTGAGCAAACACCATGACAGTCATGTCCGCTACTGGCTATTGGCTGCCATGACAGGAATATGGCTGTCATGCCTGGCGGTCCATGGCAACGCATCGGGCAGGCAAGTTGACCAGGAGTTCGGCAAGATAGAAGTTGAATTTCGCAATGAAACCAGTGGCTTGATCTGGGCCTACCCCTGTGCAACCTGTCTGCCAAAACGATTGGTCTTTGACCAGCGGTTGCAAGTGGGCAGACTGGGCGCTGGTAGTCAGAAGGCAACCTTGCAGGACTTGCGGGACCTGGAGGACTTGCAGGAGTCCCGGGACTCCCCGGAGCAGCCTGCGCTGGTGATCTGGATTGAAAATACGGCTCAAGTCTTGCAAGTTCTGTTGATCACACCACCGCAGGGTTCGGCACCGGAGTAAGGAACTGTCAATTCTGCTATTGCCTGATAAAAGTATCACCCTTCGTAGATATGAGCATTGGCTGGGCATAACAACAGAACAGTGGATAAAAATGTCAGGAATGTTTAGCAACGATCATTCAAAATATGAATATTCAGAATACTCGCAGACCATCTCTCGATGGTTAAGGACATCAGCGTGTTTTCTGCTCTCCCTGATTTTATCTTGTGAACTGGCGGCAAATGATATTGATCTGTTTGTTGCCGACCTTCCCACTGGAGCCCAGCCCAATGTGATGCTGATTATGGATACATCAGCGAGCATGTTCGCGAGGCCCGAGGTATGTGGTGTTTTTGGGAATTGTCAGTATTCTGGCCCCTCCCGCATGGATATAGCCAAGCAAGTGGCCAAGGACTTTATCAGTGATGCACAGAATATCAACATCAGTGTAATGAGATTTAACTATGATGAGGGCGGCCGCGTTATATTCGCATCTGAAGATATTGACACGGGCCGACAAGGGGCTATGAATGCCATTGATAGTTTGAGTCCCAATGGCTTTTCACCAATGGCTGAAACGTTGTATGAAGCCTACCTTTATTTTTCGGGGCAGTACACAAAATTCGCGTCGAACCCCTTTGGCAGCGATTTCCGTGCCTATTGGAATCCAGGCGCGAATTATCGTTCCCCCATTGTCACAGAATGCCAAAAGAACAATATCATCTTGCTGACTGATGGCGCACCTTCCTATGATACCAGTGCTGATGTTGACATTGAGCGGATGATCGCGGGTAAGACCATACCAAGTCATTTGTACCACGATTGTCACCAATGCCTTAATGAAATTATCTGGTATATGGCCAATCATGATATTCACAGCGGTTTTAATGGCGACCAGAACGTCTTATTAAGCGTTATTGGCTTTGGTGAAATGGATCAATGGTCGTCAGATGTACTGTCCAATTCCGTCAGGGCCGGTAACGGGAAGTACTACCGGGCAGAGGATGCTAACCAGCTGAGTCAGGCGTTTGCCGATATTATGGTTCGGGTCAATTCGGAATCCACCTCATTTGCTTCACCGACCGTCCCCGTCAATGCGTTTAACTCCCTTGAGTCCACCGATGAACTTTACTACACCGTTTTTGCCCCTAGCTCCGGACCAGACTGGACGGGCAACCTGAAACGTTACCGTTTGGGTGATGATAATCAGATATATGATGCCAACGGGAATCTGGCCATTGATCCGGTGACTGGCTTTTTTTCTGACAATGCCCAGAGTTTCTGGAGCGCTGCACCGGATGGTAAAGTCGTTACAGCCGGTGGGGCTGCATCGCTTTTGGATCCGGCGCGACCGATTTATACCAATTTAACTGGCGACAGGGATGTGGAGCTGTCAAGCGATTCGAATAGGGTCAACGAAGGCAATTTTGTTTCTTTTCCTGACGGTACTCTGGGCGTTACTGGTATGTTGGAGAAAATATCGCTGCTGCAGTGGGCACGGGGCATTGATATTGATGACGACGATGGCGATGGTGTGTTGATAGAACCACGGTTCAGTATGGGTGACCCTATTCATACTCAGCCGGTCATTGTTACTTATAACCCCTGGGGGTGGCATGGTGATGTGGATAAAACCATTTTTTTTACCACCAATGATGGTTTTCTCCATGCTGTGGATACCAGTGGGTACACTACTTTCTCGTTCATTCCCAAGAAATTGCTGGGCAACCTGCGAATGTACCGGGAGGGGACGGTTCGCCCGGCGATATCCGGTGCGCCAACATCGGATTCACAGTGTGTGTGGAATTACCAGGTACCCGGTGCCTGTGTGCCGGCCCGTTATTGTGAAGAAAGGTTTGAGTGGGGAGATTTAAACCTGAGCGAGAGTTGTCGTCTTATCCCCCCGACACCCACGAACGATGATGAATGCGATTGGGATTGGTCAAGAGCAAGGTGTGCACATCCTGAATATTGTAAATGGCATTACAACTTTCCACACTTGGTCGGCGACACTGTTTGTGATATCAGGCCCAGGCATGAATGGCCAGCTCCACCACCGGAGCCCGACCCTGGCAGAGCCAAAATATATGGCATGGATGGACCGATAACTGTCTTTTTCAGGGACTGGAACGGCGATGGCAACATAACGGACGGTCATGGGCATGCCTACTTATTCCTGACCATGCGCAGGGGAGGCAGTAATATCTATTCTCTGGACGTCACTAACCGGAATACCCCGAAGCTTAGATGGGTTATCAAAGGGGATGTGGATTCCAATAACAAGGCTGACGACGATCCATCCAGAAATCCCGACTTTTCGGAGTTGGGACAAACCTGGTCAAAGGCGCAGTTAACGAAGGTCAAGTGGCAGGGGTCTGAACGGTATGTGTTGCTGTTTGGCGGGGGCTATGACGAAGATGCTGACCAGCAAGCGGAAATTGAGGAAAACGACATAGGCCGGGCAATATATATGGTCGATGCCTATTCCGGTGAAATGCTTTGGCATGCCGGCAAAAACGGTAACCTGAGCATCCCGGAAATGGAATACAGTATTCCGGCAGATCTGACATTGGTTGATATCAACCAGGATGGCCTGACCGATTACTTTTATGCAGTGGATATTGGCGGTCAGGTGTTCCGTATTGATATCAATCCCGATAACACCGGGTCCTGGAATTTCGCCAATGGTGGTCTGATTGCCCAATTGGCAGGCGAGTCTGAAGTGGATGCCCGGCGTTTTTTTGAGGCACCCACTGTAGCCGTTGACAGCAATCGCGAATATCTCAATATCGCCATAGGCAGCGGTACCCGCCCCAGCCCCATGAATACGGCGGTGGAGGATCGTATGTATGTAATTCGTGACCGCAATATCTTTAACAAGCCGACCACTTACCGGTATGCCAACGGTGGGGTCATTACTGAGTGGTCACTGTACGATGCGACCTCCAACATCATTCAACACGGTAACCAGTGGGATAAAAATGCGGCACTGGGCTCTTTGAGCGGAGCTGCTGGCTGGTATATGAGACTGGAAGATCCCGGCGAGAAAATCCTGGGCCGGGCCTCACTGATCAATGGCATGCTGCTGTTTAGCTCTTTTGTTCCTCAAATGTCCTCTAACAGCTGTAATCCGGGCGTCGGGCTCAATTATTTTTATGCCGTGAATATTGAGGATGGTACTAGCGTGTTGAATGTATCCGTTATGGAGAATATGGGCTCACACGGTCGAAGAATGATACTGAACAGTCGCTCCATTGCGCCTCAACCCTCTGTGATCTCCAAAGGCGGAGAAATGAAGGTGTGCATCGGTTCTGAATGCCTTGTCGGTGAAGACCAGCGTTTGGAACCGGCCAACCTGAAACGTCTAAAGCGAAGTTTCTGGAGAGAAAACCGGTGAACAGTTGAGGGTAAAAAGAACCAGCAGAACCTGAAAAGCCCTGTATAGGGATTTTCAGGCTATTGTGCTTATAACTGCAGGTGTCCTGCATTTACTCGCTTACATAATAATTATATTGATCACATAGACGACAGATGTAGATCATAGAAGAAGATACGACCACACAGTTCAGCGGTGAGCACCAGGACGGTACTCACCCCTGCCAGACCTGCCGATGAGTTATTACCACGAGTGGCAGCCATCACCCAAACGCCCAGACCGGCAAACAACAGACCGAGACGGGCCAGCATCAGACGACCGTGGTAGTCAAACAGACCCAGCGGATTAGCAAACAGATCAACCTGCCCCAGCCAGAACAGGTACAGCGGGTACCCCACCAGCACCAGACCCAGGGTGATAAAGCCCAGGGTGGCCAGTGCACGATCAGTGTTTTTCTGGAATGCACCCAAAGAGGCCGACTGACTTCTCAGCATCAGCGCCGCTGCCGGGATACCCACCACAAAAGCGGTCATAACAAACTGGAAGATGGTCCAGCCGCTGTTCCAGGCAGGCACTGTGGCCAGGGTGTACACATTGGCAATGGCCAGCAGTAACAGCACGCCCAATACCATGGCTCCCGCCAGAACCAGCTTCTGCAACTTTGCCAGGATACCGAAGTGCACCATGGCCACATAAGTGAAGACAGCACCACCAAACAGCGAAGTGGTGATGATCTCAACACTCAGTGCCGACAGATGTTCCAGACCAAAAATAACATTCATGGCACGCAATGGCTGACCCAGGTGAGTCATGGCCGCAGCGCCGGAGACACCCAGCAGCACCAGAGCCACCATCAGCAGTTTATTCAACAGCTGCTGACGGCGGGCATCACTGTTCGCCATCAGCAGGCAGGCCAGTACCAGGAACAGGCCAACGGTGCCCTGTGCCAGCACCGTAAAAAATACCAGTGGCAACTCATGCATGGTTATACCTCCCGAGTGTTCATAATGCGTCCGGTCTTGTCACCGGAAGGTTTGGCATGACGGCTCGCCTTCATCACCAGCGATGGCTCAGTCAGAGAGGAGTCCGTCAGTGGCGCGATATCCGCTTCCGTGCCGTATTTGGCACGCAGCTCATCAATCGGACCAAAATCCAGGGCTCGCAGCGGGCAGGATTCGATACAGATCGGCTGCTTGCCCTGCTCAACCCGGTCGAAACAGCCATCACACTTGGTCATGACTTTCTTCTCGGCATCAAACTGCGGTGCGCCATAGGGGCAGGCCATTTCACAGTAACGGCAGCCAACACAGACGTCGGCGTTAACTACCACCAGGCCATCCTGGTCACGCTTATGCATGGCACCGGTTGGACAGGCCTTGGTACAGGCTGGCTTGGCACAGTGGTTACAGCTGATGGAGGTGTAATAGGCAAACACGTCCTGGGCGTAGGTGCCGTCTTCGTTCTGAAACCAGCTACCACCGCCGTATTCATAGACCCGGCGCCAGTTCACACCGACTTTCAGGTCATTCTCATCTTTGCACGACAATTGACAGGTTTTGCAGCCCGTACACTTGGCCGTGTCGACATAAAATCCCAATTGTTTCATCGAACTTTAATTCCTATCCTGTTATGCCCTGGCAATTTCAACCAGATTGGTGTGCATCGGGTTACCCTTGGACAGCGGCGTACTGCGCTGAGTGGTCAGCACGTTGAATGAGCCACCACGGTCAACACCGTCTTTACCCGGTGCGTACCAGGCACCTTCGGCCAGGGCAGCAACACCCGGCATAATCCGGGGGCTGACTTTAGCCGGAACCCGGGTCTCGCCACGGTCATTCCAGACTTTCAGCATGTCGCCATCTTTGATTCCCCGGGCCTGTGCATCTGCCGGGTTCAGCCACACGGCATCGGTCACTGCTTCACGCAGGAAAGCGACGTTGTGGTATGTGGAGTGCACACGGCCCTTGGTGTGAAATCCAATCAGCTGCAGCGGATACTTCTCAGTCAAAGGATCCAGATGGCTTTCCCAGGTGGTGACGTACTGTGGCAGCGGTGTCACCACATCCCCTTCCGGCAGCTCCCACTCGGCGGCAATGGTCGCCAGTTGTTCGGAGTAAATTTCGATTTTCCCGGATGGGGTTCCCAGAGGATTGTTCACAGGATCCTTACGGAAACCTTCCAGAGCGATGCGAATATGCTTCGGTGCCAGCTGTTTGTAGGGACCGTCACGACGCAGGTCTTCCAGTGTTGGCACCTGAGGCTGTTCTTTACGCATCTGCTCGTACAGTTCCGCCACCCACTGCTCATGGGTCTTGCCTTCTGTGTACTGCGCTTCCAGACCAAAGCGTTTGGCAATACCTGCACAGATGTCGTATGCACTGCGGCACTCGTACATCGGGGCAATAGCAGGCACCAGCGGAATCACCGCGCCCAGAGTGCCCGAGGCATAGCCGTTGCTGGCCACTTCATAATTTTCAATGGTGGTGATATCCGGCAGCAGAATATCCGCGAACCGTGCGGTAGGTGTCATATGGTTTTCAAACACCAGGATAAACTCACACAGGCTCTCATCAGACAGGATCTCTTTGGTCCGGTTGATATCAGAGTGCTGGTTAACCGTGATATTGCCCGCATATTGCCAGATGAATTTGATCGGATTCTTCAGTGACGTGCCGCCCTGCAGAGCATCGGTCTTATCCGTCATTTCATGGTGACGATGAATCGCATCTGTCCATTTGAAGAATGGAATCGCCGTCTTGATCGGGTTGGTACCCATGGGCAGGGTTTTCACCGGGAAGCCATAGTTTCCTGGCATTTCGCCGGTGTTGGTGCCGGCAAGGCCAATATTGCCGGTCAGAATTGGCAGCATGCAGATGGCACGGCTCGCCTGTTCACCGTTGGCCTGACGCTGAATACCGGTACCCTGAATAATGTAGGCAGGTTTGGCCCTGCCAATTTCCCGGGCCAGCTGAATGATTTTTTTCGCTGGAATACCGGTAATTTTTGCCGCCCACTCCGGGGTTTTCTCGATGCCATCAGCACCTCGGCCCAGAATGTGCGCTTTGTAGTGGCCATTCTTCGGTGCACTGGCTGGCAGCGTTTTTTCATCATAGCCAACACAGAACGCCTCGAGGAATGCTTCATCCACCATCTTCTCGTTGATCAGCACCCAGGCCATGGCTTCTACCAGGGCAGCATCGGTCCCCGGGCGGATTGGAATCCACTCAGACTCTTTGCCCAGCATGGTGTCGGTATAACGCGGGTCAATGATGATGGTACGCACATTTTTGCTGTTCACCGAGTTGATGTGCTCGTAGATTTCCCCACCGCCACTCATGCGGGTCTCTGCCGGGTTGTAACCAAACATGACCAGCAATTCTGCATTGGCGATTTCACTGGTGAAACTGCCGAACGCCGCTGGACGTCCACCGCCATAAGTAAACGGCAGCGCACGTTGAATCTGTCCCCAGCTGTAGTTACCGTAATAAGGCAGAAAGCCACCGAGCATATTCAGCAGGCGCTTGGAGGCAAAAGGACCGTCGGTTTTATAGCCCTGGGTTCCGGAGCCATACTGATAATAGATCGCATCGTTACCGTAAGTATCGATGGTGTACTTTAACTGTCTGGCGATGGTATCCAGCGCCTCATCCCAGCTGATGCGCTCAAAGCGGCCTTCGCCACGCTTGCCAACCCGCTTCATGGGGTATTTCAGACGATCAGGGTTGTATACCCGTTGCTTGATAGAGCGACCGCGCAGACAGGCGCGAATCTGATGATCACCGTATACGTCATCGCCCCGGTTATCCGATTCAACATGGGTGATAACGCCATCTTTGGTATGCACCTGGAGAGGACAGCGGCTGCCACAGTTCACCATACAGGCAGACCAGGTCACCTTGTCTCCAGCGGCTCTTGCCTGCGTTGAATCCGTTGCCATGGCTTTCAGAGGCAACGCATTGCCAGCGACAACAGCGGCACTCCCCGCAGCAGTCCCCCACTTGATAAACGTTCTTCGCTTGATGACAGACGACAGCGCACTATCGAGAAGTTTCTTCATTTATTTTACCGTTATCACTAAAACCGGAAACCAGCACACAAACAGGTAGTGTTACCCCTGACAAAATGCATCTCTGTACAAATAATGAACTGGTGAAATAGTGCTGATAATACGAGCTGGTCAACAAACAACCGATTGACCTGGATCAATTTTTTGCCGGGTTTGAGGCAATTACTGAAGAGGGTAGGAACTTATTCGAGCACGCTACAGAGCACGGCGCACCCTGTAATTGATCATGATTATTGAGGACAAAACTGCACTGCCACTTCGGTGACATGGCTGCGGCGGTACTTCCGCCGCTGTGCTTTGCATGGCACCTGCCCGGGCTGCCAGATTACGGGGAACCTTTCGATATTTTCGGTGTCTGAAGTTTGTGCTCATTTCACTCAGGCGGAGCCTTACTCCCATGCAGTCCGATATACGATTTTAAATTCATTGAGACCCTTGATATGTCCATACCTCAGGCGGAAGCAAGCATTGGTTCGTCAGGATTTCATCCACCACCGACAGGCGGCAAGAAAGAGGAATACAATCCTGTTGCCGCATTCGGTCAGTTTGGCGGAATGATGGTTCGTGTTGTCAATGCATTACAAGCTGCCGGTTCAGGCGATCAATACAGACCAGTGAGTTTATTATCACCCGGTGCCCAATATGCAATAGAAGCCAAGCGGCCGGATCAATTTGGAACCAGGCCAGACCAGGTCATTACGGTTCTGAAACCTGCGCCCGGCTGCCATATGCTCTGGGCTTATAAAAAAGATGTCAGTTCGAATGACTCGGGGGAACCGTGCAGCTGGTTCACATACACCAAGAAAATTACCAGCTGGCATGTTTTGGAAGAGAAAATAGCAGAGAGTTACCACAGAAAGCACTCCCTGTTTAGCAAATCACCTTTAACCTCAGGACACCTTGGTGTAAATGGCTATTTACTGCACCAACCGTCTGAATGGATCATTAAAGAAGCAGGCAAATATCCGGAAATTCTCTGTCACATTAATTTTGACCGCATGCACTATGGCTATCTTCTGGACTTTACCAGGGAGTTTTCTTTTCGCCGTCTTGAAGAAGTCATGGGCAATATTCTGACGCTCGAGCAAAATAAAGGTAACGCGTCCGGTGATGAGTTCCGTGAGCCTGTAAAACTGTGCCTGTACAACAGTTATCAGGGGGTGTTGTCTCCCCCGGTGGAAATCAGCCGTACACAAGCGCTAATGCTGCGGCGAAACATCCGTGCCTTCTCTCAATATGTCAACTTCACTGGACAGGAACTCAGGCTTTACCAGTTATTGAGTCAGTCCGGTGGTGAACGATTTCTGCAGCTGCTGAAAAATATTCCGGAGCAGGTCAGCACAGTATCAGCCAGTGTCAAGGCGCTTGGCACCGACATCAAAGCCATCCTGACAGCCATCGAGAACTGTGATTCAGCAACATTCTTAAGCGAACTTCCAGCCCGGGTGGACGGGGTCAACAGCAAAGTGGGTTTACCGAATCTATTACTGGAAGCTTTGCTTGAGCAGACCCCGTTTCATAAACACTTTCCCTGGCTATATTATGATTTCGAGATACACGACAAGCAGTCTAGCTGGGACTACATTTTCGAGCAGGTTAAACCCACCTTTGCCGCACAAGCGGTCATCTGCCGGGAGTTATTAAATAACAAATTGTTTGTTCCCTATTTATTAGGGTACAAGGAGTCAACACCTGTCCACTGCAATCCACTGGTGTGTTGCCTGCTCATCGCTTACGGCGCAAGAATCTATCTCAATTATCAAACATCAACCCAGCTTGCAGATCATCTTGAAATATTAACATCTGCCAATCATTTTCTCCGGGCCAATCTGCTGACCGACGATGAAGCCAATGCCATTCGTAACGAGGTGCTGTGGGAACTTCTTTGCAATGATGAGGACGGCCCCGTTACTAAACATTATATGATAGCGAACAGAGTATCGATCCTGAAAAAAGCATTGCACGAGCATTTGAATCACCGCCAGCTGGATAGTTCAGATCACCATCGGGAGGCTGCTGGACTGCTTGGCGAGGAGTTTTATGATCACTTTTTTACCAATGAGCCGATTTATGGGCATGCAGTTAAAGAATTTCTGGAAAATAGATTTTCACCCCTTCGATACAGTGATGAACAGTTACGAGAGCATTTAAAGAATACAGCGACGCTCAATCGATCCATTGATCAAAGGCTGAGTATTTTTCCGGGGGAATATTACACTTGCAAGCCTGCCGTTGTGGTCCGGCGAAAGGAACAGGGAGAATGCCAGCCGGACTGGCTGGTGAATTTTCTGGCATCACCGCCCACCTTTGAGGGCATGGAAATCCTGCCTGATGGACGCTATAAGTCAATTACCCTGAAAGTCGGTGAGTATTATTACCAGTTTCCCCATCCCAACAGGGCACAATCCATTCTGGCGAATGGCATAAAACCCTATTACCGCAAATGGCACGGACTGGATCACGCCCTGCGCACACAGCTGGCCACCGAGTTCCTCATGGATAGTAAAGTTTTGCCCGACTTTCATAAGCCATTCCGGGAATTACTGCTGAAGCATCCTGAGTTGCAAGAGTTACTACCCATTGCCGAACTCTACCACGATGCTGTCGCTGAAGATGAGCATAAAAATGTTGAAGAGCTGCGGGCAGCAGAACTGTTTCAGCGTGATATGACCAGGTTGCAACAGTACCCCGGGCAGCTGGTTACCCTGGTGGCCAGCGCCCTGAGAAACAAAAACTGCAAAATGATGGATGCTGAAAATCCGTCGTTTACTCCTGACCACCAATGCACAGAGGAAGAGTTACTGCTGCGTCAGGTGCTGCGCTTTGGGGATACTGTGGATATCCTGCGGGTCAAACCACCACGGGAGGACTTTCCGACGATCAGGCTGACACCGGACTCAGCAGAAATTGACACCAGTGAAATGATCCATGATGGCTATTTTCAGCCAGAAAAGATTGAACTGCTGTCCGTGGTCAACAACCCGGACTTCACCCTGCTGATCCAGTCAGTCATGTTGAGCTTTCGGGATCTGGCCAGCATTACCGGGGGATGGCATCACCAGGTGCCCAATCCGTTCACCAGTCGATACCATCTCCCGGTTGATAACCATAAACGACGATTACTGATTGAGCAGGCACCGGACCCCTATCAGTGTTTGCGTGAGTGCCTGAACGATCTGGTCCGGTTCGCTATCGCTGAGAAAGCCGGTATTTCACCTTGCTTCACAAAACACCACCGGCGGAGTACAGATCACCAACCGCCTGGTTGCTGGGATCCGGATACCGGGTCCGGTGGCGCTTATCGACGCCTGCACAATGAAGGGGAACTTCGACAAGTCCGGTTACCCGAAGCAATGACCCTGGCAGAAAAGATGATCGTGGTGGCGAACCAACCCGGGCTGGAAAAACTTATGTCGGCTGACATCCGGGATGCCCTGGAAACTGAGACGATACGACTGCAGCAGAAGGCCATCCTGCCCTCTGTTGGTACCTTGGAACAATCTGAACTGGAGCAGATGCTCCGGCAGCCGGACTCTCCGGGTGCCCGACTGCTCAGTGAGCGCGGCTATTCTGTGAAGTCGAGCGTACATGACGGGAAAATTTTTTACCAAATGATGCCCAATTCCACACTTGCAAGGAACTTTTTGCTGCTGCCACCAGAGTATGATGACGAGGCTGATCCTGTTACCTTGCCTGAAAATAACCAAGGCAGGTACTGATCTGAGTTTGAAGCTTATGATGACTGAAGATGCACACAGGATACCCTGCTTGGCAGCCAGTTCGTTTTTGCTCAGACAAGTTGCTATAGAGTGGCAATAGCCTTTGAAGGCTGGAATTGCCACACGATTAAAGAAATACGTTTAATTAGAAAGAGCATTTTCTATTGAAGTAGTAAATTTCTCCATTGAATGGAAATAACTGGCATGCCTAACAATGTGAGATGACCTGGGCCTTCCGGCTTTTAACTTTTCACTAACTACCTGGAGGAATGCTTTATTTGTATCTTCTGAATAATGGCCATACTCAGCATTTGAATGAACTTCTGTTCTGCATTCATCGCAAGGAGGTGACGCCTCAGGCAGTCCCCCTACATCCGAGTTGATTACATGCAGCCCCATAGAATGACATTCACCGGCAATCAAGCCTAAGGACTCAGCCAGAGAAGGAATAACGGCATAGTCCGCAACAGCCATTAAGAGTTGCTTATGCTCTTGATTTTTAGTAAGTAAAACGAGGTTATTTCTTGCTGCTTTTGTTTCCTGAATAGCTTGAATAAATGGATCTTTTTCTGTTCCGTTAGAAACAATAAAAAACAGGCAATCCAGTTTTTTTACCATATTCAGTACATGCTCTGTCCCTTTTTCAAAATGAGGCCTGCCCATAAAAAAAACAATTGGTAAGTTTTTAGTGACTGGGTTCACACATCCTTTGCTATTCAATGGTGGCTTTAAAGGCAATTTTCCAGCAAAGAAAAGGTCTCTGAGTTTTGATTTGATATTTTTTTCCGGAGTTCCTTCTAACCCGTATTTTTTGGCGGTAGCACCCAGGCTAAATTTTGATAAATCTGAGCAGCTTTTGATTGAGCGGATCGCCTTTTTGTGAATCCTCAAGAACTTTGATATGAGAGGATGTTTAAATGTCAGAAAAGATTGGGCATATTTCGATACTGTTAAAATTACATCAGCATGTTTAATTGCCCTCTCTCTTGCAGGTTTTTCATAATCCGGTAGCTTGCAGAACTTGCTCTCATCCATCTTCATATAGCTCTGGGTTGTATAAACAGGCTTTTTATTGGCCATACAGTCGCTAAAACCCGTATGGGGACTTAAGCAATGTACCCAGTTCACTTTTTTAACGTTTTCGAAGTGATTAACGTATTGAAGGGATCCTCCAAAAAAATGATCATGAATATATACATTTTTGCTTCCCATTGTTGGCAAAAGCACTTCGTTGACAAATTTTGCCGCTATCTGGTTAAACACACACATTTTTAGAGATATAGCACCAGCAAATTTCAACCTTTCATCAGAATCATTAATTCCTTGTTCTTTAAAGTAAAGATCCTCTGCCAAAGAGTCTTTGTATTCTTGCTCTATATTGTATGAATTAATATGCTTTTCAAAATACCTTTTCTGCCCCCCTGTTGGTTGGACTCTATAGACATCACATTCAGGCATATCACTGCATCTTTCAACCAATATTAATTCACCAGAAGAAAGCTGACAGCCAGCAGTGATTGATTTTTTTACATCTGTATCCTCTACGAAATCAAGCAGTGGAAGAACCATGATATTTCTACAACTACGCTCGTGAAATGCCTTACAAAAGGTGTTTACAAAAACGCCGTTACCGCCAACAGTGTACCGGTAACCTTCTGTAGAAATGTGTATGTGGTTTTGTTTAACTTTCTGATCATCATCTGGCAGGCATAAATTTGTAACTTGAGTTGATGAAATTGGCTTCATTTAACACTCACTAAATATGCAAGTTTTTATCATTAGGATTAAACAGTAGGTTATTCATTCGATAGTGATCAAATATTTTTATTACTCGACTCTCATACTTTAATGTACGAGTGTTTGATAATAAGGAAATGGTCATATAGTAATACAACAAACGTCGCTTTTATTTTCTTTCCCGCTACGCCATTATAGCTTTTCAACGTTCCTACTTAAAAAATTATATTTATCCGAGTTTGACTCTGTAGACGAACCAGACCAGACGACCATATCAGTCAAACAGGCCCAGCGGGAGCAGGCAGACCAGTACCGGGAACAAGCCAACGGTTCCCTGAGCCAGCACCGTACAAGAGGCGGTATTTATTCAATAGTCCTTTTAATGTATTTTGTCGTCTAATATTCAATCCTGTGTCAATTTCTCGATGAAACACCTCCTGATAACGTTTCTGGCACTCTTGAGCACCTCTGTAAATAGTGCAGAACTGGTAAAAAAGAGCAAGTCAGGCATCTGTCACGATATCTCTAGCTCCAGCTATGAGAGAACAAAAAAATATACTGCCTTCTACTCTCTCAATGATTGCCTCAGCTCCGGCGGCAGACTTCCTAAAGGATCAGGCTTAAAAAAGTCGAATGCGGCAACGTACCGCCAGAGTCCGGCAAAATATGACCGTTCATATTTTGGTGATTGGGCTGATGAAGACAGGGACTGTATGAACACTCGCCACGAGCTTCTGATGAAGCAGAGTACCAGCGCGATAGATACCGCCGGGAACCAGTGCGCAGTATATCGGGGCAGATGGCTTGATCCCTACACGGGAAAGACGTTTTATGAAGCTCGCCAGGTTGATATCGACCATTTAGTGCCTCTGAGATGGGCGTGGGATCGTGGGGCTGATCAATGGTCGAAGGCAAAAAGAGTGCAGTTTGCCAATGATGAAGTGAACCTTTTTGCCGTCCAGGCCAGTGTCAACCGCCAGAAAGGGGCATCAGGTGCCCTTGAGTGGTTACCACCTTCGAAGTCTTTCCACTGCCAGTATGTTGCCAGATTCACTCGCGTGGTAAAAAGCTATGGTCTTGTGCTGTCAGACTATGAGCAACAGAAGTTCAGGGAATTAGAAGAGCAGAAGTGCCGTGGATAACTTATACAATATATTTGTCGTTAATTCTCACCATCGCTTAACAACAGCCTGTGGGTAAGTCAGACTGCCCTACTGCGGTGGCAGCAAATTGGCCTAAAAATTCCTTTTTGTTCGGCAAATAGCCCCGCTATTCACCTCACAAAACGGAATTTTTATCCTCAATTTTCTGCCATCCTCGCTACGGGCGCTATTCTCGGACAGCCTCCTAGTGGGTAGGGAACGTGCTCCTGTAAACAGGTTGCCGTTTCCCCCCCTCCGAACCGTGCGTGCAGCTTTCACTGCACACGGCTCTCCATGCTGTTACGAGGACTGTACCTGTTGTCTGGCAGCTTGCCAGCATGCAGCAGGTCATGGCATTCAACACAGAGTACGAGAGTTTTGCGATTTCTCGCTATCATGAGTCTTTGCCATGTCTTTGTACCATCTTTAATGTCCTTCAGCTTGCGTACATGGTGTACTTCAAATTTCCCTTCAGTCTTGCCGCAATATTCACAGCGTTTTGCCAGCATTCTGGTAATTAGCTCTGTCCTACCACTGTATTTTGCAGTGGCCGGGAGCAAATCAGGTTTGGCTGGCAATGACTTTCTGAGATCTTTGAGCGTCCACAGTGGATAGAATCTGTCTGCGGCTTTTACTCCTCGCCGGTTGCCTGCTCGAAGCCTTCCACTGACCGTCTTCACACTACACTTGTGTTTCGAGGCCAATGTTTTGAGCATGCTTAACCTCTACAATTGCCGCAAGCTCCGTTTTCGCATTATTGGCCAGCGAATAATATTGCGAGAAGCCCCGCAATTCCGCATTCACCTGTAACACGATTTCCACGTCGCTTTGGCTTAACATCCGTGCCCGATGAATGGCTGTCTTGTTGGCATAGTTGCCATAGCCATTCTTGCGAGCGAAGCCACGCAGCTTTTCAGCTGGAACTCTTAGTGAGATGTGTTGCGCCATTGTTCGCTTCTTGAAGCGTTTGCCATCTCGCTTGACCCACCGTATTTTTGGTGTTGGTTTTGCGTCAATGTTATACCCAAGAAATTGACATCCCTCGGTCGGCGCATGCCTGATCCCAGACTTTTCTTCTGCTATTTCAAGCTTCAGATCGGTCTCAACGTGGCTTTTAAGCGCTGTAGATCGCATTAGCTTCCTGCCTTAAACCGATAAATCCCAGTAGAAAGTCATCTGCGTAGCGACAATATCTCAACCGACGATAACTGGGGTCATGCTGATCCGTTGATGAGGTTTTAAAAAGCAACTCCTGCTGAATCCTCACCTCTTGGTTTGCTCTCTTTATGGCCTCTTGATCACCATGCTGCCTGACACGTTCAAGTTCTTTCTCAGCCTTGGCTTTCTGACGCTTAATGCAGTTGTAATCCGGATTATCCCGCCGTTTCTTACCGCATGTAACTGAGGCTTGAAGCTCCTTGATGTAATCATCTAACTCGTTGAGATAAATGTTCGCAAGAATAGGTGAAATTATCCCACCTTGCGGTGTACCAGAGTAGGTTTTGTAGAATTGCCACTCTTCCATGTATCCGGCTTTTAACATCCGCTTGATTACAGAAATAAATCGCCTGTCATCAATGCGCTTCTCTATTATCGACACCAATTTCTGATGATCGATATTATCAAAGTACCCTTTAATGTCGAACTCGATGAACCACTTGGAGCCTGTCCAACTGGTTTGGATTTCTTTCAAAGCTGTGTGACAGGATCGTCCCGGTCTGAAACCATGGGAGTTGATACTGAATGTTGGTTCATAGACCACTTCCAGTAACATGCGCCACACTTCTTGAACGAGTTTATCCATACCCGATGGAACACCCAGAGGGCGTTGTTTCCCATTTGCTTTGGGTATGTAGACTCGTCTTGATGGTACTGGGAAGTATTCGTTGTTTTTCAAAAGACTGATCAGATGATCAATTCTTTCAATCGATTGCCCATCAAGGCTCACACCATCACTTCCCACAGCGGTTGCACCACTGTTGGCATAGATATTGGCGTATGCCTACAACCAGAGGTCACGGCACTCTAGCGCCATTTTGAACAAGTCTCGACATCGGTACTTCCCATTTCGAGAACAAATCTCAAGTCCCTCTAATTTTCGTTGTGTTCTTCCGGAAAGCATATTCACTATCCATTACCGTCGAAAATTAAAGATCACACAACACTGCCCCCCTTCTCCCTTTCGGCTTTCACTCGCATCACTGCTTGCTTATACCGTCCGGATAGGCCGGATTGTTTACCGACTGCCAGTACCATTACAGCCTGACATTGGGTACTACGGAGACTCTGTCGCCATACAGGTCAAGACCAGCTTAGGCGATCCCATGTTTCCAGTGTATAAGAGATGCTATGCCCTTAGGTTCCCTGTCCGTCATTTATCCTGCTCTGATCTCAGGTGGCCCGACCCTGTTGGTCGAGATTTGCATTCGCAGACCCAGGCGTCACAGAGGTCTCTCAAAGGTCGGCGCAACTCAATAGCAATCATGGGCTGCGGGTGCGGTGAAACGCCATGACTAGGGTTTAAACGGTATGGTCTTAACCATAGGCACATTACCTTGACCGGCATCGTTCGGATTGCTCCCCTTTGCTCAGCCTTTTCTGTAGATGCTATGTTCAGCACTCCTTTTCAGGAATTCAGCCTGTTACCAGGCGTACCTAACTACAGTAGGTATGAGATATACCAGCAATCTCAGCCACGTTTGTGGCACTCCAATACACCGTTTACACGGCGCACGACACTCCCCGCCCTATCGCGCCCGAAGGGCAGGGAGTGTCAGACGGTTATTTTAATGGTTGTTCCCTTTTTACCTGAAATTTCTGTCAATTCGACAGTTATTACAGGGGCATGAGAGATAATCGAGTGCATCCCGGGCTGTTGTGTGATTATTCTTGAGCCAATGGAAGGTTGATTAATGGTATCATCGTTCCGAATCAAGTGATAACAGGACGTGCCTGCAGCTATTAATGCAAGACCTGAAGCACCTCCTGCTGCCGCGCTTCCCAAAGAGATGAGAGTACTTACCTCGATAGGTTTTGTACAACATGAACACAGCATGCCAAAAGCACCGCCTATCATTACACCTGACCCACCACAAAGTTTGTAGTTAACGTGAGCGCCGGGGGGGCATAAGCAATCTTTAGTAGCAGTACATGAGCCTAAAGCGTTCATACTTGTTACCTTTTTAGAGATTTATCAGAATATTTCACTTTATGGACTTCATTTTTATTAAAAAGTTTCTGCAATTTCTATTAAGCTGTAAATTAATTCCCCTACTCTGTAACCGTAATTCTGATACGAAAGTACTGCAATCACCGTAATACCAAGAGAAGGCCACAAAGTAATTGTTGCCAAACCCGGGCAGTGAATCTTGAAAATCCAAGTCAATTCTGAAAGGCCAGCTTATTGCAGAGACCAGTAATGGCAATAGTGAGTTGCAAATTCAGGGTAAGGAAAGTATGAATACAGAAACGCTTATTGCACTCCAAAATAATTTTCACAGCGTAATCCTCAAAGGCTGTAAAAACGACAATTGCCTTCAGTTCAACCGTTTATAGCCTGCGGTTTTAACTGATAACCATCACCATCTTTTTTCCATTATATTCCTGCCTTTATCGATTTTACTGTGAGCTACGACAGCGATAAAATGAGTGCATACCTTCTGACATGGAATCCCAACTTATTCTCATTTGGAGAAGAAGACGATTCATCCTGCCAAATTGGTGATGAAATCACCTGGTCGTGCTACAGCCAACAACCCAAAATAAACGACATCATCTATTTGATGCGCACCGGTCAAGAGCCCCGTGGTCTTGTTGCCAAAGGTGTAGTCACCAAAGTAAGCTTTGCTGAGCCTGATTTTTGTGATCCATCACAAATAAAACGCAAGATTCGCTTTCCTTTTGAAGATGTGAGGCTGAATCAGTCTGAAGGAGCCCTGTCTCTTTTAGTATTACAATCCGCACAGAAAAATTAGCAAAAGTGTTAAAACAACACTTCCTGGTGAATGTAGAAACGCGTGGTAACTGGAGTCAGGTTAACCTCAATGTTTTAAAGGTGACTGCACCGCTGTTTTCCGATGAATTGGATATCTACCAAAGAAATATTGCTTTTTGGAAGCTCTATCAAAAAGCCAGCAATTTCACCGCAGACGACCTGGAAGAAGCACCGGCCATTGCTGAATGTCAGCCCACTGATTATGTGAAAGCAGGAACTATGAATAACGTGAAAAACGGAACAAATACTATTCTCTACGGCCCTCCCGGAACCGGCAAAACTTACCATGTAATAGAAAAGGCCGTTAAAGCTGCCAGGGCGGAGTTCAACGATTGTCAGGATCGTGATCAACTGAAAGCAGAGTACGATGCTCTGTTAAAGGCTAAATGAAAATCTGGAAAGGGGCTACCCGGTAGCTATTGAACATCTCTGGAATGAGTATCAGAGGGTTAACCATGAACGAATTTATAACCCTTCATATGTCAAAGCGATTCTGAGCCACCTGGTTGAAGAGTACGATGTACCTGTTTTGAGTCGATTACCGTATCCAGCCCTGAGCCGTTCGTACTGATCATCGACGAAATCAACCGTGGTAATATCTCTAAAATTTTTGGCGAACTGATTACCCTGATTGAGCCTTCCAAACGGGCGGGGCAGAAAGAGGCTTTATCGGTACAGCTCCCCTACTCAGGCGACACATTTACGGTTCCGGCAAACCTGCATATCATCGGCACCATGAATACAGCAGACCGTTCTCTGGCTACGATGGATACTGCCCTACGTCGTCGTTTTGATTTTATTGAAATGATGCCCGATTACCAACAGCTGGATGCCATGACGGTGAAAGGCATTAACATAGGAGCCCTGTTGCGCACGCTGAATGATCGTATCGAGTATCTCTACGACCGTGAGCACACACTTGGCCACGCTTTCTTTATGCCTATCGCTGAAAGAGAGAGTGAAGATGACAAGTTTGATGAATTGGGTTCCATATTCAAAAAGAAAATTCTGCCTCTGCTACAGGAGTATTTCTTTGAGGACTTGGGCAAGATTCGCCTGATACTGGGAGATAACCGGAAAGGTGAGGCTGCGCTGCAATTTGTGACAAAACAGGAAAGCGATGTCCGCTATCTCTTTGGTGATGACTTTCCTTCTGACGAGTTATCAGACGACCGCGAAGTGTATGCCATTAATGACGACGCCTTCGCCAACCCGGATGCTTATTTAAGAGTAATCAGTCAGTGAGAAACCGATGAACAATACTATTTCGGTTTTTGAACACGACTTTCTCAGCACCCGGATTGAAAGCGATCGCTGTCGTCGAATAAGCAAGGCTTCCTTTGATCCGGCAAGACTTTGCAATGGCGCAGCCGGGGAATGGCTCATTATCAAAGCCCGTTATCCTGGGCCAGATTGATTCTAGATGTGTCGCCACTGACTGTATCCGGGAAAACCCGGGCTTTCTCACTACTGTTCCCCATGGAATCGGTATTTGAAGCCTATGTTGTCCGCATACTAAAGCAGCAACTCCCTGCCTCACTCCATCTCAGGGAACAGGCAAGTTCCAAGGTTCACTTCAACAGTGATCCCCGGTTCCGGCTGAAGCCAGACCTGTTGATTGAGCAGGATGGCAAACCATTGATGGTACTGGACACCAAGTGGAAACTGCTGGATAGCAACAAAGAAAACAGTACGGATAAGTTTGGCTTGTCACAGGGGGATTTCTACCAGATGTTTGCCTATGGCAGGAACTCATTCGCTTCAACAGGATAATCTGGCGAAATCTCAAGAGCACATCTATTGGTGTGAAAAGTTAAAAAGACTGGAAATGGCTGACTTACTTCGTTCAAACCCGATCCCGGAACCGTTGATATCATACCGATATTAACACCCGAAGATCTGGCGAATGAGGGAAAACAAATGAAACACTGCGTGGCCAGCTATACCCGCCGGGTGCAAGAGGGACAATATTTTGTCTACCACATGCATTCTCCACAGCCCCTGACCATTGGTGTCAACATCAGAAATGGTGTCATTACCGGCCATGATCAGATCAAGGGTGTCAGAAATCATACGTCTGAAAAGGGTGCTTTATGACATTGTCATGTCTTGGTTAAGGCGAGTGCTGAATGATAGAGCGTCCTGGGAGCCTGGCCTGAAGGTGCCATTGGCATTATTGACGGCAGGTTCCAAAACATTTTCTACCTGGACAATTACCTGATGAAACACCTCCTGATAGTGAGATTGTCGTAAATTCCTGAACAACACTCTCCGAAGGTCTGTTCCCATGCGCACCCACAGGGCATAAAAGCCGACTTGAGTCCGTCACCGCCATACTCTGTAAAACTCAGAGATCATGGTGGTTAGTTCGGGTGTGCATGGTGCAGGCAATTGCCGGGGGGCATTACATGACTATTTTATTAACTGGTTCCTTTTCATCCGGAGTTTCTGTCCATTCGACAGTTAGTATAGGAGCCTGAGTGATAATCGAGGACATCTCGGGCTGTTTTGTGATCACTCTGGAGTCTATGGGAGGTGGACAAAAAGTACAATCAGAAACTAAGTTGACACAGGCCACGTATGTAGCCGCATATGAAAGGCCTGAAATAACTCCTACTGCCCCGCATCCCAAACTGCTGAAAACAGCAACGCCGAGAGCTTTTTTCGTTGTAACCAGACCACCAACATAACCTAACACTCCACCTGCACAAGCACCAAACTTGTATGCATCGTGAGTGTCTGGGTGGCATAAGGAATCCTTAAAAGCAGCACATTGGCCTAAAGAGTTCATATTTTTTTACCTTTTTAGAAATTTATCAGGATGTTTCACTGTTTAGACTTCATTTTTTCTAAAAAGTTTCTGCAAATTATCTTAATCTGTAAATTAATTCCCTACGCTGTAACCGTAATTAATGTACGATAGTACTACAAGCATCGCAATACCACGAAGAGGCTGCCAGTATGTCATCAGATTCACTCGTGTGGCTTGGAGGCTGTCGGATTAAGAGCAACGTAAGTTCGGGGAATTAGAAGAGCAGAATTGCCGCGGATAATTCATGCTAATTATCTGTCGTTTAATCCCGCCATTGCTTACCTGCCTTTGGGTAAATGAGATTGTCGTAAACCCTGAACAACACTTCACGAAGGTCGGTTCCCATGTGCACCCGCAGGGGATAACAGCCGACTCGGGTCACCACCGCCATACCCCATGAAACTCAGAGATCATGGTCCATGGTGCTGGAATTCCCGGCGGTGGGGGTCAAAACACGGTTTCGTTATTGGTTGATCCAACTTCACCTTGAATTTTTGTCGATACGACAGTTACTTCAGGAGCATGAGAGATAATCAAGGGCGAACCGGGCTGTTGTGTGATCACCTTGGGGTCAATGGAAGGTAGGGGAGTGGTTTTACGCTTTAATAATTGCCAACCTGTAACGCCTCCACCCACTAAAGCAAGACCTGCAGCACCTCCTGCTGCCGCGCCCACAGAAGCGCCGAGACAAAAATAAGCGAAAGTTTTTGACACCTTAGCGCAGGTACAAAACCCACCAAGAATATAACCTTCCGTTGCACCTGCCATGCAAGAAGATACATATAGTACTTTAGTGTCAAGGGGACAGAAAAAACTTCTACTAGCAGTTGAGCATGATACATCCATAAAAATTACTTCTATCAAAGTTTATCGGAATATTTCACTTTAATAGACTTCATTTTTACTAAAAAGTTTCAACAACTGTTTTTAAGGTGTAAATTAATTGTCTACCCTGCTCCACAAAAATAATACAAAAGTACTAAATTAACCAAAACACCAAGAAAAGACGAAAAAGTAAATATTCCAAAAGCCTTGTGATTTTTGTTCTTTTTATTACGTTAGTTCCAAAAATAGCCCCTGTTTCTTCCAGTGAAATATGGGCGTCTTCTTCCTGACTATTCTGGGTAGCTATAACCACGGCCTGATCAGGCGAAGCTGGGAATAGTTATTGTGCGTTCACGCGTCCGGAGTTTTTGAATAGTTCCTCCTTTCATTTATGAAGGAGGAACTTTGTACTTATTTACATGCCACTGGCAAACATATGCAGGTCATAGAAGAAGATACGACCACACAGTTCCGCCGTGAGCACCAGGACGGTACTCAACCCTGCCAGACCTGCCGCTGAGTTATTACCACGCGTGGCAGCCATCACCCAAACGCCCAGACCGGCAAACAACAGACCGAGACGGGCCAGCATCAGACGACCGTGGTAGTCAAACAGACCCAGCGGGTTAGCAGGCAGGTCAACCTGACCCAGCCAGAACAGGTACAGCGGGTAACCCACCAGCACCAGACCCAACGCGATAAAGCCCAGGGTGGCCAGCGCACGATCAGCGTTTTTCTGGAAAGCACCCAAAGAGGCCGACTGACTTCTCAGCATCAGCGCCGCTGCCGGGATACCCACCACAAAAGCGGTCATAACAAACTGGAAGATGGTCCAGCCGCTGTTCCAGGCAGGCACTGTGGCCAGGGTGTACACATTGGCAATGGCCAGCAGTAACAGCACGCCCAATACCATGGCTCCCGCCAGAACCAGCTTCTGCAACTTGGCCAGAATACCGAAGTGCACCATGGCCACATAAGTGAAAACAGCACCACCAAACAGCGCAGTAGTGATGATCTCAACACTCAGTGCCGACAGGTGCTCCAGACCAAAGATCACGTTTATGGCACGCAATGGCTGCCCCAGGTGAGTCATGGCGGCAGCGCCGGAGATACCCAGCAGCACCAGAACCACCATCAGCAGTTTATTCAACAACTGCTGACGCTTAGTATCACTGTTCGCCATCAGCAGGCTGGCCAGTACCAGGAACAGGCCAACGGTGCCCTGTGCCAGCACCGTAAAAAATACCAGTGACAACTCATGCATGGTTATACCTCCCGAGTGTTCATAATGCGTCCGGTCTTGTCGCCGGAAGGTTTGGCATGACGGCTCGCCTTTATTACCAGCGATGGCTCAGTCAGAGAAGAGTCCGGCAGTGGCGCGATATCCGCTTCCGTGCCGTATTTGGCACGCAGTTCTTCGATCGGACCAAAATCCAGGGCACGCAGCGGGCAGGATTCGATACAGATCGGCTGCTTGCCCTGCTCAACCCGGTCGAAACAGCCATCACACTTGGTCATGACTTTCTTCTCGGCATCAAACTGCGGTGCGCCGTAGGGGCAGGCCATTTCACAGTAACGGCAGCCAACACAGACGTCGGCGTTAACCACCACCAGGCCGTCCTGGTCACGCTTATGCATGGCACCGGTTGGGCAAGCCTTGGTACAGGCTGGCTTGGCACAGTGGTTACAGCTGATGGAGGTGTAGTAGGCAAACACGTCCTGGGCATAGGTGCCGTCTTCGTTCTGAAGCCAGCTACCACCGCCGTATTCATAAACCCGGCGCCAGTTCACGCCAACTTTCAGGTCATTCTCATCTTTGCACGACAGTTGACAGGTTTTGCAGCCCGTACACTTGGCCGTGTCGACGTAAAATCCCAGTTGTTTTATTGAGGGTTGTTTCATCGAACTTTAATTCCTGTCCTGTTATGCCCTGGCAATGTTAACCAGGTTGCTGTGCTGGGGATTGCCCTTGGCCAGTGGCGATGGGCGCTGGGTGGTCAGCGTATTCATACACGCGCCCCGGTCCACGCCACTGCGGTCTGGTGCGTACCAGCTGCCCTGCCCCATGGCGACCACGCCGGGCATAATGCGCTCAGTCACTTTCGCAGCAACACGGATCTCGCCACGGTCATTCCAGACCTTCAGCATGTCACCGTCTTTTATCTTGCGCTTGTGAGCATCAACTGGGTTGATCCACACTTCCTGCCGGTTGGTTTCCCGCAGCACATCGACGTTGCCATAAGTGGAGTGAGTACGGGCTTTAAAGTGGAAACCAAACATCTGCAGCGGGTACTGCTGCGCGTGGTCTGCCTCATGCCCTTCCCAGGAAGAAACGTATTCAGGCAGTGCCCGAATAATATCGCTGTCCCCCAGCGTCCAGCTGGAGGCAATATTCGCCAGGCGTTCTGAATAAATCTCAATTTTACCGGAGGGTGTATCCAGTGGATGCTTTTCGGGGTTTTCCCGGAACTCACGGAATTGAACATGAGGTTCACCGGGATTCTTCTGCTTGACAATGCCCTGCTCACGGAAAGTCTCAAAGTCCAAATCCACCAGTGTCGGGTTCATTTTCCGGGATTCTGCATAAATATGACGCAGCCAGGCTTCCTGGTCCCGACCTTCGGTGAACTGTGCTTCTACCCCAAGACGTTTGGCAATTCCGGTACACATGTCATAGACAGAACGGCATTCATACAACGGCTCAACCGCAGTATCACAGAAAATGGTGTAACCCATATTTCCGCAGTACCCGTTAGGGGCGAAATCCGGTTGTTCAGCCGCGGTCAAATCGGGCAGCAGAATATCCGCATAGCGTGCACTGGGCGTCATGTGGTTGTCGATCACCACAATCATTTCACACTGGCTGTCATCCTGGAGAATGTCATGGGTGCGATTGGTGTCCGCATGCTGGTTGATGATGCAGTTACCGGCATAGTTCCAGATAAATTTGATGGGCTGAGTCAACTTTTCTGCACCACGAATACCCGCAGTCAACGCGGTCATTTCATCATGACGGTAAATGGCATCCGTCCAGAGGAACATGGGAATGGACGTTGATACCGGGTTGGTCAGTGTCGGAAAGACCGCAAAGGGCATGGAGTAGCTGCTTTCACGGGCACCAGTACCACCACCGGGAATACCCACATTACCGGTCATTACCGCCAGCATACAGATAGCCCGACTGGCCTGCTCACCATTGGCGGTGCGTTGAAGTCCCCAGCCCTGCATAATATTGCAGGGTTTGGTCATGGCAATTTCACGGGCCAGACGGATGATGGTGTCTGCCGGGACACCGGTTATTTTTGCCGCCCATTGCGGGGTCTTTTCAACACCATCATCGCCTTTGCCCAGAATATAGGATTTCCAGGAAGCGCCTTTCGGTGCGCTGGCAGGCAGTGAGTTTTCATCGTAGCCGATGGTGTACTTGCCCAGGAATTCATTATCCACCAGGTTTTCGCTAATCATCACCCACGCCATACCGGCTACCATTGCGGCATCGGTACCCGGTCGCAGAGGAACCCACTCATCATTGGCACCCAGGACCGTATCGGTCATGCGCGGATCAAAGGTGATCATACGTGCATTACTGCGTTGCCGGGCTTCGGTCAGATGATAAACAATACCGCCGCCACTCATCCGGGTTTCCGCCGGGTTGTTGCCAAAATTGACCACCAGCCTGGTATTCACAACATCTGACGTACAGTTATTATCTACCCAGCTGCCGCCGTACAAATACGGTAAACTCACGGCAATCTGGGCCGTACTGTAATCACCATAGTGGTTAAGATAACCGCCCCAGCAGTTCATCAGACGGGCGATCGGTGTGGCGGCTGGTGGCCAGGATTTGGAAACCGTGCCTCCCAGCGTACCAGTACAATAGTTGAGATAGATGGCTTCATTGCCATACTCTTTTTTGATGCGCTTCAGGTTATCAGCGATGGTGTCAAACGCTTCATCCCAGCTGATGCGCTCAAATCGACCTTCACCACGCTTACCGACACGCTTCATTGGGTATTTCAGACGGTCAGGGTTGTAGACGCGCTTGCGGAAGGAACGACCACGGAGACAGGCCCGAACCTGGTGGTCACCATAGATATCGTCACCGGTGTTATCGGTTTCGGTATGGATGATCACACCGTCTTTTACCTGATGACGCAGTGCACAGCGGGAGCCGCAGTTGACCGTACAGGCAGACCACACTGACTTGATCTCTTCAACCGCAGGTTTGGCCTCTGTCGCAGAAGCTTTCACAGGTAGTGTGCGCGCAGCAACGACTGCCGCACCGCCCGCAGCGGTTCCCCACTTCATAAACGTTCTTCGCTTCACCGTGGAAGCAAGCACTTTATCCACAATTTCTTTCATTGATATCGCCACCCCATCATAAATACTGGTCGTGATCACAGATTGCTCAGACAATTATCAGATTCTGCTTTCCCTGCAGACATAAAGGTGTGAACAAAAAGTGCCGCCAACCAAATGGTGGGCATTATAATTGGACAGTAATTAACCGGCAGATGACCTGAATCAAGACCATGTGATTTAAAGTACAACTACGTACTAACTCAGGAAAACTACATATTTCAGACAGCAATAAAAAAGCCCCATGGCCAAAACCAGGGGGCTTTCAGAAAGACGATCGTCTGCGATCAGGCAGTCAAACTTCTTACGTCTTCTACTGAATCCAGAGTCAGCGCTTCACGGGCCAGGCTCTGGCAGTGCTTATAGTTCAGACTGCGAACACGGGCCTTAACCACCGGGATTGCCGGGACACTGATGGACAGTTCCTGAACGCCCAGGCCGACCAGGATAGGCACCGCATTCGGGTCACTGGCCAGGCTGCCACAGATACCCGTCCACTTGCCTTCTTTGTTGGCTGCTTTCACCGTCATATCGATCAGGCGCAATACTGCCGGGTGAAGACCATCGACCCGTGCCGCCAGTTTTGGATGACCACGGTCAACAGCCAGGGTGTACTGGGTCAGGTCATTGGTACCGATGGAGAAGAAGTCCACTTCTTTAGCAAAATGATCGGCCAGCAGCGCAGCGGACGGCACCTCAATCATAATACCCACTTCAACGGTGACGCCTGTCGTTTCCTGCTCTTCCAGCACCAGTTTTTTCACGGCACGGAATTCATCCAGGGAGCTGATCATCGGGAACATGATACGGGCATGACCGGCATGAGCCGCCTTCAGGATCGCACGAACCTGCTTGCGCAGCATGGTCGGACGGTTAATACCGATACGCACGCCACGTTCACCCAGGAACGGGTTCTCCTCTCTTGGCAGGGGCAGATAAGCCAGAGGCTTGTCACCACCGACGTCCAGAGTACGGATAATGACCGGACGGTCTTTACCCATAGCGTCCAGAATACCTTCGTAGGCTTTTATCTGCTCATCCATGGTGGGTTCGGTTGCACGTTCCATATAGAGGAACTCGGAACGCAGCAGACCTACCGCTTCAGCACCCATTTTGACCGCTTTTTCCGCATCGTCCTGGTTGGCGATATTGGCAGCGATCTCAACATGATGGCCATCCAGAGTCACCGCAGGCTGGTCCGCCACTTGCAGCGCCGCAGCATGTTCCGCCGCCGCACGTTCCTGGCGGGCAACGGTTCTGTCGATCTCTTCCTGAGTAGGATTAACCAGCATGTACCCCTTGTTGGTGTTCAGGATAACATCGGTACCGTTCTCATACTGACGAACACTGCCCGGTACGTTGACCAGGTAAGGAATACCCAGGGAACCGGCCAGAATCGCCGCATGGGAAGTCGCGCCGCCGTGCAGGGTCACGATACCAATCACGCGCTGGCGATCGAGAGTCACCACTTCCGAAGGCGTAATGTCTTCCAGACAGAGGATGGTGTTTTCCGGCAGCTGATCGGTGCCACCTTCAACGCCCATCAGGTAGCGCAGAACCCTAAGACCAACGTCTTCTACATCGATGGCCCGGGCCGCCAGCAGCGGGTTATCCAGCTTGCGCATTTCATCCGCTTCGGCCAGAAAACTTCGGTGCCATGCCCACATGGCGCTCTTGCCTGCTTCAATCAGTTCACGGGCACGATCACTGATCGCCGGGTCGTCCAGTAACTGCTGATGGGCAACAAATACTTCTGCATGACCACCTACATGATCCGCTTCCATTTTAGTCACCAGCTGCTGCAGGGACTCCCGGGCTTTTTGGATACCGTAGCCAAGCTGACCCAGTTCATCGCTGACACCAACACCCTCTTCCGGGTAGCTGGGCAGTTCATGAACCAGATGGTGCAGCTTGCCAATGGCCATACCCGGTGCCGCTTTAACGCCGGGTAAACGACCATCGGAGCCTTCTACCGGTCCAAGCAGTGGCGCTTCTTCTTCCATGGCTTCATCAGCGCCCGGCAGCACGTCGGCCACGGCTTCACCCAAACCACTGCGGAAACCATCCAGAATGGCTGCCATCGCTTCTTTGGCATCAGGGCCGGTGACGGTGATTTGCAGGTTAGAACCCAGCACCGTCTGCAGCCCCATCAGAGCAGTCAGACTGTTGGCCTTGCACTCTTTGCCAGTGTCTTTGTTCAGAATCATCACATCAGAATTGAAGCCTTTGATAATCTGAATCAGAGTGGCAGAAGGGCGGGCATGAAGACCCAATGGGTTCATCAACACAAAATCGTCTGTCAGGGTAATGCTGTCCTGGCGGCTGTATTTGCTCTCGGTGGACATCTCCTTTTCAGGCTCAGCCCCAATGGCAAATACGGTATCCTGCCCCGCTGTTACTTCGGTACGGGGATTTACCACCACACCGGTTTCCCCGGTGGTGATCATAATCGCGGTCTGCAGGCTGGCCGCCCTGGCTCCGACAAACTCGGGATCAAACGACAACAGCTGCTGACCAACAGACACTTTGTCGCCTATTTTAACGTTGGTCTCAAAGCCTTCACCACGCAGAACAACCGTATCGATGCCCACATGGATCAACACTTCCACACCGGAATCTGTCTTGATCGCCACGGCATGTCTGGCGTCATGGAGCTGGCTGATGGTACCGGCGCACGGTGCCAGTACCACAGAGTCCGTTGGGTTGATCACAATACCGTCACCGATCAGTCGACCAGCAAATACCGGGTCAGTGGATTCCTCGATGGATAACAGCATTCCGGACAGAGGCGCAACCAGTGACAGTTGGCAAGGTTTGCCCTCTTTTTTGACATCTTGATGGGAGAGCGTCATGCAGAAACCTCAACATTGGCAAGATCATCCGTCACCGGGATCTTTTTCATTTCATCAGCAATTATTTCAGCCTGGGGACCGACGACGATTTGCAGGTTCTTGTCACCCACACGAACCACCGCCGCTGCCCCCAGCGCCTTAATACGGTCATCACTGACGCTGGCCGTATCTTTCAGCGTCAGACGCAGGCGTGTGACACAGGCATCAATCTGAGTCACGTTCTGGTGGCCACCCAGCACTTTCAGGCACTGACGGGCGAACAGAGCAGTATCTTTTACTTCCACTTTTTTTTTCACTGTCTCCGTAGAAACAGCCGCCGCTACTTGCTGAGTCTGACGCGACTGGGTAGCACTCAGATCTCCAGTAGCCGCACTTTTCTTCACCTTACCGGCAAAGGGCTGCATCAGCGCCTTACCGAGTTTCTGCAAGTAACCAAAAATGTTCATGATTGATCAACCATTTAATTCTTTACAGTGAGAGTATGTCTCGTTCAGTGTGGCGCGGAATTTTACTGATTTATTTTTCCAAGAAAAATAAAAAAGCAAATACATTGACTCAGATCATTACTTAAAGACATTTTCTACCCGTTGAGCACATTGCCAACCGCCTTTATTTTTCATTAAAAAATAAATAAGCTATGACAACACCCCCTGAGCAGGTTAGAGAAGCCTGGAGTTCACGACATGCGCTTTATACCTCTGAAAAACAAGCCAGCCGTTGGTCGTTGGGCTGCTCGATACATTGTCAGCCGGATCAAGGCATTTAATCCGACCCCTGAACGCCCCTTTGTTCTCGGCCTGCCAACCGGCGGCACACCCATCCCGACATATCAGGAACTGGTTCGTCTGCACAGGGAAGGAGAAGTCAGCTTTGCCCATGTTGTTACCTTCAACATGGACGAATACGTTGGCCTGCCTGCCGATCACCCGGAATGTTACCGAATGTTCATGCACCGCCACTTCTTTGATCATATGGATATCCCGGCAGCAAACATTAACTTTCTGGACGGTAACGCAGAAAATCTGGAAGCTGAATGCCTGCGTTATGAAACAGCGATTAAACATTGTGGCGGTATTGAGCTGTTTATGGGTGGTGTCGGACACGATGGGCACATCGCATTTAATGAACCCGGTTCTTCACTATCCTCCCGTACCCGCCTGAAGACGCTGACCACGGAAACCCGTGAAGCCAACGCGCGCTTCTTTGATCAGGACATCAGCCAGGTACCAAAACTGGCACTTACCGTGGGTGTCGGAACGGTTCTGGACTCCCGTGAGCTGATGATTCTGGCCACGGGTTCTGATAAATCCCGTGCGGTTCAGGCCACGGTTGAAGGATCAGTCAACCATATGTGGACAATCTCAGCCCTGCAGCTTCATCCAAAAGCGACGATGATCTGTGATGACCCTGCCACCCTGGATCTGAAAGTTCGCACTCTGCGCTACTTCCAGGATATTGAGTCTGAAAACATCAGGGACTTTTGATATGTCTGCGGATCTGGTCATCAGCCCGGAAAAGAGTTACGCGCTGGTTAATTGCAAACCGTTAACCGGTGACCCGGAACAGTCGTCGTTTGATACCATCATTATAGAGAATGGCCGAATTTCGGCCATTGGCAAGGCGGAGGATATTGCCGGTGATCATCAGGGTGCTGATAGCCTGAAAAAAGTAGACCTCGGCGGTCTTACGTTAAGCCCTGGTTTTATCGACCTGCAATTAAACGGCTGCGGTGGTGTTCTTTTTAACAGTGATATCTCCATCAATACGCTGGATATCATGCACAAGACCAACCTTCGCTCAGGTTGTACGGCATTTCTTCCTACGCTGATTACCAGCAGTGATGAGGATATGCGACAAGCGGTCAAGGTCACCCGTGAATACATGGCCAGGCATCCGGATCGTGTACCCGGCATCCATCTGGAAGGCCCTTACCTGAACCCTCAGCGCAAAGGCATTCATGATCCGGACGTCATCCGTGGGCCATCCTGCGCAATGATCGATTTTTTCTGTGACAATGCCGACGTCATTGCCATGGTGACACTGGCACCGGAAGTCTGCCCTGAAGGCACCATTGAAACGCTGAGTAAAGCGGGCATTGTTGTGTCCATCGGCCACACCAATGCCACCTGTGCACAGGCTAAAGCGGCAGAACAGGCGGGGGCAACCTTTGCCACTCATCTGCATAACGCCATGAGCCCCCTGGGCAGCCGCGAGCCTGGTATGGTAGGTGCCGTCTTTGACAGCCATGCTATGGGTGCCGGTATCATTGCTGACGGTCTTCACCTGTCCTGGGAAAACCTGCGCATCGCCCATCGTCTGATGCAGGACCGTCTGGTGCTGGTGACCGATGCAACCACGCCGACCGGTACGGATATGGCCACCTTTGTCTTCGCCGGACAAACCATCTACCACCAGGATGGCAAGTGCTCCAATGCAGATGGCACCCTGGCAGGCTCCGCACTCACCATGATTGCTGCGGTCGCCAATAGCATTCGGGCAGGGATTGAGCCTCAGGCAGTGATTCGCATGGCTACCGTCAATGCAGCAAAAGCCATTCATATTGAAAGTCAGATGGGCAGCATTGCGGTTGGGCAGTTTGCCAACCTTGCCATTTTCGATGACAACTTTACCCTGCAGGGTACGGTGAGCGGTGGTGAGCTGAAACTACAAAAATGACGACAGTAATTGCTAATCTGGACTTTGTAAAAGAGCGGAACATTTCTGCTGTTTACCAAGCGATTGTTGATCATGGCTCCATCTCGAGAATCCAGATAGCCAGACAATGTCGTCTGGCTGCCGGTAGCGTGACCCGTATCACCCGACAACTGATGGAAGCAGGCCTGATTGTTGAACAGGAACAGCAGACCTCTGAACGGGGGCGTCGGGCCACATCGCTGGCTCCCCGGCAGGGCCAGATCCAGATTCTTGCGGCAAGGGCAGGCAGAACCAAACTCCACCTGGGGTTGTGTGACCTGTCAGGCAAGCTGCTGGCTGAGTACTCAGAGCCAATTCAGCCTTTGAATCAGGTTGAATTTACCAAACAGCTGATTGCCTCACTGAGAAAATTCCTCAAAACCCATAAGAAGTATATTCGTTGTCTGGCCGGTGTTGGCATCACAACGCCCGGGCTGGTCAATTCAGCCAAAGGGATTATTACTTTCATGCCCCACCTTTCGGTCAGCAATCTCCCTTTGGCAGAGCAGGTGTCTGACGCATTGGGGATTCCCTGCTTTATCAACAACTTTATTTCGTCCATGGCGCTGGCCGAGCACCACTTTGGTGTCAGCCGTGGATTTAGAAACAGCCTCTTTGTCAGCGTCCATAACGGGGTGGGAGCCGGTATGATTCTGGACGATAAGCTCTATGAAGGCAGCACCCTGGCCGTTGGCGAGATTGGCCATATTCAGATCGATCCGCTGGGAGAACGGTGTTACTGCGGTAACTTTGGCTGCCTGGAAACCCTGGTCTGTAATCCGGCCATAGAAAAGCGCTGTCATAAGCTGCTGGCGTCGGGTGTTCCCAGTCTGTTAAATAAGAGCCAGACAAAAAAGGCGGATATCCTGGCAATCTGTCATGCCGCGAACGAGGGCGATCAGCTGGCAAATGATCTACTGAAAGAAGCCGCCGGTAACCTTGGCAGGGCAATAGCCATGAGTGTCAACCTGCTGCGACCGGACACGGTGGTGCTTGCCGGTGAGATCTGTGCCGCCGCCACGATTATCCACCCGGTGATCAAACATTGTCTGAAAACGCAGACGGTTTCAATCAATGAAAACCTTGAAACCAGCGTCGTTTACTCAACGCTTTATGACAGCCCATGGTATGGCGGGTTTACCCTGGTAAGAAGGGCGCTTCTGGAAGAGGGGCTGCTATTGAAACTTATCCAGTAAGAAAGCGGGGAAGGGAGATATTGTTACTGTGAGCCAGGCTCGATTTTGCGATGCTATCAGGAAAAAAGCTGGCTGTTAAAGCCAGCAGTCAGTGCATCGAAAGGAACAGTCGTTGGCCATGAGGGCCCCAGCGAAGCCGTGAGGCCTAGGGCTTTGGGCTTTGGGCTTCCATAATTAAACATCTGTCGTTAATTTGGATCATTCAGCAATTCCATTTTCAAATAATCGAACTTATTTAGTAGGTTGTTGTCATAAACTAACGGAGGATATTGCAATGCAACCTATACAAGGCGCTTCATCAGCGGCAGTTACATCGCCGCAGGAACAAACCAACTCTTCAACATCAAATTCAGGTGCCTCACTTGACCCTCACAAAGTCTCCATTGCAGGACTCGATAAAGCAATTGTATTAATGCTGGTTTATAGCAATCGAAATGGCTAAAAGAATAATGAATTCAGCTGAATAGCAATTTGATAAAAACTCCAATAACTAATAAACCAGCTACTGACCATGCGAATAGTTGCCAACGATCTTCATCCATGTCATCAGGTTATAGTTATGAATACGATCCAGAGTGTTCCTTCCAGCTCCCATCCACAGCCTGTTGAGGCGCTGCCTTTGCAGGTTCTGGCGGCACCGGATACCGGGATAAGCGATGGTGATGACCGCTCTAATCCGTTGAACGAGGCATCAGTACTGGCCGCCTGCCGCAATAATAACCTGGTCTGGCTCCGGGAGTTACTGGCCGAAGACCCGGAACTGGCAAAACTGACAGCTCCGTCCGGCGCGACCAACCATCCGGTTTCTCCACTCCATATCACTGCCCAGGGAGGGCATAAGGAGGCTACAGAATACCTGCTGAATACAGCCTTGCAGGGTGTACCGGAGGCAGAAAAGGCTAATACCGCCATCATGCTCATGACGCTCCGTAATAGTAATGGCGTAACCCCGTTTTATCTTGCCGCTCAGAATGCCAATGAGTGGGTCTTGTTAACTTTCCTGAACTACCTGCTGACATTGCCTGAGGCAGATACTGCCAGGGCACTGGTGACGGTCATGAATACTGCCCGTAAAGATGGCCAAACCCCGCTGTGTATAGCGATCAAAAGAGGCGATGACCGGATGGTATGCTGCTTCCTGGAGGTCCTGAAATACTCACCGGAGGCCAAAAGAGCCGATACCATGATCAAGGTGCTGGCCCCTGACAGGCAGAGCGAGGGTAAGGGTGAGAGGCAGCCACTCCATTTGGCTGCCAGCATGGGCAATAGCGGGATCATCAAGTTATTGCTGGAGACTGTTTCAGCGGTACCGTCTTCAGAGCGGAGCAAGGTAGCCAGGGCGGTGGTGAATGCCACTGACGCCCATGGTGCTACGCCGCTAATCATTGCTGCACAAGGCAGGTTTGGCAGGATTGTCCAGTATATACTGGCGGTCATCAGTGAAGTGCCAGAGTCAGAAAGGGCCGGGGTTGGAAATGCGTTGGTGAATACCGCCAACAAAGATGGGGCAACCCCACTCTACGCAGCAACCTCGGTTAAAGACAGGCCTATTGTGTCGATGCTGCTGGCGCATGGTGCTGACCCGGAACAGGTAAAGGTTCGCTGCGCCCCGGGAACATACCGAAGATTGACTCCCCCCCGCCAGATGGCACCAGTACTGGCTGCCTGTAGTAATAATGACCTGGTCCGGCTCCGGGAGTTACTGACCGAAGACCCGGAACTGGCAAAACGGGCAGCCCCGTCCGACGCGACCAACCATCCGGTTTCTCCACTCCATATCACTGCCGGGGGAGGGCTTGTTGAGGCCACAGAATGCCTGCTGAATACGGCCTTGCAGGGTGTACCGCAGGCAGAAAAGGCAAATGTTGCCATCATGCTCATGACACCCCGCCATAGCAATGGCGAGACCCCGTTGCATCTTGCCGCACAGAATGCCAATGAGTCGGTCGTGTTAACTTTCCTGAACTACCTGCTGGCATTGCCTGAGGCAGATATTGCCCGGGCACTGGTGGCGGTCATGAATGCTGCCAGCAAAGACGGCCAAACCCCGCTGTGTAAAGCGATCAAAAGAGGTGATGACCGGGTGGTATGCTGCTTCATGGAGGCCCTGAAAAACTCGCCGGAGGCTAAAAGAGCCGATACCATGATCAAGGTGCTGGCCCCTGACAAACACAATGGGCGCAGGGGTGAGAGGCAGCCTCTCCATTTAGCGGCCAGCATGGGCAATAGCAGGATCATAAAGTCACTGCTGGAGTCTGTTTCAGCGGTACCGCAACCACAGCGGAGCAAGGTAGCCAGGCAGGTGGTTAATGCCACTGACGCTCATGGTGCTACGCCGCTATTCATTGCTGCACGAGGTGGGTTTGCCAGGATTGTCCAGTATATACTGGGGGTCATCAGTGAAGTGCCAGAGTCAGAAAGAGCCGGGTTTGGCAATGCGTTGTTGAATACCGCCAACAAAGACGGAGCAACTCCACTCTACGCCGCAACCTCGGCCAATGACAGGACTGCTGTGTCGATGCTGCTGGAGCACGGTGCTGACCTGGAACAGGCAAAGGTTCGCTGGGCCCTGGGCAAATACAAGAGAAGCCCCCCCCGTCAGGCAGCAGTCCAACGTGGTAACAGGAGTATCGTTGCCTTGATCGATAAAGCGATTCAGTCACGCAAGGCAACGGGGCTTCAGTCAGGAAAGGAACCTGCTGAGACTGTTTAGGGAAAAATTCTTTACGACGATTTTGGGTGAAAACATTCTTTAACGATGAGTAACAGGAAAAATAGCGCCATATAACATAATGACGCTCTTTTTCTTTCTCGTTATTTTGTCAGGCTCTGAATAGCCATTGCACCGACACCTTCGCCATTATCTCTGTCATATCGACGTGTATCTATGACATCTCCTGATATATTAGTTTTAATTGCTCTGCCCCGGACATATTCAAGATTCAGCGTTTCAGAAACCAGTGAACTCGCTTCATCAAGAGACATAAATTTATCAGAATCCTTAATCTTGAAGGTATACATGTTTGGAGGGTATGCGGGCGTAGGATTGTGTGACTCGGGAGGGCTATAAAAACTGCCCATCGGGTTACGGGCGTAATTATATAAAGCCATCAAGACTTGCCCCTTCTCCAAATTCACTATGGAGACTTTATGCCCTCCAAAAGCAGTGCCCGCAGCAGGAGCCTGAGAATCGCAGGAAGTATTTTTTGGAGTAGCCCCAGCAGCCTGGTTTGATAAAGGAGTCATAAATCACAAAAACATGAGTTTTTTTGGTACTTGGTACGACCCCAAAAAAAACAGAAAAGTTCATAAATGGGAATTTAAAATTTCAGACAACTGTAGTTGTCTAACCGGTCAACTACCGGTAAGAGGCTAATTCTGGTTCCAATCTAAAATCCAGGCAGCATAAGACGTGTTCAATTGATGAAAAACCATGCTTTTCGTTGGGACTCATGTTAAAAACAGGCCTATAACAACAATAATCAGGCTCGCCCCATGAATCCGATTGTGTACGCCATACCAATCTTCTTGCTGATGATCCTTGTTGAAGTGATCGCCACCATCATTCGCAAGAAGGATTACTATCGAATTAACGATGCCATAAACAGCCTGAGTACGGGGATGCTTAACGTCACCACGGGTGTTATTTTCAAACTGGGTATTTATACCCTTATTTATAATCATGCAGCGCTCCTGTCACTGGATAGCAACGCCCTCTGGGTATGGGTCCTTGGGTTTGTCTTGCAGGATTTTTTCTATTACTGGAATCATCGCAAAGGCCATGAAATCAACCTGCTCTGGGCCGCCCACTCGGTGCATCACCAGAGTGAGGAGTATAATCTGACCACGGCTCTGCGCCAGACCAGCACCGGCTTTCTGTTCTCATGGGTGTTCTACATTCCCATGGCCATTCTTGGCATCCCGCCTTATGTCTTTTTGACGGTAAGCCTGATGAATCTGCTTTATCAATATTGGGTGCATACCCGCCATATTCCAAAGCTTGGCTGGTTTGAACGGCTGTTTGTTACCCCTTCAAACCATCGGGTGCACCATGCCAAAAACCGGAAGTATCTGGATAAGAATTATGGTGGGGTATTTATTATCTGGGACCGGCTGTTTGGCACATTTATCGAAGAAGATGAAAACTATGAGCCCATCCGCTACGGCACGCTAACGCCTCTGAGAAGCTGGAACCCGGTGTGGGCAAACCTGCATCTTTATACCGGGATGTGCAGGGATGCCTTTAATACCAAAAGCTGGAAAGACAAACTCACACTCTGGTTCAGACGCACAGGCTATCGACCTGCGGACATCGCCTCACCGATGAAGATGCCGGATATTCACGGCTATAAGAACTATAACCCTGACGTCAGCATGGGCTTGAAAGTCTATGCACTGATCCACTTTGCCATGCTTGTGCTGGCAACCACGGTATTGTTAGCCATCAGCCACAACACGCCTTACGGCTTCAATGCACTCTGGACATTTGTTCTTGCACTGAACCTGATCGGTATTGGCTGGTTGCTGGAAAAATTCACCGGATTGATCGTTATTGAAGCCATACGCTTTGTATTTACCGGGGCAACCATCGTTGTATCCAATGGTATATGGATTGATCTGATGCCAGACTGGACCTGGCAGTTTGTTTTAGTCAGCGGAGTTATGTCTCTGCTGGTGCTGAAAACCAGTGGTATTGCCAGCCCTTCTGCCTATTCTATGATCCCGGACCCGACTGAAGCCCAGCCTTAATCTTTATTACCCACAGAACACTTATGCCTCCCGGCCTGTCCTGGCCAAGGGGCATATGGAACTTACCTGGCCGTACACAGTCTAAGTTAGAAAACGGCGTTCTCATAATAATTCCCCCCTGACAAAGTCTTTCGATATTTGAGGGCAAATTATTGAAATTTAAGGAATTTAAATAATGATTAACAACACAGTTGAAAATATTACTTATTATGTTAAAGCGGCAATAAAACTGCCGCTTAACATTGTGCGTTGGTTTTGTGGAAGAGTGGTGGCCATTGCCCACAATATTTCCAACTTCCTGTCAAAACGATCAGACCAAAATGACAGTTCTGACCTGCAACAAAAGGATATTTCGGATCGTACTGTTTCTTCATCCCACTCTCAGCCTATGTATCATGTAAGGGAGACCGTAACTACTGCAGTTTTTCCTTTTGGCAACCTGGAAAAAATACTGGATTGTCATAGCAGTGACTTTGAATCTGCCGAAGCATTTGCCCAGGAAAAAACGAGGCTTCTGCAGGAAGCGAAGTGGCTTCACATAAAGTGGAATGAGACTGACATGTTATGCCTGAAAATAATCACTAAAACGAATGCTGAAGGGAAACAGGTTACTTGCAGTTTGACCAAAGAAGTTGATCGAGCCAACAGCAGAACCCCTTCATGACCGTTGATTCTGCCCATACAACCGATAGGCTTCCAGGGCTGATGCCTCATCCACCAGCATTTTCTCAAATTGCCTCAGCTCTCCGGCCAGGGGAGAAGACGCTTTGGGTGCCTGCAGCTCAATTTTCAGATCATTTTCATGAATGATGGATAGCTTGAGATCATGAACAGCCTCAACGTAAGCTTCATCCGCCTGCCTGAAGTCACTGGCAACGTCTGCAGCAACACAGTCCTTGAGACAGTCAACCACCCGAGCCCGCTCTTCAGTAACCTTGGACTGCCCCCTGCCCTCCAGCAGGTCCAGCCAGAGCTGCGACTGCTCACAATCCAGCTGTAGCTTGCGTAACGCCTGATCACAGGCACCCTCAGCCTTGCCTTCTCCCAGGCGCTGCCAGGCCATTTGATTCTTCTGCTGGACCAGCGCAATCATCGTTCCAATCTTTTTCTGTTTATCAATGGGTTTGAGACGGGAGACCATCTTATAGACAGAGGTTGGCAGAAAGTTTTTTATTCTTGCCAGAAGGCTCTTGTTATTGGTTTTGAGACTTTTTCGGGAAGAAGGCTCAGCCAGCATAACACTTCGGTTCTTGAGGATTTTTTTCAGCTCTTTGAAGATTTTCTTATCTTCGCTGATGGCAGCCGACGCTAACCTTGGGCTGTTATTTACAGAATCCTTTGAGGGATCCTCTGTCGGGCCACCATCAGACGGGTCCGGGTCACTCATTAAACATCCTTATGTTTATAATGACCCCTTAATGATAGTCAATGGCGCATCCATGCGTGGTATTTTTCCACCAGCGACAATACACCCTGGGGTGCATGGGCTTTTTTCCACTCACCCGCAGCGTATTTGTTGGCTTCGCTCAGTGTCGGGTAGATATGAATAGTCCCCAGGATTTTATTAAGACCCAGACCGTGTTTCATGGCACTGATATACTCGGTAATCAGCTCACCGGCATGATAACCAACAATAGTGACTCCCAGGATCTTATCCTTGCCCGGCACGGTCAGCACTTTCACAAAGCCCCGTGCCTCTTCATCCGCTATGGCTCTATCCAGGTCATCAATACCGTATTTGGTCACTTCATAGGCAATGCCCTGTTCACGGGCCTCCTGCTCATTCAAACCCACTCTGGCCACTTCCGGATCGGTAAAGGTACACCAGGGAATTACTGAGTAATCCACTTTGAACTTTTTGAAACGGCCAAACAGTGCATTCACCGCACAATACCAGGCCTGATGTGCCGCCGTATGGGTAAACTGGTAAGGTCCTGCAACATCGCCACAGGCATAGATATTGGGGTAACGGGTCTGCATGTAGTCATTAACCTCAATGGTTCCCCGCTCAGTTAACTCGATACCCAGCGCTTCAAGGCCAAGATTTGCCGTATTGGCTTTGCGACCCGTGGCAAACAGGGCGATATCAAAGTCAATTTCTACGGTCTGACCGGCAAATTCCGCTGCCAGAAATTGACGCTCGACGCCGGTGTCCGGATCCGGCAACTTATGGAAAGAACGGGCTTCGTGTTTCAGCCTCAGGTCGACGCCATCCTGAATAAACTGATTCATCACCAGTTTTGAAACATCGTCATCTTCACGATGCAACAGCCGGGCTCCGTGATCCACCTGAATAACCTGAACCCCCAGCCTGGTGAAGGCCTGAGTCAGTTCACAGCCAATAGGGCCACCGCCAATCACCAGCATTCGACCGGGCTTCTTGCGCAAGCCCCAAATGGTGTCCGATGTGTAGTATTCGATTTGCTCAAGACCCGGCAGCGGTGGCACATAGGGGCGACCACCACTGGCAATGACAATATTTCGGGACGTGATTCTTTTACCATCCACTGCTACTTCCCAGGGGCTGATCAGCTGCGCGGAGCCACTGATACAGTTAACTCCCAGACCGGAATAACGCTCCACAGAATCGTGGGGCTCAACCTTGCCAACAACCTCCTGAACCCTCTCCATTACTTTGGCGAAATTAACCTGCCCGGACGCATGTTCTATACCGAACTCATCGGCCCGCTTCAGGTAATGGGCCATTTTGGCGGAGCGAATCAGGGCTTTGCTGGGCACACACCCGGTATTCAGGCAATCGCCCCCCATTTTATGCTTTTCAATCAGTGATACTTTGGCCTTGACCGCCGCAGCAATATAGCTGCTGACCAGCCCGGCAGAACCGGCACCAATCACGGTCAGGTTATTATCAAACTGTGCAGGCTGCGGGTAGCTGCGATATAAACGACGACGTCTTAACCACTCCATCACCATTCTGGCAATCCAGGGGAAAATACCCAAAAGTACAAATGAAGCGATCAATGGTGGCGTTAAAATCCCTTCAAGAGACAGCTCCTCCACCAGACCAAGCTGGGCACCGGCATTGACGAAAACCGCCGTGCCCGGGAGCATTCCCAGCTGACTGACCAGGCTGAAGGTCAGGACCCGCATGGAGGTCAGCCCCATCACCAGGTTGATCACAAAGAAAGGCACCGCCGGAATCAGTCGGAGCGTTGCCAGATAAAAGGCTCCGTCCTTGTTCACGCCGTTGTTAATGGTCTCCAGATAACCGGAAAACTTTTGTGCTACCCAGTCTCTTAATAAGGTTCTGGAAAACAGAAAAGCCAGGGTGGCTCCCAGGGTGCTGGCAAAAGAGACCAGCAACACACCATGAAACAGGCCAAAAATGGCCCCCGCCACCACCGTAAGCACTGCCGCTCCCGGCAGTGACAGGCCGGTTACCGCTACGTAGATGATAAAGAAAGCGACAGCCGTCAGTACCGGATCATCACGATAAAGGCCCTGAAAGAAATCACGGGTCAGGTATTGCTGACCGTCCAGGGCGTAAAACGCACCAATTGCTGCGGCCAGCACTGTCAGCAAAAGCCATTTCTTGTTATTCATAACACCTTCCAGAGCTACAAACATCTGTTTGATACGACAATCCCTGCAAAATCATACGTTTTTTCCCGTATAATGCCAGCCATTATTGTCAAATTAGAAACTGTGGCTGTTTGGCCTGTTGACGCTTCGTTGCGACCCGGCCCTTAAGTAGTTAACCAAATGAAATCATATATTTCTGACTAAGTTGTCAGTCACTCTGCGGCGTTGCAACTCCGGTCACATAGCTACGGCTATGCTCCCTACGTTGCGCCTTGCATAGCAACTGCCCACTTAGCCAGAAATATACGATTCCATTTAGTTAACTACTTACAACCTCAAAAGGATAAAGAAGTATGATTCATCGCCCTTTTCCTGCTGCCCGCCCAAGACGGATGCGCTACAACGACTTCTCCCGCCGTCTGATGCGCGAAAGTCAGCTTTCCGTGGACAACCTGATTTATCCACTGTTTATTGTGGACGGTGATCAGCAGCGCCAGGCCGTTGCGTCCATGCCCGGTGTTGAGCGCCTCAGCATTGATTTACTGCTTGAGGAAGCCGCTGAGCTGGTGGCGCTGGGCATTCCGGCCATTGCCTTGTTTCCCGTAACACCCGCTGACAGGAAGTCTGAGCTGGCGGAAGAAGCCTGGAACCCACAAGGCCTTGCCCAGCGCGCGGTTCGAGCGCTGAAAAACCAGTTCCCGGAGCTGGGTGTGATTACCGATGTCGCACTGGATCCCTTTACTTCCCACGGTCTTGATGGCCTGACCAATAAAGAGGGTTATGTGGTCAATGATGAAACGGTTGAGGCTCTGGTCCGTCAGGCCCTGTCCCACGCCGAAGCCGGCGCAGACATTGTGGCCCCGTCAGACATGATGGATGGCCGGATTGGTGCCATCCGCCAGCGCCTGGAAGAAGAAGGCCATATCAATACCCGCATTCTGGCTTACTCAGCCAAATATGCCTCCAATTACTACGGCCCGTTCCGGGATGCGGTGGACTCGGCCGGTAACCTCGGCAAAAGCAATAAGTTCAGTTTTCAGATGGACTTTGCCAACAGTGATGAGGCAATCCACGAGGTGGCTGCCGACCTGGCAGAGGGTGCCGATATGGTGATGGTAAAACCAGGCATGCCCTACCTGGATATTGTTCGCCGGGTTAAGGATGAATTCAAGGTCCCGGTCTTTGCCTACCAGGTCAGTGGTGAATACGCCATGCACAAGGCAGCGGCGGCCAATGGCTGGCTTAATGGCGATGCCGTGATGCTGGAATCCCTGATGTGTTTTCGCAGGGCCGGTGCGGATGCCATTCTGACCTATTTTGCCAAGGATGCGGCAAGAGCGCTCCGTAAAATGAACTCTTGATAAAACAGGTAAACGTTCATGCAGGGAGTAGTCTTTATTATTTCTGTTAGAATAAAATGAATAATGCGACATTCTCCCTGCCCTATTACTTCCGCTCCGAGAGTCGCCTGTTCACCGGGCCATTGGTTGAATATCTGACAAACGTCACTGACAGGATCCATGACAAAAGCCACTGAAACCGGTCATCATAAGCCAGTGCTATTTTGCTGAGAAAGAGGTCATATGGATACCCCCCAACAGTCGGATGTTCAGGAAACCCGGGCCCAATCATCTGAGCTTGCCGAGCCAATGGCCAGCAAGCCCCCAAAGGTCAGTGATTATCAGAACCCTGACTATTACATTAATCGTGAACTCAGCCATCTGGCGTTTAATTTCCGGGTGCTGCAGCAGGCGTTAAACGAAGAGTACCCGCTGTTGGAGCGCTTCCGGTTTCTGCTGATTTTCAGCTCCAACCTCGATGAATATTTTGAAATCCGGGTCGCGGGCCTGATGCAGCAGATCGACTTCTCCCGTGAGCAGGTGGGCCTCGATGGCATGGGACCACAGCAGGTCCTGAAAGAGATCAGCCAGAAGGCCAAAGAATACGTTGCTCTGCAATACCAGATATTGAATGAAAGCCTGTTACCTTCTCTGAGAAAAGAGGGTATTCGCTTTCTGCGCCGCAATGAGCTGACGGAAAAGCAGCAGACATGGATCAAGCGCTTCTTCTACCATGAAGTGATGCCCATTATCAGCCCTATCGGGCTGGACCCTGCCCATCCGTTCCCAAGGCTGGCGAACAAGCTGCTCTGCTTTATTGTCTCTCTGGAAGGCAAAGATGCTTTTGGCCGTGATACCGGTATGGCCATTATCCCGGCACCCCGGTCGTTACCCCGTATTGTCAAAATGCCTGAAGATATCTGTGATGGCCGGGAGAATGATTATGTATTTCTCTCTTCGATTATCCATCGCCATGTCAGCGACCTGTTCCCCGGCATGGATATCAAAGGCTGTTATCAGTTCCGACTGACCCGTAACAGTGACCTGGATCTCGAAGATGAGGTTGAAGACCTGGCCAAGGCACTGCAGGGCGAACTGCTCTCCCGTCGCTATGGTAAAGCGGTACGACTGGAAGTAGCCGACAACTGCCCACAACCGCTGGTGGATTTTCTACTTAATGAATTTGGTTTGACCAATGAAGACGTTTACCAGGTCAGTGGACCGGTCAACCTGACTCGCATGATGTCCATCTGCGACACCAATGACAAACCGGGCCTGGTCTTCCCGCCGTTTACCCCCGGCTACCCGAAAGGCCTGCACAGTAAACGGAAGCACAGCAACAACGTGCTGGATCTGGTGGCCAAACAGGACATCCTGCTCCATCACCCCTTTGAGTCATTCACCCCTGTGGTGGATATGCTCCGTCAGGCCGCCAAAGACCCTGATGTGCTGGCCATTCGGCAGACGCTTTACCGCACCGGTGCTCACTCAGAAATGGTGGATGCCCTGGTAGAAGCCGCCAGGCAGGGTAAAGAGGTGACGGTTGTGGTAGAGATCCGTGCCCGGTTTGATGAAGAGGAAAACCTGGCCCTGGCCCGTCGCCTGCAGGAAGCAGGGGCCGTCGTCGTATACGGTGTCGTCGGCTATAAAACCCATGCCAAAATGATGTTGATTGTTCGTCGTGAAGGTCGGCATATTCAGCGTTATGCTCACCTTGGCACCGGTAACTATCACGCTGGCAATGCCCGTCTCTATACCGATTACAGCCTGCTGACCTGTGACAAGATACTGACCAACGACGTTCATAAAATCTTCCAGCAGCTGACCGGGATGGGGCGTGCGGTTCGTGTCCGTAAGCTGTTCCATGCGCCTTTCACGCTGAAGAAGAGCCTGATTGATCTGATCAACCAGGAAACCAGTAACGCCAAAGAGGGAAAACAGGCCCGGATCATCATCAAAATCAACTCACTCACTGAGTCTCATATCATTAAGGCGTTGTTCAAAGCGTCTCAGGCCGGTGTTGAGGTGGATCTGATCGTTCGGGGCATCTGCTGCCTGAGGCCCGGCATTGAAGGGCTGTCGGAAAATATCCGCGTACGCTCCATTGTCGGACGGTTTCTTGAGCACACCCGTATCTACTACTTTGAAAATGGCGACGATGACGCACTGGTCTACTGTTCCAGTGCGGATGCCATGATCCGAAATCTGGACATGCGTATTGAGACCTGCTTCCCCATTGAAGACCCGAAACTGGCCGCTCGCATCAAAAAAGAATTGGACTACTACCTCTCCGATAACACCCGCAGCTGGCAGCTGCAAAGTGACGGTGAGTATGAGAAAAACCGGCCGGTCCGGAGTCAGCGCCGACGTAATGCCCAGGAACGGTTGATGGATGCGTTGGCGATTATTGCTAACAAGCCGTCTACTGATTAAGACGCTGTTATTTGATAACTTTGGCATTTTAGTAAGCGCCACCCGCTATCCGAAAAAGACAGGTCACTTGTGCTTTTGCGGATAGCGAGCCAGTACATGGTTTCAATGAGTTTGACGTGTACGATCTCCGTTCACCCTGAGCGGAGTCGAAGGGTGCTTGGCACGATCTATCAGAATCCGGAGTTTCCGACTTTAGGCCGTATGGGTCCTTCGACAGGCTTCAGGATGAACGGGGTGTACGGGTATTAACGCTTCTCTGCACTAGTTCTATGTAATTACCCCTCTCTGGTCGTAGTTCAGGACTTACCCCTACTTTATAGCCAATCTTCCCTTCATATTCTTTTATCACTGACAATTTTTAAGAAGTGTTTGAATTATTTCCTGAGAATTGACTCTATTTCTAAGCCACTACGCTACACGACTGAGATATATCAATATTTTATGAGATTCCTGAAATGCACAACTTAAATTATCGAGCCGATGTCAATCAGAGTCGATCATCAAGGCTGGCTGAACTCGAGCAAAAGTTTGATAAGAATAACTCCTCACAAAATAAAACCAGGGCGTTCTCCAGCCGCACATGTGTTGTTGCGCTGGCTGTCGGTTCAGCAATAGCCACTATGGGAGCACTGTATTATTTGGCTAGCAGCCAAAGCAGTGTTCAACCGTCGTCATTAAGTGAACGATTAATTACTCCAGGATGCCTTAATACCGACCAATTCACCTATTTTACCGGTATACATCCCTTCAATGACAATGACAATGACAATGATATTTATTGCACTTACACTGATAAAACCCTGCCCGAACAGATGGCAGAATTAGTCGATCACGGAATCATTAGCGTAATTGAGCACGCAGGAAACATAATTTACCATGGTGCAAAGAACACCTTTGAATGTATCAATCAAGGGCTTACCTGGCGACAGTATATTGATGAATCTGTGTGCGTTAGTATGGATGCAGGTACTTGTAGTTCTCTTGGTGGATATACTTCTACAGGTAGCAGTATATGTTCGCCGGCAATTGACCTTCAAAGTTCTGCCAGTAAATTATGCAGTAGAGATCTTGTGGAGCTGTGTAAATGGCAGAACTCTTAGGGTGGACATTAAGCTTACCCCTCCATTTTCAATGGCTTTTGAATGGAACCACGAAGGACACCAAGAGCACGAAGGAAAAGAAAATCTCTTCTTCGTGCTCTTGGTGTCCTTCGTGGTTCCATCTTTAACTTCCCGAAGAGGGGAGTAGATGCTTAATGTCTACCCTAAGTAGCAGAACTAGTAGGCTTATTATGCTCCGAGAATAGACTGCCCCTTTTTTGCCACAGAGTCACAGAGGAAAAGATTTTTTCTTTCATCCGTGCCTCCGTGACTCCGAGGCAAGTTTTTTTCTATCCAGGATGAGTCTGCGGTGGTTTAAGCAAGGCATTCGCCGACGAACTCTCGCCAGTTCATCCAGATCCAGTTCTGCCATAATCACCGCAGCCCCTTCTGCAGGGGCTTGTGCCAGAATATCCCCCCAGGGTGAAATGATCATACTGTGGCCATAGGTCTGTCGGCCATCAGGGTGGGTACCCGCCTGATTGGCTGCCAACACATAACATTGGTTTTCAATCGCCCTGGCTCTCAACAGCACTTCCCAATGGGCTGCACCGGTTACTTTTGTGAAGGCAGAAGGTATGGTTAATATGGTTGCCCCCTGCGCCACCAGAGTGCGAAATAACTCGGGAAAGCGAAGGTCATAACAAATTGACAGGCCAATCGTTGCCTCACCAATATCCACCAGCCCTAACCCGGCTCCGGGGATAAAATCATCGGATTCTCTATACCGACCTTTACTGTCAGATACCTCGACATCAAACAGGTGCATTTTGTTGTAGCAGGTGACTTCATCCCCTGCGGGGCTATACACAAGACATGAGGCATGGTTGCGCCCGTCACTAATATCCCGCACAGGTACTGAACCGCCCACAAGCCAGCTACCCAATGTTCTGGCTGTTGATGCCATCCATTCCCTTATTTCATCCGCTTGCAGAGCCGCTTCAGCCTGGGGGCCTCCCAGCATGGCAAAGCATTCGGGTAATACAATAATGTCTATTTGCTGTTGTTGATAAGCCGTTAACTGACTTTCAATATCCGCAAGATTTTTTGCCACAACCCGGCCCGAGCAAACCTGAACCACCGCCGCCTTGAGTCTACTCATTATTATTTGCCTGTGCTTTTTCGCTGGATGGATGATAATTTATTTCTCGCGTGACTTCATAACACCACAAGATCGTCAACAACATGTGCCTTATAGTTTTTTCATGGCAGCCTGATAGCCAGTATCCACTGATTCTGGCGGCCAATCGAGATGAATTTTATCAACGCCCGACACAGGCAACCGACTTCTGGAACGATTCGCCCGATGTCTTTGGAGGCCGGGACCTGGAAGCTGGCGGCAGCTGGCTGGCCATTAACAAAAATGGCCGCTTTGCTGCCGTTACCAACTACAGGGAAGTTCCCAGCCCTGCTGGCTTATATTCCAGGGGGGCGCTGGTGGCCAACTTTGTCACAGGTTCCCAGTCGGCATCTGACTATTTACAGGCGGTTCAGCAACAGAGCGATAAATGGTCAGGGTTCAATCTCCTGACTATGGATTCAACCGGCCTTTATTACTTGAGCAACCGCGCAAAAGACCACAGTATTGCTCCTCTCCCCCCCGGGATCTATGGTTTGAGCAACCACCTGCTGGACACACCATGGCCAAAGCTTATGAGAGCACGTACTGGCTTTACCAGGGCAATCAAAGAGTCCATCCCCCCCGTTAGCAAACAGCTTATTGAACTGATGCACGATAATTATCAACCACCGGAGGAACAATTACCGGATACCGGGGTCAGCAAAGAGGTAGAAAAACTGATTTCCAGCTGCTTTATTGCCAGTAAAGAGTACGGTACCCGCAATACCAGCGTATTGATGATTGATCATCACCATCAGCTGCAATGGGTGGAACAGGAGTACCTGCCGGAAGGCGCTGTCGGTGAACAGCGTCAGTTCAAATTCACACTGGAGCAGAATCAGCTAAGCTAGTACATCAATTGCAAGTTGCCCGATTGAACTAAGGATTTCCTATGCTTAACCGCTTTCGCCCGTTACTGCTTCTCTCTTTGTTGGCACTGCCGATCAGTACCCTGGCTATCGATAACTGGATAGCCGTTGGTTCAGCGAAAGCCAGGGTCAGTGAAAATACCTTAACCATTTTTCCCCAGATGGAAGAGTCCTACAGCAAGCTTCGTTTCCATATATCCAATGGCGATATCATCTTGCGTCAGGCTCGTATCTATCTGGCTAAAGGTGAGGTATTTCATATCAACCTGCAAAAAACCATTCGAGGTAAAAGAAACGGTGATGAGGTACAGGATTACTCAAGGACAGTGCCACTGAGCAGTTCACAGCAGAGCCCCCTGGCGAAGATCAAAGTATTCTATAAATTCAAACAGCAGCAATTGGCAAACCAGCCGGTCATTGTTGAGTTGCTTGGTGTGCCTGTAACCTGAGATGGGAATAAGCGCTGCCCGTAAAAGACAGATTGCTTGCGCCTTTGCGGGAAGCGACCTTAGGAGCTGTCCTGAAATAATTTCCACATTTCTGGGTTTCAAAACTACGTTCGTCCTGAGTGCTGAGCTTGTCGAAGTATCGAAGGATGAACGGAGATCGAGTTCAAAATGTGGAAATTATTTCGGGACAATTCCTTAACAAGCCTCAGTCAAATGCGGAACTTATTGCGAGACAATGTCTTAATGACTCATAAGATGTTCATTCTGAGGATCATTCAGCCAGGCTTCCAGGATAATCTGGGCGGCCATGGCATCCACAGGGTTTGATCCGTAATGCCCTTTATGGCCAAGCTTGCTGGCCCATTCTTTGGCCTCAAAAGACGTCAGTCGTTCATCCGCTGGATAAAATGGCAGGTTGAAGCGTCCATGAATCCGGTTACCAAACTTTCTGGCGCGGCGCGACATGTCGGATTCTGAGCCATCCATATTCAATGGAATACCGACGACAATGGCATCGGGTTTCCACTCCATGATCAGGGCTTCAACCTGGCTCCAGTCCGGGATTCCATCTTTTGCTTTTAACGATGGCAGGGCGGAGGCGGTTCGGGTAATCACCTGCCCGGCCGCAACACCAATGTTACGGGTTCCGAAGTCAAAACCCAGTACGGTACTTAATTTCTTAGCGGTCATTGCTTTTTCAAAAGAAACTTATGCATGGCCAACCTGATCAGAAATCAGGTTGATATTGACACCCAGTGTACTGGCAGCGGCACTCAGTCTCAGGTGGTAAGGAGTATCGAAAACAATGGATGGATGGGCCTCACAGGTCAGCCAGACATTCTCGGAAATTTCCTTTTCCAGCTGACCCGCGCCCCAGCCTGCATACCCAAGAGCCACCAGTGCCTGCCTCGGACCTTTGCCTTTTGCCATGGCCACCAGTACATCGGTTGATGTCGCCAGTTGCAGCCCGGGGCATATCTGCAAGCTGGCATCCCAGCTGGATTCCCCTGAATTCAGCACAAAACCCCTCTCCTGGGATACCGGGCCTCCAGAGTATACCGCATGCTGACTCACGCCTGACTGCTCATGGTGATCAATGCCAATCTGTCGGAATATCTCGCTCATCGGCAGAGTGCTTGGTCGGTTCACCACAATGCCCAGGGCACCTTCCGGGCTGTGCTCACAGATAATGGTCAGCGTTTCAGCAAAAGAAGGGTCGGCCATGCCGGGCATGGCAAGAAGAAAGTGACTTTTGAAATTCTGGAAAGGGACACTGCTCATAGCGGCAGTATCAGGGTAAAGGGCATTTATGGCAAGTCTTGATACCTATATTCCCGCAATACAACAGGCCTTTACTGACTGAACAGTCGATCCCCCGGCTCAAAGCGCCAGGTACGTATGATCTCGACGATATCATAGCTCTTAAGCGTGTCGTCAAATGGGGCAAAGGGCGAAGCCATTCTGACAATGCGCACCGCAGCATCGTCCAGAACCCGATAACCCGATGAATCCAGTATCTCAACATTGGACAATGTGCCATCCCGGTTGATGGCAACCATCAAGCGCAGCTCGCCATAGAGCTTCTGCTTACGTGCCTTTTCCGGGTAGTTGATGTTGCCCACTTTCTCAACCTTCCGCCGCCAGGACTCTTTGTAAAATGCCCCGGCTTCCTGCAGGGTTGAGGCCGCTGTCAGCCTTTTGATACGAGGGCGTTTGGCAAACTCCTGGCGCTGCTGATGGAACTGGGCTTCAAGGCTGGCAATTTCATTTTTCAGGTCAATGTGCTTGCGTGGCTTGTCTTTTTCAACGGCAATAGGCTCTTGCTTTTCACGGTCATCGGTTGCCGAAACTTGCTGCTGGCTCTTTGCCCTGGTGGTAATACGGGTCTGTTCTGTCACGGCTTGCTCTGGTTGAGCCGCGGTTTGTGACTGTGGCTTGACTTCCTTGATGGTGTCTTCCTGAAACTGTGCCTGCTGGTCACTGGAGGGCAATGCTTTTTCATCCAGAGTACCGCTGCCCTGTTGATTGATCTGGGCCAGGTAGTCGGCTTCTTTGGGTTTCTCTTTGCTTTGATAGCTGGCCAGAGTCACTTCCAGGGTTGGCGGTGGGGCAGGCTTGTCATTAAAGCTAAACGTTATCCCCAGCACGATCAGAACGTGCAGAGCCCCCGCCATAAAAAGGGTAAAACCCAAACGGTCTGCCGTCGATACTGCTGCTGATGAAATGGTCGCTGGCTGAGTCATAGCTTTCTGATTACTGCTTTCCCTGGTAAAGCCCGATGGCAGAGCCGTCCTGATTACTACAATTGAGCCCTTCTATCAAAGGGCTCCCGGGAGCCTGTCGGACTTAAGACTATAGGCAAGATTCTGCTGGAAAAAAACAGTCTATAGAATAATCGTCTGGTCAGGGCCTGGCCTTGAGTTTTTCCTCGATCTTATCCATCAACTGACCGGCGATATTGAGTTTAAACTGGTTGTCCAGCTCACGGATACAGGTTGGTGAGGTAACATTGATTTCTGTGAGGTAGTCGCCAATAACATCCAGCCCGACAAAGATCAGGCCTTTCTTGCGCAGCTCGGGCCCTACCTGACGGGCAATCCACAGATCCCGCTCACTCAGGGGGCGTCCTTCACCGGTACCGCCTGCGGCCAGGTTGCCCCGGAGTTCTCCGTTAGCAGGAATGCGCGCCAGGCAGTACGGGACGGGTTCCCCATCGATCATCAGGATGCGCTTGTCACCGGATTTAATATCCGGGATAAACTTTTGAATCATGGCCTGATGCTGGCCCATTTCCGTCAGGGTTTCCAGGATCACGCTTAAGTTCGGATCATCTGGCCGGGTCCGGAAAATAGAACTGCCGCCCATGCCATCCAGTGGCTTCAGCACCACATCACCATGTTCTGCCGCAAACTCTTTCAGCAGCCTTGGACTGCGGGAAACCATCACCGGGGGCGTGCACTGTGGAAACAGTGTGGCAAACATTTTTTCGTTGCAGTCACGGATACTGCGGGGGTTATTCACAATCAGAGTACCTGCCGCCTGAGCCTGCTCCAGCAGATAAGTGCTGTAAATGAATTCCATATCAAAGGGCGGGTCCTTGCGCATCAGGATGACATCCAGCGCATCCAGCGGCATCTCACAGCGCTCATCCAGGGCAAACCAGTTTTCAGGATCAGCATTGACGGTTAACGGCTTAACGCTGCCCATGGCAACACCTTCTTTCTGATAAAGGTCGGCCTGTTCCATGTAAAACAGCTGCCAGCCTTTCTGACTGGCCGCCAGCAGCATGGCAAGGGAGCTGTCTTTTTTGTAATTGATGGAGGCAATAGGATCCATCACAATGCCGAGTTTCAACGCTTTCACAATATATACCTTTTATACTATCCAGCAGGATTCAGGTTAACTTCTCTATTTCCAAACATCATGAACATAAAGACATTGCGTTTCAGTGTCTGCTGAGCGTTATTGCTATGAACTTTTTGGCGAGTTGTACTGTCAGACAAGCAACGAAAAATAATCGAGTGGTACTGGCCGCTGATGGGTTCACATATTGCTCAAAATACGCTGAACAGTCAATCACTGCGGCTGACAGCGCCTTATTTACCGCATGAGCTAACCATTCTGCAAAATCTTATTATTGGCGATACAAAAATAAATAATTTACATTTTGAATCTATTACCAGAAGCCAGATCACTAAAGAAATATAAAAATCATTTTTACTGGTTGAGTACTAATGCTGAGTCGTTTTTATAAAAGACCAATGCCGGGTCCATTGCTTTTATTCAACCATCAATAACCTGCCAATACTCTTTGTGGCGTGATAGCCTGGTAATAACGGACAACAATAAAACTAACAAAGCAGGGAGCATTTCATGAAACTTCACAAAATAGCCGTTGCGACCACAGCCGTCTTTCTCTCCGGAGCTGCTCAGGCATTTGATGCCAGGACAATAGCTCAAGGTGGAGCTGGAGTGGCTGTCGGGGATTACACACACCATATTCTAAACCCTGCGCATTTGGCGTCCTTTGATCAGGATGATGATCTTGGTGTGAATCTTGGTTTTGGCGTGCTTTTACAGGATAAAGATGATCTGGTCGACACAGCCGACAAAGCATCTGATGCCGTGAATGCACTTGATGACCTGACCGGTAATTATCAGGCAAAGGCGCAACTGGCTCTGGACTCTTTAGATAACCTGGCCAATAAATACCTGAGCGTCGAAGCTGGAGGGAATGGATTTATTGCTATTCCAAACAGTGTTATGCCAGCAAGCCTGTATGTGACCAGTGTACTGAAAATGTCGGCAGGCGTTGGTGAGATTAGCACTGACGACAGGGATGATATACAAGATGCCATAACCGACGGTAATAGCAGTGCTGTAACGGTCGATGATCTGGAAACTCAGGTTGAAGCCAGCGCCGTAATGACTGTTGACGTTGGTATCGCTGTCGCCAATGAAGTAAGCACCGAATTGCCTGGCAAGTTGAATGTTGGTGGAGTGCTCAAATACCAGCAAATAACATTGATCGACTACAGTGAGGCAGTTGCGGCATTCGATGATAATGCTCTGCTGGATACAGAGTCCAGTCACAGTAACTTCAATATCGACCTTGGAGCCGCCTATCAACTGAATAATATACTGTCTTTTGGTCTTACGGCGAAAAACCTGATTGGCAAAACCTATAAGTCAAAAGACTCAACCTCTGAATATAAGGTAAAGCCTGAGTTAACGGCTGGTGTGGGTGTGGATTACGGTATCGCGTCCATAATGGGTGACCTGCAGCTCACCTCGACCGGTGGCTACGGCGCTGTTCAGGAGAATCGCTATGCAAGTCTGGGCATTACCCTGGACTTCTGGGAGCATGCACGCCTCTCGGCTGGTTATCGGACTGACCTTGAAGATAATTCAGGGAATGTACTGACAGCCGGTGTCGGCTTGTCGCCATGGGATTTGTTTGGTCTGAATGTGGCAGTTATGGTGGGCGAGGATAATACCTACGGCGGTGCGTTGCAATTCAGTGCAAAATTCTAAGGCAGGGCCGCAATTTACCATAACAACATGTGAAAGGATGAACCCGGGGAAATGCCACAGACGTACACGCTCGTGTAACTTCTGTGGCATTTTTGACAACTAATGAAATATATCAAGGCATAATTACAGCGGACGTTTGTATGAAACTACTCCCCCGTCGTTTAGGGGCAGGGCCGGTATTTTGGCGACCGGCGTCATTATCAGGCTCGGCGCGTTGCCTTTTGCGTCGTTTTGGCACCATTCGGTAAAAGACTCGCCCTTCATGGTCATCAGCCACCACCGCAAGCTCACGCTCATTCAGTATCTTAGCGCCGACACAGTCCGGTTGTTTGAGTATCTGCTCCAGCTCAGATTGTCGCGGCGTGCCAATGGCAGGCAGGATGCCCTTCTGTTGCAGTCGCCTGATCTCTGCCTTAAAAGCCCTGCCGGTAGCTGACGATAGCCATTTTGTTTCCAGGCTGGGCAGTTCCTCGGCAACGACAATAACCTTTTCCTTCAGGGTCATGGTGGGTAACCGAACTTGCCGCAGCTCCTGCTCATTGTGCAGCTTTCGGTAGGCACCGGCGAAGCCGATACCCGGGTCCCAGCAATCAGGTGCTCTGGTACTATCCTTGTGCCTGGAATGCTCCGCAAAGCAGGGCTGGACCCCGGCTTTTTGCGCGATAACGAGCCGCACCAGGTCATCCAGACTTTCGCGCAGGCACATATAAGGCTCGGGTGCCCGTTCAATCCGTAACCGTCGTTTATCGTTATCAACCGACAGGCCGTATTTACGTGAGAACGGGTTGTCATGGGTGTGATGATGCCAGCCCCCGGTGATGCTGGCCAGATTCCGGAACGTCAACAGTGCTGCCTGGATCAGCTGCGTGAACTCTGGATGATTGACCACGCCCAGCAGCTCAATGGCTTCCGGGTGAAAATAGCCGTCATTGAGGGCTGCAGCAGTCAATTTTGCTGAACCCGGTGTCCGGTTAATTGCGGGAAAGTCGGGCCTGGGCGGAAAGACCCGCATAATATCCACAGTATCTCCGAAACGGAGCACCTGACGCAGTAGTAGCTCATCTTCCGGGCACTGGTCATCGGCGGTGAAGGGTTCCTGCACCGGGTGCATTTTATTACTGTTTTTATTGCGCAGCGCATCGGCCACCAGGGTAATCAGCGGCACGGGGTACTGCTGCAACTCACTCATATCGCGCAGAAACAGTTCGGCGGCACGCAGCTCTTCATTTTCTTTGGCTGCAACTTCAGCGACAGCGTCGTGGTACAACTCGGCAATCGGCAGTAACTCTTGCAGCAGCTGATGCTGCTTCAGTAATTTTTTGAAGGGCAGGTGAAAGTCGGTGAGTATCTCCAGCAGAAATTCAGTGGCCAGTTGCGTACGCAGGGCATGGTCCAGACCATGGAAATGACGATGACAGGGATTTAACCCCGTAGCGATGATGGCTTTTGCCTGACTTGGATGGGGACTCTGATAGTAGTGCTGGCCAGCCTCCCGGGTAAGCGCCCGATAGCGCCCCATGCGTTGAGACTCCCGTTGATCAAAGATCGGCGGTGTGGCCAGCAACGCCTCCAGCCAGTCGCGGCTGAAATCCTTGTCCGGTGAGCGGTTGATAGCCCTGCACCTGTCTATTAAGTACAGTTCATCCTGATAAAAGATAGCTCCTTCATGTGATCGACTAATGGTAGATGATATACAGCGTACATAGCTCCATAACTCCTTATCATTGTAACGCTGGGTAGACAGGCCCTTTTCCAGTACCTGCTTCAGGGCCAGGCCGCTGGCTTTTTTATCCAGATAAAATGATGTGTAAAGTTCATCACTGAAGATTTGCCGGCACTGTCGTTGAACCCGGCCGACAGGGTGCCGCTGCTCCAGGACTCTTGCCAGATTATTCACCAACTTGCGAAATCGCTCCAGGATTTTATCAGGATCAGTAACAATCCACTTGGTGGAATTAGAAACGATTTGCCATAACGTCTCGTAACGTATGATCTTGAGTTCGGCCTCAGACAGCAGGTTTTCCCGATAAAATTTCCCGGCGGCTATTATTGGAAAAAGGCTTCTACTCACCCTGAATCCCCAGCCAGCGAAATTAATTCGTGAGCCATTCGCAATCAGCAGGCAATGTACCAGTGGGTTATATAAAGAGCTGAGACGACCTAGCAATATTACCGGGACAAATACTTTCTTTTTTAACAGTGCTCTGCAGATCTTGCCTTGTGCGGCAAAGGTGGTTCGCATTAACTTCCGGGAACGATTCTTGCCAATATGGTGCCGGAAAAAATCATCAATATCTGGATACTTGTAATCTTTACAATCTTGATAGGTAAAAACGGGATTATAAGTCAATTGATCCATGAGTGTTGTCGGTAAGCCGATGCTGTCAATCAATTCATCATCTATTTCTGACAGCATGGTAACGGCTTTGTCGGCTTCCAGATTAACAATGGCCTGCTTGATACTTTCCATATTTATGGGTTGAGGTGTATTTGCTACAGCAGTCACACTTTCGGGGATATTGTTCATCAATAGCTGCAAGAAGCGCTTATAGCCTGCGTGAGCCAGCAAATTACAGAGTTTGCGTTCTTCGTCAAGGGATCGGGTGTAGCGAGTAAATACTCGGGCGTTGTCTGCTATTTTTTTGAGCAGAGTACCATTAAGTTCCACCGGTGGCAGCAATCCCCCCCGAAAGCTGTCGTACAGAAAAATAACAATGGGCTTTGGCATTTGACCAGCATCATCATCGAACTCAAGGAGTAAAATTTTCTCCATAAACTTGGCAATATTAATAAAACACTGCTCCCTTCTGAAATCCAGCAGGTATCCGCAATGGGTCTGGTCAAAGTTATATGGGCAGATGATCTCCGGGTAGTCGTTAGCATTCTCAACCTTTTGCAATAATGGCTGATGCAGTAAATAACCATCAAGACTGACATGGCCTGAGGAGCAAGCCACGAATAATGATTCATCCCGGCATTCCATTGTTTTATCTTTCAATGTGGCAAAGTCGGTAATTTTTTTTAAGCCTGCCTCAATCGTTTCGCCTTTTTTGTCAGTCGAGCCGTCCCGTTTATATGCCCACTTCATAATGCCGTCAGCAATCGGTTTATGAACGGTTACCACCCCTTTGATCGGGATATCTTTCCATTCATTCAAATCAAAAACCGGCTTTACAAGCACACGTTTACTGCCAGGGAACAGGCAGCTGAATGGCCTGAATTTTATTGCCCTGGTATTAATTCTTGTTCTTTCAGCCAATATTTTATTTACATCAACAACACGTATAGTCAAGCCAAGGTTACGATAAAATGATGAAACCAGGGTGGCGGCTTCAGATTCACCATGGCATAAATATTCCGTATATTTTCTGGAGTTAATCCCGTTAGCATCTTCTACTGATGACAGAGCATTGCCATCCGTTGCGGTATTAACCAGTTGAAAGTTTGCCTTAACAGGTAGAGACATAACAATACATACAATCTCGAATGATAATATTTTCTACTTATCGGAATTTGAAAAAGCAGATTAATTGGTTGATGCCTTGTCGGCAGGTTTGAGGCGGATGATAATTAGTTAAGTCCGAAAAGGCAATGAATGGAGCTGTTTTAAAGGTGAACGCTGGTAATAAATTAGAATTTGAAAATCATTCCAATTACCAGATTTCATGAGGAAAGTAATGAATCTCCATACTACACTGTCTTTATTTGTGTATTTGAAGCCATCTGTATTTAGCATTCCCTGATGTTTAATGGTTGTAAAAAAGTAGAAGTGCTTCAATTATTTACCAGGATAAGTCACTATTATTTTCATTTAGTTGTACTTTTTGGTCCGGAACTGATTGGTCCAGAACTGACTGATAATCAAATAACTCATTTGGTGGAATTGTTGTGAATATTCGAGCAAGCACATCCTCTCTGACAGAGAGTCATCAGGCCCCTGGTTCAGATAATAATTCTGCGGAGGTTAAAGGTTTAGAAAATATCTCAAGCCCTTCATTCTTCTCAGGGAGAGACGTTGAAGTAACTACTCAAAAAAGGCCGAAAGATTCCACATGCAATCCTCTACCTCTCGTTAAAATCTCTAAAACAATGGCAGAAACTGACGTTTTGTCAGGAAAAATTGAGCCGTTACACGTTAAACAACATACGACAGTTTCTTTTCAATCCCCATTGTCATCTTCCGTTGTGTCAGGACAACCGTCACAAATCCCTGCCCGTAAAATGGCCAGCCCTCACTCTTTATTGTTATCACCAAATGAGTTGACCGATCAAATCCGGCTCAAGACCTATGAAGAGTTAAAGGCATGTAAAACCTTACCGGTATTTTATGTTGCCTACCCCCATAGAGCGGTCCGTTTAACTGAGTCAGCAAAACAACGTATGTATGACGATGGCCTCTCTATTGACGACGTGAAAAACGCTCTCCATCTCACCACTGGTAAATCTGCGCTCAATCAAACACCTGACCAGAGTTTTGACCATCTTTATTACATCGCTAATCACAAGGTAATCGTTCATCTTATGAAATATACCGAGGATAATATTTTTAAACGCACTGTATTTAAGCCAGGGATCGACGTGTTTGAATATTTCAATGAACCTAAACAACAATGGTTACCTGCCGAGGCAGTAAGGAGTTTTGATTTTCCTGAACCGTTAATCGACCCAAGATACATTCAGATGGAGGAAATTCTAAGTCTTGGAGCAGGTGGATATGTGCTTATAACGGATGATGAAAAGTATTTAGCCGATAAAGTGGCCGAGTGCTTAACCGGAACTCTCGGCATTATTTGGCATACCCTGCATAGCCCTATGCCTGACAGCGAAAAAGTTGCCTTCCTTAGCGATTTGATCAACCCAGAAACGACGGCACCTTCCCAAGAGGATGATTCGGTCGAATGCAGAGGGATGCAGAACAAACGTCTTTCAGCAACTGAGTTCCTGACACGGATTCGTTACGCTCCCGGAGGTTCTGAATACCAGGCTCTATGTGATAAAAATCCCCACTATAAGGAAGGCACTATTTGATGTCAGGAGCATCGACCCGGGCCAATGCCTCCCCCATCTTGATCGACAGGCCGGGTTGCCAGTTTTCCAGCCACTCAATCTGGTCTTTGCCAAAGAGCACAATCGCAGTGGACCCCAGTTTGAAGCGGCCCAGTTCATCACCACGGCTTAATTCAACCGACTGGCTCGCCTCACCATGGTAGTCTTTCGGGGAGAGGTAAATGGTGGCAAACTTTCCCCCCATAAATTCCTGCCCAAGCTCCAGATCACCACCGAGCAGTTCGACCAGACTGTAGTCATGGCCTTTGGCCTGAAATATTCTGCCGTTCTTGATATCCCCTATCTGACTGATGACACCATCGGCCGGGCTGACAATCATCTCCGGGTCTTCGGGTAAAGGACGGGCTCCCTCCTTTAATGACCGGGTAAAGAAATCGTTAAAGTGGCGGTACTCTTCAGCGCCTTCCCGTTTCGCTTCACTCATATTGACGTGGTAGTGATCGATAGCCCAGCGAATCAGGCCATTTTTGAACCATGGAATCTGGCATTCCACAAAACAGAATTGGTGTCAGGTCTTTCTTTTGTGCATTAAAGTAAGAAGTGTGGGGGCGGGTCTTTGTTTGTACATCAGTAGTTATGATAAACGACATTGGTTTTTCAAAAGAAAGACCTGACCCCAGATTTCGTTCGCCTGCCTGACTGTGCCATGCCTGTATCGCCCACTCCCTGAAGCACCGACATGATCGTCCGGTTGTTTATAATCATTACCGGATATCGTGTGTTTCCAACTTATACCAGCACCGCCTCTATCCATACCTGAATTCAGGATTTTAAAATTATTTCAATTACCAGATTTCATTTGGAAAGTAATGGAGCTCCATACTACACTATGATATTTGATGCATTTGAAGCCATCTGCTCTTAGCATTTCCTGATATTTTCTGGCTGTCAAAAAGCAGAGGTGTTTTAATTTTTTGTCAGGATAAATTTCACATATTTACAATTGGTTGCGCTTTTTGGTCCAGAACTTACTAACAGTCAAACAACGTATTGGGTGGAAATGTTGTGGATATTCGAGCAAGCACATCCTCTCTGACAGAGAGTCATCAGGCCCCTGCTTCAGATAATAATTCTGCGGAGGTAAAAGGTTCAGAAAATATCTCAAGCCCTTCATGCTTCTCAGGGAGAGACGTTGAAGTAACTACTCAAAAAAGGCCGACAGATTCCACATGCGATCCTCTACCGCTCATTAAAATCACTAAAAAAATGGCAGAAACTGACTTTTTGCCTGGCAAAATTGATCAGTTACTCGTTAAACACACGACAGCTTCTGTTCAATCCACAATGTCATCTCCCGTTGAGTCAGGACAACCGTCGAAAATCCCAGCCCGGAAAATGGCCAGCCTTCACTCTTTATTGTTATCACCAAAGGAGTTGGCCGATCAAATCCGGCTCAAGTCCTATGAAGAGTTAAAGGCATGTAAAACCTTACCGGTATTTTATGTCGACCAATGCTGTAAAGCGGTCCGTTTAACTGAGTCAGCAAAACAACGTATGTATGACGATGGCCTCTCTATTGACGACGTGAAAAACGCTCTCCATCTCACCACTGGTAAATCTATGCTCAATCAAATAGATAACCTGGGTTTTAACCGTTTTTATTACATCGCTAATCACAAGGTAATTGTTCATCTTATGAAATATGCCGAGAATGATTTTCGCCGTACCAATGTATTTAAGCACGGGGTCGACGTGTTTGAATATTTCAATGAATATCTTCAACAATGGCTGCCTGCCGAGGCAGGTAGGAGTTTTGATTATCCTGAACCGTTAATCGACCCAAGATACATTCGGATAGAGGAAATTCAAGCTACTGAAGTAAGTAATATTATGGTTATGACGGATGATGAAAAGTATTTAGCCGATAAAGTGGCCGAGTGCTTAACCGGAACTCTCGGCATTATTTGGCATACCCTGCATAGCCCTATGCCTGACAGCGAAAAAGTTGCCTTCCTTAGCGATTTGATCAACCCAGAAACGACGGCACCTTCCCAAGAGGATGATTCGGTCGAATGCAGAGGGATGCAGAACAAACGTCTTTCAGCAACTGAGTTTCTGACACGGATTCGTTACGCTCCCGGAGGTTCTGAATACCAGGCTCTATGTGATAAAAATCTCCACTATAGAGAAGGCACTATTTGATGTCAGGAGCATCGACCCGGGCCAATGCCTCCCCCATCTTGATCGACAGGCCTGGTTGCCAGTTTTCCAGCCAATCAATCTGGTTTTTGCCAAAGAGCAATATCGCAGTGGAACCCAGTTTGAAGCGGCCCAGTTCATCACCACGGCTTAATTCAACCGACTGGCTCACCTCACCATAGGTGGTGGTAGCAACCTGCCCCCTTTGTGGGGTCACCAGACCGGCCCACACGGTCTGAATACTGGCAACATTGATTGCCCCAACCATGATGACTGCCATGGGACCGTATTCTGTATCAAAAATACTGACCACCCGTTCGTTCCGGGCAAAGAGATTGGGGATGTTCTCAACGGTCCCCTGGTTTACAGAGAAAAGGCGTCCGGGCACATGGACCATCTTATGCAGGGATCCGGCCGCAGGTATATGGACACGGTGGTAGTCTTTCGGGGAGAGGTAAATGGTAGCAAACTTTCCGCCCATAAACTCCTGCCCAAGCTCCAGATCACCACCCAGCAATTCGACCAGACTGTAATCATGGCCTTTGGCCTGAAATATTCTGCCGTTCTTGATGTCGCCTATCTGACTGATGACACCATCGGCCGGGCTGACAATCATCTCCGGGTCTTCGGGTAAAGGACGGGCTCCATCCTTTAATGACCGGGTAAAAAAGTCGTTGAAGTGGCGGTACTCTTCAGCGCCTTCCCGCTTCGCTTCACTCATATTGACGTGGTAGTGATCGATAGCCCAGCGAATCAGGCCATTTTTGAACCATGGAATCTGGCATTCCACAAAATAGTACACAGCCCTGGAGATCAGGTGATGAGGCAGTACATACTGGATAGCTGCAAACAGTTTTTCTTTCACGGTGATGGAATATCCTGTGGTTAAAATAGGTATCTGATAAGAGCCTGTCGTCTATTTGTAAGGGATCATGCCAGGCTCTGAAGGTTGTTCAAATGAATCAAGACAATGGTTCTCGAAAAACAGGAAAGTGGCAGCCATTGTAATTCATGGCATGACTGCCTGCACCTTCGGTGATTGCTGTGTTTGCTTATTAACTACTTAAGCAACTGGTGTATGAGGCAGGTTCCCCCATTCAGACCATGAGCCGTCATAGGCTCTGACCGATTTAAAGCCAAGCGCTTTAGCCACAAGATAGGTAAACCCTGAACGGTGATGGGCCTGACAGTGGGTGATGATTTGTTGATCTCTTTTAATACCAAGGGCATCAAGCTCCGCCTCCAGCCCTTCTTTAATTCGATAGTTCTTTTCCGGGTCCATGGCTCGGGTCCACTCAAAATTAATGGCTCCGGGAATATGGCCAGCTTTTTGTGCCATGACCTTTTCTCCGCGGTATTCTTCTGGAGAGCGTGCATCCCAGATAGTGAACTCCGGGCTCGCCAGTGTTTCAAGGATGAAGTCGCAGCTGGCAATAACACGGTCATCAATCGTCAGGGAAACGTCGGTGGAAGCTCTCACGTTGGCCCCGGACTCTCTTGGATGGCCTTCTTTCAACCAGGCATGGATTCCACCATTGAGATACGAATATTTCCGGTGACCAATAACATCCAGCGTCCAGATAAAGCGCCCCGCCCAGCCACCGCCTTCATCATCGTAAACAATAAAGTGCTCTTCGCCGGTAAAGCCCAGCTCACTGAACAACGATTCCAGTTGACTGAGCGCTGGCAGTTTGCCACGGGCCGGTTGCGTTCCTGCAACCAGCTGATGGGGTGGCACATGGATGGCCCCGGGAACATGAGCCTGTTGATACAGCCGGGGATTACCAAGATCAATAATAATCAGGCGCTCTTTTACTGACGCATGGTCTTCAGCAGTGAGTATGGATTCCAGAACGTCTGGTTCAAGGATAAGTGGCAGCTTGTTATTGTCAGTCATATTACGTCCAGGGCGTTAAATATCAGGGCCTGTTGTTTGTGGCTCTCTGCATTAGAGGTTCTTATGGTGGCCCGAATGTCAACCTGATAGATAGCTATGTCGGGCAATTCTGCCTGAACAACCCTATCCAGTACCAGCGTATTTTAGTGTTTATCCCGCATAAAATTGGGAAGTTTCTTTGCTTTCAGAAAACGGTCAATTTTATTTTTCTGTGACTGTTTTAATCCGTAGAACAGTTGCGGATTGTCTGTCAGCAGTTTTTTCAGCAGGTCGACGTTATCAGCATTAATGAGCTGTTTGCATTGTCTGGCAAATGTTATTGGCGAGCTGCTGTTGTCTGCCAATGTGCTCAGACATTCCCCGGAATTGTTTTTGCCAGCCTCTGATGGCGTAGGTGTCGATGGCGCAGCAGGTTTGTTGCTGGAGAGGGGGGCGGTGGTCTTGTTGTCTTTTTTTTGCTTTCGCTGTGTTTTGGCTGGCGATGGTCCTTGTTTTGCTTTGGCCAGATCATCAGCGGCTTTTGAACTGGCAAGCGCCTTGATGGTTTGCTTCAGGCATTTTTTTTGCCGGGTAACACTGCCTTCCAGTATGCCGATTGGGCCGCTGTCAAGCTGGACCTTGGCCAGGGCCTGCTGGAATGGGTGTTCTTTGGGGATAATTCGCTCCATGCTTTTGAAAATACTCATGGGGCGAATCTCTCCTTTAGCCGTTTTGACTTTCGGAACAATCAGTTTGTCGTTTTGTTGCCGCCAGTAGCCGAGCTGCTCGAATAACCGGATAATCACTGGCTCAGAGCCGTTTGGCGAAGGCCGTTGTTCCGGCTGATAGTATTCACACAGGGAAAAAAGCAGGGTGCTCACAAAGTTGCTGCTGGCCTCTACGCCCTGAAAAACAACACTATGGATAATAGCGAAAGTGTCACCACCATGGCTGAGGGGATAGGAAGCCTGTTTAAGAATCAGCGGGATGTTGTCCGGATAGCTCACACCGATCCTGGCATATAAATCCCAGCTTTTCTGGTTCAGCTGCTCAAAAGTGAACGGATTCGGTTCTTCCGGACTCTGGCCATTCACACGAACATCGTCACTGCTTATCTGGGTAATACGTCGGCTTATCGCGTTCAGGTAACTTAGCCAGAAATGGTCCACCAGCTGATGATCCCTCTGACTACTGTCATCAGGTGCGTTTTTCTGGTCAGCCGGTTTGGTGTGGTGCGTTGAAGACCACCCCGATGGCTGACAGCCCGTGGTGGATCTGGAAGGTTCTGATGCCAATCCCCTAAGTCGCTGAAGCAATATTTCTCTGAAGGCCTCGACCAGTTCGCCGGTTTGCTGGAAACTGAGGTCTTTAGGGAAGCGGTGGCTTAGCGCAAGCCATTGCTGGCAAATATCGTGCAGCTGTTCGGGAATCTGTTTTTTGACAACAGGCGAAGTTCCGGGCAAAGAGAGCCCAACACAGGAAGCAGCGTCTGGAGCAGCAACTGTCTCTTGAGCAGCAACTGACTCTTGAACAGCGATGACCTCAGGAGCAACTGTTTCAAGAGCAACTGGCTCAGGAGCAACTGTTTCAGGAACAGCTATTGATTCAGAAACAGCAACTGTGAGTCGCTCAGGGAGCCGCGTTGCCTCAAAAGTGTTTTGGGGTTGACTTTCATCCGATACCATAAGTGGGCTGACCGCAGAGCCAATACTGAATCTTTCGTCATGTTCCACCGGCTCTCTTGCCAGGGACTTGAACCAGTAAAATCCACAGTCTGATGTTAATGAGTTCATTGCAAATTGCCTGAAGAGCGAACCATCATGTTAGTACATGGTTTCAATGAGTTTGACGTGTACCATCTCCGTTCACCCTGAGCGGAGTCGAAGGGTGCTTGGCACGATCTATCAGAGTCCGGAGTTTACGCCCTTCAACAGGCTCAGGGCGAACAGAGTGCGGAGGCACGACAACCCATAAAACTCATTGAAACCGTGTACTAGTTGTTATTAAAAGGTTGGATTCAATTTTATAAAGTTCGACTGATTTTTATGCTTAAAGTTCAATTTTTCAAGACCTGCGTCCAAAGCATAAACAAATTGCAAACCAGTGGCAGTTCTTGATTCTTGAATGTGTGCATAAAAATACCTGACTCTCAACTACTGTAACTGCGTTTATAGTCAGCCATTTTACTAAAAATACAGCAGTAAAACTTTTCCACCTGGAAGCCGGAAATATCCATTATATCATGAAACTTTCATTTGGATCAGTGGTCAGAGTCGACAGAGTTTCACCTTGCCCCATGAATTCTCATGAGCGTTGGAAACGCTTTGAACATAACCCCTTGTCATCAACTTGATTATTTAGAATATGAGTAATTGTTATGACTTCACCCATATCAGCATCAACTTACCGAAAAATGGCATGGCAAGAACAACAAAATCCTGAAGAAACCAAGGATGCCACGGCAAACACAGGTGCCTCAGCAAAGTTTAATAATTTATCGGCTGAAGAAGTTGTGCCACAGGCTTCTACCAAAATACCGCCACCTGATTTTTACCCATTCAAGTCACAGTACGAAAAAGATTGCTTTGATGAAAGCATTTGCATGCAATCAGTTACATCATCATCAGGTCCTCCTCCGCTTGAATTCAGGAATATGATAAAAATTGAACGCCGGAAAAACACCCTTATGCATCAGGACATGTTGAAATACAACCTGGCATTCGGCTATGTTTGTTTTAAAGGTTGATAGGTCTAAACTGTCGTGATCCCCTGCAATGGGAGGCTACGTTATGAAGCCCCGACAGTTTCAAGATCTTCTTAATGCTGTGCCGTTATTAAGCAGCCAGCAGCGAAATACTCTTATCAATGCTCTATCAGAGCAAAATTCTCCTTCCAATATTGCAAAGTCTATTGAGGATAGTTTTGTACGGGCTCCGAAATGCCCTCATTGTGGATCGGAAGCCCTTCAGCGCTGGGGGAAAAGGAACAAACGCCAACGATTTCGGTGCAAGGTTTGCCGAAAAACACTGAACGCTTTTTCCAAAACACCCTTGGCCCGTTTAAGACGCCCTGAAGCATGGCCGAAATATCTTGAGGGAATGACCCACTCTTTAACGCTTCGCCCGGCTGCCAAGCAATGCGGAGTTTCGTTAAATACATCATTCCGTTGGCGACATCGTTTTTTACAGGTCATTGAGCATGATCAGGCACCAGAACTCAGTGGTATTGCCGAACTCGATGAAACTTTTTTTCGCGAATCTTTTAAAGGTCAAAAAAAAGGCCTGCCAAGACCCGTGAGGAAACGAGGTAGTGATAAGAAGACAGACTGTCGAAAAATACCAGTCATGGTAGCTAGAGACCGAGGAAGTCAGACGGTTGATGGTGTATTGAAAAATGAGAGCGCAGATGAACTCTGTCGCCATTTAAGTGGCCGGATAAATATTGAAACTGTCGTATGTGCCGATGCCAGTCTTGCACATGAAAAGCTTGCGAGAGCGTTAGGATTTACTTTTAAGGAGCTGGTGTCATCCTCTGGAATACGGGTGATAGAAGGTGTTTTTCACTTACAGCATGTGAATGCATACCACAGCCACCTGAAGCAGTGGATTACAGGGATTTTTCACGGAGTTGCCACAAAATATCTATCACACTATCTGGGATGGAGAAGGGCTTTAACTGGCATCAATGCTCTAACATCTGATCGACTGGGCAACAAAATTTTAGAATTTCTTCACTTCAACCCTTAAACGCAACATAGCTCTGGCATTCGATGGATTATTGCAGAAAGATAATTACTCGAAATGTAACAATAAAGTGAAAGAGTTTACAGGTGTTTATGTTTTCAATGGTATTGATTTGAATCATGGCCGCCAGCTTCGCCCCCTTAAAAATCTTGGTCCAAAAGATCCACATTCAATATATGCTGGTCAATTTAACGATGGCACGTTTTTCCTCCTGGCGTTGAATCCGATCCAGTGTGAAAGGCTTTTTAAAGCCGATTCTCACAATAATGTCGGGTACTGTGGTGAATCCTATCTCGCCCAGAGTGGCGGAGAAAACACTCATTCCCTCTATTGCGGAAAGACCTACAAAGAAGCATTAGAAACGTTTGAGTTGGCTTGTAAAGGTAGCGTTGTAGCTGACAACATCAGAAAAGTGCTGGGATTTGAGCCTGACTAAAAATGTAATCAGGCAATCTTTGCTAGTGATTTTGACTGGCTACCTCCCTTGCCAGGTTTTCCAGCTCGTCACCATTGCGTAATTCTTTTAACAGCCGTTGCGGTATATTGCTGATGCCGTTTATGGCTCCGGCGATGGCTCCGGTCAATGCTGCTCTGGCCATATTATTGCCACCGCCATTGCTGGCGGAGAGGGTAGCCATCTCAAAATCAGTCGGGAACCGATACATCAGGTAGTAAGCGGCGGGCAGCAAGTGCATAACCTGACAGTCCATACCAAAGAGATGACTGACGTACTTCGGCTCTGGAATACTGACCAGGTCCGGACGGCGGGCGATGCTACCATTGACCGGGGTTATGAAGCGGTCGAAGCCACCAACAACAGGGGCAATGGCAGGGTTACGAGCCATCGACTTCAGGTAATCTTCCAGCTCATCAACAGTGATGCCATTGATCAACGCCTGGATAACCAGACCGTAGACGATATGGTTACCCCTGACAAAGTGATCACGGTAAAACACCTGCAGCAGCTGGTCCGCTTCACGGGCAAAATGTTCAGGGTCGGAGATGGTGGCAGCAAGGGGAACGAGCAGCAATGCGCCGTCAGATGAATCGTTAGGCGGGACGAACGACCGCAGGTCGTTCCAGCCTATACCCCGGGCTCGATATTTCAGCAAGGCTCGGTGAAGGCTTTCGGTGTAACGACCTGAGAAGGCCTCCCCGCTGAGTGTGGCGTATAAGGTATCCAGACGCTGGAAGAAGTCATTGCCCACAAGCTGTTTTTTTTCATGCAGGCTCTCCAGCAACAACGTGTAAACCTGCCCTGTCTGGGAGAAATCACCAGCGCGTAATCCCTGTTCGTAGCGAAACCGGCTGACGTTGGCGAACCGGTGATCGCCGTCGGGTTTGGGGTCAACATAGTGGTCAACCCAGGTGCCGTGCTCCCTGTGCAGGGCGTCCATATCATAATACCACTGCGTCCCCAGCCCCAGTGCATCACCAATCAGTACACCCATGATGGCACCCGCGGCCCGATTGATTCTGGCCAGATCCTCAGGATCTGCTGGCGTGCTGATCGACTCGTTGTCAACAGCTTCAGCTGTGTTGTTTTCTGGCGTCTGGGTTGCTGTGGCAACGGTAGCCAGGGACAGAAGGATGAGTACCAGCCATCGTTTGATGACAATGTTTATGCTTCTGAAAGTAGCTATTTTTGCCAACATGAGTTACTCCCGTTACTGATGCATGGTTGCAATAAATTGGTGTTTACGGCTTTGTTCGTGCCCAGAATGAAAAGTTTTAACATTAACTCCAGGCATTTAACCTAACCATCAAGTTAGCAGGCCTGACGGAATCAAACAGAGCATCTTGCAGGTGCTCCTCAAATTTGAGCATGGATTGCCTGATGCTTTTTTGGACGGGAACTAATTATTGATCGATTGGTCAAATCCGTTATTTCATAAACTGCCCCGAATCTCCCATACGACCACAGGGATTTAGTAGTCAGGGCGACGCAGGATGCCAAAGCCGGGAACCTTGTCGCCCGCAGCGGCAAAAGACATGGGAGATCGGGAGCACGTTTATGAGATATCCGGGCTAAAAACTACAAAAATTTATGGCCGAATAATGCAGAAACTTTAAATGGGACCGGGAACGATAAAGGTGGACTCAATGATTAATTCGGCCAGCACCAGTAATTTGAACGCCCCTGATAAACAAATCCCTGTCGATGTTAATCTACCAGATGACAACGACAGACAATGCATGACGTTCACCAGAACGGTCCGGGTTAATGACAACATAATGCCCTCAGCTAACGTTCTTTCGAATACGTCTGAAAACATTTCCTCCAGTGATCAGTGCCCACCCGATCCCAAGATAACGGTTAGTAACGCCCATCGGATAATCAGTCTAACGGCTTTTGCCAAGCCGACGACGGCTGAAAGTGCATCGGTCCGCCATAACACCAAAATGGAAACGTCCAGCCTGCCAATAATCGACCAATCGTTTATCAAATCCATTGAGATTCCGGTAAAAACTGCCCTGCTTCAGGAATATCACCCATCCAGTTTTTTACCCCCCTCCCAGACCATAGCGCGTCTTATTCATGGCCTGCAGCACAGCTGCCGGAGTGCAATCTGGGCGCTGGCGATACTGCAACAACGCAAACAGCAACATGATCACCGAGCCCTGTCCTTTCCTGAACAACTGGTACCGTTACTGGTCAAGGCCTGTCTGTTCCATGATTCAGGCCGTGAAGGAGATGGAAAAGACACCTCTGAATGGGAGAAGACCAGCGGTGACAATTTGCAAGAGCACCTGCGTAACTGTGGCATTGAGCAGTCCCTGGCCTGGCAGTGCGGTGAAGCAATTCGCCACAAGGATTTTCCGGATGCCTGCCAGCACCTGCCCGGGGAGATACAGACACTGCGCAGTCTGCTCCATGATGCCGATACGCTGGAGGTTATGCGGGTCAGATGTTGTTTTTATATGGACAAGCTGGAGTGTTTTGCCGACTGCCAGGATGACCAACGCCGTGAAGCGTGGCGCTTTCTGGCCAGAGAGGTCTGTCAGGTGATTGCCAGCCAGGGCGATCTCTGGTACCCCATCGACTTGCTAGACAGCGCCAAAACAGCCAGACAGTTTTTCAGCCAAACCTCTACCCGGTGTGTAAACACGAAAAAGCAGTGGGAACACCATCCTTCGCCACTGGAATATCAGTTATTTACTATAGGCACGCAATCCGATTTCATCAGCAAGCTGATCACGCCTTTTACCGGTCACCCGGTGAAGCCAGAACCAGCCTTTTCCCTGGCCAGGCTGAACCGGCAGAGCGAGAGCGTGGGAGGGAGCAGGATTGGACAGCTGTATAATGACCCCGTTCAGCAACAGTGCTACTACATCAAAACGGCGGTCTCTGTGGAAAGCGCCCGCAATCAGGCACTGATGGCCAATCTCGCACGACTGCTGGGCGTTAATTCCCCCGTCACCTTTGCCCATCAGGAACAGGATTGCAGTTATGTGGTCAGTGAAATTCCCAGTGACTGGCCGGGTAACCTGAAAAGTGGGAAAGACCCTCTGCAATCCCTGCCTGCCAATCAGTGGGCCAGATTGTTACTGGTCAATACCATCGTTGGTAATGAAGCCATGGTCAATGAAGCCTGGGAGAACATTGAACTGACCCCGCAAGGGGAGCCGGTGATGTTGAACTGGGAGTTCGCCGGGATGGCCACACGCTATCCGTGTCCGGATAAACCAGAACCAGCCTCCAAAGAGGATGATTTTTCCTCCATGCCGTTGCTGTTGATAAAACTGCGGGATCCCCAGGCACCAGCAATGAACTCCCACGTTATCCACAACCCCTGCGTGGCTATTCTGTCACAATTGGACGATGAGCTGCTGGGGCAGACCCTGAAAGCGATACTGCGCGAAGTTGACTGGCAAGCTCTGGACCAACAGATCGAACACAGCGGTTTCCTGCCCGGTGACCGTAGCTGGTTACGGCAGACGATTCATGATCGAATCGCCTGGCTCACCACCCGATTTGCCAACAGCGTCGAGGCCGGAGAGCGGGTATCCATGGCAGAGTATCAGGCCATCGCAGCGGCGGGTATCCGCGGGGGCTGGCTGCAGGTTAAGGGCCAGGATATCCGTGGCGGACAGCTCTGCCTTAGCCAGCGACTGGATCAGGACGGCAAGCCGATTACCCGGATGTCTCTCCAGCTGGTCCGGGATGCCAGCAACCGACTGGCAGACAACCTGGCCCTGGAACGGGGATTGCACCATCTGAACACATGGATCAATTACCTTCAGGGGCACCTGAGCGCCAGTTACCGGGACTGGCGCAGCGACCTGGCCAGCCTGGCCGATGAGTGTGACCAATTGGCGCAGCAGTTAATCCGGGATAAAGGGCGATGGAACCGATCTCATCACAACGCCATCGACAAGGCCATAAAAGACCTGCAAGCCAATGTCGCCATCTGCCGGGAGTCTTTAGAAGCAGACAGGCCGTCTATTGGCAAGAATTCCCTGAACTTAATCCAACTGCCTGAACCCACCTTTCCAGCACGGGTCTGTTCGCGGGCCGCTGAAAATAGTGAAGCAAAAGTACAATTGGCTGAATTCAGTCACGGTTTCGCCAGGCAAACAGGTCAGAGCGCCAGTTATTTTAACAAGACTCAGCTTGATTATGTCGGCCTGCGTGCCTCACCTGTGCGAGTGGCTGAACTGAAACCGGTCAGTCAGGAGGGGCATATTGAGTTTATACCCGAGTGGTTGCCTAAGGCACGAGCCTTGCAAAATAGCTTGGCGCTGACCTTGCCCGGACACGGTAAATCAGTGGTTGAAGCGCTGTTCAGTGAGTTGGCAGGGCTGGGCATTCATTGTCAGCGACCGGATGCCAGCGACCTGGAGGAACGGTGGCTGGACGCCCTGGCCAACTATCATGGCTGCCTTGGTGATATGAACCGTACCGTGGCAGCAGTTATTAGCGCGGATGCTTCGGTAATCGCCAGAAAAAAAGCGTTTCTTGAAGAGCTGCTAAAACAGCCCCTTAAATTTGAGGAGCAGCTTCGTTTTCGTGCAGGACGACTGATATATTTCCTTCCGGGGCTGCCACATGGCATTGCCGAAAACCCTGCCCGGTTGTTCTGTCCCGGTCACAATGTCAGTTTTCTTGGCAACACGGACAGTAATAAGACTCTCACGGCCAGCCTGGCAAATGATGGCACTCTTTGTTCCTTTGAGCGACGGACCGACATTGGCCTGGAGCCCACTACGAAGGATATGAATCGTCAGGTTAATGTTGACGCCCGTGATGTGTTTGCCCGTATCCAGCCTGTCGAGCATAAAATCGGGCGTAGTACTTATGGGGGGCTATTGTCCGCGCTGATCAAATCTGAGGCGCTCGGCCGTCTTGATCTCTGTGCGATTGAACATCATTTTGATTATCACAGTTTCCACCTCGGTTTGGAGGCCTTTCGACGTAATATTAAAATAATTCTGCGCTCGCATGATGACTATCAGAAATTGATGCAAGCCCCATATCACGAGATCTTCTTTGCCTACCCTTTGTCATTGTTTGATGAACTGAAAACGCTGCATGTCAGCTCTCCAGAAGACCGGCTAAATTTGTTGCATGCCCTCAAGCGACGCTACAGCCACTGGCCTGACGGACGCCCGCTGGAAGCGCTTTTTCAGTATTCCCCGTCAACCCGTTACTATGAGTTAACTGCTCTATTCAGCAGGATCCCCGGAAACATCAAAATGCTCATCAAGGCCTGTGGCGAAGAAAGTTTAGAGTTGCTGCTTCAACAAAATCCAGAGCTGCTGGAAGGAAAACTGCAGTCGTTGGATGGTTTGAAAATACAGGCTGAGAGATTGGGCCCAGGGCTTGTAGGGTTGGATTTCAGAGGCTGCTCAATGAATGATACCCAACTTAAAAGAACTCAATTCATGCACTGTCAATTCACTATGGAGCAGTTAAACGACGCAAGTCTTGAAGAGGTTTATTTTAAAGGCTGCTCTTTTGAAGGTGAATGCTTTTCATTATCAGTGTTAAAAAGCGCAACATTTACTCCTGCTGAATTAATAAATAGTCAGCCGGTAACAGACAGTATACCCAAGCTATCCCAGGCTATATCGCAATCATGTATCAACAGTCAGGGGCAGTTCAATCTGGAACTATGGCTGGAGGTGATGGAAAAAAGTCATTACTTGCGTCGTCTCGTGGTGGCGGAAGCTTTTTTACAGAGTCGCGTCACTGGCAGGACACCTATGGATGAAACAACCAAAAAAATCCTCGTTGAACAGATTGACAATGTCATCAGCAAGCATCCGGAAAGACTTCAATTTATTGTTGAAGAAGTTTTTCGTATAAGGATGGGTAATATTGAAACTATATCGAATTTTATCAAAAAGAACCCGAAATTCCATGAACGTAAAATTGTAAATGTCAGGAATTTTTACTTTGACTTCAGAACCACCTTCCTTAGAGAAGTACGTGATGAAAATCAAAAGCGCTTTAGCTATGAAACATCGTCATTTCTGACCGATTTGTCAGATTTAGTTGACCCTGAAAAAGATGTGTGTAGCCATGCACCCAAAGAAGAGGTTCTGGCTTTAATTGTAAACATTATAGAATTTGTCATGTTTCCTCTTGAACACGAATACATAGAATTTGGCATCAACACAAACGATGGGGGAGAGCAGAAATCCGAAAAAAGTTTCAGGAGCACAGAAAATAATAAAATGTTGTGTTTTGAATTAGATCATGAAGGTCAAAACATGATAGATAGTTTTAAGGCTAACATTTGTGATAGACATACCCTGGGAAAATACAGAAATCACTTTATAAAAATATGGGAGAGTTGCTCAGATGTGCGTCGATTAGAAATAGCCAAATGCTGCCTGAAGCACAAAATTATAGCTGTTAGCCCTATTACCACAGTGGAATTCATGAAACTATTGATCATTAATCAACAAGGAAAACATTGGCTGGATGACTTTTCAGCGAATATGGACAAACATAAAAAGAATGAATATGAGTGCAATTTATCAATGAAGAAATACTTTCGGAATATCAATGATTATGACAGCACAAAAATAGATGAATCATTAAAGGCTTTTGAGCAATGGATAAAGTCAGAGGCACCCGATTTCACCAGAGCGCAGTCCGGGATTCAAAAAAATCATGACTCATACCTTTGAGCGAAAAGTTACCGAGAAAAACTTTTCCACCAAGAAGCAGCAATTATGCCTCATCACGAAACTTTCATTTGAATTAGTGGTCAAAACTGACAGAGTTCCACCTTGCACCAGGAAATACTCATGAGTGTTGGAAACGCTTTGAACATAACCCCTTGTGGCTATGTTTGTTTTAAAGGTTGATAGGTCTAAACTGTCGTGATCCCCTGCAATGGGAGGCTACGTTATGAAGCCCCGACAGTTTCAAGATCTTCTTAATGCTGTGCCGTTATTAAGCAGCCAGCAGCGAAATACTCTTATCAATGCTCTATCAGAGCAAAATTCTCCTTCCAATATTGCAAAGTCTATTGAGGATAGTTTTGTACGGGCTCCGAAATGCCCTCATTGTGGATCGGAAGCCCTTCAGCGCTGGGGGAAAAGGAACAAACGCCAACGATTTCGGTGCAAGGTTTGCCGAAAAACACTGAACGCTTTTTCCAAAACACCCTTGGCCCGTTTAAGACGCCCTGAAGCATGGCCGAAATATCTTGAGGGAATGACCCACTCTTTAACGCTTCGCCCGGCTGCCAAGCAATGCGGAGTTTCGTTAAATACATCATTCCGTTGGCGACATCGTTTTTTACAGGTCATTGAGCATGATCAGGCACCAGAACTCAGTGGTATTGCCGAACTCGATGAAACTTTTTTTCGCGAATCTTTTAAAGGTCAAAAAAAAGGCCTGCCAAGACCCGTGAGGAAACGAGGTAGTGATAAGAAGACAGACTGTCGAAAAATACCAGTCATGGTAGCTAGAGACCGAGGAAGTCAGACGGTTGATGGTGTATTGAAAAATGAGAGCGCAGATGAACTCTGTCGCCATTTAAGTGGCCGGATAAATATTGAAACTGTCGTATGTGCCGATGCCAGTCTTGCACATGAAAAGCTTGCGAGAGCGTTAGGATTTACTTTTAAGGAGCTGGTGTCATCCTCTGGAATACGGGTGATAGAAGGTGTTTTTCACTTACAGCATGTGAATGCATACCACAGCCACCTGAAGCAGTGGATTACAGGGATTTTTCACGGAGTTGCCACAAAATATCTATCACACTATCTGGGATGGAGAAGGGCTTTAACTGGCATCAATGCTCTAACATCTGATCGACTGGGCAACAAAATTTTAGAATTTCTTCACTTCAACCCTTAAACGCAACATAGCTACCCCTTGTCATCAACTTAATTAATCAGAATACAAGTAATTTTTATGACTTCCCCAATATCAGCATCAACTTACCGAAAAATGGCGTGGCAAGAACAACAAAAGCCTGAAACAACCGAGGATGCTACGGCAAAAACAGGTGCCACAGCAAAGTTTAATAATTTAACGGCTAAAGAAGTTGTTCCAGCTACCAAAATACCGCAACCTGATTTTCACCCATTCAAGTCACAGTCGGAGAAAGACTATCTTATGAAAACCTGGTGCATGCAATCAGTTACATCATCATCAGGTCCTCCTCCGCTTGAATTCAGGAATATGATAAAAATTGAACGCCAGTACAATGACCTTGATTATAAGGACATGTTGAAATACTCCCTAGCATTCGATGGATTATTGCACGAAGAGAAGTACTCGGAATGTAAAGATACCGTGAAAGAGTTTACAGGAGTTTATATTTTCAATGATATAGATTTGAATCATGCCCGCCGATTTAGTCCACATAAATATATTCAACCAAGCGATCCACATTCAATGTATGCTGGTCAATTTGATGATGGCACGTTCTTCCTCCTGGCGTCCAATCCAACCCGGTGTAAAACGTTTTTTGAATACGATTCCCACAATAATGTCGTGTACTGTGGTGAAACATTTCCCACCAAGAGTGGTGGAGAAAACACTCATTCCCTCTATTGCGGAGAGACCTATAAAGAAGCACTAGAAACATTTGAGAAGGCTTGTAGAGGCACCACTGTAGCTGAAAACATCAGGAATTTGCTGGGATTTGAGTCTGAACTAAAAATGTAATCAGGCAACCAATCTTTGTTAAGCCTTTAATAAGGAACTGGAGATAATATTTGCGCTTCAGAATAGGCGAGATCATAGTATTCTAATGTTTTATGAAAAGTGTGATCTCGTTCAGTTATTGACAATTTCTTTAGTGCTAAGGGTCAACCCAGGTTATATCTTTTAAATCCATTTTTCATAAAATCGAGCAACAGATTCTCTAATCAACCCTGCCGCCATTGTGCTCAATACACAGCAGCAAAATTTTCCCACCAAGAAGCTGAAATTATCCCTCATTATGGAACTTTTATCTGGAGCAGTGATCAGAATCCCAAGAGATTCAGTTTGCGCCATGGAATTCTTATGAGCATTGGAACCGCTATGAACATAATCTCTGGTGATTAATTTAATTATTTATAATATGAGGCCATAGCTAAAATTTCGAAAAAATCGGTGCCAAATTTTGAAAAACCGGTGTCAGGAAAACCGATGTTTGGTATTGAATCTTTGATGCCCAAAAATAAAATTCTGATTCCCCAACCATCAACAGACCATATTCGATCAACCGAACAGGTTTCACAAAAAGTATCTGATTAAAGAAGTATTCAGGCAATCATCGTTAACCCGGATATTTCATAAGCAAGATCGGGAGCACGTTTATGAAACATCCTGGTTAAGTCAAAAAACGTTATTTTTAAACCAGCCCACTTTTATTTAATAAAGTTCCAAAATTAGCAAGGCCGGTGTCACGTAAAAACCACGATCAGCTCTTGAATGTGTTCAAAAAGAAAGACTTGCCTCCAATTCCCTGAGCGTAATTAATTCCATGGAACCAAATTGGATTAATTATGTCTGATTAATAAAACTTATCCAATTATTACATAACGTTCTTTCAATAATAATTATGAACAATATCGAAAACACATTTACTCTGCCATCCTGCCCCCGGCCTGTCCCTGAAGGGCACACCACTGGCTCAGAAGAATTGGCGGACACATCAACCACTGCCAGGGCTTCTGCAATCAAACCAGAACTTCATTCTCCGGGCAGTGATATCATCAATGACCCGGAATACTCTCAGCCCGGTGATTTGTCACTGACTGAAAGACAGACGGAGACCAGTCCTGTCGATAAAACGTATCATACACCTGAACTGACCTCAGCTGCCGGGCAGAACCAGCCGGAACAGTCATCCGTCTTCTGTCTTGTCTCTGACGTGTTCATGAAGCCTCTGACTGATGATGATGACACCATCATGGACACTCTTCCCTTTTTCGACATGACACTGCCCAAACCTCTGGAAATTACCACCACGGATGTCCAAAACTTCAAGGATGAATTATCCATCTTTAAAATGGAACTTGATGAGGAATTTCTCGCTGGAAAGTTTCTGGACCTAGATAGTTACCAGTTCCATAGCTTAATCTGCAATAGACTGGCTTATCTCAAACATCTTGCTGATAAATATCAAGCATTCAAAGACAGTTCCTACAAACATGTTGAATGGTATAACACCTTAAAATTTGCCTACATAGAAATCCATGCCACATTTTCCAAACAGCTGTTTCTGAGTGATGATATGTGTAAGGAAATACTGAGGCTGGGCATGCTCTATCGTGATCTCAACAAAATGTTATGTCGATGGCCCTCTGGGGTTGATTTCCCGCACCAGCAATCAGTCAGCTTTCTGAGTGAATCTCTTGTTTGCCATTTGTCATATATCTGTTGTCTTGTGGAGGGCTTGATAAGATACGCTGATTTCAACAAGCACATCGCCGTGCGGGCACCAACAGAACCACTTAACTTCCACACAATTTTGCATGCGCCCCTCCGGGAACACCCTGACATAAAACCACACGGAACCAGCACCCTGAATGAAGGCATCAGCAATATGCTCACTGCCATTGCCACAGGGACATTGGAAACCGTGAACAGGGAAGCTCCTCAAGATATCCTGAAAACCACCTCTGAATACCTTTTCAGCTCAATTGATCGATACAGGAAAGAAGGGAATGATCAAAAAAATTTCCAACCAGGCTGCATTAATCAACTGACGATTGAGCAACATCTATTTTGTGCAGAGTTATTCCATGCTGCTTTAATGGCAGGACGATGGGACGAAGCCGATAAGGCTTTTAAAGCAACCACTCGAATAGTTTTCCATGGCAAGTATTCACTGGAGCCGGTTATTCAGGCACTTAAACATAACACAGCAGGAATCAACATTGAGAACTGGCATAATGATTTTAATGAATACACACAATCCCGCCCCTACTCCCCTGGCATGTATTTTACCCTTGGGCTTGAAGCTGCTTCTACTTACCTGAGTACCCTTCTTGCTCACAAGGAGAGTGCCACGGAGAACCAGTCACCACTAATAAAGGTAATGAAGACGGAAGAGCTGAACCAAATACTGAATGTTCTGGATACATGGACAGACCAGTTGCAGGAGCTTGGCTTGTTGGCCAGTGTTGCAATGAAAGACTGCAAATACCACCGCCGTTTATCTCTCGCCTGGCTAAGATTGCTGACTTTGACCAAAAATCACGAGATGGCCATCAAGAAGAGTTTTCATGAGGCCCAAAAATCCATCATGCCACATAGCGCCTCGGATGGGATAACAAATGACAATCTGCAACCGCTTCCTGCATATCTGGAATCCCGGCTGACACAAATACTTCTCCATAATAATGATATTTTAAAGTTCATTAATAAAGAGTGCAGTGTATTCAATCCAAACATTAACATCTCAGCACTGAACAAAGAATCCTGTGAATCCCTGATTAAAACTTTTGCAGACGATGCACCAACACCACACACCGAATTATTGCTAACGTTCTTCCACGGCTGTTATAACTGTGCAATGCTCGTTGAGCATATTTGTGACTGCGCTTCAATATTCAGTGAGCTGGAGACCTGCCTTACCAGCATTCATACAAGTGAAGCATCACGCTCACTTAAGATGGCCAAAGAGAAATGGAAAGATAAAATCAAAGCAAATGCTTCCGGGATTAAAGAGGAAATTGATAGATTTGACCAGTTAAACCAAAGTTCCAAAACCTTTTTCAAACATGCTTTCAGTCACTTAAAAAAAATCAGAGAACTCAATAATAATGGGCTAGACAAATGCCTGAAAATTGTGCTTTCAGAGTCAATTCAGGCGACTTTATACCACAGTTTGTTACAACTTCAGCATTTGAACTCTGCCCTGATTACCGTTAGCAGTAAACGGATCGACATTCTCAAAAATGAATTTCCAACTGTTATCAACCTTGAACAGGCTACCACAAGTTGTGGGAAAAGATTGAATAAAAATATTACTTTCATAGCAAAGTGCTTAAAAGAGCTGAATGACTCAAAAGAGCTATCATTAGCCAACACCTCTGGCAGGCGTAAACCGAATTCAGGCCAGATTAAAAAAGGTCAACGCAACAATCAAGTCATCAATCACAGTGATACTCTGGCAGGTTTTGCCAATGCAATAACTATCCGGTCAGATACTCAGGAGACCCTCAGTAAAAGAGATTATTTTCAGAAGCAAATAGCCAGCGAAGTGCAGACGATGCAACATCAAGGTTTGCCTGTGGTCTATCTGGGGAGCCGTGCTTATCAGACGCAGATTCAGTCACTTTGGGGGAATAATGCATTTGCGCTGGCAACCGGCAGCCATCTGTTACCAGCCGAAATATCTAATGATCTTATTAATCGCTCAGTCACGCCAAGGGATACCGATCTTTTAGTGCTTGACCAGAAGAAATTCAGTGAAATCAAAACACAAATCTGTATCCGTCTGAAGAAAGCTGCCGGTATAGACGACAATGTGCCAGGGGAATATCAACTGTTTGTTCCTGACAATGACAACAAGTTTTACTACGGCAAAAACTGTTGCTGCTGCAACCTTATTGTTTCTTTAAGTGGAAGTTATTTCCAGAAAGACTGGGCTTATGTGGTTGACTTGATCTCCCCGATGGACTCAGGCCCGTCACCACTGCTCACTTACGATTCCCCCGTGCTGCCTTCAGGTGACTCGACCTGGGCAAGGCCACTGACCAGCATTATGGTGGATGAGCTCAACCTGGCAATCAATCAGGCGGTTAGCGTTAGCCATTTCCGTTCACTGATGGCCATGACGCGCATTAATGTCCTGGCAGTCCTTGAATATTTAGAGCCAAAGCTCGATCCCGTATCACGCATTGTGCTTATGCATGTTCTGGAGCGTCTTCAGAACCGTTACCCCGATGAAGCCCAAGGCAAACTGGCCAGCCATCTGCGCTCCAGGGCATTTAATAGGGTTGCTTATGAAGGATCTAATGAAGCCAATTAAAAAATCAGTGTCTTAGTGAGGACAGTTCCCAAGCCACTTTTATGTACTTTAGTACCAAAATAGATATGACTGGAGCAATCGACTCCTTGAGCGTAATTAAATCTATGGAACCAAATCAGAGTAATTATGTCTGAATAATAAATATATCCAGTTATTATATGCTGTTCTTTAAAAATAATTATGCAAAATATCGAAAACACATTTACTCCGCCGCCCTTCCCCCGTCCAGCCCCTGACGGATACACCACTGAGCACCGCTCAGAAGCATTGGTGGGCGCAGACCCAACGACAGCAGTGGCTTCTGTAATCAAACCAGAACTTCATTTCGTGAGCAGTGATAACATCAATGGCCCGGAATACTCCCAGCCCAGTGATTTGTCACTGACTGAAAGACAGACGGAGACCAGTCCTGTCGATAAAACGTATCATACACCTGAACTGACCTCAGCTGCCGGGCAGAGCCTTCCGCAACCGTCATCAGCCTCCGGCCCTGTCTCCGACGTGTTCATGAAGCCTCTGCCTGATGATGACAGCGTTGTGTGTACTCTTCCCCTTTTCAGAATAACGTCGTCCCCTCAGACAATTACGATAGGGAGTGTCCGAAACTTCAAGGAGGTATTATCCAAACTTAGCGCGCAACTTGATCAGGAATTCCTCGAAAGAACGTTTCTTGATACCGATCGTCACCAGTTCCATAGCTTAATCTACGATAGTCTGATTTCGCTCAGGTGTCTCGCCGATAAATATCTGGTATTCAGAGACAATGCTTACCAACTTGTTGATTGGTACAACACACAAAAGTTCGCTGACAAAAGTCAATATATCAAACTCTCCAAACTGCTGTTTCTGAGCAATGATATGAGTGAAGTAACGCTGCACCTGGCCATGCAGTATCGTGTTCTCATCAAAATGCTATGCCAATGGTACCCCAGGGATGACTCTCCGGGCCAGCAATCCATCAGCTTTCTGAGTGTAATTATTGTCTGCCATTTATCCTTTGTTCGTTGTGTTGTGGAGACATTGCTAAGAAACGGTGATGTCAGAAAAGATATCGCCCTGCGGGCACGAGTAAAACCGCACATCAGGAAGCTCCACTCAATTAAGCATGTGCCACCCCAGAAACACCCTGGCTTTGATCCGAAAGAGTCTGACATGCTAAATGAAGGGATCAGCGATATGCTCACTGCCATTGCTACAGGTGCATGGGAAGACTTGAACAGGAAAAAGCCTATCCTGCATATCGCCTCTGACCAACTTTTCAAATCAATTGATCGATACAGGGAAGAATCTGGTGATCACGAATTTCAACCCGTCTGCGTTGACAATCGGACGATTGGGCAGCATCTATTCTGTGCAGATTTAATACATGCAGCTTCAATATCAGGCCGATGGGAGGAAACCAAAAAGGCTTATGAAGCAACCACTCGAATAGTTTTCCACAGCAAGTATTCACTGGAGCCGGTTATTCAAGCACTTAAACATGACAATACGGCAGGAATTAACATCGAAAGCTGGCATAGTGAACTTGATGAGTATACACAATCCAGATGCTACCCCCTTAGCTATTATTTCATTAAAGGGCTTGGAACTGCTTCTAATTACCTGAGTTACCTTCTTGATCACAAGGAGGCTGAAACTGAGAACCATTCACCGTTAATACCGGTCGAGAAAACCGAGTATTTGCAAAAAATACTGGATACTCTGAACCGATGGGAAGAGCAGTTGCATGAGCTTGACTTATTGCCCGATGACGCAATGAAAGACTGCTCATTCCACCGTCGTTTATCACTGGCCAGGCAAAGAATACAGACTCTGACCAACAATCACGAGACGACCATCAGGAATAGCTTTGATCAGGCCAAAAAAATCATCATGCAATATACTGCCGGGGATGGAATAACAAATGACGATCCGCAACCGCTTTCTGAGTACCTGAAATCCTTCCTGGCACGAACTCTGCTTCAGAAGCATGATATTTTAAAGCTCATTAATAAAGAGTGCGATGCCTACAATCCAGGCATCAACATCTCGGAACTGGACCGAACATCCTGTGAATGGCTAACCAATATTTTCGCCAACAGTGCACAATCACCGCACACTGAGTTATTGCGAATGTTCTCCCAGTGCAGTCATTACTGCGTAGTGCTCATTGAGCAAATTTGTGCATGCGCTTCAATATTCAGTGATCTGGAAGCCTGCCTTACCAGCATTCATACCAGTGATTTATCACCCGCACTTAAGGTGACCAAAGAGAAAGGGAATGAAAAAATCAAAGCAAATGCTGCCGGGATCACAGAGAAAACTGATCAATTCCATAAGTTCAACCAAAGCATCAAATCCAGTTTCAAAGATGCTTTCAGTCACTTAAACAAAATCAGAGAACACGTCATTAATGAAGACAAGTGCCTGAAAATTGTTCTGTTCGAGTCAATTCACGCTACTTTATACGACAGCTTGCAACAAATTATGCATTTGAATGATGCTCTGGCTACCGTTAGCAGTAAACGGGTCGACATTCTCAAAAATGAGTTTCCAACGATTGCCAAACTTGAACAGGCTTCAGCTGGTAACAGGAAAAGATTGAAAAAAAATATTGAATTCATAGCACGCGGCTTAAAAGACCTGGATATCTCTAAAGAGCTATCATTAGCCAAAACCACTGTCAGTCATAAACTGAATCCAGTCCCGACTCATAATGGCCGCTCTAAAAAACAAACCAGAAAAAGCCTTGACTCTCTGGCAAACTTTATCGCAAACAACAACAAATCTGTCAGGTTAGATACTCCGCAGACCCTCACGACAAGAGATTATTTTCATGAGCAAATAGCCAGGGGGGTACAGGCGTTGAATCATGATAAGAAGTCTGTGGCATATTTGGGAAGCCGTGCTTACCAGCTACAGGTTCAGTCACTCTGGGGGAGCGAGGCATTTGAGCTGGCAACCAGCAGCGACCTGTTACCAGCCGAAATATTCCCGGATCTTATTAAACGCTCAGTCACGCCAAGGGATACCGATCTTTTGGTGCTTAACAGAAAGGATTTCAGTAGCATCAAAGGTCAACTCTATGGCTGGCTGGAGGAAGCTGCCAAGCAGGGTGGCTACTTGCCGGATAAGTACGAACCGCTTCATACCAACGACTTCAATGAGGTTTACTACGGCATAAACTGTTGCTTCTGCAACCTCATTCTCCGTTTAAAAGGAACGCGTACAAGGAAAGACTGGATTTATGTGGTTGACTTGATCACCCCGATGGACTCTGGCCCGTCAACACTGCTAAATTACGATTCCCCTGTGCTGGCTTCAGGTGACTCGACCCACGCCAGGTCACTTACCAGCATTATGATCGATGAACTCAACCTGGCAATCGGTCAGGCTGTTGGTCCTGCCCGCGCACTGATGGCAATGACGCGCATTAATGTCCTGGCAGTCCTTGAATGTATAGAGCCAAAGCTCGATGCCGAATCACGCATTGTCCTTATGCATGTTCTGGAGCGTCTTCAGAAAAGTTACCCCGATCCAGCCCAAGGCAAACTGGCCAGCAATCTGCGCTCCAGGGCATTTAATATGGTTGCTTATGAAGGATCTAATGGCACCAATTAAAAAATTAGTGTCGTATATTTTCCGCCCCACATTGCAAGGACAGCTTTTCATCATGACGAAACCGTCATGAGCTATTGCGATTAGCTGCCCGATCAGGAACTTTCATGACGTTTATCTCTCTAATAGAGATGCTGTCATATTGTCCTGATTTCCCGGGAGGTAGTGTGGGTCCAGCAGAAAGATTATCGAGTTCGCTTCCGGTTGTCCCTAGCAGTCTGTCCAGCGACCAATATCCAGAAGATCAGATTACTAACCGTCAATTGCCAACCGCTGACAACCAGCTTGAAGTGGGCACGATGCCCAGACTGGACAATCGTAAAGTGAAACCTGCTGAAACGCTCCCCCCTGAACTGAACGGGCAATTGAACGGAGCAGATACTCTGCCCAGTGTATTAGACCAATGTCGTTCAATTGATGAAGCTCTGTCGTCAGGTGACTTGAACACAGTAGATGATGAGGGATTTACACTAATGACCAGGGCCGCCTATTTTAATCAGCCCGAGCATGTCAGAAAGCTGATTCGTGCAAAAGCTGATGTGGACCAGGCCGACAGTGCCAGTTGGACCCCCCTGATAGCGGCTGCCGACCAGAACTGTACAGAGGTCACCGGGATGCTTTTGGCTGCGGGCGCAGATATTGAGAAGACAGATTCGATGATGTTCGGCCCCTTGCATGCTGCTGCTGAAGTAGGCAACGAAGAGGTTACCCAGATACTGTTGGTGGCCGGAGCAGATGTTGAAGCTGTCAACACCTATGGTTCGACTCCGCTGATGTCTGCCTGCCGCAAAGGGAATAAACAGGTGGCAGAACGACTTGTACAATATGGTGCGGATATCAATGCAAGGAACTGCAAAACCTTCACCTCTGTCTTCCAGCTCGCCTGTTACTACGCCAATGAGTCCAGAAACACAGATCTTCTACGGTTCCTTATCCGGCAAAAGGTAGAAGTCTTCACACTGGACCACAATCATTGGTTTCCGCTGCTGACGGTCATCGCAGGTGGTTTTTCCAGTGAGGTAGAGCTCATCCTGAGCAGGGGGTGGCACAAGGCAGTCATGGGTTATGACTCCCGTCTATTTTACCTCGCCGCCCTCAATGGTGAGGATGAAATACTCAGAATTCTGTTTCAACAAATACCTGATAAAACCAGTACGTTTCAATGCATTGCCAAGGCAACCTCACTGACAGGAAAGTTTCTTGCAGAAAGTCCACTACGCATTATCGACAGGAACTTTAATGAGATTTTATCCATTGAGAATATTGTGGATAGCCCTTACTCATTAAAGTATTTGTGCCGATCGATCATCAAACGATATGCAGCCACTGATCAGTATATAGTTCTGGATCAGTTGCCATTGCCTGATAGTCTGAAAAAATACTGCTGGCAAATTCCTGTTTGTTTGTACAATAAACATGACGTTGCTGTGTGGGCTGATTTTGTCGAATCGCAACGTGTTGCTGATGAAGATGTTGATAATGATAATGTGGGCAGTATCACTGCTGCCCGGTTAAGAAAATAAAATAGAAGAGCAATGTCTATTGATAAACACGTGAAAGAGCAGAAGTGTTGCCATACGTATCAGATCAGGTTAATTCCAGCGCTACCGGCGACGTTTCTTTCTGCCACGCCTGATTGGGCGAGGGTATCTGTCTGAGTTTTCCTCTGGCTGAACAGTGACAGGCCGGGACTGTGTAGTCGGACGGTCATCAACTGAACCCGTTGCCCTGGCAGCTGCAATGTCGGTTCTGGTGCTGCTATCGCTAACGTTAAGCCGGGGCGTCAAGTTATCCGTGTGATCGCACTTGCGATCTTTCAGCCGCTCATCAGCTAAATCAACGCTCAGGTTCAATAAAAATGGCTGGCACATTTCGGCACATAGCACACCAAAGAAACCAGACGCAATCCAGCCGTATCCCAAACTTAATTCCATGCAGAAACAGCATCCCAGACACACCACTGCGGAGCTTTCATCCAGGGCCGCCTCTTGCAAGGCTTGTCGTTCATTCTGACAGGATTGACAGTGCCGAAGATTGTTTCCACTTTGGGCCATTGGTTGATAGTTGCCTGAAATATTCATCGTTCAATAAATCCAGCTTGCCTGACTCATCGAATTGGACTGAATTTATTCACGATTGTTCCCGAACAGTGCCTTTAAAGGAAACATAGCCAAAAAAAACATAGAAAATTTGCCATATCCGGAATCATGACTAGGCTCCATGGTGTTCCGCCAAATGTTGTCCCTGTCATCAGGAATCATGCAATAACGCGGACTTATAAATAAACATTACCTGTCGAACTTTGAAACACTGGAGATTTCTATGGAATCCATTTCAGGGGCCACTGTGCGCTCCGATTGTGTAACGGAGAAACAAGCGCCCAAGACCAGGAGAAAAGGTCTGTGGAGTTGCTTTAGCTGTACCTCTGTTGACCAACCGAAAAGTGAACCATACACACGGAGGTCAACGACAAATGTGCCAAATACTCCGGCGAAAAAATTCTCTCAGGCTCGAAGACAAACCATTAGAGCGCATGTCAAAGCTCACCCCCCGAGCACATCTTCCATCTCCGGAGGCAAAAGTACTGGCTACTCCGGAGCTTCCAGTTTCATGCGAAACACCTTGAGTACAGGATTGGTTGCAGGTACTTTACTCGCCAGCAGCAGTAATCACAGCCGTAGTGCTTATACTTATAGTAGTCACGATGACTGTTACTCTGGTGGCGGCGGTGACTATAGCTTCGGTGGCGGTGAATGCAGCTTCGGCGGCGGTGAATGCAGCTTCGGCGGCGGTGGCGGCGGTGACTGTAGCTTCGGTGGCGGCGGTGGTTTTTAATGATTAGAACTTTTTGGTAGTTCTGTAGTAACAATAAAAGGCTGTTTGAAAGTAGCTAGAAAAAAAACAGCAGGTCTTAAATCTTTACCATGCTCAAAAAGAAAGACCTCTGTTTACTTTCTGCCTATTATTTGATTCTTATTAATGCAAATTAACCGCCCAACATCTTTACATTTTTTATTAATGGCCTTTATTTCCCGGGATAGATTTTTATTCTCTAATTTCAGTCTATCCTTTTCTGATTTCATTACTTTTATTTGCTTATCAATGTATTTCATTTTAATAACTTTCAATCCTCTGCTTTTTTCAGAGTAACCTTTATTCTTCTCAGTTCTTCGCAAATACCTTACAAATTTACAAACGTCTTTATTTTCTTCTTTCTTTAGAACCTGATTAAGTTCTGGTATGGTCAACCCGGCAATTTCCTGACGAGTATATTGTCTTCCATTTATTTCAACGGGCTGATCCAGGTCTCTCTGTATATTTTGACCTGGTAAGACAGGGGGATCAGAAAGTTTCTGTGAGATACTTGCTTGCCCTGATTCTGAAGGCTGTGGACTCTGCCTGACAGCAATCTGGTGATCAGGAGTGGTTATTTTACAACTTTTTTTGCCAAGATCCGCAATGATGGGCCTTTCATCCATTGCTTTGCGCTTATTTATTCGCGGCTCTACCGGCTCTTCCGCAGTTGTTACCGTTTTGCACAATGTCCTTGATGTTTGCTGTTTTCCACCCATAGCCTTTGAGCTGTAAACCATGGAGTTAATTTTTGCAGCAGCAGTAGTGGCAAAAGAAAAATATGTTGCATTCATTTTTTCATTACCGGTTACTAATCATCCATTGGATTCGACAGATTTATAGTTGCAAGGTTCCCCACCTCAATAATTCGCTATGTCGCAGAGTGGTTTCTTCCCGGGCCACAACCCCTAACCTGAGGCCAACTCGCTGATAATGCCTTGAGTCATAGAGTTGCCCACGGTGCATGACTTGAGAGTTATCCCAGAAAACAATATCGCCTTCCTGCCACCGGTGAGTGTAAATGACACAGTTGGCAAGGATTTCATCCAACAGTGCTTGCCAGAATGTTCTGGCCGCTCAGGACTGAGCGCGCGCCAGGCTTCAAGCTGGTCGAGGAAGTGCGTTGTGTGAGGTTATCCATCACATCCGCCACCTCACTGGCGGTCAGATCTTTAATCTTGCATATGCAAAGGAAGACCTGATACCTAATTTTCTAAACGACCGTCTTCATTTCAAGTGCTTCCGGCGTTCTTCCAGAGCCAGTTGATGGGTCAGCTAAAGCGGCCAGTCAGTAATTCCCGATGAATCCTGAAGCACTACAGCCACGAGAGATACAGAAGAGGTAAAAAAATCATGCCCGCACAATTCTTCGACTAAAATTGCATATTACTCAATCATTGTCGTCGAGTCAGTCATGGGTACGGCTATTCAGAAAAATGTCAGGCAATTCAGTGCTTCTTACTTGATAAAAAAGGTATCAGAATGCTTCGACAGCATTCCAGATCATCGTCCAAATAAATGCGTGATACCCTTTCCTAACTTTCTGAAATCTGCTTTTGCGATGATGCATCAAAAGTTCGATTCACTATTAGGGTTTGATGAAGAGCGGCTTGATGAAATCTGCTGTCATAATCTTGAAAAGCTCTATCACGTAAAAGATGGCAAAGTTCCCTCCGATACCAGAATGAGAGAGGTTGTTGACCCGGTTAATCCACTCGGGTTGAAGACGCCGTTTAAAGAATTGTTTTCTGTCGTTCAGCGCAATGGTGCTCTGCAAGCTTATGCATTCGAATGTGGCAAGTTGAAAGATCTTTATCTGCTTCCTATTGATGGTACGGGTCTCTTTTATTCGGGAACCTGCCGCTGTGATGACTGCTGCATTAAAAACGAGGGCAAAAAAAGTGAAACCTTTTACCACAATATTATGGGGGGCTGTATTGTCCACCCTTCCAGAAAAACCGTCATTCCTTTAGCGCCGGAAGCAATTTGCCGACAGGATGGTTCCACAAAAAATGATTGTGAAAAAGCGGCAATAAGACGTTTTCTGGCGCAGACAAAACATGACCATCCACGCCTGAAACTGGTGATTCTTCTGGATGGTCTATATGCGGACAACCCTACCATTGCTCTGATCAGAGAGCATGGCTGGCACTATATTATCGTGGCCAAAGATGGTAACCATGTGTCGCTTATTGAGGCCATGAATGCCCTTTATGACGAAGGCCAGGTTCATCACCACAAAATCGTTGATGAGAAAAATAACACGACTCATAAATTCCGCTACGCCAATAACGTCCCCCTCAATCTTCAGGATGAAACAGAGCGGGTTAATGTTCTGGATTACATTGAAATCGACAAAAAAGGGATCCAGCATGTCTGGTGCTGGGTAACTGATCTTGAATTAACCGATGATACCGTTGAATCCGTGATGCGAGGAGGCCGTTGTAGATGGCGCATTGAAAATGAAACGTTTAATACCCTGAAAAATCAAGGCTATCAACTTGAACACAATTACGGTCATGGCGAAAAACATCTGGCTACGAATTTCGCCTACCTTACTTTTCTCGCATTCCTGGTTGATCAGATTCAGGAATTTTCTTGTCCAAAATTTCAGCAGGCTTTAAATAAACCAAAGAAGCCTACACGAAAGCGATTATGGAGGAAAATCACCAGCTTCTTTCTCACGTTAATGATTGATAGCTGGGACAGTTTGTTTAAAGCCATTGCCCATGGTGCTAAAGCACAAAAGATAGCTTTTGACACATCATGATTTGGCAAGATAGCCAGAATTTTTCAGGGTGATGATAGTTATTTTTCTTAGCAGCGAAAGTTGAGGGTTCTCTTGTGTTTTCAGAAATTATGAGTATGTCAGTTTTCTGGTTGTGGCAGCTGACGTGTATTCATCGGGAGTAGCTGGCGGCCAGTTGATATTGTGTCCGCTGGAAAGACAGCGGATGTCTGAGTGATTGTGAAAAGCTTGTCCTGTTGATAATAACGGATTTGCCTCCCTGATGGCCCTGTAGCTGGCATAAGCGCAAAGGCCGTACGTGGCGGCTCCCACTGTCAAGACAACGGGTATAGCGTACAAGGCATCATAGGCTGAGAGTTCGTTTTAGGAGTCGGCGGAGGATTCCAAATCACTGCCAGTTACAGGTAATGGTCGGTGAAGTTATCGTTGTTTGTGCAAGCGTTGTGTTGGGTTCCGGGGTTTCAAGACCTTCTTAATGCTATACCGTTATTAACCAGCCAGCAGCGAAATATAGAAGGTGTTTTTCACCTGCAACGTGTGAATGCATATCACAGCCCTTGTAGGAACTCTTCCATCCAGTCATCGTTGTTGACCAGTTCTGACTCTGTCGCCAATGAATCCAATGTCGCCAATGAATCCAAATCCCATTCCACTATTTCATCAAGCCCAAGTGGGTCTTTTCTCCTTTTCTCGCTGGCTTCATTCCATTCTTTCCGTGTTCCTGAATCCACTGCGTAGCTCATTTTGCAGATAGCAGTGCTTAATTCAACATAAGTCATTCGGCTTCGGTGGGGTTCCAGCAGTTCAAGTTCTGCATTTCCCAATTCGCGAAAACGATCCAGAGCTTCCATTGCCGCGTCAAAGTCAGATAGCGGCCCTTGAATGCGACTGTTGGAAACCTGGTTCCCTTGAGTTGGTATGCTTGCCCTTGCTGGAAGTCCTTGCTGAGGGATTGATGTTACTACTGGCGTTTTTGCTGCCTCAATCTGTTCCAACTTTGCAACCACTGCTTTCTTAACGAGGTCTGGAACAATGCCGTCTTTATCATCTTTGATAACCGGGCTGAGTGCCGTGCATAAACGGGCGTTTAGCTGGCCGCTGCTGGCATAGTGTTCAAGAGATGACCAGACCGTAGGCTTTAATGGTTTATTGCAATTGATTAGACTGATAATCAGAGAGGGTGCCACCAGGTGTGGTATTTTTTTCGGCTTGGCTTTCTTGGGCTCTTTGGTTCTCGCTTTCATTTGGGCTAATTTTGCCTCAAGCCTGATCGCATAGAGATCGCGCTTGTCCTGAGGCTTTTTATACCATTGTTCTGTGAACTCGGTTGCCTTGAAAAAGGCGGTTAACTGTTGCAATGTCCAGTTCTTTATAACAAAGCCGGTATCTCTGAGGGTAAACTCTGGATTTTGGAGTACAACCGGATCGCCATCGTCTGGCAAAACGGTTAGTCTTTGATTCTTGAATTGATATTCTGTTTGTTCAAGCTCAATTAACATGGCCGTGATAAAGCGCCACAGGCGTTCCTGGCCCGACATGGCGGGATCACCACCGACCATCACCCCTCTTTTATCATCTGTTGACACTCGATTTGAAAAGCAGAGATCCGGTATTTTCTCTTGTTCCGGTAGAGAGTGGTTTGTGAGCAGCATTCCTTCCAGCAACCGTTGCTGAATCGTGACATCAGGAGCGGTTTCAGGTGTAGCCTGATAGTCAAGACAGGCATCCATGAATTGCTGCATTTTGTGTTGTCCAAGCACCCGATGTAACCCGCGCCACTGTGAGACGGTGGGCAAGGTTTTGAATAGCTCATCCATCTTATCCGCGTATTTTGAGCGGTTATCTTCTGATTGTTGCCAGAGAATCTCCAGCATCGTGCGTTTAGATTGCGTGAAGTCAAATTGCTGGCCAAGCTGTTGGCAAAGTGGTTTTAATGCATACCACTGTTCCTGAGTTGGGGCTGGCTTCAGGTTTCTGCAAAGTTCAAGGTATTCCTGCATCTCAGATTCAGGGAGTTGCGTTAGTGCAAATTTTGTTAAAGCCAATGGTGCAGGAATGGATAATGTTTTAGTGAGTACTCCTTTGCCGCGTGGATTTTCACGATATTTTTCAATCCAGAACTGGATACCAGTTCCTCCATGGATAGCCAATATCGGTAGCAATGATTTCAGCGCAGCACGAACAGCCACTCTGTCATTTCGAGGACTCTTGTGGGCAGCCAGATATTGTTGGAATTCGGCAATTTTCATGCGCCATTTTGCGGGCCCAGAGAAGAACAGAGCCAGTGCTTTCATTTGACTCGATTCTAAAAGATCTTCATCACTATTGTCGTCGCCATGTTCAGTGGTACAACCATGCTGATTAAGACATTGGCGAAGTGTTTTCTCATTTTCAGTCAGTTTTTCTGCTGAGGGCAAACCAAAACTTGCAAATATTCGGCAAGAAAGTTTCAGAATATTCTTATTTTCAACCGAGGGTAGCCATTGAACGAATGCTTCCACCTTCGCTTTGTCGGGCAAGCCCCTACTGCTCATCATGGAGGAAAAGGCCCGCAGCAGTTCCAGGCTGAATTCGCCGTTCACCTTCCAGCACTCCCACGCCACGAACGCTTCCACCTTCGCTTTGTCGGGCAAGCCTTTGCAATTACACATGGAGGAAAAGGCCCGCAGCAGTTCCAGGCTGAATTCGCTGTTCACCTTCCAGCACTCCCACGCCACGAACGCTTCCACCTTCGCTTTGTCGGGCAAGCCCCTGGTGCTCATCATGGAGGAAAAGGCCCGCAGCAGTTCCAGGCTGAATTCGCCGTTCACCTTCCAGCACTCCCACGCTTTGAGCGCTTCCACCTTCGCTTTGTCGGGCAAGCCTTTGCCATTACACATGGAGGAAAAGGCCCGCAGCAGTTCCAGGCTGAAGTCGCCGTTCACCTTCCAGCACTCCCACGCTTTGAGCGCTTCCACCTTCGCTTTGTCGGGCAAGCCTTTGCCATGACACATGGAGGAAAAGGCCCGCAGCAGTTCCAGGCTGAATTCGCCGTTCACCTTCCAGCACTCCCACGCTTTGAGCGCTTTCACCTTCGCTTTGTCGGGCAAGCCTTTGCCATGACACATGGAGGAAAAGGCCCGCAGCAGTTCCAGGCTGAAGTCGCCGTTCACCTTCCAGCACTCCCACGCTTTGAGCGCTTCCACCTTCGCTTTGTCGGGCAAGCCTTTGCCATGACACATGGAGGAAAAGGCCCGCAGCAGTTCCAGGCTGAAGTCGCCGTTCACCTTCCAGCACTCCCACGCTTTGAGCGCTTCCACCTTCGCTTTGTCGGGCAAGCCTTTGCCATGACACATGGAGGAAAAGGCCCGCAGCAGTTCCAGGCTGAAGTCGCCGTTCACCTTCCAGCACTCCCACGCCACGAACGCTTCCATCTTCGCTTTGTCGGGCAAGCCCCTACTGCTCATCATGGAGGAAAAGGCTCGCAGCAGTTCCAGGCTGAAGTCGCCGTTCACCTTCCAGCACTCCCACGCCACGAACGCTTCCACCTTCGCTTTGTCGGGCAAGCCTTTGCCATGACACATGGAGGAAAAGGCCCGCAGCAGTTCCAGGCTGAATTCACCGTTCACCTTCCAGCACTCCCACGCTTTGAGCGCTTCCACCTTCGCTTTGTCGGGCAAGCCTTTGCCATGACACATGGAGGAAAAGGCCCGCAGCAGTTCCAGGCTGAATTCGCCGTTCACCTTCCAGCACTCCCACGCCACGAACGCTTTCACCTTCGCTTTGTCGGGCAAGCCTTTGCAATGACACATGGAGGAAAAGGCCCGCAGCAGTTCCAGGCTGAATTCGCCGTTCACCTTCCAGCACTCCCACGCTTTGAGCGCTTCCACCTTCGCTTTGTCGGGCAAGCCTTTGCCATGACACATGGAGGAAAAGGCCCGCAGCAGTTCCAGGCTGAATTCGCCGTTCACCTTCCAGCACTCCCACGCCAAGAACGCTTCCACCTTCGCTTTGTCGGGCAAGCCTTTGCCATTACACATGGAGGAAAAGGCCCGCAGCAGTTCCAGGCTGAATTCGCCGTTCACCTTCCAGCACTCCCACGCCACGAACGCTTCCACCTTCGCTTTGTCGGGCAAGCCTTTGCCATTACACATGGAGGCAATCTGTTTCAAGCATGGGTTAGCAGCAACCGCCTGAATGTTTTCCTCGCTTTCTTCTGCAAACTTTTTTATCTGAGTCTTCGAGTTGAGCATGCTGGTAAGGCAGCTGGTATTTGTAATCTGCTGGGGATTGACAGCTAAAAAGAACGTGTTGGCCTTGGCAAAATAGCCTTTGAAAGTCTGAGAATCTTTAACAATGCTGAAGTTTTTTAACTTGGAAAAGAGGGAATGTGCGGGCGGCTTTCCCCTGTCTCGCGCTAACTGGATTTTCCTGTCTTTGAGGTTTTTCAGAAGAGTCCCGGCATTCGTTAATATTGCTTGAATTTCTTGATTATTTAAATGTGTTCGCAGTTCATTTTGCTGGCTTACAGAAAATTCTGAAATTGATGTTTCACTGTTAATTTCTGTAGTGAGCGGTACATCCTTCATTGGTTCAGGCATGACCTGCACCATCGCTGAGGTATGTTCATTACCAGTTAATAGACTGTTGTCGCTGAGGGTTGGTAGATTTCTTGATAGGGAACTGATCACTCCCGGAAGCCTGGAAGCTGCCTCAGCAGGCATGGCCGGTTCGGTCTCCATTGGCTCCGGATTAGCAGGTAGCGAAGTTGCAGAACACACAATACTCTTGCTGTTGTCAGTAACACGCCTGCGCTTTATGGATGGGATGGGCCCGGATTCAGATTGCATTTGATGCGGTGGAAATGTTCCAGTGCCCGTTGTTGTCTGTTCCACCTGGTAACCTGACATGGATCGCTTTCTTCCTTGTTTTCGACTGTTTGCTGGCCGGTGCCTTCCGGCTTCAGTGGATGTTAACGGGGATGCCGTGTCTGCGGTTACTGAGGAGGAAGATGACTGCATGGTTTCTTCGGGGATTACCTGTTTCCAGTTGGAGAATCGTCTGGGGATGACAACAATAGAACGTAAACGCTAATTTAACCAGCGTATAGTCAACCCCGCCGGATCGGCTTATTCTTGAGATGCCTTCACACAGCTTCTTTTTCCAATAACCAGGCTGTGATGTTCTGACGCCGTTTTGTCGGCACCAGGCTTTTTGGCTAAGCCCGGAGTCATGCCAGGCTTCGATCCGTTGCAGCCATTGTTCTTTAGTGGTTTCTGGGGTGGTCATCGGAGCCTCCATGTAGTCAGAGGCTTTATGATCCACGATCAAATCTCAGCGGGGTAGGACGTGGGTTATTTTGGCGGTTACGTTGCTAGTAATTGACACATGATTTCTTCACAAACCGAATTAAATCGATTTGACTGTTAATCAAATAATTAGTTACATCCATAGCCATGGCTAAGTTTCTGACGAGTATATTTTCTTTCACAAATATCAACGTACTGATCAAATTTTCTCTGTGCAATTCGGCAGGCAGAGCAGATTCTGGCTATAGTGGACGCTGATCATGAGCATCACACTCCGAACCGGTGATTTCCATGACTTGTCCGGGGCCATTTGCATTGCAACATTGATTTTGGATGATCGGGAAACATGAACGCAGTAGCCAGCGCCCAAAAACTGCCGCTGATGGGCAGTGCCTGTGGTCCAGTTACGGATATTTACAGCAACAAAGTGTTGTGGGGCGGATACCACATTTGCAATGTGGAGGCTTTTCCGGAAGAAAATAAAGAGTATCTCTATTCATTACCGAGGAGTATTTGCTTTGATTGTCAGGGATTGGCGCGCAACGCAGTACAAACAGCTTGCGTCTCCCTTCTGTGTGAAGACTGCAGCGAATACCGAACCCTGACAACCCCACCAGGTCGTTTATGTCATATATGCACATCTAATGGAAAACCTGCCACGCAGGAACACATAGATGCTTGCAACGTGATCGAAGCTTTTCCATTCAAAAGACGTGCGATCGACAAATTTTACCTCAAGTGTCCATTCACCAATTGTCAGTGGCAAGGTACGGTGGCTGAACTTTACGGCATTCATGAAAGTGAACATCTGATGAATGCTTCCCCTGTCTCTCCACTTAAACATCTGTGCAGGTCGGCCATTCAACGCCGCTTTGGTCATAATACTATTCTGTTAAGCGAATGCTGCACTGTCTTGCGCTTACCTCAGGGGTTACAACAGTATCTGGCTAATGCGCCACCGGGTTACACGCCCAGCAACCGCTCAGCCAAAGCCTATGTAGAAAAGTACTTTGTGACATCCCCTGGTTTGCTGGTTTGCCTGTTGCTCAATAATATGGACCGGGTGATGGCTACGTGGTCTACGGTCGTGGAGGATCCCTCTGATGCCGACAAAAAAAGAGCTGTAAAGCGCTTTGTCCGCGAGCAGGCATTGGACCGCAAAGCGTTCTATATACAGTTTTACTACCACCCGAAAAAATGGAATCCCGCTTGTGAAGGTAATGACACCGTAGCTGAATCCTTGCGATGGAATTGTGTGCATTGGGACGCTTGCGACGATTTGGCGCATATTGATGGTGTGACACTTTGGAGAGTTTTCATGAAACCACTGATACTCCGCGGTAGCTTTCCCAGGGAAAGCTGTGCCAGGCGCGAACGGGCCCGCCCTGTAGTTTGAGAGTGTCGTATTTGTGCAGGGCAACCGGGAAGCCAGATGACCAATTCTCAGGACTGGCGAAGCCAGGGTTTGGAGCACCTATGAACATGAACCCAGCAGTCAGCCGCCCGATACTGCCACTGATGGGCAGTGCCCATGGCGGCGTTGTAGATAGCGACAGTAACAGAGTGTTGTGGGGTGGATACGCTGTCAGCAATGCTCAGTGGCTGCCGGAAAACAGCGAGCGCATTCGGTTTCCAGAGGATCGCGTTTGCGTTGATTGTGGCGGAATACCACGAAGGTTAGTTCAGACAATGTGTGGCCGTTTGCTATGCAAGGACTGTAGCCATTACAGAACCCTGACACTACCAACAGATCGATTATGTCACCATTGCTCAGCTGAGAATAAGCCGGATACTCCAGAAAATATCAGTTATTGTAATTTGATTAACGTTGATAATTTCACGGGACGTCATATCAGCAAATTTTACCTCAGGTGTCCATTTGTTGGCTGTCAGTGGCAAGGTACCGTGGCTGAGCTTTATGGCCTGCACGAAGATGAACATCTGAAGGTTGGTTCCCTGAAACATCTGTGCAGGCGGGCCATTCAACAGCAACTCTCCCGAAAAAAAATTTTGTTAAGCGAATATGCGGCATTGCCTCTACCTCTGCCTCAGCAACTGAAACAGTATCTGGCCTTTACGCCGGCTTGCATTCCCAGCAATCAATCAGCCAAAGCGTACGTAGAAAGGCATTTTGGGACAACAGATACCGATGGTTTGCTGGCTTATTTATTTCTCAATCGCCAAGGGCGGGTGATTACTCTGGGGCATACGGTCATGAAAGACCCTTATGATAAACCCAAAACAGAAACCGTAAGGCGTTCTGTCATCAGGCAGGCCGTGAATCTCAACGCGAGCCTGGTGCAATTTTACTATCGCCAGGACAATTGGCATTCACAGTACAGAGGCACGGGTACCGTAATTGACAGCTTGAGGAAAGAACCATTTTTCCAGTGTGTTTTTGCATCGAAGCAGATTGGCTGTGCACAACTTTGGAAAGCTATTGTGCCACATGGCGAGGACCTTGTGGGCAGACCCGTGTCTTGAATGTGTTCAAAAAGAAAGAGCTGCCCCAGCTTATTTTTTAACGGCTTATTATTTGCCCACCCAACCTGCGTTCACTATTTTCTGACGACGGCTGCCGTTGGTGCTGAAGCTGTCGAAGAGCGGAAACTCAGGACTCTGATAGATCGTACCAAGCACCCTTCGACTCCGCTCAGGGTGAACGGAGATTGTACACATCAAACTCATTGAGACCATGTATCAGGCTTTTTCCAGAGAATTCAGAATACTCTGGTAGCTGTCCATTCTTTCCTGAAGAATATCGCCATTCTGAAGGGCCTGGCGAATAGCACAACCCGGCTCCTGTTCATGACTGCAATCCCTGAACTTGCAGTGCCCGATAAAGGGACGAAACTCCTTAAAGCCGTGCAACACGTCTTCCGGTTCCATGTGCCAAAGTCCGAATTCACGAATCCCCGGGGAGTCAATCAGCATACCACCGGCCGGGAAGTGGAATAGCCTGGCTGCCGTGGTGGTATGGGTGCCTTTGCCGGTGCTTTCGGACAGCGGGCCGACCTTGGTATCAACGCCGGGCAGCAGTGTATTGACCAGGGAAGACTTTCCGACACCGCTTTGGCCGACGAAAACACTGGTGTGTTCATTCAGCAGGTTCTTGAGTTCATTGAGCCCGTCTTCCGTCCGGGTGGAGGCTTTAAGTACGCGATAGCCAATACGCTCATAGTTAATCAGCATATCGTCAAGCTCTTTACTGGCAGATGGACGACTCGCTCCACCTACCAGCAAATCGGTTTTATTGAGCAGGATGACCGGCTCAATACCCACGGTTTCCGCAGCCACCAGATAACGGTCAATCAGGTTTGAATGGGGAACAGGCACCGGGGCGATGACCAGAACAATGTAGTCAATATTGGCAGCTACCGGCTTTAGCTGTCCTCGCATATCTGGTCTGGATAACAGGCTGTCACGGTCCTCAAGTGCCACTACCACACCCATGCCGCCTTTGCTGGAAGCTCTCCAGACGATACGGTCGCCGGTCACCAGTGGTGGCAGGTTGGCCCTCAGGTGGCAGCGATAGGTCTCACCGGGTTTGCCAATGGGTTCGATATCCAGCTGTGCGCCATAGTGGGCAATAATCAGCCCTGGTTGCTCTGGTCCCAGGGAGTCATCCTGAAGTTCCAGAGTAATCTTATCCTCACGCTTTTGGGCGCGGGCTTTGCGTTCTTCCTGAATTTTCTCAATGCGCCAGCTTTGTCTGCGCGTTAGTTTGCGCTTACTCATGATGTGCGGGAGAGAGCCTGAATTGTAAGGTTGGAAAGTATCATAAATTTGTGTTGAGCTGATTTCGCTGCAATTATGAATGAAGTAGACTTATTATGTCAGCTGATTCGTTATCTGCCCTTAAATTGATCCATCTTTTTTCAGCGACAGTACAGGGAACTAAAGCTCTCTATAATCTATTGAATCAGTTGGTTTTTTCCTGACTTACAGGTAATTATCAAACCGTTCAGACTTTCTAAACTTTGACGACCGGGTGTTGGATGGCTAAATCGGATAACCTCATATGGATCGACCTGGAAATGACAGGCCTGGATCCAGTCAATGATCGGATTCTTGAGATCGCGACAATTGTGACCGATGGCCAGTTAAACATTCTGGAGGAAGGTCCGGTTCTCGCGGTTCACCAGAGTGACGATGTTCTGGGTGCCATGAATGAATGGTGTGTTAACACCCATGGAGCCACAGGACTGACGGATCGGGTCAAAGCCAGCACCATCAGTGAAAGGCAGGCTGAGCAGATGACGCTGGATTTTCTCCGCCAACACGTTGACCAGGGCGTTTCGCCAATGTGCGGTAATACCATCGGTCAGGACCGCCGTTTCCTCTGGCAATATATGCCAGAGCTGCACGACTACTTTCACTATCGGAATATTGATGTCAGCACCCTGAAAGAGCTGGCGCGTCGCTGGCAGCCGGAATTACTGGAGCAGTTTTCCAAGAAGGGTGTTCACCTTGCGCTGGAAGATATCCGTGAGTCTATTGATGAGCTTCGGTTTTATCGCCAGCGCTTTATCAAAAATTTTTAGTTTTTGTACCAACCTGCACGTTATTGAACACTCTGCTCAGACTTCACTTGTTGATACCACAGGCCAAGTAAATTGCGCTCTTCATCGGTCATGCCTGTACGATTAGCCAATGGCATAATCTGAGTCTGTACGGTCTGGCTATAAATCTTATCAGCCTTGCTGGCGATGGAATCATAGTCGTGGAAAACCAGGCCACCGGGCGGTGACTGAAAGAGAGGATCGGTCGGTGTTGCCGAGTGACAGGTGCTGCAACGGGCAGTAACCAGCTCCACAATATCGCCCTGCTCCACAGCCGCTTGCTCTGCCATCGGTGCCTGCTGTGCAGCCATTTGTGGCCGGATAATAAAGGCCAGAGTCAACATCAACACCGCCGCTGCAGGCCATAGCCAGGTTAAAATGGCACCCTGATTGCGTCGGTTAAAGAAATGACGAACCAGCACTGAAGCCGCAGCCAGAACCGCCAGAATTGCCCAGTTCCACTGGCTGCCAAAGGTCATGGCATAGTGACCACTGATCATGATAAACAACAACGGCAGTGTAAAGTAGTTGTTGTGGCGAGAGCGCAGCAAGGCATGCCTGGCACTCTTTCCAAGACAAGAAGGATCAAAACTGCTATCCCCCTGTTCAGCGGCGGCAACCAGTTTTCTCTGGGAAGGGATAATCACCCTGAACACATTTCCCACCATCAGGGTGCCAATCAGCGCACCGACGTGAATATAGGCGGCACGGCCACTGAACAGTTGTGCGTAGCCCCAGGCAGCAAACACCACCAGCGAGAACAGCACCACGCTAAACAGCGTTTCCTGTTTGAACAGCGAGGATTTGCACAACAGGTCATAGACCAGCCAGGCGGTCAGCAGGCTGACGATACTAATGGCAATGGCCTGAATGGGCGACAGCGCAGACTGCGGTGCCAGTAGATAACTCTCTGCCCCCCAGTAATAAATAATGGCCAGTAAACCCATGCCGCTCAGCCAGGTGACATAAGCCTCCCATTTAAACCAGTGCAGCGTTGTCGGCAGTTTTTCCGGGGCAAGATGATATTTATTCACTTCATAAATACCGCCGCCGTGCAGAGCCCACAACTCACCTTTGATGCCTTTTTTCTGCTTGTCGGCTGGCGCAGCTTCCAACCGTCCTTCCAGCCAGTTGAAATAAAAGGATGCGCCAATCCAGGCGACACCGGCAGTCACATGCAGCCAGCGAAACAGCAGGTTTAACCACTCTTGTAGATAGGATTCCATGGTTCAATACTCATTTTATTATTGAAAATGCTGAGCGACGGTTGTTATAGACGTAATGGTGTCGTCAGCACTTCCGGCTTTCAGGCTTCCTGACCCATGATGATGGTTTTTTCAATGACCCGGTCATCGCCCATCACCATCAACACGCCAAGCAACTCTTCCAGTGCCCTTTGTTCGCTGTAGGCACTTATCTTTTCCGTTCTGAATTGAAGCATTGGGGTAGCCGCCGGATTGAGCACCAGAAAATCCGCTTCATTGCCTGTGCGGAAGCTACCGATCTTGTCGTCAAGATGAAGTGCCCTGGCACCTCCCAATGTGGCCAGGTAAAAAGCTTGAAGCGGCGAGATGGTTTCCTCCCGCAACTGAGATACCTGATAAGCGTCTTTCATGGTATTGAGCAGGCAGAGACTGGTTCCCCCACCCACATCGGTGCCAAGACCGGTGGGGATACCATGGGCCTTTGCCCGGCTCAGATTAAACAGCCCGCTACCGAGAAACAGGTTGGAGCCCGGGCAAAAGGCGATGGATGAGCCGGAACTGCCCATTCGCTGCCAACTGTGGTCACACAGGTGGACTGAGTGGGCAAATACGGACCGGGGGCCCAGCAAACCATGCTGATCGTACACATCCACGTAGTGTTTGCTGTCCGGGAACAGTTCCTGAACCCAGTCAATCTCTTTCGGGTTTTCCGAGAGGTGGGTGTGCAGATAAAGACCATCGTGTTCCCGCAATAACCGGCCAGCCATGTGCAACTGTTCCGATGATGAGGTAGGGGCAAAACGCGGGGTTACTGCATACGACAATCTCCCTTTGTTATGCCACTGGTTGATCAATGCTTTACTGTCTTCGTAGCTGCTTTGAGGAGTATCAAGCAGATAGTCAGGGGCATTACGATCCATCATCACCTTGCCTGCGATCATACGCAGATTTCGTTGATGGGCTTGTTGAAAGAAGGCATCAACGGACTGAGGTGCCACGGTACCAAACACCAGGGCTGTGGTGGTTCCATGGCTGAGGCATTGATCCAGAAAGAACTGTGCAATCTCACTGGCATATTGCTCATCAGCAAACTTCTGCTCTGCCGGAAAGGTGTACTGGTTGAGCCAGTCCAGTAACTGGACACCGCAGCCTGCCAGTACTTCAAGCTGTGGATAATGTACGTGGGTATCGATAAAACCCGGAACCAGAAGGCGACCGGTGAGGTCTTTTATTTCTGTTCCGGCGGGCAGATTCTTAAAGACCTGATCGGAGGGACCGCATCGGGTTATCAGACCATCTTCAACCAGAAGGGCACCGTCTTCGAAAAACTCCCACGCGTCCTCTGAACCCTGTTGTTTTGCCGGATCCTCCAGAAAGTGCAGGACAGAGGCTCGCCAAACCACCGATTGATTCATCATGGCACCTCCACAATATACGGCGCAGACATCAGGACCTCATCACAGTTATCACCAGGTCCCTTACGATCGATCACCAGATACTCTTCTCCGCCATCAACGGACAGTAAAGGGTGATGCCAGACACCGGGGTGGTAGGTAACTCCCTGTTTACCGTTGGTCAGAAAGCAGCGAATGGATGACAAATCGGGCGTCGCACCGTCGCTGGAGCCAGGGGCCACCACCACCAGAAAGCGCTGGCCTGCCAGGGGCATAAATGTCTGGCTACCCAGCGGGTGTCGTTCTAGCAGGTCCAGTTGATAAGTGTGATTAATCGGGGCTGTTTTATAAATATGCATTGTCGTGTAACCCTGATCATCCGTGGTGACGGATGTCAGGTCACTGTATTTCTGACAGCGACCCTGGTTAATCACCAACGGTATATCCCGGGTTTCGAGTACATCACCAAAAGGTTCAAAGGCTTCACGGGTCAGCATTTCCACCTTCAGCGTCTGGGCTGGTATTTCTTTATCCATAAGCCTTGTTCTCGTTCTTATTATATGGAGTCAATCAGCTGCTTGTGTTAACTGCCCCGATAGGTTGAGTAACCATAAGGTGATAACAGCAGCGGAACATGGTGATGACGGTCATCACTGACTTCAAACGTCACCACAACTTCCGGGTAAAAGCACTGGACTTTATGCTTCTGGAAATAATCCTTAATGGCGAAATGCAGCTGATACACTCCTTTGGGAAGATTCAGGTCATCTGTCGCCAGGTTCTGTATGCGGCCATCATTGTTGGTGACGCCACTGCCAACTGGCTGCCAGCCATCACCTTCCTGTTTTGACAGGGAGACAGGGACTCCTTCTGCCGGTAAGCCGCTACCGGTATCCAGAATATGGGTACTGATGCCGGTCATGCCATTTGCCTCCATTCAATCAGTTTGTTCAGACGTAGCCGGGTTATCTTATGTTGCTCGGCAGCGGCAATCGTCAGTTCATGTTCCGGCTGGTTATTCAGCCGGTCATTCAGCAGTGACAGCATCTGATCCGCTGACTTCCCGGTGGCGCAGACAATGAAGATATAGCCAAAGCGGGTTTCGTAAGCGGTGTTACCCTCAGCTAATGCCTTGAGTGTTTCGTCACTGGCAGTGGCTGCGCCTGATTGCTCATGACCGGCCATATCACGGGTATTGGCGTATTTTGCTTTCAGGCTGTTTACGTCGCCAATCTTCGGGTGGCCTGCAAAAGCCTGTAGATAGTCTTTTTCTCCACAGGCGGACCAACTGGTGTCCGCTGTGGATAAAAGCTCATCTTTACTGGAGTACGGTCGGTTATTGGCCATGGATTCCAGCCAATGTTCACTGGTACAGCATTGGCGGAAAAAATGCCTGGCACCATCAATATCGAGACTGTTCAGTTCATCCAGTGTCATGAACTACTCCCCTCAACGCCGCTTTCAAAACCGTTCTCAAAGCCGCTCTCATAACCAAGAACGCGAAGCCTTGATACACCCCCATCAGGAAATATATTCAGACGCACATGGGTGTATGGTTGTTCCGTGTTCTGCAACTCATTCAAGAACCGATGGTTGCGATGAGCATGCAGTTTCTGTTCCGGAAGAATGGTATGCCATTGCACAGGATCCGTTGCATCTTCAGGGTTATCCCCGGCAAAGGTACAGGCCTCCAGGCTGCAACGGTCAGGGTAGTTACCCTTGAAGTGCAAGGTATCCACTTCTACGCGATGAATAGTGCCGGGCAGAGCCAGCTTGACCATCATCCAGTCATTGCCCCCCTGTCGCCGACGTCTGGTTTCCCAGCCATTATGCATATCGACACCACGCCCTGGCAGTAACAGGTTTTGCATAGGGCCAAAGAATGAGTCACTGCAGGCTACGGAGCGGCCACCGTTCATCAGTGCCGCCAGATCCAGGGGCTCACCCGGTAAGCGATGGCGCTGATCAAGATGAACCTTGCCATAAACCCGGAGACGGGCAACACCGCCATCGGGGTAAATTCGCAGACGAATATGGCTGGCTACTCTCGGAGACTGATCCAGAGTAATCAGGTTTCGGCAATCGGGCTGTACTTCCACCCGATCCGTCAGCGGTAGCCAGTTGCTCTGTTCGTTGGGATCGGCGTCATCAAGCAGGTAGTCCAGCTGCACTGCGCCGGGGGCATTACCTTTAAAGTGACGTGTATCAATATCCAGTGCTTCGATTTCACCCACAGCAGCCAGGCGCACAATAACCCAGTCACAGCCATCAAAACCCGGTGCATCGCGACGGCGGCGTGACTCCCAGCCATCCATCCATTTGCCGTAGGCCGTATATTTTTCTGGCAGAAATACCGGGTCTTCAGCCAATAGCAGGTTATCTTTTTCGGCAAAGAAATCATCGCTGCAGTCGAGAACATCCCCACCCAGCGCACGGGCTGCCAGATCAATTCTTGTCTGCTGCCACTGTGCGGCGAGATCATCAGAAGAGTTATTCATTAATGTGTTGAACCTGCTGTTATTATTTTTCAGTGCATTGATAGCAGCAAACTTGTGTGAGCTTTGCACCAATTTTTCCTGATAGAATAAGTTTTATTATTTGACCATTTAGTCAATTTTTTGAGCATTTATGCCATAGAACCCATCAGGCAGGCAATAAAAAAATGGAGAGCCCAATGACGTTCGACCCTCTTTTAACGACAGATGACTACCCAAGAGACCTGGTTGGTTATGGCAAAACGACGCCTGATCCCCAGTGGCCTGGTAATAGCAGAATAGCGGTTCAGTTTGTTATCAATTACGAAGAAGGCGGCGAGAACTGTATTCTTCACGGTGATGAGGCATCGGAGGCATTTCTCTCGGAAATCATTGGTGCTCCGGCTCATAAGGGCATGCGTCATATCAGTATGGAGTCGATCTATGAGTACGGCTCAAGGGCCGGGTTCTGGCGACTTCACCGGCTGTTCTCACAGAGGCAGATACCGGTCACTGTGTACGGTGTCGCCATGGCCATGGCGCGTAATCCGCAAGCTGTCAGAGCCATGATGGAGTCCGGTTGGGAGATTGCCAGCCATGGTTATCGCTGGATTGACTATCAGTTTATGGATGTTGATGAAGAGCGTCGCCATATGCAGGAAGCGATTCGTCTGCACACCGAAGTAACCGGTAAGCGCCCAACCGGCTGGTATACCGGGCGTTGCAGTCCAAATACTGAGCAGCTGGTGGTGGCAGAGGGAGGGTTTTTATATCATGCCGATAGCTATGCCGATGACCTCCCCTACTGGGATACCCGGTTTGGTAAACCCCAGCTGGTGGTTCCCTATACGCTGGACTGCAATGATATGCGCTTTGCCACCGCCCAGGGTTTTAACAGTGGCGATCAGTTCTTCAGTTATCTGAAAGACGCTTTCGATGTACTTTATGAAGAAGGTGCCACGGCTCCCAAAATGCTCTCAATAGGCCTTCATTGTCGTTTGGCTGGACGACCGGGGAGAGCGGCAGCCCTGACCCGTTTCCTGGATTATGTGCAATCCAGGGAGCAGGTATGGCTATGTACACGGGAACAGATTGCCCAACACTGGCATACTCATCATCCTTATAATCGATAAAACCGGTTGGTAATTTTCAGGGAGAGCGGTGTATGGACAGTCTGATTGATATTCAGGCCGGGGCAAAGGCATTGGACAGTATTCGTGCCAATGGTTTGCCCCAGGAGAGTGTCAAGGTCATGGTAGGCGCTTCTGGTGGTCCAAAGTGGTTTGTGCTCAGTGGCCTGGATAAAGCTTTACTGGGTGAATACTTCCGTGACAGAAAATCACCGCTGGATCTGATTGGCACCTCTGCCGGCAGCTGGCGTTTCAGCTGTTACAGTCAGGATGACCCTCTGGCTGCCCATGAGCGTTTTGAACAGGGCTATATTTACACCAGTTATTCCAGCAAGCCAGATGCTGCAGAAATAAGTCGTAAAGCCAGAGAGTTGGTAGAAACCATCGTTTCCTCCGATAGTGTTGGACAGATTCTTGATAATCCCGTTTTTCGTTTTAATTTGATTGCCGTGAGAAGCCATGGACTGACCGCTTCTGAACGTAAACCGCTACAATTGGCCGGCCTTGGGCTGGCCGCTACGGGTAATTTGATGAATAGAAAATATTTGTCGTCCTTTTTTACCCGTACTCTTTTCTATCATCCAGCCTATGACACTTCAGAGAAGCCTGCTTTTTACCATGCCGATGATCTTCCAACTGAGCGTGTACGACTGACGGCAGCCAATCTGGTGGATGCCATTATGGCCTCTGGCTCCATTCCGGCGGTGATGCAGGGTGTAAAGAATATCGCTGGTGCGCCCGCAGGCTGCTATCGGGATGGCGGGCTTACCGATTACCACTTCGATATGCGCTTTCATCAGGGTGATGGTCTTGTGCTTTATCCACACTTTTATTCAAGGATGATTCCCGGCTGGTTTGATAAGGCCTTAAAGCATCGCAGGCCGTTGCCACAGAATACCGACAATATGGTACTGGTTTCGCCGTCACAGGCATTTGTTGACCGCCTTCCCTATGGAAAAATACCCGATCGCAATGATTTTGCCCGATTTACCTACGATGAACGGGTGCGCTACTGGCAGCGGGTGGTTAATGAGAGCAAGCGGCTGGGGGATGAATTTCTGGAACTGGTCGCGGGTAATAAAGTACGACAGGTGATTAAGCCTCTGGTTTAACCACCTGCGGGATTCACTGCTGCAACCTGGGTTGCAGCTCAGGCCATACATTGTTTAACAGGATTGGCTGAGCGGCTTCTGTCGGGTGAATTCCGTCCGGTTGATTGAGTGAATCATTGCCTGCAACGCCATCCAGGAAGAAGGGAATCACTGGTACGTCCCACTTTTTACCCAGCCCATGAAAAGTTTCTGTAAAACGTCGGGTATAGACCGGTCCATAGTTGGGCGGGATCTTCATTTCAAAGAGAATAATGTCAGAATTGTATTCCCGGGTCAGGGCGATCATCTGATCAAGGTTGGATTTGATGGTTTTCAGCGGCTTTCCCTGCAGACCATCGTTGGCACCCAGCTGCAGTAACACCAGGTCCGGGTCGGTCTGTGCCAGCGTTTTCCTGAACCGGCTCAGGCCTCCGGCGGTGGTTTCGCCACTGATACTGATATTGGCAATTTTCCAGGGGTACTGATGGCTGTCGATTTTTTCCTGAAGTAATTGCACCCAACCCCGATTGATATCCGTAAGACCGTAGGCAGCACTAAGACTGTCGCCATACACTAATAGTGTTTTTTCTGAAGCTGACAGATTGATGGCCGGAAGGGACATTAAAACAAGAGTAAACAGCCTTGAGCCAATAGAAAGCCTTGAGCTGGTGAAAAGACGACGAAATAAGGATTTTCTCATGAATGATGCGCTCTCCGGTTCCCGCAACACTCTCACCTCTGAGACCGCCGCTGAAACCACTCCATCGATAGAATCTGATTCACTGGCGGTGACTGCCTCAGGTCTGGAAAAGACCGTGGTTGCCCGTGATAACCGACTCACCATCTTGTCCGGACTTGACCTTCAGATCAAGTCTGGTGAATCCGTTGCGATTGTAGGGACCTCCGGCTCAGGCAAGTCAACGCTGCTGGGTATTCTGGCAGGGCTGGATTTGCCCACGGCAGGCAGTGTCAGCCTGGCCGGAAAACGCATTGATCATCTGGATGAAGATCAGCGGGCAACGGTGCGCGGGCAGCATACCGGGTTTGTTTTTCAGTCATTCCAGTTGCTTGCCAACTTAACGGCACTGGAAAACGTTATGTTGCCCCTTGAGCTGGCGGGTGTGGATAACCCCGGTGAACGGGCCAGGAAACTGTTAACCCGAGTTGGTCTGGAGCACCGACTGGAGCATTACCCGAAACAACTGTCCGGTGGTGAGCAGCAACGGGTCGCCATTGCCAGGGCATTTGCCGGGGAACCGGATATTCTCTTTGCCGATGAACCCACCGGCAATCTGGATGAGAAAACCGGTGAAAGCATTATTGAACTCCTGTTTGAAGTAAATCAGGCCAGCGGTACCACCATTATCCTGGTTACCCATGATATGGACCTTGCCAGACGGTGTCAGAAAATACTGAAATTGCACGGCGGTCGTCTGGAGGCGGTGGTATGACGGTGAACAGTTCCTCCGCAAGTCTTAAGCACAATAAGGTTATCCACAAGCCGAAAAGTACCGTCGGACTCGCCTGGCGTTTCCTGCTCAGGGACTGGCGCTCCGGCGAACTCTGGCTGCTGGTGGCGGCACTGTTGATGGCGGTGGCGGTCAGTACCGCCATTGCCCTGTTCAGTGATCGTCTGCAACTGGCTCTTGGACGACAGGTGGCAGAAGTACTGGGTGCGGATATGTTGATTCGCAGCCCGGGACCGGTGCAGCCAGAGATTCTCGAAGCAGCGAAAAAGCAGGATTTAAAGTTATCCACAGTGCTTGAATTTCCCTCGGTGGTGATGGCCGGGGATGAAATGCAGATGGTCTCTGCCAAGGCTGTGGAAAACAATTATCCACTGCGCGGACATATTCGTACGTCAGATCAGCCCTTTGCCCCGGACCAGATCGTCAATGATACACCCAGCCCGGGTGAAGCCTGGCTTGAGCCCAGGCTTTTTCCTTTACTGGGCGTGGCTATCGGCGATCAGGTGATGTTGGGGAATACCTGGCTGACCATTACCCGGGCAATCACCCTGGAAACGGATCGGGGAGGCGATTTTTACAGTTTTTCGCCCAGGCTGATGTTCAATATGGCGGACCTGGAAAGCACCGGCATTATCCAGCCGGGCAGCCGGGTCAGTTGGAAAACGCTGATGGCAGGAGAGCTTTCCTCACTGGAACAATTCAAGGCATGGTCCAAAAGTCGCCTGGATACCAGTGAACAGTTGCTGATGGCCGACGACAGTCGACGTGATCTGCGCAACTCGGTGATACGGCTGAAGCAGTTTCTTGGCCTGGCCAGTATGGCCGCGATGCTGCTGGCTGGCGTTGCGGTGGCCATGGCCAGCCAGCGGTTTGCAGAGCGCCGTTTTGATAGTTGTGCGGTGATGCGTTGCCTGGGAGCCAGTCGCCAGCAGGTGCTGAGACTGTTGCTTGGGGAGCTGGCTTTTGTGGCGGTGCTGGTGGCGCTTCCCGGCGTCTTTATTGGCTGGTTGCTTCAGGAAGGAATTGTCCAGTTGCTCAGAGGGGTATTGCCCGCCTGGCTGCCTGCAGCGGGCATCATGCCGATGGTGATTGGTGGGCTCACCGGTGTGATTACCCTGGCCGGCTTTGGGCTTGCGCCACTGTTACGGCTGCAGGACGTTTCGCCACTGAGGGTCTTAAGACGTGACCTGTCGCCTGCGCCGGCCGCTTCCTGGCTGGTATATGGCTGTTCGTTAATGGCGGTGTTTCTGCTGCTCTGGTATCACACCGGCGAGGTGGTGATGGCGCTGATTCTGGCCGTGGCTTCGGGGGCAGTGCTGATGATGATCTCCCTGGGTGTGCAATTGCTGCTTACTCATCTGGGCAATCGTCAGAGGCTTGCTGCCCTGCCGGTGTTCTGGCGTCCCGGGGTCAGCAGGATTATCCAGGGTAAAGGCAAGACCTCGGCCCAGCTTCTAGCATTTACCCTGACCTTTATGGCCATGGCGGTGGTGCTGCTACTGCGCACCGATCTGCTTGATCGCTGGCAGAATGAGTTGCCGGACGAGACACCCAACTACTTTGCCATGAATATCCAGCCGTCTGAAGTTGACGCATACTCCGAGTTTCTGACCATTAATGATGTGGATACCAGTCAGCTCTATCCGATTATCCGTGGTCGTCTGGTTCGCATTAATGATGTGCCCGTCAGGGAGGCAGTAACCAAAGAGCAGGAGAACCATAACGCCCTGAACCGTGAATTGAACATGACCTGGTCAGAAACGTTGCCGGAAAGTAACCGGATTGAACAGGGCGAATGGTGGGAACCCGGCAGCAATGAAGGGCTTTCCATTGAGGCAGAAATTGCTGAAAACCTGGGTATTGATCTGGGTGACCGGCTGACGTTTATGGTGTCAGGCAATGAGTTTACCGAAACCGTGAGCAGTATTCGTTCGGTCCAGTGGGAGTCTTTCCGGCCTAATTTTTACATGATTTTTCCTGAGGCCGTTTTACAGGATCTGCCGGCTACATGGTTGAACAGCTTCTATCTGGATGCTGAGGATAAACTGCTGCTCAATGGTCTGGTCACTCAGTTTCCCACCATGACCTTGCTGGACCTGGATGCTGTGATTAGTCAGGTAAAGAAGATGCTGGCGCAATCAACCATTGCTGTGGAAGCGATGCTGGCGGCACTGCTATTGGCAGGGTTACTGGTGATGATGTCCGTGATTGAATCCAGCATTGATGAGCGCCTGCACGAGGGCGCATTGATTCGCTCACTGGGAGGAACCCGTCGTCAGCTCTTGATCATGCAGATCGGCGAGTTTGTTCTGTTCGGTGTTCTGGCGGGTTTACTGGCAGCCTGCGGTACCGAGCTTGCCAGCTATTTGCTCAATACCCGGGTTTTCCAGTTGCGCTGGCAACCTGCCTGGTTTATCTGGTGTGCATTACCCCTGTTTGGTGCCACTGTTCTGGGTATTGCCGGATGGTTGGGGATTCGCCGGGTCATCAGCCAGTCTCCTGCAAATATTTTGCAGGAGGTGTGAACCAAATTGCATCTGTTCAAAAAATGAACAGACATTGTTTTGCCCAGTAACCGTAAGGGATAAAAGGATTTATCCACAGCTCATTCAGGGAGTTGATCAGGGAAACTGTGGAAATCTGTTCACTATCTGGATTAACCTGAAGAAAACACTACCTCAGGGAAGGAGGTTACGATGGCGTGGGTAATGGATGGCGATGTCAAAGGGCTCAGTGGACCGTCTGCACGGGAAGACAGTATGGAAGGAGTGGCGGTGGCCTCTGCCGATTCGCTGCCCATTGAGGATGAATCCTACCTCTGCCTGTTATGCCTGCGGGACAGTACTGAGCGGATCATCATGCTCTACTTTAATTACATCAAGTTGCGTCAGGAAATATCGAGAGACACGCCTGCCGTGCTGATCGGCATGCTGATGGTCATGCAGGAAAAACACAAGGGTCTGCAGGAGAAGCTGCTGCATTACTACCCGGGATACATGGCCGCTGGAAAATGGCACGATCGGGATGAGCAAAATGAATGCCTGGGGTATCTCAGTGAAGATAACCGGCAATCCTTACAGCAGATCTGTCTGACCGAGATGAAGATGATGATATTGATATCACAAATGATGGAACGCTGAGGATTTGTCCCAGAATAACTTGATCATTTTACTCTCTGGGAAAAGGTCGCCACCCGCTGCCCGTAAAAGCGCAAGCGGTTTCAGCTTTTCGGGTAGCGGGTAGCGTCTGTAGAAGTGTTGAAGTTATTTCAGGGCCGTTCCTAACCAGTGTATGGTTTCAATGAGTTTGACGTGTACAATCTCCGTTCACCCTGAGCGGAGTCGAAGGGTGCTTGGCACGATCTATCAGAGTCCTGAGTTTCCACCCTTCGACAGGCTCAGGATGAACGGAGCGTACGGGTATTAACGCTTTTCTGCACTAGACATTGACAGGTTGCGCACAGGTTTATGTGGATAACCTGTGCGCTACCTGTATAAGTCCTGTTGCCAGTTATGAATAAGTTTATTTGTGTATAAGCAGGTGTGGACAAACCGAAAACAACAGTCAGGCAGGAGAACCCAGAAGATCAAAACAAGTGGATTAACGGGGCGGTTAATCGTGGCCCCCTGAACCATTCGCTTTCTCAGAGGATTTATCACCATCCGTTTTGGAGCGCAGGAGTTTTTTAAACTGCTCTGCCAGATCCGTCTGCCCTTTGGTCTGACTTCTTTCGACGACCGGGGCATCAAAATCTTTCAGCAGCGTGATTTGGTTAGGTGTGATGCCAATAAGAAGATCTTTGCCACTCACCCGAACCAGAGTCAGGCGTGACTGATTCGTTAGAGGCGCACTGGATAATAACTCGATATCTTTGCCCATGGCCGGCAGTTTGGGGTTAAGCCGCTTGACCAGCCAGGCCAACGCAAAAATCAGGCTGACCACCATCAGCATGGGCATGACAACCTGAAACAGATCCAGTTCACTGACCGGATTGGCAGGCTCTGCTGTCTCAGCCATCAAGCTGGCGGGCAGAAATAACAGGAAAGCGTAATATTTGCATAATTGTCTCATGCTAATGACTATAAAGCTCTCCCGGCTCAGAGTGCAAGCTTCTGATTTGGTTTATATTCTGCGCAATGGTGAAATCCCCTGCTGCTCATTGGCTCATCTTATTAAATCAGTGATTTTAAATGGATTGTCCAGACGTGGATCAATTGACTCCTGATATTCAGATAGTCTTTAAATATCAATAGATTAATAGTACCAGGGGATTTACTACCCTGGTATTTTTATCTCTTTAATGAACTATTGTCCTCAATATTGATCTAAAAGAAGTAATTAGAAAATCATTCGAACCTAATCAGGCTTAAGATATGATTTCTTAACGAATGCAATGACTGTTGCTTGAAGTAAGCGAAACAATGAATCCTTGTGGAATACAGGAAATCCATAAGCTGATTAAAACCCCATACGGTTAAAAAATCTTTCCAGAGTATTTAAGGAGTAAAAAATGGATAATAAGGTTGGGAATAAAGGTTATGGAACAACAAGTTCTTCTCCTGGTGTTGGCCCCTCTGAATCTGCAAGGCGCAGGCATGAAACGGGTACTCATGAAAGATATAAACATCACGCTAAAAATGATGGCACAGAACAACCTGCTCCCTCGCGGCAATTCGCAGGTCGTCCCTGTTCAACAAGGCTGGCGCGGCCTTACGGAGTTTCAGGCAGCACGGGGCCCGGTTCTGTAATCGGCGATATTTCAGGACCTCGACTTGCACCAAAAACCTCTGCTTATTCAATAAGCCAACTGGCTGCAGTTACCCAGTTATCTCCACCCCACAACCGAAGTTCTGCCACTGACTCCTCTGCAAAGTCTTTGAGTGATATTGCCAGGGTATGTTGTGAAATCTTCCATAAAGAAATTTACCCAAGACTCCAATTTATGAATGATGTAATTGAACAGGATGTTCTTAAGGCTGTGTCGACACTGCAAAACTCAGTCACAGTCATGCAGCATTTAAAGGCGTTGAAACCTGATACGAAATTAGATATCGAACACAAACGGGCCCTCGAAGAGGTGGCCACAGCATACCTGACTATGCCAGTTGCCGGGACGACCAATTCTGAAACGGGTTCAAGAGCAAAGAAGTCTGAGTCAACAGTTGAGGGGAATTGGCAAAAATACTCACCCAGGTACGACCTGCGAGCTCAAACCGCTGCCAATAGACCGGGACAATCAGAGGGAACAAACGCTCCTCAACCACCGAAAGTAAAAATTAAACGCCCGGTACTTACCCGATCCAGGCAATCACCGGGTATGGGAACTCAAAGAGAAATACAGGATGCCCGGTCAGATCGGTTTAAACCACAAGCTCGGCAATGTGTGCCCATTCCACCGACTAAAAATAAGCAAGATCGGCCACTGACACCGGTTGCAGATCCATCTGATGATGCTTTCCTGGGTCTGAGTGGTGAGGATCTGACCAAATCTCTCTTGTTTGACATCAGGATTGGCCGGGCGGCTGCCAATTCGATAAAGCATGCCAGACAGCCTGAAGAACTGTCTCCAAAGGTCAGTTCACAAAATGTTGTTGCCACTTCCGCTTTGGCAAAAGGCCTGAATTTGCCGAAAGCCCCAGATCCCGGTGGAGCAAGGCGAAAGCATCCAATACCGAGAGTGGGCAACTGGTCTACAGCACCGGTAACCACGGCAGGTTCAGATGCTGCCCTGAAAGAAGTTCGACACAGCCCTGTTCAGCGGTTTACTCAGAGCTCACCGGAAGCTGACTCTAAACATTTGGGGCGTGCAACTGAAGACCAGATAGTACAAATAGCCCGAAATCTTGGAGCTAATGACCCGGATGAGGAGACTCGTAAAAAAATTATCGACATAATTAATTCATCAGACCTGGACCAGCATACTATCGAAAAAGCTGCTGGACGCCGATGGGAACAGGGTACACCGGAGGCTTTGCTGTTATTGCAAACGGAGTACGCCTGCCGGGAAACAAGCCCGCCCGCAGGCCCTTCTGTTAAGGCTGGGCACGGTTCAGCCTTAGCAGCAGCATCTAATGCTGATAGACCTGAGAACTCTATTTCTGATTCCAATATGTCAAATCAAGTCATAGAAGCTGTTGGAGGTCGTCACACCATTGCCCCTGACTCCAGGTGCTCTGAGAAAGATGAAGGCGGTTACGACTTAAGTGAGGCTCTTTGGGAGGCAATGAATGAAGAGGTAGGTCTTCCTTCATCTGGTCACAGCTCAGGATCTAGTCCAGATAGTTCATGGCATTTCGTAGACACTAAACCAGATGGGCATGGTGGTACTGGATATCTTATCCGCGCCGAAACTCAAGCTACCCATTGGCCGGACCATCCGCAAAGACAGGCAGCGGAGCCTTGGGTCGCCCTGGGCATGAATGACCCGACTCCCTCTCTGGTATTTGATTTAAATAATCAAAAGATTGATACGTCAGCGCTGCCTGATCAATCCGAGAATACCAGAATCACTGAGGCGCAAATCCCGAAAATAATGAAACAATTTAAAAAGTCAATTCCTATGGATGCCGCTACCGAGGAAAAGATATGGCGCAATATTGGTACTATAGAACTGACTACCACGGAGGTTAAGGCAGCCATTCATGGTGGTAGAGATTCACTTTGTATTATTCTGGCAAAATGTCTTCAGGGGCCATCATTACCACAACAAGCAGTCTCTCATACCGACGGACGTAACACTCATCCAAGTGAAGCAACGGTAAGACCAGCAGGCATTCAAGCAAGAAACAATAACTGTAGCCTTGCATCCTTCTTTATGTGTCTTTCACATGATGGCGTGCTGGATACCTTGATTAGTGATGCCAATCATAGAATTGAAACACTTCAACATTCAAGGAAATTTAATGATGCCAGATCCCTGGAAAGTCTAGTTAGACTACTGAAGAAATTCAATACTGGTGGCAATACTGATAAATATATTCCAAATAATGAACTTGATAAGATCAGATCACACTTTAGCCTGGGAGCAATCGAATTGAAGAGTGAAGCTATCGATTTTGCTTTCAATAAAGGGGGGCCTGTAAGGCTTGTGGTTGAATCGGAATTTATCGATGGCACACAATTAATAAATGACAATAAAAAAGCGGCAATTTCATTAGCAATATCAGCAGTTCCAAAACATGGTTCATTATACGCTACGGTTATCTCTCTTCCTGATTCATCTACAGGTTGTATGGTTCTCAAAGGCACTCCTCTGGTTACAGGTCAACAGATAACTAAAGCTGATCTTAAGGATTTGAAATTTGTACCCTTTGGAGAACAACTGGAACACAATGAGCTTATTAACAAGATGCTCAGTGAAATCTATGGGTATTTAAATACTGAAGCCGAGCCGTTACAAAGTATATCGCAATTAGAGCGTGTACCCATGTCACTCAAACAAAAAGTCACCTTGATTGAGATGTCTCATGATCGTAAAGAATTAGAAAAAACTACCAGAAAAGCACCAAATTTTATGACTGCCATAAAGGAGGAAGAAGTTCCTGGAAATTTAAAACTCAAAAAAAGGGAAACCAAACCTCACGAGTACAACAGGAATACTATCGGACAGACTATTGAATATTACCATAATGAAAATGACATCCTGAGTTTAAAGCTGACGAAGGAGCACCATCATGCACATAGGGGTGTAATCCGCAAGAATTTTGAGTACTTTGATAAGGACGGGAATCTGTCCGAGAAAATCATTCTTGGAATGGATAAACACTGTCTGCTTGATGCTTCTTTCGTCCGTTCCAGAGAGTCAGAAAAAGTTGAAAATGGAGAAAGAATCAAAGTTGAAGAAGTGCTGACTGGATATTCACAAAACACTCCACATTCAGGAAATGTAGTAACAACGAAAATAAAGAGAGCGGATAACTTTCAAGATTTGATCGATATCTTTATTGATGGCTTGAAAGGTAAATACAGTAACGGTGCTTTAAAGGCACTTTTACCGGAGGGAAAAGATGATTGTCCGGAAGTCATATTCATGGTCATACCTAATGAGGGTAAACACAAAAGGTGTAAATTAGACTGGCAAAAGGATGTTAGCCTGCCCACGTTACAAGGTGACAAAAAAGTCACTTATGGAGCCGATGCCATGGTTACGATTGCTGAAAGCCACTTTTTAGCCTGGCTAAGAGATCGTAAAAACGGGCTGCTTCACTACACGGACTCCATGGGCGATAGTGAAGACAATGTTACGATTCCTGTGGTGGTTACGATGCCGGATCAGAATACAGAAGCCGCGCTACAAATTGCTGATCAAAAGGTCAATGGCATTCATAGACACTTCAGAGAAGCCGAAGGAAAGCTAAAAGTGCTTGATAGCCAGATGGCTTTGGTGATGTTAAAGCGAAAAGATTAAAGAACGCTGAGCCATTTAATAAATGGCTCTTTTTTTGCTCCCTTTTCAGATTTTTGCGGCGTCTGCCCACTGCTCAATGTCAGGCTCAAGGTAAGCATGCTCCAGCGCTTCGATAGCCCAGTCCTGTCTTTCCGATAATTTTCTTAGCAGTCGAAGAGAAACCACCTGAACGGCGGGTATCTGGCTCCAGATACTTTTAGTCAGGCATCGCCAGTGGTTGGGTTCCAGACGTTTTGGCTGCTCCAGTTGCGTTTTACAGGTTTCACAGAGCATCAGACAGTGGTCGTGATCTGGCTCACCGGGTACAGGCTCTACCTCATGAATGGACAGTGGAACGCCGGACGCTTCACACAGTTCACATTTCGATTTTGCCCGCCGTGCCAGGTCCTTTCCCAGCATACTCAGGGCACTCTGTCGCTCCTGATGCTTTAGTAGCCCTTTGGCCATGGTTTATCCTCCAAAAATTTCTTTATCGTTACATCGTGACCGCTTGCAGTCTCTGGATAATCAGACAATGATAAGTTGATTGATATCTGGCTGGCTGCGAGCTTATGACTCTGAATGTGAACAGGGTAAAAACTGTGAACAGGGATGACTGGTTAATTCCTGTGGATTATCTGGTAATTCATTATACAGCGGTAGACCTGAAAGATACGCTGGACATTTTTATGAACCCTGAGTCCTGTGCGTCTGCACATCTGGTGATCGATACGGATGGTGAGATTTATGAACTGGTTGACTGTCTGGATGGCCATGTCTATCGCGGTTGGCATGCGGGGGTTAGTGGGTGGGAAGGCGTTCAGGGGTTCAATGACTGCTCTATTGGCATCGAGCTGGTGAATTATAACGGTAATGTATTCCCGTTTACCGAAGCACAGTACCAGTCGTTGCAGCAGGTGATGGCCAGGTTCAAGGAACACTATCCTGATTTGCGCGACCCTGAGAGGGTGCTTGGTCATGAGCATATTGCCGGCTTTCGTGGCAAAGCTGACCCCGGCATACTGTTTGACTGGCCCCGTTTTTACCGGGAGAACTACCCGGGGCTAGAAGCCCCCTGCCGTCCTGCGCTATGCCCGAAAGCACTGCAAGAAAGTTTGCTGCAACTGCAAAAGAGTGAGCCTGAATCGCAAGCAGAAAAAAGTCAGTTCTGGCGTTCGGTCAGTTTGCTGACAGAAACGACCATTCGTCTTATTGCAGAGGCTAAGACAGGCTCTTGATGCATCAGTCAAGACTATGTTGATCCTAGGAGGCTGACCGAGAATAGACTGCCCTACTGCGGTGGCAGCAAATTGAGGGCAAAAAGTCGGAAATTTTCTGCCATCCTCGCTACGGGCGCTATTCTCGGTCAGCCTCCTAGACCCAGAAGCTGCTCTCCAACGGGCGTCAGTTTAGCGGGCTCCCCGGGTTCCGGGTCCTGTTGATACGGAAAGTTACGCCAGCGCTCAGGCGCTCTTTTATCACGCCATAGCTGAATACGCTCTTCCCGGTTATCTTCGGTACCCGCCGGGAACATGGAGATATATTGGGTAAGGCGTGGCTTTGAATGGTGGTTCAGGCTGCTGGCATGGGGCAGGCGTGAGTCCCAGAGAATGAAGGTTCCGGCCTTGCCCGCCAGATGGACAATATCATGGCCTTTCAGCTCTTCATCGGTAAAGAGTAGAGAGTTGCGATCCAGTGTCGTTTGTTTCCCGGTGTAAAGGCTGGGAACACAACGGAATGCCCCCTGATTTTCCGCCGTATCCGTCAGGTAGAGAATCCCCTGGTATCTTGGCAGGAACACTTTTTCCGGATGGCTGTCCAGGTGGATCTGACTGTCGTCTTTCTTATCCGGGTGCTCCGGACGCCAGGGTGGTTTGAAGGAGGCTCGATCCAATCTTACCCAGAGATCGTCTGTCTTTAAAAGGTCAGCATACAATCGGTAGACAGGCTCATACTGGCGGATATCCCAGAATGCCTGATGATGATGAATGGGCACAATACCATTACTGCCCAGGTTTTTCCGGTACCAGGTTGTGGGATCATCCAGATCAACCTCCAGAAAGTCAGTAATGGCTTTGATAACGGGCTGGAGTAACTGCCCGGGCACCAGGTCAGGAACGATGATGTAACCTTTTTCCTGCAGTTCGCTTTGATCAATCATTACTCAGGTCCCTTATTTATTGGCTTATTGCGGAACGTTTTCAGTGCAGCGTTGACTCCAGTGTCTGAGCCTCATCAAACTCTGAAGGCAGGCTGTCATCAAGGCTATCCAGCAAGGCCATAACTGTTTGGCGGATAATATCCGTGTTCTTGTTCAGCTTATGGTATTTGACAATGCTGATCAGCATTTGTGCCAGGGGATAAATCCGAAGATGGTTTTTAATATCGGCTGGGGATATTTTTCCTGTTGCCCCTTCAACGTAGTCATTGGCACCCCGGGTAAATCCTTTGTGGGCTGACTCGAGAAGGTCCATCGTTGAGCGGTTATCGGCGCTGTCCATCAATGATTGGAGCAGGGTGTTCAATGGTTCTTCGTTGTTATGGGAATGGTTATGAGACATCTCTACAGCTCCTGTGAAGGTTCTGTAGAGACTAAAATTCCATTAATGGCGTTGGTATCCGTATATTTGCCAGTGTCATGATGATCAGTACCGTGTAAGCGCGAGTAATCAGGACATTCTCAGTAGTTAAGCGCGTTAAACGACTGGATGAAACTGCGGGCATGATGGGTTTCATGAGTGAACTGCCGCAGATTCAGGTTTTCATGAATGTAGGTTGGAAAATCCTGTAACGAGGTCTCTTTTTCCATATTGCAAAAACCCATGGACCAGTCCTGAAAGCTGCGGCAGGCCGCAGGCGCAGATATGATTTTGATGATATTGTGGTGGCGGCTATCTTTGCAGATTCCCTGATATACCTGCAGCACATGCTGTTTTGTTCCTTCCAGCATCTGCAGGAAATTACCGCCTTTGTACAACAGCATTCCGGTAATATCCAGGCTCAGGTTATTGTCTCTGCTTTCGTTCAGCAGAGCGAGCAGGCTGTCATTGTTCATCAGTTGACTGGCAGAACTGACATAAATCAGATAATAAAGTGATTGTTCCATTCACTGTAACCCTTAATCCATTACAATCATTACCCGGGCGTTCAGCCCTGTTAATTTTTTACCAGATTAACCTGACATTAAAAAGTGATAAAAAATGGCGAGGGCAACCGCTCTAACCAGGACACGGACTGCTTTGGAACAGATGTTATGATCCGTCCACAGACAACAGGCTTCTGGCGTACAACGTTTACACTCTGCCTTGGCTCCTTTATGGTGTTTGCCAATCTTTATATCAGCCAGCCTCTGTTGCCAATGCTGGCGTATAGTTTCCATTTGACGGCACTGGAAGCCAGCTTCAGTTTTACCATCACAGCGTTCATGCTGGGGTTAGCTCATGATATTAAAACGATTACGCCTGAAGAATAAGGCTGACCGCCGCCTGAAACTCGGGCACCTGTGGATATACAGTAATGAAGTGGATACGCAGACCACACCACTGAGCAGCTTTGCCGTGGGTGAGTGCGTACTGATTGAAAACTCCTTTGGCAAGACGCTGGGTACGGCTTATGTGAACCCCAATAGCCTGATCTGTGCCCGCCTGGTCAGTCGGGAAGCTGACCGGCCACTGGATAAGGCGCTTTTGATTGATAAAATTAACGTTACTCTCAGTCTGCGCGAGCAATTGTTTGAAAAGCCCTATTACCGGTTAGTGTATGGTGATAGTGACGGATTGCCCGGTCTGGTGGTTGACCGGTTTGATGAGGTACTGGTGGCGCAGATATCCACGGCGGGTATGGAGCAGGTTCGGGATGATGTTGTTGAAGCGTTAAACCAGGTTCTGAAACCTAAAGGTATTTTGTTCAAGAACCGTGGCAATGCCCGCAAGCTGGAAGACCTGCCGCAATATATTGAGGTCGCTTCCGGAGCGGTTCCGGAAGTGGTGGTGCTGGAAGAGAATGGCGTAAGCTTTCAGGCTCCGGTGATGGAAGGCCAGAAAACCGGGTGGTTTTATGATCACCGGCTCAATCGGGACCGCCTGCGGCATTATGTTAAAGGTAAACGGGTTCTGGATGTTTTCAGTTATGTGGGTGGCTGGGGCATTCAGGCGGCGGCTTTCGGGGCGGATAAAGTGACCTGCGTCGATGCGTCTGCCCTGGCATTGGAAAATGTTCATGCCAATGCGGAACTCAATGAGGTTCAGCATAAAGTGGACACTCTGCAAGGTGATGCCTTTGAAGCATTGAAGGCGTTGAAAGACAGCCAGGAACGGTTTGACCTGGTTATTGTTGATCCGCCCGCCTTTATTAAAAAGCGCAAAGATATGAAAGCTGGTGAACAGGCCTATCGTCGCATCAATGAGCTGGCTATGCGTCTACTGGAGAGGGATGGTTATCTGGTGGCAGCCTCCTGCTCAATGCATTTGCACCGGGACAATATGATCGATTTGCTACGGGCTGGCAGTCGTCATATTGACCGTAACCTGCAGATTCTGGAGCAGGGGCACCAGGGACCGGATCATCCTGTGCACCCATGCATTCCGGAGACGGACTATATCAAAGCAATTTTTGCCCGGTTGACTGTTCAATAAATGGCCTTTAAGAGCCACTAACGAAAACTGATAACTGGCCAGCCATGGGCTTCTGCAAAGCTTTTGAGTTCCGGGTCGGGGTCGACAGCGACAGGGTTGTCGACCTTCTTCAGCAGCGGCAGGTCATTTTGAGAGTCGCTGTAGAAGTAGCTGCCAGCCATTGAGTGCTCCGGGTGCTGGTTGAGCCATTCCTGCAGGCGGAGTACTTTCCCCTGCTGATAGGTGGGGATTCCGGTAACGTTGCCAGTATAGCGGTTGTCGCTGATCTCCAGGTCAATGGCCAGCAGGGCATCTACCTTGAACTGGTCAGCAATGGGTTTGGTCACAAAGCGATTGGTGGCGGTGATGATCATAATATAATCACCACGCTGGCGGTGGTGTTCTATCCTGGCCAGTGCTTTATCCAACAGGATGGGGCTGATAACCTGTGCCATAAACTGACCATGCCAGGTTGCAAGCGCTTCCAGGGAGTATTGTGTTAATGGTTCAAGGCAAAAATCCAGATACTCCCGGATGTCCATAACCCCCTGTTGATACTGTTTATAAAAACGATGGTTACCTTCCCTGAAGCTTTCACTATCCACCAGGCCATTAGCGGCCATAAACTCTCCCCACAGGGCATCACTGTCGCCAGCAATGAGAGTATTGTCCAGATCAAAGATTGCCAGGGTCATTGTTACTCCGGTTTATTAGTCAGGCCGAGTGTTTCGGGATTATACAGGTTCTTTATCAACCCAAAAGCAATTACCCAATTCTGAATATTAAGTTTTTTGAATTTTTTATTACCAAGACTGTCTAATAGTTTTTTATCGATTGAGTTTTGTTATGGAAAGAAATAGTGGTGTATTACCGGGTACGCCATTTGGCCTGATGAATTATTATGATCACCGCAAAACCGTTCAGACTGATTCAGCTGTTTTTGGCCAACGTCAAGTATCAAACTGCCCCCCTGAAGCAAGAACAAATTATCTGGCTAATGCGAATAGTCAAGATCCGGGATATAGGATTAAGGAAGATCTGTTTAACCTGCTTGATGAGAATGGAGGGCGTTTAGCTCCGAAGCCAGCCCATTATTCGACTCCTCTGAGTCATTTAAATGCCCTGCAAGGCCAACAGACTCATGCGGTGCCGGTGACCGGGTTTTCTCCATCTACGCCTGTTACAACTTGTCTGGTGGATCAGCAAAGAGAGAGCCTCTCTTCTGTGTTTCTGCCAACTACCTGCATGATACCACAGCCGTTTGCAGAGCCTTATGTTCAAACAGTGGATAATAGCTTTAGCCATTTATGGAAGCAAAGGCAGGTATCCAACACAGGGCCTGAAACGGTGGATGGTTATTTAAGCAAACCCACCCCATCGGGAGATCATGTTGCATCAGCTCCTGTTTATTTGATGGAAAACCTGAGTATCGGTGAGCAATCTGGAGCAGTCAGTTTTCCGAACTTCTGGCCACTGGAAGCAGAAGCAAGTGCTGACCCTGTAAAAACACAGGATCTTGCACCTCCCCAGACACCTCATGCAAGTGAATCTGTCGCTTCGACCAACCGTGGTGAAGAAGTAATTACCGCTGCACATTTGGAGTCATCGGCGGCGGATGTACACAGTTCTCAACAACTTCCGGCTTTTTTAAGAAAAAAAATCCTGATTTCCCATTGGGGCTTATTGGAAAGGTATGCAAAGTCTCAGAAAGGAGGGAGCAGTCAATGGGCTAAAGCGTGGCAGAACGCCCTTGATTTTGCCTTGCAGTGCTCTGAGGAGGACTATCACTACAATTTAAATGTGGCGAAAGCTTTAACAAGACTCAAGTATATGGACCGGGCAAAAGAGATTTTGCTTGATCAGCTGGCTAAGTCTAATGATCAGAGATATCTTTTGGGTGTTAATAAACAGTTAGGATTCTTATTTTATAAAGAACAGAGCTACGTCACTTCCATAAAATATTATATGCATGGCTTTGTAGGCACGATGGATGTCCCTAATTATATTTACTCATTTATACATTCCGCAATGAAGCAAACTATTAGAATGTGTGATGACAAACAATTTGTAACCAATGCTGTTTGCTGGTTCAATTACCTGCAGCCAAAGACAAGAAAAAATAAAGTAGAGATCTCTAATTTTATCTTTCCACTCTATTATTCATCTATGTCTTCCTTAGAAGCTTCACAGACTTACACAGAGTATCTGGTGCCAGATCAGATGAAATGGGCCATTACCCGATGGAAAGATCTGGAATCCCTGGCTGCGAGCCTGAAGCCAGGAGATCCTAATTGGTTTGCGTCTTGGACTTGTGCCTTGAATTTTGCTTTGGAGTGTAAAAAGCTGAATTATCATTTCAACCTTAATGTAGCGATAGCATTAACCCGATTGAATCAGCTGGATCTGGCCATCGACACTCTGTTCCAGCAGTTGTCTGTGCATGAATATGCAAATGAACACACGTACTTCATGGCCATAAATAAGCAACTGGGGTTTATCTTTTTCAGAAAAGGTGAGTATCTGGACTCTATTCATTACTATATGAATTGCTTTGATGGCTCAAGAGCTTTAGCCGACAAGACCTACCAGTATATAACCATCGCCATGCGCGCTTTCCAGGACGACGTGGACCCTGAATTCAGTCGTTCAGCAAATGACTGGTATAACCGGCTTTACTCACAATCAATGGAAGACAAACGGCTGTTCGGGAAGAAACGGACCTCTGTAACAAAGGCCCCCTTGTTACCTCTGGATTCTGCATCCGTGTAGTAGTGCAGTCTATACCGGATATTTTCGAACAGCCTTCTGGTACGTCATGTCAATGAGTTTGATAGTTCCAATCGCCATTCACCCTGAAGGTTTGCTGTATTGTATCCGTTTGTGAAACAATGCGTGATAAGTAATAGTTTAAGTGGCCACCGACAAGTGATTGCGTCTAAATCCTGTTGTTCTTTGAACAGTCAGCTTCATGCCCCGTTTTAGTGTGGGGTTATGATTATGTTCCTGGAAGTGGGGGGGTATTCGTACCATAGGATGGTGGCTCTAAGGTAGCCATATACGTGATTGACATCGATGGATTCAGGCCAAATGTAGGCATTATCCTGGCGAATCATCACGGTCAGTTATTGTGGGCTCGGCGGATCAGGCAGGATGCCTGGCAATTTCCCCAGGGTGGTATCAATGATGGGGAGACGCCGGAAGATGCCATGTACAGAGAGCTGTTTGAGGAGATAGGTCTTCATCCTGAAGATGTAGAAATCCTTGGCTGCACCCGGGGTTGGTTACGTTATCGTCTACCAAGACGTCTCGTCCGACGGGATCAGCAACCGCTGTGCATCGGGCAGAAGCAGAAATGGTTTTTGCTGCAGCTGCTGAGCAATGATGACCGTATTCGGGTTGACCACACGAGGTCTCCGGAATTTGATGGCTGGCGCTGGGTGAGTTACTGGTACCCTCTTGGTCAGGTGGTTTCTTTTAAACGGGAAGTCTACAGGCGGGCGCTGAAAGAGTTGGTACCCAGAATTGGGAAGTTACAGTCCAGAGGGGGGTGACAGGTTGCCATGAGCCTGTCGGACTTAAGCTTCCGTCCAGCCTCCCGGGCCCAATGGATATTTCTTTAAACCTGTGGGCTGCAATAACAGGAAAGATGTTAACAGGCAATATAATTTGCCATGGATTGCTATTGTACTGTTAAAGTAGTTGCAGCAAGTATTAAGTAGTTAACCAAATGAAATCATATATTTCTGACTAAGTTGTCAGTCACTCTGCGGCGTTGCAACTCCGGTCACATAGCTACGGCTATGCTCCCTACGTTGCGCCTTGCATAGCAACTGCCCACTTAGCCAGAAATATACGATTCCATTTGGCCAACTACTTATCAGACCGGATACGTGATAGACATGCTAAACACCCTGCGCAATATCATACAGGAAGTCAGTTCTGCCTCTGATCTACAGGTGGCACTGCAGATTATTGTGCAGCGGGTTCGTGGTGCCATGAACACCGAGGTGTGCTCGGTCTATCTATACGATTCTGAGAGCACCTCTTATACGCTGATGGCTTCAGAGGGTTTGAACCCTTCCGCGGTCGGACAGGTGACTCTCTTTCATTCTGAAGGTCTTGTTGGGCAGGTGGGGCTGCGGGAAGAGCCCATAAACCTCGAAGATGCCGCTTCTCACCCGAAATTTCACTATATCCGTGAAACCGGAGAAGAGCGATTCACCTCTTTTCTCGGTGTCCCCATTATCCATCACCGTAATACGCTGGGTGTGCTGGTGGTTCAGCAGGTTGAGCAGCGACGTTTTGATGAACATGAAGAAGCGTTTCTGGTCACCATGTCGGCCCAATTGGCAGGGGTTATTGCCCATGCCCAGGCAACCGGCTCGATCAATAATGTCTCCACGCCCACCCGCACAAAACGAATTGCTCGCTTTCAGGGGAGTGCCGGTGCCACAGGGGTAGCCATTGGTGAGGCGGTGGTGATTACGCCTCCGGCCGATCTTGGTGCAGTACCTGAGCGTACCTGCAAGGATATAGATCTGGAACTCACCTTGCTGGACGATGCGCTGGCTGCGGTGCGAAAAGAGATGAAAGACACCGCTGAACGACTGTCTGACCGCTTACCTGCCGAGGAACATGCACTCTTTGATGTTTATCTGAGAATGCTCGATGACCGGGCCCTTGGGCAGGAGATAAGAGAGCGGATTCGGGGTGGATCCTGGGCACAGGGTGCCTTAAGACAGGTGATCGAAGAGCATATCCGCAATTTCGAAATGATGGACGATCATTATCTCCGTGAACGGGCTGCCGACGTCAGGGACCTGGGGCGCAGAGTACTTTCTCATCTCCAGCAGGGAGAGCATGCGAGGGTTGAATACCCGGCGAATACCATTCTGATCAGTGAGGAGCTTTCTCCGGTTATGCTGGGCGAGGTGCCACAGGAGTCACTGGCGGGTCTGGTTTCCAAGCAAGGCTCCAGTAATTCCCATGTGGCTATTCTTGCCCGCGCTTTAGGCGTGCCTACCGTCATGGGGGTGGTTGATCTGCCTTTCCATAAGCTGTCCGGTAAAAAGCTGATTGTGGATGGTAATCTTGGCCTGATTTACTCATCTCCGGCCCAGGAGTTGCTGGATTATTACACCGAAGTGCTGGAAGAGGAAAATCAGTTCAGTAAGGGGTTGGAAGCCATCAGAGATCTGCCCTGTGAGACCCCGGATAATTACCGTATTCCGCTCTGGGTCAACACCGGACTGATGACCGATACCATCCGCTCACTGGACAGAGGGGCTGAAGGCGTTGGTCTGTATCGGACTGAAGTCCCTTTTATGGTTCGGGATCGCTTCCCCAGTGAATCCGAACAGGAAAAGATTTACCGACACCAGCTTGAAGCCTTTGCGCCACGCCCCGTGACCATGAGAACCCTGGATATTGGCGGGGATAAGTCGCTGAGTTATTTCCCTATCAAGGAAGATAACCCTTTCCTTGGCTGGCGGGGGATTCGGGTAACACTGGATCATCCGGAAATCTTTCTGGTGCAGGTCCGGGCCATGTTGAAAGCCAGCGTGGGGCTGGATAATCTCCGGATTATGTTGCCAATGGTATCCAGTATTTTTGAAGTCGAGGAAGCGCAACACCTGATTCACCGGGCCCATGCGGAAGTGCTTGCTGAAGGCCTGCCAGTCTCCATGCCACCGGTGGGTGTGATGGTGGAAGTGCCCGCTGCCGTTTATATGGTCAAGGACCTTGCACAACGTGTCGACTTTCTTTCCATCGGATCAAATGACCTTATTCAATACCTGCTGGCCGTAGACCGCAACAACCCCAGGGTATCTGACCTTTATCACTCCTTTCACCCCGCCGTACTGCATGCCTTGCAGAAAGTTGCGGACGATGCCCATCAGGAAGGAAAGACCGTCAGTATCTGCGGTGAAATGGCGGGTGACCCTGCTGCAGCGGTACTGTTAATGGCCATGGGCTTCGATATGCTGTCGATGAGTGCCGTGAATCTGTTAAAAGTAAAATGGGTGTTAAGGCGCATCGGTATGGATCGTGCAAAAATGATATTGTCGGATTTAATGAAGCACGACAATGCGCAGGTGATTCGCAGCTCCCTGGAACTTGCCCTGTGTAAAGAAGGCATGGGCAAGGTTCTCGGGATCAAGAGTCGGCGTTTCTAGGAGGCTGACCGAGAATAGCGCCCGTCTAGGCGACCCCGTAGCGAGGATGGCAGAAAATTGAGGATAAAAAGTCGGAAATTTTTAGCGAATAGTGGTTCTATTTGCTAAAAATTTCCGGCTTTTTAGACCAATTTGCTGCCACCGCACGACTGCATGGATGCAGGAGCTAGAGCAACGCAGGAGCAGTTACCGCGTAGGGCAGTCTATTCTCGGTCAGCCTCCTAGGCTTCTTCCATCTGCAAGGTCAATTTACCGGAACGCTGGGTAAGATAACTCTCATCCACCTCTGAACCCAGCTTAATCATCAGACGCAAGTCGTTTGCAGAATCAGCATGCCGGATGGCGTCTTCATAGCTGACCTCACCAAGGTTGTAGAGATCAAATAATGCCTGATCGAAAGTCTGCATGCCCAGCTCCCGGGATTTTTTCATTAACTCTTTCAGTGCATGAACATCACCTTTGCGAATCATATCCTGGGCCAGGGGGGTATTCAGTAACACTTCTATGGCCGGAAGCCGCCCTGTGCCATCCAGAGAAGGAACCAGCTGCTGGGCGACAATGCCCTTCAGATTCAGGGAAAGATCCATCCACACCTGGTGATGATGTTCCGGAGGGAAAAAGTGAAGAATGCGATCCAATGCCTGGTTGGCATTATTGGCATGCAGCGTTGCCAGGCACAGATGGCCGGTTTCTGCGAAGTTCAGGGCATATTGCATGGTATCCTGACTGCGAATTTCACCAATCATAATGACATCAGGAGCCTGACGCAGGGTATTTTTCAGCGCGACTTCATAAGACTTGGTATCAATCCCCACTTCCCGCTGGGTTACAATGCACCTTTTGTGTTGATGGATAAATTCAATGGGGTCTTCAATGCTGATGATATGACCTGTGTCGTTTTCATTACGATAGCCAAGCATCGCCGCCAGGGTTGTCGACTTCCCCGTGCTGGTAGCGCCCACCAGGATAACCAGCCCTCGTTTGACCATGGTCAGGTCTTTCAGGATAGGTGGAAGTTTCAACTGTTCAAAACCGGGTATTTTCTCTTCAATTCGGCGCAAAACCATCCCTGACTGGTTTCTCTGCTGAAAAGCACTGACCCGGAACCGGCCAATACCCATTTTGGCAATGGCAAAGTTACACTCATGCTTCAGCTCAAACTCCAGGCGCTGCTTCTCATCCATTACCCCAAGCACAAAATCTTTTGCTTCTGCGGCCGTCAACGGTGTCTTGTTGACAGGTATCAAACGTCCGTCAAGCTTGACACTGGGAGGATAGCCGGCAGTGATAAACAGATCCGATGCTTTTTTTACGGCAACCAGTTTTAATAATTTTTCAATATCCATTTATCATCACATTGACGTTAAAAGACAGCCCGGTGCTCACTCCCGGCAAACGGTGATCTGAAAGACCTAGGAGCCTGCCCGAGAATAGACTGCCCTACTGCGGTGGCAGCAAATTGGTCTAAAAATTCCGTTTTGTTCGGCAAATAGCCCCGCTATTCACCTCACAAAACGGAATTTTTATCCTCAATTTTCTGCCATCCTCGCTACGGGCGCTATTCTCGGACAGGCTCCTAGAATGCGTCACGGTCCTTGGCCTTTTCACGGGCCACATCACGAGAGATCAGTCCCTTTTTCATCAGGTTCGTCAGGCACTGATCCAGTGTTTGCATGCCAAGTCCACCGCCGGTCTGAATGGCCGAGTACATCTGGGCAACTTTATCTTCGCGAATCAGGTTTCGAATACCTGCCGTGCCAAGCATAATCTCATGGGCAGCTACCCGGCCTCCACCGTTTTTCTTCAAAAGTGTTTGCGAGATCACAGCCTGGAGTGATTCCGAGAGCATTGAACGCACCATGGACTTCTCTTCCGCCGGAAATACATCGACGATACGGTCAATGGTTTTTGCCGCCGAGGTGGTGTGCAACGTACCGAACACCAGGTGACCGGTTTCCGCAGCGGTCATCGCCAGACGAATCGTTTCCAGGTCACGCATCTCACCAACCAGAATAATATCGGGATCTTCACGCAACGCAGAGCGCAGGGCATTGCTGAAGCTATGAGTATCCCGATGCACTTCCCGCTGGTTAACCAGACACTTTTTCGGGGTGTGGATAAATTCAATGGGGTCTTCGATGGTCAGGATATGCTGATATTTGGTGTCGTTAATGTAATCCATCATGGCCGCCAGCGTGGTGCTCTTGCCAGAGCCGGTAGGGCCAGTCACCAGCACTAACCCCCGGGGTTTATCCGCAATGGTTTTAAATACCTGTCCCATGCCCAGGTCATCCATGGTCAGTACTTTACTGGGAATAGCCCGGAACACCGCCCCCGCTCCCCGGTTTTGATTGAAAGCATTGACACGGAAACGGGCAACGCCCGGTACTTCAAACGAGAAGTCCGCTTCCAGGTGCTCTTCCAGATCTTTACGCTGTTTGTCGTTCATGATGTCATAGATCAAACCATGAACTTCTTTCTGCTCCATGGGCGGCAGATTGATACGGCGAACATCACCGTCGATTCGAATAATTGGCGGAAGTCCTGCCGACAGATGCAGATCCGAAGCCCCCTGTTTATAGCTGAACGCCAATAGCTCAGTAATATCCATTTATTATCCCCCTTACACCAGGAAGCAGGTAAACTATGAGATTGTCAGGGAATAGCGCTATTCCCGGACAATCTTCCTGCCAATTTATTATTTACCCGGTAATGTACAACCTGATGACCTTATTACAAAACCGATTTCAACGGGTTTATGACCGAATTCATCAAGCTGAGCAAGCCTGCAATCGCAACGGGCAAGTGCAACTGCTGGCAGTCAGCAAAACCAAACCTGCCTCTATGGTGCGTGAAGCATGGCATCTGGGTCAAAAGCATTTTGGCGAAAACTACCTTCAGGAAGCCCTGGGCAAAATGGATGAGCTCAGTGACCTTGTGGATATCCACTGGCATTTCATCGGTCCAATCCAGTCCAACAAAACCCGGGATATCAGCAGCCACTTTGACTGGGTTCACAGTGTTGACCGGCTGAAAATCGCGCAAAGGCTGAATGATCAACGTCCTCGGGAGCTCCCCCCGTTAAATATCTGCCTGCAAGTGAATATCAGCGGCGAAGCGTCAAAATCCGGGATCCGCCTGCATGAGCTGCCAGCGCTGGTAACCTCCATTGCCCGTTTACCCCACCTGAAGCTGCGTGGCCTGATGGCTCTTCCCGCCCCGGAAACCGACCCTGACCGACAGCGCGAGCCTTTCCGGGCACTGACCAATGCGTTACATTCCCTGAATACCGAGTTCTCACTGACGATGGACACCCTGTCCATGGGCATGACGGATGATCTTGAGGCAGCGATTCAGGAAGGTTCAACCATGGTCCGTATTGGTACTGCACTGTTTGGCTCCAGAACCTCTGCCCATCAAGCGCCTGAAAGGGACAGCAACGCATGAATGAATCAACCATTGCTTTTATCGGTGCTGGCAATATGGCCAGCAGTATTATCGGTGGCCTGATCAATAATGGCTGGCCAACCTACCAGTTGATTGCTTCCGCCAGAACGGCAGAAACATTGTCCGATATCCGTGAAAAATTTAATATTGCCACCACCGTGGATAACCACCAGGCCGTCAGCCAGGCGGACATCATTATGCTTTGTGTGAAGCCACAGGTGATGAAAGCGGTTCTGACCGACTTAAGCCCGTCCATAAAACCGGATGCCCTGGTTATCTCCGTCGCTGCCGGCATTACCATGGAAAGTCTGCAGAACTGGGGAGGCGAGCACCTTTCGATCGTGCGCAGCATGCCAAACACACCTTCTGCGCTGCAATGCGGTGCCAGCGGTTTGTTTGCTAACAAAAACGTCAGTACTGCCCAAAAAGCGCTGACCGATGATATTTTTAATGCCATTGGTATTGCCAGATGGGTCGACCATGAGTCGTTAATTGATGCGGTCATTGCCGTTTCCGGCAGTGGCCCGGCCTACTATTTCCTGCTGATGGAAATTATGGAACAGGTCGGTGTTCGCCTTGGCCTTGATACAGAAACCTCAAGACAGCTGACCCTGCAAACGGCCCTGGGGGCTGCCAGGATGGCAACGGAAAGTGATGTTGATGTCGCCGAGCTTCGTCGTCGCATTACCTCTCCCAACGGAACCACGGAACAGGCCATAAAAACGTTTCAGGAACAGGGGTTGCCTGAGCTGGTGGCACAGGCGATGAATGCTGCCGTCAACCGGTCGATAGAACTGGCAGAAACGCTGCAAGACTGATTCTGTTGACGGGCGATGGAAAGCGGTAATATGCGCAAAGATTATTAAATTATTTTGACCAAAGGGTAACCAATACACTCTATGTCTGCACTTTCTTCGAGTCTCAGCTTCCTGATCCAGACCCTGGGCGGTTTGTATATCATGGCTGTGTTGATTCGCTTCCTGCTTCAGCTGGTTCGAGCCGACTTCTATAACCCGATTTCTCAAGCTATCGTGAAAGCCACATCGCCACTGCTCAACCCCATCCGCAAGATAATTCCCGGTTATGGCGGTGTGGACATGGCCTCTCTGGTTCTGGCGCTGATACTTCAGATCACACTGCTCTATGTACTGCTGTTGATAGGCGGTTTCTCTCCGGCGACCATTCCTTTCCCCAGCGTCCTGATCAGCAGCCTGATTAAACTGGGCATCGAGTTTCTGAATATTTATATGTTCAGTCTGATCATTATTGCCATCGCCAGCTGGGTAGCGCCGAACAGCTATAACCCTGGACTGATGCTGCTGTTCCAGATTACCGAGCCACTCACCAGCCGTATACGCAAAGTGATCCCACCCCTTGGCGGGCTGGATTTTTCCCTGATGGTTCTGGTGATCATTATTATTACCCTGAAGAATTTTCTGGGTGCCCTGGCCTGACTCTGCCAATCTGACCACTGGCGCTGATCTCTGGATTAGCGCCTGTCTCCCCCTCCATTTCAGATTCTTTAAACTGTCTTCTTTCCGTCGATATTAAGGCTACCCCCAAACAACTGTGAGGCAGCTGAAAGGATCATGGAACAGGCCATTGAGTACATGCTTCGAAAGTTAATATGGCCGAAAGCAAGGTTAACTGGCAGAACGACCAGACAATGGTTTGCATCAGCTGCCTGTATTTTAAGCCTTAGCAGTCCTTTCTCTTCGGCAAATGATGAAAACCTGCTGCTGAGTGAAGCGGAATCCCCTCCCTTTATCCACACCTTCCAGCAGTCCGACTTTAAAAATGGATCTGAGCTGATCATCAGTGGTAATAATGGCTCAGACAAACAGCAAATCCTGATTGTGCGGATTGATAATGAAAACTCCGCAGATTACCGGTCCAGGGTCAACCAGGAGTTTACGCTCTCACCCGGTCCGTTTGCCGTGGTACTGCCCCTCTCAGGGCTGAAAACATCCGGCGGACAACCGTTTACACAGCCATACACCAAACTGTTTGTGTTCAGTGCCGATATGTGGGCGGGCATCGAGCTGGAAAAAATCCATATCAGCTCCGCCGCCAGTCTGCCCGAAAACACCCTGGCGCTGGATTTTGGCTCAGGCGACAGTGCGGCTTTCCCCGGCTTTGAATCCATTGGCAAAAACAGCTCATACCTGCAAGGCAAAATCACCGAACGGGTTCGTACTTCCGGTGATGCACTGATTCGGGATGGTATTGCCGGGGTTACCAGCCTGCAGATCCCCTGGTCTGATGGATTATGGAAACTCAGCCTGTGGACACAGGATCAAGGGGAATGGGAATACCTGCCTCACTTTCTTAAACGGCAAATCATCGCCAATGGCACCACCATCGTTGATGAGAAGTTTACTCAAGAGCAGTGGATCAATGACGTTTATCTGGCTGGCAGGAAAAAAGAAGGCGGTATCGATGGGGACTTGTGGGCGTTGGTTGGTGAACGCCGAAGTCACTTTATCAGCAAAAACATTGGTGTCATCAACGGGATGTTGACTATCGATCTGACCGGTGACTATGACGCCAGATACCTGGCGGCTCTGGTTCTGGAACCTATTAAAGGTACCTTTGCCCAGGCCACCCAGAAAAAACGACAGGAACGCCTGCTAAATCAATGGCCTGTAGCGACTGAGCCATACACCCCGCCAGACTCACTGTCACTGGCAGATATCAGCCAGCAGGTAAAAGATGATGACACTTTTTATCTGGCAGCCAGAAACAGCCTGCTGAACCTGACCTTTGAAATAGCAAGCCCGATGGATGATGTTGCACCCGCCGTTGTGGTTTCCCCGCCCAAATCGTCGGATGGAGAACCCTTAACCGTCATCACCCGCTATGGGCACTGGCGCTATGAAAGACCAACGCCCAATGCCACGTCACTGATACTGGATGACAGCTATCTCCGTGCCGATATGGCAAGCCTTCGTCTCTCCAGCAAAAGGCCCAGACGTCTCTATGTTCAGGTGGAAGTTCCCGCTGAAGCACGCGCTGGCGACTACGCTGGTATGATTCAGCTGTTCAGCGGTGGTGAACTGCGGCTGCTGCATTATAATGTACGGGTACTTCCGACCGTGCTGCCAGAACTGGAAACCCCTGTAGGCCTCTATCTGGAACCGCCACCTTACTATCAGTGGTTCAAGGCACTGGCAGGACAGAGTGCCAATGCCACCTCCTGCGATCTTTCCCTGCTGGCTTCCCACGGTTTCAGCACGGTTGCCCCGGCATTGGCAACACCTGGCACCGAGACCGGACGACAGACGTTTATTCAGCAACTGCAGCAATTAGTACGCTTTGGCTTCAACGGTAAGATTCTGGCTTACGCACCGTTGAAACGCCTGTTAAGTCAGAAGGGCGAAGCAGAGGCAATAGCGGACTTAAAACAGCTGCAACAGTTATCAGAGAACCAGAATCTCCCTGAAATTTACTGGTCAATTTTTGACGAGCCAGCCAAAGATCACTTCTCGCAAATAAAGAACACCGCCAGAGTGCTAACCGATAACGCTCTGTCATTGAAAACGGCTGGCCATTTGAACCATGACCACCAGGCTGAACTTGCCGAAGTAACGGATCTTCTCCTGATCAACCACGGCACCGAAGTGACCGAAGAAAATATTGACGATTGGCAGGAAAACAGCACGGTCTGGCTATACAACATGCCCAAACCCCGGTTAGCAGCTGGCCTGTATCTCTGGCGATCCGGTGCTGAGGGCTATTTACAATGGCATGGCCGTATGCCGACTGCCGACCCATTTGATCCCATCGATGGTCGGGAGGGGGATGTTATGTATATCTACCCATCTGCCAGCCGGTGTCCGGAAGTTCTGGACATTCATCGCCGTTTTCTTGATTTGCATGAAGCGACCCTTGATCTGCGTTGGTTACAGTGGCTTGAGGGCATATCCCACAAACAAACAGAAGCCCAACAGCTTCTGGCGGAACTTCGGGCAGAGATACCGCCACAATGGGAACGGGCGGCATTAATAACAGAGGTACAGCGGATGGCAATACGTGACCGGATACTGTCAATCATCAGTAAGTAGTTAACCAAATGAAATCGTATTTTCTGACTCATTAATGATTATCAAATGGAGAGAATATTATGGGACCGATATCGTCAGGCCCAACACGATCAGTGCCATTGGAGCCATTAACTCCCCCGGACACATCCTCCCGGAGCGATTTATCGGCCTCTGATATCGTTGAAAAACTGATGGATACCGTATCGTTTGCGATCCTGAGTATTACCGACAAAAAAAGCAGGGTAGTGTCTTCTGCCAGCCTGGCACCGGTTCTGGGCATGGTTCTGGCCTGTATGAAAGATAACGCCAAGAAGGAATTGCTCCTGAAAATCCCCCCGGGCTCGTTAACTGAAGAGCTGGAGATGGAAATCCATCAAAAGCTTGGTGAATTCAGCAAAGACCGACCTTATGATGAAACTGGCAAGATCATCTCTGCCGCTAACTTTGTTGGTACAGCCTCTATTACCACGGATCAGTATCTTGACCGGATACTGTCTGAATGTTATCAAACCCAAACGTTGGAAATTGATAAAGAGAACGTAGCGGACGCCGCAGATACTTTTGTTAAAAAGAAAACCAAAGGAAAAATCACACAGTTATTTGATGATCTTACTGAATTTGAGCGGAACCAGATTTCATTGGTATTAGGTAATGTAATGGAAATCCGGGGTGTCTGGAGGGAAGCTTTTCCCCTGAATAGTAAGGCTTCGAGCCGTTTTCTGTGTGCAGATGGAACTATGAAAAGCGTCAGGAAGATGCGTATAAAAGAAGATTTACACTTTGCTGGCAATAAAGTGTTTACTGCCATTGCCAAAGATTTCCGATCGGAAAATGGGGAAGATCTTAAATTGGTCGCGATAACACCGAACAAGACCAGTGCGACAGCGATTAACAAACTTGATTCTGAAACCATTAACCATCTGATTGGCAAATTGGATGAAAATAAAACGGAGATTACGCTGGATCTTCCAGTTATAGAAGTTAAGAAAGGTGGTGATACTGAACTACTGGAAAAAATTACAGATGCCCTGGGAACATCCATAACCGCTCAGGATTTGTCCAGGTTAAACCCATCACCCACTTATAATCTGCGGATGGTGCAGAAAATCAAAGTATCCGTTGACGAACAGGGTGCTGACAGCACAATTGCCACTGCTGCAACAGCGGCTTCAAGGGGGGGCGAAAACACCTTTAATATTGACTGCCCCAGCTATATAGCCATTGTAGGCAGCAAAGGTAATCGGTTGCTTGAGATGGTCATTAAGGATGACAGCTTTTTGGTGCCTGATGGTTCGCCTGTGATCACTATCCCTGAAGGTTGGAAAGATGTTGATCCGTGGCATGATGATCAGTCGGATTATGATGATGACGTTAATACCTCTACATTAAACAGGTTATCAACTCCTGAACCTTTTCAAGCTGTTAATGATGTGAGTACATTAATACAACATGGGCTTAACCCGAGTGGAGAGCTGAATATTTCCAGCGTTAAGTTATTTTATGATTATGAGTTATCTATCACTGTTGATACTGTGGATACCGCAAATAAGGTTAGACAAAAAGTATTTGAATTAATTGATGAAGAAGAACATAAAAACTTTGTTGACGTTTGGGAGAGATTAGAACCTGTTAAAGTAAAGGTTACATTCAAGGCTTGGAAAGCACTGCGTGATAAGTTACTTCGTGAATAAATAAATACAATGCAAAACCGGAGATTAATCACCTCCGGATTTATTAACAAAAGTCTCAAAGAAGCCATTGCCGATATCGGTCAACAATTCACCCTGCATGAAATTTGCGATTGGTATGCTCAGCTTGTGCATGTGGTGCTGGCGCAGGGCTCTGGGGACCGAGAATAGACCAAAGATTGTGACCGTCCAGGGAACTATTATCCACACAAAATGTCTTAATAATATCCAGGTCGGCAACTCTGAATATCCATTTATCAGATCAATACTGTAAATCATTACAGTTTTCCGTCACTTGCGGCTGATTAACAAGACAATCCCTTGCCACAAAGCATGGAGGCAGCGAGTTTGTCCTCGCTAAATAATTTTTATCAAGCATTGGAGAGAATACTATGGATGCCATACCTTTTGACCCAGGGATGTCAGCGTTATTCCAGAGAACAAATCTGCCAGACACAGCGTCCCCGGCCACTTTATCGGCCTCTGATATTGTTAAAACAATGGTGGATAAATTATCCCTTGAACTCTTGGACATTAAAGGCAATAAAAGTAAGGCACTCTCTCTTGTCAGCCTGCTTCAGGCTCTGGGCATGGCTCTGTTGAGTATGACAGACGACACCATCGTGGCATCGGCTCTTGGCATCTCCCCGGGTTCCTTAACTCAAGACCTGAAAGATAAGATTCATACAGAACTCGGTAAATGTGCCGTAAAACACTCTAACGATCCTGACTCTGATCAGTCAATCCGTATCACTAACTTTATTGGGTCTACCTTTTGCTACGATAATGAGCAGTATGAACAGTCACTGTCAAAATATTATAAAACCAAAAAGCTGGACAATAATAACAACGGCAAGAACCTTGCCGACACCATAGATTCTTTTGTTCATGATAAGACCGAAGGAGAAATTGATACGGTTTTTGGTCATCTTACTGAATCTCAGCGGCACAAAGTTGAAGCGGCTTTAGGCAGTGTGATGAATTTCCAGATTGACTGGGATGAAAGATTTTCTGAAGATGACACGGAAAAGGGGCTATTTCAGTGTGCAGATGGAACTTTTATTAATAACGTCCTTATGATGTGTAAAACTGAAGTTCTTAACGTGGCTACTGACGGAAACTTTGCGGCCATTGCCAAAGAATTCCGATCTGCAAATGGAGAAGATCTTAAATTAGTGGCGATAAAACCACGCAAAAGCAGTGCGACAGCAATTAACAACCTGAATTCTGAAACGATTAATCATCTGATTGACAAGCTAAAAAATGTTGAAATGGAGGTTGAGCTAAAACTACCCAAAATTGACATAACGAACAGTTGTAATACTGAGTTACTGGATAAAATTAATCAGGTATTAGGAACCTCCATAAAAGCACAGGATTTATCAAAGTTAGGTACACAGTCGGATGATCAACTGCACATAGTTCAGAAGATCAAGGCATCCATTAATGAAAAGGGTGCCCGTGGTTCCATTGCCACTGCAGCAGTAGATATAGGTAGGTCATTATTTATAGACCCAATTTGCTTTGATTTTAACTGTCCTGGCTACATTGCCATTGTGGACAGGGAAGGTAATCGGTTGCTTGAGCTGGTCATTAAAGATGGCCAATTTTTGGTCCATGATGGTCCACCCATGGTCACAGACGCTGAAAACTGTAACTCTTATAATCAGAAATTTTTTAAAATAGATGACTTATCTGATGACGAAGATAATACACCTGATAATAAATGCTCCGAATACCAAGCTGATAATAAATGGTCCGAATACCAAACTTATAATAAATGCTCCGAATACCAAGCTGATAATAAATGCTCCGAATACCAAGCTGATAATAAATGCTCCGAATACCAAGCTGATAATAAATGGTCCGAATACCAAGGATTAGCCACTCAAGTTGTGCCGTCATATGATACAGTTTTACCTCTGCTTGGTAATAACATCGAATTATCAGATACCAAAGACTATGAAACCAGATTGTTACCACAAGACAATAGGCAGTTACAAAAAGACCTGAAAACCAGTATTGAATCCCCTACAGCCTCTGTAGCTTCTCAAAAGGTACTGGAAAAAGCAGAACCAGCCTCGCAGCAGCCTGGTGTTTCCCGGGAACAAAGTCCTGTGAAAACGCCTTCACCAGCAGAAAATGAGAAGTTACCAGCCTCTGCAATAGATAACTCTTCAAAGCATTTATCTACTGGCCACACACCCTCTACAATAGATGAGTTTTCAGAGCTTTTATCTGCTAACCCTTTGAAAATTTTTGATGTGAGTACTTTAATAAAAAACAATTTTAAACCGAATGAGGATTTCAACATTAAAAGCGCTGAGGTAGGTAGATCCTCGTTAACAATCAAGGTTAAACATGAGAAAAACGCCATTAAGATTCGAGAAAGAATATTAGAATCAATTGGAGAAGAACATTGTCGTAATGTTCAGATTTGGGAAAATTTTGATCCTGTTCACGTAGATGTTATGTTTAATGCCTGGGACGCACTGCGGGAAAATTTAGCTTCTTCATAACTTCCAATTAAATACAATACCGAATCCGGAGATTAATCATCTCCGGATTTTTTATTAACCAAAGTCTCAAAGAAGCAGCTTGCGAATATCGGTCAACAATTCACCCAGCATTGTCGTGAAACGTGCTGCATCCGCACCGTTGATGGCTCTGTGATCATAAGACAGTGACAACGGTAACATCAGCTTCGGATCGAAGTCCTGGCCATTCCACACGGGCTTCATGGCGGCCCTGGACAGACCAAGAATGGCGACTTCCGGCGCATTGACGATCGGAGTAAACGCCGTGCCACCGATAGAACCCAGGCTGGAGATGGTAAAGCAGCCACCCTGCATTTCATCAGGCTTCAGCTTCTTGTCACGGGCCTTACCGGCCAGCTCGATACATTCAGCCGACAGTTCCCACAGGCTCTTCTGATCGACGTTCCTGATCACCGGCACCAGCAAACCGTCGGGCGTATCAACCGCGACTCCAATGTTGATGTACTTCTTGTAGATCAGCGTTTCACCATCAGGGCTCAGGGAAGCGCAGAACTGTGGCAGCTCTTTCAACACATAAGCAACGGCTTTCAGAATAAACGGCAGTGGTGTCAGTTTGGTACCACGGGCCTCGGCCATGGCTTTCTGAGCCTTACGGAACGCTTCCAGTTCAGTAATGTCACACTCATCAAACTGGGTAACGTGTGGCACATTCAGCCAAGAACGCTGGAAGTTCTGAGCCGCCACTTTGCGCAGGCGATTCAGGGCCACCTTCTCGATGTCCCCCCACTTGCCGAAGTCAATCTCTGGCATGGCTGGAATACCCAGACCAGTAGAAGCACCTTGTCCTGAAAGTGCCTTTTCACTGAGGCGCATCTTCACGTACTTTTGTACGTCTTCTTTCAGAATGCGACGACGTGGACCACTGCCGGTCACTTCAGCAAGATCAACACCGAACTCACGAGCCAGTTTGCGTACCGCAGGACCTGCATGGAATTTGCGGTTGGTACGCTTAAGTTCCACAGGGTGCGCTTCTGCATGTGGAGGTGGTGCCGATGGTGCGCGGGACGGAGCCTCCTGCTTCGGTGGCACAGTGGCAGGTGCAGCGGCTGCAGGCGCTGGCTGGCTGACAACCGATGCTGCTGCGCCACCAGACACTTCAATATCCAGAATCAGGTCGCCCTGGCTAAGGGTATCGCCTTCTTTGACCATGATGGCTTTCACAACACCGGCAAACGGTGCAGGCACTTCCATGGTCGCCTTGTCAGATTCCAGAACGATCAGTGACGCTTCTTCTTCAATCTGATCGCCAACGCTGACACAGACCTCAATCACGGGAACGTTCTCAGCACCAATATCAGGTACTGTTACTTTCTCCATGCGTGGTCCAGACTGAGGCTCGGGTGCAGCTGGCACAACAGCGGCAGGCTCTGGAGCTGCGGCTGGAACCGGCGCAGGCGTTGCAGTGACATCACCGCTGCCATTGACTTCAACATCAATCACCAGGTCACCCTGACTCAGGGCGTCACCTTCCTTGACATGAATGGCGGTCACCACCCCTGCTACCGGGGAAGGCACTTCCATGGTCGCTTTGTCGGACTCCAGGACAATCAATGAGTCTTCCAGGGCAACGGTGTCACCAACCTTCACACTCACCTCAATAACCGGCACATTTTCAGCACCGATATCGGGTACATGCACCGACTCAGTCCGGGAGCCACCAGCCGCTTCAACCACCGGGGCTGCCGACACGGGGGCTTCTGCTGGCGGTCCTCTGTCCGCTATGGGCTCGACAACCTCAGATGCTGCTGCAGCCATCTTAAGCATCGGAGCACCTTCGCTGACATTGTCACCCATATTCAGCAGCACTTCTGTCACCACGCCATCCCTTGGTGCCGGGACTTCCATGGTGGCCTTGTCAGACTCCAGAACAATCAGGGAGTCTTCGGCCGATACCGTATCACCGGGCTGGACGCAGATTTCGATGACTTCTGCCTCACCGCTGCCGATATCCGGAACCTTGATGATTTCGTCACTCATTCCTCATACCTTCTCTTCAGTTCCGGACTTAGCAATACAGAGGGTTAGCTCTGGACGGGTCAATATCAAACTTCCTGATGGCCTCGCTGACCACGGACGCTTCCAGCTCACCATCCTGAACCAGCGCATACAGGGCAGCCACCACGATGAAGTAACGGTCTACCTCGAAGAAACGACGCAGCTGTTCACGGGTGTCAGAGCGACCAAATCCATCCGTGCCCAGCGAAACAAAGGTTGCCGGCACAAACTCACGGATCTGGTTCGCGTACTGGCTCATATAGTCAGTCGCGGCGATAACCGGACCTTTACGGCCAGACAGCTGCTGCTCAACCCAGCAGACTTTCTTATCAGCTTCAGGGTTCAGCATGTTGTAACGTCTGGCGTTCTGACCATCCCGGGCCAGCTCGTTAAAGCTGGTTGCGCTCCAGATATCCGATTCAACGTTGAACTCATCACGCAGAATACCGGCAGCTGCACGGACTTCCTCAAGGATAGTGCCACAACCCATCAGCTGGACCTTAAGCCCCTGGTTACGGGAATTTTCTTCCAGGTTGTAAAGTCCCTTGATGATGCCTTCGATCACTTCAGGGCCTTCCGGCAGCGCTGGCTGACGGTAGTTTTCATTCATGGCGGTGATGTAGTACCAGACATTGTCACCGTCGCCATACATACGTTGCAGACCGTTCTGGATAATCACCGCCATCTCATAGCCGTAGGTTGGGTCATAGCTTATGCAGTTCGGTACGGTGGATGCCAGAATGTGGCTGTGGCCGTCCTGATGCTGCAGACCTTCACCGTTCAGCGTGGTACGACCCGCAGTGGCACCAATCAGGAAGCCACGGGCCTGGATATCACCCGCTGCCCAGGCCAGATCGCCAGTACGCTGGAAACCAAACATGGAATAGAACGCATAGAACGGAATCATCGGCACGTTGTTGCTGCTGTAGGAGGTTGCCGCAGCAATCCAGGCGGCGTGGGCACCCGCTTCGTTAATGCCCGCTTCGAGAATCTGCCCCTGTCTGGATTCTTTGTAAAACATCACCTGGTCGGAATCTACCGGCTCATAGTTCTGACCTTCCGCAGAGTAAATACCCAGCTGGCGGAACATACCTTCCATACCAAAGGTACGGGCTTCATCCGGAATGATCGGCACAATGTGCTTGCCCAGGCTCTTGTCTTTGGCCAGCGCACCCAGAATGCGTACGTAAGCCATGGTGGTGGAGATTTCCCGTTCGCCACTGCCTTTGGTCACCGCTTCGAAAGCCTCAAGGCCCGGAATTTCCAGCTTAACGTCGGTTTCTACGCGGCGCTGGGGAATAAAGCCACCCAGCTTTTCACGACGCTTGCGCATGTACTTCATTTCCGGGCTGTCAGCGTCGGGTTTGAAGTAAGGCAGGGTCTCAATGTCTTCGTCTTTGATCGGCAGGTCAAAGCGGTCACGGAAGTGCTTCAGGTCATCAACCGGCAGCTTCTTGACGTTATGGCTGACGTTGGCCGCTTCACCGGTGGTACCGGTACCGTAGCCCTTAACCGTCTTGGCAAGAATGACGGTAGGCTGGCCGTTATGGTTAACCGCCTCGTGGTAGGCCGCGAAGACTTTGTAGGGGTCATGGCCACCCCGGTTCAGACGCCAGATATCATCATCCGACAGGTGTTCAACCAGCTTCAGCGCTTCAGGGTCACGGCCAAAAAAGTGCTCACGGGTCCAGGCACCGCCTTTTGCCTTACAGTTCTGATAATCACCATCAACGGCCTTGTCCATCACTTCCTGCAGCTTGCCATGTTTGTCCTGGGCCAGCAGCGGATCCCAATGACGGCCCCAGACGACCTTGATAACGTTCCAGCCAGCCCCCCGGAAGATGCCTTCCAGCTCCTGAATGATCTTGCCGTTACCACGGACCGGGCCATCCAGACGTTGCAGGTTACAGTTGACCACGAAGATCAGGTTATCCAGCTTCTCACGACCGGCCAGGGAGATGGCACCGAGAGATTCCGGCTCATCCATCTCACCATCCCCGAGGAATGCCCAGACCTTACGGTTTTGATCCCGGGACATGCCACGGTTAATCAGGTACTTCATGAAGTGAGCCTGATAGATCGCCTGCAGAGGGCCGAGGCCCATGGATACGGTCGGGAACTGCCAGAAGTCAGGCATCAGTTTGGGGTGAGGGTAGGAGGAAAGACCATTGCCATCCACTTCCTGACGGAAATTATCCAGCTGGCCCTCGTCCAGACGACCTTCCAGAAAAGCCCGGGAGTAAATACCGGGCGCGACGTGCCCCTGGTAATAAATCAGATCGCCTTCACGGTAACTGCCCTGGCCGTGGAAGAAGTAGTTATACCCGATGTCGTAGAGAGTGGCACTGGAGGCAAAGGAAGAGATATGTCCACCCAGGCTGCTGTCCTTCTTGTTGGCGCGCATCACCATAGCCAGCGCATTCCAGCGGACCAGGGAGCGAATACGACGCTCCATAAACAGGTCGCCGGGCATACGGGCTTCTTTTTCCGGTGGTATCGTATTGCGATACGGCGTGGTAATCGCGTAGGGCAGCTGCGTACCTTTGGCACGAGCATGCTGGGAAAGCCGGGTCAGCAGAAAATGAGCACGGTCTTCACCTTCCTGCTCCAGAACGGAATCCAGTGCTTCCAGCCATTCCCTGGTTTCTAATGGGTCGATATCATGCATACAAATCGGCTCCGGGATCGATACTGCTACAACAAACTTTGTGATCGTTATTGTTAATGGTTGATTACTTGCAATCATCAAGCATACGCACAAGTTTCGTCTAACAGCCAAAGCTTTAAAAAAAATTGATACTAATCAAATGCAATATAACTACAAGATAAGCAATTCCCGCAATGAGTACCAGTACTTACATGTATTTTTATTGCAAAAAGTATTGATTTTTATAGAAAAACTTCGCAACAGAGACAACAAAAACAAACACTTTTGCTCACAATCTATCAACCCTGGATTTTATTGGCTAAAAACCGAACTGTCTCAGGGTCTGCCAACAGAAATTTGGGTATCGTTTAATAACTGATGTCATCAGACACATAATGACCTGCAAACAGGGCTTTTAAATCCGAAAAGCCAATGTCTGGCAGGGCAATGTACTATTCATCACTTTTCCGGCTTCGTTTCCAGCGGCGATGACTCCAGAGGAACGTTTCCGGCTGTTCATAGATCGCGGCCTGTGCAGCACTGACATAAGCATCAATAACCGGATGGTGATTTTTGTCTTTGGTTTTTTCATAAGGGGGCAGAGCCAGCGCTTTAAATTCAAGTTCATAGTAGCCGCGTTTTAGTCGTCGACACTGGGCAAAAAAGACCGGGTATTGAGTCAGTAAGGCAATTTTTTCCGCTCCAAGGTAAAAAGGCGCTTCTTTATTGAGATAAGGGACCCAGTAACTGCGCTCTCCTTCTGCCGGGGTCTGATCGGCCAGCATCACAAACAGCCGGAAACCATTTTTGCCCTTAAGAATGTCCCGCCCGGCCTGTTTCATCGGAATGGGGCGGGAATGAAAGCGGCTGCGAATCTCATGGATAAACTGATTCCAGCCTTTGTGGTGCAAAGGCTTGTAAACCGGATCAATAGGCACACCGAGGTGTTGTGACACGCTATGGAGCATCCACTCCCAATTGCCCTGGTGGATGGTTAACACAATGATTGGCCTGGACCTTTCCCGGGATGCCGCCTCCAGGGCATCAGCGCCAACAATTGAGCAGCGTTCTTTAAACGCTTCTGCGCTCATGCTGTGGGCCTTGATCACTTCAAAGGCAAGGTCCGACAGATGCCGGTAAAACTGTCTGGTCACATCAGCAATATACGCCTCCCTTTTTTCCGGAAAAGCCTGTCGCAAATTCTTGTGCACAGTTCCTGTTCGATATTTGGAGAGATAAAAGGCGAACAAATAAAAAAAATAGGACACAATATAGATGACCTTAAAAGGAAGTCGGGAAATCAACTTGGCAAAAAACATAACAAAACAGGCTCTTCCCTCTGAAACAAAAATGACCACTAAAATAATAAACCTGAATATTATGAACTTTTCAAATTAAATATAATCAAATCCGCCCTATCTATTAAATTAATGAGATTATAAAACGTGTAAGTATGGATAGTATTTCACTGTTAGAAACACCGATGTTTAAATCGGCATTAGAGTCTAATAAAAAAGTAACTCAACCGGTACGTCATAATAATAAAGAAATTTCTATTGGGGGAGTTCGTCATACCTCTGCCCATCGTGCCGGTTACAGGTCAGTGAAAGAGATCCCCCTGGGCGAACGATCGATCAGTGATCCAGGCCCCATTCTTGTCAAGTGCAATAACAATGTATTTTGGGACTTATCACGTATTGACCTTAAATCGTTGCTCCTTCCGGGAACCTTTTTCACCGACCAATCAAAATATATTGTCGGTTTGCAACTTGCCCGACATATTGCCGAGATTTTTTCTTACGGTACAACCTTGAAAGAGAAGGACATAGAAGCACTCAATACCTTTCAACAAGATCAATATAAGTTCTGCAAACTTAAACTGTTCGATTACCCTGCTCAATGTGTTTTTTTCGATCTGGTAGGCAGTAAGCTCAGGCATTTGCTGTCTGAAGAGCTGGTTGCAGAACTGGACGCAAAACAGCTTCAGGACTATTTACTGGTAAAGGAAGGTTTTATTAATCTCCAACTTAACACAGAGCAAAAAGCAAACATTGAAAAGCAAGTCAGAGTCAGTGCCATAGAGGATGCAGAGACCGTATGCAACGCACAGAAATATCGATATTCTCATCCCGATGGCATGAAAGGGGAAATTTTTGTCAAAGCTACAGCCCCCAAAATCCGGGGTGTGTTATCTAAAGTTCTGGGAGAAGTGGCCCGGGGAGGTCTTCAATTGCAAGATGCCCCGGAGTTTATAGGCTATGTCCCTGCAGAGATAGCCAGTTCTCTGATAGATAAATCAGGTTTTACCGACAGCACCTGGTCAGGCAACTTCCTGCACGGTAGATACTCTCATGTACTGGCACTGGCATTTCTCAGTAGAGAAGCCGGTCTGACGGAAACAACACTGAAAGCCGTGGTGGCCCATGGCCTTTGGGACGATCTGTTAGACCAAAGCCCCTATGCAAAAATAGATATTCAACAATTGGGTGATCATGAATACCTGATTCATGATAGAAATCCATTCACCGTGCCATTCAGCCCTTTCGCATTTCAGGAAATGCTTTGCACTGGCCAGGTTTCTTCTACCCTGCGGCAGGTTGCAAAGTTAATTGCAGGACTCTCAGCTTGTGAATATGCCATGCTCACAACCTCTTTTCAGGAGAAGCTTACTCCTGAAAGGCTCTTGACGATGGCTCAAAATATCCAACTGCTGGAGCACATTATTGCCCTGGAGCACCATAACGACATATTTGAAATCAAACAGTATTTTGATATGCCAACCTTTGGACTTGTTCCCCTGGAGATTCTTGAACTAAGCAGCGGGTGGACACTTGGACAATTTACAGCGTTCAGGCAATCCAATGAACTCTCGGCGTTTGCCGCCAAAAAAGCATTCAAGCGGGGAGATAAAGTTGTTTCCGTCACAACGCATTATGACAGTCCACTTTATCGACTATTTGGCTATGCACCTGTTTGTCAACAGGAAATCAAGAAGCTAAAAGACTTTGATATACAACCGGCTTTTACCAGCTATGTTGCCTGGCCAGCAAAAAACCACCCCTGCAACCGCTTAAGACTTACCCAGGCTCCTGGCAATAACGTTTGAGGGCCTGATCCGGGCAGCGTTGAAAACGGGTATATGGCTATAGTCATCCCATTCTCATAAAATGGCACCAGCAACCAGAAGAGAGCGGGTTTATGGAGTCACTCAGGGCACAACTCAGTCAACAATTAACTGCCTGCGGGTCAACTGACACTAATACGGAAATTCTTCCTGCAGAAATCAGGAACGTGGTCACTGCTCACTTGCAGCAGTTTATGGATAACAACCCGTCATTTACTTTTCCTGGTAGCCTTTTTCCTGACCAGAGCGATCAACTGAGTCCCGGGCTGATGGATCAGCTGATCCATTGCTGGGCAGGCAGTGACTTTGCCGCGCAGCAGTGCATTCGTCACCCCCAGTGGCTTGCCAGCATTCTGGAAAACCATGACAAACTCCCTGATTTAGCCCGAACCCACCCGGAACGTTTACAAACAGCACTGGCAGCGGTTGAAAATGAGCAGGACCTGATCAAGGCTCTCAGACTTTACCGCAACCGGGAAATGCTGCGGATTATCTGGCTCGACCTGAATCGCCGGGTCAGCATGTCGGAAACCACAGCGGATATGTCGGCCCTGGCGGATGCCTGCATTGATAGCGCACTCAACTGGCTTTACCAGGACAGCTGCCAGAGCATGGGAACACCCTATGGCACAAACATCCCGGGGGAAGAGACGGTTCCCCAGAACATGGTGGTACTGGGTATGGGCAAATTGGGAGCCAGAGACCTTAACCTCTCTTCAGACATCGACCTGATATTCACCTACCCCTGCCAGGGAGAAACCCGTGGCAGCAAAAAGGTCATTACCAATCAGGAGTTTTTTATCCGCCTTGGCCAGCGACTGATCAAGGTGCTGGATTGTCAGAGTGCCGATGGTTTTGTGTTCCGGGTTGATATGCGACTGCGGCCTTATGGTTCCAGCGGAGCACTGGCCATGAGCTTTGCAGCGATGGAGCAGTATTATCAGGATCAGGGCCGGGACTGGGAGCGTTACGCCATGCTCAAGGCCAGGGTGGTTGCCGGAAACATGCTCGCAGGCCAGCTACTGCTCAGCCAGCTGCGTCCTTTTGTTTATCGTCGCTACATTGATTTTGGCTCCATCAGCGCCCTGCGGGAAATGAAGCAGCTGATCCGCCGGGAAGTGAAACGCAAAGGCATGGAGAGCAATATCAAGCTTGGGCCAGGTGGCATTCGTGAGATTGAGTTCATCATTCAGTCTTTCCAGTTAATACATGGCGGGCGTGACCGCAGTCTTCAGGAGCGAAACCTGCTGAAGGTTCTATCAACGCTGCAGCGCAAACACTATTTTTCTCCTGACGAAGCCAATGAGCTGAAAGCCGCTTATATTTTCCTTCGTAATCTTGAACATGCCATTCAGGCCATCGCCGATCGGCAGACTCAGGATCTGCCGAAAAGCCCGAAGGCTCAGGCACGGGTCGCCTTCAGTATGGGGCAAAAAGACTGGTCCGGGTTACTGGGAAAGCTGGAAGAACACCGTCACCAGGTCACCACTTATTTTGATGCGGTTATTGCTGATCCTGAAACCACAAATGCCAAAGATCCTCATAGTGACCAGTGGCAAGCCCTCTGGCTTGACCAACTTAGCGAGGAAGAAGAACAGCAGCTGATGGCCCGAGAGGGCTTCAAAAATGTCGATGCCTCATGGCAGCGACTGATTTCCCTGCGAGATAGCAAAGCCATTACCCGGGTCAGAAGGCAGAGCCGTGACCGTCTGGATAAGTTCATCCCACTGTTGCTGGGAGTGGCCGCCAACGCCACTGAACCTGATACTTTTTTACTGCGAATTCTTCCGCTGATTGAGGCAGTGCTGCGTCGAACCGCTTATCTGGTTCTGCTGATCGAGAACCCTGCCGCCCTGGAGCACCTTGGCAAACTCTGTATTGCCAGCCCATGGATTGCTGAACAGATTGCCCGATTCCCAGCACTTCTCGATGAGTTCCTCAATCTTGGCGACCTCTATAATCCACCGGAAAAAGAAGCATTGGCCGACGAGCTGCGCCAACAGCTCGCCCATATTGCGGAAGATGATCTTGAGAACCAGATGGAAGTTCTGCGCCACTTCAAAATGGCCCATGTCTTACGAGTGACGGCTGCCCAGGTGTCCGGCACCCTGCCTCTGATGAAAGAGAGTGACTACCTGACCTGGATTGCTGAGGTGATTCTTGATGCCGTTCTGGCCATTGCCTGGCGCAACCTGGTTGAAAAATATGGAATGCCCCGGGATGCTGACGGCAACCTGTGTGATCCCGGCTTCATTATTGTTGGTTACGGCAAGCTGGGCGGTATTGAGTTAGGCCCCGGCTCTGATCTTGACCTGGTCTTCATCCATAATGGCGGTACCAATAAAGAGACCAATGGACCCAGGGCCATTGACAGCACCACGTTCTATACCCGCCTGGGCCAGCGAATCATCCATATTCTGACCACACAGACACCCTCGGGTATTCTTTATGATGCAGACATGAGACTACGGCCATCCGGCTCGAAAGGATTGCTGGTCAACTCCTTCACTTACTTTGAGAAGTACCAGAAAGAGGAAGCATGGACCTGGGAACACCAGGCCCTGGTGCGTGCCCGTGTGATTGCCGGTGACCCAACACTTGCACAGAAGTTTGCAGACCTCAGATCAGCTATTCTCAGCCAGCAACGGGATGTTAACAAACTCCGTGATGATGTTGTTGATATGCGCCAGAAAATGCGGGAACACCTGAGGTCAACATCATCTTCAGTCAATAGCGGTGAAGTCTTCCATTTAAAACATGACCCGGGCGGCATTGTTGATATTGAGTTTCTGATGCAGTTTGCCGTTCTGCGGTACTCCAGCCAGTACCCGTCGCTGTTGAAGTGGACCGACAACGTGCGGATTTCTGAAGAACTGGAGCTTGCTGGCCTGTTGAAACATGACGACGCCCATCAGCTTCGGGAGGCTTATAAAACCTTCCGGTTCTGTATTCATCAAAAAGCATTACAAAACGAGGTACCTGAAGTAGACAATACCTCTGGCGACTATCTGCGTCAGGCCGTTATGGCTATCTGGGCAGACTGTATGAAATGAGCAGGAATCCAACGACAGTTAATTGATTATGTGTAAACTCTCAAGGGGATGGCCGCCCTGTGGATGGCCACCCCGTGGAGCACTTTATGCGTTTCTGTCTTTATCCCCGCCCGCGCAAGCCGAAGATGAGGGTGGTAAGGATTTTAGACAATTTTACTCACTGCCACTGGCCTTCTCACCGACGTTGATCCTGATAAATAGACTGCCACCCGGAAGCATGTGTGTAAGATCAGTGATTGCCATAAATTTATCGCAACCAACAGCTCTATTCATGCTCTCCGGTTTTTGGAAGCTTGGGATCGTCCGGTCGGGTTCAGTTCTATTTACTCCCAAAACTTCTTTTCCTTCCCCAACTATCTCAAAGGATAAAGTTTGATCGAATGGCCAAGGCAGAATGTCGTCATACATGCCTTTCATAATTGATATAAACAGACTGATGTGGGTGCCTTTTCCGTTACCATCGCCATTTGGATATATTGTTGCCTTCATCCTGTATCCTTCCGGTGCCGAATAGAAAACCGGACTGTCAAACGATGTTTCTATGTCGATACTTGCCTTGTCTATGGCTTCTCTGAAGTTGTCTATTCTCCATAAAAACGTTCCATCCGTGCGCTGTTCCTGCAATTCCTCTATTTGAATTTTACTATCAGCGCAGGTTACCGAGAGGTTTCCTACATTGCTTTGAAGTTGTTCTATCGTTTTGTTCAGTTGAATGATTTGCTCATCCTGCTCCTTGTATCTCTTTTGCAGATGTTCAAGTATTTTCATGCCCGACATTAACTGCATCTGAACCATACTTTCTTCATTCCCGGATCCAGCGGCCCTCTCTGGGAGGCTGTCAAATGTCATCAAATCCTCTGTTGGATAGAGTCCCTGCGGTGCAACTACCGGGGCAGGAAAGCATCCATGATGTTCGCCATGATAATGGTCAGGCAAATAGCTTAACTCCACGGCCTGACGACATTCATCACCATTATGGTCCTTCGCACAATATACTATGAGGCGCCGGGAAAGAGCGGTCAGTTCTCCATGCTCATCATACTTCTTGTAATTAATAGGATCTGCCTTTATAAAACACTGTAGGTCAGATGCTAAAGTATACCCCTTCAGTGATGGGAGTATTGATGCGTCTTTTGGTCGCACATCAATGATGGCGCTGTTAACGATCTCCCTGTGATGCAAAGGCCTGCCTTCCATGATATGTCTATTACCCTTCGAACATTCGCCACAGTACATTCTGCTCTCAATTTCATTCAAATCCTCAGGTTTACATCGAAACAATGCTCCGCTGGTTGTTCTGAATACTTTACCGGACAAGGCTTGCTGCCGATCCCGATCATAAATCAGTACCGGTTCCTGATGATCAACCTCCCCATATCGAGAAAGATCACTTCCGTCCGGTAAGTAACCGAAAGAATTACCCAGGTTCATTAGCAATAGCTCCTGTTTAAATTTTTTGATACAGCAACCTGTAGATACATCAGACAAGAGACCCAATCTTAAATGTCAACTGTCAACTGTCAAATGGCCTCAAATTTTGATGAACTATCAAAGTACTTTCTGACCATAAATTACTCGATCGGTTCAATTAGAAATGGCTTAATCGTTAGAATATTCTGAAAAGATCTGAAACCTGCGCAGCTGGTTCCGGTAAAATGATAACGCTTGAGAATTTTGCAATCCCCTGCCGTGGACAATCACTCTTTGGCATCAGAGAAAAGTTGTGATCCAATAGTCACTTCAGACTCTTTCACCAACAAAATAATTTAGATCTGGAGTTTCCCGATGTCTTTCGCCGATCGTGATGGCGTTATCTGGTTAGATGGGAAGTTAGTTCCCTGGCGTGAAGCCAAAACCCATGTGCTGACCCACACCCTCCATTACGGAATGGGGGTTTTCGAAGGTGTCAGAGCCTATAACACGCCAGAAGGACCTGCCATTTTCCGTCTGAAGGAACACACCGACCGCCTGTTTCGCAGCGCCCACATCCTGAGAATGGAAATCCCCTTCAGCAAAGAAGAACTGAACGAAGCACAGAAGCTTGTCGTTCGTGAGAATGGGCTGGACGAAGCCTACCTGCGGCCAATGTGCTTCCTGGGCTCTGAGGGTATGGGGTTAAGAGCCGAGGGCCTTCAGGTTCACACCATGGTTGCTGCCTGGAACTGGCCTTCTTACATGTCGCCGGAAGCGCTTGAGCGTGGCATCAAAATTCGTACCTCTTCCTATACACGACACCATGTAAATATCACCATGTGCAAGGCCAAAGCCAACGGGAATTACATGAACTCCATGCTGGCGCTGCGGGAAGCACTGGACAGTGGCTGTGAAGAAGCCCTGCTGCTGGATAACGAGGGTTATGTGGCGGAAGGCAGTGGTGAGAATGTCTTTATTGTGAAAGAAGATGGCATTCTCTATACCCCGGAACTGACTTCCTGCCTGGAAGGCATTACCCGGGATACCATCATCCGGTTTGCCCGGGAGCTTGGGCTGGAAGTCCGGGAAAAACGCATTACCCGTGATGAAGTATATATTGCCCGTGAAGCATTCTTTACCGGCACGGCAGCAGAGGTAATGCCTATTTGTGAACACGATGGGCGCAAGATCGGCTGCGGCAAGCGTGGCCCCGTTACTGAAAAGCTTCAGTCCATGTATTTTGATCAGGTTCGTGGCAAGCGACAGGAAAATCCAGAGTGGTTAAACCACTGTAAGCTATGAGGGTGTTGCGAAAGGCCTTAAAAGAAGGGAACCACAAAGATACAAAGACACAAAATTTTTTCACGGCTTGCCTGATCCGGGAGGCTGTCCGAGGGTAGACTGCTCTGCGCGGCAACTGCTCCTGCGTTGCTCTAAGAGGCTGTCTGAGAATAGCGCCCGTAGCGAGGACGGGCGCTATTTTCGGTCAGCCTCCCGGGTAATCAACAGCTTATCTTTTATCAATCCGATAAAGACCGCAGATACCAATATATTCCCCCAAACCTTTAAATATCTCAGGCGGAAAACCCGGTATCACAGGTTTCATGACTATTCCCATTCCTGTTAATGCTTTGGAAGAGAAAAGCGACTCTTGATCACTGGCCTCAGAAATGACCATGAAACTCTTACCTCCCCGATCAAACCAGGACTTAATGACCTTGGGTAGGAATTCATCAGAGCCCATCAAACGCCCATTATCCATGAAAATGGGCTGCGGGGCATCGAGTACCAATGCTGATGAATCGATGTTTCCACCAGTCAAAGCAAGTATTTTGGCAAACTTGTCAACGCTGACAAAAACATCCGCTTTATTCACCCTGGTAAAGGTTTTTTCCGGTGGATTGATATCAAAGCAGGTTGAGGGCATGCCTGCATCAATCATACTTTTAGAAAAATAACCGGATCCCGCCATAGGGAAAAACAATCGGTCAATATTATTCGCTCTTAGATAATCGTTAAGATACTTTGCCGAGGCTTTGGAAATACTGGAATAAATACAGAGCTCAATTTCACGATAACCAGCAATCATCGCTATCACATTGATAGCTTGATCATAATGGGAGTGATTGAGCTTCATAGCTACCCTTTCCCTGTGATATTGCAATGGCATGCTTTCACTGGCAAGGCGTTGATCAAGTTGAAGGACGTCAAAAACACACACAGGGTCAGAAGAGATCATATTGATATAACGCATTATTGACAGCGATTCCGTGCACAGCTCTCCATTTAAAAGCTTTGACATGTCCGTCAACTGACTATAGAGAGAGTCCAGAATACCAATATTCAATATTAACCTACGCTTATCAACATCACCGTCATTGCACAAAAACTGGCCACTTTTATTGATCAGTCTAAATGCTTCCTCTAAACAGGAAGTTTTCTTTGGAAAACCCTGAAGAAGAGGCAGTGCCTTTTCAAAATTTGATTTATGTTTACTATCAACCGCGTCCAGTAACTTCTCGAATAAAGCAAATTTTTCATAGTCTGATGTCGCACGGGATAGCTGCGCGATGGTGCCTGAATAGTCCGGATCATTATTTAACCCTTCAGCAACATGATGTTTGAGTAAATAATCTAACCGCAAGCCCGTATCTGCCGGTGAAAAAGCAAAACGACTACCGGACGGCATGGAGACTGATCTGGCGACTACCGAAACATCACGGGGAGATGAGTCCGAAAGCGTGGCAAGGTCAGTTTGTGGAGTCGTCTCAGGTATTAATTCATCTGTGGTAACCCTGGTTTCACGATGATTGAATAAAACCTCCCCGAAAAGCCCGGTTAAATCATCAACAGCCTGACTGCTATTAGAATGAGCACCAGAATAAGCATCAAATTGAGCACCATCATATTGGGGCTTGTCTGTTGCGTCCACAATAAGCTTCCAACAAATAGCATTTGTTTCACTTTTCAGACAGCTATATTCCAGCATTGTTCCCTGAAAAATTGCTGATTCGTCTGTATGTTTCAACGATAGACGACTGTTTTGCACCTTATAAAAGTAGAAGACGAGGGGCTAATTTAAGAGATGATGGTTAGCTGTCTGTTAGCCTGACTTTTGTATGCTTTCTGTACCCTACTTGCTGATAATTCGCAGAGACTTTACGTCTACTTCAACGGCGGATACCCGATCAACATCCACCTCACCAATAATCTCTACTTTGGTATTGGCTGTTACCGGTTGCGGTGGAAAGTCGTTATCATCAATATCCGCGATGATTTCACCGGTACCATCGTTAAACAGGTAAGTCTCATGTTTAACTTTTCGGACCAGATTACCCCTGAGGACGACCCGCCTGTCGTCCTGAGGATTCTTCAGGATAGCGGCGACGGTTGTCATACCATCACCGGAGTCAGGTACGGAACTCACCCCTGATCCGGGGCCGATATAAGCACCTTCAGCCACAAACACCGTGAATGCCAGCAAGACAACGGTAGACCATCTGACTAACTTCTGCACATAAACCTCGTAGAGTTTCATTATCGAGACACCCTGACAGTGACTTATATTTCAACTGGAATAATAGGAGAAAAAGGCAGTCTCGCCAGAGTTTTGCTGTCTCCAGCAGGCAATCAACCACTTATTTTTTATCAATCCGATAAAGACCACAGACACCGATATGCTCCCCCAGGCTTTGAAATATCTCAGGAGGAAAGCCCGGTATCACCGGTATCATGGCTATTCCCATTTTTGTTAATGCTTTGGAAGAAAAAAGCAATTCCTGATCACTGGCCTCAGAAATGACCAGCAAATTCTTACCTCCCCGATCAAACCAGGACTTAATGACCCTGGGAAGAAATTCATCAGCGTCCACCCAGCGCCCGTTATCCATGAAAACGGGCTGCGGCGCATCAAGTACCACTGCTGATGAGTCCATGTTACCACCAGTCGAAGCAAGTATTTTGGCAAACTTGTCGACGCTGACAAACACATCCGCTTTATTTACCCTGGTATAGGTTCTTTCCGGTGGATTGATATCAAAGCAGGTTGAGGGCATGCCTGCTTCCATCATACTTTTAGAAAAATAACCGGATCCTGCCATAGGAAGAAACAATCGGTCAATATTATTCGCTCTTAGATAATCGTTAAGGTAGTTTGCTGAGGCTTGAGAAATGCTGGTATAAATACGTAGTTCAGTTTCACGGTAACGAGAAATCATCGTTATCAATTCGATTAAACGAGTATCAGCAGGACCCCATTTACACCTTAGAACTATTTGCTCCTTGTGCTGAGACAGCTCTTCCCCATAACCGGAGAGTTGACGAGGGTTCATGACATCAAGAACAAAAATGGGCTCAGGAAAAATCATATTGGTATAACGAATTAATGAAAGCGATTCCGTACACAGTTCTCCCTTTAATAGCTTTGACAAGTCCGTCAACTGGCTATAGAGAGCGTCCAGAACACCAACATTAAATAGCAAGCTACGCTCATCAATATTACCGTTAATGCTTGAAAACTGATCACAATTATTGATCAGACGAAATGCTTCCTCTGCCAGGTTAGTGTACTTTGATAAATGCCGAAGAAGAGAAATTGCAATCAATCTATTTGAACCATGTTTACATTCAACCTTTTCTTGTAACTTTTCAAATAAAGATAATTTTTCATGATCTGATGTGGCATCGCACAGCTGCTTAATGAGGGCTGAATAGTCAGGATCACTATTTAACCCTTCTGCAATAGGATGTTTGCGCAAATACTCCAACCGCAAGCCCGTATCGGCCGGTGAATAAGCAAAACCACCATCAGACGGCATAGAGACTGATCGGTCAACTACCGGAACATCACGGGGGGAGGAGTCCAAAACCATGGCAACATCCGTTTGTGACGTTGTCTCAGGTACTAATCCAGTCGTAACCCTGGTTTCACGATGATTGAATGAAACCTCCCCCAGAAGCTCTGTTACATCATCAACACTCATGTTGCTGTCAAATTGAGCACCCGATTGGGGCCTGGAGATTGCGTCCAAAATAATACATCCAGTCAATAACGTTTGTTGCACTTTTCAGACAGCTATATTCCAGCATCGTTCCCTGAAAAATGGCGGACTCATCCGCAGGCTTGCCTGTTGCCACCATTGACGACTGTTTTGCACGATATAAAGGTAGAAAACCCTCATTGATGTTTATCCCCGGCACCCTCACTATACGGCTACTGCAAATATATATTCCGACACAGCAGTCAATATTATTAGCCCTGGAGTCTTAAATGAGCGCTATCCACGAACTGCAGCCCAACGCGCTATGGCAACACTTTTCCGCCATATGTGACATACCTCACCCTTCGTTCCATGAAGAACAGATTCGTGAGCATTTGATTGGCTTTGCCAAAGAGCACAATCTTGAGTGGCAGTCCGATGCGGCAGGCAATGTCATTATTCGCAAAAAGGCGACACCCGGTATGGAAAACCGTGCCGGTGTTATTCTTCAGGGTCATATGGATATGGTGCCTCAGAAAAATAACGATACCGTTCATGACTTCCCCACTGACCCGATTAAAGCCTATATCGATGGTGACTGGGTGACTGCCGAAGGCACCACCCTCGGTGCCGATAACGGCATCGGTATGGCGGCAACACTGGCCGTATTAGCTGCCAAAGACCTGCAGCATGGTCCTGTTGAAGCGCTGTTCACCGCTACTGAAGAGACCGGAATGATCGGCGCTCAGGGGCTGCAGCAGGGTGTTCTGACAGGCAAGATCCTGCTCAACCTGGATACTGAAGATGAGGGAGAACTCTACATTGGCTGCGCCGGTGGTACCCGTATCGAGATCAATGGGGATTACACGACTGAAGCCGCTCAGGATGGATTGACCTGCAAAACCCTGTCCATTGCCGGACTCAAAGGTGGCCATTCCGGGTGTGATATTCATCTGGGCAGGGGCAATGCCATCAAATTGCTGGTCCGTGTCCTGCACCGCCTGGAGGCAGAAGGTGTGCGTATTGCCAGCCTGACCGGTGGTTCCCTGGCCAATGCCATTCCCCGTGAAGCGTCTGCGGTCATTGCCGTTCCTGAGTCATCACTGGAGGCTTGTGAGCAAATTATTGACCAGTGCAGCAATGAGCTGACTGCCGAATTGGCGGTGGTGGAGCCCAACCTGACACTGACTCTGAGTGAGGCTGCGCCCGCTGCCGAACTGATGTCTCTGCAGGATCAGAACCAGTGGGTAGCTGCGGTGAATGCCTGTCCAAATGGAGCCCAGAGAATGAGTGACTCCATTGCAGGCGTGGTAGAAACCTCTTTAAACCTGGGTGTTCTGACCATCAATGAAGGTAAGATCAAAGCCCATATCCTGCCAAGAAGTCTGGTGGGCAGCTGTAATGATGCCCTGAGTGATGCTGTCGCTGGTCTGTTCCGAATGCTGGATGCCGAAGTCATCTTCTCCGACAGCTACCCGGGTTGGAAACCAGATGCTGACTCTCAGATTCTGGCTATTATGAAACAGGTTTATGCGGAGCTTTATGGTCAGGAGCCTGGCGTACAAGTGGTTCATGCCGGTCTGGAATGTGGCCTGCTGGGCAGCAAGTACCCAGAGTGGGATATGATCTCCTTTGGCCCAACCATCCGCTTCCCGCACTCTCCGGATGAGAAAGTAAATATCAATAGCGTTGCCAGGTTCTGGGATCTGCTGGTGGCTACCCTGAAAGCGGTTCCGGAAGCGTAATGCGATGGTTGCCCTATGTTTGTGACAGCGCCTAAGCGGAACAGATTGATGAACTCTGTAGAGGGAAAACAGGAAGAATCAGCAGCAACCTGATCGTTCTGACATTCTGGTACTATAAAAAGACGACTGTTCAGTGACGGTCGCCTTTTTTAAATGCTCCAATACAGGGGACTGTTTGAATAAATAGGTTACCAACGTTTGTCCAGCTCAGTTACTCTGTCAGTCAGTACCTGGTTCATTATCATACGCTGCTGAGTGCAGGAACTCTCTGCCTGTTCATTCGTTCTCTGATTCCCTGACAACAATGTGATACCGAGTTGACCGCAGCGCTAGCCAGTTCTTTACCACGAGTCAGGGGTTTCTTCGCCAGCTCCTTACCACGCAACCCGTGCCGGTAACCGGTAATCCATAGATAGGTTGAATAGCCGACAATCCCCAATCCGCCCGCTGCCACAAGGGTACCTGTGGTAATGATCGCCGTAGCGGCTGTTGATGCTGTAGCGTCTGCTGACACTGTGGCGGCTGCTAACGCCGCCGCTGTTGACTCTGTAGTGGCCGTCGACGCCGAAGCGGTTGTTGACACTCTAGCGGCATTTACCGGGCAAACATCACCGTACGAAAAATCCAACGCATCCGGAAATTCAGTTCCCGAAGCGCAATTGGCTGTTAACACGCGTGGGTCAGCTTTTTGGCAAAGAAGCTGCTCATTGGATTCAGGTCCCAAAGCGCAATTGGCTGTTAAAACACGTGGGTCAGCTTTTTGGCAAAGAAGCTGCTCATTGGATTCAGGTCCAAAATCCTTTTTCATGATGACATAGCTATTCACCGCCATGGTGTTGGAAACCTTTTCGTTATTGGCAAACTTCCCTGCCCCGATGTCGGCGTATGCACCTTCACCCGAGGTTTCGACCGTGCTGTTCACTGCCGTGGTGTTGGCAACCGTTGCGTTATGGGCAACCTGCCCTACCCCGATGCCGGCGTATGCAGAATTACCCGAGGTTTTGACCGTGCTGTCCACCGCCGTGGTGCAGGCAACCGTTCCTTGATCGTAAACCGCCCCCGCCCCGATGCCGGCGTATGCATTTTCACCCGAGGTTTCGACCGTGCTGTCCACTGCCGTGGTGTTGGCAACCGTTGCAGTTCCGGAAACCTGCCCTCCCCCGATGCCGGCGTATGCTTTTTCACGCGAGGTTTTGACCGTGCTGTTCACCGCCGTGGTGTTGACAACCTTTGCATTTCTGGAAACCATCCCCCCCCCGATGCCGGCTAATGCTGATTTACCCGAGGTTTCGACCGTGCTGTTCACCGCCTTGGTGTTGGCAACCGTTCCTTCTTGGTCAACCCACCCCACTCCAATGCCGGCGTATCCACGTTCACCCGAGGTTTTGACCGTGCTGTTCACCGCCCTGGTGTCGGCAACCTTTCCATCAATCGTCCCCCCCCCGATGCCGGCGAATCCACGTTTACCCAAGGTTTTGACGGTGCTGTTCACCGCCCTGATGTTGGCAACCTTTGCATTTTTGTAAACCCACCCTCCCCCGATGCCGGCGTATGCATTTTCACCCGAGGTTTCGACCGTGCTGTCCACTGCCGTGGTGTTGGCAACCGTTGCAGTTCCGGAAACCTGCCCTCCCCCGATGCCGGCGCATGCTTTTTCACGCGAGGTTTTGACCATGCTGTTCACCGCCGTGGTGTTGGCAACCTTTCCTTGATCGTAAACCGCCCCCACCCCGATGCCGGCGTTTGCATCAGTACTCGAGGTTTCGACCGTGCTGTTCACCGCCGTGGTGTTGGCAACCTTTCCTTGATCGAAAACCGCCCCCACCCCGATGCCGGCGGATGCTGATTTACCCGAGGTTTCGACCGTGCTGTTGTCCACTGCCGTGGTGTTGGCAACCACCGTTGCATTTCCGGAAACCTGCCCTCCCCCGATGCCGGCGTATGCATCAGTACCCGAGGTTTTGACCGTGCTGTTCACCGCCCTGGTGTTGGCAACCGTTCCTACAGTGTCAACCCACCCCCCTCCAATGCCGGCGTGCGCATAAGTACCCGAGGTTTTGACCGTGCTGTTCACCGCCCTGGTGTTGGCAACATTTCCATCAATCACCCCCCCCCCGATGCCGGCGCGTGCATAAAGACCCAAGGTTTCGACCGTGCTTTTCACCGCCGTGGTGTTGGCAACCGTTGCTCCAGGGGCAACCACCCCCACTCCAATGCCGGCGTGTGCAGATTGACCCTTGTTGGTTTTGACCGTGCTGTCCACCGCCGTGGTGTTGGCAACCATTCCTCCATCGTGAACTATCCCCCCCCCGATGCCGGCGTATCCACGTTCACCCGAGGTTTCCACCGCGCTGTCCACCGCCGTGATGTTGGCAACCGTTCCTTTAACCTCCCCTCCCCCAATGCCGGCGTAAGCTTTGTCACCCAAGGTGGAAACATGAGCATTTTTGGCCCGGACACCACTGACTGTGCCATTAATTTCAACAACACAGGCTGCTAACCCAGTCACCTTTGTGGAATTTATTATATTGGCACCAGTCAAGTGAAGGTCACTGATGCGGCCTTTCAGAGTGGCAACAAAACAGTCCGGCAGGTCGCTGATGGTACGGCACTGCCCATCGTACTGCCCGGTGAATGGATCGGTATCATTGCCAATGGATTGAAAGTCTTGAGTGACAACAATATCCGCCGTCTGTTGGTATATACCGTTCATTGGATAGCAGGGATCTCGACCAATCTTGTCCAGGGTTTTCGTATCATTAATCTTTATGGGCATCTTTATGGGTTGTGGACAATCGGCACTGTCATTCGAATTGGCATACTGAAAAAAGCTGGCCAGCGTGCCAAGTGCCAGCAGTCCTCTGGTTCCCTGACTCCCTTGATAGCGGGCTGCAGATGGCTGTTGAAGGGGTACGTCTTGCAGGCCGGGTTCTTTTTCCTGAGCCTCTTCCCCGGTTGCTTTTGATGTCTGTGGTAATTCCGGTTTGACATCCGGACCGGGCACACAGCTACCGAACCAGGCATCGGCAATATCTTTCGCTATGAAAAGCATGGGACTCAACGGCACGATAGTTGCCGTGGCCAGTCGCCCAATACCTTCCAGTGCTTTATCGGGATTAATACTGAAGCGAGGATCTTCCATCGGAATCAATGATTTCACAAATGCTTTAGCAACAGCAACACCATGGCCGAGCCAGGAATGTTCGACGCCATTCCCTGAACATTGGGAAGCGCTGTCATAAATTGGTTGCTGAATGGGTTGCTGAATGGGTTGTTGAATCATAAACAAGCCTCGATGATGTTGCATAAAAGTACATTGGAAATATGTACAAAAAATACTTGGCATCATTGATCCATCCAGTGATGTAAAAGTTCCCGGGTTATGTTTTTTTCTTAATACAAAAAACTGACTTCACGTGGCCTAACCATCCGCTTCCCGCACTCTACGGATGAGAAAGTCCATATCCAGAGCGTTGCCAGGTTCTGGGATCTGCTGGTGGCTACCCTGAAAGCGGTTCCGGAAGCGTAATGCGATGGTTGCCCTATGTTTGTGACAGCGCCTAAGCGGAACAGATTGATGAACTCTGTAGAGGGAAAACAGGAAGAATCAGCAGCAACCTGATCGTTCTGACATTCTGGTACTATAAAAAGACGACTGTTCAGTGACGGTCGCCTTTTTTAAATGCTCCAATACAGGGGACTGTTTGAATAAATAGGTTACCAACGTTTGTCCAGCTCAGTTACTCTGTCAGTCAGTACCTGGTTCATTTCATACGCTGCTGAGTGCAGGAACTCTCTGCCTGTTCATTCGTTCTCTGATTCCCTGACAACCATGTGATACCGAGTTGACCGCAGCGCTAGCCAGTTCTTTACCACGAGTCAGGGGTTTCTTCGCCAGCTCCTTACCACGCAACCCGTGCCGGTAACCGTTAATCCATTGATAGGTTGAATAGCCGACAATCGCCAATCCGCCCGCTGCCACAAGTGTACCTGTGGTAATGAGCGCTGTAACGGCTGTTGATGCTGTAGCGGCTGTTGATGCTGTAGCGGCTGTTGATGCTGTAGCGGCTGTTGATACTCTAGCGTCTGTTGACACTATGGCGGCTGCTGACGCCGCCGCGGTTGACTCTGTCGCGGCAGTTGACGCCGAAGCGGTTGTTGACACTGTAGCGGCATTTACCGGGCAAACATCACCGTACGAAAAATCCAACGCATCCAGAAATTCAGTTCCCGAAGCGCAATTGGCTGTTAACACACGAGGGTCAGCTTTTTGGCAAAGAAGCTGCTCATTGGATTCCTGTCCAAAAGCGCAATTGGCTGTTAACACGCGTGGGTCAGCTTTTTGGCAAAGAAGCTGCTCATTGGATTCAGGTCCAAAATTCTTTTTCATGATGACATAGCTATTCACCGCCGTGGTGTTGGTAACCTTTCCTCCATCACGAACCTCCCCTCCTTCGATGCCGGCGTATGCATATTTACCCGAGGTTTCGACCGTGCTGTTCACCGCCGTGGTGTTGGCAACCGTTCCTCCATTGGAAACCAGCCCTCCCCCGATGCCGGCGTATGCATATTTACCCGAGGTTTCGACCTTGCTGCCCACCGCCGTGGTGTTGCCAACCTTTCCTCCATTGTGAACCAGGCCCACCCCGATGCCGGCGCATGCAACTTCACCCGAGGTTTCGACCGTGCTGTTCACCACCGTGGTGTTGGCGACCGTTGCTCCATTGGTAACCTGCCCTACCCCAATGCCTGCGTGTGCATATTTACCCGAGGTTTCGATCGTGCTGTCCACCGCCGTGGTGCAGGCAACCGTTCCTTGATCGTAAACCGCCCCTCCCCCGATACCTGCGCATGCACGTTCACCCGAGGTTTCGGCCCTGCTGTTCACCGCCGTGGTGTTGGCGACCGTTGCTCCATTGGTAACCTGCCCTACCCCAATGCCTGCGTGTGCATATTTACCCGAGGTTTCGACCGTGCTGTCCACCGTCGTGGTGCAGGCAACCGTTCCTTGATCGTAAACCGCTCCCCCCCCGATGCCTGCGCATGCACGTTCACCCGAGGTTTCGGCCCTGCTGTTCACCGCCGTGGTGTTGGCAACCTTTCCTCCATCGGTAACCTGCCCTACCCCAATGCCGACGTGTGCATTTTTACCCGAGGTTTCGACCGTGCTGTCCACCGCCGTGGTGCAGGCAACCGTTCCTTGATCGAAAACCGCCCCTCCCCCGATGCTTGCGAATGCACCTTCACCCAAGGTTTCGACCGTGCTGTTCACCGCCGTGGTGTTGGCAACCGATCCTCCATAGGTAACCTGCCCTCCCCCGATGCAGGCGTATGCACCTACACCCGAGGTTTTGACCTTGCTGTTCACCGCCGTGGTGCAGGCAACCGTTCCGTTTTTAACAACCCCCCCCCCGATGCAGGCGTATGCATAATTACCCGAGGTTTCGACCGTACCGTTCACCGCCGTGGTGTTGGCAACCTTTCCTTTGAAAATCATCCCCCCCCCGACGCCGGCGTGTGCATCTTTACCCGAGGTTTCGACCGTGCTGTTCACCGCCGTGGTGTTGGCAACCGTTCCTTTGACAATCACCCCCCCCCGATGCCGGCGTATGCACGTTCACCCTTGTTGGTTTTGACCGTGCTGTTCACCGCAGTGGTGTTGGCAACCATTCCGGAAACCCACCCCCCTCCGATGCCGACGTATGCACGTTCACCCGAGGTTTCTACCCTGCTGTCCACCGCCGTGGTGTTGGCAACCATTCCTCCATCGTGAACCAGCCCCCCCCCGATGCCGGCGTATGCACGTTCACCCGAGGTTTCGACCGTGCTGTCCACCGCCGTGATGTTGGCAACCGTTCCTTTAATCTCCCCTCCCCCAATGCCCGCGTAAGCTTTGTCACCCCAGGTGGAAATACGAGCATTTTTGGCCCGGACACCACCGACTGTGCCATTAATTTCAACAACACAGGCTGCTAACCCAGTCACCTTTGTGGAATTTATTATATTGGCACCAGTCAAGTGAAGGTCACTGATGCTGCCTTTCAGAGTGTCAACAAGACAGTCAGGCAGGTCGCTGATAGTACGGCACTGCCCATCGTACTGCCCGGTGAATGGATCGGTATCACTGCCAATGGATTGATAGTCTTGAGTGACAACAATATCCGCCGTCTGTTGGTATGCACCGTTCAGTGGATAGCTATCATTTCGGCCAATCATGCCCAGGGTTTTTGCATCATAAATCTTTATGGGTATTGAACCATTGGCACTGGCATTCGAATTGGCATACTGAAAAGAGCTGGCCAGTGTGCCAAGTGCAAGCAGTCCTCTGGATCCCTGACTCCCTTGATAGCGGGCCGTGGATGGCTGTTGAAGGGGTACGTCTTTCGAGCCGGGTTCTTTTTCCTGAGCCTCTTCCCCGGTTGCTTTTGATGTCTGTGGTAATTCCGGTTTGACATCCGGACCGGGCACACAGCTACCGAACCAGGCATCGGCAATATCTTTCGCTATGAAAAGGATGGGACTCAACGGCACGATAGTTGCCGTGGCCAGTCGCCCAATACCTTCCAGTGCTTTATCGGGATTAATACTGAAGTGAGGATCTTCCATCGGAATCAATGATTTCACAAATGCTTTAGCAACAGCAATGCCATGGCCGAGCCAGGAATGTTCGACGCCATTCCCGGAACGTTGGGAAGCGCTGTCATAAATTGGTTGCTGAATGGACTGCTGAATAGGTTGCTGAATCATAAACAGGCCTCGATGATGTTGCATAAAAGTACATTGGAAATATGTACAAAAAATACTTGGCATCATTGATCCATCCAGTGATGGAAAAGTTCCCGGGTTATGTTTTTTTCTTAATGCAAAAACTGACTTCACGTGGCCTAACCATCCGCTTCCCGCACTCTCCGGATGAGAAAGTCCATATCCAGAGCGTTGCCAGGTTCTGGGATCTGCTGGTGGCTACCCTGAAAGCGGTTCCGGAAGCGTAATGCGATGGTTGCCCTATGTTTGTGACAGCGCCTAAGCGGAACAGATTGATGAACTCTGTAGAGGGAAAACAGGAAGAATCAGCAGCAACCTGATCGTTCTGACATTCTGGTGCTATAAAAAGACGACTGTTCAGTGACGGTCGCCTTTTTTAAATGCTCCAATACAGGGGACTGTTTGAATAAATAGGTTACCAACGTTTGTCCAGCTCAGTTACTCTGTCAGTCAGTACCTGGTTCATTTCATACGCTGCTGAGTGCAGGAACTCTCTGCCTGTTCATTCGTTCTCTGATTCCCTGACAACCATGTGATACCGAGTTGACCGCAGCGCTAGCCAGTTCTTTACCACGAGTCAGGGGTTTCTTCGCCAGCTCCTTACCACGCAACCCGTGCCGGTAACCGGTAATCCATTGATAGGTTGAATAGCCGACAATCCCCAATCCGCCCGCTGCCACAAGTGTACCTGTGGTAATGAGCGCTGTAGCGGCTGTTGATGCTGTAGCATCTGTTGACACTGTGGCGGCATTTACCGGGCAAACATCACCGTAAGAAAAATCCAACGCATCCGGAAATTCAGTTCCCGAAGCGCAATTGTCTGTTAACACACGTGGGTCAGCTTTTTGGCAAAGAAGCTGCTCATTGGATTCAGGTCCTAAATCCTTTTTCATGATGATATAGCTATTCACCGCCGTGGTGTTGGCAACCACTCCTCCATCGTGAACCATCCCCCCCCGATGCCGGCGTATCCACGTTCACCCGAGGTTTCCACCGTGCTGTCCACCGCCGTGATGTTGGCAACCGTTCCTCTAACCTCCCCTCCCCCAATGCCGACGTAAACGTTGTCACCCAAAGTGGAAATAAGAGCATTTTTGGCCCGGACACCCATGACGGTGCCATTAATATCAACAACACAGGCTGCTAACCCAGTCACCTTTGTGGAATTTATTATATTGGCACCAGTCAAGCGAAGGTCACTGATGTTGCCATTCAGAGTGTCAACAAAACAGTCAGGCAGGTCGCTGATGGTACGGCACTGCCCATCGTACTGCCCGGTGAATGGATCGGTATCATTGCCAATGGATTGATAGTCTTGAGAGGCAACAATATCCGCCGTCTGTTGGTATGTGCCGTCCAGTGGATAGCAGGGATCTCGACCAATCTTGTCCAGGGTTTTCGTATCATTAATCTTTATGGGCATCTTTATGGGTTGTGGACAATCGGCATTGGCATCCGAATTGGCATAGTGAAAGGAGCTGGCCAGCGTACCAAGTGCAAGCAGTCCTCTGGATCCCTGACTCCCTTGATAGCGGGCCGTGGATGGCTGTTGAAGGGGTACGTCTTTCGAGCCGGGTTCTTTTTCCTGAGCCTCTTCCCCGGTTGCTTTTGATGTCTGTGGTAATTCCGGTTTGGCATCAGGCCCGGGCAAACAGCTGCCGAACCACGCATCAGCAATATCTTTCGCTATGAAAAGGATGGGACTCAACGGCACGATAGTTGCCGTGGCCAGTCGCCCAATACCTTCCAGTGCTTTATCGGGATTAATACTGAAGTGAGGATCTTCCATCGGAATCAATGATTTCGCAAATGCTTTAGCAACAGCAACGCCATGGCCGAGCCAGGAATGTTCGACGCCATTCCCTGAACATTGGGAAGCGCTGTCATAAATTGGTTGCTGAATGGACTGCTGAATAGGTTGCTGAATCATAAACATCTTGCCGATTTATCTCGGCACACTAAGCGCCAATCAAACCAGAGTTTATAGACATTTCAGCAAGATGAACTATAAACAGTACAGTAGTCTACTTTTTATATTTTTTATGAATTAATGAAATATAATTATGGATAGAGACACTGTTGGTATAAGTTGGAAATACACGACATCAGGTAATAATTATAAGCAACCGGATAATCATGCCGATACTGCAAGAAGTGGGCGATACAGGCATGGCACAGTCAGGCAGGCAAATACTCCACTCCCCTCTATCCCAATGCGTAATGAATTTTATCATACTTCTGACGCATGTTCTGCTCACTATTCACCAAAACATTCAGTAAAACCTGTTTATGATTTTAATGCTCTTATCACACAAAAAAAAATGGATTGGCTGGTAAGGATATCTGCTCGTTATGGTGATCGGTATGATGGTAAAAAACATGGTCAATTTGCCAGTTCAATTAAACAATACACATCAGCGTCAAAACGCCCTTTACATCATAGTGAACAATGTCAACTGATACGATTGTTGCATGATTTTAAAGCGACACCCGGGTGGGCTTGGCAAAGCCTGACGACAACGCTTCATTCATTTACTTCAGCGGGTGTTTTTACCCCTTATAAATACACAGATGAGTGGGTTAAGAAAACTCAAGCTGCTTTACTGTCAACTTTACTTGATCCAATAATACTTAAGTGCAATCAAAAACCTGAAGCCAGGGATATTGATGCACAAGGTATCGCCAACCTGCTGTGGGCCGTAGCGAAACTGGTGGACAACGGGCTGGCGCTGGAGAAGACACCGAGGCTAAAAGCGGCCGTGGCCGCGCTGTTGCCCCATGTAAAAACCAAAGCCGAATCAAAAGAAGAAAAAGACCATTTCAAGCCACAGGAAGTCGCCAACCTGCTGTGGGCCGTGACGAAACTGGTGGACAACGGGCTGGAGCTGGAGAAGACACCGAAGCTTATAGAGGCCGTGGCCGCACTTTTGCGCCATGTAAAAACCAAAGCCGAATCAAAAGAAGAGAAGGACCACTTTAATCCTCAGCATATCGCCAACCTGCTGTGGGCTGTGGCGAAACTGGTGGACAACGGGCTGGCGCTGGAGAAGACACCGAAGCTCAAAGAGGCCGTGGCTGCGCTGTTGCCCCATGTGAAAACCAAAGCCGAATCAAAAAAAGAGAATGACCACTTCAACACTCAAGGTACCGCTAACCTGCTGTGGGCCGTGGCGAAACTGGTGGACAACGGGCTGGCGCTGGAGAAGACACCGAAGCTCAAAGCGGCCGTGGCCGCGTTGTTGTGCCATGTAACAACCAAAGCCAAATCAAAAGAAGAGCAAGACCACTTCAACACTCAAGGTACTGCCAACCTGCTGTGGGCCTTGGCGACACTGGTGGACAACGGGCTGGCGCTGGAGAAGACACCGAAGCTCAAAGAGGCCGTGGCCGTGCTGTTGTACCATGTGAAAACCAAAGCCGAGTCAAAAGAAGAGAAAGACCACTTTATTTCTCAGCATATCGCCAACCTACTGTGGGCGGTGGCGAAACTGGTGGACAATGGGCTGGCTCTGGAGAAGACACCGAAGCTCAAAGACGCCGTGGCTGCGCTGTTGCCCCATGTGAAAACCAAAGCCGAATCAAAAAAAGAGAATGACCACTTGATTCCTCAGCATATCGCCAACCTGCTGTGGGCGGTGGCGAAACTGGTGGACAACGGGCTGGCGCTGGATAAAACACCGAAGCTCAAAGAGGCCGTGGCCGCGCTGTTGCCCCTTGTGAAAACCAAAGCCGGATCAAAAGAAGAGAAAGAGCACTTCAACACTCAAGCTACCGTCAACCTGCTGTGGGCCGTGGTGACACTGGTGGACAACGGGCTGGAGCTGGAGAAGACAGCGAAGCTCAAAGAAGCCCTGGCCGCGCTGTTGTACCATGTGACAGCCAAAGCCGAATCAAAAGAAGAGAAAGACCTCTTTTTTCCTCAGCATATCGCCAACCTGCTGTGGGCCGTGGCGAAACTGGGTGAGGCCATTGAGCTGAACCTGGTTCAATCTACGTTCGATTCTCTTGTGGACAGAATCATTGAAAACCCTCAACTCTCTGAGCAAGAGATATCGATATCTCTCTGGGGAGTCATGGTATTCTGTGCCAGATTTTATCTGGACTCAGGTAGCAATGATAAAAACCCGCTTGAAAAGCACATAGGTGAACTATTTTCTCGCCTGGAAATTACATCCCCGGGCAATACAGAGGGTCGAACCGTCATTGCCATGGCCGCAAATTGGCTTGGGAGATCGTGTCCGGTTACCCCCCATTACCGGACAACCATTTCTCAACCTCAATCCACCTTCCACAATCAACTCCAATCAAGCCTTCCGTCTTTGAAGATTGAAGAAGAAAAAAGTCTGAACTCATTACCTCCGGTTGACCTGCTTCTGCCAGATTACAGCATGGTTATCGACGTTCAGGGACCTTCTCATTACGTGGATGGTGATTTCAAAACCAGGAATGGTTCGACTTTACTGAAAATCGCCCTGCTGCAAAAATTAGGATTTGAGGTCATTGAAATCCCGGTGAACAAGCTTGCTAACCACAATTCAATGAAAATAGTGATTGATCAAATAAGGACAAGGTTAGCCGTCCCGCCAGAGGCCCATGGCTCTGTGTCACTTAACAGCGGCGAGGTGTCAGCAGATGAGGCATACGTTACTGCCGATGAAGGAGGGCAATTCTCAGATGACTGTTACTTTACCGCCGAAGAACATGTAGAAGAGCAAACAGATAAACCAAAAAAGAGAAAAAGGAAGAGAAAAGAAGCCAGTAAAAACTCATAATTGGGATAATGATCGGAGAAAGTTTCAGGGCTTCGGCACACACAAAACCAAAGGAAGCGCATACAGCTCCTACCTCGAGTATTTAACGTCAAACCGTTGCTCCGGCCATGGACGAAGAACTTTTACTTTAGGCAACACAGTGTTGAGATAGTCTTTGATCTTGCTCAATGTCGCTCGCATTCGCTCTTTGCTGGTTCGTCTGACAATGTTGAATTTCCCCTGCTTCGACTAATAAATATTTGATTTCATTTGGTTAACTACTTAATAGCGGCGATATCACCGATCCCTGTGGCATCCCCCTTATGCTTCGAACTCTGTAGAGGGAAAACAGGAAGCATCAGCAGCAACCTGATCGTTCTGACATTCTGGTGCTATGAAAAGGCGACTGTTCAGTGACGGTCGCCTTTTTTAAATGCTCCAATACAGGGGACTGTCTGAATACATAAGTTACAAACGTTTGTGCAGCTCAGTTACTCTTTCAGTCAGTATCTGGCTCATTTCATGGTCTGGTTTCTGTGTAGGAACTCTCTGCCTGTTCACTCGTTCCCTGGCTTCCTGAATACCCTGTGATACCGAGTTGACCGCAGCGCTTGCCAGTTCTTTACCACGAGTCAGTGGTTTAATCGCCAGCGCCTGGCCACGCACCCCCTTGCCGGTAACCGGTAATCCACTGATAGCTTGAATAGCCGACAATCCCCAATCCACCCGCTGCCACAAGGGTACCTAATCCTGAAATTCAGTTCTGATAGAGCAATTGGCTATTAACACTCGTGGGTCTGCATTTTGGCAACGAAGATGATAATTAGAGTCAGAGGGATAATTCGCACGATGAAAAACCTGACCCTGAGCCTCCAGGCTTGTCCAAAGGCTATCAGCCAGCAATAATTAAAACACCATAGATAGCCCCGAGGCAGCAGCACATGAAAGATACTGAGACGAAAATGCAGGATATGCTGAAGCAGGAAATCGAAAAAATACCAAGCGAACACCTTCCTGCCCTGCTGACCATTGTCTACAGCTTCCGCAAAAGTGTTGCCTTAGGGAGTGCAGAAGGCTCATTTGAACAGGGGTGGAAAGAGGTTTCCAGCGGTGATTACCAGCCACTGGATGACTTATGGAAAGGGCTGGATCATTGATAAAGCTCTATTATACGCCCGAATTCAAACGGTCACTGGGCAAGCTGTTAAAAAAATATCACAGCTTGCGTGAAGACCTGAAACCCCTGTTGACTGGACTTACGGCGGGGAAAACCCCGGGGGATAGGCTACAGGTTTCGGGAGCAGTTTTATACAAAGCCAGGATCAGAAACCGTGATGCCAGTCGTGGTAAAAGCGGTGGTTACCGAGTAATTTATTACTTGAAAACGAAAGCGAAAACCATCCTGGTCACCATTTACAGTAAGTCTGACCAGGCTGACATTAAGATAGAAAAGGTTCAAAACATTATTGATCGCTATTTAAAAAAATAGCTATATGGTTTCGTACTTTTTTATAATTCTACAACCAACGACGTTGGTTATGCATAATAGAAGACCTAATGGAATGGTCCGCCCCGCTCCCAAAACGGCTTCAAATTGGTTGCTGAATGGACTGCTGAATAGGTTGCTGAATCATAAACAGGCCTCGATGATGTTGCATAAAAGTACATTGGAAATGTGTACAAAAAAACACTTGGCATCATTGATCCATCCAGTGATGTAAAAGTTCCCGGGTTATGTTTTTTTCTTAATGCCAAAAACTGACTTCACTGACGATGCTCTGCACAAGTACTTTCAGTAAGGCGTGGTTTCTTGCTCTCATCGTCTGGCTGCAACAGCTGTACAGCCCTCCCCTTTCAAGCTGTTGACCAGTTCAGCCCATCCAGGCTCTCCGCCCCCGGAGGGTCTTACTCATTAACCGGTCACTTTTTACCTGCGTAAACAGCGCTTATAATTCCCTCCCATTCACTGTAAGGAATTCCAGACGGGATGAAATATCTGATCGTCGGTCCCTCATGGGTAGGGGACATGGTAATGGCACAAACGCTGTTCATTGCCCTGAAACAACAACACCCTGATGCCATCATCGATGTACTCGCTCCCGCCTGGAGCCTGCCGATCATTGAGCGCATGCCTGAAGTTCGCAGGGGTATTGATATGCCCCTGGGTCATGGCAAACTGGGACTTAAAGCCCGCTACCAGCTGGGCAAAATCCTGAGGGCGGAAGGCTACACACACGCCATCGCCTTACCCAACTCGTTCAAATCAGCACTGGTGCCTCTCTGGGCCAACATCAGGCACCGTATTGGCTGGCGCGGCGAAATGCGCTACGGGCTATTGAACGACATTCGCAGGCTGGATAAAAGTCAGTACCCACTGATGGTGGAACGGTTAACGGTTTGTCGCCCTGGCCTATCCGGAGGGTGCTTCACTACCGGAGCTCCTGCCGATTCCTGCGCTTCAGGTAAACAGTAATACCGCCAGCAAAGTCCCTGGCCGCTACCACCTGCACACCGACAGGCCCATTCTGGCACTGTGCCCGGGTGCTGAGTTTGGCCCCTCCAAGCAGTGGCCAACCGGTTACTACGCCGAAGTGGCACGCTCCCTTGCTGAACAGGGATGGCAGGTTTGGCTGTTTGGCTCAGCCAAAGATCAAGCGGTCACCGCTGAAATAAAAAGCTGCCTGCCTGATGCATTGCAGCAGCACTGCCATAACATGGCCGGTGAAACATCGCTGGCGGATGCCATCGACCTGCTCTCCTTTGCCAGCGCTGTGGTCAGTAATGACTCTGGCCTGATGCATATAGCGGCGGCCCTGAATCGGCCCCTGGTGGCGGTTTACGGGTCAACGTCGACCGATCATACGCCGCCAATGAACAAAAACAGTGAAACACTGTCTATGAAGCTGGATCGAAAGCTGGACAGCCACCTGGCAGAATTACTGATGCACCTGTTCAAATGGCAGTACCAGCCCCAAAAACGGGAATATGGCCATAGCTGGGAAAACAGCATCCGGGCACACCGAAAACAAACCAAAGACCTGATGGAGAAATACCCAAGCCTGGAGGCAAAAATTATAAGTGACTGGGAAGGCATCTTTGAATCTGCCCTTCGAGCAGCAATCATCGACACCGACATGTCAAAAGAAGATTTCCCGGAGAATTGTCCATGGACCTTTGACCAGATCATGCAGGAGGACTGGCTCCCTTCAAAGCTCAGCCATGGCGCTGGCCAAAATCACGGCAGTGACTGTATCGGTACCTTCTAACTCAAACCTGCTGGCCATGCATATAAATGATAGGGGTCATTGAACATCAGCTCCTTACCGGAGAAGCCCACCGCTCCGCCGCCGGGCAGCACCACCATCCCTTGCAGATTGCTGGGAGGCGTGAAGGCTGCCATTAGTTAAACGACAATCAACCGCTGCTTCTGACTGAGTATCATCCAGAAGATGGCTATCCAGCCTGAGAACCTCGCCGGTAAAGGAAGTGATGTCGATTTTCATGGTCACTTACCAAACGTGTCGGGCCGCGCAGGTGCAGAGCGCTCCGTAGGGCGGCCCCCCGCCTGCGGAGTTCGTGTGAGACCCGGTACAAAAAAGCGCTAATACCCACACAGCCACCCCCCTCGTTCCCATGCAGGCCCTATGGGTCGGGAATGCATACCGGAGCCTGCCAGATATAAAACATTCTGTTTATGTCCGGAATCATGAGTGTTTAATGGAGACCCACAAGAGGCCCGGTATGCATTCCCATGGGGGACCGTGGGAACGAGGGGAAAACCAGTTACTGTACTTCACTTGCTTGAAATTCTCACCGGGCGGTAGTGGCACTCCGCCGGGTCTTTGAACTTATCCTGAGGATTTTCTGGCTCTGAAAATCCTGAACATCAGGGCGTGACCAACGTCGTATTTTCTGTGACTTTTTCAAAATAGGCATAACGTCTTTAGCATTCTGAGCTATGTTGTTTCCCAAAAATTTGAATCAGCAAATAAATATTGGTGTTTATCTCTTATTCGCTGATTTACACGACACAGGATATTTTTGAGTAAAAGCTTTCGAAGTATTGATGAGGTAGTAATGTTGATACAGCCACCGACCGTGCCCAGAAGCGGCACTGTCAGCGATTCCCGACTTGCAACAATACCATCTACAGAGCCACAGGGACGATGGGGCAGTTTGGATGTATCCAGGAAGTCTGGGGTGTTACCGTTTTTAACGCGGGACGGAACCCAGGAAAACGACAACGATAAAATAAAAGACACACAACAGAACTCATCGCAGCAGCATCGTAAACCGACAAGCACAGCGCCCGGGTCTTGTCATCTGCCCAATGCGGCGGCGGTGCTGGGGGCGCTGTCCGGTCTTGCTGCTTTCGGCCTGGCAGCATCGGCCACCTGTGGCAGCGAGCCGATTGAGGTGGCGGATGCCGAAATCCTGGGCATGATTGGCCGTAACGAGAGCTTTCCACGCAATTGCACTTACCGGCAAACTGTTCCGTGTATTGATGGTAGCCAATTGCAATCCATCGGTAATGATAGCCATCCGTTTACCGGCATCTTCCATGGCGAAAATCGTACCATCGGTAATCTCAGACATTGCCTGATAAAAAAACTGGCCGGTGGAGGCAGTGTCGATAGCCTGCGCTTTACTAATGCCAATATAACGTCCACAGGCCCGGCCGCAGTGGTGGCCTGTGAAATTTCTGGTAATGCCATGATCAGTAATATCCGGGTTGAAAATGCTCATGTAAGTACTTCGGGTAATGGAGCCTATGGGGGGGTTATTGCAGGAAAGGTCCAAGAAGGCGGAACCGTTGCTAACACGACGGCCGTGGACTGTAACATCACGACCGACAAAGATTCTGATTCTGGAAGCGCGGGTATCGGGGCAGGGTACGTTGAGGCTGGCACGGTTGCTAACACGATAGCGGTTGACTGCCACGTTGAAACCGGAGGCAAAAAGTCTTATGCCGCTATTGGAGTGGGACATGTTTTGACCGGAGGTAACATTGACAACACCAGGGCCGAGAACTGCACGGTGGTAACGACCGGCAGCGAGGCCAGCGCAGGCATCGGGAGTGGGTACGCAGGCATCGGTGTGTTTAAGAATACTGTTAAAAATACTATGGCAAAGAACTGTACAGTTGAAACATCCGGTCATAAGGCAAATGCCGCTATTGGAGTGGGACATGTTTTGACCAGAGGAATCGTTACCAACACCAAGGCACTGGACTCCACAGTCAAAACCTCGAATAGTGCAACATCGGGTGGGAGCGCCGCTATTGGCTCAGGCGTTGTTGAAGGAGGAAATGTTGCCGACACGAGAGCGGTTCACTGTCGCGTTGAAACAATGAGCGATAATGCAAATGCCGCTGTTGGAGCGGGAAGCATTTTCGGTGGAAAAGTTACCAACACCAGGGCACAGAACTGCACGGTGGTAACTTCTGGTAATCATGGCTATGCGGGTATCGGCGGGGGAAATTCTATTGAGTCCGATGTTACTGACACCACGGCAATGGACAGCATAGTGACAACATCTGGAGATAATAGTTTTGCCGGCATCGGCGGGGGATGGTTTAGAGGTGGCACCGTGACTGGCACCACAGCAGTGAACTGCAATGTTACAGCAAACGGTACCGATGCCAGCGCGGGTATCGGGGGTGGGCAGGTTGAGAAGAAGGGTACTGTTACTAATACTGTGGCAGAGAATTGTCACGTCAAAACATCGAAGAAAAATGCCTTTGCCGGTATTGGCGCGGGTAAAGTCGATAAAGGAGGAAAAGTTACTAGCACGACGGCAGTGCACTGCAACGTCACTACCAAAAATGAGTTTGGCCAAGCCGGTATTGGAGCGGGACATATTTATAGTGACAGCTTCGTTTCACTCACCACAGCGTTGGACTGCACAATCATAACCGAAGGGCATTGGGCAGATGCGGGCATCGGAGCCGGAGCTGCTTATAATAGCATCGTTAACGGCAGCACTGCGGTGAATTGCAAGGTCAAAACTTCCGGTCAACTGGCCAATGCAGCTATCGGCACAGGATACGTTAATGATGCAACCGTTGCCAACACCCTGGCAGTGAAAAGTAGTGTGAACGCTACAGATGCAATTGCTGGTATTGGGGTCGGGGAGATTCCTGATAATATTAACAGTACCGTTATCGAGACCAAGGCGTTTGATTCCAGGATCGACGGCAAAGTTTCAGAGGCAATTAAGCGTATCAAAAATAATAGTACCCTGGTTTGTAATACCTATCTTAACAATGTTCCATATAACAGTCCTGGTTTCTGTTCGCTGCTGGATAATGTGTGTAAACCTGTCGCTCATTCGCTCTTGCTCCCGGATTGCGAACCCAACCAAAAGTATCTTGACCAGTTAGGCATGTCGAGCAATTTAAGCAGTGATTTATTCTCCGTCGAAACCCCGCCCATGGAATCCGACATACTCTTTCCCGACCTGCCTTGTCCTGAAGCATTGACCACGACAGTGGCACCACCGGCCGCCACGCCAGCAACAGACAGGGAAACCGAAACCGGGGCATCAACCACCATACTTGTTTCAAAACCGGCTTCGCCCACAACAATGGCACTGTCTACCGAGATAAATGATACCGACCTGACTTCTTCTGCGACATTTTCCTCAGCGATAACACCGTCAACCGTCAAGTCGACATCGGTCAAGGAAACCGTGCCCACAATACCAGGAACCATGTCCTCTTCCAGAGCGTCTGCTTCTGCACCATTGATCAGGCCAGTGGTACCATCGACCGCCACGCCAACAACAGGCAGTGAAACCGAAACCGGGGCATCAACCACCATACTTGTTTCAAAACCGGCTTCGCCCACAACAATGGCACTGTCTACCGAGATAAATGATACCGACCTGACTTCTTCTGCGACATTTTCCTCAGCGATAACACCGTCAACCGTCAAGTCGACACTGGTCGAGGATACCGTGAGCAGTGTACCAGGAAGTAACGCAACCTTGGCCGATCCGACTTCTGAACCACCTACGATGACACAGCCAACCGTTACCTCACCACCGTTCTGGAAAACCGTGCCCACAACAATACCAGGAAACACCATGACCTCTTCCAGAGCGCCTGCTTCTGAACCATTGACTCCGCCAGTGGTACCATTGCCCTCCACGCCAGCAGCAGACAGTGAAACCGGAGCCAGGGCATCAACCCCCATACTTGTTCCAAAACCGACTTCTTCTGCGACATTGTCCCCAGCGATAACACCGTCAACCGTCAAGTCGACACCGGTCACGACAACCGTGATCAGGGTATCAGGAAGTACCAGCATAACCTTGGACGTTCCGGCTGTGGAACCATCTACGATGGCACAGCCAACCGTTGCCACGTCACCGTTCTGGAAAACCGTGCCCACAACAATACCAGGAACCACCATGACCTCTTCCAGAGCGCCTGCTTCTGCGCCAATGACCACTGCAATAGCGCTGTCGACCGCCACGGTGGCACCGCTGGCATCTTCCCTGAGTGCTGGTGCCATAATCGGTATCGCCGCGGGAGCCGGCCTGGTGCTGGCATGTTTTGGGGGGGCGTGCATTTACCGCTATTACCAACGCAGGTCAGGCACATACCGGCTTAAGGATTGCAATCGGTTGCCAGGGCATCGATCTGAACTACCGTCGTCGTATGATCAGGTGGCGTATACTTATAAACTGGAGTCCATTCCAGCGAGCAGGCAACGAAGTCAGAAAACACCTGCCCATGGAAACAGGAGCAAGCACTCGAAGGTATAAACTCAACGCATGTGGTTTCATTAACCGCTTTGCCGTGAAAAATATTTTGCTTAACCATTTTTCATCCCTGAGGGTGGCGCAAAACATTTTCACGCGCCATGGGCATTTGTGGTGCAGTCTTTAACTTACCCAAGCAGGGAGTAGGTGTTAATGTCTACCCTGAGAAGGTGCCTTAAAGCCTACGTATGGCAAGGCTTTCACGCTTAAGTCAGTGCCATTGGTTCAGACACCCCTTTCAACCTGTTGACCAGTTCAGCCCATCCAGGTTCTCCAGCCCCGGAGAGTCTTGCTCATTAACCGGTCACTTTTTACCTGCGCAAACAGCGCTTATAATTCCCTCCCATTCACTATAAGGAATTCCAGACGGGATGAAATATCTGATCGTCGGTCCCTCATGGGTAGGGGACATGGTAATGGCACAAACGCTGTTCATTGCCCTGAAACAACAACACCCTGATGCCATCATCGATGTACTCGCTCCCGCCTGGAGCCTGCCGATCATTGAGCGTATGCCTGAAGTTCGCAGGGGGATTGATATGCCCCTGGGTCATGGCAAACTGGGGCTTAAAGCCCGCTACCAGCTGGGCAAAAGCCTGAGGGCGGAAGGCTACACACATGCCATCGCCTTACCCAACTCGTTCAAATCAGCACTGGTGCCCCTCTGGGCCAACATCAGGCACCGTATTGGCTGGCGCGGTGAAATGCGCTACGGGCTACTGAACGACATTCGCAGGCTGGATAAAAGTCAGTACCCACTGATGGTGGAACGGTTTGTCGCCCTGGCCTATCCGGAGGGTGCTTCACTACCGGAGCCTCTGCCGATTCCTGCACTTCAGGTAGACAGTAATACCGCCAGCAAAGTCCCTGGCCGCTACCACCTGCACACCGACAGGCCCATTCTGGCACTGTGCCCGGGTGCTGAGTTTGGCCCCTCCAAGCAGTGGCCAACCGGTTACTACGCCGAAGTGGCACGCTCCCTTGCTGAACAGGGATGGCAGGTTTGGCTGTTTGGCTCAGCCAAAGATAAAGCGGTCACCGCTGAAATAAAGAACGGCCTGCCTGATGCATTGCAGCAGCACTGCCATAACATGGCCGGTGAAACATCGCTGGCGGATGCCATCGACCTGCTCTCCTTTGCCAGCGCTGTGGTCAGTAATGACTCTGGCCTGATGCATATAGCGGCAGCCCTGAATCGCCCCCTGGTGGCGGTTTACGGGTCAACTTCGCCCGATCATACGCCGCCCATGAACAAAAACAGTGAAACACTGTCTATGAAGCTGGATTGCAGCCCCTGTTTCAAAAGGGAGTGCCCGCTCGGGCATTTGAACTGCATGAAACAGCTGTCTCCAGACAGGGTTCTGGCTGCCATCGCTCATCTGACGACCGACCAGGACGGTCACCATGAAAAGCATCCTGAAATAACGCTGGTCGAAGAAGGAGGTAACGCCCGTTGACTCAACCAAGGCATGTTCTGGTGGTAAAAACTTCCTCTATGGGGGATATCATCCACACCCTTCCGGCACTGACCGATGCCGTATCAGCCATACCCGGTCTTCGTTTTGACTGGGTGGTGGAAGAGAGTTTTGCCGAGATTCCAGCCTGGCATCCCGCGGTTGACCGGGTGATTCCTGTCGCTGTGCGCCGCTGGCGCAAGTCGTTGCTGCAAACCTGGAAATCCGGGGAGTGGCAGCAGTTCAAAAAAGCCCTGGGTGCCAGTAACTACGATGCCGTGATTGACGCCCAGGGGCTGTTAAAAAGCGCTTTCATTGCCAGAAAAGCCAAAGGTCCTCGCTTTGGGCTGGATAAACAGTCTGCCCGTGAGCCGATTGCCAGCCGTTTTTACCAGTTCCCTCAAGCGGTCCCATTGGAACAGCATGCCGTTGAGCGTGTTCGCCAGCTCTTTGCCAAATCGCTGGCCTATGTATTACCGAAAACACCGGGTCAGTTTCTGCTGAATAAAGACAAATTCCCCAAAGGGCTGATTAAGGACAAGCCTTATGTGGTGTTTGTTCACGGAACCACCTGGCCGACCAAACACTGGCCTGAAAACTACTGGTGTGAGTTGGCGCAGAAAGTGAATCAGGCCGGTCTTCAGGTCGTATTGCCCTGGGGTAATGACCATGAAAAGGCCAGGGCAGAGCGCATTGCCAATGCCAGCAGCCAGGCCACCGTGCTGCCGAAGCTGTCACTGGCTGACGTTGCTGGCGTGATTTGTGAAGCCCGGGCAGCCGTTGCCGTTGATACCGGCCTGGGACATTTAACAGCAGCACTGGAAACACCGGCGGTCTCGCTCTATGGACCCACCAGCCCGGTAAAAGTCGGTGCTTATGGCACGGGACAGAAGCACCTGACCCTTGAACACTGTCCAACCGGCGAGTTTCCTGCCACCAATCCCGGAATTTTTGCACCGATGACACCGGATGTGGTCTGGCGGGCTCTTGAGTCACAGATCGAACGTTAATCCTTATCACAACATAGAAGTTTCCGTTTATTCCATGCTGACGACCACAGTTGCGCCATAGACGGAAAATGCCTAAAGTGGCCGATTTTTACCCCTCGGGATGATAAATGACCAAGCTGGAACAAATGAACGCCATTTTGGCAGATCTTCTCAAGCTGGATACCAGTGAGTTCAATGAACAGACTGAACTGCTGGGAGCCCTTCCGGAGTTCGACTCCATGGCCGTGGTTGGGTTGATTACGGCAATGGAAGAAACCTTTGGCATTGCCGTCAACGACGATGATCTGGACGCCGAACTGTTCGAAACCGTTGGCTCTGTTCTTTCCTATGTGGATGCAGTTGGGGCAATTGCCTGATGGTTATTTCCAGGCCAGATTAATTCCGGCCTGGCTCTTCTCACAATAACAACTCCACCACTTCGGGATGCCCGAGAAACTTCTGAGGGCTGGCGGTTGCGCCATAAGCGCCAGACTGCAGAACCACGATATAGTCTCCCACCTCCGCTTTTGGCAATGCCAGTTTTGCCCCGACAACATCCAGAGGCGTACAGAGCGGTCCGACAATCTCGACCACTTCCTGTTCGCCACTGTCAAGGCAATGGGCCAGAACTACCGGGTAATTTTTTCGGATGACCTGGCCAAAGTTGCCTGAGTTGGACAGGTGATGGTGCAGCCCGCCATTGGTCATCAGGAAGGCCTGTCCACGGGATTCTTTTTTATCCGTCACCTGACAAATATAATACCCCGCCTCCCCCACCAGCCAGCGCCCAAGCTCCATCACCACCTCTGATGACTTGAGCGAATCCGGACGATGATCCAGAAGGTACTGCAGGTTTTCGGCAATACCTTCCATTGCCAGCGTCTGTTCTCCGGGGAAGTAAGGAATGCCCAGGCCGCCACCGATATTAATATGCCTGACCGGGGCTCGAACCAGGTCGGCCAGCCTGGCGGCCAGCTCAAAGGTTTGCTGATGGCACTCAATCAGAGACTCTGCCTTGAGATTCTGTGAGCCAGAAAAAATATGGAAACCCTGAAAGTCCAGTTTATCCAAATCAAGCCCCGCCAGAATAGACGGCATTTGTTCAGCATCTATACCAAACTGTTTGGGGCCGCCGGCCATTTTCATGCCGGAGGTCTTTAACTCAAAGTCCGGATTCACCCGAAATGCGATACGGGGGCGAATACCCAGCTGCTGGTGACAGAGGTACAGCCGTTGCAACTCCAGGGGGGACTCGATATTGATGGTAATACCCGCCGCAACGGCAGCTCTCAGTTCATGTTCTCCCTTGGCCGGCCCGGCAAAACTGATATTGGCCGCCGCCATACCGGTCCCCAGGGCAACCAGCATTTCCCGGTGGGAAGCAACATCCAGCCCATCCACACACTGTGCCATATGGCCCACGACGGCGGGCATCGGGTTGGCTTTTATGGCGTAGTGAAGCTTCAGCTCTGCGGGCATCTGCTGACGAAACTGGGCGACTCTCTGGGTCAGGGCCTGCCGGTCGTAGATGTAGCAGGGTGAAGAGCCGGCAATCGTCACCAGATCAGCAGCGGTATACCCGGCAATCAGTAATTGGTTATCCCTGGACTGAAGACTGGCCAGCCGGTGATGTCCTTTAGTCATTTTCTCTTGCCCAAGATCATTCACGAAACAGGTGCCTCCTCGTCCTGAAACAGCCTCCGGTAGGCTTCCAGTAATGGCTTGCGATCAATTTTACCATTGGGATTTCTGGCAAGTGTCGTTTGCTGGATAACACGGATGGGGACCATATAAGCGGGCAGACATTGCTGGCAGTGGCGGATCAATGAGGGTTCATCGATTTCACTGCTGCTCACTACGACCAGAACGATGGCCTGCCCCAAACGGAAGTGCGGGACACCAATAGCCGCCACTTCTGCCACCAGCCCGGATGAATAAACCACCTCTTCCACTTCCGTTGGGCTGACCCGATAACCGGAGGTTTTGATCATATCGTCGCGACGACCGACAAAATAAATATATCCATTGTCGTCTTTACGAACAATATCACCGGACCAGACGGCCAGCTCTTTGCCCGGAATTCCCGGTATGGCACAGGGTGCAGGCCGGAAGCGTTCAGCGGTTCGCTCCGGATCATTCCAGTATCCCATGCTGACCAGGGCACCACGGTGCACCAGCTCGCCGGGTTCATGGGGTCCACAGATCTCACCCAGCTCATTGATCACCATCACATCCGCATTGGGAATGGCTTTACCCATAGACCCGGGTCGTAAATCAATCTGTTCGGGAGGAAGAAAGCAGGAGCGAAATGCCTCGGTCAAACCATACATCAAGTAAGGTTTGGCATAGCGAAAACGCTGTCGCAGTACAGCCAGGGTGGCCGTCGGCATGGCACCACCGGTATTGGTAAAGTAGCGCAGACTGTCACCAGCCCCTTGTGGCCAGGGCAGATCGGCTATCTGAACCCAGAGTGGCGGAACCAGGCCAAGCCCGGTGATCTGCTGTTTCTCCACCGTTTTAATGACATCCCCGGGGAGAAGGTATTCCAGTAGATAACAGCTGGCACCCACCAGAAATGCCGTTGTCAGCTGGCTGAAGCCGTAATCAAAACTGAAGGGCAAAACACAGAGCAGGCGATCTTCCGGTGTATTGCCCAGATACTGGGCAACACTGCTGGCCCCCGTGACCATATTACGGTGTGACAGCACAACGCCTTTGGGCTTTCCTGTGCTGCCGGAGGTATAAAGAATTGCCGCCATATCCGCATCAATGGACGACACTGGTTCCCACCAGGCACAGGGCTTGAGGAAATTTGCCCAGTTCATTGGGTTGGCGGATTGTCGATGAACGAAAGCGCTATCAGACAAGGGATTATTGACCGGGTCCTCATCAGCAAGGTCACCATCAACCAGAATCACTTGCATAAGATCATGGCACTGGTGAATTTCAGCTTCCAGCTGCTGATAGCGGGCTTTGTTAGTCATCAGCACACGAACATTGCAGTCTTTGAGAATATGAAAGACCTGGGGCGCTTTCAGCACCGGATTGACGGGCACCATAACGCCACCGGCGGCCGTTGCACCAAAGTAGCTGAAGACCGCTTCCGGCGTTTTAGGCAGGTAGATTGCCACCCGTTCATGTTGCATCAGACCCAGCTTTTGCAACCCGGCGGCCACCGAACGAATCTGTCGGGAAACGGTCTGGTAATCAAACCACTGGTCTTTGCAGCCCAGGGCTTTCGAGGAAGGCGAACGTTCTGCCTGGCGCAGAACAATCTGGTGTAACAACAAGCTCATGGGTTTAACAACGGCTCAAAAGTATATCAACCATGGCGGTTGATCTATTCCCATGGGTTGTCATGGGAATAGAAGGCCACCGCCACACTTTAAAGTGTTTTACGGGCATTCAGCACAGCCTGCCGGACCTGCTCCGGCGCTGTACCACCGAGATGATTACGGGCGCTTACCGAGCCTTCCAGCGTCAGGACATCAAATACATCCTGCCCGATCGTATCGGAGAAAACCTGAAGCTCCGCCAGCGTCATCTCAGACAGGTCCCGGCCTTCCTGAATACCAAAGGCCACGGCCTTACCCACCACTTCATGGGCATTCCTGAAGGGCATGCCACGGCGCACCAGGTAATCCGCCAGATCGGTAGCAGTACTGAAACCCCGGCGAGCGGCTTCCAGCATGTTCTCTTTGTGGGCCTGAAGATGCGGCACCATATCAGCAAATGCCCGCAGACAATCCCTGAGGGTATCCACCGTATCAAACAGTGGTTCCTTATCTTCCTGATTGTCTTTGTTGTAAGCCAGCGGTTGGGATTTCATCAAGGTCAGCAATGACACCAGATGGCCATTGACCCGGCCGGTTTTGCCTCTGACCAGTTCCGGCACATCGGGGTTTTTCTTCTGCGGCATAATGGAAGAGCCGGTGCAGAAGCGATCTGGCAGGTCAATAAAGTTAAACTGCGCTGAAGTCCACAGCACCAGCTCTTCAGACATGCGTGACAAATGCGTCATGATCAGGGCCCCGGCGGCACAGAACTCAATGGCAAAGTCCCGGTCACTGACGGAGTCCAGAGAGTTGCGGGAAGGGCGATCAAAACCAAGGGCAGAAGCCGTATATTCCCGATCAACAGGGTAGGTGGTGCCTGCCAGTGCAGCAGCGCCCAGGGGGCTGATATTAACACGCTTGCGGCAGTCCTGCAGGCGCTCATCGTCACGCACCAGCATCTCATACCAGGCCATAAGGTGATGACCAAAGGTCACAGGCTGTGCTGTTTGCAGATGGGTGAATCCTGGCATGATGGTGTCGGCTTCACGCTCGGCAACCACCAACAGGCCGTGCTGCAGGCGCTTGAGTTCTGCTGATATGGCGTCAATCTCATCACGCAGCCATAAACGAATGTCGGTAGCGACCTGGTCATTTCTGGAGCGCCCGGTGTGCAGTTTTTTGCCGGCAGCGCCAATGCGATCCGTCAGGCGAGCCTCGATATTCATGTGGATGTCTTCAAGCTCAATAGACCAGTCAATACGGTCCTGCTCAATATCCTCAAGAATACCTTCAAGGCCAGAGATAATGGCATTGAGTTCATCTTCGCTCAGAATACCCGCCCGGTGCAGCATCCGGGCATGGGCCATTGACCCCTGAATATCGTGGCGATAGAGGCGTCGGTCAAAATCAATAGAAGCGGTAAAACGGGCAACAAAGGCATCGACGCCTTCGCTGAAACGCCCACCCCATTGTTGATTAGAGCTGTGGTTACTGCGTTTTTCACCCTGATCTGCTGAATGGCTTGCCGACATTAATCTCTTCCCCACCCGGTTCTCATTTTTTAAAGACGAACGTACAATCAATACCGCTCCGGCATTGGCGCGTTGTGAGCGGAGGCATTATATCGGTGTCATGGCTTGATTGCATCGCCCACCTCCTTCCGGGCAAGAGAATAGACAGACTTCCGATAACAATAATGCACTGCCTCTTTCCTGAGAGGCCGCCTGAGATAAACAGCCCCTGATAAAAACGGGTTCTCAAATAAGTAGTTAACCAAATGAAATCGTATTTTCTGACTAAGTGGACAGCCACTCTGCGGCGTTACAACTCCGGTCACATAGCTAAGGCTATGCTCCCTTCGTTGTGCCTTGCATAGTGACTGCCCACTTAGCCAGAAATATACGATTCCATTTGGCCAACTACTTAGCATTAAGAACAAGAGCCGCCCCATGATGATCCAGCCCCGGCACAACAAAGATGACTTTTTTCTCCCCGATCTTGGGTCAGGTCAGTCGGTGTTGATGCTGGTGCTGATTTCTGAGTTGTTTGTCCTGGTTCAGGTGCTTGCCCTGCCTGGCGAGGTCGACTTCAGCTGGACACGACTGGCCATGCTGTCACTGTTTGTTCAGTGGATTGTGCTCTCCAGCAGCGCCTTTCTCTATCTGGCCAGGCCTTTCCTGAAGGGGCTTCTCACCTGGCAGTCGGTCATGATTTCTCTGTTGGGCGTACAGATCATTACGCTGCTGCTTACGTTGCTCTCTCAGGCCTTACTGTCGCCAGTTCACTTTGCACCGGACTGGCAACAGGTCAACCGCAATCTGCTGGCGGCACTGATTATCTCGGCCATGCTGCTGCGCTATTTTTACATTCAGTATGAAGTCAGTTTGCAGCAGCAGGTTATCCACAATGCCCGCCTCGACTCATTGCAGGCGACGATGCGCCCGCATTTCCTGTTTAACTCCATGAACATTATTGCCAGCCTGATTCAGGTCAACCCTGAAAAAGCAGAGCAGGCGGTGGAAGACCTGTCAGACCTGTTCAGGGCCAGCCTGCAAAATCCCGGTCAAAATAAGAGTGCGGTCGTCCCCATCCAGAAAGAGATACAGATCAGCGAAAGTTACCTGAGAATCGAGCAGCAAAGGCTGGGTGAGCGCCTTGAGGTCAAGTGGCTGGTTGGTGAACTTCCGCACAGGCTGTCTATTCCTCCCTTTACTTTGCAGCCTTTGGTGGAGAACGCCGTTTACCATGGCATTCAGCCACTGGAGGCCGGTGGCTGCATTACCATCAGCATCAACATTGATCAGCAAATGGTTCAGATTTCTGTAGAAAATCCGATGCCATATACTGAGACCATTTCCAAGGGCAATCAGATTGCCTTGAACAATATCCGTTCCCGCCTGGCGATGCTCTATGGCAGCAAAGCCAGCCTGACCACGGATATCCGGGAGCATTCCGGTGTCAAATGGTACACGGCGCAGGTGCACTATCCCTGCCAATGGGACAACGCTGTTGATTTACAAATTTGATAAGAACATTGATAAATTACTGACGGGAACCGATCACTGAACAATGAATGTCCTGATTGTTGATGATGAGCCACTGGCCCGGGAACGGCTGAGACACCTGATTGGCCGGATTGATAACTTTATGGTGCTTGAACATGAGGCCAGCAATGGACGGGATGCCATCGATCTGTGCAGCCAGTACCACCCCGATATCGTGTTGATGGACATTCGTATGCCCGTAATGGGCGGGCTGGAGGCTGCCAGGTATATCAGCGCCATGGACAAGCCACCGGCCGTGGTTTTCTGCACCGCCTATGACAATCATGCCCTGGAAGCGTTTGATGCCCAGGCCGTGGGTTACCTGCTGAAACCGATTCGTCAGGACCATTTGAATCAGGCATTACAACGTGCCAGCAAAGTGAATCGTCTGCAACTGGCCTGGCTGAACGACCATCTGCCAGAGCATCAGGAGCAGGGCCATATTGCCGCCAAAACCCTGCGCGGTATCGAGTTGGTTCCCCTGAATGATGTGCTCTACTTTATGGCGGATAATAAATATGTGACGGTCCATCATCGCCAGGGTGAAGTGCTGATTGATGATTCGCTCAAAACCCTGGAAGAAGACCACAGCCAGCACTTTGTCAGAATTCACCGAAATGCGCTGGTGCGCCGTGATGCCATTGAAAGTCTGTCCCGGGATGATAAGGGGCACTGTTTTATCCATCTCAGGGCAGTGCCACAGCCACTGTCCATCAGCCGACGTCATGTGCCGTTGATCAAAAAGATCATGCAATCCCTGTAACGTCTGACTTCCCTTCCGGGCTCTGCTTGGCCAACAGAGCCTGCCTCTGTCTCTTAAAGCCGGTCTGTCGTATTATCCCTCACAAATGTTTTGCCAGCAGTGTGTTTGTCTATAGCTGGTACTAGGAGGCTGTCCGAGAATAGTCTGCCCTACTGCGGTGGCAGCAAATTGGTCTAAAAATTCCGTTTTGTTCGGCAAATAGCCCCGCTATTCACCTCACAAAACGAAATTTTTATCCTCAATTTTCTGCCATCCTCGCTACGGGCGCTATTCTCGGACAGCCTCCCAGTCCTTACATAACCTCCTTATTGCTTAGGCTCTAAACTTCGTTCGTCCTGAGCCTGTCGAAGGGCGTGGGCTCCGTGCTCACGCATTGTGCCTGTCACCCTTCGACTCCGCTCAGGATGAACGGAGATCACGCTCTAAACCGGGAAGTTAATGTAGGGACTGTTCCTTAATTTGAACAATAGAAGCCATCAATCCTGTGAAAACCGTTCGTATCGCCACCCGTAAAAGCGCCCTTGCCCTGTGGCAGGCGGAATATGTCAAACAGCAGCTGGAACACCATCACCCGGATATCCGGGTCGAACTGGTCAAAATGACCAGCCAGGGCGATCGCATTCTGGACGCGCCACTGGCGAAAATTGGTGGCAAGGGACTGTTTGTCAAAGAGCTGGAAAATGCGCTGTTGGAAGGTCGCGCCGATATTGCGGTGCATTCCATGAAGGATGTCCCCATGGAGTTTCCCGAAGGGCTTGGCCTTGGGGTTATCTGCCCGCGGGAAGACCCACGGGATGCCTTTGTCTCCAATCACTATGCTTCTCTGGATGCACTCCCACCGGGTGCCGTTGTTGGCACATCAAGCCTGCGCCGGCAGTGCCAGATACTGGCTGCCCGTCCTGATCTGACCATTCAGTTTCTGCGGGGTAATGTGAATACCCGTCTGGCCAAACTGGATGACGGCCAATATGACGCTATCATTCTGGCAGCCGCAGGATTGATTCGACTGGCGATGGCTGACCGCATTCGCAGTTACCTGGATACCACTGTGAGCCTGCCCGCGGCCGGACAGGGTGCCGTCGGTATTGAGTTACGCCAGGATGACGAGCAAACCAGACAACTGATTGCCCCTTTGCACGACGAACACACGGCCATCCGGGTGGGTGCTGAACGGGCCATGAACAGACGACTGAATGGTGGTTGTCAGGTCCCGATTGGCGGATTTGCAGAGCTGGACGGAGACCGGCTATTTCTCAGAGGCCTGGTCGGCAGCCCTGATGGCCAGACCATTTATCGCAGTGAAGTGATCTGTACCGCTGAAGAGTATGAATCTGCCGGTATTCAGGTGGCTGAATCACTGCTGAAACAGGGGGCGGATAAAATCCTTGCTGGATTGAGCTCTGCGGAGGGCAGGTAAAGCCGCCTTCCGACGGCGTTGGTGTTGATCTGGTGTGGTGTAAACTGCTCTTGATTAAAACCTAAAGAATATCGTTAAAATCAATAAACTCTTCTTCCTGAGAAGAAAGAAATGTCAATGCTGTTGTGGGATCCGAGCTAGTAAATCCGGGCTCACCACCAACGGGTATTTGTACAAATCCGTTACTGGATGGCACTTGTGGTGCCTCCATCAATCCAAAATTCCCCCCCCCACTGAGTGCACCAAATAAGCCCGTGGATCCTGACGGGGGCACTGATTGTTGTGCCGCAGATCCAACATTTTCCGACCTGCCGAGTGTACCAAATAAGCCCGTGGATCCTGACGGGGGCACTGATTTGACGCAGATCCAACATTTTCTGACCTACCGGGGGCACCAAACAAGCCCGTGAATCCTGACGGGGGCTCTGATTGTTGTGCCGCAGATCCAACATTTTTCGACCCACCGGGTGTACCAAACAACCTCGTGGATCCTGACGAGGGCACTGATCCAAACCCAACATTTTTCGACCCGCCGGGTGGACCAAACAAGCTCGTGGATCCTGACGAGGGCTCTGATCCAAACCCAACATTTTTTGACCCGCCGGGTGGACCAAACAAGCTCGTGGATCCTGACGAGGGCTCTGATCCAAACCCAACATTTTTCGACCCGCCGAGTGGAACAAACAAGCTCGTGGATCCTGACGAGGGCTCTGATCCAAACCCAACCTTTTTCGACCCGCCGGGTGGACCAAACAAGCTCGTGGATCCTGACGAGGGCTCTGATCCAAACCCAACCTTTTTCGACCCGCCGGATGGACCAAACGTCAACCCACCGAATGTACCAAATAAGCCCATTGGTCTTGACGGGGGTACTGATTGTTGTGCCGCAGATCCAAAATTCCCAAACCCACTGGGTGCATCAAAGAAGCTCCTGGATACTGACGGGCTTTCAGATGCCAAACCTCCAGAATCGCGACCAAACAGTCCACTCTGACGGTTTGAACGTTCCATACCGAACCGACCCATTGGCCTGTGGCTTGCCGGAAGCTTTGGACCATTTCTGAGATCATGGCGATTAATACCATAACTCCTGAATTTATCCACGGCATCCAGAAATACTGTGAAGTTAAATACCTTTTTTTCAAAATCAAATACTTCACTCAACTTGATGGCATAAGCCTGTTCTTTACTATATCTGCAAACAATCTCAATTTTATCACCCCAGTAATCAAATGGTGTTTTTAAATACACTTTGGTTTTATCATCAAAATAGGCCGGATAGTTCTTCATGAGTTTACTCATCACAAGCTCACACCGAACACAGTTAATAACATTTGAAACAGCCTCATTCACTGATTTGGATTCATTCAGGATCTGTGAATCCAATCGAACTTCGAATGGATGATTCACCCCATCTATAAAAAAGTTTCTGACCAGGGAGAAATCCATATCCGTTGACTCTGCCAAACCGGGAATCAGCTCATGAGGATTTGGCTTTGACAGTGAAATCATTGATGTGATTTCAGGTACCCCCCACCCCCCGGACTGCTCTCTGTCATTCTCAAGCGCAGCACGCAAATCAATAAGAGATTTACTGACCGCCGTATTTGATAAGGCTTGTTTGGCGTCCTGGATTCTATCTCTAATAGTATTTTCACTTTCATCCGTCATATTTTCTGAGTTTATTTTACGTCTGACAGACTTTGTATTGTCAATGGTATGCTCAAAACCCTGATTAAATGTTCGTTCCAGGGTGATTATACTCTCTTCTGCTCTCCAGTGGTTTTCATCAAATTGATCAACCAGGTTCTTCAAATCATTTTCTTTGCCATACTTTCTTTCCATTTCATTCTTTTGTTCCTCAGTTATATTTTCCACACGTAATCCAGAGGCTTTAATACCGGAGTAGCCCAGTTGCGTTACAATAAGTTCGTCTACTAATTTGCCGTATTGATGAAGGAAGCCATTCGCACTTCCATGGTCCGGAAACATTGAATATGGATATGGACACTCAGGCACCACTGCTTTGTCATTTCCTTTTTGGACATACAAGCAATCTTTTCTCTCGCATTTTTGCTCAGCTTTCTTCAACCATTCAGTACCGCTGTTATAAAAGATATTTTCTTTATCGTGCGGCTTTTCACTTCTGCAGGTAGCACATATTGTTATAGCGGTAGCTTGATTGTCGGCGGTCATTTTCCTGATAATACATTCCTGGTGTTCAAAATGATGGCAAGGTCTTTCTATAATGCCTTTTTCTTCCGAGAATAGTGCTTCTTGACAGATTGGACAATTATCAGACATTCGACTTTTAACTGTATCCGTGTGACTCAGCCTATGCCCGTTTAATAAAACTATTTCAGTGATGGATGTTGGTGTAAAATTCGATTCGACTCGAGTGTTTGCATTCGTTACTTGTACATTTGTTTCCATGAATAATATTCTCTGTCTGGTTGATTGCACTTGACGTCTGAGTAGCACCAACTCTGACTTATTGGATAAAGAATTAGTTCAACTGCATAATGAAACTGTCTCATATTCGCGCATTGGTAACCCGCCCTGAGCCTCAGGCACAGGCTTTGGCAGATGCCATCAAGAAAACTGGTGGCCAGGCCTGGCCCGTACCCATGCTTGCTATTGATGCGCTGGCAGAAACACAGGCAATGACAGACTGCCTGCTGATGCTCGACCAGTTTGACCATATTATTGTCACCAGTCGTCCGGCCGCCCGCCTGGGCGTAGAGCTGATCGAACGGTACTGGCCACAGCTACCAATTCACTGCCAGTGGTTTGCCATTGGCAGCAGCACAGCAGCTGAACTTGAGCAGTTTGCGATCAGGGCTGACTATTCAGACACCGGCGTAGACAGTGAGGCCCTTCTTACCCTGGATACATTTAACCATGTTCAGAATAAGAAGGTCCTGATTATCAAGGGCGTGGGGGGACGGGAGATGCTGAAAGAGCAGCTCACTAATGCCGGTGCCACGGTCCACACACTGGACGTTTACCAGCGTTCCTGCCCCACCTATGAACGCAATGCAGTGGTAAAAAAGTTGGAAAGCCATTCAATCAATGTCATTCTCTGCGGTAGTGGCGAAACCCTGACAAACCTTGGGTACTATTTACCCATGCCCTATCGAGCTGACTACCGGCTGCTTGTTCCCAGTGAACGGGTTGCCAGGGAGGCCCATAGCCTGGGTTTTCAACAGGTAACCAATACTGGTGGCGCCAGCAACGAGATGATGTTGCAAGCATTGGCCCAAATCTGCCTCTTGTGAAAAATGAGCGGGAACCTTGAAAGAAGTGCCCGGGCAAGAGATAGAAAAACAAGGGAGACTATCCTCTCGAACAATCGGAAGGCCCAAGCGTGAGCGATACAGACCAGAACACAGACCGTTTACCAGACAATACCCCTGAAGATGTTCAGCAGAAAACCGACATCTATTCAGCGAAAGAGTCCCATTCAGAACAGCAAGCCGCCAAAAAACACCAAAGCAAAGGTTCAGGTAAAGGTCTGGCAGGCTTTGCCCTGTTATTGTCCGCCTGCGCCCTTGGCCTCAGTGGCTACATCGGCTGGCGGGCCATGCCACTGGAACAGAACCAGCCGGTTCTGCTTGATGGCATGGATCATCTGCAGACACAGATTGCACGACAACAGGCCAGGCTGACTACGGTGGCACAAAACACCGCCACCGATATAGAAAGACACGAAGAACAGTTGCAAGCCCTGCAACAGCGGGAAGACAGACTTTTATCCCGGGTTGATACCCTGTCCAGCAAAGTCCGGGAACTTGAAGGTTCCACACGCAACCAATGGCGTATTGCCGAAGTCGAATACCTGCTGCGCCTCGCCAATCAGCGACTGCTGACGGTCAATGATGTTACCGGGGCCCTTGAACTGATGGCCAGTGCCGGGCAGATACTGGGGCAACTGGATGACTACACTCTCTTTCCGGTCAGAGAGGCCCTGGCAGAAGATATAGCGGTTCTGAAAGCGACCACCCTGCTGGATCAGGAAGGTATCTGGCTGCGACTGCAAGCCATTGCAGATTTGATCCCCGGTCTTGTGATCCTGGATGATGGCCATATTGCCGATGTGGCCAGTGCCCCGGACCCCGGATCAATGGTCACTGATGAAACTAACCCACCAGCGGACAGAACCTGGCAGGAAACCATCAAGGCCATAGTGCTGGACACCTGGCACCGTTTCACCAGACTGTTCCGTATTAATACCCAGCGAGAGCAACCCATTGAAGTATTGCTGACACCGGAACAGGAGCAGTTAATCCGTCAGAAGATGCTGATGTTGATCGAACAGAGTAAACTCGCGCTGATTACCGGACAACAGACGATTTATCAAAACAGTCTCAAACAAACCAGCGACTGGCTGAGTCGCTATTTTATGCTCGGTGGTGATGTCAGCAATCAGCTGGCTAAAGAGCTTACTGAACTGGAAGGACTCTCCATTACCCCCGATATGCCCACTATTCATCGTTCTCTGGAGGCACTGAAAGAGCACCAGTCCAGCTCAACTCTCACACCTGCAGACGATGATTCAACCATCGAGCCGGAAGAAAACCAGACAACACCAGCATCACCCGATGGCGATGAAGGGAAAAGCAGTCCGCCATTGATAGAGCCGGATCAGCCTGATGAACAGGGAGTGCAACTTTCATGAAAGGGTTTGCACTGTTCCTGACCATTGTTTCTGCCTGTTTCTTACTGGCCAATATCATGGTCAACGACCATGGTTATGTGCTGATTGCTTACGATGAGATGACCTTTGAAAGCAGTCTCTGGGGTTTGCTGCTGCTGGTTGTCATTTCCCTTGGCCTGGTCTGGCTGGCGGTGATTATGGGTCGGTTACTGCTGGGCACATTCAGTGTTATCTACCCACTGTCAACGGGTGCCCGCAAAGCCAGGGCCAGAAAACTGTTTGATCGGGGTCTGGCTGAGTTTACCAAAGGGCACTGGCGAAAGGCGGAGCGGCTCCTTGGGCAGGCGGCGAAAAACAGTGAATCACCGTTAATCAACTATCTGGCCGCCGCCAGGGCGGCCCATGAAGCAGGAAATCATGAAGCCAGCGCCAACTGGCTAAGACAGGCGGACAGCAAGGCACCGGGTGCAGAAATGGCGATTGGTATCACCCAGGCACAACTGCAACTGGCCAGTAACCACCTGGAACAGGCGCTGGCCACATTGACCCATCTGCACAAGAAGTATCCACGTCATGGCTACATTCTGAAAATGCTCAAGCAGGTCTATATCCGCCTGAATGACTGGCAATCACTGGAAAAACTGCTGCCCAGGCTGCGCAAGCAAAAAGTGATTAAGGACGACGAATATCACCAGCTGGAACAACAGGCATTCAAAGCGCTGTTCGAACAGGCTTATAACTACGGCCGAAACCGCGTCTCCAGCGAAGAGAAAACCAAACCGGCGGATGATATCTGGTCCGGCCTGAGCCACAGTCAGAGGAAGGATCCGGCCATCCTCTATCGCTACTGTGACTGTCTGGTTCGACTGGGTGCTGGGGAAAAAACCGAACTGCTGCTGCGGGAAAATCTTCATCACTGCTACAGCGAGCCATTGATCCGCCTTTATGGCAAAACGCCGGGCAAAGACCTGAAAAAGCAACTGCTGTTTGCAGAATCGCTGCTCAACCAGCGGACCAATGACCCCGAACTGTTACTGGCGCTTGGTCGCCTGGCACTGCGCAATGAACTCTGGGGTAAAGCCCGGGAGTATCTTGAAGCCAGCCTCAGGCTCCGGAAAAGTGTTGATGTGTATAACGAACTGGGTCATCTGCTGGCACACCTTGATGAGTTTGAAACCAGCTCACACTATTTCCAGGAAGGCCTGTTGTTAGCGGCGGACAGTGCAACCCATCTGCCGGGGATGCACAAGTCATGAATGCCCTGTTGGTTGGTGCCATCAGCGGTATGACTGCCGTGGCACTGAGCGCCTTTGGCGCTCATGCGCTGGAGGGCGTTCTCTCTGAGCGGGCAATGGACACTTTTCAGACCGCCGCAGACTATCAGTTCTACCATAGCCTGGCACTGGTGTTTGTGGCCTTGCTGGGAACAAATTACCCGGACTCAACAAAGCTGAAGTGGAGCGCTGGCCTCTTTGCTGTGGGCATTGTGCTGTTTTCAGGGAGCCTCTATCTCTTGAGTTTGAGCGGCATCCGCTGGCTGGGGATGATTACACCGCTTGGAGGTGTTTCATTCATCATTGGCTGGTTGATACTGGCCTTTTTTGCCGCCAGAGATTATTCCCGCATCTAAGAGGCTGCTGAGAATAGACAGCCTCTAAAATTTGCATTTTACGCCCCGAGCAGTATCTTACGCCGATCATTTTCTACCAACTCAGATCTCCATGAACGATACTGTAAAACCGGCCGATGAGGCTGATGAGCCACAACAGGAAACGCTCCACAAACGTCAAATCAAGAGTTTTGTGCTCCGCGCTGGCCGCATGACCACGGGCCAGCAAAGGGGCTGGGATGAGTGCTGGCAGGACTGGGGACTGACTCTGGTGCAAGGCACAGAGGGTTTCCTGAATGCCTTTACGGATGCAGCACCCCGGGTTCTGGAAATTGGCTATGGCATGGGACATTCCCTGGTCACCATGGCGACACAGGAGAGCGATAAGCAGTTTATTGGTATTGAAGTACACCGCCCGGGTGTCGGCAGCCTGCTTAATGAAGCCCGTCTGGCAGGCATCCACAACCTGAGAACCTATTGCGACGATGCAGTTGAAGTGCTGAAGCAGTGCGTACCCGATGGTAGCCTGTCACGGGTACAGATTTACTTCCCGGACCCATGGCACAAGAAACGCCACCACAAACGCCGCCTGATTCAACCGGCTTTTATTGAGTCTATTCGTCCCAAGCTGGACATCGGTGGCATTATTCACCTGGCCACTGACTGGGAAAATTATGCCGAACAGATGCTGGAAGTGATGAACTCAGCAGAAGGCTTCGAGAACATGGCCGCAGAAAACGGTTATTCGCCAAGACCGGATTTTCGTCCGCTCACCAAGTTTGAAAAGCGTGGTCATCGATTAGGGCACGGGGTTTGGGACCTGCTGTTCAAGCGCATCCGGTAGATGGCCTTGTGGAACCTGCCCCTAGGAGGCTGTCCGAGAATAGACTGCCCTACTGCGGTGGCAGCAAATTGGTCTAAAAAGTCGGAAATTTTTAGCAAATAGAACCACTATTCACTAAAAATTTCCGACTTTTTATCCTCAATTTTCTGCCATCCTCGCTACGGGCGCTATTCTCGGACAGCCTCCTAGGAGCCTGACCGAGAATAGACTGCCCTGTAACGTTAACAGGTAAACGTCGATGGCAATATATAACCCTGCGGACAAATTATAGCGGTTCTCAATTTCAGGTTGAGGATAAGGTGCTACTCGATCTAAAACTATCTTATAGAATAAACATCTATATACCCATTAAATTCACTTAATGGGTGTATAAAATGGCAGATCCGCTTCGTCCAAACCCTTTTCAACCCATCCAGAATTTTTCTGCCACGGAAATGCCAGGGCAGCGACGTCCAAATCAACCGCCAAAACGCAGTGAGGTTCAGGCAGATAAACAACTACCAACAGCTCCCCGGCACCACGAGTCCGTGACGAAAAACCCGAGAGAGTTAACGGCACATAGTATAACGACGAAAAAAACCACGGCTCACTCCGGCCATTTTAAAAGCCATGGCAAGGCAAAGTATGATCAACAATCGGCCAGACCATCATCGCAACCGGCACGGAGTCGGCCAAATCTTTTGAATAATGGCAGCAAGGCAACGTCTGTAACCACAGTAAAAAATCTATTTACCCCCCTGTCAGTTTCAATCTCTGCACATTCCGGTTATAAGCCCCGACAACCATCGGTAAACTCACGACGGGACAGTCATTCCTTATCAGGCAGAACAGAATCCAATACCAGTAACCGTACGTTATTGGGCGCATCAGGCCAAACAAACTCCACCAGAACCATTTCCCAAAAAGCAAGGATAAGCTGCTGCGAGCTACCAACCCGACCCAGGCCTTCGGAGCCCGGTGGTTTTGAGAATCAGTTGCAGGAGATGGGACAACGGATGTGCCAGAGAAAAGCTGAATTTAAGGTAAAAGAAGGAGCTGCCAATAAAGAATTTGTGGTAGGCATTGACCAGCCATTTAAAAAAAATCTCGAGCCTTTTTGGCAGAGATCCTCTGCTACGACGTTGACTCAACCTCCTGTGCTCAGTTGTGAAAGGCAACTCCCTGAGAACTGCCCGAACACTCCGGGAATAACTATTCAATCAACCTGTAAGGTGCTGCACACACCTGAAAATATTGCACCAACCATAGAATTAGTAGTGGAGGAGCATATTAAGTGCGCGACAATCAACGTGGGCAAAAGTCTTCAATCTCTTCGAAAGGCTTTACTGGATGTGTACAAACAACTCTCCTGGAGAGCAACATCAACATGGAACGCTGCTATGGCCTTTAATAGCAGTCAAGGCAGCCTGAATATGTTGGCCTCTCAATACCAAACAAAAAATATTGGCAGCCTGCCCCCTGCGGATATTGGTAACTTCAGAGATGATGTACAAAAGTGTGTTCATAAGTTTATAGAGGCAACAAAAGAGATAAAATCGGATCGCGGAAGGCTTGTCACCTTAGCAATAAATATCTCCATGTCTCCAGCAGACGAGCCCAACAGAACCGGCAATACCTGACCACGCCCCAGCGAATCACTCACGCAAACAATTCCAGCAAATCATTCAGAAAAAGCCGACCGGCAGGAGTAGGCTTGAGCCTCGACTCTAAAGATTCCAGCAACGCTTTTTGCCGGGCAAGTTTCAGTTGCTGGTGGATACCGCTTAATGTCTGTCCCGTTCGCTCACCATAAAGCTGTGCATCAACGCCTTCATGCAGTCGCAGTACATTCATCATAAATTCGATGGGCAGCTCATCGGCTTCCAACTCGCGTCGCCCTGCCTCAAAGGCATGGGAAATATAGCTGTCGGCTGCCAGGTAATCTGCCGGCATGCGGGTTTTCCAGTTACGGTAAATCAGCCCGGTAGATGCATGGGTTAACTTTCCATGGGCACCAGCACCGATACCGATATAGTCACCAAACTGCCAGTAGTTCAGGTTATGTTTTGAGTGACGCCCGGGCTGACTGTAGGCAGAAATCTCATACTGTTGAAACCCCGCTGATGCCAACAGGGCCTGCCCGGCTTCCTGAATATCCCAGAGCGTATCATCCGGCGGCAATGCCGGTGTTTTGGTGTAGAAAACCGTATTGGGCTCAATGGTCAGCTGATACCAGGAGATATGCGCTGGCTTAAGGTCAATGGCCTGCTTCAGATCGTAAAGCGCATCCTCCGGAGATTGCCCCGGTAAACCATGCATCAGATCGATATTGATATTGCTGAAGCCATGGCTGGTGATTGCGGCAATGGCCTGTCGCGCTTCATCGGCACAATGAATACGCCCGAGGGCGGCCAGCTTCTCATCCTGAAAGCTTTGTACACCTAGTGAGAGCCGGTTCACACCCGCCTCCAGATACGCCTGAAAGCGATCGTGCTCATAGGTACCGGGGTTAGCTTCCATGGTGATCTCAATATCATCCGAGAACCTTACCCGCGCCTGAAGGCCGTTAAACAGCTGCTGATAAGCGTTTGCCGTCAGCAGACTGGGAGTGCCACCGCCAATAAAAATGGAATGGATCGGGCGTCCCTGGACGCTGTCCAATTCGTTGTCGATATCATGCAGCAACGCTTTGATGTAGGCATCTTCAGGAATATCGCCGGTGATCCTGTGCGAGTTGAAATCACAATAAGGACACTTTTTCACGCACCATGGCACATGAATATAAAGACTAAGGGGAGGAAGCTTAAGCATGTTAACAGCACTGAAGCAGGCTTCAGTGTTTTCTCTCCTTGAGGCGGGCAACCAACTGCTGCAATGCCTGGGCCCGGTGGCTCAGTTGATTCTTTAACTCTGAAGGCAGTTCCGCCGCCGTACAGTGTTCTGCGGGCACCAGAAACAGGGGGTCATAGCCAAACCCGTGTTCTCCCAGGGCTTCTTCAATGATATACCCCTCCCACTGGCCATGGGCAATAACCGGGGTGGGGTCATGTTCATGACGCAGGTAAACCAGCACACAGTGAAATCGTGCGGTTCGCTCGGCCGACTTAACCCCCTGTAATCGATGCAACAGCTTCTGGTTATTATCAGCAGCGGAAGCGTCGGGTCCTGCATAACGGGCAGAGTAGATGCCCGGCTCGCCATTGAGGTAATCAACCTCAAGGCCCGAATCATCGGCAATAACCGGAAGGCCTGATATTCCGGCAGCATAGCGGGCCTTGATAATGGCATTTTCAATAAAGGTCAGGCCCGTCTCTTCCGCTTCCGGCCAGGTTGAACCGATACCAAACTCACTCTGGGGCTGCATCAGAATCCCCAGGGGCTCGAACATCTTTTGAAACTCCGCCAGCTTGCCCTGATTACCACTGGCAAGCACCACCTTGCGAATCCCCTCATTCATACTGTTTCCCACAATTTTGCACTTGACCCCTGATTAAAATGTCTGACCTGCAACACAAACAGAACTAACAGGCGACATTTTAATGGTAAAAAATCTGTTCAAAGCGAAGTGTCTCGCTTCGCGAGCTGCCCTGAGGCTTAACATCTATGGCAAATTTTAGCAGCTCTTCATCTGAAAACTTAAAATCGGCCAGATAGTAAATCGCACTGCCTTCTTTGACCTCAGAAAACTTCAGGCTGCTTTTCTGAGTCAGCAGGTTCATGGTGTGGCCACTGACCCTGCCGGTGACTGCGGTACCCAGTTCATCGGATGAAACATCACGAATGGCAATGTTGACAATACCGTACCGGCTTCCTCGACGGAGACTATATTGCTCGGCAATACCAGGCGGCACAAATGTACTGTTGAAGGCACTGAAATAGATCCGGTAGTTGCCCATTTCAATGGGTTCCTGACTCATCACCCGGGCTTCCGGAATCTGGCTGTCAGCCGTCACCGGATTAACCATCCCGACAACGCCCAACACCAGCAGGGCCAGACATGCCATCCAACGCTGAGTCATTGACGTAATACTGCGCAGCATCGCCATTATGCAATTCTCCGGTTTTTTGATTTGTTCCAGAATAACTTCATCATTTTACACAGTCCTGGAGAGGGTCGCTGCCCGCTTCCCGCCACCCACTGCCCGCAAAAGCACAAGCAATTTCGGCTTTTCGGGTAGCGGGAGGCGGGCAGCGGGGAGCGTCTGTAAAAATGTGAAACTATTTCAGGATCGTTCCCAAGTGATAAATGGCCACTTCACCCATCAGGTTTGGCCAGACACGCCCCGCAAGGCCGCTTTTATACGATTGATCCACCACCATTCGGTTCAACACCCGGTAATTTTTCTCCCGGCACAGCGCTTCAAAGTCCCTGAAGGTACAAAAGTGAATATTGGGGGTGTCATACCAGGTATAAGGCATAAACTTCGAGACCGGCATGCGACCATAGGCGGCAAGATAGAGGCGGCAGCGCCAGTGGCCGAAGTTAGGAAAAGTGACAATGCATTCCCGTCCAACCCTGAGCATCTCCTCCAGCACCAGGTGTGGGAAGTGCATCACCTGAAGTGCCTGGGTCATAATCACGGTATCGAAGCTACCATCCCTGAAGTTGCCCAGCCCGCGATCCAGGTTCTGTTCAATAACGTTTACCCCCCGCTCAATGCAGGCTTCAATATCCTGGGCATTAATTTCCAGACCATAGCCACTGACCTGCTTCTCTCGTTGAAGCTCGTGCAACAGCTGTCCATCACCACAGGCCAGGTCGAGAATCCGGCTGCCCGGGGCAACCCAGTTCCTGATAATCTCAAAATCCCCCCGGCTCATAAGCACTCCTCCGCTACCCGATGCAAATAGGCCGACAAACCTCGCACGTAGCGGGGAATATCCATCAGAAAAGCATCGTGCCCCTGGGGAGCATCCACTTCAAGATACGTCACATCCTTATCCACTTTCATCAGTGCATCGACCATCTCTCTTGAACGCTCGGGGGAGAAACGCCAGTCGGTTGAGAACGAAGCAAGAAAAAATCGGGCGGTCGCCCTGCTGAGGGCATCTGGCAGGCTGTTGTCAAACTCGCTGGCCGGATCAAAGTAATCCAGTGCCCGGGTCATTAACAGATAGGTGTTGGCATCAAAGCTGCCGGAAAAACTCTCCCCCTGGTAACGAAGATAACTTTCTATTTGGAACTCAACATTGTAATCGTAACTGAAGCCGTCATTTTTCAGCTCACGACCAAACTTGGCCCCCATGGCATCATCAGACAGATAAGTGATATGCCCCACCATGCGGGCAAGCCCCAATCCCTTGCGGGGAATGTTGTTCGCTTCCAGGTAACGACCACCGGCAAACTGATCATCGGACATGATGGCCTGCCGGGCCACTTCATTAAAGGCAATATTCTGGGCCGACAGCCTGGCCGCAGAAGCAATGATAACGGCATGGCGAAGTCTTTCGGGATAGGCAATGCTCCATTGCAGTGCCTGCATCCCGCCCAGGCTCCCACCGATCACTGCTGCCCATTGGGAAATACCCAGATGGTCAGCCAGCATGACCTGGCTGTTAACCCAGTCTGCGACAGTGACCACCGGAAAGTCTGGCCCATAAGGTTTGCCGGTTTCGGGATTGATGCTGGTCGGCCCCGTACTGCCATGGCATCCCCCCAGATTATTGAGGGCGACAACAAAGAACCGGCGGGTATCGATTGGTTTTCCCGGGCCAATAAAGTTATCCCACCAACCGGGCTTGCGATCTGCCATGCTGTGATAGCCTGCCGCATGATGGTGACCACTGAGGGCATGGCAGATCAGTACCCCATTGGAGCGGGACTGATTCAGCTCACCATAGGTTTCGACCATCAGCTGAAACTTGTCCAGCTGTTCGCCACAGTTCAACGACAGGGGCTGATCAAACGGTATCGCAATGGGCGCTACGAGACCAACCGAATCGGCAGGAATCAATTCAGGCATAAACTTCCTGTATCCCTTTCCTGGCCATAGCAAATTCCCAATCCGCTTAACTTTACTTATGGTGGTTCACTATGGCGCTTCAGGCTTATTATTCATTAAAGAGCGCTCTCACACGACGAGAGCAGCAGAAATTGCAGGCAGTTTATCGTCTTCATTTTTTTTTGTCAGCTTATCCGGGATTGATGTCTGACCAGCGCCTGGCGGTGGGCCATCAGGTCCTGACGACAGGCAACTCCAAAGCCAGTTCGGTCAACGCCAGGACATGGCTCAAAAAGTAACCTTCAACCTGTCTTGAGCAAAAGTGCAGGTGTCGTTCATTAATGTATTCATCAACACTTTGGTTGTTGATCAGGGAAATATAGAAGGCCCGAATCGCCTCATCTTCAACATTCAAGGCTGAAATAATTCTGGCACAGGGCTGAGAAGTCTTGCTCATTTGGAACTCCCGAAGCGACAGGCTTCTGGGTACTTGTCTTCCTATGAAGGACTATCCTGCAATGAAACTTCATTCGGAATGGGCCCACAAGGCAACAGATTGCTCTGCTTTAAAATGCATGGCACTGATACCGATAAATTCAACTACCGGTAAATTCAACGATTATCTTGAATTAAACCTAGTATAGTCAGGCTTTACTGAAGTATTCTTAATAGCGGTAAACTCTTGTGATCAAAACCGTGATCAAAACCGATAAAAACGTGCTATCGTAACTTTCCGCAATAGTGCAAACTATTAAATACTTTTCACAGACCTCTCGGTGCAAATGTCGTTATGTCTATTGAATCCCTAGGCCAGCTTGAATCAAGACTCCAGAACCTGATTGACAAACTGGAACTGTCAAGAATGGAAGTAGAAGACCTCAGGTCTGCTAATACCCGCCTTGAAGAAGAAAATATCCAGCTTAAGCAGGAACTCAGCGCATGGGGTGACCGTGTGAGTGCTCTTTTGGGTAAGCTGGATATCGTAACAGAGGAAGAAGCCAGCGAGCAGGAAGCTGTCGCATAAAATTATGGGGCATTCATGCCCCACAATTTTATTAGTTGGTTTCGGCGTTTTCGATGGCCTCCAGGGCTTCCATCCATGCCTCTTCTATTTCCAGGGCTTGCTGTTTAAGTGCTGTTTGCCGGGTTAGCAGCTCTTTCAATTTTTCTTTGGCGGTTTCTTCGTATATCAAAGGGTCAGAGAGCCGTTCTTCAACCTGTTCAAGGGACGATTGCAGGTCTTCCAGCTGACTTTCCAGTTGCTCCGCTTTTTGCTTCAACGGCCTTAGTGCTTTTCGCCTTTCAGCCTCCTGGCGTCGTATGTCTTTCTTCTGTTGTGCGTTCTGTTGTGAAGAGCCAACCAGTTCCCCGCCATTCTCTTCGTTTCTGGCGCTTCGGGATTCATTACGTTCCTTAGAGCGAAGATGATCCAGCCATTGGCTGTAGTCATCCAGATCACCTGAATACTCTTCCATCCGGCCATCATGAACCAGATAAAGCTCGTCGGTGGTGCTGCGAATCAGGTTTCGGTCATGGGAAACCAGAATCACCGCCCCCTCAAATGACTGTAAGGCCATGGTCAGGGCCAGACGCATATCAAGATCAAGATGGTTGGTTGGCTCATCAAGCAGCAACAGGTTTGGCTTCTGCCAGCCAATGATCGCCAGAGCCAGTCTCGCTTTCTCACCACCGGAAAACCCCTGAATCGACTCCAGGGCCTTATCACCATGAAAACCAAACCCGCCAAGAAAGTTTCTCAACGTCTGCTCTTTGGCCTCCGGCGAAAGCCTTTGCAGATGAAGCAGAGGGCTGGCATTGAAATCCAGACTCTCCAGCTGGTGCTGGGCGAAGTAGCCAATGCTTAAGTGTTCTCCCAGATGGACCTTGCCCGAAATCAGTGGCAATTCCCCGGCAAGTGTTCTGATCAGGGTTGACTTACCAGCGCCATTCGCACCAAGGAGCCCGATACGGCTGCCAGGTTGAATATTGATGCTGAGTTTTAATAACGGCTTATCACCATAACCGAGCTCAGCCGTATCCAGTACCAGTAACGGTGCAGACATCTTATCGGCTTCCGGAAAGGCAAAAGAGAACGGTGAATCCACATGGGCCGCTGAAATATCTTCCAGCCTTGCCAGCGCCTTCAGGCGACTTTGAGCCTGCTTGGCTTTGGTCGCCTTGGCCCTGAAACGTTCAACAAATTTTTCCATATGAGCCCGCAGTTTCTGCTGCTTCTCAAAGGCAGCCTGCTGCTGTTGCAGTCGCTGTGCGCGCAGGTGCTCAAAAGCTGAATAGTTGCCACGGTACTGGAACAGTGTCTGATGTTCTATATGGAGTGTGTGATCCGTAATGGCATCGAGAAAATCCCGGTCATGGGAAATAACCAGCAACGTTCCCGGGTATCGCTTGAGAAAGTTTTCCAGCCAGACAATGGCATCAAGATCCAAATGGTTGGTGGGTTCATCCAGTAACATAATGTCTGACGGGCACATCAAGGTCTTGGCCAGATTCAGGCGCATCCGCCATCCACCGGAAAAGTCGCGGACATTTTTGTTCAGTACCTGGTGATTAAAGCCCAATCCATGCAGCAACTGTTCTGCCCGGGAACGGGCTGTGTAACCATCGGCACTCAGCAGTTGCTCATGGAGATCGGCCAGTTTTTCGTGCTTTCCTGCCGCTTCTGCCTCAGTAATCGCCTGCTCTATCCGGCGCAGCTCAATATCACCATCCAATACATAATCCACGGCATTTCGGTCCAGGACATCAATTTCCTGAGCCATATGCGCCAGTCCACGCCCCTTATCAAACGCGAGTTCACCTTTATCAGGTTGCAAATCTCCGGTAAGCAACGCAAGCAGGCTTGATTTGCCACACCCATTAGCACCCACAAGGCCAACGTGCTGACCGGAATGGATAATTGTTGATGCATTCTCCAGAAGGAGCTTGCCAGACCTTAAAAGGCTGATGGAATTCAATGTGATCATTGACATGGTCTAATTGTGGACGACCGATCAGGCTAATAATAAAGGAGAGGCCTATCGTGACGCCGGAAAAAACATACTGCTACCTGCAAGAGGGTATCATCGAAGCAGCAAAGACTGGGTGACGGTATAAACCGCCAGCTCAGAGAAGGCAAAAAATTCTTTGAACAAAAAGCCAAATCTTAAACACCTTGTTCAATTTATCTATAGTAACTCCCAAGAGTCGATGACCGGTAGGAAAGGATTAATTAGTGCTTTCGTTCGTTTGATTCGTGCCCAGCACCCTTGTTGCTACAGAGTTTACCGTTGCAACCGATTGCAATTGATTGACTCTCTGGTTTCTCTCCCTGCGAGCCCTATTACTTTCCCTCCGGCGTTGCCTTTGGTGCTCGGCATAAGCAGGGTCATTCTGTTGGCGCTCCCTTTGGCGCTGCCTATACTCCCTTTCACGTTCCCTTTGGCGTTGCCTTTGGTGCTCGACATAAGCAGGGTCATTCTGGTGACGCTCCCTTAGGCGCTGCCTATACTCCCTTTCACGTTCCCTTTGGCGCTCTGCGTAAGCAGGCTCATTCTGGTAACGCTCCCTTTGGCGCTGCCTATACTCCCTTTTACGTTCCCTTTCGCGCTCTGCGTAAGCGGGATCATTCCGATAACGTGCCCTTTGCAGCTCCCTTTTGCGTGCCCTTTCACGCTCGGCGTAAACAGGATCAATTTGGCTACGCGCCGCCTGGTATGTACTTTGTCGCCTCCTCTGGTACTGTGCATAAGCAGGGTCATTTTGGTAGCGCGCCCTTGCGCGTTCCCTTTGTTGCTCCCTTATGCGATCTACATAAACAAGAGCATTCTGGTTGATATCCCGCTGGGGCACTGAGTCAGGCCTGCCCTGCCCATGCTCCCCTTGGCCCGTGGTAGCTGAATTGACTAATGCTTTTGCCAAACTCGATAAATCCGTTCTGCAAAGTGGACAGGTAGTCCTATTTGCGAATTGTTTTTGTGCAATGAGAGAATTTTTAAGGCAATCAGTGTGAAAGGTGTGTTTACACACGCCAGTGACGAGAGTAGCCACATCTCTGCCGAAGGCCATCAGGCAGACAGAACATTTTTCTGCTTCCGGGCTGCTTGTCTGGATCGTGAAAGGGTTGATTCCATCAATCATGTTAAATACCCTTTTGTTTTATTCTGTTCAGACTGTATTTGCAGATTTTAGTTCCCGATACTTATTTCAAGGAAATAGCGTGTATGAATGCTATTACCGTAATAGCTATCGATCAGACTCATTTCAAATCAGGGCAAAGATCCAAAACCTATCAGCCCAGGTACTTTCATCATGAGTCATGTCCCAGCCACAGTTTTTGGGTTGGTTCCTGGTAACTGCTTTCACTGAGGTATCGGGTTTGCGAAGATTAAGTGACAACTGTCTTTCAATGCGGACAGGTAACTCAGAGGAATCGAATATCTAGAGAGGAGAAAAGAGTGAAGATACAAAAATAATAAGGGGGAATAGAATTCCCCCTTTAGAGCTTCGAGTTACCAACTATGTTACTTCTTTTTAGCAGGGGACTTTTTTGCAGCTGCTTTTCTGGCTGGAGCCTTCCGCTTGGCAGCTACTTTTTTGGCTGCTGGCTTTTTCTTAGCGGCCACTTTCTTTTTAGCTACAGGCTTCTTCTTAGCCACAACTGCCTTTTTGGCTGCTGGCTTTTTCTTGGCAGCTACTTTCTTTTTAGTGGCAGGTTTCTTCTTTGCTACTACTTTCTTCTTGGCCGCTGGTTTCTTCTTAACAGCCACTTTTTTCTTGGTTACTGTCTTTTTCTTGGCTGCCGCCTTTTTGACGGTGGCGTTCTTCTCAGTAGTTTTCTTCTTTACCGCTACCTTTTTCTTGGCAGTGGCTTTTTTAGCAGTGCTTTTTTTAGCAGTAGCTTTCTTGGCACTGGCCTTGGCCTTTTTCAAGGCTTCTTTGGCTTTTTCCAGCTTTTTCTTCAGTGCGTCGATTTCTTTTTCCCACTTTTTCACCATGTCGACCTTTTTAACGGTCTTGCTGGCAGTGGTTTTTTTAGCAGGAGCTTTTTTAGCAGCAGCCTTCCTGACAGTGCTTTTTTTAGCTGCAGTCTTCCTTGTTGCAGGCATTGGGTCGTCCCTCGTTTTAATTTAACCAATCTACTAGTAGTTAGTACATCGTAATAAAAACTGAATAATTTATATCCAGTTTTAATTCCAACATAGAGTGCTTATTCGTCATCTGCAAATTTTTTTTTAGCTTTCTCTCTGTTTTTTTTCTAATTAAATTCCATTTTCCTAAAACAGATAGATAGAAGAGGACGTGTATTTTTCATATTCATTATCTCGAAAAACACTTTAAATAAGGCACTTTTTCATTACACAACCCTCGTCCGGGGTTGCCAAAAAAACAAATTTACTAAATGATAGGGCTCAGAGTTACCTGTACTGAAAAGACTGTGCCAAAACGCAGGATACAAATTTATCAGAAAGAGTGTAAATATGATCTTCAAAGCGCTTGCCAGCGTTACCCTGTTCACTTACTCACTGTGTTCATTTGCCGCTCTGGAAACAGACAATGACAAATTAAGCTATAGCCTCGGAGTGTCCATGGCAGAGCAACTGAAACAATTTGATGGGATCAATGTTAACGCCGTTATCCAGGGGGTAGAGGATAATCTTGGCAACCAGGTTTTACAGCTGTCACAGGATGAAGTCACCTACTTTATAGATTTAGCGCAGGTGCAAAAGAAAAACCTCGAACAGGTTCAGTACCAGGCAGCAGCGCATGAGAGCCTGGAAAAAAGCCAGCTTTTTATGACAGAAAACAGCAAAAAACCAGGCATTGTTGTGCTGGAAAGCGGTTTGCAGTACCGGGTACTGACAAAAGGTACTGGCATCAAGCCATCCCTTACTGATCATGTAACCGTTCACTATGAAGGCCGCCGGATAGACGGAACCCTTTTCGAAAGCTCATACACTCGAAACCAACCCGCCACTTTCCAGTTAAACCGGGTTATCGCGGGCTGGACAGAAGGAATACAGAAAATGCCTGAAGGTTCTACCTGGGAGCTTTTTATTCCCTCGACTCTGGCCTACGGCTCCAGCGGTATTCCCGGAATCATCGGACCTAATGAGGCAATTATTTTCAAGGTAGAACTCAGGGATGTGAACAAAAGCAGTTAAAAATGAAATGAGGACAAAGCGACTGTATGGTCTGAATACAGTTTGTCCTCATCTGATCTGAACATCATGATCCCGTGAGCCTTTCCCGGTGGGATTCATGCAGAGTTTCTATCATTTTATCTTCAAGACTGAAACGTTCTGCCAGCGTTTCACCTAATTCCGATACAGCGCCCTGGAGTTTTTGCAGAGAGCTGATTGATTCACAACTGTCATTAAATTTCAGACATCTTGAGGTATTCTCTTCAAGCTTTGGCAGCACCGTATGAGCCAGTTCAACGCCCCCATCATTAAATTCCCGGGCTTCCTGAATCAACTGCTCGTAAACCTCAAAGTGACCAGCTGACGCATAATCCACCAGAATCTGGCACAGTTCCTTTAATTTACTGACTACCGGACGCTTGTCATCATCAAATTGATCCATTCCATTGATGGAGCAGTAAAGGACGATCAGCTCCTGACGCTCGTTGAGCCAGCGATCAATAATTTCTGATACACCTCCCCAACGTTCTTTAGCCGTTTGGCAACCCTCCAGCATGATAGACAGTTCCTCTTTAACAATTAGATCTCTTCTGCGTGAATGGGGACCTCGTAAGCGCCTTTGTCAGGCAGCTCAGATGCTAGATTATGACAGTGAATTTTTTGCGGCAAGCGTTTATTTTTCAAAACACAACACAATTTAAATTGCAAGTTTTGCAGGAACGTTATGAATCCAATGGTTTCAGGGAGTTTTCATGGTAGTCCAACAACTTTTTCAACTAAAAAAAAACCATTTAATTAAAAAAAATTATTTTAATTTCCAGATTCTGATACTAGTTCAGATACTGCTGGCAGTATCCTGATTTCATCCAGATAAAAGCAACTTTCCAAAGTCTGATTTAAAGATGGAGCCGGGTACTGTCTATTAATTTCTGCCACCCTCACTGCCACGCTCTAATCTCAGACATTCGCCAGAGAGTCCTTTCCACCGGCGACTGACTAAAGGCAATGGTTCAGGAACTATTCTGCTGCCTTATATTCCTGCAGGAACGTATCAAAGTCACGGCTATCATTGTTTTCTGTTGCCAGCTGATCAGCAACAGAGCGCTGGGCAAGCTGTTCAAAGTAGGCTATTCGTTCATCGCTCAGATCGTGCTCAGAGAAGCGTTTGGAGTGCTTTTCCGATAAAGACATCATCAACTCAAGATAACCGGAATCTCCGGTTTCAAGGGTATTAAGCACCTGCGCAGAAGGGGTTAAAGCGGCATCTTTCAGCTTTTCTCTTTGCGCACACAGGCTCTCAACAAACGTTGATGATTCGTTTGCCTGGTCAAGAATTTCAGCAATGGGAGACATGTCATCCAGCAGCTGTAGCCCCCAGCTCTGGAGCAGGACAGGCTGCCCTTGCTGTCTTAACTCGACACCCGGGCGGCGGCCTTCTGTAACCGCTGTTTTGAAATTATTGCTGACCTCATCACACTCATCGGCATGAATAGGATTGCTGTTCTGCAACGAACAGTAGACCAGGAAAACATCCAGAAAATGGGCATCCTGCTCACTCAGTCCCATTGGTTCAAAGGGGTTGATATCAAGGCAACGTACCTCAACATATTCAACGCCTTCGTTGCGCAGGGCAGTCACTGGTTTTTCACCGGAACGGGCAATCCGCTTTGGGCGAATGGTGCTGTAATATTCATTCTCTATCTGCAACAGGTTGGTATTCAGTTGCAGGTATTTGCCGTCTTGTTTCAGACCAATGGCTTCATAGGGAGGGTATGGTGTACGAATGGCGCTGGAAAGACTGTCCACGTACTCTTCCAGTGTGTTGTAACAAATATTCAGGGAAGACTGGGCGTGATTGCTGTACCCCATATCGCTCATACGTAACGACGTCGCATAAGGAAGAAAAAGCGAGTCTTTATCCAGCACCTGAAGGCCTGACTGAACCCCGCCATCGGCAAAAAAACTTCGGCTAACGGCCGGAGAGGCCCCAAACAGGTACATGAGCAGCCACGAGTAACGCAGAAAATTCCGGATCAGGGAAAAATAACCCGCTGACCTGAAGTCCTGAGCGCTAATCTCCTCTTGTCCGGAGGACTGCTGTAACAGGGCCCAGAACTCCTCTGGCATAGAGAAGTTATAGTGAATACCGGCAATGGTTTGCATTGGCTTGCCATAGCGATGCCAGAGCCCTTCACGATAAACACTTTTCATTACCCCGATATTGGAACTCCCATACTGCGCGATAGGAATACTGTCATCCCCTTCCAGCAGCGGCGGCATACTGCCGGCCCAGAGGAACTCTGTTGCCATATTCTGGCAGGTATACTGGTGCAGCTGCTCCAGAAAGGAGAGCGTATCGCTGATGCGGCTGTGCACCGGTGTTATGAATTCAAGCAATGCTTCAGAATAGTCAGTGGTGATATAAGGGTGGGTTAATGCACGCCCCAGTTTCTCAGGATGATTTTTCCGGGAAAGACGGGCATCTGAGGTAACCCTGAGACTTTCACGCTCAATACCATGGCAGATGCCATGAAGAACTGAATGGTTAGCACTGGACTGGAAAAGCTCCAGACGATCCTGATACTCAGTAGCCAAGGTACAGATCCAATAATAATTATCTATAACATTCGTTCAGAGAGATGATTCTAATTGGCAACACGGATACCCGCGACCACGACACCATGAACGAACTCTCATAAGTACTCAGCTTCAAACCGGGCAAGACAACCTGAATGAGCCTGATAAAATAGCAATCAGCTTAGCAGCTGACCACCGCCTGAGGTTGTCGCAAAAGACAGATCAACGGCATTTTCCGAAACTGCGAAGGGTAATCATTCCTGGCATATTACGTTTTGGCCCGGGAGCCTGTGCGACAGCCTCGTCCTGTCGTCCATATAATACCAGCCTGAATTGTCTAAATCCCCTAAAAAAAGCCAGACAAAGGCTTGTCTGGCTCTTTCGTTGGCAGGTAAACATCGCCGTTAACAGTGTCTTTGCAGACACTGTCAAAACCGGCTTTTTCTCTGAGTTTGTTTACTTGCGAAGTTGTTTCGCATTGGCAAACAAGTCGGCAAAAGTACCACCTGAATCCTGCTTTTTACCACGATTTCCGGACTGACCGGCTTTCTGTGGCTTGCTGCGAGCTGCTGGCTTTTCGGTTCTGGCTTGCCGTGGTTGCTGGCGAGCTTCAGCACGCTCTTCGGCCTTATCCGACATCCGCATGGAAAGTCCGATACGCTTACGTGCAACGTCCACTTCCATGACTTTGACCTTAACGATATCGCCAGCTTTTACCACTTCACGGGGATCTTTAACGAAGTTTTCAGACAACGCGGAGATATGCACCAGACCATCCTGATGGACGCCAACATCCACAAACGCACCAAAGTTTGTGACGTTGGTGACCACGCCTTCCAGTTCCATATTCAGCTTCAGATCGCGGATATCTTCAATGCCATCCTTGAATTCGGCGGCTTTGAAATCCGGACGCGGGTCACGACCAGGCTTATCCAGCTCACTGATGATGTCAGTAACGGTGGGCAGACCAAAGGTTTCGTCGGTAAAGTCCGCCGCATTCAGGCCCTTTAAGAAAGCCGAGTCCCCGATCAGGGCTCGCACATCCCGGCTTGACTGGTTGGCAATCTTCTCTACCACTGGATACGCCTCAGGGTGCACGGCAGAACTGTCCAGAGGGTTATCACCATTCATTACTCTCAGGAAGCCTGCGGCCTGCTCGAAGGTTTTAGCACCAAACCGGGCCACTTTCTGCAGGTCCTTACGACTTCTGAAGGTACCATTTTCATTGCGATAGGCAACGATGTTGTCGGCCAGAGTTCGGTTAAGGCCCGATACGCGTGCCAGCAGGGCGCTGGAAGCGGTATTAAGATCAACACCTACCGCGTTTACACAGTCCTCAACTACCGCTTCCAGAGAGCGGGACAGATTGATCTGGCTGACATCATGCTGGTACTGGCCCACCCCGATGGATTTCGGCTCAATCTTAACCAGTTCGGCCAGAGGGTCCTGTAAACGACGGGCGATGGATACGGCACCACGGATAGAAACATCCAGGTCCGGGAATTCACGGGCAGCCAGTTCAGATGCAGAGTACACGGATGCACCGGCTTCGCTGACCACAATTTTGGTCAAGCCCAGTTTTGGATAGCTGCGCATCAGTTCAGCAGCCAGACGGTCCGTTTCACGGGATGCCGTGCCATTACCGATACTGACCAACTCAACCTGATGGGTCAGACAGAGGGTGGCCAGAGTGCCAAGGGCCTCCTTCCATTTCTTCTGGGGAGCATGGGGGTAAATAGTCGTATGCTCGACCAATTTACCCGTACCATCCACCACGGCAACCTTCACACCGGTTCTCAAGCCCGGATCCAGACCCAGGGTTGGCCTGAGGCCAGCAGGTGCCGCCAGCAGCAAGTCTTTCAGGTTCTTGGCAAACACCTTGATGGCTTCATCTTCAGAATTTTCGCGGATGCGAGTCATTAACTCGGTTTCCAACTGAGACAGCAGCTTGACCCGCCAGGTCCAGCGCACCACATCCTTCAACCAGTCATCTGCCGCCCGGCCTTTATGCTCAACCTTCCAGAAATCAGCCACCAGCTTTTCACAGGGATGGGTTTCACGACGGTCTTCCGGCTCATTGGCGAGGCGGATGTTAGCCTGCAATACCCCTTCATTTCGTCCACGGAAAATGGCCAGCGCCCGATGGGAAGGAGCAGTTTTCAGTGGCTCATCGTGTTCAAAGTAATCCCGGAACTTGGCACCTTCCTCTTCTTTACCCTCAACGCCACGACTGCTCAGGATGCCTTCATCCCAGAGCAGCTCACGCAGCTGACCCAGCAGTTCGGCATCCTCGCTGAAACGTTCCATCAGGATATAGCGGGCACCTTCCAGAGCTGCCTTGATATCCTCTACGCCCTTATCTGCGTCAACAAAAGCCGCTGCTTCCACCTCAGGCGCTTTTTCCGGGGTATCGAACAGCAGATCGGCCAGAGGCTCCAGACCCGCCTCACGGGCAATCTGAGCCTTGGTACGGCGTTTGGGCTTGTAGGGAAGATAAAGGTCTTCCAGGCGGGTTTTGGTCTCTGCGGAGCGGATATCTTTTTCCAGTTCAGGCGTCAGCTTGTCCTGTTCGGTAATGCTCTTGAGAATGGCTTCACGGCGCTCTTCCAGCTCTCGCAGATAACGAAGACGTTCTTCCAGCGTTCTCAGCTGAGTATCGTCCAGACCTCCGGTGACCTCTTTTCGATAACGGGCAATGAAAGGCACCGTAGAGCCATCATCAAGCAGCTGTACAGCACTGGTGACCTGTTCAGGTCTGGCACCCAACTCTTCAGCTATACGCTGGGAGATACTCTGCATAAAACACACTCATCATGGGAATCAAAACAATAGGACAGTTTCCAGAAAATGCTCAGAAACAGCACCATTTCTGTATCCAGCCGGTTATCAATGTCTATCCTTACCTGAAAAATTCAAGCCATAAAGACACGCTAATGACCAGAGAAAACCCGGAATTATAACGAAACTGAACCATTTGTATGCAAACAAACCTTCAGAGTACCGGAAAATGCCTAAGGCAGGAACTTTTTCCCTGTTTACTGATCTACAGCTCAGATACTGATGACTCAGACAGGCAACAGCATGACGAGTCAAATATCCATTGGATGCTACTGATCAATGGTCCTGTAAATTCACTTTGCGGCAATATACCGGAGTTATTATGGAACCATCAGCACAGAGTCACTTCAGCGGTTCGCTTGGTAACGCCACCACAAGGAATTTGGCAAAAGACCAACAGGCATTAATTAACGGTCTGGAGCCAGTATCCAGGTTAGTGGCTAAATTTAACAAAAGTATTTCAGAAGTCCCCAAACAGACTCAATCGCTCAAACGGTTGAAACTGGATTTACCACCCGGATGGGTGGCCATCACAGATACAGATATTGGTGATCGTAAACCGAACATTGTCAGGCTGAATTTTTCCACCAGTTATGTTTCACCAGACGCCAGTGTGGCCGATGCATCGCAACCCCATGAACAGCCCCATACCGGGATGATACCGGGCGATAGTCGTATTGAGCCTGGCTCTGTTACCCCCCGGAAGAGTGACATTTTTCAATGCCGGACAAATCGTCTTGAATTCAAACTGAAGGCCAGCTTTGGTTGTTATATTCAGGAGGTCAGTATCAGCCCAACGGGTAAGAATCTGTTAATCACTGGTTGCGACAGCTTAAGAGATTTCAGTCTGAGAACCTGGCGACAAGATCCGGATGGCAACTGGTCGAAGAACGGGAAGATCGAGGGTTCCCAAAAGATTTTTGGTCAGCTAAACCCGTCAGAAGATACGCTTCTGAGCCTCTGTGACGATGGCGATGTCAAAGTGAGTAAGCTGAATAATGATGGCTGTTGGGAGGAGGTGGCGGCACTTGCACACAACCCACTTGAAAAAAACCATCCGCCAGTGACTGCAAGTTTCAGCCCGTTGCATGATAAAATTGTGACCTTCGACCCAAGGAATCTCAAAATCAACGTACTGCGTCTGGACAGTAACGGCCGGTGGACCCGACAACGCCAGCCATTAGAGATCATTTGCGCCATGCAAACTGAGCTTAAGAAACCGCCCTTCAAGACCACGAACAATTATTTACTGACCCTCAATAACAACAGATCAGCGACCATCTGGGGCTTTAACGATGAGAACAACTGTCTTAAGGTGAAAACGGTCATGCATAGCCACGTGGAACTCAAAGCTGCCCTCCTGAGCAGTGATGAGCAGCATGCACTGACCAGAGACACAGCCAAAAACGTTATAATCTCCGGTTATGACAATAACGGTGACTGGGTAGATAAAAAAACGATTCCGGGTTGCAATTATGTCGACTTCAGCCCCTCCGGATGTAAATTACTGGCCTATCTCAATCGTGGTGCTTTTATACTCTGTAACTGCAACCGTAATGATGACACTTTGGATAAAGGTCAGTGCTTCAGGCACATCGGCAGTGACACAGCCATCTTCAGCCCCTTCGAGAATTTTCTCCTGAGCTACGGCAAGCAAACCAGTGACGTTTGCATTTGGGGTGATGACGGGGAAGGCAACCTGATTAACAAGGCATGGATACGTCATCAGGGAGCCATCGACAACGCTGCCTTCAACCATCAGGAGGACAGTGTACTGACCAGCAGCCTTAATGATAACACGGTGAAAATCCAGAGCCTCGACAGCCAGGGCCAATGGCAGGAACAGCTGGTGGTTCAACTTGAAGGCAGAGTCGATGACAGCCGGTTTTCACCCTCAGGGCGTATGGCCTGTGCCCTTCACTTTACCACAGACTCTGAATCCTACATCCTTTGGCGCAATGACGATGGCAAGTGGATCAAACATGCTGTGACCATCCCTGATGGCTATGGCCTCAGAGGTGCCGAATTTAATGGGACAGATAACCGCTTTCTGACCTATGGCAGCAAAGACATTCAGCAGGATCATCACAAGCCGGGTTTTGTGCAACTCTGGTGCAAGGGTGATGATGGTGAATGGATAGATGAAGAACTGATAATCTTGGATCATCGCGTTAGAGGGGCCAAATTTAGCCCCGATGGTGATTATTTAATAATTCACTGCGCCAATGATCTAACGTGCCTCATACCGAAAGGATCTACTGCGCTGCTCTGGAAAATTCCTGCCAGAGAGAGACAATCTTAAACAGCCCCGACGAGGGAGTATAAGTAGTTGGCCAAATGGAATCGTATATTTCTGGCTAAGTGGGCAGTTGCTATGCAAGGCGCAACGTAGGGAGCATAGCCGTAGCTATGTGACCGGAGTTGCAACGCCGCAGAGTGACTGACAACTTAGTCAGAAATATATGATTTCATTTGGTTAACTACTTATCACCCAGGACGGGGAGATTATTGCCCCGTCCTTCCCACGGAACTGTATACCTATCAGCCCAGTGATGGACCGGCAGCTACCAGCGCCTTACCTTCTTCGTTATCGGTAAACTTAACAAAGTTGGTGATAAATCGATCCGCCAGGTCGTGTGCCTTACGCTCCCATTCTGCCGGGTCCTCATAGGTATCCTGAGGGTTCAGAATACTGCCATCAACGCCAGCAACACTTTGCGGTACATGCAATCCGAAGAAAGGCAGCGTTTTGGTTTCGGCCTTATCGATAGAGCCATCCAGAATGGCGTCAATGATCGCCCGGGTTGCCTTGATGGAGATGCGTTTGCCGGTACCATTCCATCCCGTATTTACCAGATAAGCGTTAGCGCCATGGGCTTCCATCTTCTTAACCAGCTCTTCAGCATACCTGGTTGGGTGCAGTGACAAGAAGGCAGCACCGAAGCAAGAAGAGAACGTCGGTGTTGGCTCCGTGATACCACGCTCAGTGCCCGCCAGTTTCGCGGTAAAACCGGAGAGGAAGTGGTACTTGGTCTGCTCAGGGGTCAGACGGGCGACCGGCGGTAAAACACCAAAAGCATCGGCAGTCAGGAAGATCACTTTTTTGGCGTGACCAGCCTTGGAAACCGGCTTAACAATGTTATCGATATGATACAGCGGATAGGAAACCCGGGTATTTTCGGTTTTTGAGCCATCATCAAAGTCAATGTTACCCTGGGCATCAACGCTTACGTTTTCCAGCAACGCGTCACGACGAATGGCGTGGAAAATCTCAGGCTCATTTTCTTCTCTCAGGTTAATGGTCTTGGCATAACAGCCGCCTTCAAAGTTGAACACGCCATCATCATCCCAGCCATGTTCATCATCACCGATCAAGGCACGCTTGGGATCGGCAGAGAGTGTGGTTTTCCCCGTTCCGGACAGGCCAAAGAAAATGGCAGTATCACCCTGCTCACCCACATTGGCAGAACAGTGCATGGACGCTATGCCTCTGAGCGGCAGAAGGTAGTTCATAATGGAGAACATCCCTTTCTTCATTTCACCGCCATACCAGGTACCACCAATCACCTGGATCCGCTCCGTGAGATTGAATGCCACAAAGTTTTCCGAGTTGAGACCGTGCTCCTGCCATTTCGGGTTGGTGCATTTGGCACCGTTCATGACAATAAAGTCCGGTTTAAAGCCCTGCAGCTCATCTTCGCCGGGCCGGATAAACATGTTCTTGACGAAGTGAGCCTGCCATGCCACTTCGGTCACAAAACGCACACTCAGGCGTGTTTCAGGATTAGCGCCACAAAAACCGTCAATAATGAACAGACGCTTGCCGGACAGTTGATTGGTTACCAGTGATTTAAGATCTGCCCAGACTTCTTCAGTAATTGCCTTGTTATCATTTTTACCCTGGTCTGACCACCAGATGGTATCCCGGGTTGTATCGTCTTTGACGATGTATTTGTCCTTCGGAGAACGGCCAGTGAAGATACCGGTATCCACCGACACTGCCCCCATTTCAGTAACTACCCCTTGTTCATAACCTTCCAGCTCCGGACGGGTCTCTTCCTCAAACAGCGTTTCATAAGAAGGGTTATAAACCACATCAATGACATCCTTGATTCCGACAGCAGCCAGAGCTTCCTTTACGTTTACATGGGCCATGCAAAGTTCTCCTAAGGCAATACGCTCAACTTAACGTTTTGTGTTGTTAGATTATGGTAATTTTTGTGACGTGCTATGATAGGGTATTGGATCTATTATTGAAATATAACTCTGGAATTACAGGTTATAGACCCCCTCATCACGCCTCTTGGTTAATTGAGTCTGGTAAAAACGTTAAACCTTTGTCGGCTTAAAAGTATTGCCCCGAGTCAAATTTATCATCAGTCACTGGAAGAAAATACAGACGAATACTGTCGCCTTTTACTCTGACTGGCCAGAAATTCAATGGAATTCCTGACCGGATCGGAAGGAGAGGAATCAGAAAACTTCAGTGAAGTTGTGGTTTTTCGTTAAAGATTGAATCGATGTCATCTTTACCAAAGACATATTGGTGATTGCAGAACTGGCAGTCCATCGCCACCTGACCTTCTTCTTCAATAATTGACTCAATTTCTTTGCGATCCAGAGTGCTGATGATTTTTGCACTTCTTTCCTGAGAACAGGTGCAGACGAAACGAACAGGCTCCTTGTCAAAAATACGGACAGTTTCTTCATGAAACAGTCTGACCAGCAGTGTTTCATGATCCAGCTCCAGCAGCTCAGCATCTTGAGTGGTTTCAGCAAGAGCCGTCATGCGCTGCCAGGATTCAGCGCGAATGTCCTCGGAAAGCTCAACACTGGCGGGCAGAGCCTGCAACAGAAAACCGCCACAGGTTTGGCCATCACAGGCCAGCCACAGGCGAGTCTGCAACTGCACAGATTGCGTAAAATAGTCTTCAAGACTGGCTGACAGCGTTTCCTTTTCCAGGGGAACAATGCCCTGGTAACGCTTACCTTTGACCGGGTCCACGGTAATCAACAGGCTTGCCTTGCCCAGAAGCTCCTGAAGCGTTCCCTCAGAAAGATCATCCTTGAATTGTGCAACCGCTCTGAACGACCGCTGGTCGGTACATTCCACCATAAGCAAAGTCAATGGCCCGTCACCTCTGGCCTGAAGGGTAAGCAGCCCCTCAAATTTCAGTGTTGTACTCAACAGAAGGGCAGAGGCCACCAACTCCCCCAGCAGGCGTCTGACCACCTCGGGATAATTATGGGCAGCCAGGGCATCAACATAACTGTGGTTAAGGGAAACAATTTCACCGCGAATATCGGTATTTTCAAAGATAAAGCGTTGTACTGCATTATCAGTTCTGCTCATGGGCAACATTCCGTTTCGGGCTTATCAGAAAACTGACGACAGCATAATAAGATGTTAACCAACTACTTAACTACCGACCAAGCACAGGCAAGCCACTGATTTACTAAAACACATAAAATTGGAAGCGGCGTATTATATTACGATTCAGACAAAAACACTTCGCCCTGTTTATAGCTTCTCTTTCTAAATCGTTGTTTGGGTATAATCGAAGGGTGTCAGATTGACCGGGGAAAGGACATATCATAAAGGTCAGGTGTTCATAAAACAGTGTCTACATCACCCCATTTCACACCACAGCGGAAGCATGGGCAGCTGATCCAGCCCAAACGCCATAGGTGTCGACACTCGCAATAATCCTCCTGTAGAAGGCTGACCGATTAGAAAATACGACGTTTTCTAACCATCCAGATGCCAGCTTTTCGGGATAGAAAATTCCACATTTTCCAGTAGCCTGCCCACCGCCGCCAGAACACGATAACGGGCATAGGTTTCCTGATAGATGGCAGACGTTAAACTGTTGCTGGACTGAAATAATTCATTTTCGCTGTCCAGCAAGTCCAGCAGTGTCCGCTTACCAATATTAAATTGCTCCCGGTATGCCGCAACCGTATCCCGGCTGGCATCTTCATGAAGCAATAAATACTCACGTTGTGCGCCAATAAACTGCAGAGCCGCCCAGCTGATACGCATTGTTTCTTCGACATTTCTCATGACCCTGGCTTTCTCGGAGCGTCGCTCTTCTGCCTGATGGGCGCTTTCCAGCAAGCGAGCCTGATCAGCGCCGCCCCGGAATAAGTTGTAACGAAGCCGCACCATGGCAACCGTATCACCATAATCACCCAGCTGGCCATCGGCATTGCGCCTCCAGCTTTGGTCTAACTCAGCATCCAGTGATGGCAGATAACTGCTTTTACGGGAAGAGTATGCGTGTTCCGATGATTCAACATCCATTTCAGCAGCTTTGACATTGGGGTGATCCTGCCTGCTGTTTTTAATGGCATTTTGCAAATCTTCTGGCAAATCAAGATGTGCAAAGCCGGGAAACTCCAAATCACCGGGACTGTGCCCGACCAGGGCACGGTACTCACTTTCAGCATCCATCAGATTATTTCTGGCACTGATGAGATTGGCATTTGCTCTTGCCCGCCGCCCCTCTACCTGAATCAAATCAGAGCTTCGGGCCACCCCCTGACGGGCACGACGCTCAATCTGATCAAAAATTTCGTGATGAATGTCCAGGTTTTCTTCTGCCAGTTCCACCAAGTCACGACGCTCAAGCACTTTGAGATAGACATTGATAACCTGCAGGGCCAGATCTTCCAGTGTAGAGTAGAGTCGCCAGTGCTCCGCCTCAGCACCTTTACGGGCACCCTTCACGTTGTACCAGGTATTAAAACCGGCAAAGAGGTTCTGTTTCAGAGAAAATGAAGCTTCCTTGCGGGTGAGCTTGTCCCCATCGGTATCTGGACTGGTATCCTTTTGCTGTCTGCCGATACCGGCCGCAAGATCAATCGTTGGCCAGAAATCGGCAGCGACTGCATCGATATTTTTTCTCTCAGCCTTCAGGCGGCTAAGAGCGACTTTTGCCTGAGGGTGTGAACGCAGAGCCTGGCCCAGAGCTTCTTCCAGAGATTCAGCTGAGACGTCAGCATTCCATCCAAGCAGGCCAGAAAACACGCTGATCAGCAGAAATTGAAAACGGTTCATGGAGGTCCCTGTCTCTTTCGCACGGAGATTTATTATCTAGATACATCGCCATGAACCGTCGGGACTTTACAGTTGGTTGGAAAAATCGTGACTTGTAACCATTACGTTTCTGGTCAGCAATGACCAACTTATGATAAAAAAGGATATTAAACGGTCCAGATATCCGGTTAAAACAGAATTAAGCCATTGGGAACGGACCAACAAGAAAAGAATGGCAGCGAACCATTGTCGCTTCTTCTGCGGATTGCCAGGGGTAAAACATGCAAGGTAGCGGAACAGACCTCAAGGTCATGATCATCGATGACAGCAAGACGATTCGTCGTACAGCTGAAACACTTCTGACCAAGGCGGGTTGCCAGGTGGTTACCGCCACCGATGGCTTTGACGCCTTGGCAAAAATCGCCGAGTCCGAACCGGACATCATCTTTGTCGATATCATGATGCCTCGTCTGGACGGCTATCAAACCTGTGCGCTGATTAAAAATAACAACGCATTTAAACAGATTCCCGTCATCATGCTCTCCAGTAAGGACGGTCTCTTCGACCGTGCCAGAGGACGAATTGCCGGTTCAGATTACTACCTGACCAAGCCATTCAGCCGTGATGAACTGTTCACAACGATTCGGGAACACTGCCCTGACTATGCTCTGGCCGTTTAAACGTACGTGAATGGGAAACCCCTGACGACGTCTCTGTCAATGAGACCCGGAAGGGTTCAGAAAATAAATAAAAGCAAGTAACCAAGTTTGGTGCGGCCCTTATTCAGGCCAAAACACCCGGGGGATTTATGGCTAAGGTATTAATTGTTGACGACTCACCAACCGAACTGTACCAGCTGAGCGCAATGCTCGAGAAACATGGTCATACCGTAATGACGGCTGACAACGGTGCCGATGGTGTCGCCCTCTGCCGGGCAGAGCAGCCTGATGCGGTATTAATGGATATCGTCATGCCGGGCCTGAACGGCTTTCAAGCCACCCGACAACTCTCTAAAGATGGTAGCACTGGACACATTCCGGTCATTATTGTCACCACCAAAGATCAGGAAACGGATCGCGTCTGGGGCATGCGACAGGGAGCCAGAAACTATCTGACCAAGCCCATTAAGGAAACCCTGCTTCTGGAAACGCTGAACGAAGTCCTGAGTGATGCTGCGGCCTGAATCAGGCCCGGCTACTCCGAAAAACCCTTTCGGACACGAGGGCTATCCCGCATTCGTCACGGTCAATTGTCAAGGGAACAATGAAGGAAAGGAGTACTATGAGCAACTCCAGTCATCCGTTCGACTATCTGGAGACACTTGAGCAAAGTGCTTCCCTGTACAGTGCTCAAATCCCGATAGAGCAAACTGATCTGAGCTACTGGAAGGGTGTCAGCTTTGTGCTGGACGGCCAGCATTATATGGTTCAGGTTGGTTCAATATCTGAGATTCTTCCCGTTCCCCAGACAACGCCATTGCCCGGTGTGCAACGATGGGTCAGGGGATTAGCGAATGTCCGGGGACGTCTGATACCCGTCGTCAGCCTGGGCGACTTTCTGAAAAGTAACCAGGCCAGTTATGTTTCCAGTCAACCCAATCACAACAACCGGATACTTGTTATCGAGAAGAAAGACATTTCCGTTGGCCTTATCGTTGATGAAGTAAAAGGTATGCAGCAGTTTACCGTCGGCAGCCACGCAGATGAGATACCGGCATCCATTCCGGAAAATATTCATCCATTTACCCAGGGCTCCTATGTCAAAGATCAACGCTATGTCGTATTCAGTGTTGAGGGACTCGTTACCAACGAGCGTTTTCTAAAAGCCGCCAGCGAATAAACAGGATTTTGATTTCACGTCAGAAATCGGGGAATAAACCATGAAAGGCAATCAAGCGAATACGGGACAGGGAAGCAAGGCTAACAGAGCCACGATCGCTTCGATCACCATGCTGGTGCTGTCCCTGTCAGTAATGACAGGTGCATTTATCTATAATGACCAGCAGTCCCAGCTGCTGCACACCCATGAAACCAATGCCAGTGAGCTTCGGGTCCTTTCCCAGCAGATTGCCAAAAACGCCTCAGAAGCGGCCTCCGGTAAAGAAGAAGCCTTTCCGCTGCTGAAAGAAGCAACAGCGATGTTTGGCCAATATATTGATGAGCTGAACCGTGCCAGCCTTTCTGTTATTCCCTTTATTGACACATCCAGCAGTGCTACTGCCCAGCAAATTGAAGCCCTGGATTCTTCATGGTCTGAAATGAAGGTAGAAGCCGACAGTATTCTTGCGGCACAAGACACCGTACTGTCTCTGCATGAAGTTGCTACCACACTGAGTGAAACCATTCCCCAACTGCAAATTGAATACGACGAGGTGGTAGAAATCCTTCTGGATAATAATGCGCCCTCTGACCAGATTGCCATGGCTCAGCGCCAGCCCTGGCTGGCAGAGCGTATTATCCGGAGTGTTGCCAAGGTTCTGGAAGGTGGCGAAGACTCCATCATGGCGGCTGACAGCTTTGGCCGTGATGCCAAGCTCTTCGGTCGGGTACTGCAGGGTATGCTGGAAGGTAACCTTGCCATGCGCATCAGTCAGGTGACCGATGATGAGGCCGTTGACCGTCTTATGGAGATCTCTGACCTGTTTGAATTCGTCGATGGCAGTGTTGATGAGATTCTGGAAACCTCTCCTGAGCTGTTCCAGGTACGCGCCGCCTCCGACACTATCTTCACCGATTCACAACAACTGCTGCAGCAAACATCGGTGCTGGCAGATACCCTGTCCACGTCCACTATTGAACAGAAGGCACTGGAGCTGGCCATCATGGCTTCCGGAGGCCTTTCCCTGCTGTTTATCCTGCTCACCGCCATGTCCATCATTATGGATACCCGCCGTCGTCTGGAAGAAACCAAAACCCAGAGCGAGGCGACCAGAGCCCAGAACGCTGCTAACCAGCAGGCCATTCTGCGACTTCTGGATGAAATGGCGGATCTGGCAGACGGTGACTTGACGGTTAAAGCCAGTGTTACCGAAGACTTTACCGGTGCCATTGCCGACTCCATTAACTTCTCCATTGAACAACTGCGCGCCCTGGTTAACACCATCAACCAGACGGCCGTCAAGGTTGACGCAGCCGCCCAGGAAACACAGGCAACCGCCCGACTGCTGGCCGAAGCTTCCGACCACCAGGCCCAGGAAATCGGCGCTACAACCCAGTCCGTGAACCAGATGGCCGAGTCCATTGATAAAGTCTCCAGCGGAGCCTCCGACTCCGCAGATGTGGCCGAGCGCTCGGTACAGATCGCGGCTAACGGTGGGTTGGTGGTACGAAATACCATCGATGGCATGACCACTATCCGTGAACAGATTCAGGATACCTCCAAGCGTATTAAACGACTGGGTGAGTCCTCTCAGGAAATCGGTGACATTATCTCACTGATCAACGAGATCGCCGACCAGACCAACATTCTGTCCCTGAACGCCGCTATCCAGGCGTCCATGGCCGGCGAAGCCGGCCGGGGCTTTGCCGTGGTTGCCGACGAGGTGCAACGTCTGGCAGAACGGGTATCGGCAGCCACCAAACAGGTCGAAGCGCTGGTATCAACCATCCAGACTGACACCAACGAAGCGGTCATTTCCATGGAACAGACCACCTCTGAAGTGGTACACGGTGCCCGTCTGGCGCAGGATGCCGGTGTGGCACTGGAAGAGATCGAGCAGGTGTCCAACAGCCTGTCAGGCCTGATTCGGAACATTTCTGAAACCGCAAAAGTCCAGGCACAGTCAGCCTCACAGATCTCCAGCCGCATGGTGGCCATCCGGGATATTTCGATTCAAACCTCCTCAGGTACCAAGGCAACCGCTCAATCCATCGGTGATCTGGCCGGTATGGCCATGGAGATGCGTCAGTCGGTTACGGGTTTCAAACTGCCTGAAACCTCAGAGTCCTGACACTGACTCTGCAAGAGACGAGAGTATGACAACAAGCATAATGCCCGCCGCTCGGGCGCTCTTGTTAAACAGAGCGTTAAAAAGAGCGCATACGACAGCGGGAATGGTAGCTGGAAACGGGAGCCAGGCATGGTCGAACAGCGTGAATACATAGGTCTGGACTGGGTTATCGGAGAGATTGAAGGCACCCTCACTGAAGCCCGTCAGGACCTTGAACAGTATGCTGATTCCACAGATGAGGCTGTGTTTCTGGAGAATTGTCGTACCAAAATCCAGCAAATTCACAGCACGCTGAAGATATTGAAACAGAAGGGAGCCCGGTTACTGACCCGGGAAATTCTGCTGTTATTAGATAGCCTGAATGAGACTCCGGCGAATAACAGTCAGCAACGGCTGGTGGTACTGATTCAGGCCATGCTTCAGCTGCCAGGCTATCTTGTCCATACCTCCAGATCTGGCAGGGATACCCCCAGCCTGCTGAAGCACCTGCTCAATGAAATGCGCCAATTACGCGGGCAGCGGGCGCTGTCTGATATTGATTTTTTTGCCCCGGCCATCGTTCACACCATTGCACCAATCCCGGAAGCACAGCTGAACAAGCTGCAGGCCAGCGGCTTTGCCGTTCTGGTACGGAAAATACGGCAGAAATATCAGCTGTGTCTTGCCGGCATTCTCAGGGACAGCCAGCGGGACCAGCAACTGACGGTCATCAGTAAAATATTTGCCAAGCTGCAAAACCTTTGCTGGGACTCGCCAATATCCCCGCTATGGGATGCCTGCACCGCATTCTCCGAGGGCCTCAAGGAAGGCTCTATTGCCATAGACAGTCACGCCATAAGAATCCTTCGTGAAATGGACAATCAGTTCAAGTGTCTGGCCAGTGAGGAAGCCAAACGCCTGAACACCCCGCCCTCGGAAGAGATACTGAGAGGGATTCTTTATCGGATCGCCAAAGCAAACAGTGATCATGCGCTTATCCTCTCTCTGAAGCGACGATACTCTCTGGACCAGGCCCTGGAGGCAGAGCCGCAGGATGCCAGGCTGCTCAACATTGATGCAGCAACATCGGTGGTGAAAGCCATCAAGGAAGAGCTCACTCATATCAAAGACGCTCTGGATCTCTACCTGCTGAACCCCGGGGACAATCAATCCAGGCTTCGGGATCAACTGGCCACCTGCCAGCAAATCTCTGACACATTAGGCATGCTTGGCCTCGAATCGTTGCAGAAAATCATGCACAGAGAGCATCAACATCTGCAGATGATTCTTACTGGTGACCACTCACCCGAAAAAGTGAACGACACCCTGATCAATACGGCGGCCCGGTTGCTTGAAGTGGAGTCCGGACTGAACCAGTTCATGGGCCTCAACCGATCGGTAACCGGCCAGAGTTCTGTATCAGCACAGATAAACGATATTCACCAGAAAGTAATTTATGAAGCCCGGAACAACCTGAAAGAGGCCAAAGGCGCTGTGGAGGGCTATCTGGGCAGTGATTATAATCCGGAGTTCCTGGTCAAGTTATTACCCCTGATGAAAAGCATCCAGGGCAGTCTTGCCATGATTCCTCTGGACCGTGTTGCTGAGTTAATCAGTCGCTGTTCAAGGCATATTCAACAGCAATGGCTGGACAAAAACCTCAAGCCCGGCCTCGATGAGCTGGATGCAATGGCCGATAGTTTGTCCAGCATTGAATACTATCTGGAACAGTTGAGTGGTGGGGCTTCTGCCTACGTCGAAAAAACGCTGGATATTACCCGGAAAAGTATTGATCGGCTTGAGTCATTCGTTACCGTCACAAAAGCAGAACCTGCGGTGCCAGCCATTTCATCCACCCCGAAACCTGAAGCCAAAGCTAACCCGTTCGCTGCCCACCTGCTTTCCGATGAAGAGAGAGCGGCCCAGGAGGAACAAGCGGCTGACAATGACGTTATTGAGTTTCACTATGAAAAGCCTCTGCCGTCAGCTACCGGAGCGGTTGCTGCCAGTGAAAAAGAAGCAGACTACGGCCCAACCATAGAGTTCTCAACCGACAGTCTGAGCCCCTCCCAGGCAGTTACCGGGAAACAGGACACGACCGACTCCAACTCGATCAATATAGTCCACAGGGAGAACCTGATTCCGGCAGCGGCGTCTATTGAAAGCCCGCTAACAGTGAGTGATGAGCTGGCACAGACGATTGATTTTTCGGCGAATGAAGAAAATCTGTCGGACCTGGAAAGCGGCTCTTCTGAAGAAACGTTCTCACTTTCTGAGGTTTTGACCTCTTCACCAGATAGTACCTTAACCACATATAACACCCCGGGCAGCGATGACATCACCGGGGATCTGACACCGTCACACCACTCTTCCCCAAAGGACACTCTCTCTAAAGAAGACACGCTCTCTAAAGAAGACACCTTCAGCCTGTCAATGGATGAAGATGATGACGACGACCTCCATGAAGTTTTCGTCGAAGAAGCGACAGAAGTTCAGCAACAGCTCAAAGCGCTATTGCCACAATGGCGCAGTAATATCCATGATGCAGCCACCACCAATGAGATCAGAAGAGCCTTTCATACATTAAAGGGCAGCGGCCGCATGATCGGTGCTGACGTTATCGGTGAGCTGGCATGGTCATTGGAAAACATGCTGAACAACGTGGTCAAAGGCACGATTAAAGCGTCTGAGCCAATAGCTGAGTTACTCCATGAAGTCATCGCTATGCTGCCTGAACTGGTGAATGATTTTGCCAGGGACAGTCAACAGCTAACACCGGAAGTTCTGCTGTGCATGGAAAAAGCAGATGCCCTGGGGAAAGGAAACCACTTTGTCGTTGATAGTGAGGAGCTGGTAGAGCCTGAGCAGCAAGAACCGGCCATGATGTTTGGCAACATTATCGAGGACAATGCCGAAGAAGCCCTGCATAGCGACGTTGATGAGCTGGATAATGAACTGACAGAGCCTCCGAAAACTGAGGCAATCAGTAACGTTGCAATTGAAGAGCAAACCGTTGAGCTGGATAGCGGGTATGACCAACAGTTACTGGCCATTTTTGATACAGAAGCCAGAAGCCATCTCAGTGTCGTCAAAGAGTTCATCGCCAGTAGCTATCAAATGGGTGGCGATATCCAGATTACAGATTCTGTCCAGCGGGCACTGCACACCCTGAAAGGCAGTGCCTTTATGGCAGAGATTACCCCCCTTGCCGAGCTGGTTGCCGCTATTGAAAAGACCATCAAGGAATTCCGGGCACACCTGGTGCCTGCTGATAGCCAAGTCATCAGCATGCTTGAACAAGGGGTAGACCTGATTGAGGATGCACTGCGACAATTGCAAACCAACTCCCACCCTCTGGAACTAAAAGTTGATAGCTTTCTTAACTGGCTTGGTGCGCTTCATAACCAACTACTCAGCAACAGCTTGCATGATGAGTCTGCCCCGGTGCCTGCACCAGTAAAGCAGCCAACAGGCCAACAGGCAGCACTTTTCCTGGCCAGCGACCTTGACCTGTTACTGGATGCCAGCAGCCATCTGAAATCATGGGTTAACGGCACGCCCCACGAGGAGCTTGACCGGTTCAAGTTTGAACTGAAAGTGCTTGCTGAGAATGCCAATGAAGCAGATTTGTCGGCTATCACAGAGCTCTGTGATGTGTTACATGATGTCTGCACTTATCTGGAGACCCATGAGACCCGCCTTCCCCAACAGTTACTGCCGCCATTTACAGACGGCTTCGAAGCCCTGGTTGAAATGATGAACCAGGTGGCTTCACAGCAAACGCCGGAATCCCCACACGCAATTTTCAGCGCTCTGCGTGAAGCACTGGAGTCTTTGCTGTTTGAGCAGGCATTAAGTCAGGCAGACCCAGACCTGACGTTCGAAGAAGACCACGAGGATCATGACTTTGATGCCCTGCTTGATTTTGATGCCGAGACAGAGGCAGCAGAAGACATCGACTTATCGTTCACTGAAGATAATCGTTTCAAACCGATAGCCCAGCCGTCCTGGAGTGCTTCAGTCACGGCAGAAGGCACCTCTTTTGCTCCGTACAGCAATGGGTCAGAGCCCGAGCCGGAGTTGCATAAGCTGTTTATCGAGGAGGCTTATGAGCTGCTCGAAGACTCAGCCCAGTCTCTGGAAACATGGCTGGGCAATACCAGCGATTTACAACCGGTTCATGAGCTTCAACGATGCCTGCACACCCTGAAAGGGGGAGCAATGATGGCAGAACTTCATGAGCTTGGAGAACTGAGCCATGGGCTGGAAGATATCTATGAATCCATTGCCAATGGCAGCTGTGAGCCTGAAATCGCCCCTCTGGCGCTGATTCAGAAAACTCACGACACCATAGAGACAACACTGAAAAACCCTGGCAACGGGCAGCCATCCCCTGACGTACAGCGCATGCTGGAAGAGCTCAGGCAATGGCAGCATAGACTGAACACCAGCCACTCAACCGCTGAAGAGCCTGACACTCTTCCTGACTACCTGGGGCAGGCTGCGCCAGCCAAACCTCTCGCCGGGACCTTTGATGAAGATACATGGGTCAATAACCTGTCAGAACTGCCAGCACCTGAACTACCGAAGCCGATGCCCGGTCAGGTACCGGAACCCGTTTCTACCATCCGGGTAGTGCCCCAGACCACTGCCGATGGGTCAGAGACAACGCTTCAGTCATCACTCAGTGAAATGGTCCGCATTCCCCCGGAACTTCTGGAAACCCTGATCAATCTTGCCGGGGAAACCAGCATCAGCCGCTCCCGCATTGAGCAGCAGACGACAGATGCCTCCAGAACCCTGGAAGAGATGAATCGAACCATTCTGCGGGTTCGGGAACAGTTGCGGCGACTCGATATCGAAACGCAGAGCCAGATCATCTCCCGGCACCAGGGCGATCTTGGTGATAACCCTGATTTTGATCCACTGGAAATGGACCAGTACTCAGAACTGTCACAGCTCTCTCACTCACTGGTGGAGTCCGCCTCTGACCTTATGGATCTGCGGGAGGCCCTGCAGGAAAAATCCCGGGATACAGAAACGCTGCTCCAGCAACAGTCCAGAACCCAGATTGAGCTCCAGGAGCAGCTGATGACAGCCCGGATGGTATCGTTCAGCCGACTGGTTCCCAGGCTGCGCAAGATTGTCCGTCAGGTGTCTGATGACCTGAACAAGCCCGTCGAGCTTGTGGTCAGTAATGCTGAAGGTGAGATGGACCGAACCATGCTTGAGCGCATGCTTGCTCCGCTGGGTCACATGCTCCGAAATGCCATTGGTCACGGCATCGAAGATTCATCGGCAGAAAGACAGAATTCAGGCAAACCTGAAGTGGGCCAGATTGCCTTATCGATCCGACGCGATGGTGCCGACGTGGTGGTTGAGTTGTCCGACGATGGTCGTGGCATCGATATTGAAGCCGTAAAAGCCAAAGCGATTGAACAGCAACTGATCAGTCCTGACGAACCGGTAACGGATCAGGAAGCCATCGAACTGATCATGAAGTCCGGATTCAGTACCGCAAGCGAGGTGACCCACCTTTCTGGCCGCGGTGTCGGGATGGATGTTGTGAATAACTCGGTTCGCCAAATGGGCGGCAGTATACAGGTTAAGTCTGAGGCCGGGCTCGGCACACAATTCTCTCTCAGATTGCCATTTACCCTGTCCATTAACCGGGCGTTGATGGTGGAAGTAGGCAGCTGCCTGTACGCACTGCCGATGCATGCCATTGATGGTATCTCCATGGTGTCAGCAAACATGCTGGCCGATTGCTACCAAAACAGAGCGCCACTCATCTATGGCAATGGTACCGAGCACCAGCTGATCTACATGGGCGCTCTTCTCGGTACTGGCAGCCCCAAAATAAGTGACGGCCAGTGTCCGGTAGTCATGGTGCAAAGAGGCAGTGAGAATATAGCGGTTCAGGTTGATGCTATCGTGGGTAGCCGGGAAATCATTACCAAGAGTCTGGGCATTCAGTTCTCCGGTCTTGCCGGGGTAAATGGTGCAACCATTCTTGGTGATGGTCGGGTTGTGGTCATCCTTGATCCGGCGGCACTCTACCGCAAACATCAGCTGGTCATTCAGGAAGCCAAACCTGATGCCGTGGAAAGGCATGAACCGGACAGCAGTGATCAGGCGATCAAAGTGCTGGTGGTGGATGACTCGGTGACCGTAAGAAAAGTCACCAGTCGTCTGCTAACCCGTCAGGGATACGAGGTGATCTCGGCACGGGATGGTGTGGAAGCCATGACCCGTCTCGCCGAGCAGAAGCCAGACATTATGCTGCTGGATATCGAAATGCCCCGTATGGATGGTTTTGAGGTGGCCAGCGCGGTCAGGAATGACCCTGGGCTTCAGGACCTGCCGATTATCATGATCACCTCCAGAACCGGTGAGAAACATCGCCACCGGGCCTTAAGCCTGGGTGTCAATGAGTACATAGGCAAGCCTTTCCAGGAAGGGCCATTACTCGAAGCGATTGAAAAACTGATTGAAGTTGAGACAGCGTGATAACAGGGCTTCCCGGGAAGCCCTGCCCTTCACAACAACCGCACAGTAGCAGAAAGAAGAGGAAACCATGTCCCACAAGCCCATTTCGTCCGTGCTGATCCCCATGCAGCAGCGCCCCCTGCTGATACCTTCAGTATGCATCGCCGGTATTCAGGACTACAGTCGGCCGGAAGCCAATTACCCGGAAACCGAATGGCTGCTGGGTGATCTTGACTGGCGGGGCACAAAGATCCCGGTGGTTTCCTTTGAAAGACTGAACCAGGGACGATTTGCCGAGTTCTCTGCCACCAATCGTATTGCCATTATGCATCGCACCAGCAAAAACGATAGCCTGCCATTCTATGCCATGGTGGTGCAGGGGATTCCACAGCCATTAACACTGGTACGGGAAGAAGTACGGAATTCAGCCGAGGAAAAAGGCCCCATGGAGAAATATCGGATTATTATGAGAGACGTTCCTGCTTCAATTCCGGATCTTTCTCTTGTGGAACAGAAATTGACATCCTCCAGCGATTTAGCTGGTGGAGGTTGTTAATGAAACGAAAAAGCCAAACCATTACCTATTTGCCAGTTACTTATCCACAATTTGGTGACGAAAACTGTTCGCAATTTGATAGTAAGGCCATTCGTTTAATAATCAGTTCCCCGGTCCTGTAACTTATCTACCGAACTGCATCACGAACGTTGAGATAAAGGCGGACAGGATCAAAAGTTCTTTTTAACCGATTTAAAACACCAGATGTTAGTGATGTTTTTGCTATAAAATTCAAATTGCTATCTTTTATAGTGGTTTTGTATATCTGAAATAATTCAGATCCCAAATTGGCTTCCTGCTTGATTGTTGCACCATACCATTTTGGTGCCAACAACCTGTGCTTCACGCTAACGTTAAGTTTTGCTTCCAGAACCTGTTGGCAAAAAGCTTCCGTACTGTGAGCTTTGCCTTTAAGAAAAGCACTGTAGAGACCCGGCCTCAATGGCCATTCAACTTGATTAGCTGTTATCAGATTCTCTTTGATATGAACGCTGAGATTACTGGCTAAAACTAATTTACAAAAAACCTTAACACACTCACTGTGGTTTTTTTCCATGGCTTCGTGCAAAGCGGGCGCTCGATAATCTGGCCCGTCTAACCCTTCAATAGGAGATAAATCAATAGCCATTAGCTGTTCTTCTTTCCAGCAATCAGAGTTATTTGTTGATAGTATCCATTCGCAATAGGTGCGGGCAAGGTCAGCTTGGCCATTTCTCATAGCCAGAAGAAGACCTGGCGTGTTGTTTAAAAGGGCTTGGGGTGCCAACAGTTTCTGCTTCATTTCAACGTTCAGGTTACTGCATTGTACCTGATCGAGAAAGGCACTGATGCAGTCGGTATGACCTTTTTTGAGCGCTATGTAGAGACCGGGAATACCAGCAGGGTTTTTGGCTTCCAGCAGTGTTTGCTTTACCCACTCATCGCGGGGGCTGCCCAGTATTTGCTGACAATACTGGATGACAAGTTGAGCATTGCCAGCCTGGAAAGCATCAAACAGACGGGAAGAAGCCTCACAATCACTATTGTTGAGCACGGGCAAAGACTGATTCTTGCCAACTGACTGATTGGTTAATGCCACTGCATTTGCAAACGGGCCATTTACCGCAGTATTACTACCATTAGCTGAAGGACTCACTTCGGCTATCCCGATCTGAGGTGCAGTACCTTCAGGCACAATTGCCACTTTATTGGTAATTAATCTGCTGACATTTTTCTGGTCCAACCGGGGAAAACCCGGTTCACCCAGCTGAGGTTTGAATAATTCAGTTTGATTAACAAAAGCTCTGGTAATTTTGTCGGTTTGGATTTGCGTTACTTCATACAAACCCTGGAAAACATGACTGGCAGATGTATCATCCGGACGTGGGCTTTCAGGATTATAATTAATACCTGCACTGGGATTATTGTCATTATTAACTGCAAACATACAAATTATTTCTCTAACTGGTTATGGCGATTCAGGCAATCCTGTGCATGAATAAATTATCATAGTGCAATATTTATTCTTCGCAAACGATTCAATAATCCCAAAAATTTTCAGGTGGTTTTTAATTCAACAGTTAATATTCCTTCTGTTTTAAATCGGATACTTTTTCGGCAACGTGTGTTTAAACCGTCATGGTTGCTGGCGGGATTCCCGCAGCCAGTGCTTCTCATACCGCAGACATGAACTGGAGCAGGACTGGCTGGTAGATGGTCTATTCACCGCAAAGCAATATAACGACCATGGTCAACCAGTCCATCGGTCATCTTAACGGTGCCATCCTTTGCCACAACAACGGCTTCGATAAATGCCTGTTGACATAAATAGTGCAACGCATCATCCGCCGAGGATAAAAAGCCGGCAGTACTCCAGATTTCACCATCAACGGAGTGTTTGGAAATAATGGTCAGACTGGCAATATCCGTGGCAATGGGCATACCGGTTTGTGCATCCAGCAGATGGTGGTAACGCTGACCATTGACATCAAAATAGCGTTCGTTGATGCCAGAGGTGACCATGGAAGCATCGTTCAGTGGCAGCGCACGAATAATGGCACCCCGCTCTGCCAGAGGGTTTTGAATACCCACATTCCAGGCCCGGTTGGCATTGGTGGGGGAGTGACCGATGGTGACCACATTGCCCCCAAGACTGATAAAGCCATGGTCAACACCGGCGTTGACCAGCGCTTGTTTGACCTGATCGGCAAAATAGCCTTTCGCGATGGCCCCCAGGTCGATCTCCATACCGGGTTGACGCAAAAATACCGTTCTCTCCTGCTCGTTCAGGACAATGTTATCGGGATCAACCAACGCCAACCGTGCCGATATCTCCGCCGCTGAGGGCAGTCTGGCATCCCGAAAGCCGATGCGCCAGAGCTTGACCAGAGGGCCAATAGCAATATTGAAGGGATTGTGCCTGTCCTTACTTACCGCCTTGGCGACGTTGATCAGGTGAAAAAGATCAGACTCAACCGCGATGGGTGCGATACCCGCATTTTGGTTGATCGCCATCAGCTCACTATCTGGTTGATTGACAGCAGGCTGATTGACCGTGAACCGCTGGGCGTATTGGGAAAGTTGGTGATAGGCCGCTTTGAGCAGCTGCTCACCATTTTGATGATAAACGACCAGATCAATCAATGTTCCCATCATCTGGAATCTGGTCTGGTACTTTTGCATGAAATAGTTCGCTGCTAAAAAGCCCGCCCCGCCACTTGGCAGGGCAGGCTTTTGGTTGTCGCCGCTACACCTTAAACAAGGTCCGCCGCACTTTCACCAGCAATACGGCCAAACGTGAAGATATCGATCAGGGCGTTACCACCCAGACGGTTACCGGCATGGATACCGCCAGTGACTTCACCCGCTGCGTACAGGCCAGGAATAACGTTACCATCCTTACCAATCACTCGTGTGCTGGTATCGATCTTCAAGCCACCCATGGTGTGGTGAATAGAAGGCTGACGTGGTGTGGCGTAGAACGGTCCGTGCTCCACCTTCAAGCCGAACGCACTCTTGTTGAATTCAGGATCGTGGCCCTGCTCAACACATGTGTTGTACTGCTTGATGGTTTGCACAAATTCCGCCTGTGGCACACCAATCTTGTCGGCCAGTTCTTCCAGCGTATCCGCTTCCAGGATGATGCCTTCGCTGATTTCACGGGCGATGGTTTCATCGGAGGTGTTGGCCGCTGTTTTGCGAATCTCGGCATCGGCAATCATGTAAACAGTACCACCGTTGTCGAAGAAAGAGTCGGCCAACTTGTCACGGGTACCGCACTCATCAACAAAACGCTTGCCCTTCTGGTTAACGAAGACAAAGTTCTCCGGTGGTACAATCAGGCCAGTCAGCAGAGCACCGGACTTCGGATCACCGATTGGCATCAGCTGGGCAAAGCCCATTCCCACCAGCTCGGCACCGACTTTTTCACCCATTTCGATACCATCACCCACCAGCGCAGGGGAGTTGGTGGTTTTGATATCGTCAGCAATATTTTTCCAATAGGTGTTGTACTTCTTGATCATCTGGGTATTGGCACCAAAGCCGCCAGAAGTCATGACCAAACCGTGGCTCGCTTTTACAATCAGATCATTACCGTTGGCCTGGATCGCCTTGACACCCACAACCTTGCCATCTTCAACGATCAGGTCAGTAGCCCGGGTATCGGTGATGATGCGACCATTCTGTTCCAGAATGCGCTTTTGCAGCTTATCAACAAACTCAACACCTTTTGGACGCTTTGGCTTGTGGGCACGACGCCACAGGGCACCAACAGCGATATCCACCAGGCCACGCTCAAACTCGATGCCTTTCTCGCTCAGCCAGTCAATGGACTCCATGGAGCGGGAAGTCAGCTGCTTGACCAGATCGTATTGACCATAGATGGTTTCGCCATTCAGGTCGGTACGCTTACCGCCCAGGTAGGTCTGGATGCGGTGCAGTTCAACCGAGTCGAACAGGTATTTGTTGCCATGGTCGTGCTGGTTGAAGTAATCATCCAACTGTGACTTCAGGGTACGGAAATCGTCCAGATATTCGCCGACGAACTCAGACTCTGGAGTCTCAGCCAGGGCCATCAGGGTCTCTTTTTCACCCGCCAGTGCCGCGAAATCAACCTGCCACGCGGGCTCAGCAGCGTTAACCCAACCGCCGGTACGAACCGTGTTACCACCGATGGCCGGGAACTTCTCCAGCAGGATAACTGACTTGCCTTTGTCCAGGGCTGTCAGTGCCGCACTCAAACCGGCACCGCCACCACCGATCACCACCACATCGGCGCTCTCTTCGATGGTTTGCGCGATCCACTCAACTGCCTTACGCGCTTTCACACGCAGAGCCTCGGAGTGACCACCGGCCAGATCAACCGCATTGGAAACACCGTCGATTACCGCCTGACTACTGACGGTTGCGCCGGAGATCACGTCAATATTGAGCGTCTGCTCATCAACGATCTGCTGTGGAATACGCTCAAAGGCCGGGTTGGCGATACCGTCTGACTCTCTGGAAGAGTCCACCACAATCTCAAGAATCTCATCTTCAGAGAAGGTTACCGTCACCGGCAGGTCACCATTGTGGCCACGGCCATAAGCGGTATAAGTTCCTGGCTGGAAACGGATCTCAATACCTTGCAGCTCTTTGATGCGCTGATGTTTTTCCGCTTCTGCCGCACTGTCGACAATCATGTAATCCATGATGTCCCACAGCGGCGTCGGGATCAGCAGGGCTTCCTGCTGAGCGATATCGGCGAACTCGGCGCAGGTCTCATTGTTCAGAGCCTTGGTTGCCCAGGTAGGTTCAACCAGGTAGCCCTTGCCCACGGCCACCATATCATAACCCTGGGCCAGTGCTTTTTGTGCATCGGCAGTCTGGGCAATACCACCCACACCGATCACCGGTACGCTGGCCACCGCCTCAGACTGCAGCTGACGATACTTGTTGATCAGTGGCTCTTTGTCTTCCGGGTTTACGATGGAGTTACGTGCCCAGCTGCCCATAGAGAAGTGGAAATAGTCCAGGCCTTCTGTCGCCAGTTTATCCAACAGGAACATGGTATCTTCAAAGCGGATACCCGGCTCTTCGATCTCTTCAGGTGAGAAGCGATAACCGACAATGAAATCAGCCTTGTTATGAGACTGTGCCACCTGCTTGGTTTTGGCCAGAACAGCCAGCGGGAATGTGGTGCGCTTTTCAATATCGCCACCCCACCGGTCATTTCTGCGGTTGGAGTGTGGCGAGAAAAACTGCTGGATCAGGTAAGTGTTGGCACCGTGGATTTCAACACCATCAAAACCGGCGATAATGGCACGGTTCACGGCATTGCCGAACAACTCGATCATCTCTTCGATTTGCTCTTCGGTCATCTCCAGCGGGGTTTCCGCATTATCACGCAGCGCAGCGACAGGGCTGGCCGAGATCGGTTTATGGCCACCATTAAACTCAGGCGTTGCCATACGACCGGCGTGGTAGATTTGCAGAATAGCTTTTGAGCCTCTGGCCTTGATGGCATCCGCCAGTTGCTTCAGACCAGCAATTTTGCCGTCAGTATCGATACCCAGTGCGCCGGGGAAAGCTCTGCCGTAATTTTCCACAAAAGCACTTTCGACAATTACAGCACCCGCATCGCCAGAGCGAGCGGCGTAATAGGTAATCATCTGCTGGGTGACGCCGCCATCAAAAAAGGCGGATTGAATCGTCATCGGAGCCATCACGATACGATTCTTGAACTTGTTACCTGATTGAAACAGAACTTCGTCGATCAAATGAGCCATCAAGACTTCCTTATTTCAACCCAATGACCTTACAAACGTTTGCTCACTGGGCTGACTGTTTATGGAATAAATACTTTTGTTAAGACCAGTATCAAGACAAGGGCTCAATATTAAGCCCAGCGAAAAATCATCGGCATTTTTTCACACCATCAACTTTGCATGTATAGTGATAAACACCCATATATCCCATCGAGTTGCATGAAGTTTTGCTATAAAAATGGTTTTGGGGCACTAATTTAGGCGATGCCGAAGACAGCTGCTGAAACAGGACCAAACAGGGGATAGCTGGAGGTTTCTGATAAGGTGGGCACTGATCTTTTTCGGTAATAAGAAAGTCAGTAGCAGAGAGAAGTGGGTTAGTTGCGTCAACCCTTCTATTCTGATCCTGAAAACGGCCCGGACACCGACCAATAGTGTGAAGAATCACAGAATAACCGTTATGGCAGCACCGGGCGACAAACATTCAGTAGTCTCCCCAGAGGTACTGCATCAGCGAAATCGCCACTACCGGTGCAGTTTCCGTTCTCAGCACACGGGGGCCTAAGGCCAGCGGGTTAAAGCGGTGGCCCTCAGCCAACTCAATTTCCTGAGCGGTTAATCCACCCTCAGGGCCAATCAACAGAGATACCGATTCCGGCCGGGCAAAACCACTGAGTTTCTCTCTGGTTCGATGATGCAGCACAAAGTTCAATTCAGTCGCCCGGGTGGTGAGCCAGTCTTCCAGCTTAACGGGCGTATGTATGGTCGGTACGATGTTACGGCCACACTGTTCACAGGCACTGATAGCCACCTGTTGCCAGTGTTTGACCCGTTTATCCAAACGTTCTGCATTCAGCTTCACCTCACAACGCTCACTCCATAATGGGGTAATGGCGGTAACACCCGCCTCCGTTGCCTTCTGAATGGCATAATCCATACGCTCACCTCGGCTGAGTGTCTGACCCAGCTCGATAGTCAGGGGGGACTGGGCATCACCCTCGATAAACGACTCAAGATAAACGGTAACCGACTTTTTACTAACGCTCTCTACGGTTCCCTGCCAGGCTCCCCCTTGACCATTAAACAGCACCAGGGGCTCTGCGGGTCTCATGCGCAAAACACGGCCAACATGATTGGCGGCATTTTCAAAAAGTTCGATGGAGCTGTCAGCCTGAAGCGGCTGCGCTGAATAAATACGCGGGTTTCTCATGGAGGGGCACTGGGTTGAGAGTTATGAGTTACGGAGGAACAGGAATAATAATACCATTCACAATTCCCTCACAACTCATAACTCATGCCATCAATCAGCCAAAATGCCCAGGTTATCGCAGATACCCTGGCAGGGAACCGCCTGATTAAGGGTATAAAAGTGCAAACCCGGAGCACCACCTTGCAGTAACCTCTCACAGAGCCGGGTTACCACCTCTTCACCAAACTGTTTAATACTGCTGATATCATCGCCATAGGTTTCCAGTTGCTTACGAATCCATCGTGGAATCTCGGCACCACAGGCATCGGAAAAGCGAGCCAGGCGGCTATAGTTGGTGATCGGCATGATTCCGGGAATCACCGGGAGATCAATGCCCAGTGAGTGCGTACGCTCCAGGAAATAGAAATAACTGTCTGCATTAAAGAAATATTGGGTAATCGCCGAATCCGCGCCGGCATCCACCTTACGCTTGAAGTTTGCCAGATCCTTTTCCATATTGGGTGCCTGCGGATGAACTTCCGGATAAGCGGCAACCTCGATATGAAAGTGATCCCCGGTTTCAGTACGAATAAACTCCACCAGCTCATTGGCGTAGCGCAGTTCGCCACTGTCTCGTCCCATGCCTGAAGGCAGATCGCCTCTCAGGGCAACAATACGCTCTACGCCCTGGTCACGGTAAAAGTTCAGCAACTCTTTGATCTGCTCCCGGGAGTCACCAACGCAGGAAAGGTGAGGAGCGGTTGCTATTCGGGTCTGGTTCTGAGTTGACAGCACAGTTTCAAGGGTTCTGTCCCGTGTTGAGCCACCAGCACCGTAGGTCACCGAGAAAAATTCCGGTTGGTATCTGGCCAGGCTGAGGGCATTCTGCTCAAGTTTCCGGGCACCCTCTTCTGTTTTAGTGGGAAAGAACTCAAAGCTGACAGGAGTATTATTGGTTATTGTATTTACCATGGTAGTCACCAGCAGAGGTCGCTGGCTGGTGAAGAGACATCAGCCAGCGAAAAAGACATCCAGGAGGCTGTCCGAGAATAGACTGCCCTACGCGGCAACTGCTCCTGCGTTGCTCTAGCTCCTGCGTCCATGCAGTCGTGCGGTGGCAGCAAATTGGTCTAAAAATTCGCTTTTGTTCGGCAAATAGCCCCGCTATTCACCTCACAAAACCGAATTTTTATCCTCAATTTTCTGTCATCCTCGCTACGGGGTCGCCTAGACGGGCGCTATTCTCGGTCAGCCTCCTAGTACTTGTAATCGTCGCTCTTGAAGGGGCCATCAACAGGTACATTGATGTAGTCAGCCTGGCCTTGAGTCAGCCGGGTAATCACACCACCAAAGCCTTCCACCATGTAGGCAGCGACTTCTTCATCCAGTTTCTTGGGCAGTACGGTCACCGCCAGCTTGTCTGATTTTTGATCGGCTGGCAGATCAGCAAACCCTGCTTCATAAAGATGAATCTGGGCCAGAACCTGATTGGCAAAGGAGCCGTCCATGATACGCGACGGGTGTCCGGTAGCATTGCCCAGGTTTACCAGTCGCCCTTCGGACAGCAGAATCAGGTGATCATTGCAAGAGTCATCCCGGACGATCTTGTGAACCTGCGGCTTGACCTCTTCCCAGGTCCAGTTATCCCGCATGAACTGCGTGTCTATTTCGGTATCAAAATGGCCAATATTGCAAACCACACAGCCATTTTTCAGGGCTTTCAGCATGTGCCGGTCACAGACATGAACGTTACCCGTGGTGGTCACCAGCAGGTCAGTGGTGGTCAGCAGCTCCCGGTTGATAGAAGCGTCGGTGCCATCGTTAACACCATCAATATAGGGTGAAACCACTTCAAAGCCATCCATACAGGCTTGCATGGCACAGATCGGATCCACTTCCGTTACCTTGACAATCATCCCTTCCTGACGCAACGAAGCGGCGGAACCTTTGCCCACATCACCGTAACCAATGACCAGCGCTTTCTTGCCCGCCAGCAGATGGTCGGTGGCCCGCTTGATGGCATCATTCAAAGAGTGGCGACAGCCATACTTGTTGTCGTTCTTACTTTTGGTGACCGCATCATTAACATTGATTGCCGGTACTTTCAGGGTACCTTTTTCCAGCATCTCCAGCAGGCGGTGAACCCCGGTGGTGGTCTCTTCAGAAATGCCGTGAATGTTGTCCAGCAGTGCAGGGTACTTGTCGTGTAACAGCAGTGTCAGGTCACCGCCGTCGTCCAGCACCATGTTGGCTTGCCAGGGCTTACCGGCACCATCGAGGACCGTCTGCTCGATGCACCACCAGAATTCTTCTTCGGTCTCACCCTTCCAGGCAAATACCGGTATGCCAGCTGCGGCAATGGCGGCGGCGGCGTGATCCTGGGTAGAAAAGATATTACAGGAAGACCAGCGTACCTCAGCACCAAGTGCTACCAGCGTTTCAATCAGTACCGCAGTCTGGATGGTCATGTGAATGCAGCCCATGATCTTTGCGCCTTTCAGCGGCTGAGAATCACGGTATTTGGCTCTGATCGCCATCAGTGCCGGCATTTCACCTTCGGCAATCTGAATCTCGCGCCTTCCCCAGTCCGCCAGGGAAATATCAGCCACCCGGTAGTCCGGGCCCTTGGTGGCGCTGTGCAAATCAGCAGTTAACTCAGGGTTAGCACTCATAAAACGTATCCTGTTCTGCGTATTATCCGAATTATTTTGCAGTCTAGCAGCGGCAACAACCTATATCAACAAACTTTGATATAGATGCTGCATTTGCTTTATTGGCAAGGTAGAACAATACAGAGGAAAGGAAAGAGTATTGAGAAAAGCAGGTAAAAAAGGCAGCCAACCGGCTGCCTGAAGAAGGAAAAATTAAAGGCCTGCAGCCTTGCGAAGCTGTTCCGCTTTATCGGTGCGCTCCCAGGTGAACTCGGCCTCTTCCCGGCCAAAGTGGCCATAGGCTGCCGTGGACTGATAGATTGGACGCTTGAGATCCAGCATCTTCACCAGTCCACCGGCACGCAGATCAAAATACTCACGGATCAGTGCAACGATACGCTCATCGGACACTTTACCGGTGCCAAACGTGTTAATAGAAATCGAGGTAGGCTCAGAAACACCAATGGCGTAGGACACCTGAATCTCACAACGATCCGCCAAACCGGCGGCAACAATGTTCTTGGCGACATAACGACCGGCGTAGGCGGCAGAACGATCAACCTTGGATGGGTCCTTACCGGAGAAGGCACCACCACCATGACGGGCCATGCCTCCGTAGGTATCAACAATAATCTTGCGTCCGGTCAGACCGCAGTCACCAACAGGCCCGCCAATCACAAATATACCCGTCGGGTTAATGTGGTATTTGGTGTCTTCATGGAGCCAGCCTTCCGGGAATACAGGCTTGATAATCTGCTCCAGCACTTCACGACGAATTTCATCCAGAGAGACATCCGGAGAGTGCTGGGTAGAAAGCACCACAGCATCGACACTCTGCACCTTACCATTCTGGTCGTAACGCATGGTTACCTGACTCTTGGCGTCAGGACGCAACCAGGGTAACACACCATTCTTGCGCAACTGCGCCTGGCGCTTAACCAGCTCATGGGCATAGTAAACAGGGGCAGGCATCAGCACCGGTGTTTCATTGGTAGCATATCCAAACATCAGGCCCTGATCACCAGCGCCCTGTTCGTGTTCGTCGGTTTCATCAACACCAACGGCGATGTCCGGAGACTGCTTGCCAATGGCATTCAGAACCGCAACGCACTCACCATCGAAGCCCAGGTCTCCATGGTTATAACCAATGCTGGTGACGACATTACGAACCAGCTCTTCAATATCAACATAGGTGGTGGTGCGTACTTCACCGGCAACAATCACCATGCCGGTTTTCACCATGGTTTCTACCGCAACCCGTGCTTCCGGGTCATCCTTGATGATGGCGTCCAGAATAGCATCAGAAATCTGGTCAGCAATTTTGTCTGGATGCCCTTCAGATACCGACTCCGATGTGAATAGCGAATACTCAGACATAGCCGTTTTACCCTCTTGAAAAAATTGAGTGCGCCTCTTTGATTTCATGAAACCATCTGCTCATAAAATACGTTCAATTGAGGCGTTAACCAGGTCATCGTTTATCCGGCAAGGAAGAAACGTCGGACCTGGATCTGAAAACCATTGCGTAACCCCAGATACTGGGATTCACCGCTGATTAATCCCGCTTTATCCGCCCATTGAGCCAACTCACTGGCACTGAAACCAAGCCACAGATCACCACAGGACTCCCGAACCCAGTCCTGGTCATGATGGCTGAGTTCACTGATAAACAGGCTCCCACCAGGCTTCAATAGCCGGGAAGACCAGTTAAAGATGTCCGCCGGACTGGGAACATGATGCAGCACCATATTGATGACGATACAGTCAAAGGCGCTGGTCATGTTGCTCAGCGACTGGATCTCGCCATGAACAAAAGTGACATTGCCAATGCCTTGCTGTTTGGCCAGCGCCCGGGAGTAACTCAGCATTTTTTCCGAGTTATCCAGTGCGTAAACCAGCTTGAACACAGAGGCGAGTATTGGCAGAAAGTTTCCCTCACCGGGACCAAGCTCCAGGGCCAGGCTCTGTTCAGGAAAGTCGGTAGTCTCAATAAGGTCTGCCACCGTTTCAGCATAGAGCTGGTGCTCGGCAATCAACTCCTGGTGCTGACGGAATTCTTCGCTATTGCGGGCAAAAAATGCCTGGGACAGTTCCGCCCGCTGCAGGCGAATGGCCTGAAGCTGTTCGGCAAGATCTTGAGGTAGCGGTATACCATCCACCGCCTGAAACAATGAGCGGACAACCCCTTCAAGATGACCTGCCGATGTGGGCAGTGCCCGACGGTAGAAAACCGTGTTGCCTTCTTTGCGGGTTGAGACTAACCCGGCCTGAGACAAAACCTTCAAATGATGGCTCATGGCTGGCTGACGCATGGCAAACACACCGCTCAGCTCCAGCACACCGAGAGACTCTGTGCTCAAGACCCTCAGAATCTGTAATCTCAGAACATCGCCACTGGCTTTGCTCACCGTGGCCAGCTGCTCAAAAGCATCCGTCAACACACGTCATCCTTTCCAATCACTTAAGCACAGTAAATCATTGACTCATTTACCGGGATATTCGAAGGGGGAAGTTTAGCAAGAGCCAAAATCTATATCAAAATATTTTTATATACAATCAATAGACACAAGAAATCCAATCTCTGCACTATATTTATCCAGCACTTTCTGTGCCTGAATGACAACAGCCTGCTGAGCATCAGTATCTGGAAGCAATAACGGGAGGTAGGAAACACGCGGTATATGACTAAAAATTCATCCAGAAACGTTGCTGGTAATTCCAATTCGATGCTTTATCTGCAAATTGCCATGCTGTCCTGTTGCACCTTCAACTTTGACATACTCTGGAACCTGAAAGAGTCATTGCTCATAACCCGGCTTGGTGCGGAAGCCATTCCCTTCATCAAGTTGATCGTTGTCATGCCTGTCGCTTTTATTTTTTTAATCACCTACAGCTTTCTGGCTAACCGGCTCAGTAAACGTACCCTGTTTGCCGTTGCATTAATCCCTTTTCTGATCTGGATGCCGTTGTTTTCCATGGTGATCCATCCAAACCTGGAGTCTTTCGCCCCCACCGCAGCGCTTGCCCTGCTGTCCCCACTCATCCATGAAAACCTGCAATTTATTGTCGGCATGGTCTATTACTGGCCCCTGACGCTGTTCTTTGCCGTGGCGGAACTCTGGGGATCGGCGGTGATCTGCACCCTCTTCTGGACAGCCGTCAATGATTTCCACAATGCCCAGAGTGCCACCCGGCAATATCCCCTGATCACCATGATCGGCAGCAGCGCATCCATTATTTCCGGCCCTATGCTTTACTACTGCGTTTCCAGGGGAGTTATGGCCCCGGATTCAGGCTGGCAGGAGAGCCTGGAGATCTTATCACTTCTGTTCGTGCTTTTCGGGCTGTTGATTCTGCTGCTCAATGAATACTGCTACCGCTTAACTTCGAACAAACTCACAGGTAGCGCCAGCGGGAAGACACACACCCCAACCAACCTGCCGTTGCTGGCCAGCGCACGATACCTGTTGCGCTGCCCGTACCTGGCCAGCATTGCGCTGGTTATGCTGGCTTATTGCATCGCCATTAACATGGTTGAGCTGGCCTGGAAAAGCCAGCTGGTGCAGCTGTACCCCTGCGAGGCAGACTACTCGATGTTTATGGGCAAGGTGGCCATGATCAGCGGCATAGGCAGTCTTATCTGTGGTCTGCTAACGCCAACCCTGCTGAAGATCAGCTGGTGGGCAGCGGCTTTCGCAACCCCCATTATTCTGACAGCCACGGCCCTGCCTTTTTTTCTCCTGGCCATGTTTCAGAAATCACAGGTCAGCTTTTTCGGTATTTGTTATATGGATCTGACCATGATCGGCTTGCAGATCGGCATGTACTGCCATGCCCTTGGCAAGTCGGCAAAATATACGCTGTTTGATGCCACCAAAGAGATCACTTTCGTACCTCTTGATGCTGAGCGAAAGTACAAGGGAAAAGCAGCTATTGAGTTAGTGGTGACTCGGGTTGGCAAGTCAGGCAGCTCTTTTTTTCAACAGATTTTAATTACCCTTTTTGGCTCCCTCAGCCTTGCCATGTCCTGGCTGGCAGGGGCTTTTATACTGGCCATTGCCCTGTGGCTGATCGCCATCAAGCATTTGGGCAGACATTACCATGAGCGAACGGAACTCTAGGAGGCTGACCAACTGATGCCCGGATTATGAAGCCTGTCTTTATCTCCAGTGCTTACCGATCAGCATTGCGCCTTCCGGAATATGGCCTGCACAACCAGGCACAGGACACTGAGGATAACCTGCAATGTTCACGCCATTCAGACCCCAGGACCAGATGCCATCCTGGCGGTAGTCATGCATCACTTCCTTTTTACTGACACAGGTATTGGAGTTATTCTGCTGGTCAGCGGCCATCCGGCATTTTGCACAGTATTCGTCGTGCATTTTTCCTTCTGCACCGACAGTTATGGCATTTCTTTTACCGTCAACCTTGATATTGTAATCTGACAGCCCTCTCTGGTTACTCTGTGGCAAGGATTGCTTTGACTCTATCGACATGGCTCTCTTATCGACAGCCTTCTCCTTCTTTGATTCTGGCGTGGTAAAACTATCCCTGGGGAGCGGTTGGGTACCAGTTAAGGGGCTCATAAAGCCTCCGGAATTCAACGTACAAAACACGTACATATGTGACACCACGCACCGATGATAGTTCAACGTTTCAATCACTTCATTAATAGGCCTGCCTTGTTTTCCATCTCACCTGTTGTTTTCAATCTCACAGACAGTAATAGCAGATTATTTCTCTGCATCTAGTCAGTAAACCAATATGGATGAAGAATGCTGCCGGTTTCGCTAAACTAGCGCGCGAATTTAACCAGACTGGATTCCCAGGAGCAAAGATTCCCATGTCCTCACGTCGTGAGCTTGCCAATGCCATTCGCGCCCTCAGCATGGACGCCGTACAAAAAGCCAAATCCGGTCATCCCGGTGCCCCCATGGGGATGGCTGATATTGCTGAAGTGCTGTGGCGCGACTATCTGAATCACAACCCCGCCAATCCAGAGTGGGTGGATCGTGACCGTTTTGTGTTGTCCAATGGCCATGGTTCCATGCTGATCTATTCCCTGCTGCACCTGACCGGGTACGATCTGGGCACTGATGACCTGAAAAACTTCCGTCAGCTGCACTCCAAAACGGCAGGCCATCCCGAGTATGGTTATGCACCGGGCATTGAAACCACCACCGGTCCCCTGGGCCAGGGCATCGCCAATGCCGTTGGTATGGCCGCCGCCGAGAAGGCACTGGCCGCTCAGTTCAACAAGCCTGGGCACGATATTGTTGACCACCATACCTACGTCTTTATGGGTGATGGCTGCATGATGGAGGGTATCTCCCATGAAGTTTGCTCCCTGGCGGGCACCCTGGGCCTGGGCAAACTGGTGGCATTTTACGATGACAACGGCATCTCCATTGATGGTGAAGTGGAAGGCTGGTTCACCGACGACACCGTCAAGCGCTTTGAAGCTTACAACTGGCATGTCATTCCGGCGGTTGACGGTCACGACCCTGAAGCGATCAAAGCCGCCATTGAAGCCGCCCGCGCCGAACAGGACAAACCCACGCTGATCTGCTGTAAAACCATTATCGGCTTTGGTTCACCCAACAAAGCCGGTAAAGAGGAGTGCCACGGCGCGCCGTTAGGCGATGATGAAATCAAGCTGACCCGCGAGCGTCTCGGCTGGCAGCATGCACCGTTTGAAGTGCCTGCTGACATCTACAACCAGTGGAATGCCACAGCAGCCGGTGCCGCCAAAGAAACCGCCTGGAATGAAAAGTTCGCAGCCTATCAGGCCGAATACCCGGAGCTTGCGGCAGAATTTACCCGTCGCCAGAAAGGTGATCTGCCCGCTGACTTTGCCGAAAAGGCATCGGCTTATATCAAGTCCTGCCAACAGGAAGGTGAAAAGATCGCCAGCCGTAAGGCCTCCCAGAACACCCTGAACGCTTACGGTCCGATCCTCCCGGAACTGCTTGGTGGTTCGGCAGACCTGGCGGGCTCCAACCTGACCCTGTGGAGCGGCTCCAAAGGCATCAAGCGTGACGATGCTGATGGCAACTACCTGTTTTACGGCGTCCGTGAATTCGGCATGACCGCCATGATGAGCGGTATTGCCCTGCACGGTGGTTTCATTCCTTACGGCGCAACCTTCCTGGTCTTTATGGAATACGCCTGCAACGCCGTCCGTATGGCCGCGCTGATGAAACAGCGCTCAATCCTGGTCTACACCCACGACTCCATCGGCCTGGGTGAAGATGGTCCAACCCACCAGCCTATCGAGCAAATCGCCAGCCTGCGCATGACACCGAACATGAATGCATGGCGTCCATGTGACACGGTAGAATCTGCCGTCGCCTGGAAACATGCCATCGAACGTGTTGATGGCCCCAGTGCCCTGATCTTCTCCCGCCAGGGCCTGCCATGCATGGCCAGAACCGATGAACAGATTGCCCGGGTTGAACGGGGTGGTTACATCCTGAAAGAGTGTGAAGGTACGCCTGAGCTGATTCTGATAGCTACCGGCTCAGAAGTAGAACTGGCTATGAACGCCGAGGCGGCTCTCTCTGCCCAGGGACATAAAGTACGTGTGGTCTCCATGCCATCCACGGATGTGTTTGATGCCCAGGATGCTGAGTACAAACAGTCCGTTCTGCCCCTGGAAGTGCCTGCCCGTATTGCGATTGAAGCCGCTGCTGCTGACTTCTGGTACAAGTACGTTGGCCTGGATGGGCGCATTATTGGCATGACCACCTACGGTGAGTCCGCTCCGGCAGAAGACCTGTTCCCATACTTTGGCTTTACTGTTGACAATATCGTGGCAATCGCCGAAGAACTGCTCGGGTAAATCCATTCAGCCATCCCGGTAAAGGGATGGCTGTCCTCTCATCGTTGAAAACGACCATCTACACTGTTGGCCGTTTTTTCCTCACTTTCCCAACTTGGCATCCGATATCCATGCAGGTTTAATTCAGCTTTTTTAAAATAAAACATTTCAATCTGACAATGTCGTCTTATTTCCCCTGGGTGGGCCTTGCGGCAACAGGGAATAACCAAAGTTCATACCCGTGAACAACCGTTTCCCCATCAGGCCCGCTGCCAATCATTTGGCTATTGGTCCAATATTCAACAGATTCATCGGCATACAACGAGTATTTGCGGTTCTTTTTATTTATCGACAGGATTGGCAACAATGCACTGCGAAGATACCTATCAGGAAACACTGTATTCAGGCTATGGACAGAATTTTTCGATTGACCGGCTGCTGTTTGAAGATCACACCGAACACCAGCATCTGATCATCTTTGAGAACCGGTTCTTTGGCCGCATCATGGCCCTGGACGGCGTGATTCAAACCACCGAAAAAGACGAGTTTATCTACCATGAAATGCTGACCCATGTGCCCATCCTGGCCCATGGCAAGGTAAAGCGCGTACTGATTATTGGCGGTGGCGATGGCGGTATGCTCAGGGAAGTACTCCGGCATCAATCCATTGAACAGGTCACCATGGTGGAAATTGACCGGGCTGTGGTCGATCTCTGCCGCCAGTGGCTGCCGAACCATTGTGCCGGGGCCTATGATGACCCGAGAGTTAACCTGGTGATTGAGGATGGCGTCCGGTTCGTCAACAACCACGGGATCGCCGACCATAGCTTCGATGTTATTATCTCTGACTGCACCGACCCTATCGGTCCGGGGGAAGTCTTGTTCTCCTCTGAATTTTACCGGGGATGCAAACGACTGCTGACTGATAAAGGCATTTTCGTTGCCCAAAACGGGGTACCGTTTATGCAGTTGAATGAGGTAACAACCACCGCCCATCGCCTGGCCAGCTATGTATCGGACCTGCATTTTTACAGCGCCGCCGTTCCCACCTACGCCTGTGGCATCATGACCTTTGCCTGGGGCACCGATGACCTTAAAGCCCGCCATATCCCCCTGGTCGAACTCGAAGCAAGGTTTGCCCTCAGCGGTATTACCACGCGCTACTATACTCCATCGGTCCATCAGGCAGCTTTCGCCCTGCCCCGTTACATTGAAACAGCTATTTCAGAAGCAATGGCGTAAAGCAGTAAGGCAGCCTCCCGGGGGTTAAGGCAGGTAATGGCGAAAAAAACAGAGTTAACGAACACAACACCAGCCGGGAGCAGCGATGGGACTGAAGCGTTAACCGCCAGAGATCCGCAATATTCTGGCACTAAGGATCGCGACGGGTGGAACCTTGATCAGGCACGCTCCACCTATAACATCCGTTTCTGGAGCCAGAATCATTTTGATTTGAACGATCAGGGTCATGTCACGGTCAATATCAAGGGCACGCCACCGGTTGAACTGAGTACCATTGCCAGTCAGCTGAACCGTCAGGGCGTATCCCTGCCGGTGCTGGTGCGTTTTCCGCAGATTATCCATCAGCGTCTGGATAATCTGTGCCACGCCTTTAACCGGGCCATCCGTGATTACGGTTACAACCATCGATACCTGGCCGTTTACCCGGTCAAGGTCAACCAGCAGCGGACGGTGGTGGAAGATATTTTGAACAGTCAGTCCTCCGGCAAACAGCCACAGCTGGGCCTGGAATCGGGTAGCAAACCGGAACTGCTGGCGGTTCTGGCCCTGGCCAAACGGGCCAGCTCAGTGATTATCTGTAACGGCTACAAAGACCGGGAGTATATTCGCCTGGCCCTGATCGGGGAAAAGCTGGGTCATCAGGTTTTTATTGTTCTGGAAAAGCTCACCGAACTGGACATGGTGCTCAGTGAAGCGGCCAGCCTGGGTGTTCAGCCCCGTCTGGGCCTTCGGGTACGTCTGGCTTTTCAGGGCAAAGGCAAGTGGCAGGCCAGTGGTGGGGAAAAATCCAAGTTCGGTCTTTGCGCCAGCCAGGTACTCCTTGCGGTGGAACGGTTAAAGCAGGCCCGGCAACAGGAGTCTTTGCAGCTCCTGCACTTCCACCTGGGTTCCCAGATCGCCAATATCCAGGATGTGCGCAAGGGTGTCAGTGAATGTGGCCGCCTTTATGCCCAGTTGCACCGTATGGGCTTGCCGATCCGGTTTGTTGATGTGGGCGGCGGCCTGGCGGTGGATTACGAAGGTTCTCGCAGTCAGAGTTCCTGCTCCATGAACTACAGCCTGCAGGAGTACGCCAACAATATCGTCTTCACCCTGGGCGATATCTGCCAGCAGTACGACCTGCCGGTTCCGGGTATTATTTCCGAGTCGGGCCGACACCTGGTGGCACACCACGCGGTGCTGATCACCGATATACTGGGGGTGGAAAGCTATGAACCGGAAGTACTGACACCACCCAGCGCGGATGCCCCCCTTCTGCTGCATAATATGTGGAGTTCCTGGCAAGACCTGAGTCATAGCCGGGGTGAACGCACCCTGACCGAGATTTATCACAACAGCCAGGCTGACCTGGCAGAAGTCCACACCCAGTTTGCCATGGGACTGTTGGGGCTTGAGCACCGGGCCTGGGCAGAAAACACCAGCCTGCGACTCTGCCATGAACTGAAAGCCCGGCTCTCCCCCCACATCCGGGCCCATCGCCCGCTGATTGATGAACTCAGTGACAAACTGGCAGACAAGTTCTATGTGAACTTCTCCCTGTTTCAATCCCTGCCCGATGCCTGGGGTATTGATCAGATCTTTCCGGTCATGCCCCTGTCCGGTCTGGATCGCCCGCCAAGCCGCCGGGCAGTAATGCTGGATATCACCTGTGACTCCGACGGCGTCATTAATCAGTACGTAGACGGCCAGGGCATAGAAACCACCCTGCCAGTGCCTCAATGGCAACCGGCAGACCCGTTCCTGATCGGTATTTTCATGGTGGGTGCCTACCAGGAAATTCTGGGGAATATGCATAACCTGTTCGGGGATACCGATGTGGCCTCGGTCCACATCAATGGGCAGGGAGAAGTGGAAGTCACCGGTTACCAGGCGGGCGATACCGTGGAAAAGGTGATGCGTTATGTCAACCTGCAGCCGGAAAGCTTTCTTCGCACCTACCGGCAGCTGGTCAGGGAAAACCTGCCACCAGGACAACAGCGGGCCATACTGGCGGAACTGGAATCAGGGCTCCGGGGCTACACCTACCTGGAGTTTATCGGAGGGAGCCTGCCGTGATGTTTTTTGAAGGCTCGGAAAAGAAAATAGAGATCGTCACCAGCCCGGAATGGATTTCCCTGAGGACCCTGGGCAGAAGCTTCTGGGCACAGATGGTGGCCAGAGCCCGGGCCGACATCCTGACCATTCTCAGCAACGAACACTGTGACGCTTATCTATTATCGGAATCCAGCCTGTTCGTCTGGCATGACCGGTTTCTGATGCTTACCTGTGGCACCACTACCCTGGTGGATGCAGCCCTCTACTTCTTTGAACAGACGCCTCTGGAGCATATCCGCTGCGCCCGATTCCAGCGCAAAAATGAGTACCAGCCCCATCTTCAGAAGACTTCCTTTATGGACGACGTTGACCGACTGAGCCAGCGTGTGCCCGGCTGTGCCTTTCGTCTGGGCTATCCGGATGGCCATCATAGCTTTGTATTCCATCTGGACAAGCCCTATGGACCAGCGCTTGATGACACCACCAGCGAACTGCTGATGTACCATATCCGGGGGGAGAATGCTGACAGCCTGCGCTGTGAGCACCAGACGATTAAAGACATCCGTCGTTTGCTTAAACTGAACAGGCTGTTTCCGGACTTTGCCCTGAGCGACTGGCTGTTTACCCCCTGTGGTTACTCCCTGAATGCGATTCGGGGTAACCGCTATGCCACCATCCATATCACACCGCATAAAAACAGCTCATACGTCAGTTTTGCCACCAACCTTGATCTGGCCAACTCACCGATTGTCACCATACTGCTGAAACAGCTGAACCCTGGCTGCTGGGATCTGATCGGTTTTAATGCCCGGCGACCAGAAGAGTTACTGGCGGAAAATACGCCATACCAATGTCTTGCAACCGGTGAAATCCAATTAAGCTGCGGCTATCGCATGAGCTTCAATCACTTCCAGCACCCGAATCACAGGAACGTGGCGGCAGAAAAATTATCACCAGAGAAGCGACCGGCAGTAAATGCATGGTAAGTACTATTTATACAAGTGTACTTTTCTATTTATCGCTTAATGCTTTTATGAAAGAATTATTTATAGCCGTATAAACTATAAATTGATGCCGTTACCTGTCCGTTACCAACCATTGCTTTAGCGGACAAGACGTTCCCTCATAAACAATAAACCAGTGTCGTGCATTTCTCAAAGTGCTACAGCGGTTCGGCTGTTAAGTCAGACAATTTTTATATAAATGCAGCCACCGCCATTTCGGGACAAAAACCTCTTGAAACCCAAACTCCCGGCTGCCCGAAAATATGAGCCTGAAAAATGACAACGTCAACTCATCTGGTAACAACAGAGAACCGGGGCGAGCGCTTGTTCCTGATTCTGACCCTGGGGGCGCTAACAGCACTTGGGCCGTTGGCCATTGACCTCTACCTGCCCGCCATGCCCACCATCGCAAAGAGCATGGGGGAGCCATTAAGCCGGATACAGTACACGCTGAGTGCCTATACCATTGGCTTTGCCATAAGCCAGCTGGTGTGTGGCCCGTTATCGGACCGGTTCGGCCGGAGAACGGTCATGTTCCCGGGCATCATCTTCTATATCCTGACCAATATTCTGGCCGCCCTGTGTACCAGCGCCACCCAGCTGATTATTGTCCGGGTACTGCAGGCGATGGCCGGAGCGGCCATTATGGTGACGATTCCGGCCATGATCCGGGATCTGTTCCCCAGGGAACAGGTAGCCAAAGCACTGTCCTCCATTCTCATGGTCATGACCGTGGCACCCTTGGCTGCGCCACTGTTGGGCGGGCAGATTCTCAAGTTCTTTGGCTGGCAGAGCCTGTTTATCTTTCTGGCGATAACCGCCTGCCTGTCATTAATTCTGGCCTTTTTCCGGGTTAAGGAGACATTGCCAGCTGAAGACCGGCTTATGGTGTCGCCAGTACAACTGGCACTGAACTACGCCAACATCCTGAAAAACCGGGAAGCCATTGGCTGTATTCTCTGCCATGCTTTTTTCTTTGGTGGCATGTTTGCGTTTATTTCCGGCTCTCCCTTCGTCTACATTGAGCTGTTTGGCATCCCCGCTGAACAGTATGGGCTGTTCTTTGCCATTAACATCCTGGCCATGGGGATCACCAATATGGTGAATATCCGCCTGGTTGAGCAGTTCAAACTGTTTACGATTCTGCGCTCAGGCAGCCTGATCGCAGCGGTCTCTGCACTTTTGCTCCTGCTAAACACGGTTACCGGCTTTGGCAGCCTGCCCGGACTGATGATCCCGATTGCCTGCTATATCGCCTGTATTGGCTTGACGGGTCCTAACTCCAACGCCCTGGCCCTGGCCCACTTCCCCAAATCGGCAGGAACAGCAAATGCCCTGGCAGGCGCACTGCGTTTTACCATGGGGGGGATTGCCTCTGCTTTGGTTGGTTACCTGCATGATGGAACAGCCATTCCCATGGCAGCGGTGATGGCTGGTTGCGGAATACTCTCTATCGCTTCACTGTCGTTGGTAAAGAAAGAAGGAGAAATAGAAGCGCCTGTAACGGTAGGTTAAGGCTGTCCGAAAATTGTCCCTGAACTTTATCTGGTTCAGGGACGCTGAAATAGCCCACTCACTCACATTTACGGTGTGGTTTGTGCAAAAATATTTCTACATTTCTGAACAGCTTTAGCTGCTTTTGACATCTTGCGTTGCAGTTTTTCATCCGCCCGGATCAGTCCAGCAATGGCACTTTTGTCAATGCGGGATAACAGCGAATCAAAAGCATCCAGATGCTCCTTCATTATTGCTCTCTCAATATCTGAAACCGGATCTGGTACGCGAATTGACCTGTCTGGTAGAACAAAGGATTTCAGGTTATGTTTAATGTTATCGAGATCCGCCATTAGTTTAAGAGTGTGATCCTGTTGCACCTTAGTCACATCCTTCAGCTGTTGATACTCCCTTTCTAACAACGCAATCTTTTCAGATTTATCAATACGCTGGTGACCATTAATAATCGATTGGTCTACGCGTAAAAGTTGTGCCAATTCCAGAAAGAGCTTGTCATCAAATGGTTCTTTAGTTTTTAGAATATCCAATTGTTTCCTGGGATTAAACAGGTCGGGAGCGTTTGTTAAGCAATGGATAAATAGGTGATTAAGAACAATACCAACTTTTCCTTGCCCGCGGCACAATTCGAGCTTACACGTCTCCAGATCAGCTAAACCCGGTCTAACCGGTGTCGGCGCGCCCCTGTAAACCGAGCTTGTCGTATAATTGGCAGGAGTATGGGTCTTGTGGGTGGCCAACTGACTGAGCGGTTCTGACTGATCTGTGCTACACAGTTCGACTGCGCCTGTATCATCAGGATCATCTGACAATGACTGCAGGCTTGCCCCTGATGGATCCACGTTATGGTGACTATTGCCAAACAGCAGGGATAATCCGGACACCGCGAAAATCGCGCCACATACCGCAGCCAGAACATAGAAGCCAGTGGACAGGGCAGCCACAGCGGCTACTCCCGAGACAAAACAGGTCACTGCTTTAAGTGCTTTAATAGCGCGACCAAGCCAGCGGCCAGAACCAGTAGATGCCGGATCATCTTGAGCAGATCCCAAGCTATTTGGGGGGGGCATCGGGGCTTCAGAGATCATAAATTATATTCCTTTAGAATGCCCTAATTAGAGTGTGCAGCTGTTAAAAAGTTTTATTTATGAAAAAAAATAATTGCTGCTGGAACAAGCCCCGGCTGGAGGAATGCCTGGGAGGCTGTCCGAGAATTGGTCCCTGAACTTTCTCTGGTTCAGGGATACTGAAATAGACCACTCACGACCATTTACGGTGTGGTTTGTGAAGAATATTTCTACATTTCTGGACAGCTTCAGCTGCTTTTGACATCCTGCGTTTCAGTTTTTCATCAGCCCGGATCAGTTCAGCAATGGCACTTTTGTCAATGCGGGATAATAGCGCATCAAAAGCATCCACATGCTCCTTCATTGTTGCTATATCAATATCTGAAACCGCATCAGATTCGCTAATTAAACTGTCTGGTAGAACAAAGGCATGCAGGTTCTGATTAATGTTCTCGAAATCCTCCTTTAGTTTACAAATACTATTCCGTTGCAACTCAGGCACTTCCGCCAGCTGTTTATACGCCCTTTCTAACAACGCAATCTTTTCAGATTTATCAATACGCTGGTGACCATTAATAATCGATTGCTCTACGCGTAAAATTTGTGCCAATTCCAGAAAGAGCTTGTCATCAAATGGTTCTTTAACTTTTAGAATATCCAATTGTTCCCTGGGATGAGTCAGATCGCGACAGTCTTTTAAGCAATGGAGAAATATGTGATTAAGAACTGTATTAACTTCTGCTTGCCCGAGGCGCAATTTAATCTTACACATCTCCAGGTCAGCTAAACCCGGTTTATAGCGATTACCGGGGATTTCATTGCCCCTCTCTGACCTCGTTGTATTAACCGGATCCGAAGGGTTCCGGTAAAACATCTCCTCTCTGAAATGACCAGAGACACTTTCGTAAGTAGAGTTACGTGTTATCGGGCAAGTACCAATATAGCCGAGAACTTCTTCTTTATCACCATCATCTGTCGGTGATTGTGAATCGGACTCTGAAGCATCCTCAGCTTGAATAATATTATCAAACAGCGAGGGTATTGCTGGCACAACGAAAACTGCCCCCAATAACGTTGCCACAAGATAAACGCCTGTAGCCAGAATCACGACAGGCAAAGCGACTACCCCCGAGACAAAAAGACCCACTGCCTTAAGTACCTTGATCGCTCGCCCCTTCCAAGAGCCAGAATCAGGAGATGCCGGATCATTTTGAGCAGCTCCCAAGCTATTTGGCGGGGTTGCAGGGTTTCCAGAGATCATAAAATATTCCTTTATTGCATTAGAATTTCCTTATTAGAGTGTGCAGCTGTTAAAAAGTTTCATTTATGAAAAAAATAATTGTTTACCTGAACAGCCCCGATTGGAGGAATACCAAGGGATTAACCACATTGGTGTATTTTTCGGTATAGAACGGCCTTCCCCATGAAAGCCGTGATTTTTGTTCAAACAGGCTATTTCAGGATCCCAGAAATAGCCCACTTCATTAATATTTACGATCAGTCCCGTTTAAAATATTTCGACATTTCTTAATCACTGCATCCGCTTCTGACAACCGTCTCTGCAAAAAACCATCGGAGTCGATAAAGCAACCAGGCGGCGAGCACTTTCTAATTTCGGCCAACAGTGTATCCAGAGCATCCAAGTGACAATTCATTTGTGCCACTTCATTTTCTGGGACCGGATCGGGTATGGAAATAATCCTGCGTACCAGGGAATAGCGTTTCAGGTCTTTTTCAAGGTTTTCCAGATTGACCATGTGAGTGTTAGCATGCTGCAACTGCGCTTGTAATCCTTCCTCCTGCTGTTCAACCAGTTTCTCCAGCAACTCAATCTTGACAGCCTTATCCGTTTGCTGGTGACTATCAATAACCGATTTCTCTACTTTTAAATTTTTTGCCAGAAGCAGAAATAAATTTTCATCAAATGGTTCACTGGCCCTGAGATCACCTATTCGTTGCCTGTAATCAGAACCACTGAGCCCTGTCAAGCTATTCATCCTCATGGCCTCAAGAACAAATCGGACATTTCTGATCACATCGTTCAGCTCACTGCCACACCTTAACAGTTCAGTTGTGGACAGCAGGCCCATGCCATTATTGGTGCTGACATTAACCGTCGGCGGATTCACTGGCTGCAACGGTGCCGACGAGCCCCCGTAAACCGGGTTTGTCAAAGGATCGGCAGGAGTATGCGTCTTGTGGGTGGCCACCTGACTGACCGGTTCTGACTGGTCAGTGCTACACAGTTCAACCTGACTGACCGGTTCTGACTGATCAGTGCTACACAGTTCGACCGCGCCTGAATCATCAGGATCATCTGACGGTGACTGTGGGCTTGCCCCTGATGGTTCCACATCATTATGACTTTTGCCAAACAGCAGGGATAACCCGGATACAGCGAAAATCGCCCCGCATACCGCAGCCACAACATAAAAACCAGTAGCCAGGGCAGCCACAGCGGCAACTCCCGAGACAAAACAAGTCACCCCTTTAAGAACCTTAATAGTGCGACCAAGCCAGCTGCCAGAACCAGTAGATGCCGGATCATTTTGAGCAGCTCCCAAGCTATTTTGGGGGGTTATCGGGGCTCCAGAGATCATAAAGTATATTCCTTTATTGTCTTAGAATTCCCTTTTTAGAGTGCGCACCTGTTAAAAAGTTTCATTTATGAAAAAAATAAATATTACTGCAACAAGCCCCGGTTGGAGGAATACCAGGGGATTGACCACATGTGATATTTTTCGGTATGGCACACCCTTCCCCATGGCAGCCGTGATTTTTGTTCAAACAGGCTATTTCAGGGTTCCTGAAATGGCCCGCTTCAATAATATTTACGATCAGTCCCATTTAAAATATTTCGACATTTTTTAATCGCTGCATCCGCTTCTGACAACCGTTCATGCAATGAGTCATCAGCGTCGATAAGGTCAGCAAGCGAGCGCTTTCTAATGTTGGCCAACACTGAATCCAGGGCATCCACATGACGCTTCATATGTGACACGTTACTTTCTGGTACCGGATCAGGTATTGAACTAATGTTGAGTAACGGGGAGTGGCGTTGCAGGTCTTCTTTAAGGTTTTCCAGATTGACCATTTGGGTTTTAACATGCCCCAGCTGCACTTTGGGCACATCCTTCTGCTGTTCAACCAGTTTCTCCAGCAAATCAATCTTGACCGCCTTATCCAGTTGCTGGTGACCATCAATAACCGATTTATCCGCCTTTAAACGTTTTGCCATAAGCAAAAATAAATTTTCATCAAATGGTTCACTGCTTCTAAGAGTACCTATGTGCTTCCTGTAAAGTGACGGGCTGTCGGCTGATAAGCTATACAGCCTCATGGCATCAAGAGCCACATGGACATTTCTGATCCCATCGTCCAGTGTACTGTGACACCTCAGCAGTTCAGCCTTGGGCAGGAGGCCCCTGCCATTACTGGTACTGACATTAACCGTCGGCGGACTCATTGTCTTCACCGGTGTCGACGCGCCCCTGTAAACAGTGCTTGTCGTATAATCGGACGGAGTATGGGTCTTGCGGGTGACCACCTGACTGACCGGTTCTGACTGATCAGTGCTACACAGTTCGACTGCGCCTGTATCATCAGGATCATCTGACAGCGACTGTAGGCTTTCCCCTGATGGTTCCATGTTATTATGACTATTGCCAAACAGCAGGGATAATCCGGACACCGCGAAAATCGCCCCGCATACCGCAGCCGCAATATAGAAGCCAGTGGACAGGGCAACCACAGCAGCTACTCCCGAGACAAAACAGGTCACCGCTTTAAGTACGTTAATAGCGCGCCCCAGCCAGCTGCCAGAACCAGTAGATGCCGGATCATCTTGAGCAGTGCCCAAGCCATTTTGAGCCGGTATTGGGTTACCGGAGATCATAAGATATATTCCTTAATTCTATTAATAATGCCCCCTTAGATTGAGTGAATGTTTAAAAGTTTCATTTATAAAAAAAAGAATAATTGTTTGCTGAAACTTGGGGCAGGCGCTCAGAGACTGGTCACATTCCTGATATTTTCCGGTACAATGCCCAGCGCTAACAACCGCTGGAAACAAACAAACGATGACATACAGGGTGGCCATTAACGGGTATGGGCGAATCGGCCAGTGCGTGCTGCGTGCACTCTATGAAAATGGCTTTCGTGATCATCCTGTGCATGGTATGGAAGTGGTCGCCATCAATGAGCTGGCCAATATTGACACGCTGACCTACCTGACCCGCTATGATACAACCCATGGCCGTTTTCCGGGCCGGGTGTTGGCAGACGATAGCCACCTGTTGATCGGCGATGACCGCATTCGGGTGTTTAACCAGCCAGATCCACAGGAAATCAACTGGCAAGACCTGAACATCGACCTGCTACTGGAATGCTCAGGCTCGTTTAATGATCGGGCTACCGCAAATCTTCATATTGAACGGGGAGCTTCCCGTCTGCTCTTTTCCCAGCCAGCAAAACCGGACGTGGATGCAACCATCGTTTACGGTATCAATGAACAGCAGTTAAACGCCAGGCACTGTATTGTTTCCAGTGCATCCTGTACCACTAACTGCATTGTGCCTGTGCTCAAAACGTTAAACGACGCCCTCGGGATTGACTATGGCTCCATGACCACCATCCATTCCGCCATGAATGATCAACCGGTTATTGATGCCTATCATCAAAACGACCTGCGTCTGACCCGCAGCGCCCTGCACTCCATCATCCCGGTTGATACAGGCCTTGCCAAAGGCATTAACCGTTTGCTGCCTGAACTCAGGGGGCGATTTACAGCCAGTGCCGTGCGGGTTCCCACCATTAATGTTTCCTGTATTGACCTGACAGTTCAGGTCAGCAGAAACACCTCAGCAGCAGAAATCAATCATATTCTGGAACAGGCCACCTCTGGTCGTCTTGAAGGGATACTGGGTATGACCAACGAGCCCCACGCCTCAGTGGATTTTAACCATGATGCCCGCTCTTGCATCGTTGATGGTACACAAACCCAGGTTTCTGCCAATCGTCTGGTCAGGCTACTATGCTGGTTTGACAATGAATGGGGCTTTGCCAATCGGATGCTGGATGTTGCGGGTTACTGGCTAGGAGCCTGTCGGACTTAAGACTGTCCTACGCGGCAACTGCTCCTGCGTTGCTCTAACTCCTGCATCCATGCAGTCGTGCGGTTGCGATAAATTGGTCTAAAAATTCCTGCTTCTTCGTCAAATAGCCCCGCTATTCTCCTCAGAAGCAGAAATTTTTATCCTCAATTTCTCGCAATCCTCGCTACGGGGTCGCCTAGACGGACGCTTAAGTCCGACAGGCTCCTAGGAATTGTCCCTGAATAACGTACTTTTGGCTCTTTTCGAATTCCTTAATCGTCAACTAATACCACTATGATGCGTTTTTCTGCCAGATCGTCACTATTTTCGCTATGGTATACGATATCCTCAGGCTGGTGAATCAGATCACCTTGATCATTGGAAAACATATACCCGGCATTCCCGATTTCTTCGTCATTAGGGCCATAAGGATAATTCTCTACAGTGCCTTTAACAGGGAATGTTACTTTTGAACCAGGTGACTTTTTGCCAATATTAAGCCCGCCTCCTGAATACTTCACACCCGTTTTGGTTGCGTTGGTATTGTCATTCAATTGAACGACCATACTTTTTTTGCCGGGATCTTTATGCCAGTGCATACCTTTTATCCCCCTTGAGGGAATTAACGGGTAACGAATGAGGTAAATACCCACAACGTTTACCGAACGATCCCGCCACTGAAATTCATCGGCCATTTTATCCAATGCTTCTGAGCATAGAGCCCGGATTGCAACCGATGAAGTAGTCAAGCTGGCCTGAAATACCTCCTTGTTCATCAAATGACTATTTTCATCAAACTGAATTGGCATTTCAAAGCATAAACGGGCGGTGAATAAAGGATTTTCAGAATTAATAGTAAAATCCAGACTTTCAAATATATTGCTTGAATTTATATATCTTACTCCACGATGACCGTCCAGAAAATTATTGACAAGCTCCGAACAGAAATATCTATCATCATTATTTATTTCCAAATTGACCTGATCTAAAAGAGGTTTAGAAAACACAGGGCAAATGGTTCTGAATCTATCGCCAAATTTTATGTTTGTGGCCTGTGTATGTTTTTTTTCATCAGAAAATCCATCAGAATTTCCAGAGGCGGCTGTAAAAGCTGACGTCGTTGAGGGGGAAGAAAAGTCAGCACGTAACATCGTTATCACTCCCTTGGTCTGATAAGTTGTTATTAATAGACTGAGTCAAACACAGCAGCATTAGAGTTCCCAAAGCACAAAAAGTTCAACAAAAAGTGAATAAACTGGTAATTTCAACCATCCCCAATGATGAAACCCGAGATAATTGCCGTACTCACATCAGATCACCGGGTAATCCCGCAGAAATTTGCTTTAAGTAGTTGGCCAAATGGAATCGTATATTTCTGGCTAAGTGGGCAGTTGCTATGCAAGGCGCAACGTAGGGAGCATAGCCGTAGCTATGTGACCGGAGTTGCAACGCCGCAGAGTGACTGACAACTTAGTCAGAAATATATGATTTCATTTGGTTAACTACTTATCGCCGATACCTGCCTTTTACTTTGGTGGAAGCTGAGTGTTGGTATCCTGTAAAGTCTGAGATCCTGAAACGCCATAAGTTGTCACCAGCTATCCCCGCACCATTAACGTTTTCAAACAACATCCACGATAAATTTTGTGACCCTTTGGAAACTCTTGGATCACCGTTTGATTCAGGTCATAAGAGCGTATCAATGCATACCTGAAGTGTCATTTATGTGCTATTGTCCCCGACGTTTTTTCGCTATTCCCCAGGCAATTTCTTCCAGGCAGGTATTAATAAGTAGCTAACCATATGAAATATGGCCAGCTACTTAAACAATGCTTACCTCTGAGAAACTCAGCCATCAGTGAATATCAAGAGGGCTCCCAATGAACGTTTTAACAATGACCGACCTGGATCTGGCAGGCAAACGCGTGCTGATCCGTGAAGACCTCAATGTTCCGGTAAAAGACGGCAAGGTCACCAGTGACGCCCGTATTCTGGCGTCTCTGCCAACCATCGAGCAGGCTCTGGCAGCCGGTGCTCACGTCATGGTGACCTCTCACCTGGGTCGCCCGACTGAAGGTGAGTATGAAGAGCAGTTCTCCCTGAAGCCAGTAGCAGACTACATTGGCAACCTGCTGGGTAAGGAAGTTCGCCTGGTCAAAGACTGGGTTGACTTTGGTTTTGACGTGGCAGCCGGAGAGCTGGTTATTCTGGAAAACTGCCGTTTCAACGTCGGCGAAAAGAAAGACGACGAAGCCCTGTCCCGCAAAATGGCCGCCCTGTGCGATATTTATGTGATGGATGCTTTCGGCACTGCACACCGCGCCCAGGCTTCCACCCATGGTGTTGGCAAGTTTGCCGCTGTTGCCTGTGCCGGTCCACTGCTGGCGGCCGAGCTGGAGGCTCTGGGCAAGGCTATGGATAAACCAGAGCGTCCGATGACGGCGATCGTTGGTGGTTCCAAGGTTTCTACCAAGCTGACCGTGCTTGAGTCGCTGTCCGGCGTTTGTGACCAGCTGATCGTCGGTGGCGGTATCGCCAACACCTTCCTGGCAGCTGCTGGCAAAAATGTGGGCAAGTCCCTCTACGAAGCAGACCTGATCCCTCAGGCCAAAGCCCTGATGGAAAAGTGTGATATCCCGATGCCAGTGGATGTGGTTTGCGGTAAGAAATTCGATGAGAACGAGACCGCCATCATCAAGTCGGTGGATGAGGTTGAAGATGACGATATGATCTTTGACGTTGGCCCGGAAACCCAGAAGCTGTTTGCCGACGTTCTCACGGCAGCAAAAACCATCCTGTGGAATGGTCCGGTGGGAGTTTTCGAGTTTGACCAGTTCGGTGAGGGTACCCGTTCACTGTCCATGGCCATTGCCAACTCAGATGCATTCTCCATCGCTGGCGGTGGCGATACCCTGGCCGCTATCGACAAGTACGGCATTAAAGATAAAGTGTCGTACATTTCCACCGGTGGCGGTGCCTTCCTTGAATTTGTCGAAGGCAAGGTTCTGCCTGCAGTAGCCATGCTCGAAGCAGCAGCCAAGTGCTGATCGGTCGATCAAAAGAGCCGGAAGACAATTTATGTTCTTCCGGTATTTTTCCTTCCTTTCCCCCCCTTGTTTACTTGCTTCCCTGAAAAAATAGTCTTTCCATAAAGGACTCTGCTGCTGATTGAGTATTGTCTGAGTGACTGAGTCCTGTAGAATGCTCTCGTCGAACACCTTTAGATCAGCTGATTCTATTGAATGCAGAAACCAACTGCTGGCCTGCGTTAATGTGCTTTTTACTGGCATAGTTCTTGTATTCAGCACATACACTGACTTCTACTGTCGTGTGCTGCCCTCAATAAATAAGGGCAATGTTAACTGTACGACAGCCCGGCAACTTGCCAAATTGGCTGAATGTCTGATGATGAAGTTCACACATTGCAGGGAACCACTTCATGGCACTCTACCTGACCGTTGGTTATTTTCAGTAAACGTCGTCAAAAGGATTTGTTATGTCATCTGAACAAGCGGCTTTGCAACAGGGATGGTATCTGCTGAAAGCCAAAAACCGGGAAGAGGTTCGTGCCCGGGATAACCTTGAGCACCAGGGCTTTGAGGCCTATTGTCCTCTCATTCAGGAAAAAAGCACTCGCGTTCCCCTGTTTCCGGGCTATCTGTTCATCCGCTTAGACAAGGACGCCCTTCCCTCTTTTCACAAAATCCGTTCAACCCGGGGCATCGCCCAGGTTGTCCGGTTTAATAAGATCAGTCAAAAGCTATATAACGAAGGGCGACTTCCTGAAAAGGATATGGGCAAGCTACTACCCAGGCCGATACCTGATGGTGAGCAGCTGATCGACCAGATTGAGGCATTTGTCTGGAAATACAATGGCCGCATTCCGGATGAAAAGCCAGACTCCGTCAGCTTCAAAGAAGGTGAGTCGGTACTGTATAACAACCCTCTTTTCCAACATCTTGAAAGTACGTTTGTCAAAGGTGTTAAGATCGACCGTGGTATTATTCTTATCCAGTTCATTGAAAGTCAGCGAACTGACGAAGGCATTGAAGAAAAGATTGTTGCCAGAAAAGAGATAGAAGTTCCCTTAAAGGACCTCCAGAAAGTACCTGTAGAAAGTTAATGGACAAACTTAAGCTTATCTCTGATATGCGCCCGCTCTCGTACGGCCTGACTCCGTATCCTCACGAGCAGGCATACTTTGAGTATTACCGCATTGACCTGGAAAAGCGCCTCCCTGATGTCCAGCATTGCCTGGGGTATATAAACAGCACTGAATACCGCATTGCCTGCCACTTATATACCCGACCTGAAGCCAAAGGCTCGGTATTTCTGCTCCATGGCTACTATGACCATGTCGGCTTGTTTGAGCATATTATCCGCTTCTTTATTGAAGAAGGCTTTAACGTTCTGGCCTACGATCTTCCCGGTCACGGGCTTTCCAGTGGCCAGCCAGCGACCATTGAAGACTTTGCACACTATCGCCTGGTGCTGGCAGATGTTATGCAGTACTGCACGTCAATGCTGCCCGGGCCATGGCTTGCCTACGGTCAGAGTACAGGGGGTGCCATTATTACCGAGCTTTTGCATCACCATACCAGGCAAGGCACGCCGATGCCTTTTGATCAGGTTATCCTGTCTGCTCCACTGGTTCGGCCCTGGTTATGGAAACTCAGCCGACTACAGCTCTATCTGGTCCGGCCTTTTATTCGCCAGATTCCCAGACAATTCAAAGATAACTGTCGGGATGAAGACTTCCTGAACAGAGCGCACAATGATCCACTGGCACCAACCGTGTTACCCACACAATGGGTCTCTGCTTTAGACCGCTGGATTCGAACAATAGAGTCATCCAAAGAGCAAATCCCGTTAAGCCCGCTGATCCTTCAGGGCACGGATGACACCACAGTGGACGGCCCCTATAACATTCAGGCTTTAGGGCAACTATATCGCTCGCCCAAAGTCCTCTGGCTGGAAGGTGCCCGGCATCACCTGCCGAATGAGCTGACAGAAACTCGGGCTCAATATATGCAATGGTTATCAAAAGAGATGGATGCCCGGCAGGCTGACCGGGAATAGCCCCCTCCAGACAACTCTTTCCAGTAGGCGACCCCGACGCAGGAATGGCATAAAATTGAGGATAAAAATCCCGATTACAAGCACCTTGTAGCAAGCACATTATAGATGGTGCCTACCGTTGCACTTATCCCATAAACTCCACAGGAAGTCCCAATCAATGAAATACATAGGAGCACACGTCAGTGCGGCCGGTGGTGTCGAAAATGCCCCGGTGAATGCTCATGAATTAGGCGCAACCGCCTTTGCCCTGTTCACCAAAAATCAAAGACAGTGGAAGGCCAAACCACTGTCAATGAAGAGCATCGAGTTATTCAGAGAGCGTTGTGAGCAATATCATTTCACACCGCAACAAATTCTTCCCCACGACAGTTATCTGATCAACCTGGGTCATCCGGAGCAGGAAGCCCTGGAAAAGTCCCGGGCGGCATTTATTGATGAGATGGAACGGTGTATGCAGCTCGGTCTTGACCGACTGAACTTTCACCCGGGCAGTCACCTGAGAAAAATCGGGGTATCGGACTGCCTGGGTAAAATTGCCCAATCCATCAATATAGCCCTTGAGCAAACTCAGGGCGTGATTGCGGTGATCGAAAATACCGCAGGCCAGGGCAGCAACCTGGGGTGGCAATTTGCCGAAATCGCCGAAATCATTGATCAGGTGGACGACAAAAGCCGTGTTGGTGTCTGTCTGGATACCTGCCACACTTTTGCTGCCGGTTACGACCTTCGCACACAGGACGCCTGCCAGAAAACGTTTGCCGAGTTCGAGCAGGTCATTGGTTTTCAGTACCTGAAAGGCATGCACCTGAATGACTCCAAAGGTGCACTGGGCTCACGAAAAGACCGGCATCACAGCCTTGGTCAGGGCGAGATTGGCTGGGAGGTGTTCCGCTATATCATGGCTGACAGCCGGTTTGACGGCATTCCCATGGTTCTGGAAACCATTGATGAAACCCTCTGGGCGGACGAGATAGAGTCACTGAAAATGATGTCCGGAGCCTATCCGTAACCGAAGGATACTCCCGCCGGGCCGGGCGGGAGGTGAATTTTGTCAGCCTCCTAGAGTCCTGAGTTTCCGCCTTTAGGCCCTATGGGTCCTTCGACAGGCCTCAGGGTGTACGGGTATTAACACTTTTCTGCACTAGTATTCTGCATGCATTTCCATCTGTTCATTGCAATCCGCATTCCCCGTTCTTAAACGGATACGTGTCAGGAACTCCCCAGCAGTCAAACCCACTTCTTCTCCTGGTGGCAAGCTGTCGTCTGGCTGCCCGGAGACTCCATCTACAGAGTTGGCGGGACTGAGCAGAGCTTTCAAGTTGTCCAACTTTTGTCGGTCGTCACTGCCCTGATCATTTAACGTTTCCCAAAAAACATTCAGGGTATCGCCGAAATACTTCGCCATGCTATTGGCTACATACTTTTCCCTGTCGACCATTGCGACGGGGCAATAATTTTCAACTCTTGGAATTATATAAAAGTACCTGGTGTCGACTAATGGTTCTGGCACACGGAAAGTAATGCAATATTCTTCTTCCCAGAAATCTTCTTCCAGGAAATCTTCTCCCCAGTAATCATGATGGGTGGAGTTTATATCTTCATACTGTCTGGAAACCTCAAATATACCGTATAAGCTCTCATAATCGGAAAAGTATTTATCAAGAAAGTCGTTTATCTTAATACTTTCCACAAAGAAGAAGTAATCATCTGATGAATCCAGAGCTGGCGTTTCATTTGCCCTGATAGTCCGTTGGATCGCATTGGCTGCCTCATCAGCAAGCCCTTCCTGGTACAGCTTGTCTCTGACCTGTCTGGTGAAACGTGCTTTTGCGTCTTCAGAATACACACTCTGGGTACAATACACCGTGCATTTTTTGCTGTCCTTTAATTCATCACGGATCTGCTCCCGAATTCGATCCAACAGTTGTACTCCTGAAGGTAGTAAACAGCGACCAACTGGTGTTGATGCGGTTTCCCTGCCCACGGCACCTTCTGGATTATCTCCAGGCATCTGAGCACTTACATCAGCCGCTGGTATTTGATGGATGTTTCTTGCCCCATGCCGGGTGCTCGGTCTGCCCTCGTCTGGATGGTTTGAACCATCTGTGTGGGGAAAAGCACCCCCCTGCACTGTCGATAAGTTCATCTCGTTACTATCCTCATGTTTTAATTCATGAATATAGTCTGCAATCCGGGTTGCAGATTATTGGTACTCTGGATGTGTACCTGGCAGTAAAAAACCAATAGATAGAATTCATCAAAAAAAGTTCCATATATTTACTTTCTCCCCGCCAGCACCTGGAATCGATTGTTCACAACATAATCAAAAATTAAAACGAACGTTTTTCTAAAAAAAGTGTCCAACTTTTAACAGTTCGATTTTATGAACCATCGTACTGCATAATCCAAAACAGATAATTCAGTTTTATCAAATAGTTATTTCACAGAAGGAGCTGAGAAGTCATGATCAGGGAAGCAATACCAGGCGTGGATGAGCGCTATCCGGGTTTATTTTTACCAGCACCTGAAATAGCGGTGTCACAGGGGTTGGCGAACGACAGGAAAAATTCCACTGAACAAATGCCAAAGACAGGCCAGCCTCTGAATCATCGAGCCCTCAAAGTAGCCTACGTGGGAATGGGCCCTATTGCCCTTTACAATGCATTGCAATTGAAGGCAGGGCAGCCTGATACGGATATAGAAATGTTTGAAAAGAGAGCAGAATACGCTCGAAATCACACAGTTCACATTGATGATCACTGCTTCAGATCACTGAAGAGTTATGACCATCCGGTGTTAACACAGGGAATGGCGCAGCTTAGAGATAAAATCCGCAGGCAGCATGGTCATATCAGTTGTAAAGAGCTTGAAACCGATCTGAAGTTAATTGCCCAACGAATGGGCATCACCCTGCACGCTGGCAGTGATTATGAAGTGGTTGCCATTGGCGATGGTAAAGTAACGTTTACATCAGGAGAAGCCCTGTTTGATGCCCTTGTCTGTGCCGATGGCGCACATTCAAAAAGTAGAAAAGCGTTACTGAAAATGGCAGATAACCCCGGCTACCAGGGAGAAGATATTGCCTTCTCCGAACTGTCATCAACCGATGAAGACAGTGAGTTTACCTCAAAAAAAGACCTGCAATATCGAGTCAGGGTAAAATACCAGGTCAAGGGCCCAACGAAAAAGCTGGCCAGTGGCTGGCTCAATCTTTCCCGCTATGTTTATGCAACCTTCAAACTGATGTTATCACCGGTCGAAGAGAGAATTCGCCCACTCAATGAACAGACCAATGAGGTCACCATCGACTTTTTTATTTCGAAAGCAGAGTTCGAGAGTCTGTCTGGCTACAACCTTGGCCATGCCGCAAAGCTCTCCGACAGTAAAGTAAGGGATAGCCTGAAAGAAAAAATAAAAAACTGGCAGGCGATAAAGCAGCAATACTGCCAGGAAACCCTCATTGCTGACACTGAAGAATTGACGCCCCATACCCTGTCTATTTTTCATGCCCGAAAAGTTCACCATGTCACGCCATCCGGCAAGCTTATCTGCATCGCCGGAGATGCCGCCACATCACTTCCCTATTACCGCTCGTTGAATAACTTTCTGGTGGTAGGTGCCAAACTTGGCAGAAAGCTGGCATCGGCAAGCAGGGCAGATTTAGCCAAAACAGGCGAAGCCTATGAGCAATACGCCAGCCGTCGTGCTCGCTGGGAAGGCTTTAAAGCCAAACTCAAAAACTTCATGATCAACGTTATGAAACTCTGTTTATGGATAAGTAATAAAGTGTACTGGAAAATCAATGTCTGGGATCCGTTGAAACTTAAGGATTGGAGAAAGACATTACCCGAATGGGAAATTCAACGGCATCATCCCACTGCAATGTTAACCGTTGGATAATCGGAGGCAGTCCGAGAATAGACTCACCTCACAAAACGGAATGGTTATTCTTGATTTTCACCACCCTCACCATGGGGTCGCCCGGACGGGCGCTATGCTCGGACCAGACGGGATGCGTGTATGCTTTCAATGTTTATCCTCATTAATCTGACGTTTGATGGCGGGCTGCCGGTTCTGGATTCACTGTCAGACATCAATCGACCGCAAAGAAACCAGTTCCATGCTATCCCGTTTGTACCCCATAGCGGGTGCATGGCAGAAAATCGCATCTTTGATCCGGGTAATGGGCCGCAGGACTAACTCTTTGCCCCTTAACCCTCCCTTATAGCCCTGGTACCACTCGTAGCTGGTATACAGCACAACGCCACCGGTGAGAATGCCCGCTACTACCCCTCCGGCCAGGGCAGGTAACGGAATGCCTGCATCCACTTCGTCGGTGTTAAGGAGCGATGAAGTATTGCCGTTATCGATTGTGTTAACCGATAAAGAATCCGGTGAACTTGACAGGCTCGTCGATAACGATGTTTTTGCGCTCGGTGAGTAGTTCCGGTAATCGGGGCTGTCTGTGGTAGCCAGGGTTACAGTGCTGTTGCCATGTGTTTCCAGAGGTGAAGATAATACGTCATCTGTTGTTTGAGCGCTGCCGACTGTAGTAGTTGTGGCGAGACGTGTGGATGAAGATAATTCGTCAACTGTTGTTGGAACGCTGGCGGCTGTAGTGGTGGTTGTGGTGAGTCGTGTGGTTGGAGCATCACTGCTTACCGTCGAGCATTTTGCCTTATTACAAACAGGAATTTCCATCCTGCTACGCCTACCACCAGTCCTGGTCAGTTTGGTGTTACAGGCATAGGTGCGAGTAAATGGATAAGCAGTGTCGCCAGCGGCTATGCCTGCGTAATTGCCCTTGATCTCACTGTTGCAGGCAGTGGTATCGGTGATTTTTACATTAGCCCTGTGTAGATAGCCAACTCCCACTGCAGCATAGCCCTTTATAGCATAGAGACCTCTTCCTTCAGCGAATATCTTACAATCGATAGCGGTTGTCTGGCTAATCTCTATGTTCTCCCCTTCAAACTTAGATTCAGCCGCAGCAATTGCCACAGCACCTCTAGTATGGGTTGAATACCTGGAGGAAATGTTGACCTGCCTGGCAGTGGTGTTACGGATCACACAATCATTACTAGCGAAGGTAGCGGCAACAGCTACCCGCCCCTCGGCGGACAATTGACCACCTTTGGCCAAAGTATTTTCGATTGTGCTTCCATCACAGTGTACTGTTACAATGCCCGTATCGGATACTGGGCGAAAGAAACCCCCACGAGCCCCTTCGGATTTCAATATGTTGTTGATAGCAGTGGTATTGCTAATAGTGCATTTATCTGCGTTGGCAACAACTACCGCAATCATTGGATCTATTGTCCCAGGTCTCTGCACAAGCAGGTTGTTATTGATGGCAAGGGTATCCTCTATAGTTGTGTCTTTCGCATCAGCTGCAACACCACCTGCAACAACCTCAAGCGTTTTGCCTACCAGCCAGTTATTGGTGAGTCTTGAGTTGCTAACAGTGACTCCTTCCATTTTCGCAGCCATCCAGCCAATGTGTAACTTCTGAGGAGTTTTGTCTGAAGGTTCTGCTGTGATCCGGCAATAGTCAATCGAGTTGCTGTCAAGGGAGGCATCCCCACTGGCTACTCCGGTCAATATTGCTGCAAATGCCGGTTGTTTAAATTTGTAATTTTTGTTTGTATCGTATCGAACATCTGCGATCATCTTCGAGTGCCTGACCTGGTTACCCTCCAGTTTTGCGCCGACGGTCTCACCCGCCAGCATTCCCAGCCTCAAAGCATTGCTGCCGTCATGCACCACAGTGATAATAGAATGTTCCACGGTGTTGTTTTTCAACAGTGCGCCTTTGTCGGCTTTACAGGTGACAAGGCCCTTAGAACCAAAGCTAGTGATACGTATATCGGCTTTTTCGACCACCAGGTTACGAACTATCCCCCCCTGCCCCAACGTCGAGAAGAGGCAGCTATCCAGGTTGCTAATTCTCTTACCGTTACCGTTGTATTCACCAGTGAAGTACGGGATGGCTGAGTGGTTGCCAGCATCAAAATGAGCCTCCTGTATATAGGTACAATTGGGTAGATAGCCTTGCTCATTCCCTATCCTGATTCTGGCCAGGTCAGCACTGCTCCGAACAGGAATCGGCTCGCCCCTGCACCCCGGCGGGGTGGTTGCCGAACTGGTCGGTTGTGATGTTGGGAAAGTCGAAGGCGAAACAGCTGAACTCGACGATTCTGAAGATGTTAGCGTTGGCGATAAAGCAGGAGAACTGGTCAATTCCGTAATTGTCGGAGACAAAGACGAAGTGCCGACACTTTCCTGCCGTGAGCTTGATAGCACTCGAGTTAGCGTTGCAGAACTGGCCAATTCTGAAATTGTCGAAGCCGACGATGAAGTGACAACACTTTCCAGCTCTGAGCTTGATAGTGCTGGTGTTGACATTGCAGGGTGGGTCAAATCTGAATTGATCGAAGACGACGAAGTGAGTGTACTTTCCAAATGTGAACTTGACGGTCTCACCGGGAACGATGTTTTTGTACTCAATGGGTAGCTCGGGGAATCGGGGCTGCTTGTGGCAGTCGGGGTTGCCGTGCTGTTGGCCGGTCTATCCAGAGATGAAGATAGAGGTGAAGATAAAAGTTCAGTTGTAGCCTGGCCTCTGTAAGCAGTGGTGGAAACATCAGGACTTTCAGTGGTTAGCATCGTTGTCGAAGCCAGTGAACTGGCAGACTGTGGGCTTGACCGACTCGGCGAAGGCATTCTGCTCGATTTTGAAATTGTCGAAGTCGGTGACGAAGACTGTGCACTTGATGGCATGGATGATGACGTCAGACTGATCGATTCTGACATTGCCGAAGCCGACGATGAAATGCCGACACTTTCCTGATGTGAACTTGATAGTGCTGGCGTTGCAGAGTGGGTCAATTCTGAATCGATTATAGACGACGTAGTTTTTCTACTTTTCAACTGTGAACTTGACGGACTCACCGGGAACGATGTTTTTGTACTCAATGGGTAGCTCGGGGAATCAGGGCTGCTTGTGGCAGTCGGGGTTGCCGTGCTGTTGACCGGTCTATCCAGAGGTGAAGATAAAAGTTCAGTTGTAGCCTGGCCTCTGTAAGCTGTGGTGGAAACATCAGGACTTTCAGTGGTTAGCATCGTTGTCGAAGCCAGTGAACTGGCAGACTGTGGGCTTGACCGACTCGGCGAAGGCATTCTGCTCGATTTTGAAATTGTCGAAGTCGGTGACGAAGACTGTGCATTTGACAGCATGGGTGATGACGTCAGACTGATCGATTCTGACATTGCCGAAGCCGATGATGAAGTGCCGCCACTTTCCAGCTCTGAGCTTGATAGCGTTGACGTTGCAGGACTGGATGATTGTGAAACTGTCGAAGACGGCGAAAAAGTCATTGGGCTGGTCGGCTGAGAACTTGACGCCGATGACGATGACGATGGCATTGCAGTATTGGTCGATGGTGAGGTTGATGTAGCAGTGCCAGGCGGTTCTTTACTGGTTCCCGGATTGTGGTCTTGCGACGTCTGGCCCCCACAACCCGGCAGGCTGGCCAGCGCCAGACAGGCCATAGCCACCTGGTTAATGGTATTGAAGTAGCTATCGGCGGGTATGGCTTTCTGGGCCAGACGCAGGGCCAGCTCTTTAGGTTGAATTTCCAGCTGTATCCATGGGCCACCCGACTGATCACTGCGTTGCCCGGGGTCAAAGTCCGGATGAAAGGATTTAGCCACTGTCTTACTGACATTCCAGATACCCGACCACCACGAACCCTCCGGGATATGGCCACTATCAGTGGCAGCCGAATCAGACGGTGGTGTCATGGTTACGCAGGAAGTAAGTACAGAGTGCATTTCAAAGTTTCCGAGGTTACAGGATTCGGAATACAAATGTAGATGCAAATAAGAATGATTGTTTTTTATTTTTAATAGTACCGGGATTACTGAGCGTTCCTGGCTGACAGCGCTTGCTGCCAGCCGGAAAGAAGGGAATATCAAAACTGTTTGAGAATCTGCTCAACGCTGTCGGTGGCATCACCAAACAGCATACGGCTGTTGTCACGGAAGAACAGTGGGTTCTGGACACCCGCATAGCCGGTCGCCATCGAGCGTTTGAAGACGATCACTTCTCCGGCTTCCCAGACCCGCAATACCGGCATGCCGGCAATAGGGCTGTTGGGATCTTCAGCCGCCGCCGGGTTCACCGTGTCGTTGGCACCGATCACCAGAACCGTATCGGTATCGGCAAAGTCATCGTTGATTTCATCCATCTCTTCCACGATGTCATAAGGCACCTTTGCCTCAGCCAGCAGTACATTCATATGGCCCGGCAGACGACCGGCCACCGGGTGGATACCGAAACGAACTTTGATCCCACGGTCCCGCAGCTTCTTGACCAGGTCACGAACCGGGTGCTGAGCCTGGGCAACCGCCATACCATAGCCAGGCGTGATAATAACACTGGCGGAGTTCTTCAGCTGTTCCGCAACGTCTTCTGCGCTGACTTCGGTATAGTCACCCTGATCACCACCTTCGACGATCGTCCCCTCTGCGGTGCCAAAGCCACCCAGAATCACCGAAATAAACGACCGATTCATGGCTGCGCACATCAGGTAAGAGAGGATGGCACCGGAAGAACCCACCATGGCACCGGTAATGATCAGCAGGTTGTTGCCCAGCATAAAGCCAGTCATGGCCGCCGCCAGACCTGAGTAAGCGTTCAGCATGGAGACCACCACCGGCATATCGGCACCGCCAATACCCAGCACCAGGGTGATACCAAAGGCAAAGGCCAGCAGAGTGACCAGCACCAGGGCCAGAATACTGTGCTGCTGTACATAGACAACACCCATCAACACTGCCAGGCCAAGGATAGCCAGGTTGGTCCAGTGCTTACCGGGCAGTGATACCGGACGGCTGGAAATCTTGCCATGAAGCTTCAACGCCGCCACCACCGAGCCACTGAACGTCACCGCACCAATAATAATCCCGATAAAGATTTCCGAGCTGTGAATCAACTGCTCAGCGGACATGACCAGGTCTTTCAACTGACCAGCCAGTGAGTCATTGGCTTCCAGCGCACTGGCAAAACCAATCAGTACGGCGGCCAGACCACCAAAGCCGTTCAGAATGGCCACCAGCTGTGGCATTTCCGTCATCTGGACTTTAATCGCCAGATAAAGACCAACACCCGCACCCACTATCATGCAGAGCGTTACCAGAGTAATACCGGCAATATGGGCATGTGCCAGGGTGGCCAGAACGGCCACCACCATCCCGGTGATGCCGTAGATATTGCCGTTTTTTGCCGTATCCTGTCGGCTAAGCCCGGCAAGACTCATAACAAACATTAATGCAGCGACCAGATAAGCCGCTACCAGTAATCCTTCAGACATTGCGAGCGACTCCTGTTAATCCAGACGGAACATCTTGAGCATCCGCTGGGTAACAGCGAATCCACCAACAATATTGATGACAGCGACCGTGATGGCAATACCCGACAGGGCAAGTACGATATTGTTGTCACTGCCCATCTGGACCAGACCGCCAACCACCACAATGCCGCTGATAGCGTTGGTAACACTCATCAATGGCGTATGCAGCGCAGACGTCACATTCCAGATAACGTAATAGCCGACGATGGAAGCGAGGACAAAAACGGTGAAATGTTCCAGGAAACTGCCGGGGGCAGAGTTAGCCACACAACCAAAGAGGACAGCACCGACAGCCATCAGTACCGGCTTCAGCCAGGGCCTGGCCTTTGCTTCCTGCTCGGGCTCTTTAGCCACCACCGGTTCCGGCCCGGCAGCCGGGGCTGCACTGACTTTCACCGGGGGTGGTGGCCAGGTGATGCTGCCGTCACGGATCACGGTCAGGCCACGGATCACTTCATCATCAAAGTTGATATCAATCTGCCCATCCTTGTTTGGACAGAGCAGCTTCAGCAGATTCACCAGGTTAGTGCCGTATAGTTGCGATGACTGGGTAGGCAGACGGCTTGGCAGATCGGTATAACCGATCACTTTTACGCCATGGGCGACAGTGATCTGGTCCTTGACGGTACATGCACAGTTACCACCGGTCTGAGCAGCCAGATCGACAATAACACTGCCGGGCTTCATGGCCTTGACCATTTCTTCGGTGATCAGCTTTGGTGCCGGTTTACCGGGAATAAGCGCCGTGGTGATGATGATATCAACGTCTCTGGCCTGCTCCATAAAGAGCGCCATCTCAGCATCAATAAACGCCTGGCTCATCTCTTTCGCATAACCATCGGAAGAGTCCTGTTCTTCTTCATAGTCAAGCTCGAGGAACTCCGCCCCCATACTCTCAACCTGCTCTTTGACTTCAGGCCGGGTATCGAAGGCACGCACAATGGCACCCATACTGCCCGCTGCACCCAGGGCAGCCAGGCCAGCAACACCGGCACCAATGACCAGCACCTTGGCTGGCGGAATTTTACCAGCCGCCGTGATCTGGCCATTAAAGAAGCGGCCAAACTCGTGGGATGCCTCAACCACCGCACGATAGCCACCAATATTGGCCATTGAACTCAGGGCATCCAGGGACTGTGAGCGAGACAGGCGCGGTACGCTGTCCATTGCCAGAATGTTCACATTACGCTGGCTAAGCTTATTCATCAGTGCTTCATTCTGGGCTGGCCAGATGAAGCTGGCCAGGGTAGCACCATCTTTTAGCAGTGCAATTTCATCATCAATGGGCGCGTTCACCTTGAGAATAATGTCTGAATTCCAGACTTCATCACGATCAACGACCCGGGCACCAGCCTGAGTAAATGCTTCATCCCCAAAGCTCGCTTTTACCCCTGCACCTCGTTCAATGACGACGTCAAAACCGAGCTTCTGCAACTTGCCCACTGTCTCGGGCGTTGCAGCAACACGATTCTCGTTTTCCTGGACCTCTCCAGGGATCCCTATGCGCATAACGGTCACCGGAAGCTAAATTAATAGACTTTTCATTCAGTGCATCAGCACCCAGGAGCCTGTCGGACTTAAGACTGTCCTACTGCGGTTGCGATAAATTGGTCTAAAAATTCCTGCTTCTTCGTCAAATAGCCCCGCTATTCTCCTCAGAAGCAGAAATTTTTATCCTCAATTTCTCGCAATCCTCGCTACGGACGCTTAAGTCCGACAGCTCCTAGTGCAGAAAAGCGTTAATACCCTTACACCCCGTTCATCCTGAGCTTGTCGAAGGATGGTGCCACCGTACTTCGACAAGCTCAGTACGAACGGTATGGGTAGCAACGCTCAGCTGCACTAGCGCTCCTGAACCGGATACAAGGAGCCAGTTCAGAGTGCTTACCCCAATCAACAATGCTGGAACTTTTACTGTGAAAACGACCAACGTTCTTACCTGATTTGTACATTGACAAGATCACAGGAACCGACAACAAACGACATCATTCTCACACCAAAAATTCAGGCATATTGAACTGTTTCATAAGATGGAAACCCCGTGCAGGCAGCCTGTCTCAGAAGCCCTTCTTATAAATCAGGGCACACATAGTAAGTGATTTTTTGACAAAGTGGTAATTAACAACACTTGTTAGTGGGATTACCTATTTACCTGTATGCCGAAAACTTTGGCCAACTTTGATAATCCACAGGCAATCTTGCACAGGCACTATCGGTCAGTGTTGAGTGATGAAAAGTTAACTGTGGTTATGGAGGACGGAAAGAATCTTCCCAAAAGGGCAGGAATGCTGCGAAACAAGGTTTGATTTATAAGGCTACAGTTGTATATATCGAGCACAGACTCCACACATTAGCCAAAGCAGTGCTCAGGGTAGCAAATGCACCCTGAGCCCGTGAACACTTCCGTTTATTCCTGGTCTTCCCATTTCAGGCTGCGTTCTACGGCTTTCTTCCAGCCTTTGTACAACTCTGTGCGCTGCTCATCATCCATCACCGGAGTATAAACACGATCAACGCCTACCTTGCCCTTAAGCTCATCAATGCTCTTCCAGAAACCAACGGCAAGACCTGCCAGATAAGCAGAACCCGCTGCTGTTGACTCCGTCACCGTTGGACGAACCACTTCTTTATTCAAAATATCTGACTGGAACTGCATCAGAAAGTTATTGGCAACAGCACCACCATCCACACGCAGCTGTTTCATTTCGATACCGGCATCCTGCTGCATCGCTTCAATCAGATCACGGGACTGGTAAGCAATGGCTTCCAGCGTGGCACGCACAATATGGTTACGGTTGGCACCACGGGTCAGACCGAAAATGGCACCACGGGCATAAGGATCCCAGTAGGGCGCTCCCAGGCCAACAAAGCCCGGTACGACATATACACCATTGGTGTCTTTTACTTTGCCGGCAAAATATTCGGTATCTGCCGCATCACGAACCAGGCCAAGCTCATCACGAAGCCACTGAACAGAAGCCCCACCCATAAAGACAGAGCCTTCCAGGGCATAATGCACCTTGCCATCAATACCAAAGGCAATGGTCGTTAAAAGACCATTTTCAGACTTCACTGGAGCCTCACCGGTATTCATCAACAGGAAGCAGCCTGTACCATAGGTGTTCTTGGCCATGCCTTTCTCATGGCACATCTGACCAAACAGGGCAGCCTGCTGATCACCTGCCATACCAGCCACCGGAATCCGGGTGCCGCCTTCACCACCGATGTTGGTCTTGCCATACACTTCCGAGCTGGACTTCACTTCAGGCAGCATGCTGCGCGGAATATCCAGCGTCTGCAAAATGGTGTCATCCCACTCCAGACGGTTGATATCAAACAGCATGGTCCGTGAAGCGTTGGTTACATCCGTCACATGGGCGCGGCCATTGGTGAGCTTCCAGGTCAGCCAGGTATCCACGGTACCGAACAACAGGTCACCTTTCTCGGCACTTTCACGGGCACCTTCGACGTTATCAAGAATCCACTTGATTTTTGTGCCAGAGAAATAGGCGTCCAGAACCAGACCGGTGGTTTCACGGATATGACTTTCCAGACCGGCTTTTTTTAATTGTTCGCAGATCTCCGTTGTACGACGGCATTGCCATACAATGGCGTTATAGACCGGCTGACCGGTAGTTTTATCCCAGACAACAGTGGTTTCACGCTGATTGGTGATACCAAGTGCAGCCACCTCATCCGGGCGAATATTGGTTTTTGCCAGCACCTCGGTCAGAACCGAACTCTGGGTCGCCCAGATCTCCATCGGGTTGTGCTCAACCCAGCCGGGTTGGGGATAGTGCTGGGTAAACTCTCGCTGAGAAGTCCCTACGATTTCACCATCATGGTTAAAAATAATGGCCCGTGAACTGGTTGTACCCTGGTCAAGAGAAACAATGTATTTCTTTTCAGTGGTCATTCTTTTGTCCTTGATTCCTTAATTGGCAGGGGGCCCTGCCTTCTCACAAAACTCACAAAATTCACAAAAAGCGGCTAATAAACAATCAGACGGTTTTGATTTCACAATCAGGTGTTGCGCAGTCAACAGGCTCCACCTGCTTACCCAGCACATTGATGTAAAGCCACGCACCGGTCATGGCACCACAGACAGGCGCAACAATCGGTACCCAGAAATAGGGGTTGGCTCGTGCACCCGTCAGCGCCACTTCGCCCCAGCCTGCAAAAAAGGCAAAGAGTTTCGGGCCAAAATCCCGTGCCGGGTTCATGGCAAAACCGGTCAGAGGGCCGAAAGAGGCACCGATAACAGCAATAAGAATACCGATGAGAAGGGCAGAAAGCGCACCGTTGGAAACACCATTATTTTCATCACCGATAGCCAGAATTCCGCCCATGAGCACAGCGGTGATGACAAACTCGACAGCGAAGGCCTGCAGGTTAGTCAGTGCCGGGTTGGCATATGTCGAGAAAATACCCGCTGTGGCCAGACTCTCCTCAGAGCCACGAACAATATGATGGGTCAACTCATAATCAGCGAATAAGCCACTGTACAGGAAGTAAACCAGGGCCGCAGAACAGAAAGCACCCAACACCTGGGCAACAATAAAGGGCACGACCTTGTGTTTGTCGAAGCCTTTAAAAACAGTTAATGCAAGCGTGACTGCCGGATTCAGGTGAGCACCGGAAATGCCGCCGGTAACATAGATGGCAATGGCAACACCAAGCCCCCAGACGATGGACACTTCCCACTGACCAAAATCAACACCAGCCAGAACGAGCGCCGCGACACAACCCACACCAAAGAAAATAAGAAGACCTGTGCCTATAAACTCGGCAAGACATTCCCCAAGCAATGATTTTCTCATAATGGCTACTTCCACCTGCTTTACGCAGATTAATATTTATTAATTAAGGCATAGTCGTTTATTAAAAATAAAGAACTCAACAAATGCCCTCTTGTCGACAAAATATTGCAAATAAAAACAAACATTATCAACCCTTAAGATTGATATGAATCAAGCAATTGCCAAAAAAGACAGCCAGCTTCGGGAAATACTCACAAAAACAACTAACAGAACACAATTCTTAACATGTGCATCATGAGCTTCAATTAACCACTAAGAAATTATTCCGCAATAAGTTCCGCATCTGACCTAGTACATGGTTTCAATGTAATTGATGGGTTCCTTCTATCAATGACTCCCAAGCTCCGTTCGTCCTGAGCGGAGATTGTACACATCAAACTCATTGAAATGATGTACTAGTTAAGGCCGCTACCCGCTTCCCGCAAAAGCACAAGCGGCCTGTCTTTTTCGGGCAGCGATTTTTTTATGACCGGATGACAACTCGTGCCTTTCTGTTGATTTGTGTCATTTTCTGAATAGAGCCGTTTATTTATAGTGCTCATTGCGAACATAAACGAACATCCAAGAGCAAATTCAATGAGGCAGATAGAGACCGACGTTGTCATCATCGGTGGGGGTGCCACCGGAGCGGGCGTTCTTCGCGACTGTGCTCAACGGGGAATGCGTGCCATCCTGGTGGAAAAGGATGATATCGCCAACGGTACTACCGGGCGTAACCACGGTCTGCTCCATTCCGGTGCCCGCTACGCAGTGACCGATCCTCACTCTGCCATTGAATGCATCCGTGAAAACCAGATTCTGAGGAAAGTGGCCAGCCACTGTATTGAAGAGACCGGTGGGCTGTTCATCACCCTGCCTGAGGACGAACTCTCCTTTCAGGAAACATTCATTACCGCCTGTACATCTGCGGGTATACAGGCCGAGGCATTAACACCTGCAGATGCTCTGCGCATTGAGCCAAATGTGAATCCCAAACTGCTGGGTGCAGTCCGTGTTCCAGACGGTACCGTTGACCCTTTTCGTTTAACTGCGGCCAACATCCTTGATGCAGAAGAATACGGCGGTCGCCTTATGAGCTATACCAAAGTCGTTGGCCTGATCATCAACAATGGCCGGGTACGGGGGGTACACTGCATCAGTCTGAAAACCGGTGAAAAAGTGGATATCCATGCTCAGCAGGTGGTGAATGCTGCCGGTATCTGGGGGCAGCAGATTATTGAATACGCAGACCTTGCCATTCATATGTTCCCGGCCAAAGGCTCGTTATTGATTGTTGATTACCGCATTAATGGTATGGTGATCAACCGCTGCCGCAAACCCTCCGATGCCGACATTCTGGTTCCCGGGGACACCATCTCGCTTATTGGTACCACCTCGGAGAAAATCCCATACAGTGACATCGAGAATATCCGGGTCAACCCCGATGAGGTTGACGTTCTGTTAGCTGAGGGTGAGAAACTCTGTCCGATCATGGCCAGGACCCGTGTACTTCGTGCCTATTGCGGTGTTCGCCCGCTGGTCTCTCTGGGAGATGACCCATCGGGTCGAAATATCAGCCGGGGGATTGTCTTGCTTGACCACGGTGAAACCGATGCCTTGCCGGGTCTTATTACCATTACCGGCGGAAAGCTGATGACCTACCGGCTGATGGCGGAAATGGCCACGGATGCGGTGGCAAAAAACCTGGGCAACAGCAAACCCTGTGTCACGGCTATACGACCACTGCCCGGAGCTAATGGCAAACACAGCGATATTTACGCTCCCCAGGTTTCTATCCCGGTATCAGGCTCAGCAAAGTACCGCCATGGAGAAAGAGCGGCAAAGTTCCTTGCCAACGACAAAAAGCAGAATGCGGTTATCTGTGAGTGCGAAATGGTCACTCGCGGTGAAATCGAATACGCCGTCCATAACCTTAATGCCAGAGATCTGGTTGATCTTCGTCGTCGGACCCGCATTGGCATGGGGCCTTGCCAGGGAAAAATGTGTGCCTGTCGAGCGGCCGGTATTGTCAGCGAAATAACCCACGACGATAACGGTGAACAAGCGCTGAGCAGCGTGGGTGAGTTTATGCAGGAACGCTGGAAGGGCGTCAGGCCGGTGCTGTGGGGTGATGCGATGCACGAAGCCGATTTGAGCTACTGGCTGTACAACAACCTTCTGGGCTACAGCCAGCTGGAACCTAATGACGCGGCACCGGTAAATTCCCACAGTGTCAATCCTGGCGAAGCTGCTGTGCTCTCCAGGGAAGAGTCAAAGGAAGAGGTAGCCCCATGAACTACGACGTTATTGTGATTGGCGGAGGCCTTGCGGGTTTAACCGGCGCAATCCGCTGCGCAGAAGCGGGCTTGAAAACCGTTGTGGTCAGTGCTGGAGAGAGTGCCCTGGCCTTTGCTTCCGGTGCCATCGATGTGTTCGGAATTGAACAAGATAATTCTTTCGTGGAATATCCATTTGCAGCCATCCGTCAACTGCCTTCCATCCATCCCTACCAGAAAGTGGGAGCAGCATTTTTACAGCAGGGATTGACATTTTTTACCGAGCAAATGGCAGCAGCTGGCATCCAATTGAGCAATTCTGGCCAGCAGAATCATGGTCGTCTGACAGCACTGGGAGCTATTCGCCCAGCCTGGTTAAGCCAGGAAGGTGCTGGCAGCCTGCCGTTGCTGGCTCCTGCAGAAGGCATACGTCGTGTTGCCATCATCAATATTGCCGGCTTTCGTGACTTTCAGTCGGCACTGATGGCCGCAGGTATGAAGCAACATCCCGGATTCTCTGAGGCAGAGTTCATACTGGCGGATATCAAAACGGCAACCCTGAACATTAATACCAGAAATGCCTATGAGCTGCGCTCGCTGGAGTTAGCCCGAACCCTTAAGCGTGATCTGTTCAGCCAGCCTAATGGTATAAACATATTGTCGTCTGCTTTACAGAAGGCAGCCGGTAATGCTGATCTGGTGGTTATACCCTCCGTCCTCGCTGTAGAAGGTGGTAATGACCTGATCCGTCAACTTGAAACACTGACCGGCCTGCGTATTTGTGAAGTCGCGACCTTGCCGCCATCACTCCCCGGAATGCGCATGGCCTCTGCCCTGAAGCAGCGATTCCGGCAGTTGGGCGGTATGTTCCTGGAAGGTGACCAGGTGCTTTGTGGTTGCTTTGCAGAAAACCGGCTGTGCTCGGTAAAGACCAGACTGAACCCCGATATGCCCATATCCGCCAGCCACTTTATTCTGGCAACCGGCAGCTTTTTCAGCCAGGGGCTGGCCAGTGACCGCTATCATCTGTCCGAGCCGGTTTTTGGCCTTGATGTTGATGCCCCGGACAGTAGAGTTCAGTGGTCAGATCATCGTTTTATGGATGGAAAGCCGCATAATTTCAGCCATTTCGGTATTCACACCAGTGAACAGTTAAACCCGTACCGAAACGGTCAGAAAATCCATAATCTTTACTGCGCAGGTGCGGTGCTCAATGGTTTCAATCCGGTCCAGGAAGCCAGTTCGGGTGGGGTAGCCATCAGTACCGGCTGGTTTGCTGCCAACAGGATTATTGCCACGATACCTCAGGCGGAAGAAACATGCTGAACACCATTGATACCAGCTTTGACAGCTGCATTAAATGCACCGTCTGCACAACCCGCTGCCCGGTCGCTGAAGTAAACCCGGACTACCCGGGCCCCAAACAGGCCGGCCCCGACGGGGAACGTTTACGCATCAAAAACCCGGCACTGTACGATGAAGCCTTGAAACACTGCACCAACTGCAAACGTTGTGAAGTTGTCTGTCCGTCGGGTGTACAGGTGGGAACAGTTATTCAACTGGCAAAAGCCCGACACGGTGGTTTCAAAAAAGGCCCCCGGGAATTTATTCTCAGCCATACCGACTTGATGGGGTCACTTTCTGCCTCCACGGCTCCTGTCGTCAATATCGCCACTCAGCTGAAACCCGTTAAAAAACTGCTGGATAAAGTGCTGGGAATTGATCAACGACAGACATTGCCAAAATACACCCATCAAACGTTCCGTCGCTGGTTTAAGCAGCAGAAAGCACAACAGACCCGCTTCGATCGTCAAGTCAGTTTCTTCCACGGTTGTTTCACTAACTACAATGACCCAACCGTGGGCAAACACCTGGTAGCGGTACTGAATGCCATGAATATTGGTGTCACGCTGTTAAATAAAGAAAAGTGCTGTGGTGTCCCGCTGATAGCCAATGGCTTCTTCGATAAGGCCCGCAAAAATGCCAAACTGAACATGGGGCAGTTTGCCGACTCATTAGCGGACAGTGAATGTGTACTGGCAACAGAGCCCAGCTGTGCCATGACACTTCGGGACGAATACCCGGAAGTGCTTCATGTGGATAACCACGCCATCAGACAGCGTATTCTGTTTGCCGCCGCTTTTATTACCAGGGAGTTTGCCAAAGGCAATAAGCCGGACATGAAGCCTGTTAACCTGAGGGTTGGCTATCACAGCCCCTGCCACCTGATCAAACAGGGTGGCGTGATTCACACCATGGAATTGTTAAACAGTATTCCCGGGCTGGAGGTGATAATGCTGGACCAGAAGTGCTGCGGAATGTCGGGTACCTACGGTTTTAAAAAAGAGAACTATCAAACCTCTCAGAACATTGGTCAGGGTGTCTTTGATCAGATCGAAGCGCTTAATGTAGATTATGTGGTCACCGACTGCGAGTCCTGCAAGATGCAGATAGAAATGAACACCGCTCATAAAGTGATGCACCCGTTGACCCTCATGGCACAGTCATTAGCCTGAGAATTCAATACTTATGGATGTTCACAAAACGACAAAGCTTGTGCATAAACAGCAACAGATCCCACAGAGCCGACGCCATGAAATGATCATCACCCTGCTCAGGCAGGAAGGCTTTGTGACCACTGAAGCTCTGGTGCAACATTTTAACGTAACGCCCCAGACCATTCGCCGGGATCTTAATGAGCTTGACCATCAAGGCAAAATTTCCCGCCATCATGGCGGGGCCGGTCTGCCCAACAGCAGTATTGAAAACACCCGGTACGGTGAACGGAAACATCACCTGAGCGCGGAAAAAGATCGAATTGCCATGATCCGGCTGGGCCATATTGCCGACATTGATACACTATTCACTGACGCACAACCTCCGATCCCCCTGATGGAGCAGCTCAAGCCTGGACAGACAACGGTGGTTGTCTGTTAACCCGGATATTTCATAAACTGCCCCGAATATCGCGAAGGACTTTGTTGCTCTAAGGGATTTTGTGAAGGAGCGCCGTACCGGGGAGTACGGTCGACTGAGCAAAACTCCCTTAGAGCGGCAAAGGACAAGCGAGATCGGGAGCACGTTTATGAAATAACCGGGTTAATAATACCAATTCCACCTTCTAAATATGAACTGCGCAGCCATTTTGAACAGCTGGATCTTCGTTGGAATTCCTCGCAATAGCCCTGCTATTACTCGTCATTCCGCCTTGCCCAGCTGTCCAAAATGACTTGCTCGATCTCATATTTAGAAGGCGGAATTGGTATAAGTTGCCTTGGGATATACTCCCCCAAATAAGCCAGCGCAGCATTGCCCCCCTCACGGGCCATAACATCCGTAATATTGCCATGTTCCTGATGGGATATTGAATAAACCTTGTCCGCTATTTGCAGCGCAATGGCAAAAATATTGAACCCGGCTGGCAGGGGTGGCAGCTGGTAATGTGCTTCGTGACATTTCCGGATTCGACAACCCAGCACATCGTCATGCTGGTAGTCAGCATGCAGCAGGGAGCCGGGCGTGTACTGCCCAAGAATCAGGTCCCGAACGTATTTGTGCTGTCGGTAGTAGCTCACATACCTGACCTGGAGTTGTCGCATGATATCTGTCCAGTGATGAATTGCACTCTCATCAAGGGGCTGATCCAGAATCGCTTCAAAATCGGTAAAAATGTCTTCCAGTAATGCTTCCAGTATTGCGTCTACCTTGGGGAAAAAGTGATAGACAGAAGATGGAGGCATCCCGGCTTTTTCCGCTACCTGGTACAGTGAAAGTTCATTAATGGCGTTCTCTTCCAACAGTTCCCGGGCAACCATGAGAATGGTACTTCTCCGCTCAAGACTTCTGGCCTGAGTCTTGCGGGATACTTTGCGCTGTTTGCTTACGACGTCTGTCATAGGAGTTCATGCATGAGGAGGGGAGTCTGGTATCGAAGTATTGTCATCCTCTTGCACCAAAGTCGCAAGAATATGCATCTCTTGAATTTGGGAACTTACTTCTGACCCGTCTGTCAAAAGCCCGTCTCTTTTTAATCATGCTAACAACTGGGGTGTTCACCTTTAATCAGGAGTTTTCATGGCTAATCCCTTTCCATCACTACCACCCGCCCCGCCCCCTGTTGTCGGCAGCTCTCCCGAAACACTGCTTTCGGCAGATCAGGGTGCCTCCTGCCCTCCGCCGGCTACAGCGTCAACCTTCGATTCCCGGAGTACCGCTATTGCCTTGTCTGAGCGCTATCAACTGCAGATACTGGGGTATTCTGAGCGGGATATTTCAGGCGCAGAAAAAGAGCTGCATGACCGGGCAATTACACCGCGGATGGATCAGATTCTTAAGGTGCTTGCCGACAAACGTGTGGATATCACCACCACATTTGCTCCCGTTACTCAGGCGATCACCGACACTCCCGGCATCAAGGCTAAAGTCTCTATGGCCAGAGAGGTCATGGAGTTCGCCAAGTCAATACATAAAGGTGTGGTGAGCGAAATTCACAAGCATTACTCATCGGCGTGGCCAGACAAACAAACAGTGGCCGAATTAGTCAGCCAGTGGCCAGAGTCCCTGCAGGAGTCGGCAACCTATATCCGCTATTACTGGCCGGTTTTGACGGTTGGCGTGAATACCAGAGAGTTGTTGTGTAACTTCAATTCTGCTGACAGCAATGTCGCTTTCTCGTATGGAGATTGTTGCCCGGGTGTTACCTGGCGCATTCGCGATGATATTCCTTTTCGTATTGAAGTTGCCGATCTAAAAGATATTGAGAAATATTCCCAAGAGAAACTTCAAAAGCTCTACGGCGAGTATTCCCGGCAAATCCAGGACCTGGTTAAAAACTATCCTGCCGATGCCAAGTCAATCAAGAGAGGCATGTATCTGAATTTTTCGGTCTTCTTCCGCCTGGTCAGTGATATCTGGCTTGACGCATTATCTTCTGGTAATACCGGAACCATGGACAGGGTCAGTCATTTGATGGTGTCGTCTACCTATTGGCTACACAGCTCATCTGATCTTTACCTGGAGCGCTACCGTGACTCACTGGATGTCCGATTAATGTATGCTCACTCGCTGAACTATGAAGATTTGTCAGCCCTGGCATTTCATCTGGTGACGCATCCCAGGAAATGGCAGGAAAACTATAAACACATTTTCCGGCAGTTGCTCAGCCATGTTTTTTCAAGTCAGGAAAGCAGGCTGATGAATCACTTTGACGATTGGGGAGCAGATCCCGTTTCGCAACTGAAAGTCAGTCGTTGGGCAGAGTCAGAGTTGATTCCGGATACCGCCAGGACCCTGCACTTTCTGAAAGATATTGCTCAATATATTGATGAGCACAAGGCCAGGTGTTTACGAGGCATGGCTTTTTCTTCGCAGAGTATCGAGTACGGAGAATACTTCGAAAAAGGTACCGGGCAGCTGTTGTCGCCCATCACTGCAACGGATCTGAGTAATTCATTTCCTCTGGAGGAAACACGGGGGGTGCTCACTGATTTTTTCAGAGGCAAAGCCTCCTAGTACATGGTTTCAATGAGTTTGACGTGTACGATCTCCGTTCACCCTGAGCGGAGTCGAAGGGTGCTAGGCACGATCTATCAGAGTCCGGAGTTTCCGCCTTTAGGCCCTATGGGTCCTTCGACAAGCTCAGGACGAACGGAGTGCGGAGGCACGACAACCCGTCAAACTCATTGAAACCATGTACTAGGATTCATGAGAGTTTAACAAGAGTTATACATGATTCATGTATGCATTCCTTCGGGGAGCAATGGGAATGAGTCCAAAAGCCCATTATTCATTTGATCAAGTAGGCAACTGTTGTTTTTACGCTTATCAGGAGTTTTCATGGCTAATCCTTTCTCATCACTACCATCCGACTCTTACCCTGTTGTCGGAGGTGCGCTCGATCCTGTACTGCTTTCGGCAGATCAGGAGGCTTCCTGCCTGCCATCGGCAACCTTTGATTCCAGAAGCACAGCTATTGACTTACCGGAGCCCGAGGACCTGCAGATGCGGGAGTTTTCCGAGCTGGATATTTCAGACACAGAACGGGATATTTCAGACGCAGAAAAGGGGCTGCATGAACGGGCAATCACACATCTGAAGGACCATATTCTCAAGGTGATCTCCGACACTCCCAGCTTCAAGGCGAAAGCCTCCATAGCCAGAGAAGTCGTGACGCTCGCCCAGTCAATACATGAATGTGTGAAAAGTGAAATAAACCTGCATCTCTACTCGGTCTGGCCAGACCTGCAAGCAGTGTCCCGGATTGTCAGCCAGTGGCCAGAGTCCCTGAAGGAGTCGGCTGCCTATGTCCGCTATGGCTGGCCGGTTTTGACGGTTGGCATGTATTCCAGACAGTTCTTGTGTGACTTCAAGTCTGCTACTGATGTCTGTCGTTTATATCGTTCTGATTACCCCCGTGCCCACCCGCGCATTCACCCTGATTTTCCCAGTATTTTTGAACATTTTGATCCAAAGGACTGTGAGGATCTTTCTCAAGAGGAATTTCAACACTATTTCGGTGAGTTTCCCCGGGAGATTCAGAACCTGATCAAAAATCCGCCTCCCGATTTTCTGCTACTCAAGCCAGGCGTATATCTGGATTATCCGGTCTTCTTCCGTCTGGCCAGGGATATATGGCTTGACGCATTACCGACTGGTAATACCGGAATCATGGACAGGGTCAGTCACTTGATGGTGTCGTTTGCCAGGCGGCAACACAGCCTCTTCGCGTATCGCCTGGATCCCTACTGGGAATCCCTGGACGACCGGCTAAGGAACATTCATTCACTGAACTATGATGATCTGTCAGTTATAGCGTTTGAGCTGGCAACGCATCCCCGGAAATGGCAGAAAAACTATCAAGTTATTTTCCGTCAGTTACTCAGCCATGGTTTTTCAAGTGAGGAAAGCCAACTGATGAACCGCTTTGACCAGTGGGGGGCGGATACCGATTCGCAACTGAAATTCAGTCACTGGGCAGAGTCAGCGTTGATTCCGCGCACCGTCATGACCCTGCACTTTCTGAGAGATATTGTGCAGTATATCGATGAGCATAAGAGTCAACATGTCAGCAACAAACCTCGTTTATCGATGGATATCGAAAGAGGAGATTACTTCGATAAAGATACCGGGCAGCTGCTGTCACCCATCATTGCAGCGGATTTGAGGAATACATCTCCCTTGGTGGAAACACGAGAGGTGCTCGCTGATTTTTTCCGTGGTAAAGCATCACAGGGTGGATCAGAAAAGCGCTAATACCCGTGAAGTTTTTGCTGAAGCTTTTCCGGTAAATACAAAGCAAGATGCCCGTGCAGCTCTCCAGCCTTCCATGGCCATTGCCGGGGTGATATTGCCAAATTCCTGGTGAGACATGGCGTACACTTTGTCGGCTTGCTGTGGTAATCATATCCCGGGCAACACTCAGTATTTTCCGGCGTCGCTCCAGGCTTCTGGCCTGCAAGCGCCTGCCCTTTGGTGTGCCAGCCTTATCACTGGCCACCTTCTCAACTGGCAAGACATCCACTTAACTTCTCCTCACTTATCTGACGTTTACTGCGCATCCATTCACCGACGCCTATCACTAGCAAAAGGCCGAGTATTGTAGATGAGGTGTGCAACAGATCATAGGGAAAATAAAAAAGAGGAAGGCAATCAACCACCAGGTCAGGGATTGAACCCCGATCGACGCTGCTGCTGCCAGACCGTCAATCGTCAGAACGGCACTGAGAGTGAACAGGGTAATATCTTTGCGAGTCAGGCGTCGGTGAATATTCATGGATCACCATGCTGGTTATGTTTTTATTGAATCATTTTTTTATTGAACACAGTGGGCCAGATCCGTCTGGCCCGATAACTGGCTTACACCGCAGGCACCTGCTGGGTAATACAGTGAATGTTACCGCCGCCAAGCAGTATCTCTCTGGCATCGACACCCACCACTTCATAGCCGGGATAGATATCTTCCAGTAATGCTTTTGCCTCTTCGTCGTATGCAGGATCCAGCAGTGGCAGAATGATCCGCCTATTGGTAATCAGGAAGTTAGCGTAGGAACCGGCCAGACGCTCACCGGCGCTGCGCTCCATGCCTTCACAGATATCAATACCACCCGCCTCATCTTCCTGAATGTAGAGTGGGCCGGGGATATGCATCTTATGAATCTTCAGCTGACGACCACGGGCGTCTGTTGCTTCGGACAGTACCCGGAAGGCTTCCTGAGAGATCTCATACTGGGGATCGTTCTCATCGCTGCACCAGGAAAGAATCACTTCACTCGGACGCACCACATGAATCAGGTTATCCACATGTCCGTTGGTTTCGTCGTTATATAGACCCCGTGGAATCCAGATCACTTTCTCGATGTTCAGGTAGTCACCAAGAATCCCTTCAATCTCAGCCTTGCTCAGATTAGGATTACGGCTTTCATGGAGCAGACACTCTTCGGTGGTAAACAGGGTGCCTTCACCATCGACATGAATGGAACCACCTTCAAGAATTAATGGTGCACGGTAATGGTCATCACGGTTGATCTCACAGATTTTCCGGGCCACCTGGTCATCCCGATCCCATGGGAAATACAGCCCGTCAACCAGGCCACCCCAGGCGTTGAATTCCCAGTCCACCCCACGACGTTCACCTTGATCATTCACCACATAACTTGGGCCAATATCACGCATCCATGAATCGTTGGTGGCCATTTCCACCACACGAATATGCTCTGGCAGCATTCTACGAGCGTTGTCGTACTGTGCGGCAGACACTGCCATGGTCACAGGTGTCACTTCGGCAATGGCTTTGGCAACATTGGCGAACACCTGCTGTGCTGGCTTACCACCGTAACGCCAGTTATCTGTCCGCTCTGGCCATGCCATCCACATTTCTGCATGGGGCTCGTGCTCACCAGGCATGCGAAAACCATCGTGTTTTGGAGTACTTTCCCGGGACTTGCTCATTTGTCTTTTCCTTACGGCTTTATTGTTACAACAATTGGGTCATTAAACATTGGATTGCTCAGGCGGTGGCCACTTGCATGCGTTTGGCTGCTGTGGCCAGTATCCATTCACCAATACCAATCGTGATGGCGATACCCAGGGCGACAGGCAGTGAGTAATTCCAGTCAACATTGCCATTGCCGATGTCCGGGAAGACAAAGAGAACAACGGCCTGAACAATAAACAGGAAGCAGATGGTGCTGAGTACGGCCTGAACGGCTATGCTTCCGGGCACCTTGTAAGGGCGTTCTCTGTCAGGGTCGCTGACACGCAGTTTGAAGAACGCCGGGAACATAAACAGATAAGGCAGCAGGAAGATGCAGGACGAGAAGGCAAAGATTGACCAGAACAGCTCGTCACTTTCACCGGAAGTCAGGCCATAGAGCAGGATAACCACGGTAGATACCATGCCGGTAATCATGTTCGCACCCACCGGGGTTTTGTGCACCGGATGCTCTTTAGCGACAAATTCCGGCAGTTCACCCGCCTGCGCAGCTTCCATGGCGGCACGGCTGGCACCCATCGTCCAGGTGGTCATATTGGCAATGAACGTCAGCAGCGCCAGAGAACCAATACCGTATACCATGAACTGGCCAAAAGCACCGTCACCAAACAGCGTTCTCAAAGTGGAGACAATACCGGCAACCAGACCAATCTCTTCTACTGGTAATGCCAGCAAAATGCCAAGGGTTCCGAAGACATAAAGTCCGGTGACAATGGCGGCGGAAATCAGAATGGATTTGGGAATATCCCGGCGTGGGTTTTTGATTTCCGAGCCCATGCAGGCAATCAGCTCAAAGCCCATCAGATTAAAGATAATGACCGGCAGGAAACCAAGGCCTGAATCAAAAGAGGGCATCATTGTGCTCAGGGTAAATTCATTGGCAACGCCGTTCTGGCTGGCATACCAGAAGCCGCCGACACCCAGAACCACAATAACAGTAACCTTGAACAGTGCCCCTAGGAGGCTGACCGAGAATAGCGCCCGTAGCGAGGATGGCAGAAAATTGAGGATAAAAAGTCGGAAATTTTTAGTGAATATTGGTTCTATTTGCTAAAAATTTCCGACTTTTTAGACCAATTTGCTGCCACCGCAGTAGGGCAGTCTATTCTCGGTCAGCCTCCTAGGTTGGTTACCCAGACACCGGCATCCACAGAGATATTACAGATCCAGATAGTCAGCCAGGTCAGGCCAATACAGATAAGGATTTGCCACCAGACGATCGATGATGGACCGATTGACGCACTGGCCGTCAGCCCGTCAACCACCAGTACAGCACAGACACTGAACAGGGTCAGGCTGGGCAGCCCCATTTTCCCCGTTGCTTCATTGGACATTATTGTTTCCCCTCTATGGCAGCTGTTGGCCGCTTATTATTCAATCCGGCAGTCAGTTACCGGGATCAGCCAGCTTTCTGAATGCGGGATCAGTCAAACATCGATTTATTTTCAGCTTTATAAACATGATAAATATCGGGATTTTATAGTGTGCTCAACGACGAGAGCACAGACGACAATAGTGCTCCTAAGCTTCAGTTTCCAAGACCTGCTGATGGAGACACCATCAGTTCCAGGAAAAGACGGATGCACTGCTCTGGGTAAACAGGGCGTGCATTGCATAAAGACCAGGAGTATTAACATGAAACTGCCATCTTCAAGCGCTACCAACCTGCACAAGCCAGAACTGAAGCACTTCCTGAAAACTCAGGATTACACCCGTAAAGATCTGGAAGGCATTCTGGAATTGATGAGCCTGCTTAAAGAAGCCCGTAAGGCCAATGCAGTGCCGCAATTGTTCAAAGGCAAGTCGGTTGCCATGATTTTTGAGCAGCCATCCACCCGTACCCGTGTTTCCTTTGAAACTGCGGCCACCATCCTTGGTGGACATGGATTGTTCCTGTCACCAAAAGATATCCACCTGGGAGCGAAAGAAAGTCTGGCAGACACTGGTCGTGTACTTTCCCGGATGTGTGACGTCATCCTGGCCCGCGTGGATGACCATAAAACGGTTGCCGGCCTGGCTGAACACGCCACTGTTCCGGTTATCAATGGTCTCTGTGACTGGCTGCACCCAACCCAGATGATGGCCGACCTGTTCACCATGATGGAACACCTGCCTGAAGGCAAGAAAATGGACGACCTGACCGTTGCCTTCGTTGGTGATGCCACTAACGTCTGCTCCGACCTGATGTTCTGCTGCACCAAATTTGGCATGCACTTCAAACACATTGGCCCTGAAAAGTATCAGGCTCCTCAGCTGTGGCAGGATATCGCCAAAGAAAACTGCGAAATCTACGGTGGTCGCCTCACCGTGACGGACGACACCAACGAAGTAGAAGACTGTGACATTATTGTTGCTGACAGCTTCTACTGGTTCGGCCAGGAAGCTGAAAAAGAAGAGCGTCTGGCTACCTTCATTCCCAACTATGTAGTGACTGAAGAGATGATGGCCAAGGCCGGTGAAAATGCCATGTTCATGCACTGCCTGCCTGCCAATGACCAGCGCGAGTGCACCAGGGAAGTCATGGATGGACCACGTTCCGTGATCTTTGACGAAGCGGAAAACCGCCTGACCGCTCAAATGGCCCTGCTGGTTTACCTGACTCATAAGCATATTGAAGTGCCAACTGAAGAAACACTGGCTTTCCATCAGGATCGTATCGAAACCTTCCTCAGCCGATTCTAATCAACCGTTTTGGTGGCCCGGCTCCGGGCTGCCATTTTTTCTCATTCAACCTCAATAAATCATAACGAGGGCTTTTATGGATAAGCCTATTCTGATGGTGCTTACTGGCGTCGTGTCGTTCCTTCACCGGCTCCGGTCAAAGTCATGGAAACGGATGCCATCAAGTGCCTTCTGGATCGCAACCATATTGTTATCTGTGGTGGCGGCGGTGGTGCCCCAGTGGTAAAAAATGGCCCGGACATTGAAGGTTTTGAGGCCGTTATCGACAAGGATGCCACAGCGCCCATGCTGGCTCAGGAAATCGGGGCTGCCGAGCTACTTATTCTGACCGACGGCGCTCATGTGTGTGTCGACTGGGGCAAGCCAAGTGAACGACCATTGACTGATGTTACTGTCGCCGAAATGAGAGGCTATGCCTTCGCTGCCGGATCCATGGGACCGAAAGTGGATGCCTGCTGTGCCTTTGCCGAGAAGACCGGAGGTGTTGGTAATATCGGTGATTTATACCATGCACTGGATGTGATGAACCGGACGACAGGCACCCGTATTCACCGTTAACTGCACAAAGCCCCAAAACTCAATTCGAAAAGGTACTGGACAGTTATACGTTTAAGTCTGTTCAGTCTTCATTTTTTGCAGGGGTGGGAACTTCCTCGAGCCTTTCAATTTCCGACCAGTCCAGAGGGGTTCGGTTGAACGGGTTCTCACCATTGATCAGATAACTCCTGACAAGGCTGTCGTAATCAACATGGGCATTACCCAGCCCAACCATTTTATCGGTTTTTCCACCAAATAAAGAGCAGTCATCAATACTGTCTACATATCTTGGATTCAGTTGATCAAAGGGCGGCACTGCCAGCGGGCGCTGAAATTTCTGCCAGGGTTCCCATTGGGCGAGAAAGGCCTCAAGCGCTGCGTCCGTACAGGTTTCTTCAATGTTGGCGCGAGCTTTTGCAATGTCCTCATCGTTAACACAAGCACAATCACGGAATAGCATATTTTGAGTTGATCCGGGAATCTTGAAGAACTTGCCTAACTCAATCCGGAACGCCAGCTCAACCTCAATCTCATCCACCCAGGTTTGTGTTTGCATATGTGATCTGGCGATTGCCTTGACCTTATCCAGAATCATCATTTGCCGAGCCAACGCCTTCAATTCAGTGGGGTCATGCTTTTCAACCGCCAGGGTTTCCGCAGAAGTCCGTAACTGCAATGTTTCCAGGTCATCCAGGGCCAGGATTACCCGGTCATCACAGGAAGTGGCCGCATCTGCAATACGATACAGGGCGTCATCCCGAACCCGCTCATTACCAGCCAGTAATGACATGACCGCCATCACCCGTTGGGCCAGAACAGGACGAGTAGCCATGTTCTGGTAATCTGCGGTGGCTGTCAGTCGCTGCAGAAATTCAATAAAGTGATCAGTCTGGGCAGGTCTGAGGACAAGCTCCGGTGTTGCAGCATCGGTTGCAGACAACTCTCCCCAAAAAGCCAGGCCTTGTTCCATACTTGAAAACTTCTGCTCAGGCTGCCTTGCCCTTCTGGAAATAGAAAAATGCATACCTTCGTGGCGCGCTCTGCGCAGGCGGTCAATGATCTCATCTGACAACCCGGTATTCTCCATTAGGACAAGACGGATCATACCCGATGAAGTTCGTCCCATCGCGGTAATGTAGTTAGGCAGGGCTGACAGGCTGGTGCAACGGTTAAGTATAATTTGCCCCCCCACGTTGAGTTTCTGCTCGGGCAGTCGCCTCAGGCCTTCACAATACGCAAGATTAATGTTTTCCCCCACGTGGAGGTCATCGGGTAGCCTCCTCAGGCCACGGCAACCGTTGAGATAAAGGTTTCTCCCCACGTAGAGGTGCTCTGACAGCTCCAACAGCGCCTCACAACGGAAAAGAGAAAGGTCGCGCCCAACGGAGAGTTTCTCGGGCAGGGTCTCCAGCTCGATGAGACCGTTAAGAATAAGACTCCCATCCACGGTGAGATTTCCGGACAGAGCCCTCAGACCTTCACATAATGAAAGGTTTAAGTCGCCCGTCACAGTGAGGTGCCTGGGCAGGGCCGCCGGGCAAAAGTCAAGGCTAAAGTCACCCTCGAGCCGGTATTGAACACCATTAGAAAAATTCTGTTGTTGAATCAGCAGCCTCAATTCAGTTGGGGTAACCGTTATTACCTCAATGGCAACACGCTCTTCCAATGATGCAGTTTCTGAAAAGTAAGAAGCTATTCCACACTGCGGGATGTAGCGTTGACTCTCTGCATTGCCATGATCAACATGTGATGATGTGGCTGCTGCAGGAGTAGCACCTGAGGCGGCTGCATTTGTATACATCATTGATCCGACGACGATGATTTATTAAAAATCAATCATAGTCGATAAATTGTGCGGGTGAGTTTTTATTGCCTCCTCTGTATGCTATGCGGTAGTTGGGATCCAGGATTCATCGGGCATTGCTGATCACCGGGAGATACAAGAAATCCATAAAAAACAATAGCAGGCACCTATTCGATTTCTTGCCAATGGCACCCAAACCTTTTCATTTAAGCTAACCCGCCCATTCCATTAGCATATTTCTCTAGGAGGCTGACCGAGAATAGACTGCCCTACTGCGGTGGCAGCAAATTGGTCTAAAAAGTCGGAAATTTTTAGCAAATAGAACCACTATTCACTAAAAATGTCCGACTTTTTATCCTCAATTTTCTGCCATCCTCGCTACGGGCGCTATTCTCGGTCAGCCTCCTAGCGCAAATCAGCACTATGCAGTAAAAATCGCAGTGACAATCTGAGGCGGTAGATAATGGAACCAATAAAAATAACATCGTTACAAGATTTAGAGCAGCTGGAAAAAGATTTTCCCTATGAAAGCCTGAGTCAGTTTGAAAGCACTTACGAAGCTATTATGACCAGCGCCCATTTGCGCCCCGGCAAAACCGCCTTATCCTTTTTTTTAAAGGGCAGTGAATACGCTTCAGCCCATACCATCACCTATGGATCATTGATTGCTCATATCAATCAGACCGCCAACTTTTTCCATTCCATTGGCCTGGGCCCGGATGATGTTGTGGCATTTATCATGCCCAATCTGCCGGAAACCCATTACATCATCTGGGGTGGTGAGGCTTGCTGTCAGGTATTGGCCATCAACCCATTATTAGAATCAGAACAAATTAAAGATCTGATCAATTCTGTCAATACGAAAGCTGTAGTTACCATGAATCCAATGAAAAACATTGATTTATGGCCCAAGCTGGAACCCATTATTCCGCAGTTGACCAGTGTCGAACATGTGATCGGTGTAGATATCGCACACTATGTACAGGGATTGACGGGGCCGATCGCCAGAATGATTCAGAGAAGGATGCGTAAATCCATTACCATGCCTGCCGGTAAAACCTATTACAACTTTACGCAAAGCATCAAAAAACAAAATGCCGATCACTTAATGTTTGATCGACAGTTCACCAAAGACACCATTTCATCCCTGTTTTGTACCGGCGGAACAACCGGTTTGCCAAAAATTGCACGTCGCACACACGCTAATGAACTGTTTAATGCCCGCTCATTGCAAATGATGAGTCAGAGCACTCTGACATCGGATAAATCCATACTGGGGGGCTTGCCCCTGTTCCATGTCAACGGTGCCCTGGTCACCGGACTGGTGCCGCTGATGATCGGGGCATCTATCGTTATCTGCACGCCACAGGGCTACCGTGGCGAAGATGTTTTTCCGAATTTCTGGGATATCATTGCGCACTTTAAAGTATCGGCATTCAGTGGTGTGCCCACGGTATACTCGACCCTGATGAACTACCCAACGAAGGGTAAAGACTTATCGTCATTAGACGCAGCCATCTGTGGCGCTGCACCATTACCCGTAGAAGTGGCCCGTTCATTTCAGGAGGCTACCGGCGTTGAAATTCTGGAAGGCTATGGATTAACAGAGGCCACATGCGCATCCAGTTTGAATTTATTGCACGGCAAGAAAAAGATCGGCTCTATTGGTATACGCATCCCCTATCAACAAATGGTTTGTGCTGAGTTAAAAGACAATAAAGTAGTACGTATTTGCGATACCGATGAAATTGGTGCACTGATCATGAGAGGGCCTAATTTATCGTTAGGTTATCAATTGGAACATCAGAATGAGGGCCTGTGGGTCACTGACGACAATGGTGACACATGGCTCAATTCCGGTGACCTGGCACGACAGGATTCCGACGGTTACTTCTGGCTGACCGGTCGTAAAAAAGAGCTGATTGTTCGGGGTGGCCATAATATTGAACCAAAACTGATTGAAGAAACCATGTGCAAGCACCCCGACGTCACTCTGGCAGCAGCTGTTGGTCGACCAGATGCCCATGCGGGTGAAGTACCGGTTTGCTATGTGCAAATCGCAGATAACAGTCAGGTTTCAGATAAAGAGCTATTAGACTTTGCCAATAGAGAAATCCAGGAAAAAGCCGCTATTCCAAAGGCCGTTCACAGGGTCAAAGAGCTGCCGCTAACTGCCATTGGCAAGGTATTTAAGCCTAAACTTGAAATGCAGGAAATTGAAAAATGCGTCATTGCCCTGGCCATGAAAGAGCTACCAACCGTGCCTGTCACAGTGGATGTCAAACAAGACCCTAAATATGGCATCCTGGCCAATGTGAATCTTGGGGAATGTGATGCAACGTCCAGGGCAGAGTTCGAAAAGACACTGGGTGTCTATACGTTTAAGTCTGCCCTTTCGTAATGGTGTTGCATTAGACTCTTGCACACCATTTCAATGAGTTTGATGTGTACAATCTCCGTCCATTTCAATGAGTTTGATGTGTACAGTCTCCGTTCACCCTGAAGCTGAGCCGAAGGGTATTGCCACAGTCTTTATTCAGGGTACGGTGTTTACGCCCTTCGTCCGTGCATCCTGAGCCGAGCCGAAGGGCGCTCAGGACGAACGGAGCTTGGGAGGCATTGATAGAAGGAAGCCATCAATTACACATGCAACCATGTACCAGCCATCTATTCAGGTGGTTACTGTTCTGTGTTTGACCAACAAAGGCACAAAGAACACAAAAGAAAGTCTCTTCTTCATGCTATGCCTTTTGTTAGCAACCCCTACTTAAAGTATTAATTATCCGTTAACTGTGGATTTTTATATGCTTGAAGCCATAAAAAAATACCCTGGTTTTCGACTGGTTCGATAACAAAATGGCAGGTAGCGACTATGAGTTCTATGCAAATCCCCGGGCAAATTCATGAATATCAGCACTTGAGTCATTTGTTAACCCGGCAAAAGGCTGCCTTTTTAAACCAGCCCATGCCCAGTGCCAGGACGCGAATAGAAAAGTTAAATGCGTTAAAAACATTAATTATTAACCATACCGATGAAATCGTGGCAGCCATTAACGAGGACTTTAGCAATCGTGCAGAGTCCGAAACCATACTGACAGAAATATTTCCATTGCTGGATGCCATTGAGTACAGCAAATCCCGCATCAAAAAATGGATGAAAACCGAGCGTCGAAAAACACCTCTTAATCTGGCACCTGCCAGCGTTCATGTGATGTATCAGCCTATGGGGGTTATAGGCATTGTTGTACCCTGGAATTTCCCGGTGTTTTTAGGTTTATCGCCCTTGGTATCGGCATTGGCGGCAGGTAACCGGGCCATGATCAAAATGTCGGAATTTGCACCCGGAACAGCGGATTTAGTGCAGACGTTGATTGGCCGCTATTTCTCAGAAGACGATGTCACTGTAGTCACCGGTGAACTGGATGTAAGCACGGAGTTCACTAAATTACCCTTTGACCATCTGGTATTTACCGGTGCTACATCCGTGGGCAAGATCGTTATGAAAGCCGCCTCGGAACACTTGACACCGGTGACCCTGGAACTGGGGGGCAAGTCACCGGCCATTATTCATGAGTCATTCCCTATAGAAGAGGCTGCTGATCGATTAGCCTTTGGTAAAGGTATGAATGCTGGGCAGATTTGCGTGTCCCCGGACTATATCTTCTGCCCGGAAAACAAACTGGATGCTTTCGTCAATGCCTTTATCAAATCCATGAGCCAGGCCTACCCGACCCTGCGTGATAACAAAGACTACACGGCCATTATCAACGATCGTCAGCTGATCCGGCTAAAGAGCTATCTGGACGATGCGAAAGAAAAAGGCGCGACCATTGTTGAAATCAACCCTGCCAATGAAAGTTTCGAAGGCACTCGTAAAATGCCTATGACCCTGGTGCTGAATACCAACGACACCATGCTTATTGAACAGGAAGAGATTTTTGGTCCGCTGATTCCGGTGAAAACTTATCACCGAATTGAAGAAGCGCTTAAGTATGTTCATGATCGTGATCGGCCGCTTGCACTCTACTATTTCGATTACGATAAAAAGCGTGCCGAAACCATATTAAGTCAAACCCATTCTGGCGGTGTATGCGTCAATGATACTCTGAGCCATGTGGCGGTAGACGATGCACCATTCGGTGGGATCGGCCCCTCCGGCATGGGCCATTACCACGGTAAAGAGGGCTTCCTGAACTTCAGTAAAGCGAAAACCATTGTGCGCAAAGGCCGGATTAATGTGACCAAAATGGTGGCTCCACCCTGGAACAACGCCATGTACAACATGCTGGTCAAATCACTCTGGTTTAAGTTTAAGGTGTTAAAGCGATAATCAATCATTAAAAAATTGAGAAATATGATGTCGACAATAACAATAAACGACATGCACTATGACTACGTCATTGTTGGTAGCGGCTTTGGCGGTTCGGTCAGTGCCTTACGCCTTAGTCAAAAGGGCTACAAGGTCCTGGTTATAGAAAAAGGAAAATGGTTTAAGGACCATGACTACGCGAAAGGTTCCTGGAATCTTACCAAATGGCTTTGGGTTCCTACCATTGGCTTCCGTGGCATCATGAAGTTAACCATTCTCAAGCATGTGACGGTGTATTCTGGTGTTGGTGTAGGCGGCGGTTCATTAGTTTATGGTGCTACGCTTCCTACCCCAAAGGATAAATTCTTTAGCACTGGCACCTGGGCGAAGTTAGAAGACTGGCAACAGGTACTTAAACCCCATTACGATGAAGCCCTGCGTATGCTTGGGGCCGCTCCCAATCCCAATCTGACCGACGCTGATCAGGTCATTCAGGATCTTGCCAAAGATATTGGTAAAGAGAAAGATTTCCACAATGCCAGGGTCGGTGTCTTTTTTTCAGACCGGCAGGATAAAAGTGACTTTGTTCCAGACCCTTACTTCGACGGTGAAGGGCCTGATCGCAAGCCCTGTATTGAGTGCGCATCCTGCATGACCGGTTGCAGACACAATGCCAAAAACACATTAGATAAAAACTATTTGTACCTGGCGCAAAAATCAGGGGCGGATATCATCTCCGAACAGGAAGTAGTGGACGTACGCCCTTTGAATAAAACCAATGGCAAGTCAGGCTACGAGATTACCTTTACATCTTCACGCATGTTATCCAGCAGAAAAAAGCAACGTGTCACGGCCAATGGTGTGGTTTTCTCCGGTGGCGTGCTGGGCACGGTTAAGCTGTTACTGAATCTTAAGCATAAAAAGTCCCTGACCAATTTATCCGAGGTGTTGGGTGACCATATTCGCACCAACAATGAGACCGTTACGGCGGTGACTTCGTTTAAAAAAGACGTCGATTTCGCCCGGGGTGTCACCATTGGTTCTATCCTGCATACGGATGACAACAGCCATTTGGAGCCCATCAGTCAAAACAGGCGAGCTGGCTTTATGAAGCTGCTGAATGTTCCAAGAGTAACGGGCAAGAATTTCCTGAACAGATGCTTTTCACTGGCAAAAACCATGGCCGTTGAGCCCATCAAAAACCTGCGAGTACTGCTGACTCCTGATTGGGGAAAAAAGACCATCTATTTGCTGTTTATGCAACAGTTGAATAGCACGTTATCCTTTCAACGGGGAACCGGCGGCATCATCAGCAGTACCACAGGAATAGGGGCAGCACCCTCTTGTACCATCGAAGAGTCCCAGGCTCTCACCAGCAAGGTAGAAAAAATTACAGAAGGCAAAGCCTCATCTTCATCACCGGAAGCGCTGTTAGGAACACCAACCACGGCACATATTCTCGGGGGCTGTGTGATGGGCGAGAATCGGTATACCGGCGTTATCAATAATAAAGGCCAGGTCTTCGGCTACGAGAATATGTATGTCTGTGATGGTTCTGCCATTTCTGCCAACCCGGGGGTGAATCCGTCACTAAGCATTAAGTAGTTAACCAAATGAAATCATATTCCCCATAAGAGTACTTAATGTGTATTCGTTATGGAATATATATTGACTATCAAGGTTGGCAAGCGGCCCTATGCCACTTGCCGCTCCTCTGCATCAAGACTGGCACAGTTATACTCGTAAACACATTTTCTGAACAGTTGGACATCAGCTGTTGATAAAAGTTCAGTGATGAAATATCCGGGTTAAACAACTGACCACTGTATATTTCACAGGAACACATATAATATGCCTGAAACCAGCAATACTCATGCTCAGGGCGCTAATGACGTGATCGACATATCTGATATTCACATGATCAAAGTGGTTACTGAAGTAGGCAGTATCAACAAAGCCGCCGAGATATTAAGTGTTTCACAGCCGACCCTGAGCAAAAAAATCAGCCGCCTTGAAAAGAAAGTTGGTGTCGAACTGTTTAATCGGGATAGCGTGGGTATGGTACCCACAGAGGCCGCCAAATTCCTGATTAAAGAAGGCAATGGTCTCAGAGCTCAGTTGCAAGTGATTGAACGTCAGCTGGAGCTTATGTCGGATATGGTGGGCGGTACGGTAAGAGTGGGGGTTGGCCCCATTATCGAACAGCAGCTGTTAGCCAAAGTATTGCTTGATTTTGCTGAGAGAGATTATCAGTTTAAAATTTCTGTCGTCACGATGTCGGCTGATGCACTGCTGGATCAGCTGAAAAAAAGCAAGATTGATCTGGCGGTTGGCCCCTTTGTTGATTCTGATGTTCCGGATGATATTGTCGCCCCGCTGAAAACCTCAGAAAAACTGGTGGTAGCCGTGCGACAAGGTCATGACGCAGTTGGCAGGCAGGTCGAAGATTTACAGGAAATATCGAACTACAAAATCATTACGCCTAACATACCCGCCAGCCTGGGCGGACAGGTTATGGTGTATCTGGAAAATGCCGAATTAGAGCCGGACATCATTTGCGAAAGTTACACCATGGCAAAATACATTGTCATGAATTCCGATTATGTGACGGCCGGACCAGAGTCTTTATTCCTGAATGAATTTAAATCCGGAGAGCTGGTGAAACTGGAATTTCCCTATGACATCTATTGGCAGAGTCAATGCCTGGTAAAACCGGAAACCTTATTAATGCCTATTGTAAAAGAGATCGTGGATCTGTTTGCCCAGTATATGGAGGCGCAGTAATCAGCAAAAAGAGAAGCCCCGTGGATATGATTAAAGAGGGCTTCCCGACTTGAGTAACAGGCTAAAGACAGTCGCCGACTATGCTCGAACACGCTTTACCTGTTGGCCCCGTTTCTAAAAGTTGTACAGCACTTTAAACGCTGAAAACGCACCACGAACCCTGGTCTTAGGGGGCAAACCTTCACTCATCCGGCGAATTTGATCGGTGTACCAGCTGATTTCCATGATAGCCATATCATCGATCTTTTTAATACCGGTGGAAATGGGTTCTACACTGGAGCGGTAATTCGTGCCAGTCAGTAGATGGTTGGCCAGATTGGGATCAACGACAAAGGGTCGCGCCAGACCAACAACATCCACTGAGCCGGAATTAATCGCCTCTTCCATCGCTTGCTGACTTCTGAATCCGCCGGTGACCATAATGGGTGCCGATACATTTTTCTTAAGCTGTTCAGAAAATTCCAGAAAATACGCCTCACGCTTCTTTGTACTTTCTTTTTGCTCCCCCCGCCGGTTGACCGGATTTTCCCAGCTGCCACCAGAAACCTCAATCAGGTCGATGCCCATTTTATCCAGATGCTGACATACCTCGATGGACTCTTCCTGAGTAAAACCGCCTTTCTGGAAGTCTGAAGAGTTTAATTTAATGCCGATACCAAAGCCCTCACCTACGTTCTCCCGGATGGATGCGTAAATTTCTTTGACAAATCTCATGCGATTTTCAAGGGAACCGCCCCATTGATCATTACGCTTATTATGGTTTGGTGACAGGAATTGGCTGATCAGATAACCGTGGGCACCATGAAGTTGAACACCATCAAACCCTGCTTCTTTTAAGATTAAAGCTGTCGTAGTGAATCGACGAATAATGTCGTTAATCTCACTCTCGGTAAGTTCCCGAGGTGGGATAAACATATCGCTCGCTAAAGGAATGGCAGAGGGTGCCAGGGGTTGGTCATTGAGAAATTTAGGCGATTGCTTGCCCGGATGGTTGAGCTGAGCCCAAATTTGACCACCTTTGGATTTAGCGCCTGCAACCCATAATTCCAACAGTTGAAAATCATCATAGTTTTCAACAGCCACGGCCAGCGGTTCATTGGCATGGCGTTTATCAACCATTATATTACCGGTGATCAGCAGTCCGGAGCCACCTTCTGCCCAGGTTCTGTATAACACTTCAAATTGTCTGACAACACCGCCTTTTCCTGTGGCGATGGCTTCATTCATGGCTGATTTGCAAATACGGTTTTTGAGTACTGAACCAGAACGTAACTTAAGTTCTTCTGATAAAGGCGATGTGGTTGTCATATACGTTCTTCTGACCTCATGGATTAATTATCCTGCTTATTATTTCGTAAGGCTTCATCCTGCGGTAATGAACTTATTTTGCCTGTGTACCAAATAAAAGGCATTGGATAAACAATTAAAAACAGCGAGTATTGATGGGCTTGATTAAAGACCTTCGACGTCGATTTCGTAATCCTTTATGGCTTTTCTGATGGTGTCGGGTATTCTGACGGATATGCCTTTTTTATAGTTGCACCAGATACTCGGTACACTCGCGGTAAAGACCGGTTGTTCTTCACCCTTTCGATAAATAGCAGCCTCAAGAATAGCGCTACTGTTTCCGACTTTACTGAATCGTGTACCTGTTTCCAGTTGTGTGGGGTAGTGGAGCTGCTTGTTAAATTCGCAGTTTAATCCTCTCATCACCCATCCCTGCTCCGAATCAGGCTTCATTTCAAGCTTCAGTATGTTAAAAAAGTAGTCCAGGCGTGCGGATTCAATGAGTCGCATATAAGCGGCATTATTCAAGTGCCCCAGCGGATCACAATCTCCCCAGCGGACGGTATCTTGATAGAAGTGATTGAATAACGTTCGTTGCATGGGACGGACTCTCTGGATGGATTTGCCCCAACAGGCTGAATAATTTAGAGTAATTTGGCCTATTGTAATGGCTCTGAAATATACCTAATGATCTGGATTCCGGATAGTGAACTTATTTTGTCTGTGTTCCAAAAAAAAGGCATATATCAGCCCGAATCTTTATCCATCGAAAAAAGAAACAGGTAAAGCCGTTCCAACGTGGAATTATTCTGTCGTCCACGTTAGAGGACGAGTATTTTTCAAGCATGAAAGCAACTGGATTTTGCAACTTCTCAACAAGATTTCTGACTTTCATGAACTAAACCAAAACCTTCCCTGGTCAGTTTCAGATGCACCAGCAGAGTTCACTAAGAAACTGGTAAATGCTGTTGTAGGCTTGGAATTCGTTATTGATGATATAGTCGGCAACTTCAAGTTGAGTCAAAACAAAACAGCATCAGATTATTCAGGTGTAGTAAATGGCTTGGCAAGTTCAAAGAATAGTTCAGACATTTCTGTGGCCAGGCAAATGCAACGGTCAACATGTAGCTAACGAGTCAGTCAAGCAGATGGCACCAAGCGTGCCGTCTGCTTAGCTTGGCAATGCTCGATAAAATACCAATGGACCAGATCATTTCAGCCATGAGTGATTACTACATTTTACATTTTCGTTGCAGGATGACAAACTCCTTGCCCCATCCCAACAATCATTTCCTATGCACCAGATTCTCAGGGGGGCAAAAAACAATTCACTGTCTATCAAAGTATTTACTTTCTAAGATGGTTTCATAAGAAAAGCACGAAAGGTGAAGATATGAAGTCCATCCGCGTGATGTGTACTATCCAGGAGGGCTCTCTTGGGTATAGCAAAATCAAGCAACTGGAATCCTCCATAAAAGATATATACCAAAAGCACTTTGGTCCTGACTATAAACTGGTGTTTATGTGGTTAACCTTGCCCTATGGTCAGGCCTATCTGGCTGGCAAGTTGTCTTCCGCATCCAGTGTACAACTGCCCGTGCAAGATGGCCTGCCAGCGTCCAGGCGGCACCCTTTTATGTCGGAAGTGTGTGCTAAATGGCAGGAGATTACCGGTTGCACACAGGATCAGATTATTTTGGCATCCAGTGATTTTACCGAATCGGAAAAGTTTCAGCGGGGTTTGGTCAATCGATTCAAACCGTCCAAACGTAAATCGACCATGTTGAAAATGCTGATGCGCTTTATGATGGGGCGTTTTAAGAAAGGCTATTACAACACCAGTGTTACGTTATAAAAATAAATCAAGGATAGCGCTATGCCACTGTACACTGTTACCACACCAAAAAGCTTACCGAACTCTAGGCGTGTTGAATTAGCTAACTTGATCATGAATGTTCATTGCGGCCTCACAGGTGCTCCGGAAACATTTGTAAACGTGATGTTTTGGGAAAATGCCACGTTAAACGACGGCGTTGCCATGCATGTTTATGGTGGTATACGAAAAGGTCGAACCGCTGAGATGCGAGAAACATTACAAAAGGAAATGTCCAGACGCATCTGCCAATTGATGATACTCACAGACAAAGAGCTGGAAACAGACATGTTTGAAATGCCTGCCCAATGGATCATGGAAGGTGGAGAGATCTTACCCGAACCCGGGGAAGAGCACTTGTGTGAGTGGCTGCAAAACGGGCACGGGACTGAACATAATCAGAAAGCGTTCATTTGATCATAGCTCTTGAATGATTTCAGATAGCGAGATAGCACCTCTGGATCAAAAGTCCGAAAAACACGGGTTATTAATGCGCCATTTTCAAGGGATTGAGCGATAGGCTCAGGTAATGGGCTGTCAGCATAGACTGACAGATGCTCAGGAAAGTAAGCCAGTGCAGCTTGATCATCCAAATATTGCAGAACCTGATAGAGATGCCCTGTTTCCAGGCCCTTCTCGGGTTGAACCAGTATTCTGGACAACTCACAAGCTGCCACTCTGAGACTTTCTACTGATACGGTACCGTTTCGAGAAGTCTTGCTGCCAATAACATCCAGCTCTTCTGGTGATAATCCCATGGCTATGCCAATCGCATGCCAGTTATGGCTTAATGGCAAACATCTCAAAAAATCCATAGTCAGCGGTTCTGAACCGGCCATCTCTGTGGAGATGCCATCCTCCTGCCAACAGAGTGATTTGACTGCTGGCGGCTGTATGTCCTTTAAATGATGAAACTCAGAATAAAGCTTACTGTTTTTTATGAAAAGATCCGATAATTCCTTATCAAGACCACAGGATTTCGCAGCGACCATCGAAGCATAGGCAATGTGCCCTGCTGTGAGTTTTGGCAGGCAATGTTCTGCTTCACGGAGTAATCGTGAAATATTGCTATAACAGGGCTCGTGTTTACCAACTCTACTGAGAATTTTCTGGTTTATGTGCACTGGTAAATCAAGAGCCTGGCTGAAGGATTCAGCATCTATTCCTATGGTTGCAAGATCATAGCCCAGACGAGCTATCCGGAAGTCCCATTCGCGTTTATTGCTGGTACCATGAGGCTCAGAATGCCCTTGCAGGGATTGAATCAAGCGATGCGCGGAACTTATGGCCAGAAGTTCAGGAACGGTGATTATTTTTACCAGCTCTCTGGTACTGATACTCCCCCCTTTAATATCCAGAATTTTCTTGAACAGAAGGTTGGTTGAGAAGCCCAGTGAGTGTACGGATTCTTGTTGTAAACCCTGCGACACCATTAACTCCGGGTATCCAGCTGCAAACGCCAGGACTGCGGTTGGAACATAGTAAAGATAGGGATCTTTACGGAAGATCTGGCACAACTTGAAAAAGTCCAGTTCATGATTCAGGGCCGCATCAGTATCTGGAGCCTGCACGCTGTACGGCCATTCTGTAAGCCTCCCATTCTGATCCTTTGCAATAGCAGAATTTTCATGAAAGAACTGATACAGATCAAGGGCAATACCGAACTTTTCGCAGTGCAGTTCAGCCAGGTCGAGCCTGGAAATACCCGCCAGCATCGTCAGCAGTGTTTCATGGGTGATCGTCATTTTTTCCAGAATTAACCTGCCCTCCTGTTGCCGGGAATACCAGGATAGATAATCAAATTTTTCCTTTTTCAGCCCTTGACGTTCACGCTCCTTGATTTTTTCTTCGATATCCTTTGTGGGTAACCCCAGATAAATGGCAAACAGGAGCTGCTTATCAGGTGTTAGCTCCTCATTAATTTGCGGCAGTAATTGTGACCAGGACACCGGATCATCTAGGTGTGTCTCTGCCATAGGCGTACATTCAGAATCAAGCGTTACATTCCTTGCCGATATGGCGACATCGGTAACAGGCGGTGCCAGCGCCGGTGCCAAGGGATTAGCGCTGGCAGGAGAGACAGACTTTCCGTCAAAAGTAGATTTAGAACAAATACCGACTGAATGCGCTGTTGGTTGAAGACCTTGAGTGCCAATGTCGGAGTTATCAGGTTGGGTAATTATCTGATTTTCCTTTGAAACAATCATCATCCACTCTCATAAATAATAGTTTTTAAAATTTATTGGCAAAGCCTCTGACATCGAATTTTCAACATCTGATGCAATCAGCCGAAACGAGACCGGTGGCGGCATTAAAAATAATTAACCTGGAAATCTATGTTCACGGTTTTAAGACAATAAAATTAACAAGACGTTCATTGTTACTGCAGAAAAGCCAAAAAAGGTCTAATGCACCAATAAACTTCCAGTGAGAAAAATGTGAAAAGTGATCAGTCCCCGGGGAATTGCTGCCGGAGTACTATAAATGCGCTAATACCTGGCAGCCCCCCGGAGGCTGAGCGAAAATAGTCTGCATGGGAAGGACCTTTAGGATGTGGAAGAACCGGTTTCTTAACGGAATTATGAGAGTTTAACAGGGGATGACGGTGGGGAGTCGGTTCTTATACCCAATAAGTGCATACGAACCGACCTTATAACTAGGAGGCTGACCGAGAATAGACTGCCCTACTGCGGTGGCAGCAAATTGGTCTAAAAAGTCGGAAATTTTTAGCAAATAGAACCACTATTCACTAAAAATTTCCGACTTTTTATCCTCAATTTTCTGCAATCCTCGCTACGGGCGCTATTCTCGGTCAGCCTCCTAGACCATTTTTACGGTTGTTTCGACAACCCCGGGATCGTTGTAACGAGCCCTTTGAATAAAAATGTCGGTAATTTTATGGCATTACTTATCCATTGATTCTTTGTAGCCAAAGTCACTGATTGTATCCCAGCGACGTTTCAGGTGATGGGCCGACATCTTGGGTTGACGGGTACGGGTAAATGCCCCCTTCTTATTACCATCAACCCGGAGGAAACCTTCCCAGGTCTGGAAGTCCGCGAAGTTCCACATCTGCTCACCAACCACTGCAGAACATCCGTCAAAGGCTTCATGCTGCTGATCCAGGTACTCACACTGGTACTCTTCAGAGAATTGCACACTGGGCAGTTTGTGGATGCCGGCGACAGTGTCCGCGCCGTACTCGGTGATGACGATTGGCTTGCCTTCATTGGCCCAGCCTGACAGCTCCTGACTAAACACCTTGGCGGCATTGCGCTGCTCCAGGCCGTTCATCATGTACCAGCCGTAATAACGGTTCAGACAGATCACATCGGCAAACTTGCTTGCACGACATATACCGTATGGTGCCATCATAAAGTTAACCAGGGTCAGCGGACGGTTCTGAGGGTCAAGCTCACGAGAATATTCAAAAATCTCTTTAAAGTAAGGCTCAGAGGCTTCCTGGGAGGTATCCGGCTCGTTAGACAGGGCCCACATGACCACGCACGCATAGTTTTTATCACGCTGGAACAGTTCACGGATGGCTTCTTTATGGGCAACCATGCCTTCTTTTTGTACTATTGGGCGGTCAAAGAACCTGGACTGGGAAGCACCACCGGCACCGGCAGACACAAAGTTCATCAAGGCATCAAACTGGCCAACCGCAGCCGTCTCATTGATGACCACCAGACCTTTGCGCTCAGCCAGCTGCATAAACTCTTCAGAGTACGGATAGTGAGAGGTGCGGATGGAGTTGGCACCGATCCAGTCAAGTAGTTCCATATCACGCAGGTTCAGCGCAGCATCGTAACCACGGCCACGGATATCGGAATCTTCGTGCTTACCAAAGCCTTTGAAATAGAAGGGCTCGTTATTGATCAGGAACTGAGTACCCTGAACTTTAACAGTACGCACACCGACGGTCTGTGGATACTGGTCAACCAATTGGCCGTTGTCGTTAATGCTGACTTGCAGCGTATACAGGTAGGCATTACCCGGCTGCCACAGTTTAACGTTGTCGATCTCCAGTGAGCCCTCAGCGCCTTCACCATTGGCAACAACCTTGCCGTCCTCGTCCAGAAGTTCGACCGAAACGTCGCCGCTGCCCATCGCGCTGACCTGGTAATCCACTTTACCCAGGCTCTGGTCGAAGTCAGTGGTGACCGTGATATCTTCAACACGATTCCTGGGCAGCGCCATCAGCTTAACGGCACGGTGAATACCGGCATAGTTAAAGAAGTCAAAGAACGGCTTGACCTCTTTGGTACCGTCCATATGGGTAGCAACCCTGCCAGCAGGAATGGTGGCATAGCTCAGTTCATTATTGACCACGACCACCATTTTGTTCTTTTCACCAAAACGAACAACGTCGTTCAGTTGACCGGCGAAAGGCATATAGCCGCCATCGTGGCTCGCGACTTCCACACCATTCACATAAACAATGGCACGGTGGGTAGCACTGCCAAAGCGGACGAATACATCACGATCCTGCCATTCTTCGGCAATGTAAAACTCAGTTTCGTACCAAACATCACCACAGTGATCACGCAGTGCCTTGTCGGTAGTGATGTCATTGTAGCTGGATGGAACGGCCATCAACGTGGTATCAGTCAGGCCATCTTTCCAGCCATTGGTGCGACCTTCCGTTTTCGTGTCGGCGCGGAATTTCCAAATGCCGCTGATGTCGATGATGCGACGGGTTCTGGTTTCGTGTGGGTATAAAAAAGCAGTCATTTTATGCTCCATTTAACAGCCAGTAACATTGGTTAAAACCTTTGATACTCCGGGCTCTGATCAGCCTGAGAGTAGGAGAGTCGTAAATAGCAGTTCTTTTTGTGAAGAGTTTTAGACCAATATGTCAAACCAAAAATTAATACCGAACCTATTTCTTGGAATATGCTGAGTCATTTTCTTATTCTTGTAAGTCCAATTGCCTGTTATGCTAGAGTAGAACGGTAAAAACGGTCAATACCCACGCCATAATTATCAAAACTTTACCCCAACGCACTCTGTTTTTTTGGCATTAATCAGCAAACATGCCTCAGGTCAAATCCTTTCCGGTTTACCGCAAAATTGGTTGATCCAATTTGATCAAGTCTGATATAAAAGTCCTGGAATTACATTAGCAACCTGAAGGCAAGCCGGTAATACAATGTTTAACAAAACGTCCAACCAATCCTATCGGCCTCATCCGGATCGTCTTTTTTCCCCAGATAACAACACCCGCAGTGTTGCACGTGCCCTGTATCAGGAAATAAGACACTTGCCCATTATTAGCCCCCATGGTCATACCGATCCGGCCTGGTTTGCAGACAATCAGCCGTTCGGCAACCCTGCTGCACTGTTGCTTCAGCCGGATCATTATGCGTTTCGGATGTTACATAGTCAGGGTATTTCCCTGGAAAGCATTGGTATCAAGAGTCAAGACTCATCCATAAAGGTTGAGCAGGACCCTCGCAAAGCGTGGCAGATTTTTGCCGACAACTACTTTCTCTTCCGTGGCACCCCAACCCGTATGTGGATGGACCACGCCATGACCGAAGTGCTTGGTGTTGATCAGCCATTAAACAGCAAAACAGCACAAGAGATTTACGATCATATTGACGCTCAGCTGAAGACCGAAGCATTTCTGCCTCGCAGCCTTTATGAGCGCTTCAATATTGACGTGCTGGCGACCACGGAAACCGCTGTTGATACGCTGCAAAGCCATCTGAAAATCAATGCCAGTGACTGGCAGGGACGTGTGATCACGACCTTCCGCCCAGACTCGGTAACGGATCCCTATCATCCTGATTTCTCCGCCCATATGGCATTGCTGGCAGAGCAGACCGGTGAAGATGTCCATCAGTGGTCTGACTATCTGACGGCATTACGCAAACGTCGGGCGTTTTTCCAAAGCACGGGTGCTACCGCCACTGACCACAGCTATCCAACGCCTTACACCACGGTTCTATCAAAAGACACTTGTCAGTTACTTCTGACGAAAGCACTGGCCGGAGAGATTTCAGCGGAAGAAGCGCAGCAGTTCTGTGGCCATATGCTGGTTGAAATGGCCCGCATGTCACAGGAAGACGGCCTGGTGATGCAGATTCACTGCGGTGTTTACCGCAATCACAACCAAAGCCTGCTGGCACGTTTTGGTGCGGATAAAGGGGCGGATATTCCCCTGAAAGCAGAGTTTGTTAACAACCTGCGCCCGCTGTTGAATGAAGTGGGCAATGATCCGAACCTGACCATTATCCTGTTTACTCTGGACGAAGATGTTTACGCTCGCGAGCTGGCACCACTGGCAGGTCACTATCCGGCTCTGAAGCTGGGTCCTGCCTGGTGGTTCCACGACAGTCCGGAAGGCATGATGCGCTACCGTCGCATGGTGACAGAAACCGCCGGTTTCTATAACACCGTGGGTTTCAACGACGATACCCGTGCATTCCTGAGTATCCCTGCCCGTCATGATGTTGCCCGTCGGGTGGACTGTAACTTCCTGGCATCACTGGTATGTGAGCATCGCATTACCGAAGAAGAAGCACTGGAACTGGCTCACGAGTTAACCAGTGGACTGGCCCGGAAAGCCTACCGATTGTGAGGGGATGGAGATGATTAATAAGCAATACAGCAGCGACAAAATTGCAGCCAACAGCTACGACACCTCGGAGCTGAGCGCCGGTATTGTGCATATTGGCCTCGGTGCGTTTCATCGTGCTCATCAGGCGCTTTATACCCATGAAGCGATTGCTGCCACCGGCGAGTTTCACTGGGGCATTTGTGCCGCCAATATTTTTGGTGGTCAGGAGCTGGTCGCGGACCTGCAAAGTCAGGACAACGCTTACACCGTCACGGAAATGAATCCGGACGGTTCCCGTACGGTGAAGCTGGCAACGGCTATCCGGCAATCCCTTGCTGTAGAAGACGATCGACGTCCTCTGCTGGACATTATGGGTGCTGAAACTACCCGTATTGTCTCTCTGACCATTACCGAAAAAGGTTATTGTCTGAACCCCGCAACCGGCAAACTGATGCTGGATAACGCCCTGATTGCCCACGATCTGGCCAACCCGCAAAATCCGAAATCAGCCCTTGGCCTGATCGTTACGGCACTGGATCAACGTCGTGCAAAAGGCATTGCGCCCTTTACCGTTCTGAGCTGTGACAACGTGCCAGACAATGGTAAACGTGCCCGGGCAGCGGTGATCCAGATGGCAGAAGCCATGGACAAGGAGCTGGCAGGGTGGATTCGTGCAGAGGTGGCGTTCCCATGCACCATGGTCGATCGTATCGTGCCGGCGATGACAGAAGCGAGCTTTGCCGATGTTCAGGCTTATCTGGGCACTGACGACAAAGGAGCCATTGTTACCGAAGCCTATCGCCAGTGGGTGATTGAAGACCATTTCACCATGGGGCGTCCACCCTGGGACAACGTAGACGGTGCCATGTTTGTCGCCGATGTGCAGCCTTATGAAGAGATGAAGCTGCGCATGCTCAATGGCAGCCACTCCATTCTGGCTTATCTGGGTTTCCTGGCCGGTTACAAAACCATCGACGTTTGTATGCAGGATCCGCAGTTTGTCACAGTGACCCGTCACTACATGAATAATGAAGCGGCCGCCACGCTGGAGATGCCCGAGCCTACCGACTTTGCCAGCTACGCAGAAAAGCTGATTGAGCGCTTTACCAACCCGGGCCTGAAACACCAGACATGGCAAATTGCCATGGACGGTTCCCAGAAAGTGCCTCAGCGCTGGCTGAATTCGGCCAGAACCCTGCTGGCGGAAGATAAGGCATTTGCCGCCATCGCACTGGGCATTGCCGGCTGGATGCACTACGTATCGGGAACCGATGAGCAGGGCCATGACATCGATGTGCGTGACCCAATGGCAGAGCAGTTAAAGGCCACGGCAAGCCAGCATCAGGAACATCCTGAACAGCAGGTAAAGGCATTCCTGGTGCTGGATGCAGTGTTTGATCCGGCCCTGGCGAAGAATGAACGATTCGTTTCGGAAGTGACTAAAGCCTACCACTCAATCCGCGAGCACGGTGCCAAACAGGCAATGGCACTGCTGGCACAAACCCTTTAACCAATGATCTATAAACGGCTTCTGCCCGGGAGAGGATAACATCATGGAACAGACATGGCGCTGGTACGGCCCTAAAGACCCGATCACCATTCGTGACATTATGCAGACCGGAGCCACCGGTATTGTGTCGGCACTGCATCACATTGCAAACGGTGAAGTATGGAGTGTTGAGGAAATTGAAAAGCGCAAGCGGGAAATTGAGTGGGATGAGGAAAAAGGCCACTCTACCGGATTGCGCTGGTCGGTGGTTGAGAGTGTGCCGGTCTCCGAAGACATCAAAAAACGGACCGGTGACTTCGAACGTCATCTGAAAAACTACGCCACGACCATTCGCAATCTGGGTGCCTGTGGCATCGATGTGGTGTGCTACAACTTTATGCCAGTGCTGGATTGGACCCGTACCGACCTTGCTTATGAAGTAAGAGACGGAAGTCGTGCGCTTCGCTTTGACCGCTACGAGTTCGCGGCGTTTGAACTGTATGTTCTGAAGCGCCCGGGGGCGGAAGTGGATTACAGCGAAGAAGAGCAGGCCAGGGCAAAAGAACGCTTTGCGACCATGACCGAAGCAGATATCGAGCGCCTGACCAAAAACCTGATTGCCGGTTTGCCCGGTGCAGAAGAAGGTTACACCCTGGAGCAGTTCCAGCAGGCGCTGGACAGCTACGCGCACATTGATGCCGAAGGCCTGCGCCAGCACCTGTTTGCTTTCCTGCGTGAAATCGTACCTGCAGCGGAAGAAGCTGGCGTACGTCTGTGCATTCACCCGGATGATCCACCCTGGGCGATCCTGGGTCTGCCACGCATTGCCAGCACTGAAGACGACTATATTCGTATTACCCAGGCGGTAGATAGCATATATAACGGCATTACTTTCTGCACCGGCTCACTCAGCCCACGGGAAGACAATGATCTGCCGAGTATGGTTGAGCGTCTCGGCAGCCGTATTCACTTTGTCCACCTGCGCAGTGTGGAGCGGGAAGACGATGGCAGTTTCTATGAAGCCAACCATCTGGAAGGCATGGCCAACCTGTACGACGTGACTCGCGCACTGGTTATGGAGCAGCGTCGTCGTAAGGCTGAAGGTCGGGTAGATTGTATGATCCCCATGCGTCCTGACCATGGTCATCAGATGCTGGACGACCTTAACAAGGAAACCAACCCGGGCTACTCCTGCATTGGCCGTATGCGTGGCCTTGCCGAACTTCGTGGCCTGATGATGGGCATTGAACGGAGCCTCTAATGACCAGTCAGACAGCCCATACTGTTCGTGTCGCCTGTATTGGTGAGTGCATGGTGGAGCTGTCACCCGCAGAGAATGGCCTGTTCAAACAGGCCTTTGCCGGTGACACGCTCAATACCGCTATCTATATAGCCCGAACCGCAGCACACGCGATTGATACCAGCTATATCACCGCCATTGGCAAAGATAGCTTCAGTGATTGCATGATTGATTTGTTCCAGAGTGAGAATATCAATTGCCAATGGATTTCACGGCTACCCGAAAAAGTACCGGGCCTGTACGCCATTGAACTGGACGCCTATGGAGAGCGCAGTTTCAGTTACTGGAGAACTGATTCTGCTGCCAGGGCTTTATTCAGCCATGGTCTTACACCGGCCCAGCGTTCTGAACTGGCGGAATCATTCGACCTCTACTACCTGTCGGGTATCAGTCTGGCTATTTTGGATGAAGGCAGCCGGGAACTGCTGAAAAAAACCCTGACCAGAGCCAGAGAGCGAGGCGCAAAGGTCGCTTTCGACAGCAACTATCGGCCACGTCTCTGGTCGTCCAGGGAGCAGGCTCAGTCAGTGACCAGCGAGTTTCTTGCGTTAACCGATATCGCGCTGGTCACCTTTGATGACGAGCAGGCACTGTTTGGTGATCAGTCTATTACCGACACCATGAATCGACTGTCTGCTATTCCGGAAGTGGTGATTAAACAGGGTGGTGATGGCTGCAGCATCATGGTTAACCAGGCATTGTCTTTTGTACCTGCCACAGTTGTCCGTCAGATCGTAGATACAACGTCTGCCGGTGACTCCTTCAATGGTGGTTATCTTGCCCGCAGAATGTCAGGCGATGCACCGGAAACCGCCGCCGCTTTTGCCCACCGTCTGGCGGCAAGTGTCATACAGTACAAAGGCGCTATCATCCCCAAATCTGCTACCTCCCGATTATTGGAACAAACACAGCCATGTTAACCGCCCGTGATGTTTTAAACCGTGCTTTTCCCGTCATGCCCGTGATGGTGATTGATACCATTGACCAGGCCCTGCCCATGGCCAGGGCCATGTACGATGGCGGTATTTCGGTATTTGAGGTGACACTGCGCAGCGACTGTGCCGTTGCAGCGATTCAACAGATTAAACAGGAGATGCCTGACTGTCTGGTGGGTGCCGGTACGGTGGTGAACCCGGAACAATTACTGGCGGTTCATCAGGCCGGTGCCGATTTTGTTATTTCTCCGGGTGCGACCCCTGCGCTTCTTAAGGCGTCCCGAGAGCAAAACATCCTGTTATTGCCGGGTGTATCTTCTCCGTCAGAGGTTATGCAGGCCCTTGATTATGGGTTTGATGTATTGAAGTTGTTCCCGGCAGAAGTCGCAGGCGGGCAATCTATGTTAAAATCTCTGGCTGGCCCGTTTCCTCAGGTGACTTTTTGTCCTACCGGGGGCATTAATCCGGAAAACTACCAGGATTATCTGGCACTGGATAATGTTCTGTGCGTAGGTGGTTCCTGGCTGGTACCTGAATCGGTGGTTGAAAGTGGCAACTGGAGCGAAATAACATTTTTAGCTAAACAGTTAGCTCAACAGTTGGCACGCTGATTCCCTGCCGCAATACTTCTCGGGTATTGCGGTATAAAATAAACCAACAGACTCAAAAAGTGGCACAAAACCCAATGCTTGTCCTGTCAGAACCCAAGCGGCTATATCAGAAAATTGGACGTGATATCCGCCAGCAGATTATTGATGGTGTCTACGCTGTAGGCAGTCGCCTGCCGGCTGAACGGGATATTGCAACCATGCTCAATGTCAGCCGCACTATTGTACGTGAAGCGCTGATTATGCTCGAACTGGAAGGCCTGATTGAAGTGCGTAAAGGCTCAGGCATTCATGTTATCGCCAGTGAACGTAACCAGCCTGCCACCGCATCCGATGAGCACGATCTCGTCAGTGCCAATGACGTTGGCCCATTTGAGTTACTGCAGGCCAGGCAACTGATCGAAAGCCATGTGGCTGCATTTGCGGCAACCCAGCTGAATAAGTCCAACCTGCAAAACATGAAAGCGGCTCTCGAACTGGAGAAAAAGGAAATTCGCCAGGGCATTAACAGTGGCAAGGGTGACGAGCTGTTTCATATTGCCGTGTCGGAAGCCACCCAGAACAGTGTGCTGGTTGCCTTAACCCAGCAACTGTGGGACATCCGCAAAAACAGCGCCATGTGGAAACGTCTCCATGAATGGATTGATAAGGTAGACTATCTTGAAGAGTGGGTGGGCGACCATGAAAGGATTATTGAGGCTTTATCCCAGCGCAAATCGGAAGCAGCACGGGATGCCATGTGGCAACATCTTGAGAATGTAAAAACCACACTCCTGCGGGTTTCTGACAATACTGAAGACTCTTTTGACCGCTTTTTGTTTGACTACAGTCCGTCCGTGATTTCTTAGGAATTGCCCCGGAATAATTTGCACATCTCTGAGCTTCAAAACTACGTTCGTCCTGAGTGCTGAGCTTGTCGAAGTATCGAAGGGCGTGAACTCCGACATCATGTATTGTGCCAATCACCCTTCGATACTTTGACAAGCTCAGCACTCAGGATGAACGGAGATCGAGTTCAAAATATCGAAATTATTTCGGAACAATTCCTTAGCAAACGACTACCGAAAGAAAGCCTTGATCAAAATAAACATCTGATTTAAATCAATATTAAGAAAAAAATCTTATTTTCTACTCGCCGGGCGGTATTTTTTCTTGAATTTTCTTTATAAGCAGTCGTGTAAGTATATCGGCAATTATTGAAGGGCTACTGATAAAGCCCAGAATCCCGGTGACACGACGACTGACGTATAGACATGCACCAGGCTTATATAGTTCGCAGTTCCATATCATAAATTAGAAATATTGATGGGCTTAGTGATGATAAAAGCAGTAAAGGCTGACATAGCCGTCGGCATGGCAGTTGTCCTTTCCGCCTGCGGGGGAGCAGAAGAAGCGGTCAAGATGAAAGACACTCTGGTGGTTGGCCAGGGTGCGGATGCCAAGACCCTTGACCCCCATGCCACCAATGACCAGCCTTCTTCCCGGGTGGCGGTTCAGATATACAGCCAGCTGGTTGAGACAGACAAGGACATGAATATCGTGCCCGGTCTGGCTGAATCCTGGAAAAGTCTGGATGACAAAACCACTCAGTTTACGCTGAAAAAGGTTGTTAAATTCCATAATGGTGAGGAACTGAAGGCATCTGACGTTTAATTCACACTGGAAGCCACGATCGCTTCGCCAACGGTGGCCCATATCGTCAACTCCATCAGCACGGTAGAAGTGGTTGATGACTACACGGTGAACGTCATCACCAAAGAGCCTTTTGGTCCTCTGCTTTATCATCTCACACACACTGCTGCGTCCATTCTGAATGAGAAAGCCGTTAAAGCACCGGGTGACATTGTCGAAGCGGTACTGATGGGTGCCGGTTCCCCGTCAAGCTCACCGATTGGTCCCAAGGTATTTGGATTCAACCCGAATATCGAAAGATACCAGCAGAACTTCGATAAAGCCCGTGAGCTTCTGACAGAAGCGGGTTATGCCGACGGTTTCAAAACCTCTATCTGGATCAACGACAATCCTACCCGTGTCCAGATCGCCCAGGTTCTGCAGGCTCAGCTGCGTCAGATCGGTATTGATATGTCCATCGAAGTGGTTGAGTGGGGCGCATTCCTGGACGATACCTCCCGTTGTGACCACGATATGTTCATTATGGGCTGGGTAACTGTGACCGGCGATGCTGACTATGGCCTCTATGCACAGTTCAACTCCGCTACCCACGGCGGTGCCGGTAACCGTTTGTTCTACAGCAATGCAGAGGTGGACCAGCTGCTGAATCAGGCCCGTACTTCCACTGACGCTGGTGAACGAAAAGAGCTGTACGGCAAGATTCAGGTAATTCTGCAAAACGAAGTGCCAACATTCTCCATCTATGATCAGTACCAGAACATTGGTATCCAGAAGAATGTGCCTAGCTTCAGCATGGCACCTGCGGGCCACCACAAAATCAGAGGTGTCCGCTTCCAGGGCTAATTTGAATCTGACCATCACGCTGCTCTGTGCAGCGTGACTTTCTGGCCATCAACGCTCTTTACCGATGGGCTCAGCCGCTTATCAGGTGAACCATGCATCGATTTATACTCAAAAGGCTATTGCTGCTGATACCCGTGTTGCTGGGTGTTTCCCTGCTGGTATTTGCCATCATGTCCTTCACCGTTACTAAAAACCTACGATAATCAGGATTATCTGGGTTTATCTACATCGTCAACGCCACCACTTACCGGAGTAAGTCTTACGCAGCTCTTCTGTAGGGATTAACGTCGGGCTGTAACGTGTCCCGACGGGGACGCCTAGTCTTTTTGTAACCAATTTGCCACAAACTTGGTTTTCGTCAGTGGCAGAAACTAGGTAGTAGCAACCGTTGAATAAGGCAATAAAAAAGCAGATTAACCAAGATAATCATAGATTACTCGACACTGTTATTAGCCCCCGGCGATCCGGCACAATTGATTCTCGGGAAAAATGCACCGCCTGAAGCGTTGGCCGAATTGCGTGAAGAAATGGAGCTAAATGATCCGTTTTTGCTGCGTTATGCCCGCTTTGTGGGGAATGCGGCGACGGGTGACCTGGGCCAGTCCTACACCAGTGACCGAGATGTATTTGATGAAATTTTTTCCCGATTCCCTAATACGCTGATTCTTGCAGCGCTGGGTGTAGTGATTGCAGTGATTATTGGTATCCCCATCGGGATCATCTCTGCTACACGACAGTATTCAATGATTGACAGTGGTTCGATGTTTTTCGCCCTGCTGGGTGTCTCCATGCCCAACTTCTGGCTGGGTTTGATGATGATTCTGCTGTTCTCCGTCAACCTCGGCTGGGTGCCCTCCGGTGGCTATTCCAGCTGGAGTTCGCTGATCGTGCCCGCGATCACTCTGGGCACAGGTTCTGCCGCCATTATTACCCGGATGACCCGTTCTTCCATGCTGGAAGTCATCCGTCAGGATTATATCCGTACCGCCCGCGCCAAAGGTGTGGCTGAGAATGTGGTGATTAACCGCCATGCCCTGAAAAATGCCCTGATCCCGGTGATGACAGTCGGGGAGCAGATTGCCGAAGTGATCCTTATCCACGAAGGCGTCAGCAAAAAAGCGTCTTGCCAGAAAGCTGGCGAAATGCTGGAGATGGTGGGCATTCCGGCGGCCCGGGCGGGGGACTTTCTGCACCAGTTTTCCGGCGGTATGAAACAACGGGTAGTGATCGCCATTGCTCTTGCCTGTAACCCGGATCTGCTAATCGCAGATGAGCCGACCACAGCGCTGGATGTCACCATTCAGGCCCAGGTACTGGATCTGATGAAAGATCTGAAAAGCCGTTACAACACTGCGATGATTCTGATCACCCACGACCTGGGGGTTGTTGCCCAGGTGTGCGATAAAGTGGCGATTATGTACGCCGGTGAAGTGGTGGAGAGCGGTGATATTCGCGATGTCTATGAAAATACCAAACACCCTTACACCAGGGGGCTGCTTGGTTCGATTCCCGATCTCGATCACTCGGTTGGACGACTGAACCCCATTAAAGGCATGATGCCGGACCCAACGGACCCACCGGCCGGGTTATCCTGCGGTTGCTGGAAGCCACCGATGGCGACATCCTGTTTGAAGGGCAGAATATTCGCCACTTCAACAAAGATCAGATGCGACGACTGCGTGAAGATATGCAGATTATCTTCCAGGATCCTTTTGCCTCTTTGAACCCCCGGATGACCGCCAGTGAGATCATTGGTGAACCGCTGCTGATTCACAACAAAGTGAAGAATAAGCAGGAGCTGACTGAACGTGTCGCTGAATTAATGGAGCTGGTTGGCCTTAGCCCTCGACTGGTCAACACTTATCCCCATGAGCTGGACGGTGGTAGACGGCAGCGTATTGGTATAGCCCGTGCGCTGGCGCTGAAACCAAAGTTCATTATCTGTGATGAGCCGGTATCGGCGCTGGATGTATCCATTCAGGCGCAGATTCTGAACCTGATGCAGGATCTGCAGGAGCAGCTTGGACTCACTTATATCTTCATTACTCACGATTTATCGGTGGTTAAGCATTTCTCCGATGAAATCGCGGTTATGTACCTTGGGCAGCTGATTGAGAAAGCACCGGCCAGGGATTTGTTCAGCAACCCGACTCACCCTTATACCAGGGCCTTGTTATCGGCTATTCCTTCGATTCATCTGGACCATAAGATGGAACGGGAAGTGTTGCAGGGCGAAATTACCTCACCCATCAACCCGGCACCTGGCTGTCGCTTTGCGCCCCGTTGCAAGTATGCAGCACCCGAGTGCACCTCCAGAGAGATTCACCTTAACGAGATCAATGATGGGCACTTTGTTGCCTGTGCCATAGTCGGGAAAGGGTGACCCTCTTGAAATTTATGAGGTGAAACCAGGGCCTGTTGACGTTTCGTTGCAAGCTCAGCACACAACGAAACGTCAACAGGCCCTGAGCAGACTGCATTAAAGTGCCAAAAAGATTCCGGATAACTTCAACCCGGAAGGAACGTTCTTATTATTTTGTTGTCCATAATTTCCTGACACCGGCATTCATAAATCAGGCATGGATGATCAAATGGACAAAACAACCAATGAAACTATCAACTACCACTCCTTTCCAGATCAAACCATAACCCATTCTTTATTACATCGGGCGGGAGACAAAAGGAAAACATCAGTCTTTCCCGATGACGTGGCAGCGCCTGAGCAGCCTTCAGCACAGCGATCAAGATTAATAGAACCCCAAAAAGTCCCAACGCCTGACTTAGGACAAAGGACGACAGCCGCCTGTCAAGTTACCTCTCACTTTCAAAGTAATCAATCCACCGCCCGCTCAACGAATCAGGAAGCGGTCCATCAGAGCCTGAGCACCGGCGAGTTCTTTTTTGCCAATACTCCGTTAACCCAACAGCGAATTATTGATCAATTACGCCATGAACAGCCTGCAACCTATTGCATTCGCGCGCTGGATGATCTGGAAAAACAGGGCCTGATGCAACAAACCTGGCTAGAGGGCGGCCAATTAAAAAAAGCGGAAGGCCGACTGTTTACGGATGAGTCGATGACCCTGGTGTTTGATCTGACCGCCATGACACCCGGTGATATCGCCAGCTTTAATGACCTTCTTCAGGTGGGACCCAAGTGTAACGATAAACCACTGGGTGACCACATCCGGCGGGTATTTCTGGTCAACCACGGGATGCTGGACGGAAGTAAACCGGCCAACCCCGACCTCTGGCGCAGATTGGGGCAAATGCCGGAAAAGGCCGTACCAGAAGCCGACTGCTATATTGCTGATTCGGTGACCGATGAAACCTTGTTGGCCCAAAAAACCACGGAAGATATCCCGGCCAGTGCTCCCCGCATCACCATCAACTTTGCCACCACCGACCACTGGTACCGCCGACTGTTCGGTGGTATCACCCTCAATGACCGGGGGCAGCTGTTTTTTTCTGATGGCGCCCTGGCTAACCTGAAAGAGAATACCCATCTGGTGTTTAACAACGCACCCTGGGAAGACACTGGCTTCCAGGCAGCCCTGGCAACGGCCATACGGGTTGGCGGATTCACCGCCAACAAGCAATGGGTCCGACTGCCTGAACAGATATCCCTGTCCGTAGCCCATGTCTGTGCCACCGAACTCAATGCCCGGAAAGACCAGACGATCAGCGACAGCACCGTTTTTTGTTCCCAGAGCCCGTTTGTGGTGATTAACGGCAGCTCAATCGAGCGTCTCAAAGGCCATGTGATGGTAGAGGGCACTGCCGTTGTGCAAACGGATATGCTCGCTAATCTGCTGCAAGGTTGCAGGCAACTGGTGCTTACTGGCGAGCTGGATGACAAACAGTGGTTATGGTTATTGTGCCGACTGGAGGAATTACCGGAGAGTAAAAGACCACAGTTGTTTGCCAATTTGCCAACCGATTTGTTGCTCCCAGCAAGGGCTGGTGACTGTCCAACCACGGGAGCCTGCAACCCACACTGCGCCACTTTTACCTATCAGATCAACCCCGGGGATACCCTGGAATCCCTGCAACAGGTCAACCTCACCAGCCAGAGCCGTTTCACTTTTTCCCTGAGCAACAGTCGACTGCTGGATGCCCTGGTCAATGGGACGCCAACGACCCTTTATGGTCTGGAGCGCAACCCGGAATTGGCTGCCAACCTGGAAACCCTGTTACTGCCCGACCCTTACCTGTTTATTCATGGGCATAAGATGGATCTACCAAAGGCACAGGTCACCTTCATGCCTCCCCCGGGGCAGCAAACCACCGGCTCAGCATTGATCAACGCCCTGCTCAACGTTTCCGACAGCCCACCACCCGCACCGGAAAACCTGGTCTACTCACTGCTGATGTCTCTGCCCCAATCCTATAAAAAGCGCTATCCGGACAGGCCGCCCTGGACCGGGGAGGATTTTCAGTATCGGTTTGAGCAACAGACCGAGGCAGAACGCCTGCTGGACGGTAGCCCCGGGCTGCTGCCCTGCCATCAACGCCGAGCCTTGCATGTGCTGCTGGCCAAAGCGTATCGTGGCGCTCCGAAGATTTACAGTTTCATCAAGGCGAAAATTGCCGGTTATTATCCGGATCAGCCTACCGACAACCGTGCCGACCGATCCGCCCTGGAGCAATGGCTGGCCCGACACCCAACCCCGGAGCTGAGGGACATCAAGGCTGATTTCTGGGCGCTGGCCCGGCACTGCCCGGCCACGGTACACCAAGGCAGCCAAGACCCGTATCCTGTATCTCACGACGCAGTGAAGCAGCTGGCCATCTATATGGTCGCCGCCGCCCCCCGGGCACAGCAGCGGCCCCTGGCACAGCGATTGGGTGTTGATCTTCGGCTGGCCCGGCAAAAACGCTTTTTTGATGGAAACCTGCGCTCAACCTTAAAAGATACCCTGATCGCTCACCGGGCATCACTCAGGCAAGACACCATCATCAGCCAAACAACCGGGACGCTGGAGAGCCAGATTGCCGCCATTCTGAATCAGACCGATCAACAGAAATCACAACAGATCCGGGAGTTACTGGCCACCCACTTTATTGATGATCAGTTACCCGGGCCGTGTCAGGATCTGCCCGATGCCCTTCTTGCCCGACAGCGCCATCACTGGTCCCGGCAGGAGCGGCGTCTGGTGCATTTGGCCAGGAGGGTCCGGAAGCATCCCGTGGTGTTCCTGCAGGGTGAGGCCGGAGCCGGCAAGACCTTTATGGCCAGAGCCATTGCGGCCAGGGCTGGTTATCCAGACTGTCAGGTGCTTCAGCTTGGGCCCAACCACACCTCAGAAGCCCTGTTTGGTGGACCGCAGCTGGTGAGTTATTCAGTGGGCAATGGGGCGGAGGACCATGGCACCGAATTTTGTGAAGGGCCACTGCTGCAGTGGGTATTATCGAAAGATCCGCCCCTGCTGGTGCTCGATGAAGCCAACCTGGTGCCAGAGGGTCTGCTTGCCCCCCTGGTCGGTTTAACCCGGCAGCCACCGGTGCTCCATTATCAGGGCCGGGAGTACGAACTGAACAACCGGCACCGGATTATTCTCACCGGTAATCCGGATCATTATTCGGGACGGCACCTTGATAACACGCTGAAATCACGGATTCCCACCTTCTTTTATAACCCCTTGCCGGACACCGTGCTGGCCAACGCCATCATTCTGCCCAACCTGCCACAGGCCTGGCCTGAGCACCTGAAACACCAGGCCCGTGACCGGCTATTAACCCTGTACAACCAGTTCCGGGCGCTGCAGGGCCAGACTACACCCAGAGATATCACCGATGTGCTGGCCACCGTTCGCCAGATTCTCCGTCACTGTTCCGCGACCGGCGACGACACGCCAGCGCAAGTCAACGCCCTGATCAGGCGGGCATTTATGGACAGTCTGGCCGGTGCTGTAACCACGGAATACCAGCAACGGCTGAACACCCTCAACGCCTGGTACCGGGGCCAGTTCAAGGAAGACCCGTCCCTTTTGGCGGGGGTTGACGCGAGCTTTACTGATTTTATCCAACGACTGCAGGCCGCCAACACCGATGGAGACTTCTCTGCGGAGCCTGTCCGGCAGCTGGTCTATCACTACTGGCAAAGTCTGGACAAGGATGACTCGGGACGCACCGCCATGCTGGTGGAAGGGCCGGCGGGCTGGGGCAAGGATTTTGTGCTGAACAGAACCATCCGGCTCTGGCAACAACAGCAGGAGAGGAAACAACGGACAGTACGCCCGTTTGTCCATATCAATGCCAACCCGAACCAGTGGACCTCTTTGGCAGAAAGCGTCAAGCAGGCGATGAGCCGGGGGCAACTGATCGCCATCAGTGAGCTTAACCTGATTCCCAGCCACTATGTAGAAGGGTTGCTGAATCATGTGTTGACCGGCCATGCAGCACGGGGATTTCGCCTGTTTGCCACCATCAATCCCGGCTATTTTGCCGGACGGGAAGCGCTGAGCAAGGCCCTGACGAGCCGCTGCACCCAGGTCAGGCTGGCTGCCCTTACCCCGGAAGAACTGGAAGGGCTGGTGCGGGGTTTGCCCAAGATACCTGACGGGTTGCCCAAATGGCTGGCGGGTCACTTCCACCAACTGGCCACAGCACTGCATCAGCAGAACCGCCCGGTGCAACTGGCACTGGACGACCTGTTCAGCAGCGCCCGGCAGCTGGCCAGTCAGCGGCCTGAACATTGGCATCAGGCCTTGCGAAAACACTTGTCACTGCCCTTTCGTGCCTTGCAGACACCGCTGCCTCCGCTGAAGGAGGATACCGCACGCCTGGAACGAATCCAGCAGGAAGAACAACGGCGCCGGGACCTTGAGGCCATAGCCAATAGCATGCCCGGACTGTTGACGCCCATCACGGTAACATTCGGGCCTGAACTCCGTTGTGGTGACCGGGTAATCACGGTGACACCGGAGGCAACAGATCAGGACGTCATGACAGTTATGCAAGCCATGCAGCAAGACAGGGAGATCAGCCGCACCAGCGGCTCAACGGTAAAGCAAAAAAACCGGCATTTGGCTTACTCTGCCACATTTGGCGATATTGTGGCTTACACCCACCACAAGATCATCAGGTACTACCCGCAATATCCTTACAATGAGGACCAATATCGTCTCTCTTTTCTGGAGACCCGTCTGGATGAAGACGGCCGGTTGCGCAACTACCCCATCGACTGGACAGATGGCACGTTAACATCGGTGGCAGGATGGCCTGATGATACCGCCTGGCGAACCGACCTTGGCGCAGATGAACTGCCCGGCAAGTTTACGCTGATCCTGAATAACCAGTGGCAGCCCCTGCCTGCCCTGACACCCAAAGAGCAGCTCCGGGCACTGCGCTGTACCCCGAAAATACCCATTGAGCTGGCCCGAAGCGAGCTGACAGGGCAACTGTTAATCAAAAGTAAGGCATCCTCAGTGTCACCGGTAACGTTGGACTTTATCATTGCCCCCGGGCAAACCTATTTTACCCAACTGAGACCAGGCGAACCGCTGACATTACAAGAGGGATTGTGCAGTCAACGGCTTGCAGGCCTCCTGGCAGAGAATATTTTTTACTCCGAAACCAACACCTGCGAAGCCTATGCAGAGCTGCATGACATCGATGGGATCCCGGATATCCCGCAACGACTCAGGGCGTTGATGGGTTGGCTGGATACATTTTCCGATAGCAAAAATGTGACCGGGCAAGATGAACAGCTGTTGCTGAATATGCTCAGGGAGAAACAGGGGGTTTGCCGACAAAAGGCGATGATCTTCCAGGTGCTCTGCCACTATTGGGGTATTCCTGCCCGGCAAGTAAGGAATGTCGGGCACAGTTTTGTCGAAATCAGCCCCGATGGCGGCCGCACCTGGCGACAATACCAACTCGGTGGTGGCGGACAGGCCATTGAAGGTATCACAGAACCCGACTGGGGGGATTATCATCAACCAGGCCAATCTGCGCTGAAGCCACCCGAGGAGTATGCCTATTCCGACCAATTTATCGATTCATCGCGAAACCTCTATGATTTAATTGATAAGAATCTTGATTGTCTTGCAAACCAATTACTGTTAAACAAAAACGAATCAGCTGTGACTGAGGTTATGCACACACTTGAAGATATCTACTCTGTATTCCACAGAGAACCTTTAGACCCCAGCCTTAACAAAGATTTGCAGAAAAATTGGGGGGTACTATTATCGCCACAAATGTTTTACCGGTTTGGTAAAAACATAAATAAATGGAAAAGTATCATAGAAAAAAGCGCTTGGCTTATGGTGGATAATAGGGGCAAAAGCAATGCGATACATTGTTTCATGACTGTGGATATAAAGATATTATATCGCCTGATAGATGCACAACAGCCTGATGTACACTATTTGAACTGGCTATGTGATCTTTACCGATCAGTGCCTGAATTTCTGAAATATGTATTATTGGCCATCTTACAGACGTTCTCTGAGTCCTGTGACTCCTGTCAGTTAAAAGACCAGGTAAAATTAATGCTTATGTCTTATCCTCTAAGACCCGAGAAAATTGACATTGATGCTGAGGAACAAAAAATTTACCAGGTACGATTATCAAAGCTCTGCAAAAACTTTATCAAAACGATGACCATGAGCCACTCACTTTTGGAGCGACTATCACAGCCTCGCATCCATCAACAACTCCACCACCAGCCTGTGGGCAATAGCATTATCATCCCTGAAAAGCTTATGTCCGGAGAGGCTGCTTTCCTGAACGTATCAAAATCTACAAGCTACAAACCCATTATCTTCGATTGTACTTCCTTACCAGACCAGGAGATAGACGACAAGATTGCTGGATCAATAAAATCCGGAGTAAGGTCAGGAATTATCGAAATATCCATGAGTGAAAAGCATGTAGAGTTAAGCGGGTTAATAAAAAAAATATTCTTTTATTGGCTGGCAGCACATCACATGAATGATACCACTTCTCCCGTTTGGCTGACTTGCTATTATGATAACTATTCTAGGACAGTGCAGCCTTACATTGATAATTGCCTTACGCTTGATGACTGCAAAGTTGAGCCCATGGCCCGATTAAAATTACCCCCGGAACGTATAAAATACTGTTTTAACCAACCTTCCGCTGTCGTTCTTCAAACGGATGATTTGCTGGTCCTTTTAGATGAGTTTCTTGCATTGATTGCAGATTAGGAAAACAGGGAGAAGGAAACATTAGCAAACCGCTCAACATGTTCATGCGTTTGCAGTGGAAGGAACGTTCTTATTATTTTGTTGTCCTTAATCTCATGACACCGGCATTCATAAATCAGGCATGGATGATCAAATGGACAAAACAAAAAATGAAGTTATCAATTATCACTCCTTGCCAAGTCAAACAGTAAACTACTCCTCACCACATCAGGTGGGAAACATAAGGAAAATATCGGATTTTTCCGATGGACAGACAAATCTTCAGCAATCTTCATCAAAGCGATCAAGATTGATAGAACCTCAAGAAGTCCCAACGCCTGATTTAGGACAAAGGACAACAGTCGCCTGTCAAGTTACCTCTCACTTGCAAAGCGATCACCCCACCGCCCGCTCAACGGATCAGGAAGCGGCCCATCAGAGCCTGAGCACCGGTGAGTTCTATTTTGCCAATACTCCGTTAACCCAACAGCGAATTATTGATCAATTACGCCATGAACAGCCTGCAACGTATTGCATTCGCGCGCTGGCTGATCTGGAAAAACAGGGCCTGATGCAACAAACCTGGCTAGAGGGCGGCCAATTACAAAAAGCAGAAGGCCGACTGTTTACGGATGAGCCGATGACCCTGGTGTTTGACCTGACCTCCATGACACCCGGTGATATCGCCAGCTTTAATGACCTTCTTCAGGTGGGCCCCAAGTGTAACGATAAACCACTGGGCGACCACATCCGGCGGGTATTTCTGGTCAACCACGGGATGCTGGACGGAAGTAAGCCCGCCAACCCCGACCTCTGGCGCAGATTGAGGCAAATGCCGGAAAAGGCCGTATCAGAAGCCGACTGCAATATTGCCGATCCGGTGACCGATGAAACCTTGCTGGCCCAAAAAACCACGGAAGATATCCCGGCCAATGCTCCCCGCACCACCCTCGACTTTGCCACCACCGACAACTGGTACCATCAACTGTTTGGTGGCATTACTCTCAATGATCGGGGTCGGCTGGTTTTTGCTGAAGGCGCCCTGGCCAACCTGAAAGAGAATACCCACCTGGTGTTTAACAACGCACCCTGGGACGACACTGGCTTCCAAGCAGCCCTGGCAACGGCCATACGGGTTGGCGGATTTACCGCCAACAAGCAATGGGTCCAGCTGCCTGAGCAGATATCCCTGTCCGTAGCCCGTGTCTGTGCCAGCCAACTCAGCGCCTGTAAAGAGCAGACGATCAGCGACAGCACATTATTCCAACCCCAAAACCCATTTGTGGTGATTAACGGCAGCTCAATCGAGCATCTCAAGGGCCATGTGATGATAGAGGGTACTGTCGTTGTGCAAACGGATATCTTTGCCAACCTGTTGCAAGGTTGCAGACAGCTGGTACTTACTGGCGAGCTGGATGACAAACAGTGGTTATGGTTACTGTGCCGACTGGAGCAGTTGCCGGAGAGTAAAAGGCCATGGTTGTTTACCAATTTGCCAACCGACCAGTTGCTTGCGGCAAGTGCTGACCACCGGCCAAGCTCGGAAGCCGCCACTGCCACCTATGAGATCAACCCCGGGGATACCCTGGAATCCCTGCAACCGATTAACCTCACCAGCCAGAATCGTTTCACCTTTTCCCTGACCAACACTCGATTGTTGGATGACCTGGTCAATGGAACGCCAATGACCCTTTATGGTCTGGAGCGCAACCCGGAATTGGCTGCCAACCTGGAAACCCTGTTATTACCCGCCCCTTACCTGTTTATTCATGGGCACAAGATGGAACTGCCAAAGGCACGGGTTACCTTCATGCCTCCCCCGGGGCAGCAAACCACCGGCTCAACATTGATCAACGCCCTGCTCAACGTTTCCGACAGCCAACAACCCGCACCGGAAAACCCGATCTACTCCCTGCTGATGTCACTGCCCCGATCCTGTCAAAGGCTCTACCCGGACAGACCGCCCTGGACCGGGGAGGATTTTCAGTATCGGTTTGACCAACAGGCCGAGGCAGAACGCCTGCTGGACGGTAGCCCCGGGCTTCTGCCCTGCCATCAACGCCGAGCCTTGCATGTGCTGTTGGCCAAGGCTTATCGTGGCGATCCGGAGATTTACAGTTTCATCAAGGCGAAAATTGCCGGTTATTATCCGGATCAGCCCACTGACAACCGTGCCGACCGATCCGCCCTGGAGCAATGGCTGGCCCGACACCCGGCCCCCGAGCTTAGGGACATTGAGGCTTGTTTCTGGACGCTGGCCCGGCACTGTCCGGCCACGGTTCACCAGGACAGCAAAGAACCGGATGACATAGATAACAACTCGGTGAAAGAGCTGGCCACTTATGTGGTCGCCGCTGCTGCCCCCGCACGGCAGCGGCCCATGGCGCAACGATTGGCGGTCGATCTTCGGCTGGCCCGGAAAAAATGCTTGTTTGACGGGCACCTGCGCTCAACCTTAAAAGATACTCTGATCGCCCAACGGTCATTACTCAGGCAAGACACCATCATCAGCCAAACGGTCGGGATGCTGGAGAGCCAGATTATCGCCATTGTGAATCAGACCGATCAACAGAAATCACGACAGATCCGGGAGATACTGGCCACGGCCTTTGTTGATGATCAGTTACCCGGGCCGTGTCAGGATCTGCCCGACACCCTCCTTGCCCGGCAGCGCTCTGACCGGTTCCGGCAGGAGCGGCGTCTGGAGCATTTGGCCCAGAGGGTCCGGGAGCATCCCGTGGTGTTCCTGCAGGGCGAGGCCGGAGCCGGCAAGACCTTTATGGCCAGGGCCATTGCGGCCAGGGCTGGTTATCCAGACTGTCAGGTGCTTCAGCTTGGGCCCAACGACACCCGGGAAGCCCTGTTTGGCGGACCGCAGCTGGTGAGTTATGCAATGGGCAATGGGGCGGAGGATTACCGCACCGAATTTCGCGAAGGGCCACTGCTGCGATGGGCATTGTCGAAAGATCCGCCCCTGCTGGTGCTCGACGAAGCCAATCTGGCACCAGAGGGTCTGCTTGCCCCTCTGGCCGGTTTAACCCGGCAGCCGCAGGTGCTCCATTATCAGGGCCGGGAGTACAGACTGCCTGAACAGCAACAGCACCGGATTATTCTCACCGGCAATCCGGACCATTATTCAGGGCGGCATCTGGATAATACATTAAAATCACGGATTCCCACCTTCTTCTACAAACCCCTGCCGGACACTGTGCTGGCCAACGCCATCATTCTGCCCAACCTGCCACAGGCCTGGCCTGAGCACCTGAAACACCAGGCCCGTGACCGGCTATTAACCCTGTACAACCAGTTCCGGGCGCTGCTGGAGCAGACTACACCCAGAGATATCATCGATGTGCTGGCCACCGTTCGCCAGATTCTCCGTCACTGTGCCGCTACCGTGAGCACGCCTGGGCAAGTCAACGCCCTGGTCCGGCGGGCATTTATGGACAGTCTGGCCGGTGCCGTCACCCATGACTGCCAGCAGCGGCTGGACACCCTCAACCACTGGTACCAGGGCCAGTACCCGGAAGATCCGTCCTTGATAGCAGGGGTCGACCAGAGCTTTGCTGTTTTCCTGCAGGAACTGCAGGCCACCAACTCCGATGGTGACTTCTCGCCAAAGCCTGTCCAGCAACTGGCTTACCGCTACTGGCAAAGTCTGGACAAGGATGACTCGGGGCGCACCGCCATTCTGGTGGAAGGCCCGGCAGGCTGGGGCAAGGACTTTGTGCTGGACAGAACCATCCGGCTCTGGCAACAACAGCAAGGGATGAATCGCCCGTTTGTCCATATCAATACCAACCCGAACCAGTGGACCACGATGACCGAGCGCATTACACAGGCCATGAGCCAGGGGCAACTGATCGCTGTCAGTGAGCTTAACCTGATTCCCGGTCACTACGTAGAAGGGTTGCTGAATCATGTGTTGACCGGCCATGCAGCGCCGGGATTCCGCCTGTTTGCCACCATCAATCCCGGCTATTTCGTCGGACGGGAAGCGCTGAGCCTGGCCCTGACCAGCCGCTGCACCCAAATCAGGCTGGCAGCCCTTGACCCGGAAGACCTGGCAAGGCTGGTGCAGAGATTGCCCAAGATACCCGAAGAGTTGCCCCAATGGCTGGCGGATCACTTCCACCAACTGGCCACAGCGCTGAATCAGCAGAACAGCCCGGTGCAACTGGCACTGGACGACCTGTTTCGCAGCGCCCGGCAGCTGGCCAGTCAGCGCCCTGAACAGTGGGATCAGGCCTTGCGACAACACCTGTCACTGCCCTTTCGCGCTTTAAAGAAACTGCTGCCCCCGCTACAGGAAGATACCGCTCGCCTGGCACGAATCAAGCAGGAAGAACAACGACGCCAGGACCTTGAGGCCAGCGCCAATAGCATACCCGGTCTGTTGACGCCCATCATGGTACAGTTCGGGCCTGTACCCCGTTGTCGTGACCGGGTAATCACCGTGACACCGATGGCAACAGATCAGGACGTCATCACGATTGTGCAGGCCATGCAACAAGGCCTGGAGACCCGCCACAAGAGCGGGTCAACGGTAAATCCGAAAAGAAACAGTCATTCGGCTTCCCCCTCCGCATTTGGCGATATTGTGGCTCCCCGCCACTTCAGGATCACCAGATACTTCCCTGAAACTCCTTACGATGCCCGCCAATATCGTCTCTTTTTTGTCCAGACCCATCTGGATGAAGACGGCCAGTTGCGCGACTACCCCATCGACTGGACAAATGGCACGATAACCCCTGTGCCAGGATGGCCTGATGATATCGTCTGGCGGACCGACCTTGGCGCCGATGAACTGCCCGGCAATATTGCGCTGACCCTGAATAATCAATGGCAGCCCTTGCCTGCCCTGACGCCCTCGGACCAGCTCAGGGCACTGCGCGGCACCCCGGACACCCCCATTGAGCTGGCCCGAAGCGAGCTGACAGGGCAATTGTTAATCAAAAGTAAGGCATCCGCACCATCACCGGTAACGGTGGACTTTATCATTGCCCCCGGGCAAACCTATTTTACCCCGCTGAAACCGGGCGAGTGTCTGACATTACAAGAGGGATTGTGCAGTCAACGGCTTGCAGATCTGCTGGCAAAGCAGATTTTTTGCTCCGAAACAAACAGCTGCAAAGCCTATGAACAGCTGCGTGGCATCGATGAGATCATTAATGTTCCGCAACGGCTGATGGCGTTGATGGATTGGCTGGCTACATTTTCCGACAGCAAAAATGTGACCGGACAAGATGAACAGCTGTTGCTGAATATGCTCAGGGAGAAACAAGGAGTTTGCCGACACAAGGCGACGATCTTCCAGGTGCTCTGCCACTATTGGGGGATTCCTGCCCGGCAAGTAGAGAATGCTTCGCACCGTTTTGTTGAAATCAGCCCCGATGGCGGCCGCACCTGGCGACAATACCAACTCGGGGGTGGCGGACGGTCCACAGCAGATATCACAGAATACGACTGGGGGGATTATCGTCAACCAGAGTGCACTAAGCTGAAGTCACCCGAGGAGTATGCCTGTTCCGACCAATTAATCGATTCACGGGAAAACTTCTTAGCTTTAGGTGTCGATTACTTTATTGCACAACAATTAGAGATAAACAAAAACCGATCAGCTTTGACTGAGTCTATGCATAACGATCTCTACTCTACCTTAATCAGAAACCCCTCCGACATTGCTATCAACTATGTGCTGGAACATTGGGGGATAGCGTTATCGCCACAAATATTTTACCTGACTGTTGGTAAAGACATAGAATTCTGGGAACGTTTCATAGAAAAAAGCGCCTGGTTTGATGGTGAGTGCCATAGCCAGGCAATAAGTCATTTCGATGATTCGTATACAAAGATACTATCTCAGCTGATACAGGCAAAAAAGCCCGATGCTAATTATTTGAACTGGCTATGTGATCTTTACTGCTCAGCACCTCAATTTCTGAAATATATATTATTGGCCATCTTACAGAGGTTCTCCGGGGCCTGTGATTCCTGTCAGTTGAAAGACCGGGTAAAATCAATGCTTGAGTCTTATTCTCTAAGTCCCAAACCAGTTAACCTTGTTGAAATTAAAAGCGTAGAACCAGAATTTTCACAGCACTGCATAAACCTGATCAAAACGATGACCATGAGCCGCTCCCTTTTGGAGCGACTATCCCAGCCTCGCATCCATCAACAATTCCACCACCAACCTGTGGGCAATAGCATTATCATCCCTGAAAAGCTTATGGCCGGTGAGGCAGCTTTCCTGAACGTATCAAAATCTACAAGCTACAAACCCATTATTTTTGACTGTACTTCTTTGTCTGAAAAAGCGGTGGATGAAAAGATTGAAGAAAAAATAAAATCTGGATTAAAGACAGTAATCAGTGACATACATGATAGTGTAAACCATTTGCCGTTCAGCGAATCAATAAGAAAAATATTCTTTAACTGGCTGGCAGCGCATCACATGAATGATACTACTCCTCTCACTTGGATAACTCATTATTATGAGGAGTATTCCGAGACAGTGCAGCCTTTCTTTACTACGCTGCTTACGCATGCCGATCAGCAAGTTGACCCCATGACCCAATTAAAATTACCGCCAAAACGTTTAAAAGACCATTTTAACCGGCCTTCCGCTGTCGTTCTTCAGGAGGATGATTTGCTGATTCTTTTAGATGAGTTTCTTGCACAGATCGAAAACAGGTAGTGGCTCTTTCAGAATTCCAGACCAATGCTTCGTGGGCTAAATAGCTGGCCATATGGAATCACATATTTCTGGCTACTTATGATTTCATTTGGTAGTAATGCCATCAGCATACCGGCCAGCCAGTTGAACTGGTTTTCCTTTCGGTTGAGCATCCACTCATCATGAATTGTCCATTTAGCCCTGGCGGCCACCGCCACAGCAAAATGAGGTTTCCGTGGCAGGAACGTTCTTATTATTTTGTTGTCTTAAATTTCCTGACACCGGCATTCATAAATCAGGCATGGATGATCAAATGGACAAAATAACAAATGAAGTTATCAATTATCACTCCTTGCCAAATCAAACAGTAACCCACTCTTTACCACACCAGGAGGGAGACATAAGGAAAATATCGGATTTTTCCGATGGACAGACAAAGCTTCAGCAATCTTCAGCAAAGCGATCAAGATTAATAGAACCTCAAGAAGTCCCAACGCCTGATTTAGGACAAAGGACAACAGTCGCCTGTCAAGTTACCTCTCACTTGCAAAGCGATCACTCCACCGCCCGCTCAACGGATCAGGAAGCGGTCCATCAGAGCCTGAGCACCGGTGAGTTCTATTTTGCCAATACTCCGTTAACCCAACAGCGAATTATTGATCAATTACGCCATGAACAGCCTGCAACGTATTGCATTCGCGCGCTGGCTGATCTGGAAAAACAGGGCCTGATGCAACAAACCTGGCTAGAGGGCGGCCAATTACAAAAAGCAGAAGGCCGACTGTTTACGGATGAGCCGATGACCCTGGTGTTTGACCTGACCTCCATGACACCCGGTGATATCGCCAGCTTTAATGACCTTCTTCAGGTGGGACCCAAGTGTAACGATAAACCACTGGGCGACCACATCCGACGGGTATTTCTGGTCAACCACGGGATGCTGGACGGAAGTAAGCCCGCCAACCCCGACCTCTGGCGCAGATTGGGGCAAATGCCGGAAAAGGCCGTATCAGAAGCCGACTGCCATATTGCTGATTCGGTGACCGATGAAACCTTGCTGGCCCAAAAAAACACGGAAGACATCCCGGCCAATGCCCTCCGCGTCAACATCAACTTTGCCACCACCGACAACTGGTACCATCAACTCTTTGGTGGTATCACCCTCAATGATCGGGGTCGGCTGGTTTTTTCTGAAGGGGCTTTGGCCAACCTGAAAGAGAATACCCACCTTGTGCTTAACAATGCACCCTGGGAAGACACTGGCTTCCAGGCAGCCCTGGCAACGGCCATACGTGTTGGCGGATTTACCGCCAACAAGCAATGGGTCCGGCTGCCTGAGCAGATATCCCTGTCCGTAGCCCATGTCGGTGCCACCGAACTCAACGCCCGGAAAGATCAGACGATCAGCGACAGCACCGTTTTTTGCCCCCAAAGCCCGTTTGTGGTGATAAACGGCAGCTCAATCGAGCGTCTCAAAGGCCATGTGATGGTAGAGGGCACTGCCGTTGTGCAAACGGATATGCTCGCTAATCTGCTGCAAGGTTGCAGGCAACTGGTGCTTACTGGCGAGCTGGATGACAAACAGTGGTTATGGTTATTGTGCCGACTGGAGGAATTACCGGCGAGTAAAAAACCACAGTTGTTTACCAATTTGCCAACCGATTTGTTGCTCCCTGCAAGGGCTGGCGACTGTCCAACCACGGGAGCCTGCAACCCACACTGCGCCACTTTCACTTATCAGATCAACCCCGGGGATACCCTGGAATCCCTGCAACAGGTCAACCTCACCAGCCAGAGCCGTTTCACTTTTTCACTGACCAACAGTCGGCTGCTGGATGCCCTGGTCAATGGAACAGCAACGACCCTTTATGGTCTGGAGCGCAACCCGGAATTGGCTGCCAACCTGGAAACCCTGTTATTACCCGCCCCTTACCTGTTTATTCATGGGCACAAGATGGAACTGCCAAAGGCACGGGTTACCTTCATGCCTCCCCCGGGGCAGCAAACCACCGGCTCAACATTGATCAACGCCCTGCTCAACGTTTCCGACAGCCAACAACCCGCACCGGAAAACCCGATCTACTCCCTGCTGATGTCACTGCCCCGATCCTGTCAAAGGCTCTACCCGGACAGACCGCCCTGGACCGGGGAGGATTTTCAGTATCGGTTTGACCAACAGGCCGAGGCAGAACGCCTGCTGGACGGTAGCCCCGGGCTTCTGCCCTGCCATCAACGCCGAGCCTTGCATGTGCTGTTGGCCAAGGCTTATCGTGGCGATCCGGAGATTTACAGTTTCATCAAGGCGAAAATTGCCGGTTATTATCCGGATCAGCCCACTGACAACCGTGCCGACCGATCCGCCCTGGAGCAATGGCTGGCCCGACACCCGGCCCCCGAGCTTAGGGACATTGAGGCTTGTTTCTGGACGCTGGCCCGGCACTGTCCGGCCACGGTTCACCAGGACAGCAAAGAACCGGATGACATAGATAACAACTCGGTGAAAGAGCTGGCCACTTATGTGGTCGCCGCTGCTGCCCCCGCACGGCAGCGGCCCATGGCGCAACGATTGGCGGTCGATCTTCGGCTGGCCCGGAAAAAATGCTTGTTTGACGGGCACCTGCGCTCAACCTTAAAAGATACTCTGATCGCCCAACGGTCATTACTCAGGCAAGACACCATCATCAGCCAAACGGTCGGGATGCTGGAGAGCCAGATTATCGCCATTGTGAATCAGACCGATCAACAGAAATCACGACAGATCCGGGAGATACTGGCCACGGCCTTTGTTGATGATCAGTTACCCGGGCCGTGTCAGGATCTGCCCGACACCCTCCTTGCCCGGCAGCGCTCTGACCGGTTCCGGCAGGAGCGGCGTCTGGAGCATTTGGCCCAGAGGGTCCGGGAGCATCCCGTGGTGTTCCTGCAGGGCGAGGCCGGAGCCGGCAAGACCTTTATGGCCAGGGCCATTGCGGCCAGGGCTGGTTATCCAGACTGTCAGGTGCTTCAACTTGGACCCAACGACACCCAGGAAGCCCTGTTTGGCGGACCGCAGCTGGTCAGTTATTCAATGGGCAATGGGGCGGAGGATCACCGCACCGAATTTCGCGAAGGGCCACTGCTGCAATGGGCATTATCGAAAGATCCGCCCCTGCTGGTGCTCGATGAAGCCAACCTGGTGCCAGAGGGTCTGCTTGCCCCTCTGGCCGGTTTAACCCGGCAGCCGCCGGTGCTCCATTATCAGGGCCGGGAGTACGAACTGAACGACCGGCACCGGATTATTCTCACCGGTAATCCGGATCATTATTCGGGACGGCACCTGGATAACACGCTGAAATCACGGATTCCCACCTTCTTTTATAACCCCTTGCCGGACACTGTGCTGGCCAACGCCATCATTCTGCCCAACCTGCCACAGGCCTGGCCTGAGCACCTGAAACACCAGGCCCGTGACCGGCTATTAACCCTGTACAACCAGTTCCGGGCGCTGCTGGAGCAGACTACACCCAGAGATATCATCGATGTGCTGGCCACCGTTCGCCAGATTCTCCGTCACTGTGCCGCTACCGTGAGCACGCCTGGGCAAGTCAACGCCCTGGTCCGGCGGGCATTTATGGACAGTCTGGCCGGTGCCGTCACCCATGACTGCCAGCAGCGGCTGGACACCCTCAACCACTGGTACCAGGGCCAGTACCCGGAAGATCCGTCCTTGATAGCAGGGGTCGACCAGAGCTTTGCTGTTTTCCTGCAGGAACTGCAGGCCACCAACTCCGATGGTGACTTCTCGCCAAAGCCTGTCCAGCAACTGGCTTACCGCTACTGGCAAAGTCTGGACAAGGATGACTCGGGGCGCACCGCCATTCTGGTGGAAGGCCCGGCAGGCTGGGGCAAGGACTTTGTGCTGGACAGAACCATCCGGCTCTGGCAACAACAGCAAGGGATGAATCGCCCGTTTGTTCATATCAATGCCAACCCGAACCAGTGGACCACCTTGGCAAAGAGCGTCAAACAGGCCATGAGCCGGGGGCAACTGATTGCCATCAGTGAGCTTAACCTGATTCCCAGCCACTACGTAGAAGGGTTGCTGAATAATGTGTTGACTGGCCATGCAGCGCCGGGATTTCGCCTGTTTGCCACCATCAATCCCGGCTATTTCGTCGGACGGGAAGCGCTGAGCCTGGCCCTGACCAGCCGCTGCACCCAAATCAGGCTGGCAGCCCTTGACACGGAAGACCTGGCAAGGCTGGTGCAGGGATTGCCCGAGATACCTGACGGGTTGCCCCAATGGCTGGCGGATCACTTCCACCAACTGGCCACAGCACTGCATCAGCAGAACCGCCCGGTGCAACTGCCACTGGACGACCTGTTCAGCAGCGCCCGGCAGCTGGCCAGTCAGCGGCCTGAACATTGGAATCAGGCCTTGCGACAACACCTGTCACTGCCCTTTCGCGCTTTAAAGACACCGCTGCCCCCGCTGCAGGAAGATACCGCAAGCCTGGCACGAATCAAGCAAGAAGAACGGCGCCGGGCCCTTGAGACCCTCGCCAATAGCATGCCCGGACTGTTGACGCCCATCACGGTACAGCTCGGGTCTGCACTCCGTTGTCGTGACCGTGAAATCACGGTGACACCGGAGACAACAGATCAAGACATCATGACGATTGTGCAGGCCATGCAACAAGGCCCGGCGATCAACCGCAAGAGCAGGTCAACGGTAAAGCCGAAAAAAACCGGTCATTCGGCTTACCCCTCCACATTTGACGATATTGTGGCTCCCCAGCACTTCAAGATCACCAGGTACTTCCCCGAAACCCCTTACGATGCCCGCCAATATCGTCTCTCCTTTGTGGAGACCCTTCTGGATGAAGACGGCCGGTTGCGCGACTACCCCATCGACTGGACAAATGGCACGATAACCCCTGTGCCAGGATGGCCTGATGATACCGTCTGGCGGACCGACCTTGGCACCGATGAACTGCCCGGCAACATTGCGTTAACCCTGAATAACCAGTGGCAGCCCTTGCCTGCCCTGACGCCCTCGGACCAGCTCCGGGCACTGCGCTGCACCCCGGACACCCCCATCGAGCTGGCCCGAAGCGAGCTAACAGGGCAACTGTTAATCAAAAGTAAGGCATCCTCAGTATCACCTGTAACGGTGGACTTTATCATTGCCCCCGGGCGAACCTATTTTACCCCACTGAGACCGGGCGAGTCTCTGACATTACAAGAGGGATTGTGCAGTCAACGGCTTGTAGAAGTCCTGGAAGAAAAGATTTTTTACTCCGAAACGAACAGCTGCAAAGCCTATGAAGAGCTGCGTGATATCAATGGGGCCCTGGATATCCCGCAACGACTCAGGGCGTTGATGGATTGGCTGGATACATTTTCCGACAGCAAAAATGTGACCGGACAAGATGACCAGCTGTTGCTGAATATGCTCAGGGAGAAACAAGGGGTTTGCCGACACAAGGCGGCGATCTTCCAAATGCTCTGTCACTATTGGGGAATTCCTGCCCGGCAAGTAGTGAATGTTTCGCACCGTTTTGTTGAGATCAGCCCCGATGGCGGCCAAACCTGGCGACAATACCAACTCGGTGGTGGCGGACGGGTTACAGCAGATATCACAGAACCCGACTGGGGGGAGTATGGTCAACCAGGTGGTTCTGACCTGAAGCCACCCGCTACAAGAGGGTATGCCTTTTCCAACCGATTTATCAATTCAACGGAAAGAGGCTCTGTGTTACGGCACAAAATTGAGAAGTCTCTTGAACGTCTTGAAGATTTATTACTGTCGTGCAATAAAAGATCAGTGCTGACTGATATTATGCACCAACTTAAAGATAACTATGCTGCATTCAACAGAGGACCTGAATACTCCAGAGTTTTGCCGAAGGATTGGGGGGTGCTATTATCGCCACAAATGTTTTGCCTGTTTGGTGACAAAATACAAGACTGGGAATGTATCATAGAGAAAAGTGCCTGGAATTTTTCAGCAGTCAGAAACCATTTAAGAACAACTATCAAAAATAAACTGAAACCATTATTTCGACTGATACATGCACAAGAGCCTGATGTGCACTATTTGAACTGGCTATGTGACCTTTACCGCTCGGTGCCTCAATTTCTGAAATATGAATTATTGACCATCCTACAGACGCTCTGTGGGTCCTGTGATTCCTGTCAGTTAAAAAGCCGGGTAAAAGGAATGCTTGAGTCTTATTCTCCAGGACCCAGAACGGATAGCCTTCTTGAATACGAAAATCCACGATTTTCACAGTACTGCATAAACCTTTTCAAAACGATGACCTTGAGCCACTCCCTTTTGGGGCGACTATCCCAGCCTTGCATCCATCAACAACTCCACCACCAGCCTGTGGGCAATAGCATTATCATCCCTGAAAAACTGATTTCCGGCGAGGCGGCTTTCCTGAACGTATCAAAATCTACAAGCTACAAACCTATTATTTTCGACTGTACTTCTTTGTCCAAAAATGCGATGAACGATAAGATTGCTGAAAAAATAAAATCCGGCTTAAAGCCAGTAATTAGCGAAATATGTGAAAGTGAAAAGGTTAGTGTTACCAACGGAGCAATAAGAAAAATATTCTTTATTTGGCTGGCAGCGCATCACAGGAATGATACCACTCCTCCAATTTGGGTGACTCAACAATATAATATCTATTCTGAGGCAAAGCGGCCTGGCTATGAGCCGTTGCTTACAGCTGCTAATCAGCAAGATGCCCCCATGACCGAATTAAAATTACCTCCAAAACGTTTAAAAGAGTATTTTAACCGGCCTTCCGCTGTCGTTCTTCAGGCGGATGATTTGCTTGTTCTTTTAGATGAGTTTCTTGCACAGATCGAAAATAGGTAGTGGCTCTTTCAGGATTCCAGACCAATGTTTCGTGAGCTATAGACAGTGTTCATAGTAGAGCAATCCAAAAGCCAAATAGAGCCTGAGTAGCCAAGTAATTGTCCTTAAATAATTCCGACATTTAGAACTCACTCTCCGTGCATCCTGAGCGGAGTCGAAGGGTGCCTGGCACAATCTATCATGCCTCGGAGTTAACGCCCTTCGACAGGCTCAGGACGAACGGAGTTCGGAGGCTCCGAAATGTGTAAATTATTCAAGGACTATTCCTAACCAAATGAAATTATATTTTCTGGCTACTTATGATTTCGTTTGTAGTAATGCCATCAGCATACCGGCCAGCCAGTTGAACTGGTTTTCCTTTCGGTTGAGCATCCACTCATCATGAATTGTCCATTTAGCCCTGGCGTCCACCGCCGCTGCAAAATGGGGTTTCCGTAGCAGGAACCTTCTTATTATTTTTTTGTCCAAAATTTCCTGACACCGGCATTCATAAATCAGGCATGGATGATCAAATGGACAAAACAATAAATGAAGTTATCAATTATCACTCCTTGCCAAGTCAAACAGTAACCCACTCTTTACCACACCAGGTGGGAAACATAAGGAAAATATCGGATTTTTCCGATGGACAGGCAAAGCTTCAGCAATCTTCAGCAAAGCGATCAAGATTAATTGAACCTCAAAAAGTCCCAATGCCTGATTTAGGACAAAGGCCTGCCGCTGCCTGTCAAGTTACCTCTCACTTTCAAAGCGATCACTCCACCGCCCGCTCAACGGATCAGGAAGCGGCCCATCAGAGCCTGAGCACCGGTGAGTTCTATTTTGCCAATACTCCGTTAACCCAACAGCGAATTATTGATCAATTACGCCATGAACAGCCTGCAACCTATTGCATTCGCGCGCTGGATGATCTGGAAAAACAGGGCCTGATGCAACAAACCTGGCTAGAGGGCGGCCAATTAAAAAAAGCGGAAGGCCGACTGTTTACGGATGAGCCGATGACCCTGGTGTTTGACCTGACCGCCATGACACCCGGTGATATTGCCAGCTTTAATGACCTCCTTCAGGTGTGCCCCAAGTGTAACGATAAACCACTGGGCGACCAAATCCGGCGGGTATTTCTGGTCAACCACGGGATGCTGGACGGAAGTAAGCCCGCCAACCCCGACCTCTGGCGCAGATTAGGACAAATGCCGGAAAAGGCCGTACCAGAAGCCGACTGCTATATTGCTGATTCGGTGACCGATGAAACCTTGCTGGCACAAAAAACCACGGAAGATATACCGGCCAATGCCCTCCGCGTCACCATCAACTTTGCCACCACCGACAACTGGTACCATCAACTGTTTGGTGGTATCACCCTCAATGATCGGGGTCGCCTGGTTTTTTCTGAAGGGGCTTTGGCCAACCTGAAAGAGAATACCCACCTTGTGCTTAACAATGCACCCTGGGAAGACACTGGCTTCCAGGCAGCCCTGGCAACGGCCATACGGGTTGGCGGATTCACCGCCAACAAACAATGGGTACGGCTGCCTGAGCGGATATCCCTGTCCGTAGCCCATGTCTGTGCCACCGAACTCAAAGCCCGGAAAGATCAGTCGATCAGCGACAGCACCGTTTTTTGTTCCCAGAGCCCGTTTGTGGTGATTAACGGCAGCTCAATCGAGCGTCTCAAAGGCCATGTGATGGTAGAGGGCACTGCCGTTGTGCAAACGGATATGCTCGCTAATCTGCTGCAAGGTTGCAGGCAACTGGTGCTTACTGGCGAGCTGGATGACAAACAGTGGTTATGGTTATTGTGCCGACTGGAGGAATTACCGGAGAGTAAAAGACCACAGTTGTTTGCCAATTTGCCAACCGATTTGTTGCTCCCAGCAAGGGCTGGTGACTGTCCAACCACGGGAGCCTGCAACCCACACTGCGCCACTTTTACCTATCAGATCAACCCCGGGGATACCCTGGAATCCCTGCAACAGGTCAACCTCACCAGCCAGAGCCGTTTCACTTTTTCCCTGACCAACAGTCGACTGCTGGATGCCCTGGTCAATGGGACGCCAACGACCCTTTATGGTCTGGAGCGCAACCCGGAATTGGCTGCCAACCTGGAAACCCTGTTATTGCCCGCCCCTTACCTGTTTATTCATGGGCATAAGATGGATCTGCCAAAGGCACAGGTCACCTTCACGCCTCCCCCGGGGCAGCAAACCACCGGCTCAGCATTGATCAACGCCCTGCTCAACCGTTCCGACAGCCAACCACCCGCACCGGAAAACCCGGTCTACTCCCTGCTGATGTCTCTGCCCCAATCCTGTCAAAGGCACTATCCGGACAAGCCGCCCTGGACCGGGGACGATTTTCAGTATCGGTTTGAGCAACAGGCCGAGGCAGAACGCCTGCTGGACGGTAGCCCAGGGCTGCTGCCCTGCCATCAACGCCGAGCCTTGCATGTGCTGTTGGCCAAGGCGTATCGCGGCGATCCGGAGATTTACAGTTTCATCAAGGCGAAAATTGCCGGTTATTATCCGGATCAACCCGCCGACAACCGGGCCGACCGATCCGCCCTGGAGCAATGGCTGGCCCACCACCCGGCCCCGGAACTGAGGGACATCAAGGCTGATTTCTGGGCGCTGGCCCGGCACTGCCCGGCCACGGTACACCAAGGCAGCCAAGACCCGTATCCTGTATCTCACGACGCAGTGAACCAGCTGGCCACCTATATTGTCGCCGCCGCCCCCCGGGCACAGCAGCGGCCCCTGGCACAGCGATTGGGTGTTGATCTTCGGCTGGTCCGGCAAAAACGCTGGTTTGACGGGAACCTGCGCTCAACCTTAAAAGATACCCTGATTGCTCACCGGGCATCACTCAGGCAGGGCACCATCATCAGCCAAACGGCCGGGACGCTGGAGAGCCAGATTGCCGCCATTCTAAATCAGACCGATCAACAGAAATCACAACAGATTCGGGAGTTACTGGCCACTGCCTTTGTTGATGATCAGTTACCCGGGCCGTGTCAGGATCTGCCCGATGCCCTTCTTGCCCGACAGCGCCATCACTGGTCCCGGCAGGAGCGGCGTCTGGAGCATTTGGCCCAGAGGGTCCGGGAGCATCCCGTGGTGTTCCTGCAGGGTGAGGCCGGAGCCGGCAAGACCTTTATGGCCAGAGCCATTGCGGCCAGGGCTGGTTATCCAGACTGTCAGGTGCTTCAGCTTGGGCCCAACCACACCTCAGAAGCCCTGTTTGGTGGACCGCAGCTGGTGAGTTATTCAGTGGGCAATGGGGCGGAGGACCATGGCACCGAATTTTGTGAAGGGCCACTGCTGCAGTGGGCATTATCGAAAGATCCGCCCCTGCTGGTGCTCGATGAAGCCAACCTGGTGCCAGAGGGTCTGCTTGCCCCCCTGGCCGGTTTAACCCGGCAGCCGCCGGTGCTCCATTATCAGGGCCGGGAGTACGAACTGAACAACCGGCACCGGATTATTCTCACCGGTAATCCGGATCATTATTCGGGACGGCACCTGGATAACACGCTGAAATCACGGATTCCCACCTTCTTTTATAACCCCTTGCCGGACACCGTGCTGGCCAACGCCATCATTCTGCCCAATCTACCGCAGGCCTGGCCTGATCACCTGAAACAACAGGCCCGTGACCGGCTATTAACCCTGTACAACCAGTTCCGGGAGCTGCAGGACCAGACCACACCCAGAGATATCACCGATGTGCTGGCCACCGTTCGCCAGATTCTCCGTCACTGTTCCGCTACCGGGGACGACACGCCAGCGCAAGTCAACGCCCTGATCAGGCGGGCATTTATGGACAGTCTGGCCGGTGCTGTAACCACGGAATACCAGCAACGGCTGAGAACCCTCAACGTCTGGTACCAGGGCCAGTTCAAGGAAGATCCGTCCCTTTTGGCGGGGGTTGACGCGAGCTTTACTGATTTTATCCAACGACTGCAGGCCGCCAACCCCGATGGTGACTTCTCTGCGGAGCCTGTCCGGCAGCTGGTCTACCACTACTGGCAAAGTCTGGACAAGGATGACTCGGGACGCACCGCCATGCTGGTGGAAGGGCCGGCGGGCTGGGGCAAGGATTTTGTGCTAAACAGAACCATCCGGCTCTGGCAACAACAGCAAGAGAGGAAACAACAGCCAGTACGCCCATTTGTCCATATCAATGCCAACCCGAACCAGTGGACCTCTTTGGCAGAAAGCGTCAAGCAAGCGATGAGCCGGGGGCAACTGATCGCCATCAGTGAGCTTAACCTGATTCCCAGCCACTATGTAGAAGGGTTGCTGAATAATGTGTTGACCGGCCATGCAGCACGGGGATTTCGCCTGTTTGCCACCATCAATCCCGGCTATTTTGCCGGACGGGAAGCGCTGAGCAAGGCCCTGACGAGCCGCTGCACCCAGGTCAGGCTGGCTGCCCTTACCCCGGAAGAACTGGAAGGGCTGGTGCAGGGTTTGCCCAAGATACCTGATGGGTTGCCCAAGTGGCTGGCGGGTCACTTCCACCAACTGGCCACAGCACTGCATCAGCAGAACCGCCCGGTGCAACTGGCACTGAACGACCTGTTCAGCAGCGCCCGGCAGCTGGCCAGTCAGCGGCCTGAACATTGGCATCAGGCCTTGCGAAAACACCTGTCACTGCCCTTTCGTGCCTTGCAGACAACGCTGCCTCCGCTGAAGGAGGATACCGCACGCCTGGAACGAATCCAGCAGGAAGAACAACGGCGCCGGGACCTTGAGACCATAGCCAATAGCATGCCCGGACTGTTGACGCCCATCACGGTAACATTCGGGCCTGAACTCCGTTGTGGTGACCGGGTAATCACGGTGACACCGGAGGCAACAGATCAGGACGTCATGACGATTGCACAAGCCATGCAGCAAGATATGGAGATCAGCGGCAATAGCGGGTCAACGGTAAACCCGCAACAAACGGGTCATTCGGCTTATCCTTGTAAATTTGGCGATATTTTGGTGCCCCCCCACTACAAGGTCACCAGGTACTTCCCCAAAAACCCTTACGATGCCCGCCAATATCGTCTCTTTTTTCGGGAGACCCGTCTGGATGAAGACGGCCGGTTGCGCAACTACCCCATCGACTGGACAAATGGCACGCTAACATCGTTGCCAGGATGGCCTGATGATAACGTCTGGCGGACCAACCTTGGAGCAGATGAACTGCCCGGCAAGTTTGTGCTGATCCTGAATAACCAGTGGCAGCCCCTGCCTGCCATGACGCCCAAAGACCAGCTCCGGGCACTGCGCTGCACCCCGGACACCCCCATTGAGCTGGCCCGAAGCGAGCTGACAGGGCAACTGTTAATCAAAAGTAAGGCAGCCTCAGCATCACCGGTTACGGTGGACTTTATCATTGCCCCCGAGCAAGCCTATTTTACCCTGCTAAGACCGGGCGAGTGGCTGACATTACCAGAGGGATTGTGCAGTCAACGGCTTGCAGATCTGTTGGAAGTGCAGATTTTTTACCCCAAAACGAACACCTGCGAAGCCTATGCAGAGCTGCGTAACATCCATGGGATCCCGGATATCCCGCAACGACTCAGGGCGTTGATGGGTTGGCTGGATACATTTTCCGATAGCAAAAATGTGACCGGGCAAGATGAACAGCTGTTGCTGAATATGCTCAGGGAGAAACAGGGGGTTTGCCGACACAAGGCGACGATTTTCCAGGTGCTCTGCCACTATTGGGGTATTCCTGCGCGGCAAGTAGCGAATGCTTCGCACCGTTTTGTTGAGATCAGCCCCGATGGCGGCCACACCTGGCGACAATACCAACTTGGTGGTGGCGGACAGGCCACTGCAGATATCACAGAACCCGACTGGGGGGATTATCATCGTCCAGACAATTCCAAGCTGAAGCTAACCGCTAAAAGGCGGGATGCCTATTCCGACCAAATTCTTGAGTCACCGGGATTTTCTTTGGGTAGTAAGATTAACTATTGTCTTGAAATTATTAAAAATGACTTACAGTCAAATACAAACAGATCAGCTTCGACTGAGTTTATGCACAGATTTAAAGATTTCTATTCTGCATTCAACAGAGGACCGGTAAAAACCAGCACATTTCCGGATTATTGGGAGATACTATTATCACCACAAATGTTTTACCGGTTTGGTGAAAACATAAAAGATTGGAAAAGTATCATAGAAGAAAGCGCTTGGCATATAGTGGATAAGCATATGGCGGATAATATGGTCAATTGCAGTGTGAAAGATTCTTTCCTTAATTCGCATCTGAAGATATTATGCTCCCTGATACATGCACAAAAGCCTGATGTGCACTATTTAAACTGGCTATGTGATCTTTACCGCTCAGTGCCTGAATTTCTGAAATATGTATTATTGGCCATCTTACAGACATTCTCCGGGTTCTGTGATTCCTGTCAGTTAAAAGGCCGGGTAAAACGAATGCTTATGTCTTATTCTCTAAGATCCATAAAAATTGACAAGCTTGATCCGGTAACAGATCGTGGTAAACGATTTTCACAGCGGTGCATAAAACTTGTCAAAACGATGACTATGAGCCGCTCACTTTTGGAGCGACTTTCGCAGCATCGCATCCATCAACAACTCCACCACCAGCCTGTCGGCAATTACATTATCGTCCCTGAAAAGCTTGTGTCCGGAGAGGCTGCTTTCCTGAATATATCAAAATCTACAATCTACAAACCCATTATCTTCGATTGTACTTCTTTGCCAGAACAAGAAGTAACCGACAAGATTTCTGGAAGAATAAAATCCGGAATAAGGTCAGAAATTAGAGAATTACATGAGAGTGAAAAGAGTTTAGATTTACTCTCGATGATAAAAAAAACATTCTTTTATTGGCTGGCAGTTCACCACATGGATGATGCCACTTCTCCCATTTGGTTGACTTGCCTTTATGATAGTTATTCTAAGACAGTGCAGCCTTTCCAGGATTTTAACTATAAAGTCATCAAGTGGGAATTTGATCACATCTCCCAATTAAAATTACCCCCGGAAAGTATAAAAGGCTATTTTAACCAACCTTCCGCTGTCGTTCTTCAAAAGAATGATTTGCTTGCTCTTTTAGACGAGTTTCTTGTTTTGATCGCAGACTAGGAAAATAGATACCTTATACTGAGGAAGTGCAAAAAGTTGTAAGCGAGTACCAGAATACTCAAGCCTCGCTTAACCATGCAATGTAGTAGGATTTTGGAGAATTTGTCATTTATTTTTTAAATTGTCACTTCTTTTTTAACTCTCCAAACATTTTGGAGGACATTAAATATTTTGGCAACCAATGTCCATAATTATATTTCATTAATTCATGGAAAATATAAAACGTAGACTACTCTACGGCATCAACAGGCATTAGTTTTTACTGGCTTTTTTTCTCTTCCTTTTTCTCTTTTTTGGTTTCTCTGTTTGCTCTTCTAAATATTCTTCAGCGGTAAAATAACAGTCATCCGAAAACTGCCATTCTTCATCGGCAGTAAAATATGCCTCATCTGCTGCCTCCTCACCACTGCTATGTAACACAAGAGCATGGACCTCTGGCGAGACGGCTAACTTTATCTTTATATGCTCAATAACTCTTTTCATTGAATCCTGGTTATTAAGCTTGTTCACCGGTATTTCAATGACCTCAAATCCTAATTTTTTCAGCAGGGCGACTTTCAATAAAGTCGAACCATTCCTGGTTTTGAAATCACCACACACGTAATGAGAAGGTCCCTGAACGTCGATCACCAGGTTGTAATCTGGCAGTAGCAGGTCAACCGGAGGTAATGAGTTCAAACTCTTTTCTTCTTCAATCTTCAAAGACGGAAGGCTGGATTGCAGTTGATCGCGCAAGCTGGATTGAGATTGTGAAGTAATCGTCGGGTAATGGGGGACGACCGGACACGCTCTTCCAAGCCAGCTTGCTGCCATGGCAATGATGGATTCATCCTCTGTATCTATTTGCAAGGTATTTTCCAGGCGAGAAAATAGTTCACCTATGTGCTTTTCAAGCAAGCTTTTATTATTGGTGTAATTACAAAGATAAAACCTGGCACAAAATACCATGACTCCCCAGAGAGACATCAATACACCCTGGTGATAGAACTGAGAGCTTTCACTGACTCTTTCGACAAGAGAATCGAACGTAGATTTAACCAGGTTCAGCTCAATAGCCTCACCCAGTTTTGCCAAGACCCACAGCAGGTTGGTGACTTCCTGTGGCTTGAAGTGGTCTTTTTCTTCTGTTGATTCGACTTTGTTTTTTACATTGTACAAAAGCACGGTCATGATTTCTTTGAGCTTCGCTGTCTTCTCTAGCCCGTTGTCCCCCAGTTTTGCCAAGGCCCACATTATGTTGGCGACTTCCTGTGGCTTGAATTGGTCTTTCTTTTCTTTTGATTTGGCTTTGGTTTGCATCAGGGGCAACAGCGCGCCCACAGCCTCTTTGAACTTTGCCACCTTCTCCAGTTCCAGCCCGTTGTCCACCAGTTTCGCCACGGCCCACACCAGGTTGGCAATATGCTGAGGATTAAAGTGCTCTTTCTCTTCTTTTGATTCGGCTTTGGTTTTCATCAGGGGCAACAGCGCGGCCATGGCCTCTTTGAGGTTTGGTGTCGTCTGTGCCAGCCCGTTGTCCACCAGTTTCGCCAGGGCCCACAGCAGGTTGGCCACTTCCTGTGGCTTGAAGTAGCCTTTTGATTTTCTGGTTTTCACATGGGGCAACAGTGCAGCGACGGCCTCTTTGAGCTTCGCTGTCTTCTCCAGCGCCAGCCCGTTGTCCACCAGTTTCGCCAGGGCCCATTGCAGGTTGGCGACTTCCTGGGGTTTAAAGTGGTCTTTGTCTTCTGTTGATTCGGCTTTGGTTTTCACAAGGGGCAACAGCGCGACGACAGCTTCTTTGAGCTTCGGTGTCGTCTCCAGCTCAAGCCCGTTGCCCACCATTTTTGCCAGGGCCCACAGCAGATTGGCAGTACCCCGGGTATCAATACCCAGGGCGTCAGGTTCTTGGTTGCACTTAAGAATTACTGCATCAAGTAACGTTGACAAAAAAGCTGTCTGAGCCTCCTTGCTTCTCTCATTCATGTACTTATGTGGGGTAAAAACACCCGCTGATGTAAATGCATGAAGCGTCGTCGTCAGGCTTCTCCAGGTCCACCCGGATGTCGCTTTAAAAGCGTGCAACAAGGGTATCAGTTGGCGTTGTTCACTGTGATTTAATGGTCGTTTTGACCTTGATGTGTATTGTTTGATTGAACAGGCAAAATGACTGTGTTTTTTTCCTTTATAGCGATCACCATAATGAGTAGATATCCTCATCAGGTCATCCATTTTTGCTTGTGTGATAAGAGCATTAAAATCCTGAACCGGTTTTATTGAATGTCTTGGTGGATGGTTAGCAGAGGAGGCGTCAGAAGCACGATAAAATGCATGACGCTCCGGGATATAGGGGAGTGGAGTATTCATCCGCCTCACTGTGCCATACCTGTATCGCCCACTCCCTGAAGCACCGGTATGATCATCCGATTGATTGTAATCATTACCTGATGTTGTGCATGCCCAACTTATACCAGCACCACCTTTTTCCATAATTATATTTCATTAATTCATGGGAAACATAAAATGTAGACTACTCTACGGCATCAACAGGCATTAGTTTTACTGGCTTTTTTTCTCTTTCTTTTTCTCTTTTTTGGTTTATTTATTTGCTCTTCTAAATATTCTTCAGCGGTAAAATAACAGTCATCCGAAAATTGCCCTCCTTCATCAGCAGTAAAATATTCCTCACCTGCCGCCCACTCCCTGCTGCTGTCAGGTGACACAGGACCATGGGCCTCTGGCGAGACGGCTAACTTTGTCTTAATTTGCTCAATAACTCTTGTCATTGAATCCTGTTTCCAAAGCTTGTTCACCGGGATTTCAATGACCTCAAATCCTAATTTTTGCAGCAGGACGATTTTAAGCAAAGTCGAGCCATTCCTGGTTTTGAAATCACCATTCACGTAATGAGAAGGTCCCTGAACGTCGATGACCATGTTGTAATCTGGCAGTAGCAGGTCAATCGGAGGTAATGAGTTCAGACTCTTTTCTTCTTCAATCTTCAAAGACGGAAGGCTGGATTGCAGTTGATCGCGGAAGGTGGATTGAGATTGTGAAATAACTGTCGGGTAATGGGGGACGACCAGACACGCTCTTCCAAGCCAGCTTGCGGCCATGGCAATGATGGATTCATACTCTGTATCTATTGGGAATGTATTTTCCAGGCGAGAAAATAGTGCACCTATGTGCTTTTCAAGCGAGCTTTTATTATTGGTGCCATTACAAAGATAAAACCTGGCACAAAATACCATTACTCCCCAGAGAGACATCAATATACCTTGTTGAGGGAACTGGGGGTTTTCACTGATTCTTTCGACAAGAGAATCGAACGTAGATTTAACCAGGTTCAGCTCAATAGCCTCACCCAGTTTTGCCACGGCCCACAACAGGTTGGCGATATGCTGAGGAATAAAGTGGTCTTTCTCTTCTTTTGATTTGGCTTTGGTTTTCACATGGTACAAAAGCGCGGCCAGGGTCTCTTTGAGGATCGCTGTCGTCTCCAGCTCCAGCCCATTGTCCACCAGTTTTGCCACGGCCCACAACAGGTTGGCGATATGCTGAGGAATAAAGTGGTCTTTCTCTTCTTTTGATTTGGCTTTGGTTTTCACATGGTACAAAAGCGCGGCCAGGGCCTCTGTGAGGATCGCTGTCTTCTCCAGCTCCAGCTCCAGCCCGTTGTCCACCAGTTTTGCCAAGGCCCACAGCAGATTGGCGATATGCTGAGGAATAAAGTGGTCTTTCTCTTCTTTTGATTCGGCTTTGGTTTTCACATGGGGTAACAGCGCGGCTACCGCCTCGGTTAGCTTTGGTGCCTTCTCTAACGCCAGCCCATTGTCCACCAGTTTCGCCACAGCCCACAGCAGGTTAGTGATACCTTGAGTGTTGAAGTGGTCTTTCTCTTCTTTTGATTCGGCTTTGGTTTTTACATGTGGCAACAGCGCGGCCACAACTTCTTTGAGCTTCGCTGTCATCTCCAGCCCATTGTCCACCAGTTTCGCCACGGCCCACAGCAGGCTGGTTATATGTTGAGGAATAAAGTGCACTTTCTGTTGTTTTGATTCGGCTCTGGTTTTTACATAGGACAAAAGTGCGGCTACGGTCTCTTTGAGCTTCGGTGTCTTCCCCAGATCCAGCCTGTTGTCCACCAGTTTCGCCACGGCCCACATCAGGTTGGCGACTTCCTGTGGATTGAAGTGGTCTCTCTCTTCTTTTGATTCGGCTTTGGTTTTCACCCGGGGCAACAGCGCAGCAACGGCAACTTTGAGCTGCGGTGTTTTCTCAATCTCCAGCCCGTTTTCGACCAGTTTCGCCAAGGCCCACAGCAGATTGGCGATATGTTGAGGAATAAAGTGGTCTTTCGCTTCTTTTGATTCGGCTCTGGTTTTCACATGGGGCAACAGTGCGGCGACGGCCTCTTTGAGCTTCGCTGTCTTCTCCAGCTTCAGTCCGTTGTCCACCAGTTTCGCGAAGGCCCACAGCAGGTTGGCGATATGCTGAGGAATAAAGTGGTCTTTCTCTTCTTTTGATTCGGCTTTGGTTTTCACATCGGGTAACAGCGCGGCTACCGCCTCTTTGAGCTTCGGAGCCTTCTCCAACTCCAGCCCATTGTCCAACAGTTTCGCCATGGCCCAAAGAAGGTTGGCGGTCGCTTGAGTGTCGAAGTGGTCTTTCTCTTCTTTTGATTCGGCTTTGGTTTTCACATGGCGTAACAGCGCGGCCACGGCCTCTTTGAGCTGCGCTGTCTTCTCCAGCTCCAGCCCGTTGTCCACCAGTTTCGCCAGAGTCCACAGCAGGTTGGTGGTAGCTTGAATGTTGAAGTGGTCTTTCTCTGCTTTTGATTCGGCTTTGGTTTTCACATGGGGCAGCAGCGCAGCTAAGGCCTCTTTGAGCTTCGGTGTTTTCTCCAGCTCCAGCCCGTTGTCTACCAATTTCGCCAACGCCCACAGCAGGTTGGAGATATGCTGAGGAATAAAGTGGTCTTTTTCTTCTTTTGATTCGGCTTTGGTTTTCACCCGGGGCAACAGCGCAGCAACAGCCTCTTTGATCCTGGGTGTCTTTTCCAACTCCAGCCCGTTGCCCACCAGTTTCGCCAAGGCCCACAGCAGGTTGGCGGTACCTTGCGCATCAATATCCCTGGTTTCAGGTTTTTGGTTGCACTTAAGTATTACCAGATCAAGCAAATTTGACAGTAGAACAGCTTGAGTTTCCTTAACACACGCATCCATGTATGTATGAGGGGTAAAAACACCCGCCGAAGTAAATGAATGAAACGTTGTCGTCAGGCTTCGCCAGCCCCACAGGGGTGTCGCTTTAAAATTGTGTAACAATGGTATCAGTTGACGTTGTTCACTGTGATTTAAAGATCGTTGTGACGCTAATGTGTATTGTTTAATTAAAGTGGCAAATTGACTGTGTTTTTTCCCATTATAGCGATCACCATAATGAGTAGATATCCTCATCAGTTCATCCATTCTTTCTTGTGTGATGAGAGCATTAAAATCCTGAACCGGTTTTATTGAATGTCTTGGTGGATGGTTAGCAGAGCAGGCGTCAGAAGCACGATAAAATTCATGACGCGCCGGGATATAGGGGAGTGGAGTATTCATCCGCCTCACTGTGCCATACCTGTATCGCCCACTCCCTGAAGCACCGGTATGATCATCCGATTGATTGTAATCATTACCTGATGTTGTGCATGCCCAACTTATACCAGCACCACCTCTGTCCATAATTATATTTCATTAATTCATGGGAAACATAAAATGTAGACTACTCTACGGCATCAACAGGCATTAGTTTTACTGGCTTTTTTTCTCTTCCTTTTTCTCTTTTTTGGTTTATTTATTTGCTCTTCTAAATATTCTTCAGCGGTAAAATAACAGTCATCCGAAAATTGCCCTCCTTCATCAGCAGTAAAATATGCCTCATCTGCCGCCCACTCGCTGCTGTCAGGTGACACAGGACCATGGGCCTCTGGCGAGACGGCTAACTTTGTCTTTATTTGCTCAATAACTCTTGTCATTGAATCCTGCTTCCAAAGCTTGTCCACCGGTATTTCAATAACCTCAAATCCTAATCTTTTCAGCAGAGCGACTTTCAATAAAGTCGAACCATTTCTGGTTTTGAAATCACCACTCACGTAATGAGAAGGTCCCTGAACGTCGATAACCGTGTTGTAATCTGGCAGTAGCAGGTCGACCGGAGGCAATGAGTTCAGACTCTGTTCTTCTTTAATCTTCAAAGACGGAAAGCTTGACTGGAGCTGATCGCGTAAGATGGATTGAGATTGGGAAATGATTGTCCGGTAATGTGGACCCACTGGACACGCCCTCCCAAGCCAACTTGCAGCCATGGCAGTGATGAATGGAAACTCTGAATTGCACGGGGATGGACTTTCCAGGCGAGAGAACAGTTCATCTATGTGCTTTTCAAGGGCGTTTTTATTATCGTCACCGAAGTACAGATAATACCTGGCACTAAATACCATGACTCCCCAGAGAGCCATTGATATATCTTGCTGAGAGAGCTGAGGGTTTTCACTGATTCTGTCGACAAGAGAATCGAACATAGATTTAACCAGGTTCAGCTCAATGGCCTCACCCAGTTTTGCCACGGACCACACCAGTGTGGTGACCTCCTGTGGCTTGAAGTGGTTTTTCATTTCTTTTGATTCGGCTTTGGCTTGCACATGTTGCAACAGCACGGCCAAGACTTCTTTGAGCTTCGGTGTCTTCTCCAGCTCCAACCCGTTTTCCAACAGTGTCACCACGGTCCACAGCAGGTTGGCGATATGCTGTGAAATAAAGTGGTCTTTCTCTTCTTTTGACTCGGCTTTGGTTTTCACATCGAGCAGCAGCACGGCCAAGGCCTCTTTGAGCGTTGCTGTCTTCTCCAACCCATTGTCCACCAGTTTCGCCAAGGCCCACAGCAGGTTGGCGACTTCCTGTGGCTTCAAGTGGTCTTTCTCTGCTGTTGATTCGGCTTTGGTTTTCACCTGGGGCAACAGCGCAGCCACGGACTCTTTGAGCTTCGGTGTCTTCTCCAGCTCCAGCCCATTGTCTACCAGTTTCGCCAGGGCCCACAGCAGGTTGGTGACTTCCTGTGGCTTGAAGTGGTCTTTTTCTTCTGTTAATTCGGCTTTGGTTTTCACATGGGGCAACAGCGCGGTTACAGCCTCGTTGAGCTTCGCTGTCTTCTCCAGCCCGTTGTCCACCAGTTTCGCCACGGCCCACAGCAAGTTGGCGAGGTGCTGTGGCTTGAAGTGGTCTTTCTCTTCTTTTGATTCGGCTTGGTTTTTGACCTGGGGAAACAGCGCGGCCATGACCTCTTTGAGCTTCGGTATCTTCTTCAGCTGCAGCCCATTGTCCACCATTTTTGCCAGGGCCCACAGCAGGTTGGCAGTACCTTGAGTGTTGAAGTGATCTTTCCCTTCTTTTGATTCGGCTTTGGTTTTCACATGTGGCAGCAGCGCAGCTACGGCCTCTTTGAGCTTCGGTGTTTTCTCCAGCTCCAGCCCGTTGTCTACCAATTTCGCCACTGCCCACAGCAGGTTGGAGATATACTGAGGGATAAAATGGTCTTTCTCTTCTTTTGATTCGGCTTGGGTTTTCACATGGTACAAAAGCACGGCCACGGCCTCTTTGAGGATCGCGGTCTTCTCCAGCTCCAGCCCGTTATCCACCAGTTTCGCCACGGCCCACACCAGGTTGGCGACTTCCTGTGGCTTGAAGCGGTCTTTCTCTTCTTTTGATTCGGCTTTGGTTTTTACATGGGGCAACAGCGCGGCTATCGCCTCGTTGAGCTTCGGTGTTTTCTCCAGCCCATTGTCCACCATTTTTGCCATGGCCCACAGCAGGTTGGCAGTACCTTGAGTGTTGAAGTGATCTTTCCCTTCTTGTGATTCGGCTTTGGTTTTCACATGGGGCAGCAGCGCAGCTACGGCCTCTTTGAGCTTCGGCGTTTTCTCCAGCTCCAGCCCGTTGTCTACTAATTTCGCCACTGCCCACAGCAGGTTGGAGATATGCTGAGGGATAAAATGGTCTTTCTCTTCTTTTGATTCGGCTTTGGTTTTTACAAGGGGCAACAGCGTGGCGACGGCTTCTTTGAGCTTTGGTGTCGTCTCCAGCTCAAGCCCGTTGCCCACCATTTTTGCCAGGGCCCACAGCAGATTGGCGGTACCTTGGGTATCAATACCCATGGCGTCAGGTTTTTGGTTGCACTTAAGTATTACTGCATCAAGTAACGTTGACAAAAAAGCTGCCTGAGCCTCCTTGCTTCTCTCATTCATGTACTTATGTGGGGTAAAAACACCCGCTGATGTAAATGAATGAACCGTTGTCGTCAGGCTTCGCCAAGGCCATCCGCGTGTCGCTTTAAAAGCATGCAACAATGGTATCAGTTGGCATTGTTCACTGTGATTTAATGGTCTTTTTGACCTTGATGTGTATTGTTTGATTGAACAGGCAAATTGACTGTGTTTTTTCCCATTATAGCGATCACCAAAACGAGCAGATATGCTCACCAGGTCATCCATTCTTTCTTGTGTGATAAGAGCATTAAAATCCTGAACAGGTTTTATTGAATGTCTTGGTGAATGGTTAGCAGAGCAGGCGTCAGAGGCAGGATAAAATTCATGACGATCCGGAATATAGGGAAGTGGAGTATTCGTCCACCTCACTGTGCCATACCTGTATCGCCCACTCCCTGAAGCACCGGTATGATCATCTGGTTGATTATAATCATTATTGCCTGATGTTGTGCATGTCCAACTTATACCAGCACCGCTTTTGTCCATAATTATAATTTCATTAATTCATTGAAAATATAAAATGTAGACTACTCTACGTCATCATCGGGCAGCAGTTTTTACTGGCTTTTTTCTCTTCCTTTTTCTCTTTTTGGGTTTATTTATTTGCTCTTCTAAATATTCTTCAGCGGTAAAATAACAGTCATCAGAAAATTGCCCCCCTTCATCAGCAGTAAAATAGGCCTCATCTACCGCCCAGTCGCTGCTGTCAGGGGTCACAGGACCATGGGCCTCTGGCGAGACGGCTAACTTTGTCTTTATTTGCTCAATAACTCTTGTCATTGAATCCTGCTTCCAAAGCTTGTCCACCGGTATTTCAATAACCTCAAATCCTAATCTTTTCAGCAGAGCGACTTTCAATAAAGTCGAACCATTCCTGGTTTTGAAATCACCACTCACGTAATGACAAGGTCCCTGAACGTCGATCACCGTATTGTAATCTGGCAGTTGCAGGTCAACCGGAGGTAATGAGTTCAGACTCTGCTCTTCTTTAATATTCAAAGACGGAAGGCTTGACTGGAGCTTATCGCGTAAGATGGATTGAGATTGGGAAATGATTGTCCGGTAATGGGGGCCCACTGGACACGCCCTCCCAAGCCAACTTGCAGCCATGGCCGTGATGAATGGAAACTCTGTATTGCACGGGGATGGACTTTCCAGGCGAGAGAACAGTTCATCTATGTGCTTTTCAAGGGCGTTTTTATTATCGTCACCGAAGTACAGATAATACCTGGCACTGAATACCATGACTCCCCATAGAGCCATTGATATATCTTGCTGAGAGAGCTGAGGGTTTTCACTGATGCTGTCGACAAGAGAATCGAACATAGATTTAACCAGGTTCAGCTCAATGGCCTCACCCAGTTTTGCCACTGACCACACCAGTGTGGTGACCTCCTGTGGCTTGAAGTGGTTTTTCATTTCTTTTGATTCGGCTTTGGCTTGCACATGGTGCAACAGCGCGGCCAAAACTTCTTTGAGCTTCGGTGTCTTCTTCAGCTCCAACCCGTTTTCCAACAGTGTCACCACGGCCCACAGCAGGTTGGCGATATGCTGTGGAATAAAGTGGTCTTTCTCTTCTTTTGACTCGGCTTTGGTTTTCACATCGAGCAGCAGTGCGGCCACGACCTCTTTGAGCGTTGCTGTCGTCTCCAGCTCCAGCCCATTGTCCACCAGTTTCGCCAAGGCCCACAGCAGGTTGGTGACTTCCTGTGGCTTCAAGTGATCTTTCTCTGCTGTTGATTCGGCTTTGGTTTTCACATGGGGCAACAGCGCGACCACGGACTCTTTGAGCTCCGGTGTCTTCCCCAGATCCAGTCTGTTGTCTACCAGTTTCGCCAGGGCCCACAGCAGGTTGGTGACTTCCTGTGACTTGAAGTGGTCTTTTTCTTCTGTTAATTCGGCTTTGGTTTTCACATGGGGCAACAGCGTGGTCACAACCTCGTCGAGCTTCGCTGTCTTCTCCAGCCCATTGCCCACCAGTTTCGCCACGGCCCACAGCAGATTGGCGATATGCTGAGGAATAAAGTGGTCTTTCTCTTCTGTTGATTCAGCTTTGGTTTTCACCCGGGGCAGCAGCGCGGCCAAGGCCTCTTTGAGCTTCGGTGTCTTCTCCAGTTCCAGCCCGTTGTCCACCAGTTTCGCCACGGCCCACAGCAAGTTGGCGAGGTGCTGTGGCTTGAAGCGGTCTTTCTCTTCTTTTGATTCGGCCTGGTTTTTTACCTGGGAAAACAGCGCGGCCATAATCTCTTTGAGCTTCGGTAGCTTCTTCAGCTTCAGCCCATTGTCCACCAGTTTCGCCAGGGCCCACAGCAGGTTGGTGAGTTCCTGTGGCTTGAAGTGGTCTTTCTCTTCTGTTGATTCGGCTTTGGTTCTCACCCGGGGCAGCAGAGCAACCAAGGCCTCTTTGAGCTTCGGTGTCTTCAACTCCAGCCCGTTGTCCACCCATTTCGCCACGGCCCACAACAGGTTGGCGATATGCTGTGCATTAAAGTGGTCTTTCTCTGCCTTTGATTCGGCTTTGGTTTTTACCTGGGGCAACAGCGTGGCCACGGCCTCTTTGAGCTTCGCTGCATTCTCCAGCGCCAGCCCGTTGTCCACCAGTTTTGCCATGGCCCACAGCAGGTTGACGACTTCCTGTAGCTTGAAGTGGTCTTTCTCTTCTTTTGATTCGGCTTTGGTTGTCACGTGGGGCAAAAGCGCGGCTACAGCACCTTTGAGCTTTGGTGTTTTCTCCAGCCCGTTGTCTACCAATTTCGCCACGGCCCACAGCAGGTTGGAGATGTGCTGAGGGATAAAGTGGTCTTTCTCCTCTTTTGACTCGGCTTTGGTTTTCACCTTGGGCAACAGCGCGGCCACAGCCTCTTTGAGTCTGGGTGTCTTTTCCAGCTCCAGCTCATTCACCAGTTTCGCCATGGCCCACAGCAGGTTGGCGCTACCTTGTGCATCAATATCCCCGGTTTCAGGTTTTTGGTCGGACTTAAGTATTACTGCATCAAGTAAAGTTGACAGTAAATCTGCCTGAGTTTCCTTACTTCCCTTATTCATGTATTTGTCAGGGGTAAAAACACCCGCTGACGTAAATGAATGAAGCGTTGTCGTCAGGCTCCGCCAGGTCCACCCGGCGGTTGCTTTAAAATTGTGCAACAATGGTATCAGTTGGCGTTGTTCACTATGATGCAAAGGTCGTCTTGACGCTAAAGTGTATTGTTTGATTAAAGTGGCAAATTGACTGTGTTTTTTCCCATCATAGCGATCACCGAAACGAGCAGATATGCTCACCAGGTAATCCATTCTTTCTTGTGTGATGAGAGTATTAAAATAATGGACAGGTTTTACTGAATGTCTTGTTGGATGGTTAGCAGAGCAGGCGTCAGAAGCACGATAAAATTCATGACACTTCTGGATATAGGGGAGTGGCGCATTCACCTGTCTGACTGTGCCATGGCAATATCGCCCAGCCGTTGAAAAATCGGTACGATCATCCGGTTGTTTATAATCATTACCTGATGTTGTGCCTTGCCAACTGATACCAGCACCGCCTTTGTCCATCATTATATTTCATTAATTCATGGGAAATATAAAAAGTAGACTACTCTACGGCCTCATCAGGCATTAGTTTTTACTGGCTTTTTTTCTCTTCCTTTTTCTCTTTTTTGGTTTATTTATTTGCTCTTCTAAATATTCTTCAGCGGTAAAATAACAGTCATCCGAAAATTGCCCTCCCTCATCAGCAGTAAAATATGCCTCGTCTGCCGCCCACTCACCGCTGCTAAGTGACACAGAGCCATGAGCTTCAGGGAGAGCGGCTAACTTTTCCTTTATTTGCTCAATAACTATTTTCATTGAATCCTGGTTCCCAAGCTTGTTCACCGGGATTTCAATGACCTCAAATCCTAATTTTTTCAGCAGAGCGACTTTCAATAAAGTCGAACCATTCCTGATTTTGAAATCACCACTAACGTAATGAGAAGGTCCCTGAACGTCGATCACCGTATTGTAATCTGGCAGTTGCAGGTCAACCGGAGGTAGTGAGTTCAGACTCTTTTCTTCTTCAATCTTCAAAGACGGAAGGCTCAATCGGAGTTGCTCGCAGAAGGTAGATTGAGATTGTGAAATAATTGTCTGGTAATAGGGGACCACCGGACACGGTCGCCCAAGCCAACTGGCGGCCATGGCAATGACGGTTTGAGCCTCTATATTCTTCGGGGATGTATTTCCCAGGCGAGAAAATAGTTCACCTATGTGCTTTTCAAGCGGGTTTTTATTATCTCTACCGAAGTACAGATATAACCTGGCACAGAATACCATGACTCCCCAGAGAGACATCCAAGTATTTTGCAGAGAAAGCTGAGGGGTTTCACTGATTCTGTCGGCAAGAGAACCGAACATAGATTTAACCAGGTTCAGCTCAATGGCCTCACCCAGTTTTGCCATGGCCCACAGCAGGTTGACGGTACCTTGAGTATTGAAGTGGTCTCTCTCTTCTTTTGATTCGGCTGTGGTTTTTACATGGTACAACAGCGCGGCCAGGGTCTCTTTAAGCTTCGCTGTCTTCTCGAGCTCCAGCCCGTTGTCCACCAGTTTCGCCAAGGCCCACAACAGGTTGGCCACTCCCTGTGGCTTGAAGCGGTCTCTCTCTTCTTTCGATTCGGCTTTGGTTTTCACATGGTACAACAGCGTAGCCAGGGCCTCTTTGAGCTTCGCTGTCTTCTCCAGCTCCAGTCCGTTGTCCACCAGTTTTGCCAAGGCCCACAGCAGGTTGGCAATATGCTGAGGAATAAAGCGGTCTTTCTGTTCTTTTGATTCGGCTTTGCTTGTCACATGGGGCAACAACGCGGCTACGACCTGTTTGAGCTTCGGTGTTATCTCCAGCTCCAGTCCATTGTCCACCAGTTTCGCCAAAGCCCACAGCAGGTTGGCGATATGCTGTGCATTAAAGTGGTCTTTCTCTGCCTTTGATTCGGCTTTGGTTTTTACCTGGGGCAACAGCGTGGCCACGGCCTCTTTTAGCTTCGGTATCTTCTTCAGCTCCAGACCATTGTCCACCAGTTTTGCCATGGCCCACAGCAGGTTGGCGATATGCAGAGGAATAAAGCGGTCTTTCTGTTCTTTTGATTCGGCTTTGGTTGTCACATGGGGCAACAGCGCGGCTACGACCTGTTTGAGCTTCGGTGTTTTCTCCAGCTCCAGTCCATTGTCCACCAGTTTCGCCACAGCCCACAGCAGGTTGGTGATATCCTGAGGATTAAAGTGGTCTTTCTCTTCTTGTGATTCGGCTTTGGCTTTCACCCGGGACAGCAGCGCGACGACGGCTTCTTTGAGCTTCTGTGTTTTCTCAGGTTCCAGCCCGTTGTCCAACAGTTTCGCCAAGGCCCACAGCAGGCTGGCAACCTCCTGTGTGTTGAAGTGGTCTTTCTCTTCTTTTGATTCGGCTTTGGTTGTCACGTGGGGCAGCAGCGCGGCCACAGCCTCTTGGAACTGCGCTGCCTTCTCCAGCCCGTTGTCTACCAGTTTCGCCAGAGTCCACAGCAGGTTGGCGGTAGCTTGAGTGTTGAAGTGGTCTTTCTCTTTTTTTGATTCGGTGTTGGCTTTCATCAGGGGCAGCAGCGTGGCTACCGTTCCTTTGAGCGTTGGTGTCTTCTCCAGCCCGTTGTCCACCAATTTTGCCACGGCCCACAGCAGGTTGGAGATATGCTGAGGGATAAAATGGTCTTTCTCTTCTTTTGATTTGGCTTTGGTTTTCACCAGGGGCAACAGCGCGGCCACGACCTCTTTGAGTTTTGGTGTCTTCTTCAGCTCCAGCCCGTTGTCTACTAATTTCGCCACGGCCCACAGCAGGTTGGAGATATGCTGAGGGATAAAATCGTCTTTCTCTTCTTTTGATTCGGCTTTGGTCTTCACCAAGGGCAATAGCGCGGCCACGGTCTCTTTGAGCTTCGGTGTCTTCTCCAGCTCCAGCCCGTTGTTCACCAGTTTCGCCAGGGCCCACAGCAGGTTGGCGGCACCTTGTGCATCAATATCCCTGGTTTCAGGTTTTTGGTTGCACTTACGTATTACTGCATCAAGTAAAGTTGACAATAAAGCTTCCTGAGTTTCCTTACTTCCCTCACTCATGTACTTATGAGGGGTAAAAACACCCGCTGAAGTAAATGAATGAAGCGTTGTCGCCAGACTTCGCCAGGTCCACCCGGAGGTAGCTTTAAAATTGTGCAAAAATGGTATCAGTTGGCGTTGTTCACTATGATGCAAAGGTCGTCTTGATGCTGAAGTGTATTGTTTGATTAAGGTGGCAAATTGACTGTGTTTTTTACCATCATAGCGATCGCTATAACGCGCAGATATGCTCAGCAGGTAATCCATTCTTTCTTGTGTGATGAGAGCATTAAAATCATGAACAGGTTTTATTGAGTGTTTTTTTGCATGGTTAGCAGAAAAGCCGTCAGAAGCACGATACTCATTACGCTTCTGGATACAGGCGAGTGGCGCATTCACCTGTCTGACTGAGCCATGCCAGTATCGCCCACTCTTTGAAGAATCGGTACGATCATCCGGTTGTTTATAATCATTACCTGATGTTGCGCATTGCCAACTGATACCAGCACCGCCTCTGTCCATCATTATATTTCATTAATTCATGGGAAATATAAAAAGTAGACTACTCCAGGAGGCTTTCCGAGAATAGCGCCCGTCGCGAGGACGGGAGAAAATTGAGGATAAAAATTTGGTTTTGTGAGGTGAATAGCGGGGCTATTTGCCGAACAAAAGCGGATTTTTAGACCAATTTGCTGTCGCCGCACGACTGCATGGATGCAGGAGCTAGGGCAACGCAGGAGCAGTTGCCGCGTAGGGCAGTCTATTCTCGGACAGCCTCCCAGAGCCTCATCAGGCCGTAGTTTTTACTGGTTTTTTTCTCTTCCTTTTTCTCTTTTTGGGTTTATTTATTGGCTCTTCCAAATATTCTTCGGCGGTAACATAACCGTCATCGGAAAATGGCTCTCCTTCATCAGCAGTAACGTATGCCTCATCTGCCGCCGCCTCACCACTGGTATGGAACACGCCATGAGCCTGTGGCGGGACTGCTAACTTTATCTTTATTTGCTCAATAACTCGTTTCATTGAATCCTGTTTCCAAAGCTTGTTCACCGGAATTTCAAGGACCTCAAATCCTGATTTTTGCAGCAAGGCGATTTTCAACAAAGTCGAACCATTTCTGGTTTTGAAATCACCACTCACGTAATGAGAAGGTCCCTGAATGTCGATAACCATGTTGTAATCTGGCAGTAGCAGGTCAACCGGAGGTAATGAGTTCAGACTCTTTTCTTCTTCAATCTTCAACGACGGAAGGCTTGATTTGAGTTGATCGAGGAAGGTGGATTGAGATTGTGAAATAATTGTCGGGTATTGGGGGGTGACCGGACACGCTCTTCCAAGCCAGCTTGCGGCCATGGCAATAATGGATTGATCCTCGATACTGCCTGAGGAGGTATTTCCCAGGCGGGAAAATAGTTCACCTACATGCTTTTCAAGTGAGTTTTTATTATTTTTACCGTAGTTAAGATAACATCTGGCACAGAATGCCATGACTCCCCACAGAGACATCCATCTACTTTGCTGAGGGAGCTGGAGGTTTTCGCTGTTTTTGCCGACAAGAAAATCGAACGTTGATTCAACCACCTTCAGCTCAATCACCTCACCCAGTTTTGCCACGGACCACATCATGCTGGCGACTTCCTGTGGCTTGAAGCGCTCATTCTCTTCTTTTGATTCGGCTTTGGTTTGCATCAGGGACAACAGCGCGACTACGGACTCTTTGAGTTCCGATGTCTTCACCAGCTTCAACCCGTTCTCCACCAGTTTCGCCAGGGCCCACAGCAGGTTGGCAATATGCTGATGAGAAAAGTGGTCGGTCTCGTCTAATGATTCGGCTTTGCTGGTCACCTGGGGCAACAGCGCAACCACGGCCTCTTTCAGCTTCGGTGTCTTCTCCGGCACCAGTCCGTTGTCTACCAGTTTCGCCATGGCCCACAGCGAGTTGGCGGTATCTTTTGCGCTGAAGCGGTCTTTCTCTTCTTTTGATTCGGCGTAGGTTTTCACATAGGGCAACAACCAGGTCACGGCCTCTTTAAGCCTGGGTGTCTTCTCCGGTTCCAGTCCGTTGTCTACCAGTTTCGCCATGGACCACAGCAGATTGGCGACTCCCTGTGGCCTGAAGCGGTCTTTCTCTTCTTTTGCTTCAGCTTTGGTTTTCACATGGGGCAACAGCGCGGCCACAGCCTCGTTGAGCTGCGGAGTCTTCTTTAGCTTCAGCCCGTTGTCTACCAGTTTCGCCAGGGCCCACAGCTGGTTGGTGACATGCTGAGGAATAAGGTGGTCTTTCTCTTCTTTTGATTCAGCTTTGGTTTTCATCAGGGGCAACAGCACAGCCACGACCTCTTTGAGTTTCGGTGTTTTCTCCAGCTCCAGCCCGTTGTCTACCAATTTCGCCGCCGCCCATATAAGGTTGGAAATTTGCTGAGGATTGAAGTGGTTCTTCTCTTCTTTTGATTTGGCTTCAACATGAATCAACACTGCGTCCACAGTCTCTTTGAGCTTCGGTGTCCTCTCCAGCTCCAGCCCATTGTCCACCAGTTTCGCCAAAGCCCATTGTAGAGAGGCGACTTCCTGCAGCTTGAATTGGTCTTTCTCTTCTGTTGATTCGATTTTGGTTTTCATCAGGGGCAACAGCGCCGCCACGGCCACTTTGAGCGTCGGCATCTTCTTCAGCTCCAGCCCGTAGTCCACCAGTTTCGCGAAGGCCCATAGCAGGTTGGCGATACCTTGATTGTTAAAGTGGCCTTTCTCTGCTTTTGATTCGGCTTTGGTTTTTACATGAGGCAACAGCGCAGCCACAGCCTCTTTGAGTTTCGGTATCTTCTCCAGCTCCAGTCCATTGTCCACCAGTTTCGCGAAGGCCCACAGCAGGTTGGCGACACCTTGAGTGTTAAAGTGGTCTTTCTCTTCCTTTGATTCGGCTTTGGTTTTCACATGAGGCAACAGCGCGGCCACGGCCCCTTTGAGCGTTGGTGTTTTCTCCAACCCCTTGTCCACCAATTTCGTCACGGCCCATAGCAGGTTGGCAATCTGCTGAGGAATAAAGTGGTATTTCTCTGATCCAGCTTTGGCTATCACATGGGGCAACAGCGCGGCCACCCCCTCTCTGAGCACCAGTGTCTTGTCCAGCTCCAGCCCGTTGTCCACCAGTTTCGCCACAGACCACAGCAGGTTGGCGATATGCTGAGGAATAAAGTGTTCTCTCTCTTCTGGTGCTTTGGCTTTGGCTTTAACATGGATCAACAGTGCAACCACAACCTCTTTGAGCTTCGGTGCTTTCTCCAGCGCCAGGCCGTTGCCCACCAGTTTCGCTACAGACCACAGCAGGTTATTGATACCTTGAACATCAAGATACCTGGCTTCAGGTTTTTGGTTGCACTTGAGTAGTACTTGATCAAGTAAAGTCGACAGTAAAGCCGCTTGAGTTTCCTTAACCCACTCTTCCATGTATTTATGAGAGGTAAAAACACCCGCTGAAGTAAATGAATGAAACGTTGTCGTCAGGCTTCGCCAGGTCCACCCGGTTGTCACTTTAAAATCGTACAACAATGGCATCAGTTGACGTTGTTCACTGTGATGCAAAGGTCGTTTTGACGCTGCAGTGTATTGTTTGATTGAAATGGCAAATTGACTGTGTTTCTTACCATCATAGCGATCACCGTAATGGGTAGATAACCTCAACAGGCAATCCACTTTTTCATGTGTGATAAGAGCCTTAAAATCATCAACAGGTTTTAATGAGTGTCTTCTTGGATGGTTAGCAGAACAGGCGTCAGAAGCAGGATAAAATTCATTATGCTTCTGGGTATAGGGAAGTGACGTATTCACCTGTCTGACTGTGCCATGCCGGTATCGCCCCCCCTTTGAACAATCGGTACGATCATCCGGTTGATTATAATCATTACCTGATGTTGCGCATTGCCAACTGATACCAGCACCGCCTCTGTCCATCATTATATTTCATTAATTCATGGGAAATATAAAAAGTAGACTACTCTACGGCATCATCAGGCAGTAGTTTTTACTGGCTTTTTTCTCTTCCTTTTTCTCTTTTTTGGTTTATCTGTTTGCTCTTCTAAATATTCTACAGCGGTAAAATAACAGCTATCTGAAAATTGCCCTCCTTCATCGGCAGTAACGTATGCCTCATCTGCTGACCCCTCGCCGCTGTTATGTAACACAGAGTCATAAGCCTGCGGCGGGTCGGCTAACTTTATCTTTATTTGCTCAATAACTCTTTTCATTGAACCCTGGTTCCCAAGCTTGTTCACCGGGATTTCAATGACCTCAAATCCTAATTTTTTCAGCAGAGCGATTTTCAACAAAGTCGAACCATTCTTGGTTTTGAAATCACCACCCACGTAATGGGAGGGCCCCTGAACGTCGATCACCATGTTGTAATCTGGCAGTAGCAGGTCAACCGGAGGTAATGAGTTCAGACTCTTTTCTTCTTCAATCTTCAAAGACGGAAGGCTTGATCGGAGTTGATTGCGAAAAGTGGATTGTGATTGTGAAGTGATTGTTCGGTAATGGGGAACCACCGGACACGCTATCCCCAGCCAACTTGTGACCATGGCAATAATGGATTGATCCTCGGTATTGCCTGAGGGTGTATTTCCCGGGCAAGAAAATAGTTCACCTATATGCTTTTCAAGCGAGTTTTTATTATTTTTACCGTAGGTCAGATAAAATCTGGCACAGAATGCCATGACTCCCCACAGAGACATCCGTCTACCTTGATGAGAGAGCGGGGTGTTTTCGCTGATTTTGCCGAGAAGGGAAGCAAACGTTGTGTTAACCACGTTCAGCTCAATAGCCTCACCCAGTTTTGCCACGGCCCATATCATGTTGGCGACTTCCTGTGGCTTGAATTGGTCTTTCTCTTCTTTTGATGTGGCTTTGGTTTGCACATGGGGCAACAGCGCGACCACAGCCTCTTTGAACTTCGATGTCTTCTCCAGCTTCCACCTGTTCTCCACCAGTTTCGCCAGGGTCCACAGGAGGTTGGCGATATGCTGAGGAGTAAAGGGGTCTGTCTCTTCTAATGATTTGGCTTTGGTTGTCACATGGGGCAACAGCGCAACCACGGCCTCTTTCAGCTTTGGTGTCTTCTCCAGCTCCAGTCCGTTGTCTACCAGTTTCGCCACGGCCCACAGCACTTTGACGGTCTCTTGTGTGCTGAAGCGGTCTTTCTCTTCTTTTGATTCGGCGTAGGTTTTCACATAGGGCAACAACCAGACCACGGCCTCTTTAAGCCTGGGTGTCTTCTCCAGTTCCAGTCCGTTGTCCACCAGTTTTGCCAGGGCCCACAGCAGGTTAGCGATATGCTGAGGAATAAAGTGGTCTTTCTCTGCTGTTGATTCGGCTTTGACTTTCACATGGGGCAACAGCACGGCCACAACCTCTTTGAGCTGCGCTGTCTTCTCCAGCCCGTTGTCCACCAGTTTTGCCACGGCCCACAGCAGGTTGGCGGTAGATTGAGTGTTAAAGTGGTCTATCTCTTCTTTTGATTCGGCGTTGGCTTTCACATGGTGCAACAGCGCGGCCAGGGCCTCTTTCAACTTCGCTGTCTTCTCCAGCCCGTTGTCCACCAGTTTTGCCACGGCCCACAGCAGGTTAGCGATATGTTTAGGAATAAAGTGGTCTTTCTCTTCTTTTGATTCGGCTTTGGCTTTCACATGGCACAACAGCGCGGCCAGGGCCTCTTTGAGCTTCGCTGTCTTCTCCAGCTCCAGCCCGTTGTCAACCAGTTTTGCCACGGCCCACAGCAGGCTGGCGACTGCCTGTGGCTTGAAGTGGTCTTGCTCTTCTTTTGATTCGGCTTTGGTTTTCACATGGGGTAGCAGCGCGGCCACGGCCTCTTTTAGCTGCGCTGTCATCTCCAGCCCGTTGTCCACCAGTTTTGCCAGGGCCCATAGCAGGTTAGCGATATGCTGAGGAATAAAGTGGTCTTTCTCTGCTTTTGATTCGGCTTTGGTTTTCACATGGGGTAGCAGCGCGGCCACGGCCTCTTTTAGCTGCGCTGTCTTCTCCAGCTCCAGCCCGTTGTCTACCAATTTCGCCACCGCCCACAGCAGGTTGGTGATATGCTGAGGAATAAAGTGGTCTTTCTCTGCTTTTGATTCGGCTTTGGTTTTCACATGCGGTAACAGCACGGCCAGTGCCTCTTTTAGCTGCGCTGTCTTCTCCAGCCCGTTGTCTACCAATTTCGCCACCGCCCACAGCAGGTTGGCGATATGCTGAGGAATAAAGTGGTCTTTCTCTTCTTTTGCTTCGGCTTTGGTTTTCACATGGGGTAACAGCGCGGCCACGACCTCTTTGAGCTTGGGTGTCTTCTCCAGCCCCAGCCCGTTGTCCACTAATCTTGCCACGGCCCACAGCAGGTTGGTGATATGCTGAGGAATAAAGTGGTCTTTCTCTTCTTTTGATTCGGCTTTGGTTTTCACATTGGCCAGCAGCGCGGCCACGGCCTCTCTGAACGTCGGTGTCTTCTTCAGACCATTGTCCAACAGTTTCGCCACGGCCCAAAGCAGGTTGGCGACTGCCTGTGGATTGAAGTGGTCTTTCTCTTCTTTTGATTCAGCTTTGCTTTTCACATGGTGCAACAGCGCGGCTACGGCCTCTTTTAGCTGCGCTGTCTTCTCCAGATCCAACCCGTTTTCGACCAGTTTCGCCAGAGCCCACAGCAAGTTGGCGACTTCCTGTGGCTTGAAGTGGTCTTTCTCTTCTTTTGATTCGGCTTTCGTTTTCACATGGAGCAACAGCGCGGCCACAACTTCTTTGAGCTTCGGTGTCTTCTCCAGCTCCAGCCCGTTATCTACCAATTTTGCCACTGCCCACAACTGGTTGGCGATATGCTGAGGAATAAAGTGATATTTTCCCTCTTTTGAGTCGGCTTTGATTTTCACCAGGGGCAACAGCGCGGCCACGGCCTCTTTGATCTTCGGTGTTTTCTCCAGCTCCAGCCCGTTACCAACTATTTTTGCCAGGGCCCACAGCAGGTTGGCGGTACCTTGGGCATCAATATCCCTGGCTTCAGGTTTTTGCTTGCACTTAACTATTACTGCATCAAGTAACGTTGACAATAACGCTGCCTGAGCCTCCTTACTTCTCTCATTCATGTATTTATGAGGGGTAAAGACACCCGCTGACGTAAATGAATGAACTGTTGTCATCAGGCTTCGCCAGAGCCATCCGGGTGTCGCTTTAAAAGCGTGCAACAATGGTATCAGTTGGCATTGTTCACCACGATTTAATGGTCTTTTTGACCTTGATGTGAATTGTTTGATTGAACAGGCAAATTGACTGTGTTTTTTCCCATCATAGCGATCACCATAATGAGTAGATATCCTCACCAGGTCATCCATTTTTGCTTGTGTGATGAGATCATTAAAATCCTGAACAGGTTTTATTGAATGTCCTGGTGGATGGTGAGCAGAACAGGCGTCAGAAGCAGGATAAAATTCATGACGCTCCGGGATATAGGGAAGTGGAGTATTCGTCCGCCTCACTGTGCCATACCGGTATCGTACACTTCCTGAAGCACCTGCATGATCATCCGGTTGATTATAATCATTACCTGATGTTGTACATTTCCAACTTATACCAGCACTGCCTCTGTCCATAATTATATTTCATTAATTCATGGGAAATATAAAATGTAGACTACTCCACGGCATCAACAGGCAGTAGTTTTTACTGGCTTTTTTCTCTTCCTTTTTCTCTTTTTTGGTTTCTTTGTTTGCTCTTCTAAATATTCTTCAGCGGTAAAATAACAGTCATCTGACAATTGCCATCCTTCATCGGCAGTAAAGTATGCCTCACCTGCATCCCACTCGCTGCTGTCAGGTGACACAGGACCATGGGCCTCTGACAGGATGGCTAACTTTGTCTTTATTTGATCAATAACTATTTTCATTGAATCCTGGTTATGAAGCTTATACACCGGGATTTCAATGACTTCGAATCCTAATTTTTTCAGCAGAGCGATTTTCAACAAAGTCGAACCATTCCTGGTTTTGAAATCACCACCCACGTAATGGGAGGGTCCCTGAACGTCGATCACCATGTTGTAATCTGGCAGTAGCAGGTCAACCGGAGGTAATGAGTTCAGACTCTTTTCTTCTTCAATCTTCAAAGACGGAAGGCTTGATCGGAGTTGATCGTGAAAAGTGAATTGTAATTGTGAAGTGTTTGTTCGGTAATGGGGAACCACCGGACACGCTATCCCCAGCCAACTTGTGACCATGGCAATAATGGATGGATCCTCGGTATTGCCAGTGGGTGTTTTTCCCGGGCAAGAAAATAGTTCACCTATATGCTTTTCAAGCGAGTTTTTATTATTTTTACCGTAGGTCAGATAAAATCTGGCACAGAATGCCATGACTCCCCACAGAGACATCCATCTACCTTGATGAGAGAGCGGAGTGTTTTCGCTGATTTTGCCGAGAAGGGAAGCTAACGTTGATTTAACCACATTCAGCTCAATAGCCTCCCCCAGTTTTGCCACGGCCCATATCATGTTGGCGACTTCCTGTGGCTTGAATTGGTCTTTCTCTTCTTTTGATGTGGCTTTGGTTTGCACATGGGGCAACAGCGCGACCACAGCCTCTTTGAACTTCGCTGTCTTCTCCAGCTCCAGCCCGTTCTCCACCAGTTTTGCCAAGGCCCACAGCAGGTTGGCGATATGCTGAGGAATAAAGTGGTCTTTCTCTTCTTTTGATTCGGCTTTGGCTTTCACATGGCACAACAGCGCGGCCAGGGCCTCTTTGAGCTTCGCTGTCTTCTCCAGCTCCAGCCCGTTCTCCACCAGTTTTGCCACGGCCCACAGCAGGATGGTGACTGCCTGTGGCTTCAAGTGGTCTTTCTCTTCTTTTGATTCGGCTTTGGTTTTCACATGGGGTAACAGCGCGGCCACGGCCTCTTTCAGCTGTGCTGTCTTCTCCAGCCCGTTGTCCAACAGTTTTGCCACGGCCCACAGCAGGTTAGCGATATGCTGAGGAATAAAGTGGTCTTGATCTGCTTTTGATTCGGCTTTGGTTTTCACATGGGGTAGCAGCGCGGCGACGACCTCTTTTAGCTGCGCTGTCTTCTCCAGCCCGTTGTCTACCAATTTCGCCACCGCCCACAGCTGGTTGGCGATATGCTGAACAATAAAGTGGTCTTTCTCTTCTTTTGATTCGGCTTTGGTTTTCACATGGGGTAACAACGCGGCCACGACCTCTTTGAGCTTGGGTGTTTTCTCCAGCCCCAGCCCGTTGTCCACTAATTTTGCCACGGCCCACAGCAGGTTGGTGATATGCTGAGGAATAAAGTGGTCTTTCTCTTCTTTTGATTTGGCTTTGGTTTTCACATTGGCCAGCAGCGCGGCCACGGCCTCTCTGAACGTCCGTGTCTTCTTCAGACCATTGTCTACCAATTTCGCCACCGCCCACAGCAGGTTGGCGATATGCTGAGGATTAAAGTGGTCTTTCTCTTCTTTTGATTCAGCTTTAATTTTCACATGGTGCAACAGCGCGGCTACGGCCTCTTTTAGCTGCTCTGTCTTCTCCAGATCCAACCCGTTTTCGACCAGTTTCGCCAGAGCCCAAAGCAGGTTGGTGACTTCCTGTGGCTTGAAGTAGTCTTTCTCTTCTTTTGATTCGGCTTTCGTTTTCACATGGAGTAACAGCGCGGCCACAACTTCTTTGAGCTTCGGTGTCTTCTCCAGCTCCAGCCCGTTATCTACCAATTTTGCCAATGCCCACAGCTGGTTGGCGATATGCAGAGGAATAAAGTGTTCTTTCCCCTCTTTTGATTCGGCTTTGATTTTCACCAGGGGCAACAGCGCAGCTACGACCTCTCTGAGCTTCGGTGTTTTCTCCAGCTCCAGCCCGTTACCAACTATTTTTGCCAGGGCCCACAGCAGGTTGGTGGTACCTTGGGCATCAATATCCCTGGCTTCAGGTTTTTGCTTGCACTTAACTATTACTCCATCAAGTAACGTTGACAATAACGCTGCCTGAGCTTCCTGACTTTTCTCATTCATATATTTATTAGGGGTAAAAACACCCGCTGACGTAAATGAATGAATCGTTGTCATCAGGCTTCGCCAAGTCCACCCGAGTGTCGCTTTAAAATTGTGCAACAAGGGTATCAGTTGACATTGTTCACTGTGATTTAAAGGTCGTTGTGACGCTGATGTGTATTGTTTAATTAACGTGGCAAATTGACTGTGTTTTTTACCATCATAGCGATCACTGTAACGAGCAGATACCCACACCAGCCAATCCATTTTTTCTTGTGTGATGAGAGCATTAAAATCATGATCAGGTTTTATTGAGTGTCCTGGTGGACGGTTAGCAGAGCAGGCATCAGAAGCAGGATGAAGTTCATTACACCTCTGGATATAGGGTAGTGGCGCAATCACCAGTCTGACTGTGCCATGTCTGTATCGCCCACTTTTTGCAGAATTGGTACGATCATCCGGTTTTTTATAATCATTACCTGATGTTGTGCATTGCCAACTGATACCAGCATCGCCTCTGTCCATCATTATATTTCATTAATTCATGGGAAACATAAAATGTAGACTACTCCACGACATCAGCAGGCATTCTTAGGATAGACATTAAGCGTCTACTCCCCTCTTCGGAAAGTTAAAGATGGAACCACGAAGAACACGAAGAGCACAAAGAAGAGATTTTTTTTCCTTCGTGCTCTTTGTGTCCTTCGTGGTTCCATTCAAAAGCCATTGAAAATGGAGGGGTAAGCTTAATGTCCACCCTAAGAACAGGCATTAGCCCGGCTTTTTTCTCTTCCTTTTTCTCTTTTTTGGTTTCTTTGTTTGCTCTTCTAAATATTCTTCAGCGGTAAAATAACAGTCATCTGACAATTGCCATCCTTCATCGGCAGTAAAGTATGCCTCACCTGCATCCCACTCGCTGCTGTCAGGTGGCACAGGACCATAGGCCTGTGGCAGGATGGCTAACTTTGTCTTTATTTGCTCAATAACTCTTTGTATTGAATACTGGTTATCAAGCTTGTTCACCGGCATTTCAATAAACTCAAATCCTAATTTTTTATATAGGGCGATTTTCAACACAGTCGAACCATTCCTGGTTTTGAAATCACCACCCACGTAATGGAAAGGCCCCTGAACGTCGATCACAATGTTGCACTCTGGCAGTAGCAGGTCAACCGGAGGCAATGAGTTCAGACTCGTCTCTTCTTCAATTTTCAAAGACGGAAGGCTTGATCGGAGTTGATCGTGAAAAGTGGATTGTGATAGTGACGTGTTTGTCCGGTAATGGGGAACCACCGGACACGCTCTCCCCAGCCAACTTGTGACCATGGCAATAATGGATGGATCCTCGGTATTGCCAGTGGGTGTTTTTCCCAGGCAAGAAAATAGTCTACCTATGTGCTTTTCAAGTAAGTTTTTATTATTTTTACCGTAGGTCAGATAAAATCTGGCACAGAATGCCATGACTCCCCACAGAGACATCCATCTACCTTGATGAGAGAGCGGGGTGTTTTCGCTGATTTTGCCGACAAGGGAAGCTAACGTTGATTTAACCACTTTCAGATCAATAGCCTCACCCAGTTTTGCCACGGCCCATATCATGTTGGCGACTTCCTGTGGCTTGAATTGGTCTTTCTCTTCTTTTGATGTGGCTTTGGTTTGCACATGGGGCAATAATGCGACCACAGCCTCTTTGAACTTCGCTGTCTTCTCCAGCTTCAACCTGTTCTCCACCAGTTTCGCCAGGGCCCACAGCTGGTTGGCGATATGCTGAGGTGTAAAGGGGTCTGACTCTTCTAATGATTCGGCTTTGGTTGTCACATGGGGCAACAGCGCAACCACGGCCTCTTTCAGCTTCGGTATCTTCTCCAGCTCCAGCCCGTTGTCCACCAGTTTCGCCAAGGCCCACAGCGAGTTGGCGGTATCTTTTGCGCTGAAGCGGTCTTTCTCTTCTTTTGCTCCGGCGTTGGTTTTCACACAGGGCAACAACCAGGCCACGGCCTCTTTAAGTCCGGGTGTCTTCTCCAATGTCAGTCCGTTGTCTACCAGTTTCGCCACCGCCCACAACAGGTTGGCGACTCCCTGTGGCCTGAAGTAGCCTTTCTCTTGTTTTGATACGGCTTTGGTTTTCACATGGGGCAACAGCGCGGCCACAGCCTCTTTGAGCTTCGGAGTGCTCTCCAGCTCCAGCCCCTTCTCCACCAGTTTCGCCAGGGCCCACAGCTGGTTGGCGATCTGCTGAGGAGTAAAGTGGTCTTTCTCTTGTTTTGATTCAGCCTTGGTTTTCACATGGGGCAACAGTGCAGCCACAACCTCTTTGAGCTTTGGTATCTTCTCCAGCTCCAGTCCGTAGTCCACCAGTTTCGCGAAGGCCCACAGCTGGTTGGCGATACCTTGAGTGTTAAAGTGCTCTTTCTCTTCTTTTGATTCTGCTGTGGTTTTCACATGAGGCAACAACGCGGCCACGGTCCCTTTGAGCTTTGGAGTCTTCTCCACCCCCTTGTCCACCAATTTCGCCAGGGCCCACAGCAGGATGCTGATATGCTGAGGAATAAAGTGGTCTCTCTCTTCTTTTGATTTAGCTTTGGCTTTCACATGGGGCAACAGCGCGGCCACGACCTCTCTGAGCATCGTTGCCTTGTCCGGCTCCAGCCCGTTGTCCACCAGTTTCGCCACCGACCACAGCAGGATGCTGATATGCTGAGGAATAAAGTGTTCGCTCTCTTCTGGTGATTTGGCTTTGGCTTTAACATGGATCAACAGTGCGGCAACAGCCTCTTTGAGCTTCGGTGTTTTCTCCAGCTCCAGCCCGTTGTCCACCAGTTTCGCCACGGACCACAGCAGGTTATTGATACCGTGTACATCAAGATCCCTGGCTTCAAGTGTTTGGTTGCAATTAAGTATTATTTGATCAAGTAAAGTGGACAGTAAAGCCGCTTGAGTTTTCTTAACCCTCTCTTCCGTGTATTTATGAGAGGTAAAAACACCCGCTGAAGTAAATGAATGAAACGTCGTCGTCAGACTTCGCCAGGTCCACCCGGGTGTCGCTTTAAAATCGTGCAACAAAGGTATCAGTTGGCGTTGTTCACTATGATTCAAAAGTCGTTTTGACGCTGAAGTGTATTGTTTGATTGAACAGGCAAATTGACTGTGTTTTTTACCATCATAGTGATCACCATAATGAGTAGATATCTTCATCATGTAATCTATTTTTTCTGGTGTGATGAGAGCTTTGAAAGCATGAACAGGTTTTATTGAATGTCTTGGTGGATGGTCAGCAGAGCAGACGTCAGAAGCAGCATAAAATCCGTTACTCTCCCGGATATAGGCGAGCGGCGCATCCAACTGTCTGACTGTGCCATGCCAGTATCGCCCACTTTTTGAAGAATCGGTACGATCATCCGGTTTTTTATAATCATTACCTGATGTTGCGCATTGCCAACTGACACCAGCACCGCTTCTGTCCATAATTATATTTCATTAATTCATGGGAAATATAAAAAGTAGACTACTCTATGGCATCGTCAGTCAGCCGTTTTCACTGACTTTTTTCTCCTCCTGTTTCTCTTTTTTGTTTTTTTGGTTGGCTCTTCTACATATTCTTCGGCGGTAAAATAACAGTCATCGGAAAATTCCCCTCCTTCATCGGCAGTAACGTATGCCTCATCTTCTGAACCCTCGCCGCTGTTCTGTAACAAAGAGCCATAAGCCTCTGGCAGGACGGCTAACTTTGTCTTTATTTGCTCAATAACTCTTTTCATTGAATCCTGGTTCACAAGCCTGGTCACCGGGATTTCAATGACCTCAAATCCTGATTTTTTCAGCAGAGCGATTTTCAACAAAGTCGAACCATTCCTGGTTTTGAAATCACCACTCACGTAATGGAAAGGTCCCTGAATGTCGATCACCATATTGTAATCTGCCAGTAGCAGATCGACCGGAGGTAATGAGTTCAGACTCTTTTCTTCTTCAATCTTCAAAGACGGAAAGCTCGATTGCAAGTGATCGCGGAAGGTTGATTGAGATTGTGAAGTGTTTGTCGTGTAATAAGGGATAACTGGACAAGCTCTCCCAAGCCAACATGCAGCCATGGCAATGATGGATTGATCCTCTATACTGCCCGGGGATGTATTTTCCAGGCGAGAAAATAGTTCGCCTATGTGCTTTTCAAGGGAGTGTTTATCATTACTTCCTGATTCCAGATAAAACCTGGCGCAAAATACCATGACTCCCCAAAGAGACATCAATATATCTTGTTGAGAGAATTGAGCGTTTTCACCGATTCTGTCGACAAGAGAATCTAACGTAGATTTAATCAGGTTCAGCTCAATGGCCTCACCCAGTTTCGCGAGGGCCCATAGCAAGTTGGCGATACCTTGAGTGCTGAAGCGGTCTTTCTCTTCTTTTGATTCGGCTTTGGTTTTCACATGGGGCAACAGCGCGGCCACGGCCTCTTTGAGCTTCGGTGTCGTCCCCAGCTCCAGCCCGTTGTCCACCAGTATCACCACGGCCCACAGCAGGCTGATGATACCTTGAGACTTGAAGCGGTCTTTCTCTTCTTTTGATTCGGCTTTGGTTTTCACATGGGGCAACAGCGCGGCCACGGCCTCTTTGAGCTTCGTTGTTTTCTCCAGCCCCAGCCCGTTGTCCACCAGTTTCGCCAGCGCCCACAGCAGGTTGGCGACTGCCTGTGGCTTGAAGTGATCTTTCTCTTCTTTTGATTCGGCTTTGGTTTTTACATGGGGCAATAGCGCATCCACGGCCTCTTTGGGCTTCGGTGTTTTCTCCAGCCCGTTGTCCACCAGTTTCACCAGGGCCCACAGCAGGTTGGCGATATGCTGAGTAATAAAGTGCTCTTTCTCTTCTTTTGATTCGGCTTTGATTTTCACATGGGGTAATAGCGCGGCCACGGCCTCTTTGAGCTTCGGTGTTTTCTCCAGCTCCAACCCGTTATCCACCAGTTTCGCCAAGGCCCACAGCAAGTTGGCAATACCTTGAGTTTTAAAGCGGTCTTTCTCTTCTTTTGCTTCGGCTTTGGTTGCCACATGGGGCAACAGCGCGTTCACAGCCTCTTTGAGCTTCGCTGTCTTCTCCAGCGCCAGCCCATTGTCCACCAGTTTTGCCATGGCCCACAGCAGGTTGGCGATATGCTTAGGAATAAAGTGGTCTTTCTTTGATTCTGCTTTGGTTTTCACCTGGAGCAACAGCGCGGCCACAGCCTCTTTGAGCTTCTTTCTCTTCTCCAGCTCGAGCCCGTTTTCCACCAGTTTCGCTATTGCCCACAGCAGGTTGGTGACTGCCTGTGGCGTGAAGTGGTCCTTCTCTTCTTTTGATTCGGCTTTGGTTTTCACATAGGGCAACAGCCCACACACGGCCTCTTTGAGCTTCGTTGTCTTCTCCAGCTCCAGTCCGTTGTCCACCAGTTTTGCCATGGCCCACAGGAGATTGGCGACTTCCTGTGGCTTGTAGTGGTCTTTCTCTTTTTTGGATTCGGCTTTGGTTTTCACATGGGGCAACAGCGCGGCCACGGCCTCTTTGAGCTTCGGCGTCTTCTCCAGCTTCAGCCCGTTGTCCACCAGTTTCGCCAGGGCCCACAGCAGATTAGCGGTACCTTGAGTGTTAAAGTGCTCTTTCTCTTCTTTTGATTCGGCTTTGGTTTTCACCTGGAGTAACAGCGCAGCCACTGCCTCTTTCAGCTTCGGTGTCTTCTCCAGCGCCAGACCATTGTCCACCAGTTTCGCCAGGGCCCATAGCAGGTTAGCGGTACCTTGAGTGTTGAAGCAGTCTTTCTCTTCTTTTAATTCGGCTTTGGTTTTCACCAGGGGCAACAGCACAACCACGGCCTCTTTCAGCTTCGCTGTCTTCTCCAGCGCCAGCCCATTGTTCACCAGTTTCGCTACGGCCCACAGCAGGTTGACGGTACCCTGTGCATTAATACTCCTGACATCAGGTTTTTGGTTGCACTTATGTATTACAGGATCAAGTAAAGCTGACAGTAGAGCAGCCTGGGTTTCCTTAACCCACTCATCCATGTATTTATGAGGGGTAAAAACACCCGCTGAAGTAAATGAATGAAACGTTGTCGCCAGGTTTCGCCAGGTCCACCCGGGTGTCGCTTTAAAATCGTGCAACAACGGTATCAGTTGGCGTTGTTCACTATGATGCAAGGGTCGTTTTGACGATAAAGTGTAGTGTTTGATTGAAAGGGCAAATTGACAGTGTTTATTACCATCATAGTGATCACCATAATGAGTAGATATCTTCATCATGTAATCTATTTTTTCTGGTGTGATGAGAGCTTTGAAACCATGAACAGGTTTTATTGAATGTCTTGGTGGATGGTCAGCAGAGCAGGCGTCAGAAGCAGCATAAAATTCATTACTCTCCCGGACATAGGCGAGCGGCGCGTCCAACTGTCTGACTGTACCATGCCAGCATCGCCCACTTTTTGAACAATCGGTACGATCATCCGGCTGTTTATAATCATTACCTGATGTTGTGCATTGCCAACTGACACCAGCACTGCTTCTGTCCATAATTATATTTCATGAATTCATGGGAAATATAAAAAGTAGACTACTCGATGGCATCATCAGTCAGCCGTTTTCACTGACTTTTTTCTCCTCCTGTTCCTCTTTTTTGTTTTTTCTGTTGGCTCTTCTACATATTCTTCGGCGGTAAAATAACAGTCATCGGAAAATTCCCCTCCTTCATCGGCAGTAACGTATGCTTCATCTTCTGCCCCCTCGTCGCTGTTCTGTAACAAAGAGCCATAAGCCTTTGGCGGGACGGCTAACTTTGTCTTTATTTGCTCAATCACGCTTTGCATTGAATCCTGGTCATCCAGCTTTCTCACCGGGATTTCAATAACCTCAAACCCTAATTTTTGCAGCAGGGCGATTTTCAACAAAGTCGGGCCATTCCTGGTTTTGAAATCACCACTCACGTAATGGGAAGGTCCCTGAATGTCGATCACCATGTTGTACTCTGACAGTAGCAGATCGACCGGAGGTAATGAGTTCAGACTCTTTTCTTCTTCAATCTTCAAAGACGGAAAGCTCGATTGGAGGTGATCGCGGAAGGTGGATTGAGATTGTGAAGTGTTTGTCGTGTAATAAGGGATGACCGGACACGCTCTCCCAAGCCAACATGCAGCCATGGCAATGATGGATTGATCCTCTATACTACCTGGGGATGTATTTTCCAGGCGAGAAAATAGTTCGCCTATGTGCTTTTCAAGGGAGTGTTTATCATTATTACCTGAGTCCAGGTAAAACCTGGCGCAGAATACCATAACGCCCCAGAGAGACATCAATATATCTTGTTGAGAGAATTGAGGGTTTTCACCGATTCTGTCGACAAGAGAATCTAACGTAGATTTAATCAGGTTCAGCTCAATGGCCTCACCCAGTTTCGCCAGGGCCCATAGCAAGTTGGCGGTACCTTGAGTGCTGAAGTGGTCTTTCTCTTCTTTTGATTCGGCTTTGGTTTTCACATGGGGCAACAGCGCAGCCACGGCCTCTTTGAGCTTCGTTGTTTTCTCCAGCTCCAGTCCGTTGTCCACCAGTTTTGCCAAGGCCCACAGCAGGTTGGTGATATGCTGAGGAATAAAGCGGTCTTTCTGTTCTTTTGATTCGGCTTTGCTTGTCACATGGGGCAACAGCGCAGCTACGACCTGTTTGAGCTTCGGTGTTTTCTCCAGCTCCAGTCCATTGTCCACCAGTTTCGCCAAAGCCCACAGCAGGTTGGCGATATGCTGTGCATTAAAGTGGTCTTTCTCTGCCTTTGATTCGGCTTTGGTTTTTACCTGGGGCAACAGCGTGGCCACGGCCTCTTTTAGCTTCGGTATCTTCTTCAGCTCCAGACCATTGTCCACCAGTTTTGCCATGGCCCACAGCAGCTTGGCGATATGCTGAGGAATAAAGTGATCTTTCTTTGATTCTGCTTTGGTTTTCACCAGGAGCAACAGCGCGGCCACAGCCTCTTTGAGCTTCGCTGTCTTCTCCAGCGCCAGCCCATTGTCCACCAGTTTTGCCATGGCCCACAACAGGTTGGCGATATGCAGAGGAATAAAGTGGTCTTTCTTTGATTCTGCTTTGGTTTTCATCTGGAGCAACAGCGCGGCCACAGCCTCTTTGAGCTTCGTTGTCTTCTCCAGCTCGAGCCCGTTTTCCACCAGTTTCGCTATTGCCCACAGCAGGTTGGTGACTGCCTGAGGCGTGAAGTGGTCCTTCTCTTCTTTTGATTCGGCTTTGGTTTTCACATAGGGCAACAGCACACACACAGCCTCTTTGAGCTTCGCTGTCTTCTCCAGCTCCAGTCCGCTGTCCACCAGTTTCGCCAGGGCCCAAAGCAGGTTGGTAACTGCCTGTGGCTGGAATTGGTCTTTCTCTTCTTTGGATTCGGCTTTGGCTTTCACATGGGACAACAGCACGTCCAAGGCTTCTTTGAGCTTCGGTGTCGTCTCCAGCTCCAGCCCGTTGTCCACCAGTTTTGCCAGAGACCAGAGCAGGTTGGTGGTCGTTTGAGTGTTAAAGTGGCCCTTCTCTTCTTTTGATTCGGCTTTGGTTTTCACATGGGGCAACAGCGCGGCCACGGCCTCTTTGAGCTTCGTTGTCTTCTCCAGCTCCAACCCGTTGTCCACCAGTTTCGCCAGGGCCCACAGCAGGTTGTTGATAGCTTGAGTGTTCAGGTGGTCCTTCTCCTCTTTTGATGCGGCTTTGGTTTTCACACAGGGCAACAGCGCACACACGGCCTCTTTGAGCTTCGTTGTCTTCTCCAGCTCCAGTCCGTTGTCCACCAGTTTTGCCATGGCCCACAGGAGATTGGCGACTTCCTGTGGCTTGAAGTGGTCTTTCTCTTGTTTTGATTCGGCTTTGGTTTTCACATGGCGTAACAGCGCGGCCACGGCTTCTTTGAGCTTCGCCATCTCCAGCTGCAGCCCATTGTCCACCAGTTTCGCCAAGCCCCACAGCAGGTTAGAGGTACCTTGAGTGTTGAAGCGGTCTTTCTCTTCTTTTGATTCAGTTTTGGTTTTCACCTGGGGTAACAGCGCAGCCACGGCTTCTTTCAGCTTCGGTGTCTTCTCCAGCGCCAACCCATTGTCCACCAGTTTCGCCATGGCCCACACCAGGTTAGAAATACCTTGAGTGTTGAAGCGGTCTTTCTCTTCTTTTGATTCGGCTTTGGTTTTCACATGGGGCAACAGCGCAACCACGGCCTCTTTCAGCTTCGCTGTCTTCTCCAGCGCCAGCCCATTGTTCACCAGTTTCGCTACGGCCCACAGCAGGTTGACGGTACCCTGTGCATAAATGCCCCTGGCTTCAGGTTTTTGGTTGCACTTATGTATTACAGGATCAAGTAAAGCTGACAGTAGAGCAGCCTGGATTTCCTTAACCCACTCATCCATGTATTTATGAGGGGTAAAAACACCCGCTGAAGTAAATGAATGAAACGTTGTCGCCAGGTTTCGCCAGGTCCACCCGGGTGTCGCTTTAAAATCGTGCAACAATGGTATCAGTTGGCGTTGTTCACTATGATTCAAAGATCGTTTTGACACTGAAGTGTATTGTTTGATGGAAAGAGCAAATTGACAGTGTTTTTTACCATCATATTGATCACCATAATCAGTAGATATCTTCATCATGTAATCGATTTTTTCTGGTGTGATGAGAGCTTTGAAACCATGAACAGGTTTTATTGAATGTCTTGGTGGATGGTCAGCAGAGCAGGCGTCAGAAGCAGCATAAAATTCATTACTCTCCCGGATATAGGCGAGTGGCGCATCCAACTGTCTGACTGTACCATGCCGGAATCGCCCACTTTTTGAACAATCGGTACGATCATCCGGCTGTTTATAATCATTACCTGATGTTGTGCATTGCCAACTGACACCAGCACCGCCTCTGTCCATAATTATATTTCATTAATTCATGGAAAATATAAAAAGTAGACTACTCGATGGCATCATCAGTCAGCCGTTTTCACTGACTTTTTTCTCCTCCTGTTTCTTTTTTTTGTTTTTTCTGTTGGCTCTTCTAAATATTCTTCGGCGGTAAAATAACAGTCATCGGAAAATTCCCCTCCTTCATCGACAGTAACGTATGCCTCATCTTCTGCCCCCTCGCCGCTGTTATTTAACAAAGAACCATAAGCCTTTGGCGGGACGGCTAACTTTGTCTTTATTTGCTCAATAACTATTTTTATTGAATCCTGGTTCACAAGACTGGTCACCGGGATTTCAATGACCTCAAATCCTGATTTTTGCAGCAGGGCGATTTTCAGCAAAGTCGACCCATTCCTGGTTTTGAAATCACCACCCACGTAATGGGAAGGTCCCTGAACGTCGATCACCATGTTGTACTCTGGCAGTAGCAGGTCAACCGGAGGTAATGAGTTCAGACTCTTTTCTTCTTCAATCTTCAACGAAGGAAGACTGGATTGGAGTTGATCGCAGAGGGTGGACTGAGGTTGTGAAATGAATGTCTGGTAATCGGGAACCACCGGACACGATCTCCCAAGCCAACTTGCTGCCATGGCAATGATGGATTGATCCTCATTGCCCGGGGAGGTAATTTCCAGGCGAGAAAATAGTTCGCCTATGTGCTTTTCAAGGGAGTGTTTATCATTACTGCCTGATTCCAGATAAAACCTGGCACAGAATACCATGACTCCCCAGAGAGACATCAATATACTTTGCTGAGAGAGCTGAGGTGTTTTACTGATTCTGTCAACAAGAACATCGAACGTAGATTTAATCAGGTTCAGCTCAATGGCCTCACCCAGTTTCGCCAGGGCCCAGAGCAGGATGGCGGTACCTTGAGGGTTGAAGTGGTCTTTCTCTTCTTTTGATTCGGCTTTGGTTTTCACATGGTACAACAGCGCGGCCAGGGCCTCTTTGAGCTTCGGTGTTTTCTCCAGCTCCAGCCCGTTGTCCACCAGTATCACCACGGACCACAGCAGATTGACGGTACCTTGAGACTTGAAGCGGTCTTTCTCTTCTTTTGATTCGGCTTTGGTTTTCACCTGGGGCAACAGCGCGGCCACGGCCTCTTTGAGCTTCGGTGTCTTCTCCAGCTCGAGCCCGTTGTCCACCAGTTTCGCCATTGCCCACAGCAGGTTGGCCACTGCCTGCAGGTTGAAGTGGTCTTTCTCTTCTTTTGATTCGGCTTTGATTTTCACATGGGGCAACAGTACGGCCACGGTCTCTTTGAGCATTACTGTCTTCCCCAGCGCCAGGCCGTTATCCACCAGTTTCGCCACGGCCCACAGCAAGTTGGCAATACCTTGAGTTTTGAAGTGGTCTTTCTCTTCTTTTGATTCGGCCCTGGTTGCCACCTGGGGCAACAACGCGTTCACGGCCTCTTTGAGCTTCGCTGTCTTCTCCAGCCCATTGTCTACCAGTTTTGCCACGGCCCACAGCAGGATGGCGATATGCTGAGGAATAAAGTGGTCTTTCTTTGCTTCTGCATTGATTTTCACCTGGAGCAACAGCGCGACCACAACCTCTTTGAGCTTCGTTGTCTTCTCCAGCTCCAGACCGTTGTCCACCAGTTTCGCCACGGCCCACAGCAGGTTGGCGACTGCCTGTGGCCTGAAGTGGTCTTTCTCTTCTTTTGATTCGGTTTTGGTTTTCACAAGGTGTACTAGCGCAGCCACGGCCTCTTTGAGCTTCGCTGTATTCTCCAGCTCCAGTCCGTTGTCCACCAGTTTTGCCAAGGCCCACAGTAGATTGGAGACTTCCTGTAGATTGAAGTGGTCTTTCTCTTTTTTGGATTCGGCTTTGGTTTTCACAAGGTGTACTAGCGCAGCCACGGCCTCTTTGAGATTCGTTGTCTTCTCCAGTGCCAGACCGTTGTCCACCAGTTTCGCCAGGGCCCACAGCAGGTTGGCGATCTGCTGAGGAATAGAGTGGTCTTTCTCTTGTTTTGATTCAGCTTTGGTTTTCACATGGGGCAACAGCGCAGCCACGGCCTCTTTGAGCTTCGGCGTCTTCTCCAGCTTCAGCCCGTTGTCCACCAGTTTCGCCAGGGCCCACAGCAGATTAGCGGTATCTTGATTGTTAACGCGGTCTTTCTCTGCTTTTGATTCGGCTTTGGCTTTCACCTGGGGTAACAGCGCAGCCACGGCCTCTTTCAGCTTCGGTGTCTTCTCCAGCGCCAGCCCATTGTCCACCAGTTTCGCCAAGGCCCACAGCAGGTTAGTGGTACCTTGAGTGTTGAAGCAGTCTTTCTCTTCTTTTACTTCGGCTTTGGTTTTCACATGGGGCAACAGCGCAACCACGGCCTCTTTCAGCTTCGCTGTCTTCTCTAGCGCCAGCCCGTTGTCCACCAGTTTTGCTACGGCCCACAGCAGGTTGACGGTACCCTGTGCATTAATACCTCTGGCGTCAGGTTTTTGGTTGCACTTAAGTATTACTGGATCAAGTAAAGTTGACAGTAAATCAGCTTGAGCTTCCTTAACCCACTCATCCATGTATTGATGAGGGGTAAAAACACCCGCTGAAGTAAATGAATGAAACGTTGTCGCCAGGCTTCGCCAAGTCCACCCGGGTGTCGTTTTAAAATCGTGCAACAAGGGTATCAGTCGGCGTTGTTCACTGTGATTTAAAGATCGTTGTGACGCTGATGCGTATTGTTTAATTAAAGTGGCAAATTGACTGTGTTTTTTACCATCATAGCGATCACTATAACGAGCAGATACCCCCACCAGCCAATCCATTTTTTCTTGGGTGATGAGAGCATTAAAACCATGATCAGGTTTTATTGAGTGTCCTGGTGAATGGTTAGCAGAGCAGGCATCAGAAGCAGGATGAAGTTCATTACGCTTCTGGATATAGGGCAGTGGTGCATTCACCTGCCTGACTGTGCCATGCCTGTATCGCCCATTTTTTGCAAAATCGGTACGATCATCCGGTTTTTTATATTCATTACCTGATGTTGTGCATTGCCAACTGACACCAGCACCGCCTCTGTCCATAATTATATTTCATCAATTCATGGAAAATATAAAAAGTAGACTAGTCTATGGCATCATCAGTCAGTAGTTTTTACTGACTTTGTTCTCCTCCTGCTTCTCTTTTTTGTGATTTCATTTGGTTAACTGCTTAAATCTTCTTCAGTGGAAAAATAACAGTCATCGGAAAATTGCCCTTCTTCATCGGCAGTAACATATACGTCTTCTGCCGTCTTCTCGCTGTTCAGTAACACAGGGCCATCGTCCTCTCGCAGGATGGCTAACTTTGTCTTTATTTGCTCAATAACGCTTTGCATTGAATCCTGGTCATCCAGCTTTGTCACCGGGATTTCAATAACCTCAAACCCTAATTTTTGCAGCAGGGCGATTTTCAACAAAGTCGGGCCATTCCTGGTTTTGAAATCACCACCCACGTAATGGGAAGGCCCCTGAATGTCGATAACTATGTTGTAATCTGGCAGTAGCAGGTCAACAGGAGGTAATGAGTTCAGACTCGTCTCTTCTTCAATCTTCAAAGACGGAAGGCTTAATCGGAGTTGATCGCGAAAAATGGATTGTGATTGTGAAATGGTTGACCGGTAATAGGGAACCACCACCGGGCAGGCTCTCCCAAGCCAGCTTGCGGCCATGGCCATGATGAATGGAGCCTCTGTATTGCACGGGGGTGGAATTTCCAGGCGAGACAACAGTTCATCTATACGCTTTTCAAGAGCATTTTTACTATCGCTACCGAAGTGCAGATAAAATCTGGCACAGAATACCAGGACTCCCCAGAGAGACATCGGTATATCTCGCTGAGAGAGCTGAGGGTTTTCAGTGATTCTATCGACAAGAGAATTGATCACAGATTGGACCAGATTCAGCTCAATGGCCTCACCCATTTTCGCAAGGGCCCACAGTAGATTGGCAACTTCCTTTGGCTTTAAGTGGTCTTTGTCTTCTTTTGCTTCGGCTTTGGTTTGCACATGGGGCAACAGCGCGATCACGGGCTCTTTAAGCTTCGATATTTTCCCCAGTGTCAACCCCTTCTCCACCAGTTTCACCAGGGCCCACAGCAGGTTGGCGATATTCTGAGGAGAAAATTGGTTTTTCTCTTCTATTGATCCGGCTTTGGTTGTCACATGAAGCAACAGCGCGGCCACGACCTCTTTGAGCTTCGGTGTCCTCTCCAGCTCCAATCCGTTGTGCACCAGTTTCGCCACGGCCCAAAGCAGGTTAACGATATCCTGAGTACTGAAGCAGTCTTTCTTTTCTTTTGATTCGGCTTTGGTTTTCACTTGGGGCAACAACCTGGCCACAACCTCTTTAAGTGTGGGTGTGCGCTCCAGCTCCAGTCCGTTGTCCACCAGTTTCGCCAGGGCCCAAAGCAGGTTGGAGACTTCCAGCGGCTGGAATTGGCTTTTCTCTTCTTTTAATTCGGCTTTGGTTTTCAGGTGGTACAACAGCGCGGCCAGGGCTTCTTTGATCTTCGGTGTCTTCTCCAGTTCCAGCCCGTTGTCCACCAGTTTCGCCATGGCCCACAGCAGGTTGGTGATCTGCTGAGGAATAAAGTGGTCTTTTTCTTCTTTTGATTTGGCTTTGGTTTTCACATGGTACAACAGCGCGGCCAGGGCTGCTTTGACCTTCGGTGTCTTCTCCAGTTCCAGCCCGTTGTCCACCAGTTTCGCCAGGGCCCACAGCAGATTGGCGATATGCTGAGGAATAAAGCGGTCTTTCTCTTCTTTGGATTCGGCTTTGGTTGCCACATGGGGCAACAGCACAGCCACCACCTCTTTGAGCTCCGGTGTTTTCTCCAGCCCATTGTCCACCAGTTTCGCCAAGGCCCACATCATGTTGGAGATATGCTGGGAAATAAAGTATTCCTTCTCTTCGTTTGATTTTGCTTTGGCCTTAATATGCAGCAAAAGTGCGGCAACAGCCTCTTTGAGCTTCGGTGTCTTCTCCAGCGCCAGCCCATGGTCCACCAGTTTCGCCACGGCCCAATATAGATTGGCAACTTCCTGTGGCGTGAAGTGGTCTTTCTCTTCTTTTGATTCGGCTTTGGCTTTCACATGGGACAACAGCACGGCCACAACCTCTTTCAGCTTCGGTGTGTTCTCCAGCTTCAGTCCGTGGTCCACCAGTTTCGCCAAGGCCCACAGCAGGTTGGTGGCAGTTTGAGTGTTAAAGTGGTCTTTCTCCTCTTTGGATTCGGCTGTGGTTTTTACATGGGGCAACAGCGCGACCACGGCCTCTTTGAGCTTCAGTGTCTTTTGCAGTCCGTTGTCCACCAGTTTTGCCACGGCCCACAGCAGGTTGGTGATATGCTGAGGAATAAAGTGGTCTCTCTCTTCTTTTAATCTGGCGTTGGTTGTCACATTGTACAAAATTACCGCCACGGCCTCTTTGAGCAACGGTGTCTTCTCCAGCTCCAGCCCGTTGTCCACCAGTTTCGCCACGGCCCACATCAGGTTGGCGTTACCTTGAGTGTTGAAGTGGTCTTTCTTCTCTTTTGATTCCGCTCTGGTTTTCACCTGGTGCAACAACGTGGCCACAGCCTCCTGGAGCTTCGGTGTCTTCTTCAGTTCCAGCCCGTTGTCCACCAGTTTTGCCACAGACCACAGCAGGCTGGCGATGCGCTTGGGAATAAAGTGGTCGTTCTCTTCTTTTGATTCGGCTTTGATTTTCGCATAGGGCAACAGCGCGGCCACGGCCTCTTTCAGCTTCGGTGTTTTCTTCAGTACCAGCCCATTGTCCACCAGTTTCGCCAGGGCCCACATCAGGTTGACGGCACCCAGTGCATCAATATCCCTGGTTTCCTGGTTGCACTTAAGTATTACCAGATCAAGCAAATTTGACAGTAGAGCAGCTTGAGTTTCCTTAACCCACGCATCCATGTATTTATGAGGGGTAAAAACACCCGCCGAAGTAAATGAATGAAACGTTGTCGTCAGGCTTCGCCAGCTCCACCGGGGTGTCGCTTTAAAATCGTGTAACAGTGGTATCAGTTGACGTTGTTCACTGTGATTTAAAGGTCGTTGTGACGCTAATGTGTATTGTTTAATTAAAGTGGTAAATTGACTGTGTTTTTTCCCATCGTAGCGATTACCGTAATGGGCAGATACCTTTGCCAGCCAATCCATTTTTTCTTGAGTAACGAGAGTATTAAAATCATCAACAGGTTTTACTGAATATCTTGGCGGATAGTCAGCAGAGCAGGCACCAGAAGCACGATAAAATTCATTACGCCCCGGGATATAGGGGGGTGGCGTATTCGCCTGCCTGGCTGTGCGATGTCGATATCGCCTGTTCCTTGAAGAATCGCCATGACCCTCCGATTGTTTATAATCATTACCTGATGTCGTGTATTTCCAACTTATACCAGCACCGCCTCTATCCATATTTATATTTCATTAATTCATGGAAAATATAAAAGTAGACTACTGGCTTGTTTTTAGCCCATCTTGCTTAAATGTCCATCAACTCCTGTGTAATTGCCGCTTGAGTAAATGGGTTTTCACCGGCTTTTTTCTCTTCCTTTTTCGTTTTGGTTTACCTGTTTTCTCTTCTAAATACTCTTCGGCAGTAAAATAACAGTCATCTGAAAACTGCCCTCCATCATCGGCAGTAAAATATGCCTCGTCTGCCGCCCACTCGCCGCTGTTAAGTGACACAGAGCCATGAGCCTCTGGCAGGACGGCTAGCTTTGCCTTGATTTGCTCAATAACTGTTTTCATTGAATCCTGGTTATCAAGCTTGTTCACCGGGATTTCAATGACCTCATATCCTGCTTTTTGCAGCAGGGCGATTTTCAGCAACGTCGAGCCATTCCTGGTTTTGAAATCACCACTCACGTAATGAGAAGGCCCCTGAACGTCAATAACCGTGTTGTAATCTGGCAACAGCAGGTCAACCGGAGGTAATGAGTTCAGACTCTTTTCTTCTTCTATCGTCAAAGACGGAAGGCTTGATTGGAGTTGCTCGAAGAAAGCGGATTGTGATTCGGAAATGACTGTCCGGTAATGGGGGTCCACCGGACATGCTCTGCCAAGCCAACTTGCGGCCATGGCAATAACGGTTTGAACCTCTGTATTGTCCGGGGATGTATTTCCCAGGCGAGAAAATAGTTCACCTATGTGCTTTTCCAGCGGATTTTTATCACTGCTACCTGAGTCCAGATAAACCCTGGCACAAAATACCATAACTCCCCAGAGAAACATCGATATATCTTGCTGAGAGAGTTGAGGGTGTTTACTGATTCTGTCGACAAGAGAATCGAACGTCGATTTCATCAGGTTCGGCTCAATGGCCTCACCCAGTTTCGCCAGGGCCCACAGCAGATTGACGGTACCTTGAGTATTGAAGAGGCCTCTCTCTTCTTTTGATTCAGCTTTGGTTGTCACATAGGGCAGCAGCGCGACGACGGCTTCTTTGAGCTTTGCTGTTTCCTCAAGTTCTAGCCCGTTGTCCACCAATTTCGCCATGGCCCACAGCAGATTGGCAATATGCTGAGGAATAAAGTGGTCTTTCTCTTCTCCTGATTCAGCTTTGGTTTTAACATGGGGCAACAGTGCGGCCACGGCCTCTTTGAGCTTCGGTGTCTTCTCCAGCTCCAGCCCGTTGTCCAACAGTTTCGCCACGGCCCACAGTAGATTAGTGACGTCCTGTGGTTTGAATGGGTCTTTCTCTTTTTTTGATTCGGCTTTGGTTTGCACGTGGGGCAACAGCGCAGCCACGGCCTCTTTCAACTCCGGCATCTTCTCCAGCTTCAGCCCATTGTCTACCAGCTTCGCTACCGCCCACAGCAAATTGGTGACTTCCTGCAGCTTGAAGTGGTCTACTTTTGATCCGACTTTGGTTTTCACATGGGGCAACAGTGCCGCCACAACCTCTTTGATCTTCGGTGTCTTCGCAAGCTTCAGCCCGTTGTCCACCAGCTTCGCTACCGCCCACAGCAGGTTGGTAATACCTTGAGTGTTGAAGTGGTCTTTCTCTTCTTTTGATTCGGCGTTGGTTTTCACATAGGGTAACAGCGCTGACACGGCCTCTTTCAGCTTCGGTGTTTTCGCCAGCTCCAGACCGTTGTCCACCAGTTTCGCCACAGCCCACAGCAGGTTGACCATATGCTGAGGGATAAAATGGTCTTTCTCTTCTTTTGATTCGGCCCTGGTTTTCACATGGGGCAATAGCGCGGTCAAGGCCTCTTTGAGTTTTGCTGTCGTCTCCAGCTCCAGCCCGTTATCCACAAGTTTCGCCAGGGCCCACAACAGGTTAGCGATACCTTGAATATTGAAGTGGTCTTTCTCTTCTTTTGATTCGGCGTTGGTTTTCACATGGGGCAACAGCGCAGCCACGGCCTTTTTGAGCTTCGGCGTCTTCTCCAGCTTCAGACCATTGTCCACCAGTTTCGCCATGGCCCACAGTAGATTGGCGACTTCCTGTGGCTTGAAGTGGTCTTTCTCTTTTTTTGATTCGGCTTTGGTTTTCACATGGGGCAACAGCGCGGCCACGGCCTCTCTGGGCTCCGCTGTCTTCTTCAGTTCCAGCCCGTTGTCCACCAGTTTTGCCAGGGCCCACAGCAGATTGGCGATATGCTGAGGCATAAAGTGGTCTTTCTCTTCTGTTGATTCAGCTTTGTTTTTCACCAGGGGCAACAGCGCGGCCACGGCCTCTTTCAGCTTCGGCACCTTCTCCAGCACCAGCCCATTGTCCACCAGTTTTGCCGAGGCCCACAGCAGGTTGGCGATACCTTGTACATCAATATCACTGGCTTCAGTTTTTTGGTTGCACTTAAGGATTAATGCATCAAGTAACGTTGACAGTAAAGCGGCTTGAGTTTCCCCATACCCGTATTTATGAGGGGTAAAAACACCCGCGGACGTAAATGAATGCAGCGTTGTTGTCAGACTTCGCCAGGACCACCCGGGTGTCACTTTAAAATCGTGCAACAATGGTATCAGTTGGCGTTGTTCATTATGATTTAATGGTCGTTTTGCCCCTGATGTGTACCGTTTGATTGAACAGGCAAATTGACCATGATTTCTACCATCATAGAGGTCACCATAACGAGCAGATATCCCCGCCAGCCAATCCATTTTTTCTGGTGTGATGAGAGTATTAAAACCATGAACAGGTTTTACTGAGTGTCCTGGTAGATGATTAGCAGAGCAGGCGTCAGAAGCAGGATGACCTTCACTGCGTTTCTGGATATAGGACAGTGGCACATTCACCTTTCTGACTGTGCCATGCCTGTATTGCCCACTCCCTGAAGCAGTGGCCTGAACGTCTTTTTTTTTGTAATCATTACCTGATGTTGTGTTTTTCCAACTTATACCAGAACCACTTCTGTCCATAATTATATTTCATTAATTCATGGAAAATATAAAAAATAGACTACTCTACGACATTAGCAGGCAGCAGTTTTTACTGACCTTTTTCTCTTCCTTTTTCTCTTTTTGGGCTTTTTGGTTTGCTCTTCTAAATATTCTTCAGCGGTAAAATAACAGTCATCTGACAATTGCCCTCCATCATCGGCAGTAAAATATTCCTCGTCTGCCGTCCATTCGCCGCTGTTAAGTGGCACAGAGCCATGAGCTTCTGGCAGGATGGCTAACTTTGCCTTTACTTGCTCAATAACTATGTTCATTGACTCTTGGTTATCAATCTTGTTCACCGGGATTTCAATAACCTCAAATCCTAATTTTTGCAGCAGGGCGATTTTCAACAAAGTCGAACCATTCCTGGTTTTGAAATCACCACTCACGTAATGAGAAGGTCCCTGAACGGCAATAACCGTGTTGTAATCTGGCAGCAGCAGGTCAACCGGAGGTAATGAGTTCAGACTCTTTTCTTCTTCTATCGTCAAAGACGGAAGACTTGATTGGAGTTGATCGCAGAAAGCGGATTGTGCTTCGGAAATGACTGTCCGGTAATGGGGGACCACCGGGCATGCTCTGCCAAGCCAACTTGCGGCCATGGCAATAACGGTTTGAACCTCTGTATTGTTCGGGGATGTATTTCCCAGGCGAGAAAATAGTTCACCTATGTGCTTTTCAAGCGGGTTTTTATTATTCCTGCCTGAGTCCAGATAAACTCTGGCGCAGAATACCATGACTCCCCAGAGAGACATCGATATATTTTGCTCAGAGAGTTGAGGGTTTTTACTGATTCGGCCAACAAGAAAATCGAACGTAGATTTAATCAGGTCCGGCTCAATGGCCTCACCCAGTTTCGCCAGGGTCCACAGCAGATTGATGGTACCTTGAGTATTGAATTGACTTCTCTCTTCTTTTGCTTCGGCTTTGGTTTTCACATGGTACAACAGCGTGGCCAGGGCCTCTTTGAGCTTTGCTGTCTTCTCCAGCTCGAGCCCGTTGCCCACCAGTTTCGTCACGGCCCACAGCAGGTTGGCGACTTCCTGTGGCTTGAAGTGGTCTTTCTCTTCTTTTGATTCGGCTTTGGTTGTCACATAGGGCAGCAGCGCGACGACGGTTTCTTTGAGCTTTGGTGTTTTCTCAAGTTCCAGCCCGTTGTCCACCAGTTTCGCCACGGCCCACAGCAGGTTGGCGATATGCTGAGGAATAAAGTGGCCTTTCTCTTCTTTTGATTCGGCTTTGCTTTTCACATGAGGCAGCAGAGTGGTCACAGTCTCTTTGAGCTTCGGTGTCTTCTCCAGCTCCAGCCCGTTGTCCACCAATTTCGCCACGGCCCACAGCAGGTTCACGATAGCTTGAGCGTTCAAGCGGCCTTTCTCTTCTTTTGATTCGGCTTTGCTTTTCACATGGGGCAACAGTGCGGCCACGGCCTCTTTCAGCTTCGGTGTCTTCTCCAGCTCCAGCCCGTTATCAACGAGTTTCGCTACCGCCCACAGCACGTTGGCGACTCCCTGTGGCTTGAAGCCGTCTTTCTCTTCTTTTGCTTCGGCTTTGCTTTTCACATAGGGCAACAGCGCGGCCACGGCCTCTTTCAGCGTCGGTGTCTCCTCCAGCTCCAGCCCGTTGTCAACGAGTTTCGCTACCGCCCACAGCAGGTTGGCGACTCCCTGTGGCTTGAAGTGGTCTTTCTCTTCTTTTGATTCGGCTTTGGTTTTCACATAGGGCAACAGCGCGGCCAGAGCCTCTTTGAGCTGCGCTGTCTTATTCAACTCCAACCCGTAATCCACCAGTTTCGCCAAGGCCCACAGCAGGTTGGCGATACCCTGAGTGTTGAATTGGCCTTTCTCTTCTTTTGATTCGGCTTTGGTTTTAACATGGGGTAACACCGCAACCACGGCTTCTTTCAGCTTCGGTGTTTTCTCAAGCTCCAGACCATTGTCCACCAGTTTCGTCACCGCCCACAGTAGATTGGTGAATTCCTGTGGATTGAAGAGGTCTTTCTCTTGTTTTGATTTGGCTTTGGTTATCACTTGGTACAACAGCGCGGCCACAGCCTCTTTGAGCTTCGGTGTTTTCTCCAGTTTCAGCCCGTTGTCCACCAGTTTCGCCAAGGCCCACAGCAGGTTGGCGGTACCCTGAGTGTTGAAGTGCTCCTTCTTTGAATCGGCTTTGGTTGTCACATGAGGCAACAGCGCGACCACGGTCTCTTTGAGCTTCGGTGTTTGCTCCAGATTCAGCCCGTTGCCCACCAGCTTCGCCAAAGCCCACAACAGGATGGCGATATGCTGAGGAATAAAGTGATCTTTTTCTTCTTTTGATTCGGCTTTGGTTTGCACATGTGGCAACAGCGCGACCACGGCTTTTTCGAGCTTCGCTGTCTTGTGCAGATCCAGCCCATTGTCCACCAGTTTTACCAAGGCCCACAGCAGGTTGGCGGCACCTTGTGCATCAATATCCCTGGTTTCAGGTTTTTGGTTGCACTTATGTATTACTGCATCAAGTAAACTTGACAGTAAAGCGGCTTGAGTTTCCCTATCCCCCTTATTCATGTATTTATGAGGGGTCAAAACACCCGCTGAAGTAAATGAATGAAACGTTGTTGTCAGGCTTCGCCAGGTCCACCCGGGTATCACTTTAAAATCGTGCAACAATGGTATCAGTTGGCGTTGTTCACTATGATTTAATGGTCGTTTTCCCCCTGATGTGTACTGTTTGATTGAACAGGCAAATTGACCATGATTTCTACCATCATATAGGTCACCATAACGAGCAGATATCTCCGCCAGCCAATCCATTTTTTCTGGTGTGATGAGGGCATTAAAACCGTGAACAGGTTTTATTGAATGCCCTGGTGGATGGTTAGCAGAACAGGCGTCAGAAGCAGGATGACATTCATTATGCTTCTGGGTATAGCGAAGTGACGCATTCACCTGCCTGACTGTGCCATATCTGTATTGCCCGCTCCCTGAAGCACCGGCATTATCATCTGGTCGTTTATAATCATTACCTGATGTTGTGTATTTCCAACTTATACCAGAACTACCTCTGTCCATAATTACATTTCATTAATTCATGGAAAATATAAAAATAGACTATTCTACGGCATCAGCAGGCAGCAGTTTTTACTGGCCTGTTTCTCTTCCTTTTTCTTTTTTTGGGCTTTTTGGTTTGCTCTTCTAAATATTCCTCGGCGGTAAAATAACAGTCATCTGAAAATTGCCCTCCATCATCGGCAGTAAAATATGCCTCATCTGCCACCCACTCGCCGCTGTTAAGTGACACAGAGCCATGAGCCTTTGGCAGGACGGCATACTTTGCCTTGATTTGCTCAATAACTATGTTCATTGAATCCTGGTTATCAATCTTGTTCACCGGGATTTCAATGACCTCAAATCTCGCTTTTTGCAGCAGGGCGATTTTCAGCAACGTCGAGCCATTCCTGGTTTTGAAATCACCACTCACGTAATGAGAAGGTCCCTGAACATCAATAACCGTGTTGTAATCTGACAGCAGCAGGTCAACCGGAGGTAATGAGTTCAGACTCTTTTCTTCTTCTATCGTCAAAGACGGAAGGCTTGATTGGAGTTGATCACAGAAAGCGGATTGTGGTTCGGAAATGACTGTCCGGTAATAGGGGACCACCGGACATGCTCTGCCAAGCCAGCTTGCGGCCATGGCAATGACGGTTTGAACCTCTATATTGTCCGGGGATGTATTTCCCAGGCGAGAAAATAGTTCACCTATGTGCTTTTCCAGCGGGTTTTTATTATTCCTGCCTGAGTCCAGATAAACTCTGGCGCAGAATGCCATGACTCCCCAGAGAGACATCGATATATATTGCTGAGAGAGTTGAGGGTTTTTACTGATTCGGTCAACAAGAAAACCGAACGTAGAGTTAATCAGGTTCGGCTCAATGGCCTCACCCAGTTTCCCCAGGGTCCAAAGCAGACTGACGGTACCTTGAGTATTGAAGAGACTTCCTTCTTCTTTTGCTTCGGCTTTGGTTTTCACATGGTACAACAGCGTGGCCAGGGCCTCTTTGAGCTTTTCTGTCTTCTCCAGCTCAAGCCCGTTGTCCACCAGTTTCGCCAGGGCCCACAGCAGGTTGGCGACACCTTGTACATCAATATCCCAGGCTTCAGGTTTTTGGTTGCACGTATTTATTACTGCATCAAGTAAATTTGTCAGTAAAGCGGCTTGAGTTTCCCTATCCCCCTTATTCATATATTTATGAGGGATCAAAACACCCGCTGAAGTAAATGAATGAAGTGTTGTTGTCAGGCTTCGCCAGGTCCACCCGGGTGTCACTTTAAAATCGTGCAACAATGGTATCAGTTGGCGCTGTTCACTATGATTTAATGGTCGTTTTCCCCCGGATGTGTACCGTTTGATTGAACAGGCAAATTGACTGTGTGTTTTACCATCATAGTGATCACCATAATGAGCAGATATCCCCGCCAGCCAATCCATTTTTTCTGGTGTGATGAGAGTATTAAAACCATGAACAGGTTTTACTGAATATCCTGGTGGATGGTTAGCAGAGCAGGCGTCAGAAGCAGGATGACCTTCATTACGTTTCTGGATATAGGACAGTGGCACATTCACCTTTCTGACTGTGCCATGCCTGTATTGCCCACTCCCTGAAGCAGTGGCCTGAACGTCTGTTTTTTTGTAATCATTACCTGATGTTGTGTTTTTCCAACTTATACCAGAACCACCTCTGTCCATAATTATATTTCATTAATTCATGGAAAATATAAAAAGTAGACTATTCCAGGGCATCAGCAGGCAGCAGTTTTTACTGGCCTTTTTCTCTTCCTTTTTCTTTTTTTGGGCTTTTTGGTTTGCTCTTCTAAATATTCTTCGGCGGTAAAATAACAGTCATCTGAAAATTGCCCTCCATCATCGGCAGTAAAATATGCCTCATCTGCCACCCACTCGCCGCTATTACGTGACACAGAGCCATGGGCCTCTGGCGGGACGGCTAACTTTGCCTTGATTTGCTCAATAACTGTTTTCATTGAATCCTGGTTATCAATCTTGTTCACCGGGATTTCAATGACCTCAAATCCTAATTTTTGCAGCAGGGCGATTTTCAGCAACGTCGAGCCATTCCTGGTTTTGAAATCACCACTCACGTAATGAAAAGGTCCCTGAACGTCGATAACCACTTTGTAATCTGGCAGCAGCAGGTCAACCGGAGGTAATGAGTTCAGACTCTTTTCTTCTTCAATCTTCAACAACGGAAGGCTTGATTGGAGTTGATCGCGGAAAGTGGATTGCAATTCTGAAATGACTGTCTGGTAATGGGGTACCACCGGACACTCTCTGTCAAGCCAGCTTGCGGCCATGGCCATGACGGATTGAACCTGTATATTGCCCGGGGGTGTATTGACCAGGCAGGAAAATAGTTCACCTATGTGCTTTTCAAGCGAGTGTTTATCATTGCTGCCTGAGTCCAGATAAAACCTGGCACAAAATACCATGACTCCCCAGAGCGACATCGATATATTTTGCTGAGAGAGTTGACGGATTTTACTGATTCTGTCGACAAGAAAATCGAACATAGATTGAACCAGGTTCAGCTCAATGGCCTCACCCAGTTTCGCCATGGCCCACAGCAGGTTGATGGTACCTTGAGTGTTGAAGTCGTTTCTCTCTTCTTTTGATTCCGCTTTGGTTTTCACATGATACAACAGCACAGACACCACCTCTTTAAGATTCGCTGTCTTCTCCAGCACCAGCCCGTCGTCCAACAGTGTTGCCAAGGCCCACAGCAGGTTGATGCTGCCTTGATTGTTGAAGTGGTCTTTCTCTTTTTTTGATTCAGCTTTGGTTTTCACATGGGGCAACAGTGCGGCCAAGACCTCATTGAGCTTCGGTGTGTTCCTCAGCCCGTTGTCCACCAGTTTCGCCAGCGCCCACAGCAGGTTGGCGACTGCCTGTGACTTGAAGTGGTCTTTCTCTTCTTTTGATTCGGCTTTGATTTTCACCTGAGGCAGCAGTGCAACCAGGGCCTCTTTGAGCTTCGCTGTCTTCTTCAGCTCCAGTCCGTTGTCCACCAATTTCGCCATGGCCCACAGCAGGTTGGAGATATGTTGAGACATAAAGCGGTCTTTCTCTTTTTTTGATTCGGCTTTGATTTTCACATGGGCTAATAGCGCGGCCACGGCCTCTCTGAGTTTCGCTGTCTTCTTCAGCTCCAGCCCGTTGTCCACCAGTTTCGCCACGGCCCACAGCAGATTGACGATATGCTGAGGAATAAAGTGGTCTTTCTCTTCTTTTGATTCAGCTTTTTTTTTCACCTTGGGCAGCAGCGCGGCCACGGCCTCTTTGAGCTTTGGTGTCTTCTCCAGTTCCAGCCCGTTGTCTATCAGTTTCGCCAGGGCCCACAGCAGGTTGGAGATATGCTGAGCAATAAAGTGTTCCTTCTCTTCTTTTGCCTGGGCTTTGGCTTTCAAATGGGGCAACAATGCGGCCACAGCCTCTTTGACCTTCGGTGTCTTCTCCAGCTCCAGCCCATTGTCCACCAGTTTCGCCACGGCCCAATATAGATTGGCGACTTCCTGTATCTTGAAGTGGTCGTTCTCTTCTTTTGCTTCGGCGTTGGTTTTCACTTGGGGCAGCAGCGCAGCCAAGGCCTCTTTGAGCTTCGGTGTCTTCTCCAACTCCAGCCCGTTGTCCACCAATTTCGCCACGGCCCACAGCAGGTTGGCGATATGCTGGGCATTAAAGTGGTCTTTCTCTGCTTTTGATTCGGCTTTGGTTTTTACCTGGAGTAACAGCGCGGCCACGGCCTCTTTGAGCTGCGTTGTCTTCTTTAGCTCCAGTCCGTTGTCCACCAATTTCGCCATGGCCCACAGCAGGTTCGCGACTTCCTGTGGCTTGAAATGGTCTTTCTCTGCTTTTGATTCGGCTTTGGTTTTTACCTGGGGCAACAGCGCGGCCACCGCCTCTTTGAGCTTCGGTGTCTTCTCCAGCTCCAGCCCATTGCTCACCAGTTTCGCCAGGGCCCACAGCAGGTTGGCGGCACCTTGTGCATCAATATCCCTGGTTTCAGGTTTTTGGTTGCACTTAAGTATTACTGCATCAAGTAAATTTGACAGTAAAGCTGCTTGAGTTTCTCTATCCCCCTTATTCATGTATTTATGAGGGGTCAAAACACCCGCTGAAGAAAATGAATGAAGCGTTGTTGTCAGGCTTCGCCAGGTCCACCCGGGTGTCACTTTAAAATCGTGCAACAATGGTATCAGTTGGTGTTGTTCACTTTGATTTAATAATCGTTTTGCTCCTGATGTGTATTGTTTGATTGAACAGGCAAATTGACTGTGTGTTTTACCATCATAGTGATCACCATAACGAGCAGATATCCTCACCAGCCAATCCATTTTTTCTGGTGTGATGAGAGCATTAAAACCATGAACAGGTTTTATTGAATGTCCTGATGGATGGTTAGCAGAGCAGGCGTCAGAAGCAGGATGACATTCATTATGCTTCCGGAGATAGGGGCGTGGTACATTCACCTGCCTGACTTTGGCATACCTGTATTGCCCACTTCCTGAAGCACCGGCATGATCATCCGGTCGTTTATAATCATTACCTGATGTTGTGTATTTCCAACTTATACCAGCACCACCTCTGTCCATAATTATATTTCATTAATTCATTGAAAATATAAAAAATAGACTATTCCAGGGCATCAGCAGGCAGCAGTTTTTACTCGCTTTTTTCTCTTCCTTTTTCTTTTTTTGGGCTTTTTGGTTTGCTCTTCTAAATATTCTTCGGCGGTAAAATAACAGTCATCTGAAAATTGCCCTCCATCATCGGCAGTAAAATATGCCTCGTCTGCCACCCACTCGCCGCTGTTAAGAGACACAGAGCCGTGAGCCTTTGGCAGGACGGCTAACTTTGCCTTTATTTGCTCAATAACTGTTTTGATTGAATCCTGGTTATCAATCTTGTTCACCGGGATTTCAATGACCTCAAATCCCAATTTCTGCAGCAGGGCGATTTTCAGCAACGTCGAGCCATTCCTGGTTGTGAAATCACCACTCACGTAATGAACTGGTCCCTGAACGTCGATAACCACTTTGTAATCTGGCAGCAGCAGGTCAACCGGAGGTAATGTGTTCAGACTCTTTTCTTCTTCTATCGTCAGAGACGGAAGGCTTGATTGGAGTTGATCGCAGAAAGCGGATTGTGATTCGGAAATGACTGTCCGGTAATGGGGGACCACCGGACATGGTCTGCCAAGCCAACTTGCGGCCATGGCAATAACGGTTTGAACCTCTATATTGTCCGGGGATGTATTTCCCAGGCGAGAAAATAGTTCACCAATGTGCTTTTCAAGCGGGTTTTTATTATTCCTGCCTGAGTCCAGATAAACTCTGGCACAGAATACCATGACTCCCCAGAGAGACATCGATAGATATTGCTGAGAAAGTTGCGTGTTTTTACTGATTCGGTCAACAAGAAAATCAAACGTAGATTTAATCAGGCTCGGCTCAATGGCCTCACCCAGTTTCGCCAGGGCCCACAGCAGATTGATGGTACCTTGAGTATTGAAGTGACTTCTCTCTTCTTTTGATTCAGCTTTGGTTTTCACATTGTACAACAGCGTGACCAGAGCCTCTTTGAGCTTTGCTGTCTTCTCCAGCTCGAGCCCGCTGCCCACCAGTTTCGCCAAGGCCCACAGCAGGTTGGCGACTTCCTGTGGCTTGAAGTGGTCTTTCTCTTTTTTTGATTCGGCTTTGGTTTTCACATGGGGCAACAGCGCGGTCACGGCCTCTTTGAGCTTCGGCATCTTGTCCAGCTTCAACCCATTGTCCACCAGTTTCGCCAAGGCCCACAGCAGGTTGGTGACTTCCTGCGGCTTGAAGTGGTCTTTCTCTTCTTTTGAGTCGGCTTTGGTTTTCACATGGGGCAACAGCGCGGCCACGGCCTCTTTCAGCTTCGCTGTCTTTTTCAGCTCCAACCCGTTTTCCACCAGTTTCGCCAAGGCCCACAGCACGTTCGCGGCTTCCTGTGGCATAAAGTGGTCTTTCTCTTCTTTTGAGTCGGCTTTGGTTTTCACATGGGGCAACAGCGCGGCCACGGCCTCTTTCAGCTTCGCTGTCTTCTCCAGCCCGTTGTCCACCAGTTTCGCCACAGCCCACAGCAGGTTCGCGACTTCCTGTGGCTTTAAGTGGTCTTTCTCTTTTTTTGATTCGGCTTTGGTTTTCACATGGGGCAATAGCGCGTGCACAGCCTCTTTGAGCTTCAGTGTCTTCTCCAGCTCCAGTCCGTTGTCCACCAGTTTTGCCACGGCCCACAGCAGGTTGGTGACTTCCTGTGGATTGAAGTGGCCTTGCTCTTCTTTTGATTCGGCTTTGGTTTTCACATGGTGCAACAGCGCGGCCACGACCTCTTTGAGCTTCGATGTCTTCTCCAGCCCGTTGTCCACCAGTTTCGCCAGGGCCCACAGCAGGTTGGCGATATGCTGAGGAATAAAGTGGTCTTTCTCATCTTTTGATTCGGCTTTGGTTTTCACATGGCACAAAAGTGCGGCCACGGCCTCTTTGAGCATCGGTGTCTTATCCAGCTCCAACCCGTTGTCCACCAGTTTCGCCACGGCCCACAGCAGGTTGGCGACTTCTTGTGGCTTGAAGTGGTCTTTCTCTTCTTTTGATTCGGCTTTGGTTTTCACATGGCACAAAAGTGCGGCCACAGCCTCTTTGAGCATCGGTGTCTTATCCAGTTCCAACCCGTTGCCCACCAGTTTCGCCACGGCCCACTGCAGGTTGGTGACACCTTGAGTGTTGAAATGCTCTTTCTTTGATTCGGCTTTGGTTTTCACATGGGGCAACATCGCGGCCACAGCCTCTTCGAGCTTTGGTGTCTTATCCAGCTCCAACCCGTTGTCCACCAGTTTTGCCACGGCCCACAGCAGGTTGGTGACCTCCTGTGGATTGAAGTGGTCTACTTTTGATTCGGCTTTGGATTGCACAAGGGGCAACAGCGCGGCCACGGCCCCTTTGAGCTTCGGTGTCTTCTCCAGCTCCAGCCCATTGTTCACCAGTTTCGCCAGGGCCCACAGCAGGTTGGCGGCACCTTGTGCATCAATATCTCTGGTTTCAGGTTTTTGGTTGCACTTATGTATTACTGCATCAAGTAAATTTGACAGTAAAGCGGCTTGAGTTTCTCTATCCCCCTTATTCATGTATTTATGAGGGGTCAAAACACCCGCTGAAGTAAATGAATGAAGCGTTGTTGTCAGGCTTCGCCAGGTCCACCCGGGTGTTACTTTAAAATCGTGCAACAATGGTATCAGTTGGCGTTGTTCACTATGATTTAATGGTCGTTTTGCCTTTGATGTGTATTGTTTGATTAAAGTGGCAAATTGACTGTGTGTTTTACCATCATAGTGATCACCAGAACGAGCAGATATTCTCACCAGCCAATCCATTTTTTCTGGTGTGATGAGAGCATTAAAACCATGAACAGGTTTTATTGAATGTCCTGGTGGATGGGTTCCTGGTGGATGGTTAGCAGAGCAGGCGTCAGAAGCAGGATGACATTCATTATGCTTCCGGAGATAGGGGCGTGGCACATTCACCTGACCGACTGTGGCATACCTGTATTGCCCACTCCCTGAAGCACCGGCATGATCATCCGGTCGTTTATAATCATTACCTGAAGTTGTGTATTTCCAACTTATACCAGCACCGCCTCTGTCCATAATTATATTTCATTAATTCATGGAAAATATAAAAAGTAGACTATTTTAGGGCATCAGCAGGCAGCAGTTTTTACTGTTTTTTTTCTCTTCCTTTTTCTTTTTTTGGGCTTTTTGGTTTGCTCTTCTAAATATTCTTCGGCGGTAAAATAACAGTCATCTGAAAATTGCCCTCCATCATCGGCAGTAAAATATGCCTCGTCTGCCACCCACTCGCCGCTGTTAAGTGACACAGAGCCATGAGCCTTTGGCAGGACGGCTAACCTTGCCTTTATTTGCTCAATAACTATTTTCATTGAATCCTGTTTCCAAAGCTTGTTCGACGGGATTTCAATGACTTCAAATCCTGATTTTTGCAGCAGGGCGATTTTCAGCAACGTTGAACCATTCCTGGTTTTGTAATCAGCACTCACGTAATGAGAAGGTCCCTGAATGTCGATCACCGTATTGTAATCTGGCAGTTGCAGGTCAACCGGAGGTAATGAGTTCAGACTCTTTTCTTCCTCAATCTTCAAAGACGGAAGGCTTGATTGGAGTTGATCGCGGAAAGTGGATTGTGATTCTGAAATGGATATCTGGTAATGGGGGACCACCGGACACGCTTTTCCAAGCCAACTTGCGGCCATGGCAGTGACGGTTTGAACCTCTATAATGCCCGGACATGTATTTTCCAGGCGAGAAAAAAGTTCACCTATGTGCTTTTCAAGTGGGTTTTTATCATTGCTACCTGAGTCCAGATAAAATCTGGCACAGAATACCATGACTCCCCAAAGAGACATCGATATCTCTTGCTCAGAGAGTTGAGGTTTTTTACTGATTCTGTCGACAAGAGAATTGAACGTAGATTGAACCAGACTCAGCTCAATGGCCTCACCCAGTTTCGCCACAGCCCACAGCAGGTTGGTGATATGCTGAGGAGTAAAGCGGTCTCTCTCTTCTTTTGATTCGGCTTTGGTTGTCACCTGGTACAACAACGGAGCCAGGACCTCTTTGAACTTCGTGGTCTTCTCCAGCTGCAGCCCGTTGTCCACCAGTGTCGCCACGGCCCAAAGCAGGTTGGCGGCAGCTTGAGTGTTGAAGTAGTCTTTCTCTTCTTTTGATTCAGCTTTGGTTTTCACATGGGGCAATAGCGCGACCACGGCCTCTTTGAGCTTCGGCATCTTGTCCAGCTTCAACCCGTTGTCCACCAGTTTCGCCAAGGCCCACAGCAGGTTGGCGACTTCCTGCAGCTTGAAGTGGTCTTTCTCTTCTTTTGATTCGGCTTTGGTTTTCACATGGGGCAACAGCGCGGCCACGGCCTCTTTAAGCTTCGCGGTCTTTTTCAGCTCCAGCCCGTTTTCCACCAGTTTCGCCAAGGCCCACAGCAAGTTCGCGGCTTCCTGTGGCATAAAGTGGTCTTTCTCTTCTTTTGATTCGGCTTTGGTTTTCACATGGGGTAATAGCACGGCCACGGCCTCTCTGAGCTTCACTGTCTTCTCCAGCTTCAGACCGTTGTCCACCAGTTTCGCCACCGACCACAGCAGGTTGGAGATATGCTGAGGAATAAAATGGTTTTTCTCTTCTTTTGATTCGGCTTTGGTTTTCACATGGTTCAGCAGCGCGGGCACGGATTCTTTGAGCATCGCTGTCTTCTCCAGCTCCAGCCCGTTGCTCACCAGTTTCGCCAAGGCCCAAATCAGGTTGGTGATTTGCTGAGGAGTAAAGTGGTCTTTTTCTTCTTTTGATTCGGCTTTGGTTTTCCCCCAGAGCAGCAGCGCGACGATGGCTTCTTTGAGCTCCGGTGTTTTCTCAAGTTCCAGCCCGTTGTCCACCAGTTTCCCCAGGGCCCACAGCAGGTTGGCGATATGCTGAGGAGTAAATTGGTCTTTCCCTTCTTTTGATTCGGCTTTGGTTTTCACAGGTGGCAACAGCACGGTCACGGTCTCTTTGAGCTTCGGCGTCTTCTCCAGCTTCAGCCCATTGTCCACCAGTTTCGCCACGGCCCACAGTAGATTGGTGACTTCCTGTGGCTTGAAGTAGTCTTTCTCTTTTTTTGATTCGGCTTTGGTTTTCACATGGGGCAACAGCGCGGTCATGGCCTCTTTCAGCTTCGGCATCTTCTCCGGCTTAAGCCCATTGCCCACCAGTTTCGCCACCGCCCACAGCAGGTTGGTGACTTCCTGTGGATTGAAGTGGCCTACTTTTGATTCGGCTTTGGTTTGTACATGGGGCAACAGCGCGGCCACGGCCTCTTTCAGCTTCGGCGTCTTCTCCAGCACCAGCCCATTGTCCACCAGTTTTGCCACGGCCCACAGCAGGTTGGCGATACCTTGTGCATCAATATCCCTGGTTTCAGGTTTTTGGTTGCACTTAAGTATTAATGCATCAAGTAAAGTTGACAGTAAAGCGGCTTGAGTTTCCCCATACCCCTCATTCATGTATTTATGAGGGGTAAAAACAAAAACACCCGCTGAAGTAAATGAATGCAGCGTTGTTGTCAGACTTCGCCAGGACCACCAGGGTGTCACTTTAAAAGCATGCAACAATGGTATCAGTTGGCGTTGTTCACTATGATTTAATAGTCGTTTTGCCCCTGATGTGTACCGTTTGATTGAACAGGCAAATTGACCATGATTTCTACCATCATCGCGGTCACCATAACGAGCAGATATCCTCGCCAGCCAATCCATTTTTTCTGGTGTGATGAGAGCATTAAAACCATGAACAGGTTTTATTGAATGCCCTGGTGGATGGTTAGCAGAGCAGGCATCAGAAGCAGGATAAAATTCATTACGCTTCCGGGTATAGCGTAGTGGCATATGCACCTTCCTGACTGTGCCATGCCTGTATCGCGCACTCCCTGAAGCACCGACATGATCCTCCGGTTGTTTATAATCATTACCGGATGTCGTGTATTTCTGACTTATGCCAGCACCAGCTCTATCCATATTTATATTTCATTCGTTCATGGAAAATATAAAAAGTAGACTGCTGTCTTGTTTATAGTTCATCTTGCCTGAGTGTCTATAAACTCTGGTTTAATTAATGCTTATGTAAATAAGTTTTACCGGCTTTTCTTCTCTTCCTTTTTCTTTTTGGTTTATCTGTTTGCTCTTCCAAATACTCTTCGGCAGTAAAATATGCCTCGTCTGCCGACTCCTCTTCCCTGTTAAATGACACAGAGCCATGAGCCTCTGGCGGGACGGCTAACTTTGTCTTTACTTGCTCAATCACTGTTTTTATTGACTTCTGGTTCACAAGCTTGTTCACCGGGATTTCAATGACCTCAAATCCTGATTTCTGCAGCAGGGCAATTTTCAACAACGTCGAACCATTTCTGGTTTTGAAATCACCACTCACGTAATGAGAAGGTCCCTGAATGTCGATAACCATGTTGTAATCTGGCAGTAGCAGGTCAACCGGAGGTAATGAGTTCAAACTCTTTTCTTCTTCAATCTTCAAAGACGGAAGGCTTGATTGCAGTCGATCGCGAAAGGTGGATTGAAATTGTGAAATACTTGTCTGGTAATGGGGGACGACCGGACACGCTCTTCCAAGCCAGCTGGTAGCCATGCCAACGATGGATTCATCCTCTGTATCTATTGGGAATGTATTTTCCAGGCGAGATAACAGGTCACCTATGTGCTTTTCAAGTGAGCTTTTATTGCCATCATAAAGATAAAACCTGGCACAAAATACCATGACTCCCCAGAGAGACATCAATATACCTTGTTGAGAGAACTGAGGGCTTTCACTGATTCGGTCGACAAGAGAATCGAACGTAGATTTAACCAGGTTCAGCTCAATGGCCTCACCCAGTTTTGCCACGGACCACAGCAGGTTGGCGATATGCTGAGGATTAAACTGGTCTTTCTCTTCTTTTGATTCGGCTTTGGTTTTCACATGGGGCAACAGCGCGACCACGGCCTCTTTGAGCTTCGGTGTTATCTCCAGCTCCAGCCCATTGTCCATCAGTGTCGCCAGGGCCCACAGCAGGTTGGTGACTTCCTGTGGCATGAAGAGGTCTTTCTGTTTTGTTGATTCGGCCTGGGTTGTCACATGGGGCAACAACGCGGCCACGGCCTCTTTGAGCTTCGGTGTTTTCTCCAGCTCCAGCCCGTTGTCCACCAGTTTCACCACAGCCCACAGCAGGATGACGGTAGTTTGAGTGTTGAAGCGGTCTTTCTCTTGTTTTAATTCGGCTTTGTTTTTCACATGGGGCAACAGCGAGGCCACGGCCCCTTTGAGCTTCGCTGTCTTCTCCAGCTCCAGCCCATTCTCCACCAGTTTCGCCATGGCCCATAGCAGGTTGGCGACATGCTGGGCATTAAAGTGGTCTTTCTCTTCTTTTGATTCGGCTTTGGTTTTCACATGGGACATCAGCGCGGCCAAGGCCTCTTCGATTTTCGGTGTCTTCTCCAGCTCCAGTCCATTTTCCACCAGTTTCGCCACGGCCCATAACAGGTTGGCAATATGCTGTGGAATAAAGTGGTCTTTCTCTTTTGATTTGGCTTTGCTTTTCACATGGGACAACAGCGCGGCCACGGCCTCTTTGAGTTTCGGTGTCTTCTCCAGCTCCAGTCCATGCTCCACCAGTTTCGCCACGGCCCATAACAGGTTGGCAATATGCTGAGGAATAAAGTGGTCTTTCTGCTCTTTTGATTCGGCTTTGGTTTGCACAAGGGGCAACAGCGCAGCCACGACCTCTCTGAGCCTCGGTGTCTTCTCCAGCTCCAGCCCATTGCCCACCAGTTTCGCCAAGGCCCACAGCAGGTTGGCGATATGTTGAGGAATAAAGTGGTTTTTCTTTTCTTTTGATTCGGCTTTGGTTTTCACATGGGGCAGCAGCGCGGCCAAGGCCTTTTTGAATATCGGTGTCTTCTCCAACTCCAGTCCGTTGTCCACCAGTTTCGCCACGGCCCACACCAGGTTGGTGACTTCCTGTGGCTTGAATTGGTCTTTCTCTTCTTTTGATTCGGCCTTGGTTTTCACATGGGGCAACATCGCCGCCACGGCTTCTTTGAGCTTCGGTGTCTGCGCAAGCTCAAGCCCGTTGTCCACCAGTTTCGCCAGGGCCCACAGCAGGTTGGCGGTACCTTGAGTGTTAAAGTGGTCTTTCTTTTCTTTTGATTCGGCTATGGTTTTCACATGGGGCAACAGCGCGACCACGGCCTCTTTGAGTTTCGCAGTCTTCTCCAGCTCCAGTCCGTTGCCCACCAGTTTCGCCATGGTCCACAGCAGGTTGCTGATACCTTGTGCATCAATATCACTGGCTGCGTTTTTTTGGTTGCATTTAAGTATTACTGTATCAAGTAAAGTTGACAATAAAGATACTTGAGCTTCCTTAACCCCTTCATCCATGTATTTATGAGGGGTAAAAACACCCGCTGTAGTCAATGAATGAAGCGTTGTCGTCAGGCCTCGCCAAGCCCACCCGGGTGTCGCTTTAAAATCGTGCAACAATGGTATCAATTGGCGTTGTTCACTAAGATTTAAAGGTCGTTTCAAAGCTGATGTGTATTGTTTAATTGAAGTGGCAAATTGACTGTGTTTTTTACCATCATAGTACTCACCGTAACGAGCAGATAACCTCACCAGCCAATCCATTTTTTCTCGTATAATGAGCGCATTTAATTCATGAACAGGTTTTACTGAGTGTCTTGGTGGACAGTGAGAAGAGCATACGTCAGAAGTATTATAAAATTCATTACGCCTCGGGATGTAGGGTAAAGCATGCCCCTGCCTGACTGTGCCATGCCGGTATCGCCCACTCCTTGAAAAACCGGGATGATCATCCGGTTGTTTATAATCATTACCTGATGTTGTGTCTTGCCAACTTATACCATCACCACCTCTATCCATGATTATTCCTGAATTCAAGCCGTAAAGAATATAAAAAGTAGACTACTGTTCTGTCCAAGGCTCATTATTCAGAAGGGTTGCCAGTTAGCGTATGATAAAACTGATAACAGATTTGATGACCGGTGATTCTCGGACAGCCTCCCAGGGCATCAACAGGCAGCAGTTTGAACGTATCAATGGAGCAGACAACCATGCCGGAGCTACCAGAAGTTGAAACCACCCGGCGAGGCATTAAGCCTCATATTGAAGGTCACACCATTCAGGAAGTCATCGTCCGTGAACCCAGACTCCGCTGGCCGGTGCCTGACAATATCAATCAAATCCTCAGTGGCAAGACGATCAGGCAGGTAAAGAGAAGGGCAAAGTATCTGCTGCTGGATACCGGGTCAGGCCACCTGATTCTGCACCTGGGGATGTCCGGCAGCCTGAGGGTGATAACAACCAATGCACCTGTGGAAAAACACGACCATATCGATATTCTGCTGACCGATGGCCAACGGTTAAGATACACAGATCCTCGCCGCTTCGGCGCTGTTCTCTGGTCTGCACGCCCTCTCCATGAACATAAGCTGCTCAAGCATTTGGGGCCTGAGCCGCTGGACAGTGAGTTCACGGCCCGGCGTCTATGGCAAATGTCCCGGGGCAGAAGCCAGTCTGCCAAGACGTTTATCATGGACAATAAAGTAGTGGTCGGTGTCGGTAATATTTATGCCAGTGAAGCGTTGTTCAAAGCCGGGATAAGGCCTGACCGGGCCTGTGGCAAAATCTCTCTGAACCGCTATGAACGGTTAGTCGATGCCATCAAAGAGACTCTGGCCAAAGCCATTGAACAAGGCGGCACCACCTTGCGTGATTTTGTCGGGGGAGATGGCAAACCCGGTTACTTTAAACAGGAGCTGGCGGTTTATGGCCGGGCAGGCCAGCCGTGCATAAAGTGCGGCAAAACCATTAAGGCAATAAAACTGGGGAACCGGAGCAGCTGTTATTGTGCTCATTGCCAGCGGTGATGAACGACAGTATTAGGTTAACGACTATTGCGTGCAAAAAAATCAGGAACTTGTCACGGGCTTAAATGGTCAGATTCTTCACTGTTTGCATATCATCTCAAACCAGTGAAAACAGGTCATTTCAAGTCGCTGCCAGGACGGGGTCATGGAAAATAGATGAATCTTACAATTAACGGCAAATATCATCCCCGGGGGAATCGGTATCAGGTAGACAAACCTTACGAAGGGTTTGGTAATGTCATCAAGCTGGACATATATTCTACGGGCTATGGCCGTAGAGCCTACTTTGCCAAAACTCAACGGGTTGTACAGGCTGTATCCTGCCAGCATCCCATCCTGGCTGACTCGTGCAGGTCAAGCAGTTGCCTGGTAGAAATGGATTTTTCCAGCCGCTATATAGTGGTTAACGATGAGTGGCGAACCCCTGACTTTCATTGGATTGTCAAAAAATTACAAGAGAAAAGGATATACGCCTTGACTCCAGTTCAACGTGAAGATTTTCATGCCGTAAAATCCATGCTTGAAAAAAGCTACTACACAGACAACGGTCAGTTAAGGGACAGTACATTTAAAGGGCATTTGTCTCCGGCAAACATGGCTGAAGCGGGCATCGGGTTGCACAAAGAAGGAGTCGAAGGAGTCGAAGGAGTCGTAAACTGTCACTATGGTTTGTCTGGATATCTCGCGAGTGACTATGAGCACCACTATATGTCAATTAAACGATGGCATGACTGCTGGTCTACACCAAAGGTCAGGCATCAAGAGTTGTATAATTGTCCGCCCTGCATAGAGAGAAAAAAATACCAATATCCAGTGTTGACCACTGAGTCTGGTGAAGATGTCACCGGAGCAACATTCCAAATGGTCATAGGGGGTGGTTTTGTCCCGCATCTAGACCCCGGTTGCACACAAGCAGTGCTGGTGACTGACAAAAATCATGAACTCCCTGTAATGGACAGCCAGGCCGCACAACGCGAAGTGTTTTTGATCATAATCGACACACTGAAGAAAGGGATCAGACACAGGGTTGAGAAAAATGATATTGGTATTTTGGACTTCGCCCAACAGGTTCAACAGGTGATATATCTTGAACACTTCAATGCCTTATTGGTGAAGCTTCAGCTGGAAACAGACCGATTCATAACGCTTTTAAACCAGTTTCAATTGCAGGTAGAAAATAAAGATGACAAAGATGAGATCAGAAAAAAAATAAAGGTAATTACTGAGGCATTAAAAGCGGATGTCATTAAAAAAGAAATAAGTGAATTTATTGATGTAATCACTAATTACGAGAAGGCAAACGCTTTTTCAACAATAATGAAACGACTGAAAGACCGAAAGCGTATGGCTGGAGCCGAAGATATGCCTGAGCTTGATAGGGTTGAGCAAGAGCTGGTTAAATTAAGCGAAAGTTATTCCGGGCAATTTTTTCTGGATAATTTTTTTGACAGTTCCGTCAAGACAGCAGACTTTGATGATTTTTTTGCCGATTTTCAGCACTATTTCTGGAACAGGTCAGACGACAATAAATTAATTGTTGATATAATGATTTCCCGTTCTGAACTTCTGGCAGCCATAAACCCGGTTCATGATAAAGTCGAAGAGCTGTTAACCACCTACCTGGAAACTTGCAATAGCCAGGATCCTTCTGTTTCAGACAACCCTGCTCAAACTTTGCAAAGCCCCCTGTTAGGTGAGTTTGTACCCTGTCGGCTAACCTCTGCATCCCTGGCTAATGATGAAACGTCTTATTTATGGCAAACAAGGAATACTTTTCGAATACCAAACTGCTGCGTAACCGGCTGGTTGACTGACACTGACCACGTACTTCACTGTCATTTACCATCCTGATTATCGGTCACTCTGCACAATGAGGAGAATTGTGGGGCAGCTTTTTCTTCAAGACCTGATACTGTTTTTTTGTTAAAAAGATCATTTTCTGAACCCAGAGGTTAGCAATGAGCAACTATCAACGTAGCTCGGACAGTAAACTGGTCTATTCCACCGATGTTGGTCGAATCAAGGAAGAAGCCGCCCAACCGGAAGTGGTGGGCGATGGCAACGTGCGGGTCCGCCCGGAGAAAAAAGGGCGAGGCGGTAAACTGGTCACCGTCATCAGCGGGCTGCCACTGTCAGGTAATGAACTGAAAGCGTTTGCCAAGCAGTTAAAGAAACGCTGTGGCGGCGGGGGTGCGGTTAAAGAGGGTAATATTGAACTTCAGGGAGACCATGTTGATATCATGGTTGAACATTTGAAAAAAGCGGGTTTTGATGCCAAGAGATCCGGCGGGTAACAGACACCGGTCGGCTACAGAATAAGCCAGCCGGTGGTGGTAAAGGCTGAACGGAATCAAACGGTTTTCAGCCGGTCAGCATAAGCCTGCAGCTCTGTGCCCAGTTGCTTGATCAGTGGATCGTCATTATCCCTGGTCATCTCCAGGGCGGATATCTCAATAAAACTGGCCACTGACATGGTTGCTGCACGTGTTTGCTGACAGGCATCCAGAATGTTACGCACAATTCCCAGCGTTTTCGTTCTTTGTTCCTGCAGTTGACCGGTGAACAGCTGGTTGTACCATTTTGCCGAGGTGCCGCTTTCCAGCGATGCCATCGCCTGCACAAGCGCTTGCGGAATATCAGCGTTACTGATCCCGGTCTGAGCTGCATCGGGCTGCTCTATACAGGTCCGGACTTCAAGAAACAGTGCGATGATCTTACTGGCCTGGTCGTTGGTAAGAGACTTCTCCGTAATTACTTCCTGAATGTGTGTCCGGCACCCGGCAATAGCTTGCTTTGCCTGTGCGTTTACCAGCGAATGATCGGTGATTTTCTGTAGTTCGGTATCTATGTTGTTCAGTAGCGCTTCCTGCCGGTTATCTTTGCAAGCCAGTGTTTCCGTCAGTTGTCTGCTGAGCTGGGAGAGAATCGTCGAGTGTTCAGACTGGCTGTTTTCGTACTCGCTGTTGTTGTTTTCTGCCTGCTTCCGGATTAACCCTGTGGTCTTGTAATAATCCGAATACTTTGTAAGTACGGCGTCGTTTAACTGCTTATGCGTCTGGCTGGTTTCAGCCGGGCGATAACCATTGATTTCCGACGTCAGCTGTTCCGGTATTGTGGTTATCAGACAGTCAAAAGCAGCCGCTCCCGACATCAGGCACGCCAGCTTCTGTTCATCGCCAATCACTTTGAACGCCTCAATCATCTCTGCCTGGCGAGCCTGTTCATCGGCTTTCTGGCGGGCAAACATCTGCAACAGTGCCTGAGTCTCATGGGGTTTATTCACCACATTGAGTGTTTTTTTCAGGTGGGTTGGCGAGGTAAATATCGGACCATAGACATTGATAAACTGCTGATCAAACGCCTGATCTTCAGCATTTTCTCCAGACTGGCATAGCAGCTGTCCAACGTCTTTAAATTTATTCAGTACCGTTTTTTGTGTTAACGGTGTGGGGCCATCCAAAAGCAGCTTACGACACAACAGGTTTAACAAATGGTATCGACTGTTGCCCCGGTCAGGTGTCAGCTCTGTTAATAGCTGCCAGACTTCACCAGGCAACTTTTTATCGAAAGAAGCCAGTTTGCCAATGGCCTTGTCGATTTGAGTCAACGCCTCCAGGGAAAGCTCCGGCTCGTTAGTGGATGAAACACTGTCCAGCAGCGCAAGGGCATCCTGGCATGCTTTACAGGCCTTATCAGGGTTCATTGACAACCGTTCACTCTTCTGTCCGGCCGCTGACAGGAAAGGGCTGAGAGGAGCATAGCGCTGATATTCCGACGCCACGTAACGGATAACAGACTGGCTGGCTCTTTTCCCGGTTTCAGGGCTGTCAGTCTCGAGTGTTATTGCCAGTGCTTTTAGCGGCTGTGATACTAAATCTTCCGCTGAGTATGTCGGCTTCTGGCTCTGAGAGTGTGGCAAGGGTGCAGCATGGGCAGGTTCAACCTTAATGGTGGATATCGGTTTAGCAGAGGTGCTGGCCATATTATGCAAAGAGGCTGTAACACCGGGGTTCTGCACTTGCTGCTTTAGCTCCGACGCTTCCCGTTCCAGGCGTTGACTTAACTGTTTCTGAAGTATCTGTGCCGGCTTTAAGGGTTTGGTATATCTGGTTAGCCGACTTTTGGCCTCTTTAAATACATTCTCAACGTTTGCCAGTTCATCCACCGCCGACTGCTGTAGTTGCTCGATGGGTTCTTCTTCTGATTTTTTCCGTGTTGATGCGAGCGCTTTTTCCAGATTTTTTATCTTTTCCAGTGGCGGCATTAATCCCCGGATCATGAACGCTGAGATTTCAGAGGAGTGCCGGTATAAAAAACGATCATCCATCAACAGGCTCTGGATTCTCTGGTTGTAGCAGGTCATCAGCTCATGAGCCTTTTTGTAGAGTTCTGACAGTTTTTTCCTGAGTTCACTCTTGTCACTGATTGCAGCCGCAGACAGTGCACTGATGTCAGACAAAAGCCTCTGCTCTATGGTTCTGGAATCCTGTTCCCACGGCTCAGCGGGATACTCTTGCAGCCCGCCGTTATCAGCAGGTTCTGCCACAACCTGTCCTTTAAGCTTGCGGTGATCGGTCATCTGCTCAGACGGAGCCTTAGCCTCAGCATGGAATGGGCCATTAATAGTGACAAGCGCTTCACTACTTGAATCTTTTTGTATTTGCTCAGAATCCATGACCGTTGTCCTTTCCTTGCCTTCAGGCGTTTAACCTCTGTGTGCCAGAAAATGCCGTTTTCTGGCCTTTGTTATCATCTTTATTCTGTTTGCAGTGGTACGCTGCTTACCCGGAGCCACTCATGGCTAATTACTGATAATTACTCGGCAGCGTAGCTGGATGCTGGATAACGGCTCGTCGGAAAGGGACATCCTGTGTCAGACTGGATGCCTGCTTAAAGAGGTAGCAGGAGCCTGCTGGATGCAGCGCAACCTGTTTCTGCACGGAGTCGTGGGGTTTAAACGGGGAGTTTGCCTTGACGGCGAGTTGGGGCTGCATTCCCACGGGGAACCGTGGGAACCAGGGTATATCCTCTTGCATCACGGGCGTAGTCCTGTGGATGCGGTTGTTATGCTCACTTACTCGAAACCATCCGCCCATGAAGTGTCGGTCATGCGAGGATCGTCGATCCGCTGGCCGAAGCAATTGTATTGTTCTTCCCTGATACGCTTGAACACAAACGGCTCAAACAGCATCCGGTAAATTTTACTGGCGTTACCCCCGTTTTTGGTTTTACGGTGACAGCTTTCGATCAGCCGTTCCTGTTCCAATTTCTTTAAACCCGCACTGACTGTAGGCTGACTGGCCCCAACTATTTCTGACAGCACCCCCTGACTTGGCCAACATTCACCGTCTGAATTTGCAAAAGTCGCCAGTACAACCAGCAAAAATTTCTGTGTCGAATTGAGGTTGCCGAGTCCTTTGGTATTTATTTGCACACGAACCATTTTCATTACCCCGATTGTGTACGCAAACGAAATCATTGCTATACTGCCTCCTGAGCAGTAGCTCATTGCTATACAGGAAAACCCGACGAGGAGTTGCTGCTCCGTTTGAGTCGGGTTTTTTCTTGCGTGTCAGAAACATAGACAGCCATCGGGATAATGCAAGAATGTTTCGATATACCCTATCAAAACAGACTCATTTCAATATCGAAATCTCGATACAAACAAGATAAAGAACAGTATCAAAGAACAAGTTGCACAATGCGGCCTACGTGGGTGAACATAACACAGCTTTCAGGTACGGTTCTTTGCTTTGGCTTGCAAAGCAACTTTTTCCTCTTCAGACAAAAAAGCAATACTTAAACCGTTTTCCTGTGCCTGGCGGATATCATCCCGGGTCAGCCCGGCAGCAGGTGCCGCCACCTCATATTCATGGGGCAGTTCAATGCCCTCCACCGCCGGATCGTCCGTGTTGATAGTGGCCAAAATGCCATGATCGAGAAACTGCTTGAGTGGATGGCTCTGAATATCGGGGAAGGTATTGGTCTGGATATTGGAGGTCAGACAGGACTCAATACCGATCTTATGTTCTGCCAGATAATCCATCAGCTCAGGATCATAGATGGCTTTTACCCCATGACCTATGCGGGTAGCACCCAATTCCCTGATGGCCTGCCACATGCTTTCCGGGCCAGCGGCTTCTCCGGCATGAATGGTGATGTGCAGGCCAGCATCGCGAACCTGGCGGAAATGGTCAACAAACAGCGCTCCGGGTTTACCCAGCTCATCACCGGCAAGATCAATCGCAACCAGCTTGTCTTTGCTTGCAAGGCAGGCATCCAGCTCTTTCTGGCAGGCTTCCTGGCCAAAGGTACGGCTCAAAATACCGATCAGGTTGGTTGCCACACCGAAGTCACGGCTACCGGCAGTCACGCCGTCAATCACCGCTTCAACAACACCTTCGGGGTCAAGGCCGTGGGTCATCGCCATGTACCCCGGACTGAAGCGCAGCTCGGTATAATCAATGCGGGCGTTCATGGCATCTTCGACATTTTCATACGCTATCCGGCGGCAATCATCGTAGTCTGCAAGGACCTTAACGCCCCAGTCCAGCTTGCTTAAAAAACTGACCAGGTCCGGTTCCTGGCTGATGACCCGGACGTGGGGAATCAGGTCTTTCAGGTTGTCTGCCGGAAGCTGAAGATTATTCTTCCTGCCCAGATCCAGAATGGTTGCCGGTCGGATATTGCCATCCAGATGGCGGTGGATATCGGTCAGGGGGATTGCTGGTGTAATCATGGCGTTGTACTTATTTCTATGATCAAAAGGTGAAGGGATTCTATGATACCTGATTTTTCAGATAAGGAGGCGTTCCCGAGGGCCTTGGATTGGAGAAAGCAGGGTGCATGGCGGTTTCGAATGTCGGCTCCTTCAGGAACCCACGCGGTAAGACCCTTTTATGGGCTTTTGGCAACAGCTGATCGCGGGAACGAGTCCATAAGACCAATGTCCGGAATCATAATATTCCGGACAGTCGACCAGATGTTAGCGATTAAACTGCTTAAAACGCCTGATCAAACCATTGGTTGAGCTGTCCTGGTCGGTGGTTTCCTCTTTGGCGCGAATTTTCTCAATCAGACGATCACCCAGTACTTTACCCAGCTCAACGCCCCATTGGTCGAAGGGGTTAATTTGCCAGATAGTGCCCTGGACAAAGACTTTATGCTCATACATGGCAATCAATGCACCGGTGGTTTCCGGTGTGATCTTTTCAGGAACAATCATACTGTTCGGACGATTGCCCGGAATCACCTTGTGAGCAGCCAGACGTTCCACCTGGTCAGCATCCATACCAGAAGCGGTGAGTTCATCCCGCACTTCTTCCAGTGTTTTGCCCTGCATCATGGCCTGACTCTGGGCCAGCGCATTGGTAAACAGCCAGGGATGTTGTTCGCCAATCGGGTTATGAGTGGTGGCCGGAGCGATAAAGTCCACGGGAATTAACCGTGTGCCCTGGTGCAGCAGCTGGTGGTAGGCGTGTTGGTCATTAGTACCGGTTCCGCCCCAGATGACTGATCCGGTGTGGTAGGCAACTGTGCTGCCGTCTTCACGGGTACGCTTGCCGTTACTTTCCATATCCACCTGCTGCAGGTGGCCCGGCAGATCACGCAGGAAGTAGTCATAGGAGATAACAGCATGGGATTCAGCACCCATAAAGTTCTGATACCAGACGCCCAGCAGACCGGCAATCACCGGCATGTTTTCTGCCAGAGGAGCTGTGCAGAAGTGCTGGTCCATGGCTTCAGCGCCTTTTAGCAGACGCTCGAAGTTGTCGTAGCCGACCACCATGGAAATCAACAGGCCGATACTGGACCAGAGGGAGTAGCGACCGCCAACCCAGTCCCACAGCGGCAGGGTGTTTTCCTGGGCGATACCAAACTGGTCAATGGCCTTGAGGTTGGTGGAGATGGCCATAAAGTGTTTACGGATATCCTGCTCGGCACAGCCCTGGGCAATCATCCAGGCTCTGGCTGCCTGGGCATTTTGCAGGGTTTCCAGGGTACCAAAGGACTTGGAGGCAACGATAAACAGCGTGGTTTCCGGATCAATTTTACCCAGAACTTCAGACAACTCGTTAGGGTCAATATTCGCCACAAAGTGATGTTCAAAACCCTTAACGTGGTAAGGGGTCATAGCATTAATAGCAGTTTTGAGCCCCAGGTAAGAACCACCGATACCAATATTCACGATATGTTTGATGGGCTTGCCGGTATGGCCAAGCCACTGTCCGGAGTGAACCTGTTCAGTCATGGCCTTCATACGGGCACGGGTTTCGCAGATCCCGGGCATGATGTCTTCACCACCCACCATCACCGGAGCATCACCAAAGCTTCTCAGTGCCGTATGGAGTACCGCACGCTTTTCCGTGTAGTTGATCTTGTCACCGGCAAACATGGCGTCACGGGCTTGTGCCAGATTGGCCTGCTCCGCCAGCGTTACCAGGGATGTCATTACATCGTCGTTAATCAGGTGCTTTGAGTAATCAAGAAACAGGCCAGCAGCTTCAAGGCTGTAGCGGTCAAACCGGTTTGGATCTTCAGCAAACAGGCTGCGCAGATGGGTATTGGCCAGATGTTGTTGCAGAGCCGTCAGGTCTTTGGATGCGGGCAGATGATCCAGAGCAGTTGAGTTAATCACTGTCTTGCCTCATTAGATAAGGATGGAAATAAGGGTGGCAGATAGATTGGATAAGTGAGGTGGGGAATATACCTTACTTATTGATAGCGGGAAAACCATTAGCACTGGATTCAGACGTCTGAATCCAGTGGGCGACAGCATTACCGGGTAAAGTGAATATTATCAATCAATCGGGCTTTGCCTAAATAGCCAGCAGCAAGAATGACCAGTGACTGCTCATTATGCGTTGCGGGCAGCAGGGTTTGTGGATTGCAGATATTAAAGTAATCCGGCTTGAACCCGGCCTGGGCCATGTGGGCAAACGCATTTCTGCGCAGCAGGTCAAAGTCGGTTTCGCCCGCCTGAATCGCGTCTCTGGCTTGCGTCAGGCAGCGATAAAGAGCGGGTGCTATCTCTCCGCGCTCTTGTGGGGTCAGATAGCCATTGCGTGAACTCATGGCCAGGCCGGTTGGCTCACGGGCGATTGAGGCACCGAGAATCTCAACCGGCATCACCATATCTTGCACCATTTTGCGAATGATGGTCAGCTGCTGGAAATCTTTCTCGCCAAATACCGCGATATCCGGGCGCACAATGTTGAACAGCTTGGTGACCACCGTGGCAATGCCCCGGAAGAAACCGGGCCGGGTATTCCCGCAGTGCATACCATCCAGCACATCGACACTCACATGGGTATGGTTTTCGCTGCCTTCCGGATAGATTTCATGGGTGCTGGCGGCATAGAGCAAATCAACACCGTGATCCATCAGCAGCTGCTGGTCCTGCTCCATGGTTCGTGGATAGGAGTCATAGTCCTCGTTGGGGCCAAACTGCAAGGGGTTTACATAGATACTCACCACCACAAAGTCGCAGCTTTCTTTGGCTTTTTCCACCAGGGTCAGGTGCCCACCGTGCAGGTTACCCATGGTCGGTACAAAGCCAATGCGCAGCCCGGCCGATTTACGGGTGCCAACGATACCCTGAACTTCAGCAATAGAGTGTACAGTTTGCATGATGGATACTTTCCGTTTAGTCGAATCCGTGTTCCGGACCCGGGAATGTGCCGTTCTTGACGTCTTTAACGTAGGCAGCGACAGCATCCTGGGCAGAACCACCTTCAGCCATAAAGTTTTTCACGAATTTGGGTTTGCGTCCGGCGGTCATATTCAGCATGTCGTATATCACCAGCACCTGGCCGTCCGTGTCAGCACCGGCACCAATACCAATCACCGGAATCTGAACGGCACGGGTGATTTCCCGGGCCAGCACCGAAGGTACGCACTCCAGCACCAGAATGGCGGCACCGGCCTTTTCCAACCCGATGGCGGCTGCAATCATGGCATTGGCGCGGGCTTCATCGCGACCCTGAACTTTGTAGCCACCCAGAACATGCACTGACTGTGGTGTCAGACCAAGGTGGACGCAGGAAGGGATACCCTGCTCACGCAGGCGGGTAACAATGGGTGCCAGCCAGGCCTCACCTTCCAGCTTGACCATTTCAGCACCCGCCTGCATAAGGCGGGTTGCGTTGGCCAGCGCCTGTTGCTCATTGGTGTAGGAAGCGAACGGCAGATCGGCCATTAACAGGGAGTCGCCCGCTTTGCTACTGACACAGCGGGTGTGATAACACATGTCGTCCACAGTAACAGGAACCGTGCTGGTTTGTCCCTGACAGACATTGCCAAGGGAGTCACCAACCAGTATCACTGCCACGCCCTGACTGCTGGCCAGGTGAGCCTGGGTGGAATCGTAGGCCGTCAGGCAGGTGAATTTCTCACCCGTTTTTTTCATCTCGGACAGGATACTTAGGGTGACTTTAGCCATGGGTAAAGACCTTGATTAATTGCTGTCGCGGATTATACGAGAAGTGTGAATGCTTGTCAGTTAAGGGCTTGGCGCAACGGTCAGGCCGCCCTGTTTCCAGAGTGCGGGTTTGCAAAGTCAGACTGTTAAAACCATGGATAACGGTCAGCAATAACATTCAGCCCCTGGTACCCTAGTTCATCCACCATTGCCTGCAATAGAGTACCATCCGGAAGTTCAAGATCCGGTGCAACATCCAGCAGAGGGCACAGCACAAAATTGCGAACCTGCATCTGATAGTGAGGAACGGTCAGTCGTTCTGACTCAATGCACCGGTTGCCAAACAGAATGATATCCAGATCCAGAGTCCTCGGTCCCCAGCGTACCGAGCGCACACGACCATGGGCGTTTTCTATCGACTGCAGGGCATCCAGCAGCCTGAGCGGTGCCAATGTGGTATTCACAGCCACCACCGCATTGCAGTAATCGGGCTGGCCGGGGGGGCCAACCGGGTCACTTCGGTAGAGCCTGGAACAGGCAGCAACCGTTATTTGAGGCATACTGTCAATGTCATCCACGGCACGCTGCAATTGAAGGTCTGGTTGCTCAAGGTTACTACCCAGTGCCACATAAGCGGTTTCTGCCATCAGGACTCTCCGGACTGATGTGCTGACGAGGCATCACCACTGCGAGGCTTGCGCCTGCGCCGTCTGCGTTTATTGCCCTGCTTTTTCTGCCCGCCATGGCTGGTAAGCGACCGGATCATGGCATGACGGCCATGTTCATCCAGTTCCTGTATTTCTGTCCACCATTGACCGGACGCCGACAGGTTTTCACCGGCTTGCTCCCGGAGTATCAGGAAGTCATAGGCCGCACGAAATTTGGGGTGCTCCAGCAAGGTTTCAATCAGTTTGGGCTGTCTGCGTTCCAGTCGAATCTGCAGATCCCAGATATCACGAACCACCATGGAGAACCGGCGGGGAATCGCGGTGTGATGACACTGGTTCGTGATCACCGTCATGGAAGCCTGCTGGAATGCCGGAACAGGCGGAATACCCTGGTCCATAAGCTCTCTGGCCATTCGCCTCATAGGTGCCCATAAAAGTGCGGCGAACAGGAACGCTGGTGTCACAGGACGATTTTGTCTGACTCGCTTGTCGGTACTGTCCAATGCTTCAATAATCAGGTGACCGGCAAGTCTGTCCTGTTCGTGCAAGCAATGCGCTGTTCCTGGAAACAGTGGATCAAACAACTGGTATTCCTGCAGTAATTCAAACGTACGTACACCCTGACCGGACTGCAGCAGCTTCAGAACCTCATCAAACAATCGTGCAGCTGGAATATCGTGCAACAACTGCCCAAGATCCCGAATGGGTTGCTCGGTTTCCGGTGCCATCGTGAAGTTGAGTTTAGCCGCAAACCGAATGGCCCTGAGCATGCGAACCGGGTCTTCATGGTAACGGGTAACCGGGTCGCCAATCAGTCGCAGGGTACCGGTGCGAATGTCATCAACCCCGTTGCAGAAATCCACCACACTGAAGTCACGCCCATCGTAGTAAAGGGCATTAACGGTAAAATCCCGGCGCATGGCATCGTCTTCCATGGTGCCATAAACATTATCCCGGAGAATTCTTCCGGATTCCGAGTGCCGGGACTTTTCCTGACCATGGTGCTGTTCATGGGTGGCACGGAAGGTGGCTACTTCAATCATTTCACGACCGAAGAGCACATGAACCAGTTTGAAACGTCGGCCAATCAGTCTGGAATTACGAAACAGCCTGCGGACGTCTTCAGGACTGGCATTGGTCGCGACATCAAAGTCCTTGGGGTGAAGATCAAGATAGAGATCACGGATACACCCCCCCACCAGATAAGCTTCATAGCCCTGGCTGGTTAACCGGTTAATAACTTTGAGCGCATTGTCATTGATGTAGCGACGGGAAACCGGATGTTTATCCCGGGGGATAACGGTTTTCTGCGGGTCGCCCGTTACATCAAATGTGGGCCGGTGGCGTTTTGACCGATTTCTGTTACGCATGAGCCAGAAAATAAGTGTGCCTCCAAGCACCAGGACAGCCATTGCTGTTATAAAACTGTACATTCCGGTACCTGGCATCATAGGGTTTGCAGGATTTGTTTAAGTTGTGAAAAAAATTGCATGGATAAAGTGGCTTACCGTGGTTGTTTGTGGCTTTGACCTGCCTGATCAACTTGACCTGAAGGGTAGGTCCGTAAGGATCAGCGCTTATCATAGCACCGCCGCTGTTTTCACTCCATTTGTCTTGACACCAGTGACAACTGTTGTCGGTTTTTATCAATAAAAAAGTTACCGTGATTCAGAAATTTCACAGTCGGCAACCCGAAAAAATCCTGAACTGAAAATTCAGTACCAGTTGCCACCGGAGTGCTGACCAGAACATCTCCGGCCAGAAATTTTACCAGACGATGTACCAATAATTAATTACAACTGGTATTTACGTACTTCTATTTCTTCACTGGTACTGGGAACAAATCACTTTTCTACTTGTCAGAGTTGTCGGTACGTCCATAAAACTTTTCACAACGTAACGAGAGGATAGTAATTATGAGTATCGAAGCTTCGGGCTTGTTTGGTGATAAAGCCCAATACTTGTTGGTGCACACCACGAACAACCGGGAGAAAGTGGATACCGGTGATGACGTTCTGACAAGATTCTTAGGTTCGAATCAGAGAACTGTACGCATCAAACCTCCCATAGAAAAACTGCTAACGCCTACCCAGCCGGTAGGCGACGACATCAAATTTGGTGCCACCAGCAGAATTGATGTGGTCAAGGAAATGATGGCCGAGCGAAATCTGTTTCAGGATGCTTCTATTGAGGCGGTATTGCCCAGAGTCTATATCAGTTTTGAAAATGGCCTGCGGGTCAAACCTGACGGACTTGTCGACGTTGTCGGCGCTTGCATTGAAATCGACGGCAAATCTTACTACGGAGAGTCCGAAGAGGTCCCTGTTCGGGTCAATCAAGAGCGCATTAGCATGATGACGGACGAGATCCGCAAAGAATTGGGTCCGGATGCAGATGTTTACGATTTCAAATCCCATTATCACACCCTCAATGCAAAACAGAAAGAAGCTTTCAACTTGATGATATTTGGTCACAGAGATGGTTGTGACGCAAAAGACGCGGTGCCGGAGCCACAGGTTGCAGGCCTGCGCCAGAGGGTGATAGAGGAATTGAAAGACCAAGGCGTCAGGGACTACTGGCGGACATATACCGATGATCGCCTGACCCGTAAGCAGGGACTGTCTCAGGCAGTCAAGAACGCCGTGAACGATTTCATCAGTAAGCAGAGCGGTGAAGATAAACTGCGACTCGTCCAGACCCTGAAGCAATCCCTGATCACCCGGGGGTTGCCTGCATCCCTTGGGGATCGCTATGGGCAAACAGTATGGATGCGTGATTTTGGTATTATGATCGATACCCTGAGCAAACAAGACGTCACCCGCCCTGAGGCCCACAAAAAGCTGACGGACTCTCTGGCATCCATTGCCAGCAAGCAGTTCGACAGTGGACTGATTCCTCAGGTAGTGATTCCAGACCCGTATTTGAGCGAATTTGTCTATCAGCGGGTGCTGGGGGGAGACACCGGGAATGGCTGGTACTACAATCTGCGTGACTATATGAAAGAAAAATTCCCCGGGATCACCCTGCCCACTCTGGATTCGGAGTCCCTGAAAACCATCGCACCGGAAGAACTGAAGACCATACTCAACCAGCTTTATGCTAACTACCTAATGGCGAAAGATACGGGTGACCCGGGTGTACCCAATCCGACCCATACCTTAAGGGGCTTACTGACCGATACCCTCGGCACATTAACGCCGGGCACCACCGACAGTGAAATTCACTTTATTCGCTCCATGACCAAACTGCTGGAACTTGCCGGCACTCAGGAGCAAAAGGACGACGTCCGGAAACTGGTTCCCAACCTTGCCCATGCCATGGCTTACCTTGATAAAAAAGTACTGGACCCGGCCAATGGCTTGCCTCAGGGTGGCGATAACCGTGATATGCTCGACACCTGGATGTATCAGAAACTGCTGTGCAGTAATGCCTGTTTTCTCTATCAGGGTTTCACCGGACTGGCCCATCATCTGGAAGAGATCGGCCCCCAGCTCAAGATCGAACTGAGTAAACATTTCCCACCCGGGACAACACCCGTTTCCGGCTTTATTTCCGCCTTGCTTGATGATAATCCGCAGGCCGTCAGCGATGAACTGGCGAAGTTCAAACAGTTGATTAAAGAAACCTTCCTCTATAACAAGGACGGCAAATTTGACCCGAGGGACTTTGTCCATTCGGATAATCCCACCGGCCGCGAGTCCATGAACAAACCCATGGAATATATCTCCCCACTGGTTAATGCCAACAAGGATTTTCTGGAGGGTAAGGAAGTCAACCTGCAGGGGCTGGCACTGGCTATTGAAAACGGGCTGATTCAACCGGAAGATCACCCTGCGGTGGTAAAACTGATCAGATCACAACTGACGGAAGCTGGCCTGAAGGTGTTCTCTCCCATCAATATGGCTAACAACCACGAAAAAGACATGCTGATCGATAGCAAAGGTTTTCTGGTATGGCCGCAGATCGAATACCGGATAATTGATGCTCTGACCAATCACATGGAGAGTACTCCAGAGGTTAAAGAGCTGTTGTTGGAGTTGCACGAGGCAGGTGAACGTCGCAATGGATTAAGTGAATGGTATAACACGTATGAATCCGAGGAGGAGAAGAAGGTAATCGTTTATGGTGGAGGAGCCACTGGCCAGGCATGGTCAATCATGTTGATGGAAAAGGCACTGAGCCCTGCCAACCTGACGGGTGAAGAGCCAATGGAAGTCGATGAGGGCAACTGAAAAAATAGTGCCCATCCTGAAGACCCTCTTCCAGAAGGTTGCCCGGTAAAATCATCCATCCGGGTGTCTCCTGAGGAAGGGGGGACAAAAAATTGAGGGTAAATATTCCGTTTTGTGAGGTGAATATAGGTTCTATTTGTCGCACAAAACGGATTTTTTTGTTTAATTCTCTGCACGACCATGTGAATGCAGGAGCAGTTACCGCCTGGGAGCCTGTCCGAGAATAGCGCCCGTAGCGAGGATGGCAGAAAATTGAGGATAAAAAGTTGGAAATTTTTAGTGAATAGTGGTTCTATTTGCTAAAAATTTCCGAATTTTTAGACCAATTTGCTGCCACCGCAGTAGGGCAGTCTATTCTCGGACAGCCTCCCAGGGTAGTCTATTTTAGAACAGCCTCCCGGACACCCCCATCTATTGACTCCAAAATGATTTATTGTTGAGCTGAGATAAGAACTACTTTAATAGAACAGTCGAGACTTGCAATGAGGCTCTGATAGAAAGTTGTCCTTTTTCTCAGGAGATCTTCTGTGCGATCTGTAAATGAATGTATTGATAGGAGAATACGCTAATGAGTTCAAATCATCAGAAGAAAGTCGCCGTCGTTCTCTCCGGGTGTGGTGTCTACGATGGTGCTGAAATTCATGAATCAGTATTAACACTACTGAGCATTGAACAGCAGGGAGCAGCCTATAAATGCTTTGCTCCTGATATTAATCAACACCACGTCATTAACCATTTGACCGGGGAAGAAAGTCAGGAACAGCGAAATGTTCTGGTGGAGGCCGCCAGAATAGCACGGGGGAATATCGAACCCCTGGCAGCTTTGAAAGTCGCTGACTTTGATGCCCTGATTGTTCCGGGTGGCTTTGGGGCAGCGAAAAACCTGTCGGATTTTGCGTTTAAAGGCGCTGAGCTGCGAGTGCAGGTTGATATGATGGTTGCCGTTAAGGCGTTCTCGGAAGCCGGTAAGCCAATTGGCCTGATCTGCATTGCTCCGGCAATGGCTGGTCGTATTTTTGCCGAAGGCGTTAGGGCAACCATTGGTAATGATGCAGCAACTGCCGAGGCAATGGAGCAAACCGGAGTGACTCACCAGCCCTGTGCAGTTGATGAAATTGTCATTGATGAGCCCCATAAACTGGTGACCACTCCAGCTTATATGTTGGCACAAAATATCAGTGAGGCTGCCGCAGGTATTGGCAAGCTGGTCACTAAAGTGCTGTCAATGACCAGTTGATGATCAGCTTCAAGCCCGGGAATATAAGTAGTTAACCAAGATGTGAATATTCTCTGGCGTTCGCTTTTCATATTTTTACCTGCGAGCAGCTTGAACAAGCCGTTCAATGTGCTCTCTCGGCAGATAACCCAATGCAATGGCTGATTTGATGATCCCTGCGGGCTTAATATCGCCTTGCTCCCCGTAAAAATCGAGCAGTTTAGCGAATATTGAGGGGCAGTCCTTTAATTGAATAAAGTTCCTGACATGGAGAGATTCTAATGTATTTATGGGGATCTTTGCATTCCGTAATGAATCCTCAAATATTGGGTGCTGGAAAAGAGCAAGAATTTTACCTTCATCACGGCCTATATTGGCACCCAGTATTAAACATATAACGCTGCGATGTCTGCAAGGCATATCTTTAATGCCAAGGCCACTCTCCCACCGATTCAAGTCCCAACAGTCAGGATCTGTCGGGTTATTGCTGGCTGGTTTATTTGCCGCAGTACCACTGACAACCGATGGCAACACTCCGGTTTGATCCTTAATATAATTGATCACCCTGTCCAGAAGGAGGGATAATTGTTCTTTATTAAGATTGAACTCGCCATAGGGATTGAGCTTACCGTCACTGCAATACCGGATAATACTTTGTCCGAATACAACAGCTGCACTGCTGTCAGGATTTGTACCCTTTGCAACAACTGCACGGCTATCAGGATTATGTGTACTTTCTGCACGATCAACTGAGGATGGCAAAAAGGGTGATTTTCCAGCTGAAGGATGCATATCAGAAGTCCCCGGGTATTTGATTCATACGAATATGCTCAGGCTGTGAATATTCTCAGCGGACCGCTAATCATATATTTACGTCTCCGCTGTCAAGTTAAAAATCTTTTCAATGCCTTCTTCCGGCAGATAGCCCAATGCAATGGCTGATTTGATCAACCCTGTGGGCTTAAGCTGAAGAAACGTTTTGGGCCCACCTGCGCAGATAGTAAACAGTTCACCTAATATTTTTGAAGTTGAAGCACCTTGGTGTTTCTGAAGAATGCCCCTGAAGTCGAGAGATGTTATATCTGTTTTGAGATCCCCTGCCCGCAATGATTCTTCAAATAGTGGGTGCTGAAAAAGAGCACGAATTTTATCTTCATCAGCCCCTATATAGGTACTAAGTATGTCAAAAACGAGTTTGCGATAACGGACATGCAACAATACATTCAAGCCATATCCTTCCGTACTGAATAACCTACTCTCCCAATTATTCCATTCCCAACGGTCAGGATTTGTCAGGTTATTGCTGGCTGAGTTTTGTTCCGCACCACCACTGACAATTGATGGCAGCTCCACTCCGGCATTCTCAGCAATATACTTGACTGTCTTGCCCAGAAGACCGGATAACTTGTCTTTATTGAGTTCGCCCTTGGAGTTTGAGCAATATCGCATCATAATTTTAGCTAAACTAACAGCTTGCGTGCTATCAGAATCCTTTCTGTCCCCTACGCAATAAGGAGAGGGCGGAAAAGGGGGTAATTCACCAACCGGAGCTGAGCTTTTCATGCTAGATCACCATTAATATTTCATTCAGAGGAATATACTATGATTGGACAACTAACCGGCAAAAATGTTCCATATTGATAATGTCTGAGAATCCAGATGGGGACTAACAGCCTCCTTCTGATACCCAACAATCCCGTTAATCCAAGATAAAGTGTCTACCAGTCGGTCTAACCTGGTTTGATCCATTGCTTCAGGTGTGAATGGATCAGCCAGGTTACTCAGCAGGTGAGCAGTGTCAGGGTACTGAGTCCGCTGCGCTTCTGTGAGCGTGATGCAATTGCCGAAGTCGTTAAACCAGACATCTATGTGGCCATCGGGTTTGAAACTTAACATGATATTGTCAGGGTGACAGTCTCCATGAACAATGCCATGCCCTAAGGCAAGCTCACACCATTTTTCCTGTACCTGAAAATGAACTTTATCCAGTACAGACTTGAAAAGATCATCATCAACCAGATTTACACCAAAACACCTTTGGTAGACTTCTGACCGCAACTGCTGGTTTTCCGGGTTGATCAATGTATTCAACGCATGCCCATCCTGAAGGTGTTCCATGATCAGCAGGTTATCAGCGTCAACTGCTTCGGTTATCTTTGGCACCCTGAAGGTTAATTTGGTTGCCTGTGGCAAGAGAGTATCAAGTCTTACTGTTTGTTCCAGTGCTTCTTTGAATGCAGCCTGGTTCTTTTTCTCTTCTTTAAGATTGCACTGCCGGATCAATGGATTAGTCATTTCCCGGATGGCCATTCTAATTTCTTTTGGCATGAAAAATAGCAGCATTCTTATGGATTTTAACCCTGCTGCCAAATCATTGGCTTTCCAGTCCGGAACCACTTTGGCCACCAGCGATTCTTCACCTTTTTTAATTTCAAAGCAGGAGCGTATCGTTCCTGTTTCAATATGGCGTTCCACTGAATAAGCTTTACATCCGGCTTTATCCAGGATTGATCTCGGAACGGTAACAGGTATTTCAGGATTGTTAGCCAAAACGACATCAATCCTGTATTGACCATTCCATGCAGGATCTTCTGACGCAAAGAGTGCTGCAAATGGCCTGCGGTTATCAGGATGCCAATGACAGCAACCATTTGCGTAAGGACCCCATGTTCAAGCTGGCTGTCGGTCGCATTCCTCTGAATGCCGAGACCCATCTGGCATCAGCCCCCACATTTACACGACTCGGGAAGGGCTTGTCCCGCAGGGGTTAAGGTTGTGGAGTATAAAGACCGTGTTAAGTTACATCTGCCCAGCAGCAACCCAATGAAAGTGTTGCTGCAACGAGTGACAGAGGCTTTTGCTGCTTTGCCTGTCCTCAAACCGGGATAAGAGACACAACTTTTAAGTTGGCAGGCGTTTTATTGAATCAACTGAAAGAGGTTGAGGGTTCAGTGCCCCTGGTGTCAGGCAAATCGGTATGTTTTTTGACAAAAAGCCATGGCGGGACACAATATCACCGCAGAGAAATACGCTGCTACGATCTGACAGGCTATGTTTGTTCAAAAAAAATCAATCATTCGAGCTATAGCAGCGTTTATGAAATATGCGGGCTAGGTCAATAG